>NZ_RSFW01000009.1 GCF_003937825.1 Mesobacillus subterraneus | reverse complement strand
TTATCGTCACATAAACAGGAAAAATGTGCGGATAGAAGGTTGGTCACGAGAATTATCGTCACATAAACAGGAATAATGTGCGGATAAAACGTGGGTCACGAGAATTATCATCACATTAACAGGAATAATGTGCGGATAAAACAGTCGTCACTGAAATGATCATCACATTAACAGGAATAATGTGCGGATAAAACCGGGTTCACGAAGATGATCGTCACATTAACAGGAATAATATTATAGTCCTAGCAGGAGGCGAAAGTATTTTCTGTATGTTTACCACTTTGCAGCTGAAGGGTAAAAAAACGTAAACGATGATGAAAGGAAAACATCATGAAGAAAAAGACAGCATTTGTTCTATTCACCATAATCTTTATTGCAATCCTTGCCGCCTTCAGCATTTATGACAAACAGCCTGTGAAGGAACAGGGGGACACTCTTGTGGTGGCATTTGGTGACTCGCTCACATACGGATATGGTGATGAAAAAGGATCCGGCTATATTGAAACACTGGACAAGAAATTGAATGAACAAACGAAGGAAGAGGTCCATTTTACCAACGAAGCGATATACGGACTGGAATCTTCAGGCGTTCTGTCCCAGCTATCGGATATTAGGGTCACCAGGAAGCTTGAAGAGGCTGATTATTTCATCCTCTTTATCGGTACGAATGATTTGATCAACAGCAATGGCGGAAATTTAGAGGAACTGCAGCTGGACAAGGTGGAAAAGGGGCAGGAAGTATACATCCAGAACCTGAAGGCGATCATTGATATCATTCGAAAAAATAATGATCAGGCTCCAATCCTCGTCCTGGGACTTTATAACCCTTATCCGTCTCTTGGGGAAATTGAAGCGGTGATCGATGACTGGAATGAAGGCATTCAAGAAGCGATTCAAGCAGAGGAGGAAATGGTTTATATTCCAACCAATGATTTGTTCCGGGGTGTGGAGAAGCAGCAGTATTTCAGTGATTCGCTCCATTTGAACGATCAAGGCTACAATCTGATTGCCGATCGTATTCTTGAAAAATTTACATTTAATTAAGACAAAGCCAGCCCGACAATTGATCTGTCCGGGCTGTTCCTATTTAATAATCACCTCTGGTGTTATATGGAAAAGAGTATAATTGAAACTAAATACATGATGATTTCGTAATATAATAGAAAAAAAGATTTGCTGAAAGGAATTTAGACTTTGAAAATAAAGCTTTTAGGTAATGCCACTCTAACTTTCTTGCTTGTCATGATTGCCCTGCTTTTATATTTTCAGTTCCTTACCAGACCGGAGATTAACGAAAATGTTCCATTGCCTCAAGATTTGCATCCGGTTGTCCAGGAAAAAAGAGACTTGTTGATCGAGCAGGCAGCGGGCAAAGGAATAAAGATCATCATCACAGATGGGTTCAGAGGTTTTGAGGAGCAGGATCGTTTATATGAAAAAGGAAGATCAACAGAAGGGCAGATTGTTACCCACGCAAGAGGCGGGGAGTCCTATCACAATTTTGGATTGGCTATTGATTTCGCGCTTCTGGACAGACAGGGAAAAGCCCTTTGGGATATGTCCTATGATGGGAATGGTAATGCGAAATCAGATTGGATTGAGGTTGTTGCGATTGCGAAGGATTTGGGCTTTGAGTGGGGAGGGGACTGGAGCCATTTTAAAGACTATCCTCACCTGGAAATGCGTTTCGGTCTGACAATCAATGACTTGAAGCGCGGGAAACGCCCTCCTGGGGATTCTTTGACCGCATCACAAAAGTAAAGCATCGGAACCGCAAATTTGGCTCCGATGCTTTTGTTCTTATTTTTGGTTGGAAATGGCCATTTCAGATTGTGGCTTACCTGCTTTGAAGAACTGTTTGATAATCAGGGACGGTCCGCCGAGAACGAATAGGTAGCGCGCTTCTATGACCTGTTTCATAAAGGCAGCGAATAACCCGCTGATTTTCAATCCAAACACTTTCCCGACAGCAGCTCTGTTGCCAATTGAAGCCACTGTTCCTTTATGGTGATATTCGAAAGCTTTTAGAGTCTCTCCTCGCAAACTGGCAACGATATTCGGTCCGCAAGTTTCAGCCTGCTGGATGGCAACCTGTGCAGTCGGAGGCAATTGTTGTTGCCCTTCTTTCATGAACAATGCTGCGTCGCCGATACAGAAGACGTTATTCATCCCTTTTACCCTCAGGAATTCGTCAACTTCTATACGTCCTCTTGAAACCGGCACATCAAGCTTTTCCAATAGAGCATTGCCGCGTACGCCGCCAGACCAGATCAACGTCCTTGATGGCAGTGTTTCACCATTATCCAATATGATGGAAGCAGGTGTGCATTCATGAATTTTAGTAGAAGTCATCAACTCTACACCATTCTTTTTCAGGTATTGGGAAGTAAAGGCAATCGCTTCTTTATCAAAACCGGGCAGAACCGTTTCCGACGCCTCGATATTGATTATTCTTGTGTCTTCAATCGGGACGTCATATTTCTTGCAAAGCTTTGGCAGTGTCTCGACAAGCTCGCCAACCATTTCTATACCGGTGAACCCGGCTCCGGCTACAGCAAAAGTCAGGCGGGAAGGGTCCTTGTCTTCCTTGTAGGCTGCAAACTGCCTGAGCATATGGTTGTAAATGGACTTTGTGCTCCTGAAACTCCTGATCTTAAAAGCATTTTCTTCTACTCCCGGTATGCCGAAGGTTGCAACATCAAAACCAAGGCAGATCAAGAGGTAGTCATATTCGACATCTTCACCTGATTCTAAGCGAACTGTTTGGTTTTTAAAGTCCACATCCTGAATCGTTCCTTTCTTGAACTGGACTTTATTCGTCTGAAGAAGATCAGGAATATGTAAAGTGATTTTCTCATCACAAGCTGTCCCTGCACCTGTTTTATGAAGCTGTGTGGAAATATAGTGATAATCGTGTTTGTTGATCAGTGTGACATCAGCTTCACCATTGCGCAACGTGTTTTCAAGCTGTCTGCTGGTAATCAGCCCGCCGTACCCTGCCCCAAGGATGACCACTTTTGGTGTATTCATTAGAATTCCTTCTTTCCGGTAAAATGATTTATATTGTGAAAATATTCACATGACAAGTTTAAAAAAAAAGACTTTTAAGGTGGGTATAGAAGTGCTTATTTATTGTGAATTAATTCACATTCTTGTCTCATTAATAGATTACGATATAACTATGATGATAGCAACAAAAAATCCAGGTGAAATATGGCAAAAAAATGACAAGTTCAGTGATTTAATCCAAAAAAGGAGATGGGGCTGCCATCTCCTTCTGCTTATAACTCCAGTGTTTCCGGTTCGCCATGGTCATTCATCAAACGGATTGTTTCTGGTTTTATTTCGAGAATAATGTAATCAGGATCCTCTGGAGTCGAAATCCATTTTTTCATCTTTTCATTCCAGAAGCGATCTTTGAGAGTCTGGTCTTCCTTAATTGTCGCTTTCCCCTGGATTTCAACATACGCATCTCCCACACCCTCGCCCTCATAACCAAGCAGGATATGGACATGAGGATTTTTTTCAATCTCCTCTGCTTTATATGTCTCTTTGCTGGTTGGCGTGTAAAGGGTCAATTCGTCGTTGAAAAAGGTCATATAGCGAGAGTGCGGCTTGTTTCCCTCAACTGTCGCAAGCGTGCCGACCTTCGATTCTCCTAGTATCTGTGAGACTCTGTCTTTTAATTCCTGGTTGCTCATTCAGCATCCTCCTTTAGGGTGATACTGTTAATATTCTCGTTAAAAGGCAAGCTAAACCTAAAAAAAAAGCCCTGGTGCTTTACCAGGGGGAAAACTTAAAGATCATTATCATAATCAACGTTGAACTTTTTCTCGCTTGACGACGAATCCTTTGTATTGTGTTTATCCTTTTCCTCGCGCATCTCCTGCTTGAGGTCCTCCATCGGAATAGCATCTACTGTCAATTGACTCTTAAATTTGTCATGCAGGCTTTTGGTTTCCGTTTCATATTGCTCCGGGTTGTCCATATTTTGAGTGTTATCCACCGGTACCCGCTTCTTGGACTCCTTCTCCATCTTGATCACCTCTCTTTGAAAAGTATTGATTTTATTTATCAGCACCAGACTCCTCTTGAGGTTTTACAGGATCTCTCTGTGGCTCTATATCCTTATTCTCAGCCTGTTTTTTCTCCTGTTCAACAGAACCGTCATTTTTCTTTTGATTGTTTTCTGGCATGATTAAAACCTCCTTCAGCTGTGATAATTTTAAAAATACCCTTTAGGAAAGAAACAAAACAATTGGATGAGTCAATTTAGAGATTTCAAAACCTAAGTCCACCGCAAACAAGCTTTAGTAGAGTAAATGGATGCCGAATGAAGGAAACCAGGCGGATTGCTTCATTTTCATAATGCAGGAGGTAAAGTGTCTGCAGAAGTAGCAGTTTTGCTTCATTCAATAATCCATCCTGTCCAATGTCTTTTAGGCACTCGACCTTCATATAGTTAATTATGTATGCACAATTAACAGAATGCGGAGGGGGAGCGTGATGATCATCATCCGGTTTCCAGATGGAACCAGCAGTGAAAAACTGCTTAGTTTGTCTGGGAAGCAAAAGGAAATTTACGACTATCTTGATAAAAGCCTGACGATGTTTGAGTATGATACTGTCTTTCAGCTCCTGTTCGAGATCAGGCTGCGTGAGAATATTATTGAAGCCTCGCTGAAGCTTAAGGACGCTGGAGTTGCTTTTACATCCTTCACATATTCACAATTCAATCCGGTTTATTGGACGAAGCATCCGATGGGCTATTTGCTGAACCCCAATGTAAGGCCTTCTGATGCTATCAATGATATTTTTGAAAATGGTCAGCTATACGGCTTTGAATGTTCCACAGCGATGGTGATCATTTTCTACAAAGCTGTATTGGATTCGATTCGTGTCTCGAATTTCAATTACTTATTCCGAGGGCTGCTCGTCTGGAATTGGAATTATGATCCTGATTTGGCCATTATTACTATGGAAGGGAATGAATTTATTCCGGGGGATGTGGTTTATTTTATGAATCCGGATTTTGACAAGCCGATTTGGCGGGGGGAAAATGCAGTATTTCTAGGTAAGGGACTGTATTATGGACATGGCATTGGCATCGGGACAGCAGAGGAAATGATCAATGCCTTGAATACACTCAGAAAAGAAGGAGCCACCAGATCAGCTTTTATGCTCAAGCAGCACAGCCGGCTTAATTTTAAGTATTTGTCCCAGTTTTCAAACAGATAATTCCAGAAAAGAGTTAAAGACTGGCTATAAGCCGGTCTTTTTTTCTATATCGTTTTCCTCATTTTAAAAAAATAAAAAAACTAGTAGACTTTACGAGGCATAGTTTTAAAAAACGGGGGAATATAAAAAGAGACATACTATATGCATTTCTAAATTCCGATTGAGGAATTTTGGGTCATGTTTAAAAAGGGAGTTTTGGAAATGAGATTATCCAAGGTGCTTAAAGCCCTCGGCGGCTGTATAAAAAAATATCAGAACGAAGCAGACTTTGAATTTGGCGGAATCGAGATGGATTCGCGCAAAGTTAAGCCTGGCGATTTATTTGTGGCGATTTCTGGTTTTCAAATGGACGGGCATCAGTTCATTGATGAAGCCATTGATAAAGGTGCTGCAGCTGTGATTGGGGAAAATGACCTTGATCTGAAGGTGCCTTATATACAAGTTTTCGACAGCAGGCTAGCCTTGGGAAGAGCGGCCAGCACATTTTATAACCATCCATCGAGAAAGCACACAGTTATTGGCATTACCGGTACGAATGGAAAAACAACGGTATCTTATATTTTGAAGCACATCCTCGAGACAGCGGGAAAGAGCTGTTCGCTGCTTGGGACTGTGTCTTATATTATAAATGATGAAGTGTACAAGCCTTCCAATACAACGCCGGATGCTTTGCAAATCCAGGAGCTGATGGCCAGGAGCAATGATGAATTTGTTGTTCTCGAAGTTTCCTCCCATGCACTTAAGCAATACCGAATTGAAGGTTTGGAGCTTGATTACGGATTATTTACTAACTTGTCTCACGATCATTTGGATTATCACCCGACAATCGAGGATTATTTCGAGGCAAAAACGCTTATGTACAATTACATGAAGCCAGAGGGAGCTGCAGTCATCAGCAGGCTAAGTGAATGGGGTGACGAGCTGGCCAGTTTGCTTCACGCCAAGGATATGCCTGTCTATTCAATAGGGTACGATGATTGTCATGATTTGAAAATAGAGGATATCAAACTGAATGGCCAGACCAGGTTTGATATCAAGCTCGGTGGCGTACTCTATTCCCTGACCTTCCCGTCACCTGGTCAGCATAATGTGTATAACGCAGCAATGGCATTTTTAACAGCAGTGAAAATCGGCATCAAGCCCGATGTCATTATAGAAGCTCTAAAAACGTTTCCGGGAGTGCCTGGTCGCTTTGAAATGATTCCTCATCCTGAAGGAGCGACTTTCATCGTCGACTATGCGCATACAGAAGACGCGATTGAGTATTGTCTGCATGCCGCAAAAGAACATGAGGCTGTCAAAATCAATCATATTTTCGGTTTCCGGGGTGAAAGGGATAAGACCAAAAGAGAGCATATGATCAAGACATCAGCAGCGATGAGTGACGAATTCATCCTGACTTTCGATGACTTGAATGGAGTATCTGAAGAAGAAATGATAAAGGAACTCCAGGAGCTCAATGACCGGTTTGGCATGAATAAAGGCAGGGTCATTGCAGATAGGACCAAGGCGATCAGGACAGCCTGGGAAACTGCGAAAAAAGGTGAATGGGTCCTGATTACCGGGAAAGGACCGGAAGAGTATCAATCCATGTATGAACTTCCGACTACTTCTGATAAAGGAACATTGCAGTACTTACAGAAAATGCAGAACAAACAACAGGTAATAGGTTGAATCCAACAGGCTGATGAAACGTCAGCCTGTTATTTTTTTGCGGAAAAATAAAACTGACACAAATTTTTCTTTATAAAATGACAAAACTATGAAATGTGAAGTGTGTCACTCCAATTTTTTCCCATATTCTTTTAAGATGAAAGTAAGAAAGCAGACTTCATCATTGCGGGAGGAGGTACTCAATATGAATAAAAATGAGATCTATAAAATGCTCGAAGAAGTAGAGGAGCCAATGCTTGGTGTTGATATTGTGAACCTTGGTCTCGTTTATGAGGTCTGTGTCAAAGATGACCGAGATGTTGAAATTGTAATGACCACGCGCAACCAGGATTGCATGCTTGCTGATTATATTGCGCTTTCTGCCCGGGAACACCTGGCAGGAAGGATGAAGGAATTGGAGCATATTGATATAAAAATGGTATCTGCACCAAAGTGGACAGAGGACCGCATGTCCAGATACGCCAAATATTTGCTTGATCTGTAAAGACTGCATGACTCTCCATGCAGCCTTTTCAATTTTTGATGAAAATATAAAATGATTATGTTGTGGGTACCTGGAAGTGGTGTTTAATCCAGCTGCAGCTTCCGGGTCTCGAGACACTGGTCCAGCTGCTGTTCCTAACTTTTCGAGATGTTATTTTGTTCTTTTCACAAAAAATCGATTGGAATTTCTTCCATACCCCAATATATTGTTACTTTCTGTCGAATTCTCTTTTAGAATGAGAGTTGGGGGAAAAATGGAGGCATAAAGAATGATCTATAGAAAAATAGCTGGAATCAATATGTGGAAATTGAACAGAACTCTTAAGAAACTGGCTTTCGCCCGTATGGAGCTTGAAAAGCAGATGCGGAAGGAATTGATTGTCGTACTGCTTGAGCCAAAAAAAGAAAAGGTGCTCGCTACTCCAGAGGAGAAGAAAGAAATCGAACAAATGGTTTTCGAACTCAACGGTTTCCAAACCTTGAAACTTTGCCTGCTTGAAGATTGCAAGCCTGTATATATGGAGAAAGTGACGAACACGGGTGTGGCAAGATGGCTGGAGATTCCTGTCGCGCCTTTAATTACATACGAATTCTTGAATGAATCCAGTTCCAAAGAAGAGGAAGTACTTGTATAAACCAGAAAAAAGAGAGCCTGCAGAGGTTCTCTTTTTTATATGGCATCATGCGCATTAGCTGCAAAATTAGCCATGGTGAATATGGGCTAGTATTTTTTTTGGTGTTTAATTGCACAAATGTCACGTCCTGAATAGGATATAGGGACATAAAAAAAGGAGGTTGTTACGATGTCTGATGGATGCGGATTCGGGCACGGCGGAGGTTTCGCGTTACTGGTGGTTTTGTTCATTTTGTTAATCATAATCGGAGCTTCTTGGGGTTTCGGTTACTAAATTAAAAATAATCGACTTTTAGAAGGAGGTTATATAATGTACGGCGGATGCTGTGGTTACGGTGGTTACGGTGTAGGAGGAGCTGGCTATGGCAGCGGTTTTGTCTTAATCGTTGTGTTGTTCATCCTCTTGATTATCGTAGGATGTTCTTGCTGTCGCTAGAGGAAGCAGAAGTGCCTGAATGGATTTCCATTCAGGCTTTTTTTGCCTTTCCCAAATAAGTTAGGCAATAAGCACCATGGAAAGTTGCAATATTCCTGTTATTTTAAATTAAAATAAAAAAATTCTGAAAATAGTGATTCCTTTTTGGTTCTCATTCGTCTAACTGTTTGAAAGAGGGGGGAGAATTTTGCGCGATCATTACAGCATTCATTTCCAGAAAGTATACGAGGAATACAGTGACAAGGTTTATGGCTATCTCCTGTTATTGACCGGAAAGAAAGAAGTCGCAGAGGATTTAACCCAGGAAACTTTTTTGAAGGTGTACAAGCATATTCATCAGTTCAATGGAGAATCACAAATGTTTACCTGGCTGGTGAAAATCGCCCGCAATGTGGCGATTGATCATTTAAGAAGGGGAAAAAGGCTTCGCTTTTTCTCGCTGGACAAGTATGTCATCCAAAGCTGTCAGCCGTCTCCCGTAGAAATTATTGTCAAAGGGGAGAAGACATCGCTTCTGTATAAAGCAATCAAAACACTGAAGCTAAGCTATCAGGAGGTTTTGATTTTAAGGAAGATCAAGGAGTTCTCGATTAGGGAAACAGCCTTGATCCTTGGCTGGAGCGAAAGCAAAGTGAAAATCACCACATCACGGGCAATGGCTGCCTTAAAAAAAGAGTTGAAGAGAAGAGGCGAATTAATTGAAGAAATCATTTGAACTTGAAGATAGCTTCAGGAGTCTCAATCATATCCCAAGATCAGAAATTCAGAAACGTAAAACTTATAACACGATCCTTCAAGCCAGCAAGAATCCTAAACGGTATCGTTACATATTCAGCCACTGGACAGGCGTTTTTTTGACCTTCGCGATGATTCTGGCCTGCACTGCCTTTCTTCTGGTACAAGTGCTCAATCCTGCTTACGGTGAGCAGACAGCGGCCAAACCCGCAGAACTTCTTACAGCAAGTGACATCGTAGTCACCTATATGACCAAGTCCGTGTCTGGCGATATCTTCAGTCTCCAGTCCAACCTGACAAGAAAGGGAGTTTCAATCATTGATGATCCAGTCTGGATGAAAACGATGAATGATGCCGTGAATAGCAGGAAAGCCGAGACAAACGCTCCGGTGATGGGGGACAGCTATGACCTTCTGTTGTTTTACGACAACAGGAAGCCTGATAAATGCAAGTTATGGGTTCATAATGGCGAGGTTTACCTCAAACGGATAAAAGAAACCAAGGTGTACAAAATTGATTCAGGAAAGTCAGTTTTTGTAACAAATTTGATCGATAAAATCGAAAAACAGGCTGCATTTTAGAGTGCGGCTTGATAAGAAGGAAAGTATGGAAACAAGCCGGGGGCAAGATAAGCCCCCGGCTTGTTGTTTTTGTCAAAAAAACGTTTTTAATTACAAACATTATTTTATAAGTCCCTCCACAGGTAATCTCAACATTTGGGTCCTATATCTATAGAGCCCGTACTTAAGCATTTTTAGCGTTTCAGTTTTATAGAACTTTCCCTAATTACTTCATCAGTATTAATGCATTGTTTTTCCCATTTAAACCTGGTTTTTATATTGAAATAAAAAATTAATAAAATTTTTATGTTTAGCTCTTTTCGAGCTTGGGTATTAGTTAGTTTGTATTTATCATTCTCAACTTGAATATACAGGAGGAAGAGTCATGAAGAGGGGTCTAGCATTCATTCTTGCAGTATTTTTATTGATTGGCATGCTGGCTGGATGTTCTGGAGAACAGAAGGCTGATGCAGGGAAAAAAACGCAGGACGGGAAGGTCGTAGTTGATTTTTGGACGTTCTGGGGATCGGAGACACGTCGCCCGATTATTGAAAAAATCATTGAGGACTACAACAATTCTCAGGACAAGGTATTCGTTAAGCACACATTCCTTCCCTGGGGAGATATCTGGACGAAGAACCTTGCTTCTGTAGCGGCTGGCAATCCGGCGGATGTAATCATCAATGATATCAACACTGTGTCACAGCGTGCTGAGAACAAGCAGGTGGAAGAACTAAGCAAATATATCGACGATTCGTTCAAGCAGCAGTTTTACCCTCACCTTTGGGATACAGTCGAGTATGAAGGCAAAGCATATGCAGTTCCTTTCAATACTGATACACGTCTTCTTTTCTATAATAAAAAAGCTTTCAAGGAAGCAGGACTGGATCCTGAAAAGCCGCCGGCAACCTGGGCTGAGCTCGAAGAATATGCAAAGAAGCTTGATGTTAAAAATGGCAAGCAGTATGATCGTGTTGGTTTCTATCCATTATGGGGAAGTGTCGGAGCATCCAGCTGGATGACAAATGCTGATAGTGGAAAAGGGTTCATTGATAATGGCGAGTTAGCAATCAATACTCCGAAAAAGGTGGAGGCTTTGGAATGGATTCTGGGCTGGAAAGAACGCCTTGGTGAAAATACGGTACAAGCATTCCAGGCTGAATTTGGCAGCGAGCAGGCCAACCCGTTCATTGCGGAAAAAGTAGCCATGTGGGTCGATGTAGGAACATTCTATACACAGCTAAGAGATTATGGACAGGATCTTGAATTTGGTGTCGCACCACTTCCTGAGTATGAGGAAGGAGCAGGGAACTGGGCGGAAGGCGGAGGTTTTGTTGCGGAGATCCCTAAAGGTGCAAAGAATCCTGAGGAAGCAATGGATTTCATCAAATACTTGACTGGTCCTGAAGCTCAGAAATACTGGGCAGTCAAGAACTATGACAATGTGGCCAATATTGAAGCCGCTGAGGCGACGATAGAGGAACTTAAAGGTCCGGACAAAATGGTCTATGAAGCGACAGTGAAGAATCTTGAGCAGACTAAGATGTTCCCGGTGCCTGTTGAGTATCCTGATTATCATAGCAGAATCAATCCGCAAATCGATAATGCCCTATTAGGCAAAACCACACCTGAAAAGGCATTGGAAAAAGCGGAAAACGATGTAGAGAAAATGAAAAAGAAATAATAGAGAAAGAGAAGGCGCGAGCGGCCCTTCTCTTTTTAATAGATCATTTAGTTTTCGGAATAGTCTTCAAATTCAACCGGTAATGCATAGGGGGGTTAGGAAGTATGAAGTCTTCAGAAAGTACATTGGCACACAGGGAAGCGGGGACCAACATCATCCCGGAACGGAAAAGCACCAATGCCGCTGTCAAGAAGAAGGGGCTCAGCAGGAAAGCCAAAGATAATCTTGCTGGATATTTGTTCATTTCACCATGGATCATCGGTTTCCTTGGCCTTACACTTGGACCGCTATTATTCAGCCTGGCTGCAAGTTTTACAGATTACAATATTACATCGAAAATGAACTTCATCGGCTTAGAGAATTACAAGCGCATGTTTACAATGGACGATTTATTCCGCACTTCTCTTTATAATACAATTTATTATGTTATTTTTTCCGTACCGCTAACAACAGCGGGAGCCATCCTGCTGGCCGTTTTATTAAATCAAAAAGTTAAAGGGATGAAGTTTTTCAGGACAATCTACTATCTGCCTGCTATATTATCGGGCGTGGCAGTCTATTTCCTTTGGATGCAGCTATTGAGCCCATCTACAGGCCTCGTCAATACAATGCTTGGCTGGTTTGGAATTGAAGGTCCTGCCTGGCTGTTCGACCCAGAATGGACTAAACCAGCGCTTCTTCTGATGAAGATGTGGAGTGTAGGCGGGGGAATGCTCCTGTACTTGGCCAGCCTGCAAGGGGTATCGTCTCAGATGTATGAAGCCGCAGATATTGAGGGAGCAACTGCGTGGCAGAAGTTTTACCATATCACATTGCCGATGATTTCACCGATTATCTTCTTCGATGTGATCACCAGTACGATCGGTTCTTTCCAAATTTTCCAGGAAGCCTATGTGATGACCGAGAATGGCAGCGGAGGGCCAGGAAACTCTCTATTATTCTACAATTTGCATATGTGGAACAACGCGTTTGAAGTATTTGACATGGGATACGCTTCAGCAATGGCGTGGCTGCTCTTCATTATTGTCATGATTCTGACCGTGCTAAATATGAAGCTCGGAAAGCGCTGGGTACATTATGAAGGAGGAGATGGCAAGTGAGTCAGGCAACAGCACCAAGATTTTATGAAACGAAAAAATTCAAAGAAAACGTCAAACTTACCTTTGTCACTTTGCTGCTCATTGCCGGGAGTACTCTGATTTTGATGCCATTATGGTGGATGATTTCGACTTCGTTAAAATCACCGGCTGAAATTGCCCAGTATCCTCCGACGTTCATCCCGAAGGAGTTCAATTTCAGCAATTATGTGGAGGCTTGGCAGACAGCGCCATTTACGCGCTGGGCAATGAATACAGTCTTCATTGCAGCAGTCGGCACTATCGGCAGCGTGCTTGTCAACTCACTCGTTGCTTATGCGTTCGCTAAAATCAGGTTCAAGGGCAGGAATACGCTTTTTATCATTGTCCTGTCCACGATGCTTATTCCAGGTTTCGTGACCATGGTTCCCCAGTATATCCTGTTTTCAAAGCTTGGCTGGGTGAACACCTATCTTCCATTGATCGTACCTGCATTCCTGGGCAGCGCCTTTTTCATCTTCCTGCTGCGTCAGTTCATGATGGGCATCCCGAATGAACTGATCGAAGCGGCAATTCTTGATGGGGCAGGGCATCTGCAAATCTGGTGGCACATCATGCTGCCTTTGACAAAGCCTGCACTGATTACAGTTGCAATCTTTTCTTTCAATGGCGCATGGAATGACCTGCTGGGACCATTGCTTTACATCAATGATGAAAGCATGTATACACTGCAAATCGGTTTGCAGACCTTCAAGGGGACTGTACAGACACAATGGCATTATTTAATGGCCATGTCCGTGACCGTCCTGCTGCCGGTAGTCTTGCTGTTTTTCTTTTTCCAAAGATATTTCATTGAAGGTTCCAATATTTCATCAGGTACAAAAGGATAAATATGGTAACAAAAAGGATGCCAAATTTGGCATCCTTTTGCGTGAATTACCCTGCAACAGGACAGCTAGTCAGCCAAACTCCTGATACGCAGGTTCTATAACCGTTATAGTACGCCCATTTCGTACATTGCCAGCACAGATAGCCAGCAGTGTTGACCTCGGATTCGCTTTTGTAAGCCTCAATCGGGCTAGTGACTGCATTGGATGAACCATTCGATGAAGGAGAGGCAATAACAGAACCGGAGAATACAAGCAGCAGGACAAACGTAAGCATCAACAGCTTTTGCATGATTCTTCCCCCTTATATTTTTTATCAAAACAAATCTTGTAAAAAATTTACTATTACTTAAAAATACTGAATGAATAAGGGGTTTAGAATAGGACAAAAGATTTAATCCTTATAAACACACTTTAGACCTAGAAGACAAGCCGAACTTTTCCCAACTTAAGCTTCATCGGCTAGCAGATTTTTTTAGGTGTTTACTAGTATAAGGCTCAGCGAGAAAAGTGCAGCCAATTTTGAAAAAACCCGCCATGTGGGCGGGTTTTACATGTTTTGCGTATTTTCTTCAAGTTTGTTTTCATCAATGATGAGACCATCTGCAGCATGTTCTTCCTTCCATATCCGGAATTTTTCCAAGTCAGCAGTGATTTGTTTTAATACAAAACCAATTACAGCTGCATCATCAACAAACCCCAGCCCTATGATGAAATCGGGAATGATGTCGATGGGAGAGACAAAATATATAATCGCAGCAATGATGGTCAGGATCGATCCGGTCGGGATTTTCTTGTAATCTCCTCTGCGCCAGGCACTTACCAAATCAAATAAAAGCTGAAGGTTGTCCCAAACTTCAGGCAGGGAATTCTTTTTCTCATCAGCTTTCCTGCTTGCAGCACTTAAAAGGGTATCTGTTTTTTCCGGTCGTTTAACGTACTCTTTTGCCTTTGTTTCAAATCTTTTATAGCCATCTCCGATTTTCTTGGTTCCCAACATTTCAAACATCCTTCCTGAGAAAAATCCTTATTTATTATTTTTACCCATGCGGAAGTTCAATCCAAACATGCGAAGGAATTGGTAATTATTTTCGCACCAGATCCAATTTTAATAAAAACTGTTTTGAAATGCAGAATAAGGGAACTTTATAGGGTGATTAAAATAGTTGACTTGTCTTGTATATACAAGTAAAATGTAAACGTAATCAACAACATGTATATACAAGATGTTGGATTTATAGCAATGTTTTTATTATAGGAAATGAAAACGGTAACAGGAGGAGAAAGAAATGAATCGAGAAGGTGTTGAACAAATCGTCGAGGCGATTGGCGGCAAAGAAAACATCGCCGCTGCCACCCACTGCGTCACAAGGCTTCGCTTTGCCTTGAAGGATGAAGGCAAAGTGGACAAGGAAAAACTGGAGAATATTGATTTGGTAAAAGGTTCATTTTCAGCGAATGGACAATATCAGGTTGTTATTGGTCAGGGGCTTGTCGATAAGGTCTATGCGGAAATGGTTGCGATTACAGGGATTGGCGAGGCTTCGAAAGAGGACATCAAGGATGCCGCAGCCCAAAACCTGAACCCTTTGCAAAGGGCAATCAAGACGCTTGCAGATATTTTCATCCCAATCCTGCCAGCGATCGTGACAGCTGGTCTGTTAATGGGAATTAACAATATCCTGACTGGAAAGGATATCTTTTTCGAAGGCCAGGCACTCATCGATGTTTATACCGGATGGGCTGACTTTGCCAGCATCATCAACTTGATTGCAAATACTGCATTCGTATTCCTGCCGGGCTTGATTGGTTGGAGTGCGGTCAATAAATTTGGCGGAAGTCCATTGCTCGGTATCGTCCTCGGTCTGATGCTTGTGCATCCGGATCTGTTGAATGCATGGGGATATGGTGCGGCCCAGCAGGAGGGCGAGATTCCAACATGGAACTTGTTTGGTTTATCAGTTGAAAAGGTAGGTTATCAAGGACAAGTGTTGCCTGTCTTGCTTGCATCTTATGTACTGGCAAAGATGGAAATTTTCCTTCGCAAGCGGATTCCTGACGCGTTTCAGCTGCTGACAGTAGCTCCGCTTGCATTATTGATCACTGGTTTCCTATCATTTATTGTGATTGGACCAATCACATTTGCTATTGGTAATATGATCACGAATGGTGTTGTTGGCATTTTCGACGCGGTACCTGCGATTGGCGGTCTGATCTATGGCGGTTTATATGCACCGCTCGTCATTACAGGTATGCACCATACTTTCCTTGCAGTAGACCTGCAGCTGATTGGCACGATTGGCGGAACATTCTTGTGGCCGATGGTGGCTCTTTCAAATATTGCACAGGGCTCTGCTGCATTTGCGATGATGTTTGCGGATCGAAACAATGAGAAATTAAAAGGTCTTTCAATGACATCTGCGATTTCTGCATGGCTTGGAATCACCGAACCAGCAATGTTCGGGGTGAACCTTCGTTATAAATATCCATTCATTGCAGCGATCATCGGGTCAGCAATCGCTGGGATTGTCATTACGCTTAGTGGCGTACAAGCACCATCGATCGGTGTTGGCGGCCTGCCGGCATTCCTGTCTATCTTCACTGAGTTTTGGGGAGTATTCTTCATTGGGATGGGAATCGCGCTTGTCGTACCTTTCGTACTGACGTTCATTTTTGCTAAAACAAGGAAGAATAAAGAGGCTTAATTGCAGCTAGAGAACGAATCCTGATGGAGGTGGATGTATTATCATGACTGAACCATGGTGGAAAAAGTCGGTCGTTTATCAAATCTATCCAAAGAGCTTTTATGACACGACTGGCAATGGAACAGGCGACCTTCCGGGGATTATCGCCAAACTTGATTATCTGAAGGAGCTGGGTGTGGACGTGATTTGGCTGACACCAATCTACGATTCACCGCAGCGTGATAATGGTTATGATATCAGGGACTATTTTAAGATATATGAAGAATACGGAGCGATGGAAGACTTCGACCGTCTTCTTGATGAAGCACACCAGCGTGGCATCAAAATCATCATGGACCTCGTCGTGAACCACTCATCAACTGAGCACGAGTGGTTCCAGGACGGCAGTAAATCGAAAACCAGTCCTTACCGAAACTACTATATATGGAAAGACCCGAAAGAAGACGGCAGTGCCCCGACCAACTGGGAATCCAAATTTGGCGGAAATGCCTGGCAATATGATGAGGCCACAGGACAGTATTATCTACACCTGTTCGATGTGACACAGGCTGATTTGAACTGGGAGAACGAGCAGCTTAGACAAGAAGTGTATGACATGATGCATTTCTGGTTCAAAAAAGGAGTCGACGGCTTCAGGCTGGATGTCATCAACTTGATCTCGAAAGACCAGGATTTCCCGGACGACGATGGATCAGTGCCTCCTGGGGACGGACGCAAATTTTACACAGACGGCCCGAAAGTACATGAGTATCTTCAGGAAATGAATCGTGAGGTACTTTCAAAGTATGACAGCATGACGGTCGGCGAGATGTCTTCAACGACGATCGACCACTGCATCAAGTATTCCAACCCGGAACGGAAAGAATTGAGCATGACCTTTAATTTTCATCATTTAAAGGTTGATTATAAAAATGGAGACAAATGGTCACAGGCGGATTTCGATTTTCTTGCACTCAAGCGTATCCTGTCGCTATGGCAGGTTGAAATGCACAAAGGCGGCGGATGGAATGCCTTGTTCTGGTGCAATCATGACCAGCCGCGGGTGGTTTCCCGTTATGGAGATGATGGCAAGTACCATCGTGAATCCGCAAAAATGCTCGCAACAGCCATCCATATGCTGCAGGGAACACCATACATCTATCAGGGTGAAGAAATCGGGATGACGAACCCTTATTTTGATAAAATCGAAGACTATCGCGATGTTGAGTCGTTGAATATGTACAAGATCAAATTGGAAGAGGGCTTGTCGGAAGAAGAAATCCTGAAAATTTTGCAAAGCAAATCAAGAGACAACTCAAGAACACCAGTCCAATGGAATGGCACAGAACATGCTGGTTTCACAAAAGGAACGCCATGGATCAATGTGGCGAAGAATTACGAGGAAATCAACGTGGAAAATGCTCTCGCCGATGAGAATTCTGTTTTCTACCATTATAAGAAGTTGATCCAGCTGCGAAAGCAGTTCGATCTTATCACATATGGTGATTATGAGCTCATCCTTGAAGAACATCCAGATCTCTTTGCCTATATCAGGAATGGACAGGATGAGAAACTGTTGGTCGTGAACAATTTTTATGGAAAAGACACCAGGTTTGAATTGCCAAGTCATGTTGATGTTGACAGGTACCAGGCAAAGGTTCTGTTATCTAACTATGAAGATTCATCAGAAGACGTTAGGAACTTCACTCTTCGCCCGTATGAATCAGTTGTGTATCACTTAACGAAATAATTTTACCGTGGAGGCATTGAATGTCTCCACTTTTTTTACATTGGTAGGAGTTATTGTTTACATAAATTGTTAAAAGTAGTGATAATTGCTGATTTCGTAGTGATAGAGGCAAAAAGCGTAGTGATTCTCTACGATTTCGTAGTGATAGAGGCGCAAAACGTAGTGAAAAGCGTTCATTTCGTAGTGATGACGGGGAAAAATGCAGGGAGTGCTGGTGATCAGGTCGCGATGGTGACCATTTTGAAGGACTTACGCAAAGATTGGAGATTATATCTCACTTCTTTAAAAAAACACAGTATGCTGGAGCATGTTTGACTGGCATTTCCAGGTGGAAAAAGAACATATACCATCCTAATATGAAATGAGGTCTGTAACATGATACCAATTCAGTCGAATATAGAAGGCAAAGAGCTGCCGGTTGGGGAATTGAAGCAAAAACTTGAGCCGATCGGTTTTACTGTCAATGGAAATTGGGAGTACGATCATGCGTATATTGATTATAAAATGAATGATGACCACGGTGACCAGCAGTATGTCCGGATTCCATTCCAGTCTACTGGCGGCGAGCTGGATGATGACAATACCATCGTGCAAATCGGGACTCCGTTCCTGCTGGACCATCAGTTCGATACAGATGTTGATGAAGAGGGCAATATTGGGCCGCTAACAGGATCAATTGACCAATTCAAGACCCCAGCCGACAAGGATGCGCCGTTCCCAGAAGAGTATGTTGAGCGCGGGAAAACATTGATCAGTAAAGCAGAACAGGCATTGACCGGAATATAAAATGACAAGGACAGCTTCCGATTAAGGGAGCTGTCTTTTGTTATTTCCTAACAAAAGGATGGCGAAAAACACGGTTGGCCGATATATCGGGGAAAGTGGTCGATATAATTAGAAATTCGCTGATATAATGGAAAATGTGGCCGATATATTCGGAAATCCGCTGATATATTGAGAATTGTGGTCGGTAAGTTTTACTTCTCATCTTTAGAAAGGTGTTTTTAGATACAGAAACTGGATTCTTATTCAAAAAAGTACTTCATTATGTGGAGAAGGAATGACCATAATGAAAAATAAGCATCTTTTATGGTGCGTTATAAAAGATTAACTAGCATGGATATGGAGTGTGAAATTGAAATGGAACAAAAATTGTATTATCAAGATGCTTATATGAAAAGCTTTACAGCTGAGCTTCTAAAGCAGGAGCATGATGAAGATGGACGGCTTTATGTTGTGCTGTCTCAGACTGCTTTTTATCCAACAGGCGGAGGGCAGCCGTTCGATACGGGTACGCTGAATGCTGTGAAGGTAGTGGATGTCGAGGAAACAGGCGGCGAAATCCGTCATTACATAGATGCAAAGCTGGAGGAATCAACTGAAATAGAAGGAGAGATTGATTGGGAGAGGCGTTTTGACCATATGCAGCAGCACGCCGGGCAGCATATTTTATCTGCCGCTTTTGAAGACTTGTTTGGCTACAAAACAGTCAGCTTTCATCTTGGTAAAGAGACCCTTACGATCGACCTCGAGACAGAATCATTATCGGCACATGAAGCACAGGCTGCTGAAGAACTCGCGAATCAGATCATCCTTGAAAATCGCCCCATTCTGACGAAATGGGTCAATTCCGAAGAAGTGAGGAGATATAAGCTCAGGAAAGAGCTTTCTGTCACGGAGGATATCCGGCTCGTCATCATTCCGGAATTTGATTACAATGGCTGCGGCGGCACGCATCCTGACAGCACGGGCCAGGTCACTTCTTTGAAAATCCTCGGGTGGGAAAGGCAAAAGAAGATGGTCCGCATTGAGTTCGTCTGCGGGAGAAGGGTACTTGAACAGCTTGGCAAAAAGCATACAGTTCTGCAAGAGCTGACGGCTTTGTTGAATGCTCCAGAACAGGATATGGCAGATGCCGTTAAACGGATGCTAGAACAGCGAAAAGAGTTGGATAAAATGATAGAAGAATCCAGGGAACAGCTATTAAGATACGAAGCTGCCGAACTCGTTGACGCGGGAACAGGAATGATTGTCAGCAAGGTTTTTCAGAACAGAACGATTCAGGAATTGCAGAAGCTGGCCAGATTGCTGGTTTCTCAGGCTGAGGACCGAGTTTTCCTGCTGGCAGCAGAAAATGAAGATAAGCTCCAATTTGTATTTGCACGGGGCAAGCAGGCTGAAGCAGACCTTAAAAGGTGGAACAAAGAGGCATTGGCGATCATTGATGGTAAGGGAGGAGGAAATGACTTCCTTGTCCAGGGTGGAGGAAGGTTGATCCGGGGTGAGCAATTCCTCAGTCAGTTACTTGAGAAAATACGCTGATTTTGAACAAAGCTTGAAGAAAATAGGGAGGATAGGCCTGGGTCGTGGGAAGTGATTTTGCAGGTGAAAACAGCTTTATCACCATTTTTATGTAACAAATCTAGAAAACAAAGACTTTCAACCTATTTTTTACAGTTGGATTGGTTATAAATGAAAGTTTTACCATTTAAAAAAGGGTTTAACTCCCTCATAATGGAATTCAACCAGAGAAATAGGGGGAATCAGAATGTTTGATATTGAAAAAGGATCTGTAGAAGAAGCAATCATGATCCTGCAAAATCTCGGTCTGAAAGTGAATGAATACGAGAAAACGAATTCGATGATTCCAGTAGAAAAATATAAGGAATTATTGGAGTTCACTATTGCTGTCGCCAGGAGAACAGGTGAAGTTACTGACACAATCGATGAGATGATGGAAGATATAGAAGCTAGAATGTAGATTATAGATAGAACAAGAGCAGCCCTCGGGCTGCTCTTTCATTTTAATTTGTCTGGGTTTTATCAATGTACTCAAACAAGAAGGACTGTCCGTTTCGGTAAAACCGAGGATCATATACTCCAAGTCTTTCGCCATCATCGACGATGACGACAAAAGGTGACCATTCATAGAGCGTCCTTGCCTCAGGCTTCTCCTCGAAAAGCCCATTAAGATCCGCTTCCTCAGCGGAAGATATCTCATATTGGAGTTTACGATCGCTAAACAGATTGTCCTGATAAATGGCAACCTCGCTGTCATTTTTCGTGATGACGGTATACGTCCATGGGATAAAGCCAGCCGAAAGGGCAATCTGTTCATAATCGTCCTCGTATTGATTGTAGAGCATCCAGCCCTGGACACTTTGGACAATGACATGCAGGGCAATGAATACCCAGGCCAACTTGAAAAATCGAGGACTCTTTGCTTTGTTTTTCCTAGAAACAATAAAAGCCCCTGCAAAGATGATCCAAAAGACGAAGTCAATGATGGGAATTGTTCCGAATGTGATCCTTATGCTGGAAAAAGGCTCCAGGTACCCAGTTCCCCATGCATTGAACAAATCACTCGAGTTATGGATGGCGACTGCCACCCATCCAAGGAAAAATAGTTTCAGGTCTTTTACTTTGAAAAGAAGAAAGGATAGTAAAAGAAAGATCAGTGCCCAAACCGGGGTAAGGAAGATCGAATGAGTAATGCCCCTGTGCCACATCTGATAAAGGCCTTCGTTGTCCCAAAGCTGGGAAATGACATCTATGTCAGGAATCTGGCTCGCTCCGACTGCAGTCAGCAGATAGGCCCGTTTTTGATTTTTTTCCATATCAGTCTTATCAACGGCGCCATATAAGGCCAAACCGAATAAAGTATGGGTAATTGAATCCATGCCGCACCTCCTGAATTTCTATTATAATCGTTTCAGGGAAATTTTTAAAAGTTCTGATATGCAATTGCAGGATTGCAAACTTTCCCCGAGAAAGATAAGATTAATTTTATGAGGAATTTTGCCTTTAACAGAAAGGAAACATTTAAATATGAAAAAATTAAAAGATGAAGTATTATCACGCAGAACCTTTGCGATTATTTCCCACCCGGATGCCGGGAAAACGACACTTACGGAAAAACTCCTGCTGTTCGGCGGTGCCATCCGCGATGCTGGTACGGTAAAAGCTAAAAAGACAGGTAAATTTGCGACAAGTGACTGGATGGAAATCGAAAAGCAGCGCGGAATCTCCGTCACATCCAGCGTCATGCAGTTCGATTATGACGGATTTAAAGTGAATATCCTTGATACACCTGGTCACCAGGATTTCTCTGAAGACACTTACAGAACGTTAACAGCAGTTGACAGCGCTGTGATGATTATAGACTCTGCGAAGGGGATTGAGGATCAGACTCTCAAGCTTTTCAAGGTTTGCCGCATGAGAGGGATCCCGATCTTCACTTTTATCAACAAGCTTGACCGCCAGGGAAAAGCGCCCCTTGAGCTGCTGGCTGAATTGGAAGAGGTCCTTGGAATTGAATCGTATCCAATGAACTGGCCAATCGGGATGGGGAAGGAATTCCTCGGAATCTATGATCGTTTCAACACCCGGATCGAACAGTTCCGTGTTGAGGAAGACAAGCGGTTCATTCCGCTTACCGAAGATGGCGAAATCGATGGAGATCATTCGTTAAAAGAATCTTCATTATATGATCAGACTCTGGAAGAGATCATGCTCCTTGATGAAGCCGGTAATGAATTTTCTAAGGAAAGGATCGCTGACGGAACTTTGACTCCTGTATTTTTCGGAAGTGCCCTGACGAACTTCGGAGTACAGACATTCCTTGATTCTTATCTGCAATTTGCACCGGTGCCGCAGGCAAGGAATTCGACTGCTGGTGAAGTTGATCCGCTTTCGGATGAGTTTTCAGGATTTATCTTTAAAATCCAGGCAAACATGAATCCTGCTCACCGCGACAGGATTGCATTTTTGCGAATCTGTTCAGGGAAGTTTGAGCGTGGCATGACAGTCCAGCTCAGCAGGACGGGAAAGTCGATGAAGCTTGCACAGTCGACCCAGTTCATGGCAGATGACCGCAGTACTGTTGAAGAAGCTGTTGCCGGGGACATCATCGGACTCTATGATCCAGGCACATACCAGATTGGCGATACAATTGTCTCGGGCAAGGAAGCATTCCAATATGAGAGGCTTCCGCAATTCACTCCTGAACTATTCGTCAGGGTTTCTGCGAAGAACGTCATGAAGCAAAAGCATTTCCATAAAGGGATCCAGCAGCTTGTACAGGAGGGAGCCATCCAGCTCTTCAAGACGCTGAAAACTGAAGAGTACCTGCTTGGCGCCGTCGGTCAGCTTCAATTTGAAGTATTCGAGGCAAGGATGCGCAACGAATATAATGTTGAAGTTCTGATGGAAAGACAGGGATCGAAAATCGCCCGCTGGATTGAGGGAGACGATGTCAATGAGAACCTTTCCAGCTCAAGGAGCCTGCTTGTTGCCGACCGATTTGACAAGAAGGTATTCCTGTTTGAAAATGAATTCGCATTAAGATGGTTCCAGGATAAGAATCCTGAGGTTAAACTCTATAATCCAATGGATGCTTAATAAAGGAAAAACCGGCATTATGAAATGCCGGTTTTTTCATGTCCAGAGAGTTCTTTTTTCCATATGGATGGGTGTATTGGTATAATCCGGTTAAAAGATAATTATCTGGAGGAACATGATGGGAAATGAATGCAGTCACTGCGGTCTGCCGTTTCAATTGTTAGAAAAAGGTTACCTGTTTGTTTTTAGCGATTACAGCAGGACCATACAGCCATATGGCTCACTAACAGAGCTGGAAAAACTACTAGAGGATGCCGCTCTCCCGGCGGGCGATGCAGCAACTATCCAAACTGGTATTTCAATGTCCACTGTGCCTCCCTTAATGCTGCTGAATTTACAACAGTTGCTGGCGCATGTTCGAAGTCGGGACATCGTTAAGGTGATCGGCCATGGGGAACTGGTCAGTTACCTTCAGCCTATTATAAGTCTGAAGAATGATGCCCAGGTTTATGGGTATGAATCATTGTTGAGGACAGGAACCCCAGAGCAAATCTCTCCTGGGAAGTTATTCGAAACCGCGAATGAGACGGGGCTGCTTTCTCTCCTGGATAGACGGGCAAGGGAAGCAGCGATCAAGGCAAAAAAGGAGAAAGTTCCTGCTGGCATTAAAAGCTTCATCAATTTCTTGCCGTCCACCATCTACAACCCGGAATATTGCCTGAGGCACACTTTCAGGTTAGTTGAAAAATATCAAATCAATCCTGACGATCTCGTTTTTGAAGTAGTGGAAACAGAAAAAATCACTGATGTCCAACACTTGAAAAATGTTCTTAATACATATAAAAGACAGGGGATGAAGGTGGCGCTTGATGATGTGGGTGCAGGATTCTCCACGCTTGAAGTCCTCGAGATGCTTAATCCGGATTATGTGAAAATCGATCGTCAATTTATCTCTCATTGTGACCAGGATGCACAGAAACAAGAATTTTTGGGAGAAGTGATCACATTGGCACGACAACTCAATATAATCGTTCTTGCAGAAGGTATTGAAAGAAAAGAAGAATTGGAGTATTGCCGGAAGATAGGTGCAGACCTTGCCCAGGGGTATTATTTGGGGAAGCCTCAACCCATTATATAATAGTTTCTGCAATGGCCAGTCTCTATAAGACTGGTTTTCTGTTGACTTTTAAAACCTTTCATACTATATTAATATTATTCTATATCGCTTTTATGCATAAAAGCGTTTATGTACGAAAGATTAATAGCAGTGCTGGCAGATAAAAGTAGATTCACCATGAGCAGCGGAAAGAGACTGGATGGTTGCTGAAAATCCAGGCAGTGGATGATTCGAAATACAACTGCTTCAACATGCACTTTAAATGAAGCGGGCAGACATGGTTGTTTGCCAATTAGGGTGGTACCGCGGAGCTCCTTCGTCCCTATGTGAGAGAGCTTTTTGCATTTATTGCGACTAATTGGAGGGATCACATCATGTTTAACCAAAAGCCTGTAATCTCAATGAAAACGTCTGAAGCCGCAGTTGTCATCTTGCTGCTGCTAACGGGAATCAGCTATGGAATGATTAAACTCGAACTGGTGCCTCATATCCCAGTATTATTGGGGATCATGGGCCTGATTGTATACGGTTTGCTGAAAAAAATAAAGATGGCTGAACTGGAATACGGAATGATAGAAGGAGCAAAGGCTGGCCTTGGAGCTGTGATGATTTTCTTTTTCATCGGAATGCTTGTCAGCAGCTGGATTGCTGCTGGTACGATTCCAACGTTGATCTACCTTGCATTTGAACTGGTGACAGGGAAGTGGTTCTACGCCATCGTGTTTCTTGTTACTTCTGTTGTCGGATTGAGCATCGGCAGCTCATTGACAACTTCAGCGGTAATCGGTGTTGCGTTCATTGCAGTCAGCGAAACATTAGGGCTCTCACTGGCAATTACGGCTGGAGCAGTCGTGTCAGGTGCATTCCTTGGTGATAAAATGTCGCCGCTCTCAGATACAACTGTACTGGCTTCTTCGACTGTAAAAGCAGATTTGTTCGATCATATAAAAAATATGAGCTGGACGACAATTCCTGCATTATTGGTTTCTCTGGTGTTATTTGCAGTATTGTCACCTGAACTCAGCTCTGCAGACTTCACCAAGCTAGAAGGGTTGCAGAACACGCTGCTGGACATGAATCTCGTACACTGGTACTCACTTATTCCTTTGGTGGTCGTCGCGTTGCTGGCAGTGAAGAAAATGTCGTCTGTGCTGACTCTTGGAGCAGGTACGATGGCTGGGCTCTTAGTCAGCATGTTGGTCGTCGAAAGGAAGGATTGGGGCACGCTGCCAGGGATCCTATTTTCCGGCTATGTTTCTCAAAGCGGAAATGAACAATTAGATTCGCTGCTGTCCCGCGGCGGACTGGAGAGCATGTTCTTTTCCGTGACGCTTGTCCTTCTCGCCCTCAGCATGGGCGGGCTCCTGTTCAAACTCGGAGTGCTGCCAGCACTGCTATCGGGTCTTGCGGGCAGCTTGAAAAAGGTGCCGGTACTGATTGGATCCGCAGCATTATCTGCAGTGGGTATCAACTTTTTAATCGGCGAGCAGTACTTGTCCATTCTGCTGACAGGAAACACATTTGCCGGTCATTTTCAAAAAGCAGGACTTCATCCGAAAAACCTTTCACGTGTGCTTGAGGATGCAGGCACGGTGATCAACCCGCTGGTTCCATGGAGTGTCTGCGGAGTCTTCCTGAGCAGTGTCCTTGGGGTGAGCACGATCGAGTATGTTCCATTTGCGTTCTTTTGCCTGCTGTCACCGGTATTGACTCTTACTGCCGGGTTTACTGGGCTGACGTTAACTAGAATAGGAAGAAAAGCGGTGGCATAGGCTGCCGCTTTTTTTTATTTGCGATTTGTTACGATGCAACAACTGTCCCAACTATCGAGCATTTTTAGACAACGAATAAATAGTGGCAATAAGAAAATCATTATGTCACAAACACGCTCAAAGTTTCATTACAATTGCAATTGATTTAAAATGAATGGTATGGCTTAAATTAAGATTGAATGTAAAAAATTGTTCTTTTATTTTACATACAGGATAGTTGAATTCTTACTGTGGCTTCACTATATTTAGGATGGACTTATTTTTATACCGTCCGGTCAGTCAGAGTTTTTTCTGCCGAAAGGAGTTTATATATGAAAATCAGCAATTTCTCGATTAGAAGACCTGTATTCACACTGGTAACGATGTTTCTGGTCTTAATTCTTGGGGTCGTATCATTGATGCGGATCCCATTGAAATTGATTCCTGATATCAATCCGCCGGTTGGGGTGGTTGTAACCAATTATCAGGGAGCCGGTCCTGAAGAGGTCGTTGAAAAAGTCACGAAACCTCTGGAAGCCAATCTGGCCACTCTGCCCGGAATCAAAACGATGACATCCACGTCGCAGGAGGGTGCCAACCTCATACTGATGCAATTCTCTTGGACGACCAATATTGATGATATCCAGAATGAAGTCATCCAGCGGCTTGATGTGACCCCGCTCCCGGACGATGCAGAAAAGCCGCGGTTTCTCAAATTCGACCCGTCGCAGTTTCCAATCATCCAGCTGTCATTGAGTTCAGAACAGGATGAGGAATCCTTAAGGGAGCTGGCGGAGGAGCTGGAGCTTGAGCTGACAAAGGTCGATGGTGTCGCAAGTGTCAATCTTTCCGGGACTTCAGTGCAGGAAGTGAGGTTGGAGCTCGATCAGGAAAAGCTCAAGACATATCAGCTTAGCCAGTCGGATATTGTGGATACCATAAGGGCTAATGATATTTCAATGCCTGGAGATACGATATTGACCGATGGCAAAGAGCTTACGACAAGAATCATCAGCACATTGGATTCGGTAGATACCTTGAAAAACCTGACAGTGTTCAAGAATCCAGTGACAAATCAAGAGGTTTCTCTTAAAGATATAGGAAAAGTTGAAGTGAAGAAGCAGGACGATCGGACAATCACCAGGACGAATCAGACACCATCCGTGCTTCTGAGCGTACTGCAGCAATCTGATGCTAATACAGCGGAGGTCTCCAGAGCATTCCTGGATGAGCTGGAAACTTTGCTGGAGAGGGATAAGTACGCTGGAATAAAATCCGAGGTTCTTTTTGACCAAGGCGATTATATAAAGATGGCCATTGGGAATATCTCGAACTCCCTGATTGTCGGAGGCTTGCTGGCAATGGCCGTTCTATTCTTCTTCCTTAGGAATGTAAAGAGTCCACTGATCATTGGGATTGCGATTCCATACTCGGTTATCTTCACCTTTGTATTGATGTTCTTTGCTGATTTCACCTTGAATATCATGACGCTTGGCGGACTTGCCCTCGGAATCGGGATGCTCGTCGATAATGCCATAGTCGTCATTGAAAATATTTACCGTCATCTGTCGATGGGGAAAGATCCGAAAACAGCTGCTAGAGATGGCGCGAAGGAAGTCGGGGCAGCGATTACGGCGTCAACTCTGACAACAGTGGCAGTATTTTTGCCGGTTGTGTTCATTTCAGGAATCATCGGAGAGTTGTTCACCGAATTCGCTTTGACGATTTCATTCAGTCTATTTGCCTCACTGGTCGTGGCATTGACGGTGGTACCGATGCTGGCCAGCAGATTGTTGAAAGCACCAAAGAAAAATATCGAGGCAAGAAGGCAGCGCTCCAGCTCCATGAGAGGTTTGGAAAAATCGATCAGATGGGCATTGCGTCATCGGTTTATTGTCATTCTGATCACTTTGCTGATGCTTGCCGGCGGGGGATATGGAGTTACGACTGTTGGTACGCAGTTCATCCCGCCGACAGATGAAGGCTTCTTCAGCATCAGGGTGAACCTTGAGAATGGTGCAGCACTGACCGAAACAGAGAAAGTCATGGCGGCACTTGAAGAAAAACTGAAAGATGAAGAAGACGTCGATGTTTATGTGAGCTTAATGGGAACGACCCAGGAGGCGTCGTTCAGAGGTACGACAAATGCCAATGTTGGCGAACTGTATGTGAAGATGGATGACCTTGAAGAGCGGGAAGTCAGCACATTCCAATTTGTTGATGATGTAAAGAAAGAGCTTGAACAGGCAGCTGCCAGCGCCAACAGCAGCGCAGAACTAAGCTTTAACATGCAGTCAACATCCGGGTCGGCGCCGAACACATTAACATTCAACGTGCGTGATACCAATGAAGCACGCTTGAATGAATCAGTTGAGAAAATTTATGATTCCCTGAAGGAACTTGATGATGTAAATGAGCTGACAACTAGCCAAAACGATACAGTTGAGGAAATCCAAATTACCGTGGACAGGGAAAAAGCACTTGCGCAAGGACTTGCTCCCGCCCAGATCGCCATGGTAGTCAATGATGTCACCAGAGGGAATGTGGCAACGCAAATGCCAGGTGAAAATGGGGAAATCCTCGGTGTTTATGTGGAATATGACAGTGCTGTCACCCAGAATCTTGATAAGTTGAAACAGCTGCTGATCAAGAAGCCGGATGGCACCTATGTAACACTTGGCCAGGTTACCAATATTGAAACAGGCAGCGGACCGGTTAAGATTCAAAGAATCAATCAGCAGGATGCTGTTGAATTTACGATGAAATACAAAGCTTCAACGAATCTGGGGGATATTTCAAAACAGGTTGATGAGAAGATCGAGGAACTTGGTCTTCCTGAGGAAACCGAAGTTGTATTCAGCGGTGACAGAGAACTTCTGGAATCCTCAATTGATGATCTTGTCCTTGCTTTTATCCTTGCGATCATCCTGATTTATCTTGTGATGGCAGCTCAGTTCGAATCTTTGAAATATCCTTTTGTCATCATGTTCACAGTTCCATTGATGGTCATTGGTGTAGCATTGGCCTTGACCGCAACGAGGACGCCTGTCAGTTTGACGGTGGTTATTGGTATTATTGTTCTGGCAGGTATCGTCGTCAATAACGCGATAGTAATTGTTGATTATATTAATCAGAAGAAGGAACGCGGCCTGATCCCTCATGAGGCTATCGTTTTATCTGTCAAAGACAGGGCGCGCCCAATCCTGATGACTGCTTTGACGACGATCCTTGGACTTCTGCCGCTTGCGCTTGGCATCGGCGAAGGAACGGAGATTAACCAGCCAATGGGCATAACGGTAATTGGCGGCCTGATCAGCAGTACATTCCTGACACTCTTTGTCATTCCGGTTGTGTACAGTTTCTTCGATAAAGACTACAGAAGAAGGAATAAGATGTACGCAACTCCAGACGGGCATCTTGTCCCAGCGTATTTGTTGAAGGAACATGCAGAATCTGAATATCAGCCTGGAGTTGACGAGAAATTGACAACGATCCAGAAAGGGAGATATTCGAAAGAAGAAATGGCCGGAATGCTCGAAGAACTACTTCAGTTAGTGAAAGAAGACGATTCTTCAACCAATCACGACTTAAGAAGACGAAGATAGGGGGAAAGATGCCTGGCGGATTGAGCCAGGCATCTTTTGCATCTAGTTTTAAAGGAAGCGGTCAACTGGCTATCCGATATTTATCGTATGCTTCGCTCAACATACTATATTTAACGTATTTTTCTGAATTATCAGCAAAAAGCTTTGTAATGGTATGTGCTTCCCGTTAAACTAAATCTAATGAATGATGAGGAGGAAGAGCGTATATGACGTTCGGATACTTTTTTACTGGATTTCCAGGTTTCATCAGCAATCAGCTGATTCGGGAAGTTCTTAGGAAAAATGACGGCAATGGAAAGGTTTATGTTCTCGTTCTGCCATCTATGGCTGAAAAGGCGGAAACCGAAAGGACGGCAATTCTCAAAGATTTCGGCATGGAGGATGACAGCTTCAAGATCATAACAGGAGACATCACACAGAATGGACTGGGGATTGGCAAAGAAGAAGATTCTATGCTTAAGGAAGCGGTCACGCATGTTTTCCATCTTGCAGCCATTTATGATTTAGCCGTACCTAAGGATCTTGCTTTCCGGGTCAATGTTGAAGGTACAAGGCACGTGAATGAGTGGGTCAAATCCCTGGAACATATAAAACGATACACCTACTTCAGTACAGCCTTCGTGGCAGGCAAACGAGAAGGGCTGTTGTATGAGAATGAGTTAATCAGACCGGATGCATTCAAGAATTTTTATGAAGAGACCAAATATGAAGCCGAAGTACTTGTTGAGGCGCTGAAAGCAGATGTGCCAGTAACAATCATCAGGCCGGGCATCGTTAAGGGGCACTCGAAGACGGGTGAAACCATAAAATTCGATGGTCCCTATTTCATCATGAATTTTATTGACCGGCTCAGTTTTATGCCGTTTTTGCCGCATCTTGGCAAGGGCAATACAGTTGTCAATCTGGTTCCGGTCGATTATATTATTGAAGCAACAACTTATCTCACGTTCTCAGAGAAAGGGGCAGGGAAAACCTATCATCTTACAGATCCGAAACCATATAAAGTATCAGAACTTTATGAAATGATGATGGTTGAGCTCTTGAGGAAGCAGCCGAAAGGTTCTGTCCCGCTTGCCCTTGCAAAAGCTGGGTTGAATTTCAGGGTGTTAAGAAGATATCTTGGAGTGGAAAAGGAAGCACTTGATTATTTTACATGGAAAGGACATTTTGATTCTTCTCAAGCCCAAAATGACTTGAGGGACTCAGGAATACACTGCCCTGATTTCAAGGATGGGATTTCGGCCATGGCTTCCTTCTATCGTCAAAATAAACATGAGCCCCACTACCAAATAAATATTTTATAGGATTTCCAACAGGCAGGTGAATGTAAGTGCATTCAGTTGAACAAATACAAAAGATGCCAGTGGTCGCCCCGGCAACAGGAAAAGTCATTGCGGAGATAGAGGAGACTCCCTTGCATGAAGTTCCGCTTTTTTATCAGCAAGGAAGAAAGGCGTTCATTGGCTGGAGCGGTCTTTCTATTGCAGAAAGACTTCAATATTTTAAGAAATTGAAACAGTTAATGGTCGATGAGATGGATGAAATCGCCCGGATTGTCTCAGAAGATACCGGTAAAGTGCTTACCGAAGCAATCGTAGCGGATATCATGCCTACATTGGATGCAATGGATCATATAATCAGGCATGCCAGTAAGATTCTTAGCCGGCAAAAGGTCAAAACACCCTTGCTGTTAATCGGGAAAAAATCTTTTATAGAATACATGCCAAGAGGAGTCGTTTTAGTGATTTCTCCGTGGAATTACCCATTACAGCTTGCGATGGTCCCCATGCTCAGTGCACTGGCAGGAGGGAATTCGGTAATTCTTAAACCATCTGAGGTTACGCCTCTTGTCGGTAAATGCATTCAAGACTTATTCAAGCGCTCTGGTTTTCCGGCAGGCACTGTCCAGGTTGCACATGGTGGCAAGGAAGTTGGTGCGGCTTTTACTGAGGGCAAACCTGATTATATTTTCTTTACTGGCTCAGTCCGCACGGGGAAAATCATCCAGCAGCAAGCGGCAAAGGATTTAATCCCCACGACACTTGAGCTTGGCGGGAAAGACCCGATGATTGTCTTTTCTGATGCCGATCTTGAGAGGGCAGCGAAGGCTGCTGCATGGGGAGCATTTACAAATAGCGGCCAGGTGTGCATGAGTGCTGAGCGCCTGTATGTAGAGCGCCCGATTTATGGCCGTTTTCTTGAATTGCTGAAACATGAAGTAAGATCACTTAATCAAGGCACCAATGAAGATGCTGATGTTGGCTCCATGACTTTCCCGGCACAGAAGGAAGTTGTGAAAGCACAGCTGGATGAGGCCCTTGCTAGAGGCGCGAAGCTTGAAACAGGTCTTAAGCCTTCAGAATGGAAGGATGGAATGTTCTTGCCCCCTACGATTGTAACGCAGGTTGAGCAGGATATGAAAATCATCCAGGAAGAAACATTTGGTCCGCTGCTGCCCGTTGTCCCGTTTGATAACGAGGACGAGGCAGTTGGATTGGCCAACGGGACGGTTTACGGATTGAATGCAAGCGTGTGGACAAAAGATAAGGCGAAAGCCCGGCGTGTGGCATCGCAGCTTGTAACTGGTGCCGTTGTCATCAATGATGTGATCATTACTGTCGCCAACCATGGGCTGCCTTTTGGAGGCACAAAAGAAAGCGGTATAGGCAGATACCATTCTGAAGCTGGATTAAGGATCTTCTGCCATGAAAAAGCAATCATGGAGGACATGGGATTAATGAAATCTGAAATCCAATGGTATCCATACAAAGGCAAGTATCCGCTGTTCCTCAACCTGTTCAAAAATTATTTTTCCGAAAAGAAGAATTGGCTGGCTTTTGCCAAAAATTATCTCGCATTGCTAAAAAATAATAAATGATGATGAACCGCCTCCCTATATCTGGGGGGCGGTTTTATTTGTTCAAGAAGGGAAGAATAAATCAGAAATTAATTTAACAATTAACTGGAAAAATGATAATTCAGAGACCATTTTGGACACTATAAGACAAGCGGGAGTTTGAAATGCGGTTTGCCAGGACATGATTACTCGCATCTGGTACCTATAAAATGACTAAAGGATGAAGCGTGACGTGGCCATTAAAAAGAAATTAACCAAAATAGAAGCGGTAATGTGGAGCATTGCACTGCCAGGTTTTGCCCAACTTCTGACTGGAAATCTGGTCAAAGGAATCTTGCTAGTGATCCTCGAGTTCCTTGTTAACGTCAATAGCAATTTTAATAAAGGAATTATGTACAGCTTCCTTGGAGAAACAGAAAAGGCCCTCCAGGTTATGGATTACCAGTGGCTGATGTTTTATCCCTGTCTGTACTTTTTCGCGATGTGGGATGCCTACAGGAGTGTCATGCCGGATGATGAGAAGATTACCTTCCTCCCTTTTGTCTTCTCGGCGTATTTTGTCACGGTGGGTCTGATGATTTCCCCGAAGATCAAGCTTTTTGGCCTCTTCCCGGGTCCCGTCTTCCTGCCAATGATGTTTGTTATACCAGGAGTCCTTTCAGGTTTCATAATCAGGATGATCTTATTAAGATTTTATAAAGATGAAAAACAAGGTACATAAGGCTAATATAATATTGATTTCCAAACCGGCAGCCGGGTTCAGTTTTGTACCAGGTAAAATGCTTGTACATTAGTATTCCTGATTTTTACCTGCAAAAAATCCTTCAAATCCCTACCTATCTACAATAAATGTAAAACTTCAGTCACAAATTGACTGGAGTTTTTTATATTATTTTTCAAAAACCCCCATAAACCTCCTATATTGAAACGTAACCATGTAGTGATTAAAGCGGACGCTCCTAAACAAATTTGAGGTGAACACAGAATGAAGAAGCTTTCAAACCAAGAGATGAAGAAAATCGCAAAAAGTACACTGGCATTAGTGCTGGCAGGAACGTTTACATTTTCTCCAGTAGCAATGGCACAAGGGGATACTTCCAATCTGGAAACTGTTGAATTGCAGCAGTTGAGCCCAGAAGAGCTTGAAGATGCTAAAACTCAAGTCGAAGAGCTTGAAGCAACGAATCCAACATTGATTCCAGGGGATTTCTTTTACTTTGCTAAGATTGCCCTCGAGAAAATCAGGCTCGCTTTCACATTTGATGATGCGAAAGAAGCTGAATTGCTTGCTACATACGCTTCTGAACGACTGGCAGAAGCCAGCACATTGTTTGCAGAAGGAAAAGAAGAAGAAGCGCTCAAAGTGATTGAAGCCGCTGTTCAATATATGGAAACCTCACAGGACATCGTTGATGAGAAAACTGAGAGCGATGATGAGGTTTCAAACGACGAAACAGAACCTGCAGATGACGCAGAATCGGCTGAAGCGGATGAAGAAACAGTAGAAGGCAATGGTGATGATGTTATCGCTGATGAACAAGGCGATGACAATGGAACCGAAGAGGAAAGTGAAGAAGAAGCTGCGGAAGAAGTCGTGAGCGAAGATCCTTTTCAGCAGATTGAAGGTTTGCTGAGACAAAATATCATTGCTTTGAAAGCAGCCATGGAACATGTGGGGAATGAAAACGCTAGAGCACAGCTTCAAAAGAACATTGATAAAACTTACGCAAAGATGGCAAAAAAGCTGGCTAAAATGGAAGAGAAATATGCTGAAAAACCAGTGGAAGAAGAAACTCCTGAGCCTATCGAACTGGAGCCTATCGTCGAATCAGACCTTCAACCAGCCGATGAAGTGCCTGTTGAAGAACCGGCAGAAGAATCAATGCCTGCTGAGGACGACACAGCAGTTGTACCTGTAATCGCTCCAGTAAAAGCTGAAAAGGAAAAGGCGAAACAAGAGCTTAAAGCACAAAAGGCAGCTGTGAAGGAAGAGCGCAAGGCTGTGAAGCAAGAAGCAAAGCAGCAAAAGAAAGAAGCCAAGCAGCAAGCCAAACAAGAAAAAGCAGTAAATAAGGCAGCAAATAAAGGCAAGGAAGACAAGGGGAAAGCAAACGGCAAAGGAAAAGGTATTGACAAAAATTAATAGGAAATGAACAATAGACTCGAGAAGGTAGCCGTATATGGCTATCTTTTCGATGCTTAGCCCACAAAAAGCTGAATTGACACTTATGATATAATGTGGGGAGAAAAGAGGTGAGGCTATTGCTAAGTTTATTGTTCATGGCCAAGAAGCCGCGCAGACCCCTGGAAGAAACCGTTGAGAAAATCCATCAGGGTGATACGGCTTTAAGGGAAGAGTTGATTGATTCCTATAAGCCATTTATCGCCAAAACCGTTTCGTCTGTCTGCAAGAGATACATACATGAATCTGACGATGAATTTAGCATTGGCCTCATCGCTTTTAATGAGGCAATACAAAAGTATTCATCCGATAAAGGGAACTCATTATTGAGTTTCGCAGAAGTCATGATTAAGCGCAGGGTGATTGACTATATCCGCCAGCAGAGCAGGAATCAAAACCTCAGCTTTAATCTATCCAATGATCCAGCAGAGGAAGAACAACAGCGATCGACGATTGAAGATGAACTTTCCCTTGATGAATTCAGAAAAAAGACTGAACAAGAGTTAAGAAGGGAAGAAATTCTCCAATTTCAAGGGATTCTTAAAGATTTTGACCTGTCGTTCCAGGATCTTCTCGAGCAGTCACCAAAGCATGCTGATGCACGAAAAAACGCTATGCTCGTAGCGATGGCGATGGTCGAACATGAAGAATTAAAGGGATTCCTTCTTGATAAAAAGCGCTTGCCAATCAAGCAATTGGAAGAAATGGTCAAGGTTAGCAGAAAAACAATAGAGAGAAACAGAAAATACATTATTGCAATTGCACTTATTTTAATTGGGGACTACTTATACTTAAAGGATTATATTAAAGGGGTGTTAGATTCATGAGAAAAGGAATCATCCTTGAAATCAATGAGCTTTACCTAACATTGTTGACCCCCGAAGGCGAATTTTTACGCGCCCGAAAGCTTCAACAAGATTATCAGGTAGGAGAAGAAATTCATTTTTTCCCAGAAACAGAAATAGTTAAAAGACGGAAATTCAATCTTTCGTTTATCAATAACATGAAGGCCAGGGCTGTTGCTCTATCGCTGGCATTCTTACTGGTTTTTACTGCCTCATTGCCACTCTATCAAAGCAGCCAGGTCTACGCTTATATGTCTATTGATGTGAATCCCAGTGTAGAGCTGGCTGTAAATAATGATTTGAAAGTGCTGCGTCTAAAAGGATACAACGAAGAAGGAAAGCAGATCATCCAGGCTGTTTCCGGATGGGAAAAACAAGATGCAGCTTTAGTGGCAGAGATGATCCTTCTTGAAATGGAGCAAGAGGGATACCTCAAAACCAGGAACGATGTTGTAATTGCCACCGTCCATAAAGGAAAAGTAAAAGATAAAATTGAAAAAAAGCTTGAACAAAAAATCTCCGAAATCAAACAGGTGACAGAGGAAGAAGAAGTCGTAGTCCACATCTACAGCGGCACCACTGAAGACCGTGAGGAAGCAAAAGAGCTTGGTGTAACCACAGGTGTTTATATTTCGAAATTAGACAAAGAAGTAAATGAGAATAAACCAAGTGATCATCAGAAACCAAGAGCTGCTAATCAAAAACAGACTAATTCTGTTCAAAGACCTGTTGAAAAACCAGCAAATACGGACAATTCAAAGCCAGGAAAGCAGGAAGCTCCAGGTCAAGTAAAGAAAGCACAATCTGATAATGCTGCAAATAGGACCAATCAGATGGGGCCTGAAAAGAAAAAAAGTGATCCCCCTGCGAATGGAAAAGAGCAGGTAAAGAGAGAGGATAAGAGCCAACCTCCTTCTAGTGGGAATAATAAGGCTTCTTCTGTAAAGAATAATGGCCAACAAAAGCAGGAGAATAGGATACAGAATAGTAAACGACAGCAAATAAGGCAAGATGACAATGGGCATATTGGCAATGGCAATGCAAATAACGGAAATGGCAATGGCAACTCGAATGGCAATAGTGTTGGAATAGATAAAGGCAATAGCAATGGCAATGATAATGGCAAGAACGATAAAAAATAAAAATGAAAGTCCGGAATCAGCTTCCGGACTTTTTCCATGTCAATATTCAATTGTCCGTGGCTGTTTTAAATTGCAACCGGAAAACCAATGTTTATTGTTGGTTTTGTCCGGAAAGCTGTGATTGTGCCTGTTTGACAAGGCGCTTAGTGATTTCCCCGCCAACTGAACCATTTGCTCTTGAAACGGTATCTGAACCAAGGTTCACGCCAAATTCCTGTGCAATTTCGTATTTAACCTGGTCCATGAACTGTTCAACTCCAGGAACTAGCAATTTATTTGAATTACGAGCCATAATGTCATCTCCTTTAGTCAATTTACAGAGATTATCTCTCTGTATTGATAGTGTGAACCTATTCGTTTCATTCATGAATGGTAATGTTTTATTGAATTGGTTAAAGTAAGTGCAGTATTCCATATTTAGATCAGATAATGATTTTGCAGGAAATTACTTTATTAATCACTAGATATTCTTTATCATAGGTATGTAAATGAATTAGGCCTGAAAGGAATCAAATATGTGGATCAACATTAGAAAGAGATTGAAAAAGTTATCACCGGCCCAGATCATCGTCACTTACTATTTGATTGCCGTCGTGATCTCGATGATTTTATTGAGTCTCCCTGTTGCGATTCAGCCTGGGGCTGATTGGACGTTTATGGATGCTCTGTTTACTGCTGCCAGTGCTGTCAGCGTGACTGGATTGTCTGTCATTACAGTAAGGGACACATTCACTGTCCCAGGCGTATTTATTCTGATGCTTGTCCTGCAAATAGGCGGAATCGGGGTAATGGCACTTGGAACATTCTTCTGGCTGATCATCAGAAAGAAAATCGGCTTACAGGAACGCAGGCTGATTATGCTCGACCAGAACCAGACTTCCATGTCCGGACTTGTGAAAATGCTTAAAGACATACTTGTCATCATAATTATAATTGAATTAATCGGTGCACTCCTTTTGGGACTTTACTTTATGAAATATTTCCCCACCTGGCAGGAAGCCTTCCTGCACGGAATGTTTGCATCCGTAAGTGCGACCACCAATGGCGGGTTTGATATAACAGGTGCATCGCTAATTCCTTACGCACAGGATTACTTTGTTGTTACGATCAATATCATTCTGATCACCCTGGGGGCCATAGGGTTTCCGGTTTTAGTTGAGCTAAAGAGCTATCTTTTTAGGAGAAAGAAAAAAGCACCTTTCCATTTCACACTGTTCCTTAAAATTACAAGCATTACGTTCCTCGGTCTCTTGATTTTTGGTACAGTCGCGATTTGGGCTCTTGAGTACAATCATTTCCTATCAGATAAATCTTTCATTGATTCATTCTTTTATGCTTTCTTTCAATCAACCACAACGCGGAGTGGAGGATTGGCGACTATGGATGTGAATGATTTTACCGACCCGACTTTGTTCCTGATGGCGGCCCTGATGTTCATTGGAGCATCTCCCAGCTCAGTTGGCGGGGGGATCAGGACAACCACCTTTGCCTTGAATTTGCTATTCCTTTATCATTTTGCACGAGGAAGACGGTCAATCAAAATATTCAACAGGGAATTGCATCAAGACGATCTTATTAAGTCACTGGTCGTTTCCATCATGGCCGTCATCATTTGCTTTTTTGCTGTGCTAATCTTAATGATTACAGAAAATCAGCCTCTATTGGCGATTATCTTTGAAGTAGCATCGGCGTTTGGTACGACTGGATTGTCAATGGGCATTACACCAGAGCTTTCGAACATTGGCAAGAGTGTCCTGATCATTCTTATGTTCATAGGCAGGGTTGGAGTTATTTCCTTCCTGCTCATCATTGGAGGTAGGACGTACAAAGAAAGCGTCCATTATCCAAAGGAAAGAGTGATCATAGGGTAAGGAAAAAATCCGGGGAATCCCCGGATTTTTTTGCATGCCTTAATCCTGGCCCTTGCTGACATCCTTTGTTGGATGCATGAAAGGAAATGCCTGGGGTTTTCTTTTTTCTTCAAGTAATTCTCGGTTTTCTGCAGTATTCCAGCCGATGTCATTGGTTGGATGGACCCACTCGTCACCTGCCATGATGGCTGGGTCTGTCTCATCAGACCAATTTTCCAAAGGTGAATCAGGGGATGAATACAAGCTGTCACCAATGATCACCCCATGCTCATTCTTGAAAGGTGCCTTCATTTCAATGCCAGTGTCCTTGAAGCTCGGAGCGTTGATCTGGTGCGGCAATGTTTCTTCAATATCCAAAGGCTGAAGTTCAGGATCTTTATTTGCCATTTTCAGCTCCTCCTTTTAAAAGTATTTTCCGTCGTCACGCGATTTTTATTAGACACTTCCTGTTGAAAAATTAGGTAATCAATTCAGTACATAGCAACGGGCAGATTGAAAAAAATAGAACTATGGAGGTGGTTAGAATGGCAAAACGGAAAGCAGAACGGAATGCTGTAGCTAAATATACAAACACTCCCAAGAAAAATCTGCAGGAAAGCGAGTTTTCCGCTGAGTTCTCCCATGGCGAAGATCCAGGTAAGTTCGCCAATAGAAATTCCAAGCAGGGCAGAAAGGGAAGAGCATAATGAAGAAGAATGAAGGTCGGCCTCAAAAACCTATAAACGTTGAATTCGGAATGGAGTTTGGGGATATGAATGCCGCTAAGCTTTATGAGCTGCCGTTCGCGAATAATAAAGCTAAATCCAAAGATGATAAGGATTGCAGGTAATAGCAGTTTTTTTTTACGCACCAAAGTAAAATCTGTTTCCATTTGCCCATAAGCTTCAGTTATGGAAATCAGCACATAATATAAAAAGCCGGCAATTGCAGCCGGCTTTATGCTTTTACGCCTTAAAGGTAAAAAACTCTGGAGAATCTGATTTTGGATCAAAGTACACAAGCATATAGGAAGGAGAATTGATCAGTTCTCCATGACGTGTGTAATGCTCAAGATCGATCGTGATATCCTCCAGCAGTGTGTGCTTGTAGAGATCTTTTTCATTGATTTGCATCTCGGTATAACGTTCTCCAAGAGCACTAGGGTTCTCGATGATGGTTCGATACAGCTGAGAGCGCTGCTGTTTGTCTGATTTCAACTCCCACCAAGGTTTGCGCGGCTTGTATTTCATGCTGGAAAGATAGTCATACTTCATCAGGCTTTCAATTGCCTCCAATTGTTCCACTCCTTTATCTTCAAGGAAATAGAACAATCTTCTGAAGAGATCTTCAAGCTGGTGCCCGATTCGCGACCATCCTTTTGACTCCCAATATGATCCGAATTCCTGGAAGAAATCAAATGGAGATGGAAAGACAGCAGTGACCAGGTACTCCACGGTATGATCCATTCTGTGGTCATTCCAGTATTTTTCCAGCACGTCTTCAACCTGTTTGATTTTTATGATGTCCTGGAAATCAAGTACATTATTCCCGAGAATTTCGTATGGTGAATGGTCCATATAAATATAATTGTGCTGTTCTGCCCTCAGCCTCAATCCTGTGCCTCTAAGCATTTTCAGGAATCCGAGCTGCAATTCTTCTGGTCTCATCTCAAAAACATCGTTAAAGGTCTTCTTGAATGAGTGGTAATCTTCCTCAGGCAAACCGGCAATCAAGTCGAGGTGCTGTGCGATTTTGCCGCCTTCCTTCACCATCGTTACCGTCCGCTTCAGTTTTTCGAAGTTTTGCTTCCTCATGACGAGCTCATTGGTATAATCGTTTGTCGATTGTACACCAATCTCAAAGCGGAATAAGCCGGCAGGGGCCTCCTGGTTAAGGAACTCAATAACTTCAGGTCTCATGATATCCGCGGTGATTTCAAATTGGAACACAGTGCCTGGAAGATGTTCGTCAATCAGGAATCTGAACATTTCCATGGCGTAGCTCCTGCTGATGTTGAAGGTACGGTCGACGAACTTAATGGTCTTCGCACCATTTGCCATCAAGTATCGGATATCCTCTTTGACCTTTTCCCGATCAAAGTAACGGACGCCAACTTCAATGGATGAAAGGCAAAATTGGCAGCTGAAGGGACATCCGCGGCTCGTTTCAATATACGTCACCCTTTTGGTTAGGTGTGGTATGTCTTCTTCAAAGCGGTAGGGTGAAGGCAGCTCCTTCAAATCAAGCTTGTTACGCTGAGGATTCAGTTCGACTCGTCCGTCTTTTCGGTAGGCAATCCCTGGAACTTTTGTATAATCCTCATCAGCCTCGAGTTCTGATAAGAGTTGTTTGAACGTTTGCTCCCCTTCGCCGATGACAACAAAGTCGAATTCTGGCACTTCCTGCATCCAGTCCATTACATCATAGGTAACCTCAGGACCGCCAACGACAACTTTAATGTTCGGGTCAATTTTTTTGATCATCTTGATGACTTTAATGGTTTCTTCAATATTCCAGATATAACAGCTGAACCCGATAACATCAGGTTTTTTTTGAATCAGGTCCGTGACGATATTGATGATCGGATCCTTGATTGTATACTCAGCCAGCATGGCGTCATATTCAGGAGAGGCATAAGCCTTCAGATACCTGATTGCAAGGTTCGTGTGTATATACTTCGCATTAAGCGTGGTTAAAACAATATTCATTGAAAATTCTCCTTTAGTGTAGGGCCAATATCGACACATTGATCTCATACAGCCCATGAAAAATCCAGCAGCAAATCAACTTTAAATTATATCTCAGTTTAGACAAAAAAGACAGATAGAAACCAGTGCAGATAAATGGAAAAGAGCCATTCTCAAGTGAATGGCTCTTTGAAGTTAATCGCTTAAAAGTTTTCTTTTGTAGAATCTCATGATTGTTTTGAACCTTGTCTTCAATGAGTTGATTCTTGATGTTTTGAATTCGATCAGTGGCTGTGCCAGGGCTGCAGCATATTTGCTTGAAAGCAAGAAAGTCAGCATCAAGGCGATCGCTGCGAGCAGAGCAAATCGTTCAGGGCTGTGGAAGAAGTTCTGGACCTCGCTCTCGCGAAAAATCCGAACAAAGAAACCATGAAGCAGGTAAACATAGAGTGTGTTTTTCCCTAAATCCGTAAAGAAATATTGTTTCTTGGGAACGATTGTCAAGAAACTGAACACCATCAGCAAACTTAATAAATAAAAGCCTAAGCGTGTGAACATGCTTGAGATGGATGCCGCCTCCATCAGTGAGTAAGGCTTTGATCCCAGAAGCCATTTATAATCTATCCCCGGGTTGAAATAGAATCCCAGGAAGACCAGGGTGAACATGGCGATGGCTCCTATTTTAAATGCTGGCCTGGTCAAAATGCTGATATGCTCCTTCGTCAGATGATAACCGAGCAGGAATAGCGGGAAGAACACAAAGGTCCTCGACAGGCTCAAATAGTTGGACACCCAATCGATATACCCTACACCCAGTCCCAAACCGAACGCTATCAGCAGGCCTGCAGGTGCGCTAAGCCTTGAAAAACCGATCAGCATGACATTCCAGAAGAACAAGCTGATCAGGAACCATAGAGACCAGTGCGGATTCAGCGGATCGATTGTAAAAGTCGATTTGCTGTATAGAAAATAATAGAAAATGGAATAGATCAACTGAAAAATCAAGTAAGGCAGTATCAGCTTCTTCGCTATTTTCATGACGTAGCCTTTTTTATTGAAACCTCTGGCAAAGAAGCCAGAAACAAGGATGAAGGCCGGCATATGGAACGTGTAAATGACTTTATATATATTGTAAATCATTTCATTGTCCTCAATGAACGAGCGGAGAAGATGGCCAAATACCACGAAGAAGATCAGGATGAACTTGGCATTGTCAAAGTAGTAATCTCGTTTTTTCATAATTCCTCCCTTTAATAAGAGACCCCAAAAACACTATAACCCTTTTACCCTTTTAAACAAATCTGAAAACGGTGTAAATAGCTCAAATTTAAGGAACTTGTTCCTGATTAAGGAAATGTCTGTCTGTATTAATACAAAAATTGTTCTGTTATATAAAAGGAAACCATTATATTATACGGGTTTAATAAAATATTTTTGAGTGTGTTTCAATAAAAATCTTCAAATGTTTGATTTATATCACAGCTTAATTTCGGGATGGACTTTAAAATAAATAGTGGGGAATGTTGATTCAAATTACCTTAACAACAAAATGGGGAGGGAGATTATGTCTATCTTACCGAAAAAAAATGAGTTGGGCTTTTATGAGATCAGACTTGAGTCTATAGGTGGTCTAGGGGCGAATCTTGCAGGTAAAATGCTTGCCGAGGCCGGCGTCCTTGGACTCGGATTGAATGGTTCAAATTTTTCGTCCTACGGTTCTGAGAAAAAGGGCTCTCCGGTAAAGAGCTTTGTTCGTTTTTGCGAGCCGGAGACAGAAATCAGGGTACACAGTCCGATTGAAGAACCACATGTGGTGGGCGTGTTCCATGAAGCGCTCTATAAAATGGTCGATGTTGTAAGCGGACTGCGGCCGGATGGAATCTTGCTTGTGAACTCAACCAGGGACTTCGATGACATTCGAAACGATTTGCACCTTGAATATGGAACACTGGCGATTGTTGATGCTCTGTCCATTGCTGTCGAGGAAAAAACGAAAGTGAATACTGCGATGCTGGGGGCATTATACCGCATCATTGATTTCCTTGATCCGGAAGCGATGAAAAACGTTATCCGTAAAACCTTCGAGAAAAAATATCCTCATCTAGTTGAACCGAACATCAGGACGTTCGAAAGAGGCTATAATGCAGTGCAATTTAAAACCTATGCACTTGAGGAAGGGGCACAGGGCAAGGAATTCAAACGTGCGATGCCGCTCCTTGGTTATGAAACTCAGGAAATCGGCGGAGTCATCACTGCACAGGCTAACAGTATCCTTAAGGATCTGAGTGGCTCCCGACAGGGGTTCCTGCCTAAATTCAACCAGGAAGAATGCATCAATTGCGCCGCCTGTGATACGGCATGTCCGGATTATTGCTTTGTCTGGGAAGAGGGCGAAGATAAGCGGGGACGAAAACAAATGTTCCTAAAGGGCATCGATTATCAATATTGTAAAGGCTGCCTGAAGTGTGTTGAAGCATGTCCAACCACAGCCTTAAGTGAGCTAAGGGAAATGATTGGCTACGCTGAGGGAAATCAGGTAAAGCATAATTATCCTTATGTGACTGGAGGTGTTTCTTAATGTCGATTTTAGAAGAAAACGTGAAGGCCATGAGTGCGGCGGAACAGCTTACAACCTTTGAATCTGGCAATGAAATGGCGGCAATGGCTGCAGCTCAGATCAACTATCATATCATGGGCTATTTCCCGATCACCCCTTCGACGGAAATCGCTCAATTCCTGGACCAGATGAAATCCAGGGGAGAGCATGATATAAAATTGATACCTGCTGATGGAGAGCATGGATCTGCCGGTATTTGTTATGGTGCGGCGGCTACGGGGGCACGCGTATTCAATGCTACGAGTGCGAACGGTTTGATGTATATGCTAGAACAGCTTCCGGTACAATCAGGCACTCGTTACCCTATGGTCATGAACCTGGTAACAAGATCAATCAGCGGTCCGCTGGATATCAGGGGTGACCATTCTGATCTCTATTTTGCATTGAATACTGGATGGGTGATCCTGACGGCAAGAACTCCGCAGGCTGTTTATGACATGAATATCATGGCATTGAAAATAGCCGAGCATTCCGATGTACGCCTGCCTGTCATGGTGGCATATGATGGATTCTTTACATCACACCAAAAGCGCAAGGTAAACTATTTCAAGGACCGTGCGGTAGTACAAAAATTTGTTGGTGAAGCACCGACCGAATACAATTTTGCCAGAGATCCGAAAAAGCCGTTGACGATTGGTGCCCATATGAATGGCGATGACCTGATCAACAACCACTTCCAACAATCTGAAGCGATGTACAAAGCAAAAGATGTGTTCAAAGAAGTGAACGCTGAATATGCAAAACTATCTGGAAGGAACTATGACATTCTGGATTTATATAAAATGGAAGACGCAGAAGTGGCACTATTCCTGTTAAACTCTGCTGCTGAATCTGCAAAGGATGTTGTCGACCGTCTGCGCGAGCAAGGAATCAAGGCTGGTGTCATTAGCCCGAATATTATCCGTCCATTCCCTGCACAGGAAATCAGGGAAGCGTTGACGAATGTGAAATCCCTGCTGGTAGGTGAGCGTGCTGATTCTTACGGCGGACACGGTCCAAACCTGACACATGAAATAAAGTCAGCCCTCCAGGAAGACCGAAAAAATACGACAATTGTACAAAGCAGAGTCTTTGGACTTGGAGGCAAGGATTTCTATGCAGATGATGCCGAGGCGTTCTTTGCTATGGCAATGGAAGCGATGGAGAAAGGATATGCCGAGAAGCCATTCGACTACTACGGCCATATTCCTGGCGAGCCTGGCAAAGCGCTAAAGCAGGTCATAGAGCCTCAACATGGCGAAGTATATAAATCTGGCCTGATTCAGGTAAAAAGAGATGAAGAGAAAAATAAACTGAATGTCAAGATTCCGCCGCTGCGTGCCTTGACTTCAAAACCAAAGAGGATTGCATCAGGCCATGGCGCATGTCCTGGTTGTGGTATTTTTGGCGGGCTGGAGCTGTTCTTCAAAGGAATTGAAGGCGACCTTGTCATTCTGTTCCAAACAGGATGCGCATACGTAGTCACGACGGCATACCCGCATACTTCCCATAAACAGACGACCATCCATAATCTCTTCCAGAACGGTGCAGCGACATTGTCAGGAACGCTTGAAGCATTCCTTGAACTGAAGCGCCGAGGTGAGGTAGAAGTATCCGCAGATGCGACATTCGTAATGGTTACCGGAGATGGCGGTATGGATATCGGAATGGGATCAGCCATCGGCACAGCACTGCGAGGCCACAAGCTGATCATGCTTGAATACGACAACGAGGGCTATATGAATACTGGTTCCCAGCTTTCCTATTCTACACCATTTGGCCATATGACAAGCACCTCGAACGTCGGAAAGGCACAAAAGGGGAAAGCTTTCCATCACAAGGACACAGCGCAGATCATGGCTTCAACTAATATCCCGTATGTGTTTACAGGAACTGAAGCATTTCCTCAGGATTTAGTGAAAAAAGCAGCCAAAGCCCAATGGTATGCGCAGAATGTTGGTACAGTTTACGGCAAACTTTTGATCACGTGCCCGCTTAACTGGAAATCAGAAGACCGTTATGGCCAGACAATTGTCGAAGCAGCGGTCAATTCCAACTTCTTCCCGCTATACGAGGTAGAAGAAGGAATAACCAATATCACATACGATCCAGAAGCAAAAAACAAGAAAATCCCATTAGCTGAATGGCTTAAATACATGGGCAAAACGAAGCATCTCCTAAAGGAAGAGAACAAAGAAATGCTTGTCGAATTCGAGCACGAAGTTGAAAAAAGATGGCAGCGACTTAAAGCAAAACATGAAAATGACTATCTATAAAAATAATGAGGGTGTCCCAAAAGGTAATACTTTTGTGGACACCCTCATTATTTTTAGGAGTGTTATACAAATAGGAATTGTGATTTTCGTTCCAGGTGCTTCGCTTTCCGCTGAAAGAATACGAAAAAGACCAATTGCCGTCTTTTTCATAAGCAATTCTTCCTTGGGGCTGGCGCTGAGCCTCCTCGACGCCTTAGGCGTCTGCGGGGTCTCACCTGACCAGCTAATCCTGCAGGATACTGAATAGCTTCCTTGAATGTACTCACGCACGATGGAAATGCGTAAGCATTTTCGGAGGTCTACGTACCTTCCACTTCAATCTACTCAATTTTACAATTATATTTTTAGTATAAAAAGAATACAATTACTTCTTCTTTCTTTCCTTACCGTCTAATCCACATCTTCAAAATATCAGAAAATAAACTCGTTTTTAAAGGAATTTTTACCAATGATGTAGAATGTACTAGAAAAATGGGAATCCGGCAAGGAGGCTTTCTGGTGAATAGTGCTAACCACATAGATGAGATTAAGGCACTTAAGGAGAAAATTGCCGTTTTAGAACAAGAAAACACCTCTTTAAAAGAGAGGCTAAATATAAATATACAGGATGAATCTGACTGTTTTATGCCTGTAAAAGCAGCAAACCGCCCAAGTACGGCATTCGATGATCGAATCCTTGAAGATGAAGGACTACTTAAGAACCTGTTCCTTGAAACTCTTGATGGCATTGTTTTCTGGGGGAAATGCGGCAAAATCATTGCTGCCAATGAGGCGACCTGTAAATTTCTAGGCCTCTCCCTGGACGAATTGCTGAAGCATAAAATCTCAGATTTTATCTATCAAAAGGATGAAAAATACTCTGCAATGAAGCGTATGATCAAGGAACAGGGTGCTTTGAGGGAGGAAGCTGTGTTTCTGCTTCCGAATGGCGAGAAAAAATTGCTGGAATTTACGGTCAAGCTAAATGCCGGAGATGGCTATCATATGACGATCGTCCGAGATGCCAGCGAACGCCATCGTATGGAGCAACAGCTGCGGAAAAGCGAGGAAAGATTCAGGAAGATTTTCGAGGGTTCGATTGAAGGCATGATACTCTGGGACGACAATTGCAGCTATTATGAAATCAATCCGTCAGGTATGGCGAAACTTGAGCTGACACATGATGACTTAGCAGAAAGGAATGTCAGGAAACTGTTCCTTAAGCTGGGAATTGCTGAAGAATTAATCAGTGAAAAGCTGGAAGGATTGAATCGCAAAGGCAGGATGGACGGACGGGTCACCATTCCATTCCCTGATAACAGGATGAAACACTTTGAATATTCCATTAAGCACCATCTGGTAGACAGCCTGAATCTGATTGTATTCAGGAATATTACTGAAAAGGTAGAGATGGAAGCGCAGCTTCGAAAATCAGATACGCTTAATATTCTCGGTGAATTGGCTGCAGGCATTGCGCATGAAATCCGCAATCCTATGACCGCTCTGAAAGGATTTATCCAGCTGCTGGAAAATAGTACAGGAGATTCGTATTCACTGTATTTCCAGGTCATCAAAACCGAGCTCCAGCGGATTGACTCGATCATTAACGAATTCCTGATCCTGGCCAAGCCGCAGGCTATAAAATATGTTCATACTGATATTTCAAAAATTATGCAGGAGACGGTTGATTTTCTGACAGCTCAGGCTGTGCTTCATGATGTTCAGTTCAATACCTTATATGACGACAATCTTCCGGAACTTCTATGCGAGCCAAACCAGTTGAAAAAGGTATTTATCAATATCATCAAAAATGCAATAGAAGTCATGCCTAAAGGCGGCTATGTGAGCGTCATGATCAGCGAGGCGCCTGGCAACAACCTGCATATTTCCATCAAAGATGAAGGCGAAGGGATCCCTGCAGATAAGGTCCAGAAACTTGGGGAACCATTTTACACTACAAAGGAAAGAGGTACAGGACTGGGCTTGATGGTCAGCTTCAAAATCATTGAGGAACACGGCGGCACAATCGAAGTGGAAAGCAAAGTCGGTCACGGTACCACCTTTCATATTTATTTGCCTTATAAGGAGTCGGATTGAAGAAATCAATCCGATTCTTTTTTTGTGAGTACTTTCAGTTGCTAGCCCAACAAAGATGAAGTCAGAATCATACCGGCATTGAAGTGGTATGAAAAGAATGGGAAAATTATCTTTTTAGGCTTTTCATTTTATGATTTATGAATTATATTAGATATATATCTAATTAGATGAATGTTAAATTAGTGGGAGGTACAGATATTGCAACTGGACAGAATTGTGGCTTTTCATAAAGCAATGGGAGATCCTACACGGATCCGGATTGTAGCACTGCTGGCAAATGGTCCTCTGCATGGTCAGGCAATTGCAGGTAAGCTGGGACTAACGCCACCGACCATCACTCACCATATTAAGAAGCTGCGCGATATAAATGTTATTTTTGAGCGGCGAGACAAAAACACATTGTATTTTCATTTGAATGAATCGCTGATCAAACAGCAGGCAAAGACACTTGGCAAATTGATTGAGAAGAAGGAAGAAGAGGTGGAAAACATGGTCGAACTAAATATTGAGCGTCAGAAAGTGATTGATAATTTCTTCACGAAGGAAGGGAAATTGAAGAATATACCTGCCCAGCGAAAGAAAAAATTGATGGTATTTGAATATATGGTCCGGGGGCTGAAATCTGGTAAAAAGTATCCAGAGAAAGAGCTGAATGAATACATTACGAAGTTTCATGAGGACTATGCGACAATCAGAAGGGAATTTATTATTAATCATTATATGTACCGCGAAAATGGGATATATGAATTGAATCCGGAAGAGATGTGGGCAAAACCCGAATGATCAGGTGAAAAATATGCGAAAACCGTCCAGGGCACTGCCTGGGCGGTTTTTCACATTTTTACTCAATACAATTCAGGCCTGCGGTCAGCAAAAATCGGAATCCTGCTTCTCGCTTCTTTTACCTGATCCAAATCAATTTCGGCTGTTAAAATTTCCTCGTCTTCACCAGCTTCCGCAATCACGTCTCCCCAAGGTCCGATGACCATGGAGTGGCCTGCGAAGGTGTTGTTTGGGTCAGAGCCTGCCCGGTTGCAGGCGATGATGTAACACTGATTTTCAATTGCCCGGGCAATGAGAAGGGCCCGCCAATGCTCAAGCCGCTGGATCGGCCACTCGGCCACAACAAACATGGCCTCTGCATCCTCAAGGGCATGAGCCCGGACCCACTCGGGGAATCGGATATCGTAGCAAATCAGTCCGGCGAATTTATGTCCGTCAAGGGAAAATAAACCTTTATCCTTTCCTGCAGCTAAATAAAGGTGCTCATCCATTAGCTGGAACAGATGTAGTTTGCTGTACTTCCCCGCATGCTCTCCGTTTTTGTCGAAGACCAGCATGGTGTTTTCAATTCCCTGTGCTGTCTTGTTGGCCACGGAGCCGCCCACAATATGCGCACTGTGTTTAAGGGCTGTATCTTTGAAAAATAAGGCTGCCTCACTTGCTTCTATATCCGCTTTGCCATCTAGATTTAACAGATCATATCCTGTCGTCCAAAGCTCCGGAAGAACCATGATATCCGGTTTCCCGGAGCTGGCTTTGTCGATCAATACACTGGCTTTCTTATAATTCTGAGCCGTATTTCCAAATGAAATATCCATTTGCAGGCATGCTATTTTAAATTTCATCTTCAATCACCGCCGCACTTTCTGAAAATTATATCTTTACAAGTTACTATTTACGTTATATCATTTGTGACTAGAATTTCAAATTAAAATTTTCAAAATATAATATATTTCTTTTAAGCAGGTGAGAACAATGGAATTTCAACAATCAGAGTTGCTGAAAAGCCTGCCCAAGCAATTTTTTGCTTCACTCGTGCAAAAAGTGGGGGCATATACGGAAAAAGGAGCGGATGTCATCAATTTGGGACAGGGAAATCCTGATCAGCCGACACCCGTACATATTGTCGAGAAATTGAAAGAAGCAGCTGAAAACCCCGTAAATCATAAGTATTCACCATTCAGGGGATTACGCTCGTTAAAAGAGGCGGCTGCGGCATTCTACAAAAGGGAATATGGAGTCGACCTCGATCCTGAGCAGGAAATCGCCATTCTTTTTGGCGGGAAGGCAGGATTGGTGGAGATTCCGCAATGCCTGTTGAATCCAGGTGATACGATCCTGGTACCAGATCCAGGGTATCCGGATTACTGGTCAGGTGTGGAGCTGGCAAGAGCAAAAATGGTGACCATGCCCTTGAGGGAAGAGAATGGATTCCTGCCTGATTACAATGAGTTGTCAAAGGAGGAGCTATCTGATGCCTTGCTCATGTTCCTTAACTACCCGAACAATCCTACGGGAGCGGTAGCAGGCAAGGCGTTCTTTGATGAAACAATCGAACTCGCCAGGAAAAATGAGATTTGTGTTGTGCACGATTTTGCTTATGGAGCGATTGGCTTTGACGGGGAACGGCCATATAGCTTCCTGCAGTCAGAAGGTGCGAAGGAAGTCGGAATTGAAATTTATACTTTTTCAAAAACATATAATATGGCCGGCTGGCGCGTAGGGTTTGCTGCAGGGAACAAGAGTGTGATTTCAGCCATCAATTTGTTGCAGGACCACTTGTATGTCAGTCTCTTTGGTGCTGTCCAGGAGGCGGCTGCCGCAGCCTTGCTTGGACCGCAAAATTGCGTCAGCGAGTTGAACGGACTGTATGAGTTACGAAGGGATATCCTGATCAATGGGCTGACGAAGATTGGCTGGCAGGTAACCGCTCCAAAAGGCTCGTTTTTTGCCTGGCTGAAGGTTCCAGAACCCTACACATCTGTTGAGTTTGCTGACTTACTGCTTGAAAAAGCGCATATAGCCGTTGCACCAGGAGTAGGGTTTGGTGAATACGGTGAGGGTTTTGTAAGGGTTGGCTTGTTGACCTCCGTGGAAAGACTCCAGGAAGCAGTCAGCAGAATTGAAACCTTGGAAATTTTCAAAAAAATTGTTGACAATGATTTGTGAACCTGACATAATCCTAATTAACAAAATTACTTTAATCAATTAAATAACTTAATTAAATTATTTTCTTATCAAGAGCAGGCGGAGGGACGAGCCCGATGAAGCCCGGCAACCGACCCAGCATTTTTGCTGGGCACGGTGCTAATTCTTGCAGCGAAAGCTGATAGATAAGAAGAGTTTAGTGAATTCCTAACCTCTTCTTTTCGAAGAGGTTTTTTTATGCCGTTAGGCGGCAAGTACAAGATTTGAAAGGGATTGATCTTCATGAGTGAAATTACAGCAACTTATATTGTCCATGATGCCAAGCATAATCCAGAGAAAAAAGCGGAAGGAATCGCACTGGGATTGACAGTGGGATCGTGGACCGATTTACCTGAACTTGATCAAAAGCAGCTGAAGAAGCATAAGGGAAGAGTCGTTTCGGTTGAAGGAGCGAACCGTGAGGGTACAACAGAAACGGTGGCTACCATTAAAATTGCCTACCCAGCGATTAATTTTTCACCAGACCTGCCGGCAATCCTTACGACAGTATTTGGTAAATTATCGCTTGATGGCAAGGTGAAGCTCGTGGACCTTGAGTTTGGAGAAGAACTGAAAAAATCATTCCCGGGTCCCCGTTTTGGAGTCGAGGGAATACGAAGCAAGCTGGGGGTCCATGGCCGCCCATTATTGATGAGTATCTTCAAAGGCATCATCGGGCGGAACATGGATTTCCTTCTTAAGCAGCTTAAAGAGCAGAGCCTTGGAGGAGTCGATCTGATCAAGGACGACGAAATTCTGTTCGAAAACGAACTTACACCTTTTGAAAAAAGAATAACTCTAGGGAAGAGAGTTTTAGACGAAGTCTATGAAACTACCGGACACAGGACCATATACGCTGCGAATCTTACAGGAAGAACCACACAGCTGAGGGACAAAGCCAGAAAAGCGTCCGAACTTGGGGCAGATGCACTGTTGTTCAATGTTTTCGCCTACGGGCTCGATGTTCTTCAGGAATTGCGGGAGGATGATGAAATCGCCATTCCAATCATGGCCCATCCAGCGGTCAGCGGTGCACTCACTTCAGCACAAGAATATGGATTCTCCCACTCATTGCTTCTTGGAAAACTTGTGCGCTATGCAGGAGCTGATTTCTCACTATTCCCTTCACCATACGGAAGTGTCGCACTTGAAAAACAGCAGGCGCTATCCATTGCTGAAGCACTAACTGCTGAAGATCAAGTGAAGAAGGCGTTCCCTGTTCCATCCGCAGGAATTCATCCTGGAATGGTTCCCCTCCTCGTAAAAGATTTTGGTTTGGACTCCATCATTAACGCGGGGGGCGGCGTACACGGACATCCGAGTGGAGCACAGGGAGGCGGCAAAGCCTTCAGGCAGGCAATCGACACTGTACTTCAAGGAAGGACGCTTGAACAAGGAGCTCTCGAGCATGAGGAGTTAAAGATTGCGATTGATTTATGGGGATCTGCCGAGGCGGTGGCAAAGTGAGTCAGCCAGTGGTTTTCTGTGATTTTGATGGAACAGTAACCGAAAAGGATAACATCATCGCGATTATGAAGCGTTTTGCACCCGAAGGCTGGGACGAATTGAAGGAAGGAGTGCTGAATCGCACGATCTCCATTAGAGAAGGAGTGGGAAAAATGTTTTCCCTCCTTCCGGTTAGCCTTAAAGATAAAATCATTGAGTTTGCCATTGAGAATGCGAGAATCCGTCCTGGCTTCCAGGAGTTCCTTGATTTTGCGAATGAAGAAGGAATACCCGTATACATTGTCAGTGGAGGAATCGATTTCTTTCTTGAGCCGATCATCAAAGATTTTGGTCCTATCGCCGGGATTTATTGCAATAGCTCCGATTTTACAGGAGAAACGATAAAAATTGAGTGGCCGAACAGCTGTGACAGCCAATGCTCGAATGACTGCGGCTGCTGCAAGCCATCAATTATGCGCAGGCTTGAACAAAACGGTATGTTTAAAATTGTGATCGGCGACTCTGTGACCGATCTGGAGGCTGCAAAAAAAGCGGATTATGTTTTTGCGAGAGATTATCTTCAAGATAAATGTACGGAGTGGGATATTCCACATACACCGTTTGAAACGTTTTATGACTGTATAGAGGCTCTTAAAATGAAGACAGGGGTGAGAGGATGAGCAATTTAGAAACAAAGTGGGAAGAATTGGCGGATGTTAAGGCGGAGCTTGCAGAGCGTGATTGGTTCATGGGAACGAGCGGGAACCTGGCGATCAAGGTAAGCAGCGATCCAGTTCAATTTCTGGTAACTGCAAGCGGCAAAGATAAGAGGAAAAGGACAGATGAGGACTTCTTGCTTGTTGACCAGTTCGGCAGACCGGTGGAGGAAACCCACCTGAAGCCTTCTGCAGAAACACTGTTGCACGTAGAGGTATACAAAAGAACAAATGCAGGCTGCAGCCTGCATGTTCATACCATCGATAATAATGTCATTTCAGAGGTATATGGAGACCGCGGTGAGGTGCAGTTCCAGGGGCAGGAATTAATCAAGGCTTTCAACAAATGGGAGGAAGATGCTGTGCTCAAAATTCCCATTATTCCGAATTATGCACATATCCCGACTCTTGCAAAAGCATTCTCTGAGCATGTAAAAGAAGATTCAGGTGCCGTATTGATCCGCAATCATGGCATTACGGTATGGGGAAGGAACGCGTTCGAGGCAAAGAAAATTCTTGAAGCAACCGAATTTTTATTCCGCTATCAGTTAAGACTGCTTGAACATAAGCCATTCCAATTATTCAAGGTTGTTTAAAAACTTCACAGCTTCAAGCACAGTCAAACAAGACTATTAAAAAGGAGAGACACGAAAATGGCATTTATCGTAAAACAGATCTCACAGGAAAGAATTGTAGAAGAACAGCAGGTTGAAGCCTTTTTAAAACAACAGGAAGTCATTTATGAGAAATGGGATATCAATAAGCTGCCAGCTAATCTACAAGGGAAATTTTTGCTGACCGATGAGGAAAAGCAGGAAATCCTCGAAGCTTTCAAAGCAGAAATTGAAGATATCTCCGCACGCAGAGGCTATAAGGCGAAGGATGTCATCTCCCTGTCAGACAATACTCCAAATCTTGACCAGCTCCTCGCGAACTTCAAGCAGGAGCATCATCACACAGATGACGAAGTTCGTTTCATCGTCAGCGGTCACGGAGTATTTGTGATCCAGGGTAATGATGGGGAATTCTTTGAAGTATTCCTAGATCCAGGCGACCTCATTTCTGTTCCGGAGAACACCCGACACTACTTTACGCTTCAGGATGACCGCCAGGTGGTTGCAGTAAGGATTTTCGTCACAACAGAGGGCTGGGTTCCTATTTATGAAAATGAAAGTGAAAAAGTGAGCCAGTAACCGAATTTTTCGTTTACCGAAATTTGTCGAAGAAAAAATTTATCACCAAGAATAATGTCTAATTTTGCGATTCTATTTACTTTCAAATAAGCATTTGCCATAATTCTTCAAGTAGACATGTTTATTTATTTAAGGAATTAAAGTAGCAGAGGGGAATAAGAAGTGTGTCAAACGCAAAATGCTTTGTTGAGGGAAATTGATCGCGTGAGGGAACTGATGGTGGAATCAGCACAGGTGTCCGGCTTTACGAGCGACGAAACCGTCCGCTGCAGCCAGGAGCTTGACCGTCTTATTTATGAATATCAATGTCTGTGCAAGGAAAAGGAACTCCAGCGGGTAAGGACAAAGGTGATCTTCAGGCAGATGCTCCTGTTGGCAAAAAAGCAGTATATATTGTCCCATGCATAATTTGAGAATACAGAAAAACTAAGCCACTGCCTTAAAGGCGGTGGCTAAAATGTTTCTATGAGAAGAATCATGAATAGCAGTCCGACGATGAAGGAATAGGTGGATGTGCGTTCATTCCCGTCTCCATGGCTTTCGGGGATAAGTTCTTTATAAATGATAAAGAGCATCGCCCCTGCGGCAAATGAGAGACCGAAGGGTACAAGGAATTTTATATAGGACGTTGAAAAGAAACCGAGAAGGGATGTAACGATCTCAATTGTCCCAGTCAAAGTTGCAATAAGAAAAGCTTTGAACTTATGGATATTCTGATTGATCAGGAACAGAGCAACGAGAAATCCCTCTGGTGCATTTTGCAGACCAATTGCAAACGCGATCAGGTTTCCGGTTTCTTCACCCTGTCCGGATGCATAGCTTACTCCAACTGATAGTCCTTCCGGAATATTATGAAGGGTGATGGCCGCAATGATCAGCATCGCTTTTTCATCGAATTGGATTTGCCTGTTAGAATGTTGCAGGTCGATATGGGGAATATTTTTTTCCATAACAGTCAATGTCAATACTCCAAGGAAAACCCCTGCAGCCAGCTCAGGAAAACCACCGGTTTTCAATGCTTCCGGAATCAATCCCATGGTGGAAGCAGCCATCATGATGCCCGCGGTAAATGCCAGCAATGTATCTCTCCATCTATGTGTGACCGAACGGTGCATGAATAAAATAATTAAAGCCCCCAGCCCTGTCGACAGGGCAGATAGAAAACTTCCAATTAATACCGCACTCATGATACTTCCAACTCCCTTCCAGACCAAGAATGAAAACTTAACAATTTGCTCAAAAATTCACGAGAAAATAGCTTTGTGTGATTTTTATCATATTTTTAATTAATTATTTTATATATTTTTAACATAGATAGGTTTTTATCATCTCTGTTTTGCAACCCGCCAAGTCACTTTCACCGCATTACCATTCTATACATTGGCCTTGATTTTGTTCACATAGAATTAGTCCTCTTTCATCCAAGTTGGAATCTGGCCAAGATTTATTCTCACTTTTTTAATTGTTGGTACTATGCTTGTAATGCGATTCATATATCGTACTACATAGCATTTTATTTTTTGAAATGCTGTTTTCGTAAAAACATATATCCATACTGGCTTTTGCCGTTTAAAAGGGGTTACGTTACATTTCATCCCTATTATGGTTTCCAGCTTTCAATGGAACACGGCATTGTAATCGAAAACAGCGGGAAGTAACCGCTTACAAGTTAATAGTTTTTCATTTAGGAGGGGAATGGAGATTATGCACATTGTCGTATGTGTCAAGCAAGTGCCTGATACGAAAATCATCAAAATCAATCCAAAGACGAATACCCTGGACCGGCGCAGCGCACCGGCAATTTTAAATCCGTACGATGCCCATGCTGTACAGGAAGCAGTCAAGATCAAGAATAAAACAGGGGGAACCATCTCTGTCCTTTCAATGGGACCGCCACAGGCAGTCGCTGTTATAAAGAAGAGTGTTGAAATTGGTGCAGACCAGGGATTCCTGATTTCAGACAGGGCCTTCGCAGGGGCAGATACACTTGCAACAAGCTATGCACTTTCCAAAGCGCTCGAAAAAATCTCAAAGGATAAACCAATTGATCTGGTCATCTGCGGAAAGCATGCAATCGATGGAGATACCGGACAAGTAGGCCCAGGAATCGCGCGCAGGCTTGATATTCCGCCTATTACCAATGTTATTGAAGTTTCAGAGGTTAATAAGGAAGAAAAATATGTGCATATCAAGCGCAAGCAAATCAATGGATATGAAGTAATCCAGTCACAATTGCCTTGTTTATTGACAGTGGAGAAAGAAATCAATGACATCGAGTATGCACCGCTTCCAAATATGATCAATGCTGCAAGATACGAGCCGATTATCTGGTCTGTGAATGATTTGGAAGATGTCGATAAAACACAGCTTGGTTTGAAAGGATCTCCGACCATTGTCGGGAAAATGTTCAGCCCTCCAAAACTTGAAGGCGGAAAGAGATTGGAAGGGACCGCTGATGAACAAGTTGGTCAGCTGATGGAGGTTCTGCTGGAAAGAAAAGATTTATTGAAACTGAAAACAGCCAACTCTTGATTCCGATTTTAAAGGGGGAATAGCAGAATGGAAGAAAACCAGGGAGTCTGGGTATTCATCGAAGTGAATGAAGGAGAAATCGAAGGTGTGTCATTGGAATTGCTAGGCGCTGGAAGGAAGCTCGCCGATAAACTGGAAGTTCCTCTTTCAGGAGTGATGCTTGGGGAAGGTATTATGCCTTTAGCGAATGAAGTGATTTACGCTGGTGCAGACCAGGTTTATGTTGTCGACCATCCGGTACTGAAGAATTATCGGACGGAGTCTTTTATGAAGGGTGTTTGTACACTGGCTGAAAAATACAAGCCGGAAATATTCCTCTACGGTGCCACTCCGAATGGAAAGGATCTCGCCAGTGCCGTTGCGACTGATTTGAGCACAGGCCTGACTGCAGATACGACGATGCTGGATGTCGACGTGGACAAACGTTTATTAGAAGCAAGCCGTCCTGCATTCGGCGGAAATATCATGGCCACCATCCTCTGTAAAAAGCACAGGCCGCAAATGGCGACGGTGCGCCCTAAGGTCATGAAGGCACTTGAAGCTGATCGAAGCAGGAAAGGTGTCATTATCGAGGAAGAGTTAGAGCTAAGAGAAGAAGATATGCGCACCAAAGTGCTTAAAATTGTGAAGGACGTAACAAAAAAGGCAAGCCTTTCTGAAGCGCACGTCATCGTTGCTGGAGGCAAGGGATTGGGGGACATCCAGGGATTCCAGCTGATTCATGAACTCGCAGAAGTAATAGGAGCAAGTGTCGGCGGCACACGCGATGTGGTCGAAGCAGGCTGGCTGAAGCATGAACAGCAGGTCGGCCAGACAGGAGAGACTGTCACGCCAAAAATCTATTTTGCGATCGGGATTTCAGGAGCCATCCAGCACGTTGAAGGGATGAAAAACTCTGAATTGATCATTGCCATCAATAAGGACCCGAATGCACCGATTTTCGATGTAGCCACCTACGGGATTGTCGGCGATGCACTTGAAATCGTACCGAAATTAATCCACCAGTTCAAAGAGCTCAGCAAAGAGAAGGGCGGGGAAATGAGCTATGCCTGAAAAATTTGATGTAATTGTTGTGGGAGCCGGCCCTGCCGGAACTTCTTGTGCATATAGCTGTGCAAAAAACGGCTTGAAAGTATTACTGATTGAACGCGGAGAATATCCAGGCAGCAAGAACGTCATGGGCGGTGTCCTTTATCGCAAGCAGATGGAGGATATCATCCCGGAGTTCTGGAAGGAAGCTCCGCTGGAAAGGCCAGTAGTTGAGCAACGCTTCTGGATGATGGACAAAGAGTCTGTGGTACAGTTTGGATATAAAGGTCTTGAATGGGCAGTTGAACCATATAATAATTTCACAGTGCTCCGGGCGCAGTTTGACCAATGGTTCGCCCAAAAAGCAGTTGAGCAAGGTGCTTTGCTCATCAATGAGACAGTGGTGACAGAATGCATCGTTGAAAATGGCAAGGTGATCGGAGTTCGTACTGACCGCCCGGATGGGGAGGCTTTTGCAGATGTGGTGGTTCTTGCGGACGGTGTTAACTCACTGCTTTCCAAACAGCTTGGTTTCCATCGTGAATTCCGTCCTGATGAGGTTGCGCTGACAGTAATGGAAGTTATCAACTTGCCGAAGGATAAAATCAACGAACGTTTCAATCTCGAAGGAAATCATGGAACTACGATTGAAATTTTCGGAGATTCAACAAAAGGAAACCTCGGAACAGCTTTTCTATATACAAATAAAGATAGCCTGAACATAGGGGTAGGAACGACCCTATCAAGCATGATCAAAGCGAAGCTTAAACCGTATGAGCTGCTGGATTACTTGAAGAAGCATCCGATGGTCCGCCCATATCTTGAAGGCGGAGAGTCGGCCGAATACCTGGCACACTTGATTCCGGAAGGCGGTTTCCATTCCGTTCCGCGTGTTGCCGGAAATGGAGTACTCGTTGTAGGAGACGCCGCCCAGCTCGTTAACGCGATTCACAGGGAAGGCTCGAACATGGCAATGGCTTCAGGACAGATGGCTGCGGAAGCGATTGTCGAGGCGAAGAAAGATGGAGACTTCAGTGAAAAGAGCCTGAACCGCTATAAAGAAGCCCTATATGGAAGCTTCATTATCAAGGACCTTGAAAAATACAAGGATGCTGCCCACACCTTCGAGAAGTATCCTCAGTATTTCAAAGAGTACCTGCCAATGATGAACCAGGCGATGAGCAAGTTCTTCACTGTAGATGGAACTCCAAAGAAGGAGAAGCAAAAACAAATCATGCGCAGCGTGACAGCCGAAAAAGGAACCCTAAAGGTAATGCAAGACATCTATCGTGCCTGGAAGGCGGTGAAATAATGTCAACTACAAACATCGAGGAAAAACAATTTCTTTTAAGGTTTAAGTGTGACACAAAATCGCATCTGACTGTGCTGGACCATGACGTCTGCATGACGCAATGCCCTGATAAACTATGCACCGTTTTCTGTCCGGCTGAAGTATATAAGTGGGAAGGGAAGAGGATGCAGGTAGGCTATGAAGGCTGCCACGAGTGCGGAAGCTGCCGGATCGGCTGCCCGTACCAGAACATCAAGTGGGAATATCCAAAAGGCGGCCACGGGATCGTATTCAGGCTGGCATAAAACATCTCTAACAGAAACTGGCAGACACATGAGTGTTCTGCCGGTTTTTTTTTTAGAAATAAATGAACAGGATTCTTTTATAACCCTTTTTTTGGGAGGAGGGAGAGGTTGAAATACGCGGGAAAAACCAATATAGCTTAACTTTGTGATGGATAGATAATTAGAAACAGAGATATTTGAGTATCCTGTGAGTTTAGATGAACTGAGTTTTCATTTTTCTCTATATTGAGCATATGTAAGTTTTTTCACAAATGGGTTCAAAAAGAAAGTGGAGCGAAGTGTGGGGAATGCGAAGGGGGGTTAGCTTATTTTCTCTTGCTGTCGTATGGTGTGAAGGTTGTCATTAAGGATTTCCTTTTCTAATTTCCGTGCTGCTTCGACTGCATCGTCAAACCGATCATACGAGGAAGATGCGTAAATAGGTCTGCATGCATCATAGATACCTTCTGAATCTGATTTATAAATGGTTACGTTCCAGTGGTAAAATTCCCTGCCGTCTTCCGGAAGTCCCTGAAGTCCAATCAGCAGATGAGTTTGAAGGAGATCTGGCTGGATGCCGAGAAAAGTTTTTCTGTCATTAAGTCCTGCAGGAACCAGAGCCTTTCCGTAAAATTCGCGGTAATGATTGTTTTGCAATGGAAATTCACTCCTTTACATTTGGCTATAACTTTATTATATGTAAGGTTAAAATAAATTTGAAGGTGAATTGTAAAAATTTTTAGAAATTTCACCAAAGTGTCATTTTTTATTCACATTTGTCTCGAAATAAGGCTACTTGTGATAGCAATCACAACCTTTGAAGGCTTCTATTCCTATAATGAAAGTATAAAAAGGTATAGGAGGCCGATTATTATGACTGGCTGCATGAGCGGTTTAAATCAGGATTCAAGTTTCATTTTAAGTAAAGGGTTACAACAATTGAAGAATGAACATCCTCCTCTATTGGAAAGGCTTGACGAGCTGTTGGACCTCTCTCTGAAAATTGAAGAAGGTGAGCAGATTGAAGCCGATTTTTCAAGATTGAAAGAGGCTGTGGTGGAATTCCTGTCTGAGCTGGAGCCGCATTCAGAGCGGGAAGAAGGTGTATTGTTCGAAATGATGGCTGGTTATATTGGCAGGGAGATGGGGCCAATTGCAGTTATGGAATACGAACATGACCAGGCAAAAAGATTTATTGGCACTTTCCTTCATAACACAAAGGGTGGCACTGAAGGATTCACAAAGGAACAAATGGCCGAAAATGCTCAACTCATAAAAAATGCAAACTACACACTTGTCAGCCATTTTGCCAAAGAAGAAAGCATCCTTTTCCCGATGGCGGAAAATATGCTTTCAGAAGAAGAAAAGCAGGAATTAGCCGAAAGGATCAAGTTAATCTAATAGAAGAGGGTGAAGCGATTTCCGCTTCACCCTTTCCATCTATATTAAGCCTCTGTGATTGTGACAAGCTTAATGTCCTTCGTATCGAATCGGTAAAAAACACCGTCATCTCCTGTGAACTCAATCATTCCCTCTTGATCTTTGGCATCCTGTATCGCCTCAGAAATGCTCTCTACCTCAATTGGTCTGGAGACTGAAAATTCCTTTTCAAAAAAATAGTTTATCTTATACTTAGACATGTTGATCTCCCTTCCTTTATTCCTCATTATCTTTCTTTCCTTAACAGGGGTATGCCTAAACATAATTCAGCTGGTAAATATTAATTGTTCCATTCAGCGAGCTTCTCATCAGAGGGAAGGAACATCGTCAGAATCCCAAGTAATGGGAGGAAGCCAACACTGATGATCATCTGCGGCAAACCGATCAAATCTGCGAGATAACCAAGCCCAACTGACCCAAGTGCGCCCATCCCGAATGCGAGCCCGACTGTCAGGCCGGCCATCGTGCCGATTTTTCCGGGAACGAGCTCCTGTGCGTAGACGACGGTCACTGAAAAACTTGACATCAGGATAAACCCGCTTATAGTCAGCAGTAAGAATGCCGCAGCCGTTGGTACAAAAGGGATGATGGCAGACAATGGTGCTGCCGCAATCATCGACAGAAAAATGATATTCCTCTTTCCGAACCTGTCGGCGAGCGGTCCGCCGAAAAATGTTCCGAACGCACCGGCAACGAGGAAAGCAAATAAGAACATTTGCGCTTCCTTGATCGACAATCCATACTTATCGATTGCATAGAACGCATAGAAGTTTGTCATCCCTGAAATATACCAGGAACGGGCAAAGATTAAGAATAAGATAAGCAAAAGTGCAATTTTAATATTCTTTGATATTTTCTTGTTCACTTGTTTCCCGGTTTGCTTTGCTCTGGATGCAAGCTTTTCATAGTCCAGCTTCCGAGTGTACCATGTGGCAATATAGATTAGCAGCCCAACGGCAATGGCAGCAACAATCGTGAACCAGACAGCTCCGAACTGCCCCAGCGGTACTAGAATCAGGGCAGTGATCAACGGTGCAAGAGCCTGTCCCGTGTTTCCGCCTACCTGATAAATGGATTGAGCAAGTCCTCTGCGGGGCCCTGCAGCCATATAAGCTACCCGAGAACCCTCAGGGTGAAAAACAGCAGAACCTAATCCAATGAATAATACAGATAGAATCACAAACTCGAAACTTGGTGCAAATGCCAGCCCGAGAACACCGAACATCGTCGAGGTCAATCCTAGCGGCAGGGCATAGGGCATTGGCTTTTTGTCGGTTGCCATGCCGATGAGGGGCTGGAGAATGGAAGAAACAATATTTAGTGAAAAAGCGATCATTCCTAATTGAGTAAAGCTTAGCCCCATCGATTTTTCAAGAATCGGGAACATGGCAGGAATGACTGATTGGATAGAGTCATTCAATAGATGAACCAACCCAATAATGAAAAGAATTTTATAGGCTGTCTCGTTTTGCTTCTGCGGTTTCAATTTGACAGCAGCTGATGTATGACTCATGACGTTCTCCTTCTGCAAATTATTTCGTTTCCCTACATTTCATTTTACAAAAAAAGTTACCAGATAAAAATAGCTTTTCTAATGAAATTTATGGTCTAATATAATTTGAGTATTATGAAAATACAGCCTTTTTAAAAGGGGATGAATGGTTTGGAGAAGGTTGTGGATGTCCTGATGAATCAGGACTTGCTCAATGAATTTCTCATGCTTTTTGAGCTGGAAAAAGAAGTGAAAAAGCTTGGAGACTTTGAAAACTATGTATTTGAAGTACAGAAAAAGAGCGAACAGTATATTTTGAGGCTGACCCACAGTTCGCACCGGAATAGAGAGGAAATCCTTTCTGAAATGGATTGGATGAGGCATCTGCATAACCACGGTGTGTCTGTTCCTGAGGTTTTCCGCTCAAGGAACGGACTGTTTGTTGAAGAAATCACTGCCGAAGACGGTACCAGTTTCTATGGCTGCATGTATGCCAAGGTACCCGGTGTTCCGGTCAGTGTCCGTTCGGAGCAGTTCACTCCTCAATTGTTTAAGTTATGGGGTGAAATCACAGCGAAAATGCATGCAGCAACAAAATCCTATTCTCCTTCCAAGGGCATCAAAAGGCGCAGTGAGTGGGACGAGGATGAAGTGCTGAATATCGAAAAATATTTTCCAGCGGGTGAGGTGGAGTTAGTCGCCAATGCTAGGAGGGTGATTGACGCGATATCAGCACTTCCTAAAAATCAGGATAACTACGGCATCATCCACACCGACATTCATTCGGGAAACTTTTTTTATGATGGCACAAAAATACACGTATTCGATTTTGATGATGCCTGCTACCACTGGTTTACATCGGATATTGCGATCCCTTTGTATTATTCAATCATTTATCAGATTCCTGCAAGTAAAGAAAGGGAGAGGCAGCAATTTGGTGAGTTGTTTTTAAATGCATTCATTGAAGGATATCAAAAAGAAAACAGCCTTCCTGAAGGATGGAAGCAGCAGGTCCCGTTATTCCTGATGCTGCGGGATGTTGTCCTGTATGCTGTTTTGCACAAAAAAATCGCACCTGAGGACAGGGACGAGAAATTAGTTGAAATGATGAAAGAAATCGAAGATCGGATTCGCTGCCTGAAACCGATTGTCAACGTCGGCTAATGCTTTCCATTCCTCCTTTTAAAGGCAATATAAATAAAAATCGTTCCGGTTAAAAGAACAATGGACATCAGCAAGAAAAACATGAAGCCGATTTCTTCGATTAAGGTACTTAAATAAATGATAAGGACAATGTCAGTGACGACCGCAACGAGGAGATAGTACCGCATAAATTGAGGGTACAAAGACGTTCACCTGCCTTTTAGTTTAGTATGTTTTGTTGATTTGAGATCTATGTATAAGAAAGACACCAGAATATAAATTCCTGGTGTCTTCGTGCTTGTCGAGGCTGACCAACACGCTTGCGCATTTCTTATTGGAAAAGTATTTATTTTTTCACTTAGATTAGTGTCTAGCTCCAGCGCCTAGCCCCTCGAGACGTTTCGGTCCGCCCGATGAAGTCAAAGAGCGACTTCACCGGTCAGCCCTTCAACGCTTGTCGAGGCTGACCAAGGCGCTTGCGCATTTCTTATTACCATCCCCTGCTGGCACCTCCACCGCCGGACGAACCGCCGCCGCCTCCACGAGGGCCGCCGCCCCCACCTCTCGAAATGATGGATAAAAGCAGGTAGGTCAGCGTTCCTCCAAAGAACATGAAGTCAAGGACAATCACGCCCACAACTATGATGATGAGCAGCCAGGAGGGAATCGGCAGTTCCTCTTGTGGTACATCCCGAGGTGCTGTGCCAAATACATCGGACCCTGATACTTCATTTGCAAGTGCCTGGTACGTATTCATGATGGCAAGGCTGGGCTGTCCATTCCTCAAATGGGGAATGGCATATTCATCAAGTATCCTCCCGGCTTTGCCATCCGGTATGATTCCTTCCAGGCCGTAGCCAACTTCGATCCGGATTTTCTTCTCCTGCATCGCAATAACCAGCAGAACACCATTATCATTCTCTGCTGTTCCTAGTCCGAATTTGCGATAGGCTTCCACAGAGTATTCCTCTATGCTTGTTTCACTGAGGGTATCCACCGTCAGTACAGCGATTTGGGAAGTAGTCTGGTCATCAACGGACCGTCCAATATTGCGCAGCTGGATTTTTTCATTCTCGTTCAGGATATTCGCAAAATCCTGGACGTATATATCTCCTGAAGGTGCCGGAATTTTAGTAGGTGCCGCGATTGCTCCGGCGGGAAGCAGCAATAGCAGGATGCCAAGTATTGCCGCCAATCCGGAGAATCTTAGATGGCTCATTGTCAGCCTCCGAAGTCTACCTCAGGAGCTTCTTGCGCCCGAGGGTCTGCTTTGAAGTATTCCTTTTCATCAAAACCTGTAATGTTCGCGATGATGGCACCTGGGAATTGCTTTACCTTCCTGTTGAAAATTGATACCTGGTTGTTATAATCCTGTCTTGCCACAGCCAGTCTGTTCTCAGTGCCGGCCAGTTCATCCATCAGCTGGGTAAACTGTCTGTCAGCTTTAAGGTTTGGATAATTCTCAACGACCACAAGCAAACGGCTTAACGCGCTGGAAAGCTCTGCATTGGCAGTTGCCTGTTCTTCTGGTGTGTTGGCTCCAGCCAATCTTGCCCTTGCATCAGAAATGGATTGGATGACTTCTTTTTCGTGGGCAGCATACCCTTTAACTGAGTTGACCAGGTTCGGGATAAGGTCCAGTCTTCTCTGAAGCTGATTTTCTACCTGGGCATAAGCCTGGTTGACATTTTCCTCTTCAGCTACAAAACTGTTATAGCTGCCAACCCCCATCATGATAAAAATCCCCAGTATAACTAACAAGCCGATTATGATTCCTAAACCTTTTTTCATTTGGTTGCCACTCCTATTTCTATGATGTTTTGGTAATGCCGGTATTTTTCCCTCATTTAACTGGTTTTTAAACTTGGGAGACAGAACACTCGTCATCAAAAATAATCCTGCGTGACAGTTTTTCTCGATAAAATTAAGGGAATTACTGATAAAAAACATAATTTCAGCTATACTCTAGTTATGGATTAGTCGTTTAAGGTAAAGGAATGAATTACATGAGTGAGAAAGAGAAATCTTTGAAATTATTTATTGTCCTGTCAAGGGCTTACCGCGCTGTCAATGAAAAGGTAAACAAGGTCATCCAAAAAAATGGCCTGAATCCAACAGAATTTGCTGTACTGGAGCTTCTTTACCATAAAGGGGAACAGCCTCTTCAGCAAATAGGCGGAAAAATCCTTTTGGCAAGCGGGAGCATTACCTATGTCGTGGACAAGCTCGAAGAAAAGGGCTATTTAAACAGAGTAGCCTGTCCGAAAGACCGGAGGGTAACCTATGCCAAGATTTCCGAAAAGGGAAAGGAACTAATCGAAGAGATTTTTCCTGAGCATAGTGCCCTGATCCATGAACTGATGGACAGCCTGTCCGACGAAGAAAAAGGAACAGCCATTGAATTGCTGAAAAAACTTGGTCTATCTGTAAGTAAATATTAATAAGTATGGAAAAACGGCAAATGCCGTTTTTTTACGTTCAGAGAACAATTTTTCGGGAATAAAAAGGGAAACAGGGAATATTCGTAGAATAGGAAATGGGATGGGGCTGCAGCCGAATCCCATATAGAGAAAAAGGGGGAAATATAATGAAATTTGAGCAATATACATATACCCGCCCGAATTTGGATGAAATAACCGCCAAATTCGAGACATTGCTGGAAAAATTCAAGAGTGCCGGATCAGTGGCGGAGCAGAGTGATGCAATGAATGGGATCAATGATTTGCGCAATGATGTAGGCACGATGTTCAATCTATGCTATATCCGCCATTCAATTGATACAGAAGACGAGTTTTACAAGCAGGAGCAGGATTTCCTGGATGAACTGGCACCTCAGGTAGAGGGCCTTGTTACGAAGTATTATGAAGCACTTGTGGCTTCAACTTTCCGTACTGAGTTAGAAGCAAAATGGGGACGCCAGCTGTTTGCACTTGCTGAAGCTCAGCTGAAGCAATTTTCACCTGAAATCGTTCCGTTAATGCAAAAGGAAAACAAGCTTTCTACTGAATATACCAAGCTTGTCGCATCAGCCAAAATCATGTTCGAGGGAGAAGAAAGGACGCTCGCACAGCTAGATCCTTTTACCGAATCAAAAGACCGGGAAACAAGGAAAAAGGCGAGTGAAGCCAAATTTGCGTTTTTCTCGGAACATGGAGAGGAATTCGACCGCATCTACGACGAGCTGGTAAAAGTTAGAACGGAAATGGCGCAAAAGCTGGGATACAAGAACTTTGTCGAACTTGCTTATTTCCGTATGTTCCGTACTGATTATGACAGCAGCATGGTGGCTGCTTTCCGTGACCAGGTTCACAAATACATCGTTCCAGTTGCGACAAAACTGAAGGAGCGCCAGAAGAACCGGATCGGAATAGATTCATTGAAATTTTACGATGAGCCATTTGATTTCAAAACAGGCAACGCTGCACCAAAAGGAAGTCCTGAGTGGATCATTGAGAATGGACGTAAAATGTATGACGAGCTTTCAGGGGAAACAGGTGAATTCTTCCCTTTCATGATCGAGAATAACCTGATGGACCTTGTCGCGAAGAAAGGGAAAGCGGGCGGCGGCTATTGCACTTATATTGAAAACTATAAAGCTCCATTTATTTTCTCGAACTTTAACGGTACATCAGGAGATATTGATGTCCTGACGCATGAAGCAGGGCACGCATTCCAGGTGTATTCAAGCCGTCATTTTGAAATACCGGAATACAACTGGCCAACCTATGAAGCTTGTGAAATCCACTCGATGAGCATGGAATTCTTCACATGGCCTTGGATGGAACTGTTCTTTAAAGAAGATACAGACAAATATAAATTCTCGCACTTAAGCAGCGCGCTTCTATTCCTGCCGTATGGAGTGTCAGTCGATGAATTCCAGCACTGGGTTTATGAAAATCCAGAAGCGACTCCAGCTGAGCGAAAGCAGCAATGGCGTGAAATCGAGAAAAAGTATCTTCCGCATAAGGATTATGATGGAAACACATACCTTGAAGAAGGCGGATTCTGGCAGCGCCAGGGACATATCTACAATTCACCTTTCTACTATATCGATTACACCCTTGCGCAAATTTGTGCATTCCAATTCTGGAAGCGTTCCGGAGAAAATCAGGAAGAAGCCTGGAAGGATTACACAAACCTATGCAAACTCGGTGGAAGCATGGCGTTCACCGACCTGGTGAAAGAAGCCAACCTGATTTCCCCATTTGAAGAGGGTTGTGTAGAGTCGGTAATCGGTGAAATCGAAAATTGGCTCGATTCAGTCGAAGACAGCAAGCTGTAAAAAAGAAAAGCGAAGCCCGCGGGCTTCGCTTTTTTACTTTTTCTTCGAATGGATGCTTTTTTCCTTGATTCATCTTCCAAGTCACATGAGACCTGCAGAAAATCATAGGTATCTTCTGCAAAATATATGAATCTTCTAAGTTGAAGCAGTGATATTCCTGAAAACTGGATGGATATTCCTTAAAACAATATGAATATTCCTTTAAAGAGTAATATATTCCTTAAATCTGCCTCGATATTCCTTAAAATCGCAATATATTCCAAAATGACAAAAAGCCCGCATCACTGCGGGCTTCCTTTACAAACTGTGTTCCTTTTTCGCCTGTCTGAAGAAGAAGAGTTCGTAGATGACAGGGACCAAGATCAATGTCAGCAGGGTGGAGGAGGTGAGTCCACCGATGACCGTCACGGCCAGGCCTTTTGAAATCAGGGTTCCGGATGAGGTGGTCAATGCCAGCGGAATCAACGCGGCAATGGTCGCGAAAGCGGTCATCAAAATTGGACGGAGTCGCGTGACACCTGCTTCAATAAGTGCTTCACGAATCGGCATGTCCTTTTCGGTGCGGTTCTGGCCAATCCTGTCAACCAGAACAATCGCGTTAGTGGTTACAATCCCGATTAGCATCAGTAATCCAATCATGACACTGACTGACATTGGTTCATTGGCAATCCACAAACCAAGCAGCGACCCGATTGGTACGAAGATCAGCGATGACAGGATGATGAATGGTATACGAGCCTGACCGAAAGTGATGAGCATGGTCAGATAGACCAGGCCAATGGCGACCACCATTGCGATTCCGAGCTGTGTAAATGTCTCTACGGTCTCATCACTGCCGCCGCCTCCTTCAAAAGAAACTCCTTCAGGCATTTCCAGGTCATTTTTGACTCCCTCGATTACTTTCGTGGAAACGGATCGGATATCATTTGAGTCGATTGTCGCAGAAACCCTCGCGAAAATCTTGCCATCTAGTTTTTGGATGGAGGTAAACGCTTCTGCTTCAGAAATCTCGGCTATTTCAGTGATTGGAACAGGTCCTTGCTGTGTGAAGATCATGATATTTTTTAAATCATCAATAGAGTTAGATTGCTCATCATAGGTCAGAGTAACCTCTCGTTCCACACCACCCAGTTCGATGGTTCCAACATCAACGGGCTTTGTTTTATCAGATATCGTGCCAAGGATCTGAAAGCCGGATACACCGAATTGGCTGGATTTTTCAGGGTTGATCTCGACGATCACTTGCTTTTGTTTCTCGGAAAAATTGTTAGAGATATATTTTAAGTCATCTTGCTTATTCATGTATGCTTCAACTTGGCCTGCCGCTTCCTGCAATGCTGAAAGGTCATTAGAATATAGATCGATGTTGACATTATTATTGGATGGCGGCCCGCCTGTCGACTGTTCCTGTATGCCAAGCTTCGCATTTGGTTCAATTGAAAGAATGATGTCCTCCATCTCTTTTTCGAGTTCTGGAATAAACTCTGAAACAGTAACACCATCGTCGAGACTGATAAAATAGTTAGCCTGGTTCTGCCGCTTCAAACCAGTTTGGAAATCACGGCTTCCGATTCCAACTGTGACATCATTGATTTCTTTTTTATCTGCAAACATCTTCTCCACTTTCATGGATACATCGTTTGTTCTTTCGAGCGTAGTGGAGGATGGCAGCTGGAATGTCGCAACCAGGAGCTTCTGCTCTTCGTTCGGGATGAATGTAAATCCAAGTCCTTTAACGAGGAGACCAGATCCGGCAAGCAGGGCAATCGATAAGAAAATAATCAGCCCTTTATGATTCAATGACCATTTAATAGAAGAAGCATAAGCTTTTTGCAATGCACCCTCTTTTTCTTCCTTTGGCACCATTTTAAATGAGAACTTTGCCAGGATCGGGACAATGGTAACTGCTACAATCAATGATGCAAGCAATGAGAAGACGATTGTCAGCGCAAATGGAAGGAAGAATTCCCCCGTGATTCCTCCGACGAGCCCCAGCGGCAGGAATACCACAACTGTCGTAATCGTAGATGACGTAATTGCCTTCAGAATCTCTTTGGTAGAATCCTGGATCAATTCATCAGTCATGCTTTTATTTGACTTGCGGACCCTTCTGAAAATATTTTCAATGACTACGATACTGTCATCCACTACCCGGCCAACCGCTACTGCCATTCCGCCCAGGGTCATGATATTCAATGAAATATCAAGCTGGTTCAGGAATATAGAAGAGATCAGCAGAGACAACGGAATGGAAATAATGGCAATGATGGTCGCCCTGAAATTTCTCAGGAAAATCAAAACAGCGATGGACGCAAAAAGTGCGCCAAGCAGTCCTTCTTTGATCAGGGTGTTGACCGACTTTTCGATTCCTTCTGCCGAATCAAAGCCAATCGCGTATTCAAGTCGATCTTTATAGCTGTTTATTACATCGATGACTTTACCTGCCACTTCAACTGTATTCGCATCTTGTTTTTTCGTAATGGCCATGGATAAGGATTCTTGCTCGTTGTAGCGGGTGATTTCTGGCTGTTTTGTTACCGTATCGATGACAGCGATATCGCCTAGCTTTACAGGCGGAGCATCAGTCATGAACCTGGACTGGATCACCAGATTTTCGAGCTCATTCATCTCATTGATTTTTTCCTGCACCCTGACAGGAACTTGAATTTCATTTTCATTCAGGTTTCCAGCGGGGAAGCTGAACTTTTTGGCATTGATCGTTTCTTTTATATCGTTCAGGCTAAGTGCAAGCTGGGATGCTTTCTCCTGGTCAATCGTTATTTGAAGAACTTCCTCGGTCATGCCTCCAACCGAAACACTGTTAATCCCAGGGATCTTGTTGAGTTCAGGGATAATTTCATCCGCAACCAGCTTTTCAAGATCCGTATCATCTTTTGAGAATAATGAAATATTGAAGATTGGGAAGGTGCCAAATGAGAAGCGATTCACATTTGTCTGGACATTATCAGGAATTCCTGCATCCTTGATAAAAGCAGTTACTTGCTGTTCCGCATCATCGAGTTCCGTGTCGAAAGGGAATTCAAGGTTGATGATCGAAATGCTTTCAAAAGAGGAACTCTGGATTTTCTTGATTCCGTCGATGCCTTTAAATTTAGTCTCCAGCTTCTCGGTCACTTGTTCATTGATGTCCTGCGGAGAGGCTCCCGGGTAAATTACTTCTACAGACAGCTGCGGGAACTCAATGTTCGGCAGCAGATCGACCTTAAGGCGCGTGAAGGAGTACAGGCCGCCAAGAATCAGTAAAAAGGAGATGATAAAAACAGCGAATGCATTTTTCAAACTGAATTTCGTTAAAAACCCCATAAGGTTTGACCTCTTTTCTAAAAATTATGATTCTATTGTATATGCCTTTTATGGAGATTTCATTTTTAAACTGTAAAAAAATAAAAAAGGTCCAGGGTTAGACCCGGACCTTGGGATAAGCTTAATTTTTCTTGATTGTGATGGTGTTGTTATCAAGTACTGCGAGCAGTTCTACTGCATCTGGTTCTTCCAAAATGAAGTCAGCGATGGAGTCCTCGAGCTGTTCCTGAATGGCACGGCGCAGTGGGCGGGCTCCAAATGCCGGGTGGTAACCCAGTTCAGCAAGTTTCTCTTTTACATCATCCTCGATTTTGAGGGTAATATTTTGGTCTTCAAGAGTGACTTGCAATTCTTTCAGCATCAGGTCAACAATTTGAAGAAGATGTTCTTTCTCCAGTGCTTTGAATTCGATGATGCTGTCAAATCGGTTCAGGAATTCTGGCTTGAAGAAACCGCCAAGTGAATCTAGAATACTAGATTCATTCACGGCAGTGCTCTGGCCGAAGCCGACCTTGATGGTTTTGTGGCCGACACCTGCGTTGCTTGTCATAATGATAACAGTATCCTTGAAGCTTACTGTGCGTCCCTGGCTGTCTGTCAGACGGCCGTCCTCAAGGATTTGCAGGAACATATGCTGAACATCCGGGTGGGCCTTTTCAATTTCATCCAAAAGAATGATGCTATAAGGATTGCGGCGCACTTTCTCTGTCAGCTGGCCAGCCTCATCGTGGCCTACATATCCTGGAGGTGAACCAATCAGCTTAGACACGCTGTGCTTTTCCATATACTCGCTCATATCGAGACGAATCATTGAATCCTTCGAACCGAATAGTTCCTCAGCCAATGTTTTGGTCAGCTCGGTTTTACCAACACCTGTAGGTCCGACGAACAGGAAGGAGCCAATTGGACGGTTCTTCGCTTTCAACCCAGCCCGGCTGCGGCGGATGGCTTTCGCGACTTTCTCCACGGCATCTTGCTGGCCGATGACCTTGCTATTCAGGTTTGTGGCAAGGTTCCTCATTTTTCTCTGCTCGTCCTCTTGCAGCTTGCCGACAGGAATACCTGTTTTTTGCTCAATAATTTCCTGGATATGCTGCACAGTCACAATCGGAAGCTCAGCATTGCCGCTGTCATTAAGGGATTTTTCGAGTCTTGCTTCTTCATCCCGCAGCTTTGCGGCAGTTTCATAGTCTTCGTTTTTCAAAGCTTTTTCTTTTTCTTTAGCAATCTCAGCCAGACGGTGCTCAGCATCTTTTTTATCACTGTAATCCGAAACAAGGTTCAGCTTGGATCCCGCTTCATCCATCAAATCGATTGCTTTGTCAGGAAGGAAGCGCTCCTGGATATAACGATGAGAAAGCTGTACACAAGCCTTTATTGCTTCTTCTCCGAAGGTTACCTGGTGAAAATCCTCATACTTTGTCTGGATCCCCTTCAAGATCTCGATAGCCTCATCAACTGTTGGTTCCAGCACATGCACAGGCTGGAAACGCCTTTCGAGTGCCGCGTCCTTTTCAATCTGGCGATATTCCTTCAGGGTTGTTGCACCGACTACCTGAAGTTCACCTCGGGCCAGGGCAGGCTTAAGAATGTTCCCCGCGTCCATTGAGCCTTCAGCAGAGCCTGCACCAATTAACTGGTGGATTTCATCAATGAAGAGAATGATGTTCTTGCGTGCCTGCAATTCTGCAATCAGCTGCTTCATCCTTTCCTCGAATTGGCCGCGGATTCCTGTATTGGAGACAATTGAAGCGACATCGAGAAGGTAAACTTCTTTATTTTCTAATTTTTCCGGCACATCGCCTTCGACAATCTTCAATGCAAGGCCTTCTGCAATTGCTGTTTTGCCGACACCCGGTTCCCCAATGAGTACGGGATTGTTTTTGTTTCTTCTATTTAAGATTTCAATGACACGCTTTACTTCATCATCGCGCCCAATTACCGGATCAATGAGACCAGTCTTGGCGATATGCGTCAAGTTCCTGCCATATTGGTCAATAAATCCGTTTCCGCCTCCACCTGCGGCCTTCGTTGCCGCAGCAGCAGGATTTTGTCCGGGGATTTGATTATTCATCTGATTGGAAAACTGTTTAAACATATCGTTAAAAGGTGAGCTGCCAAATCCGCCGAAACCGGAAATTTGGCTGCCAAAGGAAGTACTTAATTTTTCTCTCTCTTTCTTATAGCAATCCTCGCAGAGCATTAAATGCTTCTGATTACCGTTTACAATGATCTTAAACTGTACATTTGCATGATTCTCATGGCAATTTTGGCAAAGCATTTAAATTCCTCCTTCAAAATGTTTCTGGATTTAAACAAAGAATCATCAGATCTGACTTTGACTATCTTTGATCAATTTAGCTTTATTATAATTTGACCATATTTGACTTTCAATGTTTTTGCTAATGGTAATTTTTTCTTTTAATGGTTAGTTCTTTGCAAGTCTGCCTGCTTTTTAAAAAAGCTCGTCATGGTTTGTCTGCCCCTACATATATTGGAAAGGAGGGAGGGGAATGCTTTGAAGACAAACTGGGGAGCTGCCTTTCAAATTGCCGCGGTTTACGTCGGCACGGTGGTAGGTGCCGGCTTTGCTACGGGGAGGGAGATTGTCGAATTTTTTTCCCGCTTTGGCCTATTTGGATTGATCGGCGTTTTCATGGCTGGTTACATTCTTACATATATGGGTGCTAAATTAATGCGGATTGCTGCTTCTATCGGTGCTCGTTCGTATGAAGAAATGAATGAACATTTATTTGGGAAGTTTTTTGGAAGAATCATCAACATTGTCATGCTCTTTATGCTGCTGGGTGTCTGTGCTGTCATGCTTTCAGGAGCGGGTGCAGTCTTCGAGGAACAGCTTGGACTGACAAAATCCATTGGTATTTTTGTCACGATTGGCCTGTCTCTGGCTGTCATGTTTGTCGGCTTGAAAGGAGTGTTTGCAGTAAACATCGTTGTCGTCCCAATGATGATTTTGTTCAGCCTGATCATGTTTTTCCTGTCAGTCAAACTGCCCGGGTTTGTTGAGCAGGTTGTTTTCCTGCCATATGCGGAGGACGGATGGAAGGCGGTCATCGGGCCATTCTCCTATACTGCACTGAACCTGTCGCTTGCCCAGGCGGTCCTTGTACCGGTTGCTGCTGAAATTAAGGATGACAGTACGGTTAAGTGGGGAGGGATTCTTGGGGGCATTGCGTTGACGCTGATCCTGCTTTCAAGCCATTTGACCTTAATTATGCTCCCTGGATTTGAGACATTCGAAATCCCGATGGCTGTCATCATGAAACAGTTGGCATCAGGGCTTTACTGGATCTTTGTCTTGATTGTTTATGGGGAGATCTTCACTTCAGTGATCGGAAATATCTTTGGTTTGGAAAGGCAAATCCAAAAATATATAAAGCTGCCTAGTCTGCTGGTAGTGGCGCTGCTTTTCGTGATCTGCTATTTCATCAGCTTGATTGATTATGGGACACTGTTATCGGTGCTATACCCTGTTTTTGGGTATATAAGTTTAATCTTTATTGTATTGCTTTGGATGAAACCTGTTGATATTCCTAAATAAACGAAAAAAGAAGGGGGCAGCCCCTTCTTTTTTATTTCTCCTCGCTCATGATCGTTTTGGCCATTTCGATGAATGCTTCTCTATGGTCTGCATCTTCTTTTGTGAATAGTGTCAATTTTAACGGCTGTTTCTCATTTTTAATTAAATAGGATGTTACGATATCCGAGCCGCTTTTTGTTTCCATAGCCCAGGCATTTTCGAAGAATGGATCCTCAGGTTGTTCGGCTTCCTTCACCTCTCCAACCGCAGCAAGCTGTGCTTTTGAATTTTCTTCGATCAATGACCATTCAACATCTTCTGGCAGCAGTTCGATGCGCATGAACACACTGTCGTCTTCCGACCAGAGCAAAACGTCCTTATTTGGCTCTTCTGCTGTCAGCTCATATTCAGGCATAACATACATTGAGTAGTTTTGGTTATCATTATATTTTAAGAATGCTGTTTGTTCCTTCTCATCACCGTCCACAGAATAGGATATATTTTGCTCCATGATCCGGATCAAGCCTTCTTCATTCTTTTTGTCCTGCCCGCCAGAGTTCTGGCCATCTTCGCTCTTTTCAGGCGCTGTAACCGGCTGGGAATCGGGTGCCTTGTCGGCCTTATCCGTTTGGTCTGCGGAACCACAGCCAGCAATGAATAATGCTGACAGACTAATCACTGCAAAAGGTTTCATTAACTTGTTCATGTTTTAATTGCCCCCTGTCATCTCGTTTGGTGTATCTGATTTTTTAGACGGATTTCTTGCTGAAAAGTTACAAATCGTGTCGCATTACCAAAATATCATGGACAAGGCTTCTCAGCAATAATAAGAATGACCCATGTACCTTTAATGGCATGGGTCATTTTTTAAAGATTGATTAGCGAAGCGGCAGGAAAACGAATAGTAATAAATCAAAGACGATATGTGAGACGATGACGAGTGGCAGACTTCGTTTCCATGCATACAAGATGCTCCATGCCAGTCCAGCTATAATGGCCGCAAGCACCAGAATGAACTGTCCTGACCACAAATGTACGGATGCGTATAACAAGACGGAGAGGCCAACCGTCATTTTCGTGCTAAAGTATTTGCTTAATCGTTTTTGAATAAATCCACGCCAAAAGATTTCTTCCCCAGGAGCGATAATCAAGACAAGGACAAGATAATGCCAAAACAGGTCGGGGGAGAACTGGTTATATAGCCGTGTGATCTGACTTGAAAACGGCAGGTTCAGGACATCAATCAAAAAGCTGCCAAGCCAAAACAATCCAAACAATCCAAGTCCGGATGCTATACCTATCGACAAATATGAAAATGTTGAGGTATTATCCTCAATTTCTTCATGTATGATGGAGTAACTGATTAAAACCAGCATGGTAGCTGTGAAAATATACCAGAATACAGTCTTATCCTCAAAGGTAAAAAATAAGAGTAGATGCGCGATCAGAATCCCAATAAGCAGCCTGCGATCCGCCATCCAATTTTTCATTTTTCATAAACCCCTTTCCAGAAACAAAATTTATTGTACCAAATAATTAATTAAAGTTGTAAGGAAATGATTTCTTCTAATTGGGGAATGGTAATACAGAAATACAATCTGTATTTGGAGGGAAGAGCATGTCTGAATCGAAACGAGAAAAGGAACGTAAATGGGCTGTTCGGAAACAGGACCAGCATCCGCATGGCAAGGTGAAATCGTTCAAGGAACTTGCGGGCAAAGATACGAAAGAATAAATGAACTCCATTTTAAAAGAAGCGGTTTTCGCATTGATTGTTGGTTTTCGTATGTAACCCTTCACCTGCATTTCCTCAGGATTCGGGGCTCTTTTCTTGTTGCTCCATCACTAACGATGCAGGAAAAATCGTATAAATCCAAAGCAGGAACATTACGTTTGGACCAGAAAGCAACAAAGTTTACGAAAAGAGCCTAAAAAGAAGAAAAAGCAGCCCAGGCTGCTTTTTTGCTTCTTGTTCATATATTAATAGGCTGTTTCCTTAACAATTTTATAGTTTTTATGATTGATTACTGTGCGTTGATCGAGTTCTAAATCCCGGAAATTGTTCATATAGGTCAAATCCACAATCACCGAATTTTCATTGACCTTTTCTACAACACCCTGCAATCCTTCTTTGAATTCGATTACATTTCCAACTTCGGCTTTCTTCAAATAAACTCGCTCCTTCGTTATATTTCGAATTACTAACATTTTGCACTAAATTCATACGCCCGTAAAGGATAATACGCATTAAATTTAAAATGTTCACGAAATTTTCAATTTGTAAAAGTTAGAAAATTCAATTTATATTTCTTATTATATAAAACAATGACTCTTCCATCCAGAGAAATTTTAAATTTATTAGTAAATTAGGCTTAGGGAGGATATTTTTTAATTTCCGGCATCATTGAGGGGAAACCTGCTTTTTTATGCGGCAATTGCATTTGATGAAGAAGAATATACAATAGTATTAGTGAATCAACAGGAAGAGGGGGCTTTTAAATGGATCAGGACCAGGCTGTCAGGATGCTGGAGAGTTTGAAAAACCGGGAAGTAGAAGAAATTTTCGTAGCAAAGCAGGATTTTATGGCGTTCCGGGAAGTGCTTGTTAAAAGGGAGGATTTCAAACATTTTCGAGGAATTGCCCAAAGGGGCGGAGATGTCCTATATCAATATCTCGATGAACAAAGAAGTTAAATGAAGGAAACAGCAGGAAGGCACCGTACTCAGGTGTCTTCTTTTTGGATATTTTTGGGTCGTATTTCCCTTTTTATTGGTCCGGTGGTAAACTTTTAAATAAGTATATTTGCAATATTTCGAATTTTTAGGTGTCGTATAGAGAGAGGATACAAACTTAGGGGGCATTATAATGGAAATAGCAAACAAGCTGGAACTTTTAAAGAATGAAATCGGGAAAATCGTCATTGGACGGCAGCATGAGGTGGAGATGATGGCAATCTCCCTTTTGAATGATGGGCATATCCTGATGGAAAGTGTTCCTGGTACAGGCAAAACTTTATTGGCCAAAACATTCGCGTCCGCCATAAGCGGAAAGTTCACAAGGATACAGTTTACACCAGATGTCCTGCCGAGTGATGTTACCGGAATCCAATTCTTCAATCCCAAGCTGCAGGAGTTTGAATTAAAACCTGGCCCGATTGTCACCAATATACTTTTGGCTGATGAAATCAACCGTGCAACACCTCGAACGCAATCGAGCTTACTTGAAGCAATGGAGGAGCACCAGGTCACCATAGACGGACATACGATTCCGTTAAAGTCTCCGTTCCTTGTCATTGCGACACAAAACCCTGTAGAATCCCAGCAGGGAACCTTCCAGCTTCCTGTTGCACAGATGGATCGGTTTTTTATGAAGCTTCCCCTGGAATATCCAAATGCTGATCAGGAAAAAGAAATGATCCGCAAGCATAGATTTGGTTCTGCGGTATCTTCTGTTGCACCAGTTTTGACAGAAGAGGATATTACTATCCTGAAGCATGAACTCAAAACGGTTAAACTTTCAGAGACAGTGCAGGAGTACCTCCTCAGCATTACGAGAGAGACAAGAAATCATCCGATGATAGAGCTGGGAATCAGTCCCCGCGGAACGCTTGCCCTGGTGAAGGCAGCGCAGGGAAGGGCCTTTATAAGAGGCAGGAATTATGTGGTTCCTAAAGATGTGAAAGAAATGGCTCCATTTGTAATGGGACACAGGATTTATTTATCCGCGGAGGCTTCCCTGACAAAGACACCGGAAAAAGTGGTCGAGGAATTGCTGGAATCCATCCCTCTTCCGGTTGAAGCTGAGGTTTAAGCCAATGCTATGGAAAAAGGTCGTCATTGAAGATCGCTTTCTCTCCATCCTGGCTTTCCTTGGAATCTTATTAATCGTAGCCAGCTTTTACATAAATTCCTGGGTGATATTTGGCGCCGGGCTGCTGATTATTTTTATCGCCGCTGGAAATTCTTACTATCTGAAGCATATTGGAGAAGGCCTGTTTTTCGAAAACAAGCGGGAACGAAACAGGTTTTTCATTGGAGATGAGGGAGTATGGAGCCTGGAGTTTACGAACCATGGTCTCCCGATCATGAAGGGGAATCTGACAGTCTATTTTGATCATGCTGTCGTGCCGCCTTCCGGGGAGTACCATATCCATCAGTCAAGGGTTGAAGTAAGCATGCCATTCTCCATGGGGCAAAAAGAAAAAATCAGCATAACGATCCCGTTTGCCGCTGAAAAAAGGGGACTCTCTAAAATCCGGAAACTGGAGATCCAGATTCCTCATTTTTTTGGTTTTGGCGATACTCTCCTTGAATTTACTGATGTTATCAATTTGGAGGCACTTGTCTATCCCCGGGCAATTGCTGTGCGAAATTTGGATAAACATCAATCGCTCAGACCCGGAAGCAGTCCATCTGTCTTTTCCGTATTTGAAGACAATCTCGGGCCCATTGGGACTCGTGACTATCTTCCGACAGACAGTTTCAATCGGATTAACTGGAAAGCAAGTGCGCGAAGGATGACACTGCAAACGAAGGAATTCGAACGGATTCATGAAGCCGGTGCTGTTATGCTGGTCAATATTTCAGATGGCTTCTCGGTGACTGCAGACCTTGAATTCTTGATGAGCAGTATGGCGGAAATGGCATATCTTTTTCAAAAGAGAAATATTCCTTTTTCGATTTGCATCAATATCAGGTCTGCAGGTTTAACACCATTCACCTATCTTCCATTAGGGTCGGGCAAGGATCATTTGCAAAAATTACTTGATATTCTTGCTCTGGCGGACTTTCATTCACCAAACATTCCATATGAGCGCATGCTGTTTTTTTACAGGAGGCATCTTCCACAGGCGCCTGCTATGATACATGCTGGTATTCGCACGCCGGGGGCAAATAAGTATTTTCAGAACTGGAGCAATGAAGGAGTGCAATTTTTTGAGCTTCACAAGCATGAAAAGGATGCCTTCCTTGAGCCCCTGGGCACTAACATAAAGAAGGATGTGGCAGGCAAGTGAGTATTCGTGTCCTTACCATTTTCTATCGTTTTTATATTGAATGGACTTTTACGGCCTTTGTCCTTGTCATACTCCATTTATTATCAAGCCAGCAAATGCCGCTATTACCGGCTATGGCGATAGCGGCTGGCGGGTCCTTAACGTTTTCCAGCTTATTAGAAAAGAAAGAGAAACTGGCAAAGGTATTGTTCTTTGTCATCATCATGCCTGTTCTTTATCTGGCCGGAATTTGGGCGGGGCTTAAGCTATTCTATATAACCATCATGGCTGTACTGGTTTTCTGGAGAGTAATGAAGTTCCATCAAGATACAGCCAGCAATTCTCAAAGTGTCTGGCTCTTACTAACTTTTCTCATAGGGTTATTCCTGTCTCCTCTGGCCTATTTCCATGGAACAGTGTATTTGGGCCAAATGGCGTTTTTAATGATATTCCAATTGCTGTTTATTTTATTGGGGCAGTTCCTGCTCAGATGGCTTGAAGTGGAACTGGCTGCGAAAAGCAAGTTCGCATTGGTCTATTCCAAACTCTTTGGAGCGATTGTGATTGCCGTGGTATTGATTACTTTCGGCAGGAACTTCCTGAAAGAAGCATTCTTTTTCATCCTTCAAGGAATCGGTCTGATTCTTTCCTTTTTGCTGTATCCTTTCTTTGCATGGATTGGTTCGCCGGCTATGCAGGAAAGAGCCGGCCGGGTTTTCTCCCGGCAGAAGCCAAATATACAGGAGGAGTCGGAATTTGTGGCATCGAGGCAAATGTTTGACGCTGATTTCTGGGGCCCAATCATGTTTGTTGCGATTGGTGTACTTGTTTTTTATTTGATTTATCGCAAATCATCGCTTTTTAGAAAAAAAGATGAACCAAAAGCTGCATTTGCCGGATACATCACCTCTGGTTTACCTGATAATCTTGTAAATCCAAAGCATGTCTTTAATAAGCGTTCTCCAGTTCCTGAACATCAAATTCGAAAGGAAATCTTCAAGCTGGAAAAGTTCGCGCACAAAAAGGAATTTGGCCGGCTAAGCCATGAAGGGATCGATGAATGGTTTAACAGGCTCGGCATCAAATATGATGAACGTACCGTTGAAGCGTACGAGAAGGTGAGATATGGGGAAATGAAAGAGGTTTCTGCAGAAGGCTGGTTCATTGAAGAAATAAAACATATTAAAAATCAGTTGCACAGTCTGCGAAAAGAGGGAAAAGAATACGGTTTGAAGAAGAATTTGAAAAAATTTTTAAAAGATTAACCAACATCATTATTTTGCAGGACGGTAATTTGTCACAATTCCGTAAAAATGAAAACGTTTTACTGAAAAAAATGCTCAAAACCTTTAAAAATCAAGGTTTTTTCATTGTCTATGCAAAGGCAAAATGCTATTCTTTTGTGTGGGATGCCAATCCAGATTTCTGCGGAAATGATTGGAAATAATATATGGTGTGAAAGAACAATACAAATGGGTAAAATACAAATATCATTTTAGCTAGGCTGTATTTTGACCTTTCGCTGAATTGAGCCATTTAGTTTGGAAGGCATCATGTATGGTCATCTTAATCATTTATTTAAAAGGAGAATGATCCAGTATGGTACAAAAACAATTCAAGGTTGTTGCTGAAACAGGAATTCATGCTCGCCCGGCTACTATGCTTGTACAAGCGGCTAGCAAGTTCGATTCAGAAATCCACTTAGAATATAAAGAGAAAAAGGTTAACCTTAAGTCTATCATGGGTGTAATGTCATTAGGAATCGGCCAGGGAGCAGATATCTCCATCATCGCTGAAGGAAGCGACGAGCAAGATGCTCTTAACACACTCGAAGAAACTCTTAAAAAAGAAGGACTAGCTGAATAATGGGCTTTCTTCACGGTATTGCCGCTTCAAATGGCATAGCGATCGCAAAAGCTTATAAGCTGGTCGAGCCGGATTTTACTTTCGAGAAAAAGACAATTGACGTTCCTGCTGAGGAAGTGGCCCGATTCCAATCTGCCCTTCAGACAGCCAAGTCAGAGCTTGAAAAAATCCGTGACCATGCCGGAACAGCTTTGGGTGCTGATAAAGCTGCAATTTTTGATGCACATCTACTCGTTCTAAGCGATCCAGAATTGATTTCACCCATCGAAGATAAAATCAACAACGAAAAAGTCAATGCAGAACAAGCATTAAAAGAAACAGCCGATATGTTCATCAGCATGTTCGAGTCGATGGACAATGAATACATGAAAGAACGAGCGGCAGATATCCGCGATGTAACCAAACGCGTATTGGCCCATCTTTTGGGAATCCAGATTCCGAACCCAAGCATGATTGCAGAAGAAGTGGTCATAGTGGCTGAGGATCTGACTCCTTCTGATACTGCACAGCTCAACCGCCAATTTGTTAAAGGATTCACAACCAATATTGGCGGCCGAACTTCCCATTCAGCCATCATGGCCCGTTCCATGGAAATTCCTGCGGTTGTTGGCACAAAGTCAGCAACTGAAGAAATCAACAATGGCGACCTTGTCGTCGTTGACGGCTTGAAAGGTGAAGTGCATTTCAATCCAACCCCTGAACTTCTTGAAGCCTATAAAAAGACTCAGGAAGACTTTGAAAAGCAGAAAGCAGAGTGGGCGAAGCTTGTGAACGAGAAGTCGGTCACAGCAGATGGTCACCATGTCGAACTTGCTGCCAACATCGGTACACCAAAAGATTTAAAGGGTGTAGTAGAAAATGGCGGCGAGGGGATTGGCTTGTATCGTACAGAATTCCTCTACATGGACAGGGACCAGCTTCCAACTGAAGAGGAACAATATACAGCATATAAAGCTGTTCTTGAAGGCATGGAAGGCAAGCCCGTTGTGGTTCGTACACTGGACATCGGCGGCGATAAAGAGCTTCCATATCTTAACCTGCCAAAAGAAATGAATCCGTTCCTTGGTTTCAGGGCAATCCGCCTTTGCCTCGAGGAGCAGGATATTTTCCGCACTCAGCTTCGTGCTTTGTTGCGTGCAAGTGTGCATGGCAACCTTAAGGTCATGTTCCCGATGATTGCGACTCTGAACGAATTCAGGGAAGCAAAGGCGATGCTTGAAGAGGAAAAATCAAAGCTGGTAAACGAAGGGATCCAGGTTGCCGATCATATCGAGCTTGGCATCATGGTGGAAATTCCTTCTACAGCAGTCCTGGCAGATCAATTTGCTAAGGAAGTGGATTTCTTCAGCATCGGTACGAACGACTTGATTCAATACACAATGGCTGCTGACCGTATGAATCAGCAGGTTTCTTACCTCTATCAGCCATATAATCCATCGATTCTTCGCCTTGTTAATATGGTGATTGATGCTGCCCATAAAGAAGGCAAGTGGGCTGGAATGTGCGGTGAAATGGCAGGGGACGAAACAGCGATTCCAATCCTTCTGGGGTTGGGACTGGATGAGTTCTCGATGAGTGCTTCTTCAATTTTGAAGGCACGCTCATTGATCAGGAACTTAAGCAAAGCGGATATGGAACAATTGGCTTCAGATGTACTGAATATGAGTACAACAGAGGAAGTTGTCGAAGCAGTAAACCGTTCTGTTTCTTTGTAATATAAATGTAATATAAAAAAATGTTTTAACATATAGGTACCGGGTATAGATGAGTAAGCACTTTGGTTAGACTGAAAGTAAGCTAATCATTCTCATTTTCCCCCAGATTTGGCCGGCTGTTTATCAGCCGGCATTTTTTTGTTTAAAAGCTGCATTTTTTGTCCAGTTTTTTATCGTATTTTTCAGTGGACTTCTTCAGTTGTTTCGCGATTTGTGGAGAGAAATAAATTCGGTTGGCATATGCATAAAAAGAATGACTTTTAACATCATTCGAGGATGGAAGGCGGACGGCCCTCCCGGATAAAGAGATAAAAAGATATGGCGATTCATCTGATCGACGGCGAAATCGATCTGTTTGTTTTGTTGTGGTGACTTAAATATACAAAAGAGGGGTTTTCTTGTATTTTTTTGGGCAAAAAATGAATTTAGAAACTTGAGTTGATTGGAGTGGAAGGCGCGAAGACTCCTCCGAAAATGCTAACGCATTTTCATCGTGCGTGGGCAGGTCCAAGGAAGCTATTCAGAGTCCTGCGGGCTAAGCTGGTCAGGTGAGACCCCGCAAGAGCGAAGCGATGAGGAGGCTCAGCGCCAGCCCCGCGGAAGCGAAGCGCCTGGAACAGAAATCAACGGACCAAATTTAGAAGCTAATCTAAAAAAAGAGGGTGCCCAAAAGTTTATACCTTTTGGGACACCCTTTAATGTTTAAATGGGTTTCTCCATTCCATAAGCATTGCAAAATTTAATGATTCTTCGTCTTCAAGATAATTTGATGCGGGTTTGACTGGTGTACGGCCGCATCTTAGCAAAAAGGACATGACTGGATCACGAAGTTCTCCACTCAGTACTTTTTCCGCATACTGGTCAATGCTCATCTCCTCAGAGTGAAGATGATATCCTGGCATCCTTCCGCCACCCAGCAGTCGATCAAGCCCTAAATGAACCACAGTTTCGAACATGGACTGCATCATCCATTTGCCGAGCCCGAGTTTTCGATAGACGGGGCTGATGCATATATCAACGATGTACAGAGTATTGCCGTCTGGATCATGATTTCGTATATAGCCGTTATCGGTAATGTCTGCCCATGAATGTTCTTCGTCTCCATCGTTTAATTTTACGATTAAACCGGTGATTGAACCAGCAACTTTGCCGTCAACTTCAACACATAGCGCCCCTTCGGGAAAAAGGGTGACGTGGTTTGTCAGTTGTTCGTTATTCCATAAGAGATCTTCTGGAAAGGGCGGGGGAAAAGCCTCCCGCTGGACTTGGATCAAATCATCGAAATCTTTTTTTGTATAATTTCTGATGACCGCTTTTACAGGCTTATTTTGATCGTAAACATAAAGTTCTTTATAAAACATTTCACACCTCACAGTTTGACTATAGCCAAAGTATAAAAAGAAAGGCAATCAAAGGCAAATACTTGGATTGTTTTCATTTGTTCATTTTCTGAAAATTTTTATATAATTAGATTAGCTAAATAAATAATAGGAGGAATACATATGGAGCTCAAGCTTAAAGGTAAAACCGCAGTCATCGCGGCTTCAAGCCAGGGACTTGGGAGGGCAATTGCCGAAGGGCTATTGAAAGAGGGCGCTAATGTCGTCATTTCAGGCAGGGATGGTGAAAAGCTTGCCAAGGTTGCAGAAGAATTGAAACAATCAGGTACCGGGCAAATAGTATATAAGCAAACAGATATTACTCAACCTGAACAGATCAAAGAGTTAATCGGCAGCGCAATTGAACATTTCGGACAGCTGGATATTCTGGTCAACAATGCTGGCGGCCCGCCTGCAGGTTCTTTTGATACCATTACAGATGAACAATGGCAGTCAGCATTCGAGCTGAATCTGCTATCGTATATCCGGCTGATCCGCGAATCATTGCCTTACTTAAAGAAACAAGGAGGCAAGATTATCAATATTGCTTCCTCTTCGATCAAGGAGCCAATTCCGGGATTGCTGCTTTCGAATACTTTCCGAACCGGTATTGTCGGACTGACAAAAACTTTATCCGAGGAGCTTGCCCAATATGGGATTCTGATCAATACTGTCGCACCGGGCAGGATTGCCACTGACAGAGTAAGACATTTAGATGAAATCAATGCGGAAAAGCTTCAGATTACCCGTCAAGAAGTGGAAGAGAAGGTGAAAGGGACAATACCATTGGGCCGCTACGGAAAGCCTGAAGAGTTCGCCAAGGTTGTCGTCTTCCTAGCCTCGGACGCAAACTCCTACATGACAGGAAGTTCATTCCTGGTTGATGGGGGTATGGTTAAATCAATTTAAAAGGTTTAAGGGCTTTAACATCCGGGTATAAAAGAAATGCGCATAAAATTGCAGATCGTTCTGGGGGCCGGAGATAAAATCTTCGGCCTTTTTCCATTCAAATGGTAGAATATAGGTAAACTAATAGAGGAAGAAGGCGTACATATGCTGTCAAAAGAAGATACGGTAATAGGCTTTATTGGGACGGGTGTTATGGGAAAGAGTATGGCTGGTCATTTGCTGGAGGCTGGTTATCAGCTCACTGTCTATACCCGTTCAAAAGAAAAGGCGGCAGAGTTGCTCGAAAATGGAGCAGTATGGGCAGAATCGCCTCGAGAAGTCGCCCAGAACGCAGATGTAATTTTTACAATCGTTGGTTATCCATCGGATGTTGAAAAGATTTACTTAGGTGAAGAGGGGCTTATTGCCAGTGGCAAGCCGGGAAGCTATCTGATCGATATGACAACCTCAACTCCTTCACTTGCTCAAAGAATTTATGCGCAAGCAAAAGAAAAGGGACTTCATGCTCTGGATGCCCCTGTTTCAGGGGGAGATGTGGGTGCGCGTGAAGCAAGGCTCGCAATCATGGTCGGTGGCGATGATGAGTCATTCTTGAAGGTAGAACCTTTGTTGAATATTCTTGGCACAAATATTGTTCACCAGGGGAAAGCAGGGGCAGGGCAGCACACAAAAATGTGTAACCAGATTGCCATTGCCTCCAATATGATTGGTGTTTGCGAAGCAATCATTTACGCAGAAAAAGCAGGGCTGGATCCGGAAACAGTTTTGAAAAGCATATCTACGGGTGCAGCGGGAAGCTGGTCCCTGTCAAACCTGGCCCCGAGAATGATCAATGGCAACTTCGAGCCCGGTTTTTATATCAAGCATTTTATTAAGGACATGAAAATCGCCTTGGATGAAGCGAAGCGAATGGATATGGAAGTACCGGGACTTTCGCTGGCGCTTTCACTGTATGAGCAGCTGGCTGGCAATGGAGAAGAAAACAGCGGGACCCAGGCATTGTATAAGTATTGGAAACAAGGATAAAATTTTCTAGTCATAGACTCCACTCCAGGAAAAAATACTAAACACAAAGGAGGGGATTTCTATGGCTAAAAGGACGAAGAAGAACGACCCGCAGCAAAAGAATAAAAAGGGGTTTGACTCCGCAGTGATCGATTCTGAATTCTCCCATGAAATCGGAAGCGCTGCAACGAACAAGATTCACAAGGATAAAGCAAAAAAGGAAAAAGCACCAAAGAATAACGGAAAATATAAAGGATAATACAGAAAGCCGTTCCTCCATGGAACGGCTTTTCCTATTATTTCGATAAAAACTTCTCGAGGCGGTCAAGCCCTTCTGTAAGTGTCTCCATGGAGTATGCGTAGGAAAGGCGGAAATAACCCTCACCATATTCAGAGAACGCACTTCCAGGCACAACAGCAAGCTTCACTTCGTTCACGAGCTGCATGCTAAAATCGAATGAAGAAGCTTGTCCACCTGGAATTTTTACAAAAAAGTAAAAAGCTCCTTCCGGCTTAATGACTTCCAGGCTCATGGTTTTTAGCCGGTTGAAAACATACTCCCGTCTAGCTGCGTACTCCTGCCTCATCGGCAATGCATCATCCATACCCTTTGTCAAAGCTTGAAGTGCAGCCATCTGGGCGATAGATGTGGCGCAAGTTACATTGTACTGATGGACCTTAAGGATATGCTTTGCCAGATATTCAGGAGCAAAAAGCATTCCAATCCGCCAGCCAGTCATTGAATGAGATTTAGAAAGTCCATTGATGACAATTGTTTGATTCTTGATGAATTGTGCAATGGAAACGTGCTTCTGTTCATATACCAATTCGCTGTATATTTCATCTGCCAGAACAAAAATATCCTTGTCCTTCAACAATTGCGCGATCTCAGATAATTCCTCCTCATTCAGGCTGACTCCGGTTGGGTTTGATGGATAGGGGAGGACTACGCATCTTGTCTTATCGGTGATCAATTCCTCAATCAGCTTTGCAGTCATTCTGAATTGCGTGTTCCTGATGTCCGCATAAACCGGGATAGCACCACAAAGCTTGATGATTGGTTCATATCCCGGATAAACCGGTCCAGGAATGATGACTTCACTACCCTCATCCAGAATCGTCCTGAATGCGATATCAATGGCTTCACTGGCACCGACAGTAATAATTGTTTCGTTTTCGGCTGAGTAATCAACATCATACTTTTTTCTGTAAAAGGATGCAGCAGCCTCTCTAAGCTGAAGCAATCCTGCGTTATGCGTGTATGTAGTGATATTTTCGTCAATGGCTTTCTTCCCAGCTTCTTTTACATGCCCGGGTGTCGGAAAGTCCGGCTGGCCGATCGTCAAGGAGACCATATCCTTTACGCCAGCGACCATATTAAAAAACTTCCTGATTCCCGATATTTCTATATTCCTGACCCTTTGGTTGATTAAATGTTCCACTTGTTTCATCCCTCCGATTGATTATCACTATTTTACCATGTGTGCTGAAAAAGGTGAAAAAATCATCTTCTGATGGAGGGAAGGTTATTTTTATCGTGCGGCGAATAGTAATTAAGACAAAGAAAAAAAGGGGGAGTAGTCAAATGAATCTGGAGCAGTTGAAACAGCATTATAAGGAATTTGATCAATGGATCTTGTCATTGAAAGGGTTGGCTGAGAACGAATGGCAAAAGCCAGTTTCGGAAGGGAAATGGTCAATCGCTGCTGTAGTCGCACACCTTTTATTCTGGGATAGATATTCACTGGAGGAAAGATTCCCATTCTTCAAAGAAGGAGCTGAACTGCCTTCCTATCCGGATTTCCAGGGAGTCAATGACAGGGCAAGGGAGTATGCTGATACAGCAGGGAAAGAGCAAATCCTTGATGAGTTAATTGAAATACGCCAGAAATTCCATGAAATGCTTGAAGGATTGGAAGAAGAAAACCTCAACGTTTCCTTCAAGATTGGGAAACATGGAATAAGTATTGGTCAGTACTTTGAAGATTTCGCCTACCATGATCTTCACCATCAAAAACAGGTCGACCAGGCTTTAGGGAGAACATTGGTAAAATAAACTATTAAGGCAAACCGTTTTCGGTTTGCCTTTTTCATAAACTAAAGAGTTCACATGGTTCAGCCGATAATAGGTATATAGTACATAATCTATCTAGAGAAGGAAGAGCGTAATGAATGATAGCAGTATTTTATTAGAATCTGGTACAAATGAACTTGAAATTGTAGAATTTGGGATTGGCCAAAATAAATTTGCGATCAATGTGATGAAGGTCAAGGAAATTCTTAATCCTGCACCGGTTGTGGCCATTCCGCATGCACACCAATATGTGAGAGGAATCATGGAGCTGAGGGGTGAGGTGCTGCCTGTCATAGATGTGGCTAAGGCGCTTGATCTCCCGGCCTCAGAGAATCCGCAGCTGGATAAGTTCATTGTCGCGGAGTTCAACCAGCAGAAGACTGTCTTCCATGTACATGCGGTTTCACAAATCCACCGAATTTCATGGGCTCAAATCGAGAAGCCTTCTGAAATGTACCAGGGCCAGGAAAGCCAGGTAATTGGAGTGATCAAACTCGGCGGGGAGATGATTCTTTTCCTCGACTTTGAAAAAATCCTGCTCGAAATCAACCCGGAATCAGGAATCAAGTTAAGCGATGTCAAAAAACTTGGTCCAAGGGAGCGGTCAACGAAAAGAATTGTGGTTGCCGAGGATTCAACGATGTTAAGGAAGATGCTGCATGAAACATTAAGCGAAGCTGGCTTCCAGTATCTTGAATTCTTCGAAAATGGCCAGGATGCCATCTCTTATCTTGAGAATCTTGCAGAAGATGCAGATCGTTTTTCCGAAAAAGTGCAGCTAGTGATCACCGATATCGAAATGCCCCAGATGGATGGACATCATCTGACGAAGAGAATAAAAGAGCATCCCGTGCTGGCCAAGCTGCCAGTTATCATCTTCTCTTCGTTGATTACAAATGACCTGCGCCATAAAGGGAATATGGTCGGCGCCGACGCCCAGATCAGCAAACCGGAAATCAGCCAATTAGTACTGAAAATAGATGAATTGGTCTTATAGACATTTCAGGAGGCTGAGTCCTTTAAAATGTCTAACAAAAGAGGTTTGATAGACAATTCAGCCCTGCAAAATATCTAATAAAATTTAATGGACAGCTCGAAGCAGCAATAGCTGGAAATTGATGGTAAACAGAATTTCGCAGTGGAAAAGACAGTGAAAAAAGAAAGCTGCTGCCCAGCTTTCTTTTTTAAGGATAACGCTCTCCAAGTTTCTTAAAAACGGGTTTTGTGTATTTCCTCGTTCTGCCTGTTTCGGCGGGCTCCTGTGTTTCCTTCAGTCCTGTATAAGAGGATAACAACCGTTTCGCTGTGTTCAATGAAATGGAAGCTTTGGGATTTCTAACAGATTGGTCCAATTTGCCCAAGTGAGGAAGCTCTTCGAAATCCTGCTTTGACGGCGGGATATGGAAGGTATAATCGCCGCAAACGACCAGGACGTCTGACTGCTGCTGGCTGTTTCGAGGGTTATTGGAAAAGTGAAGTCCTGTTTTTTTCGCTTTGCCTTCCCTCAGCATCTTTTTAATCGCATCATGTTTCAGCTGATATAAAAATTTTGGGTTTGGAGCAGTCTTGGCATGACGGTTCACGGTGAAGATCGCTTGGGAGAGGTTCTCGATCGTTGGACGAAGTTGGGGGATTTTGTTCCTTTCATTATTCAATGGGATAGGCTCCTTTCATCTACTATACATCCTATTATACCCTTATTTTGTTTAATTGAGAAATAGAAGCCTATCTCAAACTCTTCATGTTAGTGCATGATGGTTACTCTTGTCCCATTCGGTACTTGTCGGGATAATTCAAGCACATCCCTGTTATGCATCCTGATGCAGCCTTTTGAAACAGCTTTCCCGATGGATGAAGGATCGTTTGTTCCATGAATGCCGTAGCCCAGACGGGAAAGTGAAAGCCACATGACACCATAGGGCCCCCCTGGATTAGGCTCTCTGTTGACTACCACATATTCGCCAACAGGCGTTTGCGTTAGCATTTTTCCGATTCCCACCGGATAGGTTCGGACTGGTTGGCCGCTTCGGTATAATGTCAGCCTTTTGCTTCCCAAAGAAACCCTAATCGAGAAAGGAATCGAATCGGGATTAGGAAGACCAGGTATATTGATCCTTTGCCCCGGATAAATCAAGGCCGGATTTGTAATGGCCGGGTTCGCCGCCAGAACTTGAGCTAAAGTCCGGCGGTAATTGGCTGAGATGATGGCAAGGGTCTCTCCCCTTTTTACAATATGCTGCATGGAATCTCCTCCTCTCCCACAGCTTATGCGAATGGAGGGAAGAGAGTTTCCGGCAAATTTGCGCGTTCGGGCTTTGTCGTTTTTTAGCGAAAAATTGTAAAATTTTCAAATTTAATATCGTTTTTCATTATTCTTAAGGGTAAAATAGGTATATAAAACTATTTCGGAATCATGGACCAGGTACTTAAGTACTTCTGGAATGAGGATGGTTAAATGAATCAAATCAAGCAAGCAAGATTAACAAGAAGAAGGAGCAAGCCAGCTTCAAGGAAAATTGAACAGATGATTTCTGATATCATCTTCAGGCATGTTAAGGACCTGGTTTTTATCATGGAGGTCGAGGCCGGCTATAGGTTCCGATATTTATTTGCGAATGAGAACGGGCTCCACCATGCGGGGATGCTCGCTGCTGATATAGGGAAGACGATGGAGGAGGTATTGCCGCCATATGTTTCTGTTCCTTTGCAGAAACACTATATTAAGGCGGTGAATACGGGTAAGGAAGTTGTTTTCCATGACGAAATCAGTCTGGAAAATGATTTGCTTGTACATGGAGAAACGCGTCTTTCGCCAATTATGGATGAAGAGGGAATCGTTCAATACGTCGTGGCTGTGACCAGGGATATTACCGAAACCATGATCGAGAAGCATCGGTTAATCGAAAGCGAACAGCGATACCGATCGCTTGTCGACCATAACCTGGATGCTGTATTTTCCATTGATCTTAAGGGGAAAATACTGGATGTAAACCCGGCTGCACAGCTGATGACTGGCTATACTGTCAAACAGCTTAAAACGAAAAAAATTACCAGCCTGGTATGCGAAAGTGACCTGCCTCTCTTCCATACTGTATTAGCGGACACAAAGGTTGGTAATGCTAAGGAATCGCTTGATTGCCGTTTCATGGACCGCAAAGGAAAATTCCTGACGGTTCATCTTAAAACGATTCCAGTCGTCATCCATTCTGAGATAAAAGGAATGTATATCATTTTACGGGATCTTTCCGAACAGGCCAAGAGCACGGAATTGATTAAGTATATGGCATTCCATGACCAGTTGACAGGATTGCGCAACAGGCGCGCCCTGCTGGAACATCTTGATGACCTTGTTAAAAATAAGAAGAAGCACGATTCGGAATTTGCGCTTCTCTTTATCGATATAGACAGGTTCAAGTATTTGAATGATACCCTCGGGCATCTTGTTGGTGATCAGATTCTGAAGCAAGTAGCTGAAAGATTGGTAGAGATCCAAAAAGAAAATTGCACTGTATACAGACAGGGAGGCGATGAGTTCGTCATCGTCCTTGAAGATACAGGCAGGCAAATCGCAGGTGAGTTTGCCCAGAAGGTATTGTCCAGATTCAATGATTCTTTTTATTTCAATTCACAAGAATACTACATTACGCCAAGCATAGGCATCAGTCTTTATCCAAATGATGGCAAGGATGCTGAAACGCTCATCAAAAATGCCGATGAAGCACTTTATAGTGTGAAAGAAAAAGGGAAGGCTCATTATCAATTTTACCGGACTGAAATGAATGCAACTGGAGTCAACGTCATTACGCTTGAAGCCCATTTGCGAAAAGCGATTGAACGGAATGAATTAGAGCTTTATTATCAGCCCCAGATCGATTTGGCCACGAAGGAAATTACAAGCTTTGAAGCATTGCTCCGCTGGAATAACAGCGAGCTCGGTTTCATTTCACCAGCAGAGTTCATTCCGCTTGCTGAGGATACCGGTTTGATCATTCCGATCGGAAATTGGGTGATTGATAAGGCGTGCCGACAAATAAAGGAATGGACTGAAAAGGCGGACAAGCCAATCAGGATTGCTGTCAACATATCTCCCAAACAGTTCCTGCAGATCGATTTAGTCAGGATCATCAAAAATTCGATCGAGCAATATAGTATAGACCCTTCTCTTTTGGAAATTGAGATTACTGAGGGTGCCATGCAGGATACGAAGGAAACCATTCCTATCCTGAAAAAATTAAAGGATTTGGGCATCAAAATTTCCGTGGATGACTTTGGCACCGGCTACTCATCACTGAGTTATTTAAAGCAATTCCCTATAGATGTGTTAAAAATAGACCAGAGTTTTATCAGGGATATTAAATACAATGGCAAGGATGCAGCGATCATTACGACGATCATCCATCTGGGAAAAAGCCTTGGGATGGAAGTCATTGCTGAAGGCGTTGAAGAACAGGGCCAAGTCGACTTTCTGGTGGGAGTGGATTGTGAAAAAGCACAAGGCTACTATTTTGCGAGGCCTTTAAAGGTACGTGATGCCGAAGAACAATTCATACTGAATTAAAAAACAAGCAGCCAAACGGCTGCTTGTTTAATTTTGCAGTGTGAACAAGGATAATTCCGGTTGAGATAAAAACCTGAATGGAAGCCTTGTCGTTCCCAGCCCTCTGTTAACGTAAAGTTTCATAGACGGGTTGCTGCCAACGGTATAGAAGCCTTCCACATACTTTTCAGCAAAAGGCGGGGTGACCCAGGGACCATAGAAAGGAATCTGGATTTGCCCACCGTGGCTATGACCGCTCAGCTGTAATTGAATTGGGAATGCGGCAGCTTCATCTGCTTTATCTGGCGCATGGGAAAGGAGGATAGTGTAAGCGTCATGGGGGATCCCTGCCATCGCAGCTTTAATGTCCGGTTGTCCGAGCATGGCATCATCAATACCTGCAATCCAAAGTGAACTGCCATCCAGGAGTGAAACCTTTGCTGAACGGTTTAGCAATAAAGTGAATCCGGACAGTTCCATGATCTCTTTGTAAATTTCCGACCCATATCCGCCATGGTCATGGTTCCCATAAACGGCGAATTTCCCTAAAGGGGCATTTAGTTTGTTTAACATGGAGATGATTTGATTCCTGTCTTGGAAATGCCGAGGATCATCGAGCAGGTCTCCGGTAAAAACGATAAGGTCAGGGCTCAGTTTATTTATTTGCGAAATCAAATCCTCTAACTGTGCCATCGTATATTGGAACCCCACATGTGTGTCGCTGAATTGAATGATTTTCATGCCTTTGAATCCTGCAGGCAATGCGTCATTCTTAAGCTTATGGCGGGTGATATCCAGCATATGAGGTTCTAATTCACGAGCGTAATAATAGCCGCCCGTGCTTAATCCAGCAGCAGCAAAAAGTGTTCCAGCCATCCTTTTTATAAAAGTCCTCCGAGTCATTTGTTCCGACATGAAAATTACCAACCTATCTCCAAATTTCTCTACTATACTAGCAAACATACAATAAAAAATGAAGTGCCATTTTAGGGCAATAAAACGTAAACCAAAAGCGTTAAGGGTTTTTAAATCATTTCAGAAGGGAAGAAGAAGGAAATATGAAAAGGCTTTTGTCTTTAAAATATTTCTGGCCATGTAGAGGTGTTGTCCTTTGAACCACTATGATATGCAGGTTGAAATGATTTTTATTCCTGCCAAAAATGGATATATCAAAGTTTTTGTATATGGGTTCACCAATCTGGGAACCTGGGGGAGTGCTATTGCAGAATTCAATGGACTTTCCGTTTCCGCAAAGGGATTCAACAAAAAGAGGACGGTTGTCCGCTCAATCACCAAATTGCATGAATCCCTTGTGAAAAAAGGCGGCAAGAATGAATAACAGAGCAGAAAAAATAAGGCGGGAAGCGAACTCCAGCCTTATCCATAGCAATTTCCTCATTTGTAACTAACTGCTCTTGACTGCATGACTTTCCAGGTTTCGATGAACTTCTGTTTATTTACAGGTACCTGCTTCCTTCCGGATAAAGGGTCGTTTATATAGACCGTGTTCTCATTGAATCCCACGAGAACGACGGCATGCAGGTCCAATGGAGTTTTAATGACTTCTTTGCCATGCGTCCATGATTCCCAGCGGTCTGGCAGCCGATAGTCACCGGTTGTCCACACAACTACTGGATAGCCGGCAGAAACATGGCCGAGTACTTCATTAAAATCCCTGCCAGTTAAGTTGAAAGCCCGGCCTGGGAGGTATCGGTTGGTCAACTCCACCATTGGTTTATCAAAAACAGCATACCCTGCCTGTCTTCCGGTCATATCTCCTACAAAACCTTCAGCCGGATTGCCCCAGCTTAGGATATCTCCTCTTGCAGTCCTTTTGATTGGATCATTGTCTTTTTTAATTTCCTGGTAAAGCCTCATTTTATCTGTATCAGCTCCGGCGTATTTCAGCATCATCGCCAGGCTGGTCACTTCACATCCATATTTTAGTTCCGGGTTTTGCTTGATCAAGGGTACGTTCAGCAATGCTTTATTCTTTTTAACTGACTGTTGTTGATTAATTGTCGCTTGTTCAGGGGCTGCCTCTTTCTGAATCGGCCTGGGTGTTTCTGCTTTTGTCATTGGTGAATTTTTTGCATTTTGAGTATGCACTTCATAGTCGGCGGGCGAGCCGTGACTGCATCCAAGCAATGGAAGAAGAATGCCGATGAAATGCCACGCTTTCATGTCATCATCCTTCCATAAGCTCTGTTTATAGTTTAGGTCATTGCAGCGCTTTTATAATATGAGGAAAATGGAAACAGTGTAACTGAGGGATTACTCATAATATGATAAAATCATTCATATCAAAATAATGACGATATTTACTGCATGTAATGATGGGGGAGTGGGTGATGTATGGATGCTTTAGATATATTGACGGACCTTGAAAATGTCGTCCCATTTTTTCAGCCGATTTTCAATGCTGAAGAGCACAGAATCATCGGATATGAAATTCTTGGCCGCTATAAAAGAGGAAATGAAGAGATGAGCCTGGGGTCATTTTTTCAGGATGAAACCATTCCAGAAGAGTACCGGAATGAAGTGGATAATGCTGTCCTGACCAAAGCCCTTGAGATTGCTTCCCAGACAGATGACAGGGATATTTTGTGGTTCGTGAACAGGGATGCTGAATTATTGATGATTGATGACGGGGAGCAATTTCTTCAGCTGATTCTTTCATACCGTGAAAAAGGACTAAATCCCGGCCAAATTGTCCTTGAAATTTCCGACCGTCATGAACAGAGTCATTTAGAACATTTATTGAATTACTACAAAACATTTGGAATGAAAGTCGCGATTGATAAAGTTGGAAATGAAAGCAGCCATTTAGACAGGATTGCAGGAATCGAACCCGAAATCCTCAAGATTGACATGTCCTCTCTTAGGTCAACTGCCAGTGGTCCATCCTACCTGGATGTCCTCCATTCACTATCAATTCTGGCTCGCAAAATTGGTGCCACATTATTGTTTGAAAACATTGAAACTTCCTATCAGCTCCAGTTTGCCTGGAAAAATGGAGGAAGGTTTTATCAGGGGTTTTATTTAAGGAAACCGGAAGCAGCCCTGGTTGAAAAAGACATTCTGAAAGACAAGCTTAAAACCCAAATCCATGGGTTTATTTTATCCGAGAAGAAAAGGCTGCATTCATTTTTTGAGTTGCGGAATGAATTGCACTTGAAATTCAATGAATTAATCACACGGAACAAGAGGTCCGATACAGAGGAAATGCTGATCACATTATCGAAAAACCTTGAAGGAATCGCTTTTCGTATGTATATATGTGATGAGGATGGGTTCCAGTTGTCGCCAAATGTTTATAATTCAGGCGAAAAGTGGATTCTTCAGCCTGAATACCTGAATAAAAACTGGAGCTGGAGACCTTATTTCCTTGAAAACATTATCAGAATGAGAACAGGGAAAAAAGGAATCTTATCTGACCGGTACAGTGACATTGAATCAGGTGAGGTCATCCGAACGTTCTCCCTTCCATTAAACGAAAAGGAGTACTTGTTTGTTGACTTAAGTCCGTATTTCCTGAATGAAAAAGAAGGTTTATTTTGACAAAGGAAATGACGAATAGCAATCCGGAATAAGCACAATTTATATATATAGCCTTCTAAAAAAGGGGGATTCACATGAGTATATATACAACTATGCTGCTGTTGGCGGGAGCGGGAGTGCTAGTTGCCGGACTTTTTTATACCTGGTCCTTTGGCAAGGCACAGAAAAGGGCGCAAGGGAATCTTGATACCCAGGTCCCGGGAGCAGTACAAGAACACGCTTATATACGCAATCCGATTTTCTTAACCTATATCATTGTTCTTTCACTTGTATTGTTGTTTATCGTCTATTTCGCGGTAACAAGTGCAGGTTATTAACCTCCTGATGGGGGTTATTTTTTTTGTAGTCAGAATCAATGTTCATGAATCGTGGGGTACAGAGGAAAAAAGCATCATCTTGGAATTTCCTTATAAACTTACAATTTTTTCGACTTTTGCGTTAGTTCGCGTGTGCGGAGGGTAAAATGGAAATAGAAAGCAGCTTTTTATGTCAGATACTGATGTTATTTTGCGAATGAATTACATCATCCAATAGGGAAAATGTTGGTAAAATTGTATGTACTAGCCACCATAGAAAAGGGGGAGGAAAATGGACAAGCTGTCTAGACTATTATTTTTATTCAGTATGTTTCTTGTGTTGCTTGTACCGGTTCATGCTAATGCCCAATCTGAATTGAAAGGGCGGGAGCAGGTGTTTGAATTTCTTGGCAAGGCATTTGAATCCCAGGTTTCCCTGAGTGAAAAAGGAAGGACCATGAAGCAGGTGGAAGCGGTGCTCGATCCTTATTTTACCGAAGACTATAAATCCCAGTTCATTGAGGAAAACGTGATAGGACAGGAAAACCAGTACCAGACGTATGGAACGGATTTTGCTCCATACTACATTCCGTTTTACGCATTCTCAGATAAAACGAAGGTAGTGGATATGGAGGATGCGATCTATGTTGTTGAATTTTTCCCGGGCAATGGTGAAGGGCCAGTAAGCTACGATGATCACTATGAGGGCCTGAAGCTTGTACAGGAAGAAGGAAACTGGAAGGTTGCAGATTATTTGTATGACGAGATTCCTGAGGAAGTAATCAATAAAGCATATCCTGAGAAAGCCAAGGCCAAACAGGCGGAATCAACCGAAAAGGATCGCTCAAGTGCTTATGAAGGGAACTTTGTAACTGGACCGAACTTTTCGATGCTGAAAACCTTCATGGAGCTTGGCGTCATTTTCAAAAATGAAAACAGGACCTTGCTGTTTGGGTTATTATAAGATTAAAAAGGGTGTTCCCGAAAAAAAATGGGACACCCTTTTTGCTTCTTCAGCTTTGTTAACTGCTTCTCATTCGTCTATATTCAGTACTTGTTTCAGTCTTTCCAGGTCAAAGCCTGTGATGACTTCATCGCCTATGACGATCGTTGGAGTTGAGTAGGAATTGTATTGCTGTGTCAGCTCTTGCCTGCTTTTTTCGTCCTCGTGAATATTTCTCTCTTCATAAGTGAAGCCAAAATCTTTCAGGAACATTTTAATGATGGTGCAAGGCGGACAATCATTCTGGGTGTATACGATGATGCCGGTCATGTCAGCGGCTTCCTCCATTCTTTTTCTGAAAATAATGTGCAAGCCCCATGGCGCTTACATTGATGTCAAGGTGGAGCAGTTCGTAAATCGGGTGATTCTCATTGAGCCCCTGCTCTGTTAGGTGGGCTTTTATTTTACCATAAATGGTCCTGGTAATTTCCTGGACCTGCTGATCTGGGTGGATTTCTTGTGAGACAGCAAGCTTAGCTTCCTCCAGGAATACCTCAAGCCATTCCTCAACCTGTTTGAAAACAGCTGCAGGATTTTCAGACATCCCATAATGACCAAAGAAAATCCGTTCAATTCCCAAATCTTTATATCTCCCGATCGAGTGCCGCATTTTCTCTGGATCGAATTGATTTGGTGAAGTGGATGGAAGATAGAATTCAATTCCCTCCCTATATAGCTGAGGGTAAAAGATCCCGGCAGTATCGCCCGTAAAGACCCCTTTGAGAGCAGGATGGTAAATACTGAAATGATGGTTCGCATGCCCGGGAGTATCGAGGAATTCAAGCTTCAGGCCATGACTGATCTCAAGGGAATCGCCATCGCCCTTGACCACCAAGCGTCCTTCGGGAATGGGAATGATGGGATCAAACAATTGGTCGAATTTCTCTCCATAAACCGCTTTGGCCCCCTGTATCAAACGGGAAGGATCGGCCAAATGACGAGCCCCCTTTGGATGGACGACTACTTTTGCATTAGGGCATTTCTGGAGCATAAGTCCTGTTCCCCCGGCATGATCCAAATGGATATGGGTTACGATTATGTATTGAATATCGGCAGGTGTAACATTCATTGATTTCAGGCCATCAAGGATATGGGGAATGGAAGGACTTGCAGAAGTTTCAATCAGTGTAAGTTCATCTTCCATTAAGAGGTAAGTGCCTGTGCGTTCAGCAATGGACAGATCGTAATCATCAATCAGGAAAAGCTTTTCAGATAGTTGGACAGGTTTTTTCAAAAAAACACTCCTTTTCATAAGCTTTTACTTGTACATCGTCTGACAATATTTTATTCTGTTAATATTGACATGTAAAGAATTACGTATGAATATTCTGAAATCATTTTACATGGATATAAATAGGCCAATTGCGAAATCTATTTATAAGTTAATTGGTTTTTCTTGTTTGAAAGGAGAGGGAACAATGTCACAGCTTCAAGGAATTATCACCCGTTTAAAGAATCTGCAAGAGCAGTCCAATGGAGGAGAGCCTGCTCAACGCTTTTTTGAAGTAAATGGTGAGCGTAAATGCCAGGTTACATACCATCCGAAAACAGAAACGTACGAATTGGAAATATACAATGATAAAGAAAAGCCGAAGAAATACCAATTTGATAACATCGACATGATTACAATCGAGATTTTTGATTTGATTCAATAATCTCCTTGTAATGTGCTGCAGAATGAGAAAAGGACCCCCTGTGGTCCTTTTCTTGTTTAAGATTGTTACTTATAATCTCTTTGATACAGTGTAAACTAAATAAAAGCACCCTTACCTGATTTATGTTAAAATGAAATGGAAAGAAATCCATTTTAGGGAGTTTTCGCCATGATAAGTCTTTACAGCGGAGAGTTTTTGGAATTAACCATTAAGGACCTGATGATTCCTTCCGAGCGCGTTGCCCATGTGCAAGTTGGCAATAGTCTTGAGCATGCCCTTCTGGTTTTGACAAAGAGCGGCTACACCGCGATTCCAGTCCTCGATCCCCACTATCGCCTTCTGGGTTTAATCAGTACACCCATCATAATGGATTCCATCCTTGGCCTGGAAAGAATCGAATTTGAACAACTGGAAAGAAAACGGGTTGAAGAGGCAATGAATAAAAAAATTCCCAGGGTCAATATCCACTCCAACCTTCAATCTTCTCTGGATCTTCTTGTTGACCATCCATTTTTGTGCATCGAAGATGAATCTGGTATTTTTGAGGGGATTTTGACAAGGCGGACAGTTTTGCATCAGCTGACAAAGCATGTCAAAAAGCAAAATAAAAGATAAATGACAACAGCTCCCGGCTTCGGGGGCTGAATTTTTTACGTATAGAGGTGAAAGTATGGGACAAGCGGGGAATCCTCAGCAAAATGAGGGAAAACGGGTGACAAAGCGTCCCTATGTACTTGCGACAGTCATGCTTGCTATGTTTATGGGGGCAGTTGAAGGAACCATCATATCAACCGCTATGCCAGCCATTGTTGGCGATCTTGGGGGTTTTGCACTATACAGCTGGGTGTTCTCGGCATATTTATTGATGAATGCTGTTACAGTCCTTATTTATGGTAAGCTTTCCGACCTTTTTGGAAGAAAGCCGATTTTGACTTTTGGGATTATTGTGTTCCTGATTGGGTCAATTTTATGCGGTACGGCGGAAACAATGGAGATGCTTATCCTGTACCGTTTTATCCAGGGTTTTGGTGCCGGGGCTGTCATGCCAATCGCCACTACAATTGTAGGGGATATCTACACCAGGGAGGAACGGGCAAAGATACAGGGGTATCTTTCCAGTGTTTGGGGGATTTCTGCCGTTTCAGGACCAGCTCTCGGTGGACTTATTGTTGAATATGCGAGCTGGAGATATGTTTTCTGGATCAATGTTCCACTAGGAATACTGGCAATTGCCGGGCTTTGGCTTTATTTGCACGAAAACATCGAGAAAAAGAAACAACAGATCGATTATCCAGGGGCCATCCTGCTGACAGCGGCCATCAGTTCATTGATGATTGTCCTGGTGGAGGCGGGAACGAATTGGGCCTGGACCTCGCCAAAAACGATTGGATTGATTGCCCTAAGTGTATTGGCCTTTATATTCTTCATATTCCAGGAACGAAGAGCAGCCGAACCGATGATGCCATTTAATATCTGGCGGGAGAGGTCAATTTTTATAGCCAATATGACATCTCTTACTACAGGAGTTATGTTGATAGGCATATCGAGTTTCCTCCCGGCGTTTGTCCAGGGTGTAATGGAGAGGTCGCCGATTGTAGCAGGCTTCACATTAACGGCCATGTCTATAGGGTGGCCAATCGCAGCAGCAGTCGCGGGGCGCCTCCTGTTAAGAATAGGCTATCGCACGACATCTTTGTTTGGAGGGGCTTCTTTGATTTTCGGAAGCATTCTTTTCGTTACGCTTACGCCGGAAGCCGGACCGCTTTGGGCAGCAGCAGGCTCATTCTTTGTCGGAGTCGGGATGGGGCTGACGAGCACAGCCTTCATTGTGTCGATACAAAGCACTGTTGCGTGGCAGCAGAGGGGCATTGCGACAGCTGCGAATATGTTCATGAGAAACCTTGGAAATACAGTGGGTGCTGCCCTTCTTGGCGGCGTACTCAACAGCAGCATAATCTCCTACATGAAAAGGAACGGTGCTTCTGATCAGGATTTTTCCATCGATACTGCTAACGTCCTGCTTAATGAGGCTGACAGGATGAAATTGCCAATCGAATTGAAAACGGTCCTCCAGGATGCTCTGACAAACGCACTGCATTCTGTTTACATTGTTGTCTTGGTCTTTGCGGTGATCAGTATGCTGTTCATCCTATTCATGCCAAAAAAAGAAGAAACTGCTGAGTGATTTGAATTTTTCTGTGTGATACTCTTTTCGTCATTGAGATTACAATCTTTGATATAGTTAAGAAGGATTAATTAAAATATAAGATAAGCAAAACTTATAAAGAGGTTTTACTATGTCATCAATATCCGAATTCCATTTATTATCTGTGCTGGCTCAGGAAATGAATATGAGGAAGGCGGCGGAAAGATTATTTGTTTCCCAGCCTGCTATGTCGCAGCGCCTGCAGTCTATTGAAAAGGACTGGGGAGCCAAGCTTTTCCTCCGCTCACAGAAAGGGCTGACACTTACACCGGCAGGGGAAATCGTCGTCCAATTTGTGAATGAAACGATCAATCGGGAAGAAAAAGCGAGGGAATCCATCCATGCATTAAATTCAGAGGTATATGGAACCCTTAAAATAGCCGTGGCGTCCATTGTCGGACAAAACTGGCTTCCTCAGGTCTTGAAGAAATATGTGAACCGATACCCTCAGGCAAAGATTTCACTCGTAACAGGATGGAGCAGTGAAATCTCAAAAGCATTGTATGAAGACCAGGTCCATATAGGCATCATTAGGGGTACACCTGACTGGAAGGGTGTCAAGATCCATTTGTTCAAGGATAATCTTTATCTGGTCGATACCGAAATCACCAGCCCAGAGCAGGTCCTGGAAACGGACAGGCCGTTCATCCAGTTCAAAAGTGATTCAAATTACTACCAGGAAATCCAGGATTGGTGGCTGAGGCAATTCCAGACAGCACCAAGAAGGACGATTATCGTGGACCAGATCGAAACATGTAAGCAGATGACATTCAATGGAATTGGGTACGCTATTCTGCCGGCCATAACCCTGAACGGAGCTGAGAAGGATATATTCAAGGTCCCGCTCCATGACGAAAATAATGAACCGCTTGGCAGGGACACCTGGCTGCTTGGGTATGAGTCTGCATTCCAGCTTAAACAGGTTCAGGCATTCATCGAAATCGTGAAAGAACATATAGTGGACTCAAAACAGAATGATAAATAGTTTTTCTTGTTTTCGACACTTTTGTTTGTTAAAGTAATTTTTAGAAAATGGTTGTTTTCATCTAGCCCGCTTTACTGTGAGCAGGTTGAGAAGAACCTCGACAATACATATCTGGAGGTAAAAAGAACATGAAAATGATGGATGCTAACGAAATCATTTCGTTTATTCAAAATAGTAAAAAGGCTACACCTGTTAAGGTATACCTCAAAGGTGATCTTGAAGGAATCGAATTTGGCGAAAACACAAAAACGTTCATTTCCGGAAACACTGGGGTCATTTTTGGTGAGTGGGCTGAGATCAACCCGGCTATTGAAGCAAACCAGGCAAAAATTGAAGAATATGTAGTAGAAAACGATCGCAGGAACTCAGCGATTCCTTTGCTTGATATGAAGAATATTAAAGCTCGTATTGAACCAGGTGCGATCATCCGTGACCAGGTGGAAATTGGCGACAATGCGGTCATCATGATGGGCGCTTCCATCAATATCGGTGCTGTCATCGGTGAAGGCACGATGATCGATATGAACGTGGTCCTTGGGGGACGTGCGACAGTCGGCAAGAACTGCCACATTGGTGCTGGTTCCGTACTTGCGGGTGTCATCGAGCCGCCTTCAGCCAAGCCAGTCGTTGTTGAGGATGATGTTGTAATCGGGGCGAATGCTGTTGTTCTTGAAGGTGTAACGGTTGGAAAAGGCGCTGTTGTAGCTGCAGGCGCGATTGTCATTGATGATGTTCCTCCATATACAGTCGTAGCTGGAACTCCGGCACGCGTCATCAAGGAAATCGACGAAAAAACAAAATCAAAAACTGAAATCAAGCAAGAGCTTCGCCAGCTTTAATAGCATGCGAGAAAGCGTGGATCCTCAATCCGCGCTTTCTTTTATAAGGGGGGATTACTCGATGGATTTTGATTCTTTCATTAAAATTAGAAGAGACTTGCACCAAATTCCTGAACTAGGCTTTAGGGAATATAAAACACAGGCCTATCTGCTGGATTATTTGAGCCGGCTCCCACAAGAACGTTTGGAAATCAAAACGTGGGAGACCGGAATCTTTGTCAGGGTCAAAGGTGGGAATCCGACAAAGACGATTGGTTACAGGGCTGATATAGATGGACTGCCGATTACCGAAGCAACAGGTCTCGAATTCGAATCCACCCATACAGGACAAATGCACGCATGCGGCCATGACCTTCATATGTCAATTGCGCTTGGGCTGATCACTCACTTCGTCAACCAGCTACTAGATGATCATTTGCTTTTTATCTTCCAGCCTGCTGAAGAGGGGCCTGGGGGAGCGGAGCCGATGTTAAATACGGAAATCATGAAGGAATGGAAACCGGATATGATTCTCGCGCTGCATATCGCTCCGGAATATCCTGTCGGTACCATTGCTACCAGGGAGGGGCTCTTGTTCGCCAATACTTCTGAATTGTTCGTTGATTTGGCAGGGAAAGGGGGGCATGCTGCGTACCCTCACCAGACCAATGATATGGTGGTGGCTGCGTGTGCCCTTGTTACCCAGCTTCAGTCGATTGTTGCCCGCAATATTGATCCCCTTGATAGTGCAGTTGTAACAATAGGGAAGATTACCGGGGGGACCGTACAGAATATCATTGCTGAAACAGCAAGGATAGAAGGGACGATCCGCACCCTGTCCATTGAATCGATGGCTAAGGTGAAAGAAAGGATCGAGGCGCTTGTACATGGGGTTGAAGTAGGGTATCAATGTAAAACTGCGATTGATTATGGTGCCATGTACCATCAAGTATATAATCATGAAGAATTAACGCGGGAATTTATACAATTTGCAGAAGGCAACGAGCAAGTCAATGTTGTTGTTTGCAGGGAAGCGATGACTGGCGAAGACTTTGGCTACATGCTGAAAGAAATACCTGGATTCATGTTCTGGCTCGGAGTAAACTCAGGATATGGATTGCATCATGCCAAGTTGAATCCGGATGAAAATGCCATCGGGACAGCAATTGACTTACTTACAAGGTACATTGAATGGAAAGGGAAAAAATAATGTAAAATGGGCTGGCTTTCTGCCAGCCCTCTTTTTGTTTAATAGCAGTATGATCGATAAGTCCTAAATCAGTAAACAGCTTTACGTTATTATTTGGTGCAAAACATGGATGGTGATACACTAATATTCAGACAAAGGAATATTTTCCGCTGAACCCGTATATAAAATGCATCTTTGAAAGCACATAGGGCCTGGCATATGTTAGGTCTATTAGTTCTAACCACTGAACTGTTTTTTACAGCTAATCCTAATAGAGAGAGGTGCCAAATATGAGATTACGTGAACCAATGCCTGAATTGACAGGAGCAAGTGAATGGCTGAATGGTGAAGTCACAAGAAATCAGCTGATCGGTGAAAAGCCAACCCTCATCCACTTCTGGTCCATCAGCTGCCACTTATGCAAGGAAGCGATGCCTCAGATTAATGAATTTCGCGACCTTTACCAAGGCAAGCTTAATGTCATAGCTGTCCATATGCCCCGGTCAGAGAATGACTTGAATCTTGAGGAAATCAAGAAGGTAGCAGCAGACCACAGCATCACCCAGCCTATTTTCATTGATAATAGTCATAAGCTTACGGACGCTTTTGAAAACCAATATGTCCCCGCATACTATGTTTTTGATAAAGATGGCAAGCTTAGGCATTTTCAGGCGGGCGGCAGCGGCATGAAAATGCTAGAAAAGCGTGTGAACCGTGTCCTTGACGAAATGGAAAAAACGGAAGAATAGAAAGCAAGAGCCGGCTGATGCCGGCTTTTTATTGTCCGCTTGTATCTGACTATTCTTACTGACAAAAAAATTAAAAAATTCTTAAAAAAGGCTGGAAAAATATTTCGAAAGCCGATATATTAATGTATACGTGCCTTTTGTTTTTGCTAACCTTTTCCAAAAAAACAGAGGTTCTTACGATTCTCTATTTTCCAAGGGGGGAAATGAATGGATACATTCAAAAAACTGCAAGGCTATTATTGGCCCTACAAAAATTATTTTATCTGGTCCATCTTTTTCATGTTGATCGTTACCGCCATTACTGTGGTGTATCCGATGATCCTGCAGCTTACAATTGATGAAGTCATCATTGGAGGCAGGTACAATTTAATCCCAGTATTGGTAGCCAGCTTTGTGGGCTTCATGTTTGTAAAGGGTATCTGCACTTATATTTACCAATACACTGGCGATTTGTTTGGCATTCATTCCGTTTATAAACTTAGGAATTCCCTTTATGAGAAACTGCAGTTCCTTTCCTTCCGTTACTATGATAATGCGAAAACGGGAGATTTGATGTCCAGACTTACGGCTGACGTGGAGGGGTTCCGCTTTTTCCTCAGCTTCGGCTTTTCGGAATTGATCCGCTTTGTCTTACTGATTGGAATCAGCTTCTCAGTGATGTTTTATTATTCTATTTCTCTGACGTTTGTGACACTTGCGACACTGCCTTTCCTGGCAGTAGCTGTCTATAAATTTGATCGTGCTGTCCATCCTGCCTTCAGGGGAATAAGGAAATCTTTCGGTAAGCTGAATACGAAGGTACAGGAAAACATCAGCGGGATCAATACTGTAAAATCCCTCTCGAGGGAAGATTATGAGATTGGCAGATTCAATGATTCAAATGGTGACTATAAAGACAAATACTTATTCACCTCGGAAATTTGGGCTAAGTATTTTCCTTTTATGGAGTACATGGGGAATTTAAGTGTGGTCCTGCTCCTGGGATATGGAGGGTATCTCGTTATGAACGGCTCACTGCTGCCAGGGGAACTAGTCGCTTTCTACAGCCTTGTCTGGTATATCATGTGGCCGATCATGAACCTGGGGTTTGTCGTGAACCTGTTTTCTCAATCAAAGGCATCCGGAGAGAGACTGCTCGAAATCCTGGAGGCAGACGCTGAGATTAAAGAGAAGCAGGGAGCGTTAGAAATGGAGAAGCTTTCAGGCGATGTTGAGTTCCAAAATGTTACCCTCCGTTACGGAGAAGATGATTCAGAAGCATTATACGATATAAGCTTCAAGGCGCGCCCGGGAAAGACAATAGGGCTGATTGGCTCTACCGGCTCCGGAAAAACAAGCATTACTCAGCTGATGACAAGATTTTATGAGCCTGTCGAAGGAAAAGTCCTGATTGATGGCCGCGACATCAAGGATTACTCTTTACGCTCACTGCGCAGCAGCATAGGGATCGTACTCCAGGAGTCATTCCTGTTTTCCTCATCCATAAGGGCCAATATTTCGTATGGCAGACCGGATGCAACAGAGAAAGAAATCATTGCGGCAGCCAAACGGGCCCAGGCGCATGATTTCATCATGGAACTGCCCGATGGATACGAAACCATTCTCGGCGAGAGAGGCATGGGTTTATCAGGAGGGCAGAAGCAAAGGATTGCAATTGCAAGGGCAATTTGTGTCAACCCGAGCGTCCTGATCCTCGACGATGCCACAAGTGCTGTGGATATGGAAACTGAGTTCAAAATACAGAAGGCATTGCTTGAAGTAATGAAAGGAAGAACGACCTTCATCATTGCCCACAGAATCTCTTCCTTAAAGCATGCAGACGAAATAATCGTGCTTGAAAATGGAACGATAGCAGAACGAGGCACACACGAGCAATTAATCAAGAATGGCGGAACATATCAGAAAATATATGAAATCCAATTCAAGGACCGAAAGAAGGTAAGCCAGACTGGTTGATTGAAACAAGAGAGTGATGACGGACATGAACAAAGTGGAAACCGGGATCAGTGTCCGTCATCAAAATGTCCAATCATATAATACACTTAATCAAAAGCTGCACAACAGGGGGGAAGGATTTGAGCAAAAAGAGCAATTCTCAAGTCTTGAATCGGTTTCGGTATTCTACTGATCAAGTAATAGATAAGCCTTTTAATTGGAAGCAAATGTTAAGGCTGTTCAGCTATATGATGCCTTATAAAAAAACGCTGGTGCCTCTGTCGATTGCGATGGTTCTGATCACGACGGCGGTTAGGCTGGTAATCCCAATCCTTATAGGGATCTACACGCTAGACAGGGCTGTAGTGAACAAAGATGCCTCCATGCTGTTCTGGCTTGTTGCATTAATTGCAGGCTTGTATACAGCATCGTATGTTGCGAATATTTTCCGTATCCGCTGGATGAATCAATTAGGCCAAAATGTCATTTATGATTTGCGCAAGCATTTATTTACTCATGTTCAAAACCTGTCCCATCGTTTTTTTGACCAGCGTTCAGCAGGCTCAATACTGGTCAGGATCATGAATGATATCAATTCATTGCAAGAGCTGTTCACCAACGGAGTCATCAATCTGTTGATGGACATCGTGTTGCTGATCGGAATCTTTTTTATCCTGTTCACATTAAGCCCTCAGCTTACGCTTGCAATTATGATTATCCTGCCAATCATGTTTTTGATTTCGACAAAGCTCAGGAAAAATATCAGGCGCTCCTGGCAGGATGTAAGGATGAAGCAGTCGAAGCTGAATTCCCATTTGAACGAGAGCATCCAGGGCATCAGGGTAACCCAGTCTTTCACACAAGAAAAAGAGAATATGGCATTCTTTGATGGTGTCAATGATGAAACCTTTAAGAGCTGGAAAAATGCGTCTCAGAAAAACGCTATGTTCCGTCCGCTTGTTGAATTGACAAATGCCCTTGGAACAGCTGTCCTGATTTGGTACGGAGCGCATTTAATCCAGAATGGGACGATATCAATTGGTGTATTCGTTTCCTTTGCTTTTTACCTGGGGATGTTCTGGGAACCAATTTCCAGGCTTGGCCAGGTTTATAACCAGTTATTGATGGGGATGGCTTCCTCCGAAAGGATTTTTGAATTTCTGGATGAAAAGCCGATCGTATCAGAGGCTGATCATCCGGTTGAGCTCGAGGATATTCGCGGACAGATTGATTTTGAAAAGGTTGTCTTTTCATACGACGATAAGCGGACTGCGCTTAAAGGAATAAATCTCGAAATAGAAGCGGGCCAGACGGTTGCCCTCGTTGGCCATACAGGGTCTGGAAAAACAACCATCGCCAATTTAATCAGCAGGTTCTATGATCCAACCTCTGGAAAGGTGTCAGTAGATGGCCATGATCTGAAAGAGGTTTCTATTGGCAGCCTGAGAAAGCATATCAGTATAGTCCTGCAGGATACATTCATTTTTTCAGGTACAATCTATGATAATATCCGTTTTGGAAGGCCTGATGCTGCAGAGGAGGAAGTGAAGGCGGCTGCCGAAGCTGTTGGCGCGGCGGAATTCATTGAAAACCTGCCAAATGGCTACCAAACAGAAGTAGAGGAACGGGGGAATATCCTTTCCGTAGGGGAAAGGCAGCTGCTGTCCTTTGCGAGGGCATTGCTCGCAAATCCAAGGATTTTAATCATGGATGAAGCGACAGCCAGCATCGATACAGAAACAGAAATGAAGATCCAGAATGCGCTGAAAACATTGTTGAAGGGCCGGACAGCCATCATCATTGCCCATAGGCTGTCAACGATTCGTGAGGCGGACAATATCTTTGTACTTGAAAACGGGGTTATTATCGAGAAAGGAAACCATGCTCAGCTCATGGGAATCGAAGGAGAGTATTATGATTTAGTTCAGGCGCAATTCAATATGCTGGATGCAGTTTAGAAGCCTTCATTCGAAGGCTTCTTTTTGTAAACATCTTTCATTTCTGCACCAAAAGAATCAATTTGAAAACATCCTATATGTAACATTTTTACATGAAGGCCCGTCTGTATTAAAAAGATGTTATTAAGGGGGCAGGAAATTGATAAAAAAAGGATTGGCCATTTGCCTCTCCTTGATCATTTTGCTGGCGGGCTGCAGTGGCGGTACCTCACAGGAAGACAGTAAAATGAGCTCGGACCATGATAGAGACACGGTTGAAATGGAAAATAACACGGGAGAAATTGCTTTTTCAGATGAAGGCGAAAAGGACGTCGGTTCTGATAGCACTAGTAAGCAGAAAAGCAGCGTTAAAGGAGATGATCCAGCAGTCAGTATTCGTTTGGTCATCTTCACCGCACAATTGGATTTAACAGTGAAAAATTTTGAAAAGGCCCGAAATGCTCTCGAACAAAAAGCACAATCTTATATGGGATATATCGTCAAGTCAAATTCATTCCGTTATGAGGGAGAGCGCCAAAGCGGATCGATGACATTCAGAATTCCTCAGGAGCATTTTCAAGCTTTCCTGAATGATGCAGAGGGTCTTTCTGTTCATGTCAACAACCGCGAGGTAAACGGGCAGGATGTGACGGAGGAGTATGTGGATCTCGAATCGCGCCTGAAGTCAAAGAAGGCTGTTGAAGCAAGACTTCTTGAGTTCATGGAGCAGGCACAAAAGACAGAAGATCTGCTGAAGATCTCATCCGATCTGGCTGACGTACAAGAGGAGATTGAACAAATTGCCGGACGGAAAAAATTCCTTGAAAACCAGACGGCCTATTCAACAGTGATCATCACCCTGGAGGAAAATGAAATCCCAGTTTCGAAAATTGATAATGAGAACCTGAATACATGGCAAAAGATCAAGAAACAGTTCGCAGACAATATCAATCTGCTTCTGGCTGCAGGTTCAGGAATCATCGTCTTCCTGGTTGGAAACCTTCCAATTTTGCTGATTGCAGGTGTCCTCATTGCCGCGATTATTTATTTCATTAGAAGGAAAGTGAAACCTTCACAAAATAACAATATGGATTCAAATAGTTAACTTAGTATTATAAGAAGAGGCAAAACAAAAACCGTTGCGGAATCCGCAACGGTTTTTGCTGTTTATACCTCCATAATGATCGGAAGGATCATCGGCCGGCGTTTTGTTTTTTCATAAAGGAATGGTGCGAGAGTATCAGTGATTTCATTTTTAATTTCTGACCACTGAGTTGTCTTTCTTTCCATTACTTTATTCAAGTGCTTATTGATTAAGCTTTGCGCATCATTAATCAAGTCACCGGATTCCCTCATGTAGACAAATCCGCGTGAAATTAAGTCAGGTCCAGCTGCAATCTTAAAGTCCTTCATATTGATGCTTACGACTACAACAACCAAACCTTCTTCAGAAAGGATGCGCCTGTCGCGGAGAACGATGTTACCGATATCTCCTACACCGCTTCCGTCGATGTAAACATTACCGGATGGGATCTTGCCGGCGACACCAACTTCATTGTCACCTAGAGCAAGTACTTCACCATTGTCCATGATGAAGCAGTTTTCTTCAGGGACACCGCAATCATTTGCAAGCTTTGAATGCATCTTCTGCATACGGTACTCACCATGGATCGGCATGAAGTATTTTGGCTTGATCAGTCGAAGCATTAACTTCTGCTCTTCCTGACCGCCATGTCCGGATGTATGGATGTCATTTAACGAACCGTGGATAACATCCGCACCGGCACGGGAAAGCATATTGATTGTGCGGTTTACGCTGATTGTATTCCCAGGGATAGGTGAGGATGAGAAGACAACCGTATCTCCAGGCTGAATCTGAATCTGACGGTGGGTCCCGTTCGCAATCCTTGATAGCGCAGCCATTGGCTCTCCCTGGCTTCCTGTACATAGGATCGTTACCTGGTTAGCTGGCAGTCTGTTGATCTGCTGCGCATCGATGAACGTATCCTTGGGTGCCGTGATATAGCCTAATTCTTGTCCAATATTGATGGCAGATTCCATGCTTCGGCCGAAAACGGCAACTTTTCTGCCGTTCGTTACCGCAGCTTCTACAACCTGCTGTAATCTGTGAATGTTGGAAGCAAATGTAGCAAAAATGACTCGTCCATCCACTTTCCTGAAAATATCCTGGATGCTCTCGCCAACACGGCGCTCAGACATAGTGAAGTGGGGAACCTCTGCATTTGTGCTGTCAGAAAGGAGGCAAAGCACGCCTTCTTTCCCGATTTCAGCCATTTTTGTCAGGTTGGCAGGCTCACCTACAGGAGTGAAATCGAATTTGAAATCTCCCGTATGTACAATCTGTCCTGGTGGAGTTTTGACAACCACACCATAGGAATCAGGGATACTGTGAGTAGTCCTGAAGAAAGTAACTGATGTTTTACGGAATTTGATAATATCATCTTCCTTGATTTCAATCAGTTTGGCTTTGCGCAAAAGACCATGCTCTTCAAGCTTGTTTCGAATCAGTCCCAGGGCTAGCTTGCCGCCATAAATAGGAACATTGATTTCACGAAGCAAATAAGGGATGCCGCCAATGTGGTCTTCGTGGCCATGGGTAATGAAAAGGCCTCTGATTTTGTCTTCATTCTTCACTAGGTATGAATAGTCAGGAATAACATAATCGATGCCCAGCAATTCATCCTCTGGGAATTTAATGCCGGCATCGATCAAGATGATCTCATCCTGGAATTGCACACCATAGGTGTTTTTTCCGATTTCGCCAAGTCCTCCGAGTGCGAAAACGGCTGTTTGGTCATTTTTTACAAATTTCATAAATTATCCGATCTCCAATACTTCAAATTCTTCTTTTTGTTTTTCGTACTCCAGATAATTACCCTTTACTGCCTCGATATACTCAATATTATATTGGCGGTCAGCAATCTTTGTCCGGACATCTCTTTCAGAATCACCTTCGACATAAATCGTCTGTGTTTTTTCACGTACTGGTACTTGCTTGTTTGATTCCTGGAAGTAAACTTTAAAAATCATGTAAAATCTCTCTCCTTAAGTGAACTAATTCTTTTTATGCAGCTATTTTCAATAAGGTTCTTGTGAGCCCTCTTTAAAGAAAATAGCTAAATATAAAAATTAACAATGTAGATCATTGTTAGTATTCATCGTATGGATGCTTTAAGTAGCCGTCATTTCCGCTATTAACCAATTTACAATAAGGAAGGAGCCCTTCGCAAGTTTGAAGGGCTCAAAAAGTTATGCGATAGTTTTTTTGCGAAGCAATTCTTTCCACTGTTTTAAAAGCTTCTTTCTTAGCTTCTTTAACATAGTGGATCATCTCCTTACTTCTTATTTTAAACTATCCTTGTCCAAAGTAAAGTAAACAAGGAAAAGTTTAGTAAAGATTATTTTTCTAAAAGCTATCTTTTTGTTTATATTATATGATGAAATCGCAATTTTTTTCATGGGGAATCGTGTAATGACAGAAATTGTCATCTTTTTGCCACAGTTTTTCCTTTCTTATTTGTGTACAGGCACTAATGGATTTGGTAGACTATCGTGATTACATACTTTTAGTACAAAATAGACGAAATACCTCAAGAAAAAGCAGCAAAGGAGATCAAAATGAGCAAAATTGTATTCTTTGATATTGATGGAACACTGTTGGACCACGATAAAAATTTGCCAGCCTCTGCAAAGGAGGCGATTGGCTTGCTGAAGGAAAACGGTGTTTTTGTGGCCATTGCCACAGGGAGGGCACCTTTCATGTTCGAAAGCCTGAGGAAGGAGCTGGACATAGACTCTTTTGTCAGCTTTAACGGGCAATATGTGGTTTTTGAAGGGGAGGCAATCTATAAAAATCCCCTGAATGGCGAAAAAATAGAAAACCTTTATTTAAAGGCGGAGGAGAAGGGGCATCCGGTCGTTTTTATGAACCATAGGACGATGAAATCCTCGGTCAAACACCATGAATATATTGAAATGAGTCTTGGCGGACTGAAATTCGCCCATCCCGAACATGATCATACTTTTTATGTGGATCGTGACCTTTACCAAACCCTCCTTTTCTGTGAAGAAGGAGCAGAGGGATATTACCTGGAAGCTTTCCCTGAGTTTAAACTGATCAGATGGCATCCTTATTCAGTTGACATCCTGCCTGCAGGAGGCTCGAAGGCCGAAGGAATAAAGAAGATGATAGAAAGACTGGGCTTTAAGACTGAGGATGTTTACGCATTCGGTGATGGCCTGAATGATTTGGAAATGCTTGAAACAGTCGGAACCGGAGTGGCCATGGGAAATGCCGTTCCTGAACTTAAGGAACTCGCCAACATGGTAACAAAAGATGTCGATGACAATGGCATCTGGCATGGTCTGAAAAAGTTGAACTTAATTTAAAGTAAAAAGCCGAATCGGTTTCCGATTCGGCTTTATCTTTCAACTGGTGATGCATTAGGAATGTCCGCAAACGGATCCTGCTTGTTAATATGATCATAAAACATGACTCCGTTAAGATGGTCGATCTCATGCTGGAATACAATAGATGGCAGACCTTTTAATCGCAGTTTCACTTCATTTCCTTCGAGGTCAATTCCTTTTACTGTAACTCTTGCGTATCTTGGTACATATCCAGGAATCGATTCATCCACAGACAGGCATCCCTCTCCAGATTGGAGATAGGAACGCTCAACCGAATGGCTGACGATTTTCGGGTTGAACAGCGCATAGCTCAGCAAATTATCTTTTTCATCGGTCAAATGAACGGCGATCATCCGTTTAGATACATTAATTTGTGGTGCAGCAAGCCCGATTCCAGGTCGGAGTCCATGTCTCTGGGAGATTTCCGGATCCTGGCTATTTATAACGTATTGAAGCATGCTTTCTAAAATTGCCTTATCTTCTTGTGAAGGAGGCATAGGTACTTCTTCCGCGACATTGCGGAGGACAGGATGTCCATCGCGTACGATATCATCCATCGTCAACATTTGCTTCACCTCTGGTATGTAATAATTATAAGTCTAACAAATGATACCCTAAAAGTTAACTGAAAAAGTGGAACATACTTTAAGAAAAAAGAAGAGAGAAGGTGAACTAATTCACCCTCTCTGCTCAAACTAGAATTTCCAGCAAGCGCATCCTACGATGATGAGAAGGATGAACAATACGACAATCAATGCAAAACCTCTGCCGTATCCTGCTCCTCCTACTGGATAACCGCAACCATATCCATAACCGTACATAAAGGAAACCTCCTCCTTTGGTTTTTCGCCCTATTTTTTCAATGGGTCGATTGCTATAGCCTATGCATCAGGAAGAAAAAGGTATAGGCTGCAGCCTAAAGTCATAAAGATGCTTTACTCTGAATATATATATGGCAGGACAAGCCTTTTGCCGTTCCATCTCCATCTTTGTCATTATACGCCGCAAAATTTCATATCTATTGTCAAATCCCGCCGTAATCGCTATAGTAAAATTGGTATCTATGAGGAGGTTATTATATTGTCCATAATCAAAAAAATAAGTTTAGCCATCCTGTTGGTGGCTGGAGTTTTCAGTCTAACTGGGTGTCTGGACAAGCAATCGCCCGAGGAAAAAATGTTCGATGAGCTTGAAAAAGTCGTGTCGATTGAGAAAGTGTTTGAGGATCAGCAGGATCCGCTTGTTGATTTGGAAAAAAAGAAAAAGCGATATATGAACAAATTATTTCTCTTGGTATGAAGGAATATGACCAAATCGTCAAATTGGCAGACGAAGCACTTGAAATAGCCGACCAACGTACAGAGCATATCGATAAAGAGAAAGAAAGCATCGAGGAATCAGAAAAGGAATTCAAAAATGTTGCCGGCATTATCGAGGAAATCAAGGATGCTGAACTGAAACAACAGGCAATCCAATTGCAATCAACCATGGAGGAAAGATATCAAATCCATGGCGAACTATATAAGAACTACAAACAAGGCCTTCAATATGACAAAGAACTTTATGAAATGTTAAAGGACAAAGAATTAAGCTTTGAGAAACTCGAAGAACAAATCAATAAAGTGAATCAAGTTTATGAAACCGTCTTGAATAAAAATCAGGAATTCAACGAAAAAACGGACCAATACAACAAAGAGAAAATGGACTTTTACAAGAAAGCCGGGATTGAAGTAAGTACTGAGGACAAAAAGTAAACCATAGGCAAAGCCGCTCATTAAGAAGCGGCTTTTTATTTTGTTATAAAACTGCAGCCCAGGTTGGTCCAAAAAGTAAAAAATGCATTAATACAGTTTGAATTAAAAGTAATTTATTATAGTACAGATTTAAATAATAGGTAATACAGATGCTTTTCTGAAATAACAACATATTGATGGTGAATAAAATTAAAAAAGATAAAACATAGTATTTGACGGAGTTATTTTCGTGTTGTAAACTAAAAAACGAATGAGCATATTGTATTACTCTATTTTTAAATTTCATTGATACAGAATGTTGAACGTTGAAATGGAGATTAAGTAGTTTTTTTATAGTGAAACTGTGGAAAACTATAGAGTGGTGTGTTCACAAGAAACCATATCCTTGAGATTTGTTTTGAACGATCAAAAGATTATGCGCTTTTGTGTACTGCTTTTAAAAATGAAGTACAATTCTGCTCTGAGATGTATTTAGAAACCCGGGGAAGTTTATCCTGATAATGGGTAACCTATCTTTGTATATCAATTAAAAATTTATGAAGTATGAAAGGAAGAGGTGGCTCTGATGGCATCTAAAACAAAAAACAATACTGTTGATGCAATGAAGCAGCTCGAGAATATCGAAAGCCAATTCGAAATGTTCCAAATTCTAAACGAAGAGGGCGAAGTCGTTAATGAAGCGGCAATGCCTGAGCTTTCGGATGAGCAATTACAAGAATTAATGAAGCGTATGGTTTACACAAGAATCCTTGATCAGCGATCAATCTCTTTGAATCGCCAGGGACGTCTTGGATTCTATGCTCCTACTGCAGGACAGGAAGCTTCCCAGCTTGCATCCCAATTCGCACTTGAGAAGGAAGATTTCATCCTTCCAGGATATCGTGATGTGCCTCAAATGATCTGGCACGGACTTCCGCTTACACAGGCGTTCTTGTTCTCACGCGGCCACTTCAAAGGCAATCAGATCCCTGAAGGTGTAAACGTCATTTCACCACAAATCATCATTGGTGCCCAGTACATCCAGGCAGCTGGTGTTGCTCTTGGAATGAAAAAGCGCGGCGCTCAAGCAGTTGCTGTTACTTACACTGGTGATGGCGGATCTTCTCAAGGGGATTTCTACGAAGGAATCAACTTCGCAGGTGCTTACAAAGCTCCGGCAATTTTCTTTGTTCAAAACAACCGTTTTGCTATTTCAACTCCTGTCGAAAAGCAGACTGCTGCACAGACAATTGCACAAAAGGCTGTTTCTGCAGGTATCCCTGGAATCCAGGTAGACGGAATGGACCCGCTTGCAGTATATGCAGTAACACTTGAAGCACGTAAGCGTGCAATCAATGGAGAAGGTCCAACGTTGATCGAGACGATGACATATCGCTACGGTCCGCACACAATGGCTGGTGATGATCCTACTCGCTACCGTACAGCTGACCTTGATAACGAATGGGAAAAGAAAGATCCACTAGTGCGTTTCCGTAAGTTCCTTGAAAAGAAAAACCTGTGGACTGAAGATATGGAAAACGAAACAATCGAAAAGGCGAAGGAAGATATCAAGAACGCGATTAAAGAAGCGGATGATACTCCTAAGCAAAAAGTAACAGACCTAATGGAAATCATGTATGAGGAAATGCCAGACTACTTAAAAGAGCAGTATGAAATATATAAAGAGAAGGAGTCGAAGTAAGCCATGGCTCAAATGACAATGATTCAAGCAATTACAGACGCTCTTCGCGTTGAAATGAAGAACGATCCAAACGTACTTGTTTTCGGGGAAGATGTAGGTGTCAACGGCGGGGTATTCCGCGCGACGGAAGGCCTGCAAAATGAATTTGGTGAAGACCGTGTATTCGATACACCGCTAGCGGAATCTGGTATCGGCGGATTGGCAATTGGTCTTGCACTTCAAGGTTATCGTCCTGTTCCAGAAATCCAGTTCTTCGGCTTTGTATTCGAAGTAATGGATTCTATTGCAGGTCAAATGGCTCGTATGCGCTACCGTTCAGGCGGGCGTTACAGCTCACCAGTCACAATCCGTTCACCATTCGGCGGAGGCGTACATACTCCTGAGATGCACGCTGACAGTCTTGAAGGTATGGTCGCTCAACAACCAGGTCTTAAGGTTGTTATCCCTTCAACGCCATATGATGCAAAAGGTTTGCTGATTTCTTCTATCCGTGATAATGATCCAGTCATTTTCCTTGAGCACATGAAGCTTTACCGCTCTTTCCGTCAGGAAGTACCAGAAGAAGAATACACAATTCCACTAGGAAAAGCAGATGTTAAGCGCGAAGGAAAAGATCTTTCCATCATTACTTATGGTGCAATGGTACACGAATCTCTTAAGGCGGCAGAAGAACTTGAAAAAGAAGGATATTCTGTTGAGGTAATCGACCTTAGAACGGTTATGCCGTTTGATATCGAAACAATCATTGCTTCTGTTGAAAAAACAGGCCGTGCAATCGTTGTTCAGGAAGCACAAAAACAGGCTGGAATGGCTGGCCAGATTGTTGCGGAAATCAACGATCGCGCAATCCTTAGCCTTGAAGCTCCAGTATTGCGTGTAGCAGCTCCTGATACAGTTTTCGCATTCTCTCAAGCTGAATCTGTATGGCTGCCTAATTACAAAGATGTCATTGAAACAGCTAAAAAAGTACTAACGTTCTAATAAACGCTGAAATTATTAAGGCTCGATAAATTTAGGAGGGTGAATCCATTGGCATTCCAATTTAAACTGCCAGATATCGGCGAAGGTATTCACGAAGGTGAAATCGTCAAGTGGTTCGTTAAACCTGGCGAAAAAGTTCAGGAAGACGATGTACTTTGTGAAGTGCAGAATGACAAAGCAGTAGTAGAAATTCCTTCACCAGTCGCTGGTACAGTCGAAGAGATTTTAGTTGAAGAAGGTACAGTAGCAACCGTCGGACAGGTACTTGTCACGTTTGACGCGCCAGGCTATGAAAACCTTAAATTCAAAGGCGAAGATGAAGATGCGCCTGCTGAACAACCTAAACAAGAAAAAACGGAAGCTCAAGTGCAGTCTACTCTAGAGGCTGGCCAGGAGATCAAGAAAGAAGCTGCCGAAGCACCTGCTCCTGCAGCTGAAACGGGTGCTGGCGCCGCTGCAGCTCCACAGACAGCAGTGGATCCTAACCGACGTATCGTAGCTATGCCATCGGTACGTAAGTATGCGCGAGAAAAAGGTGTAGACATCCGCCAGGTTCCTGGCTCAGGAAAGAACGGACGAATCGTCAAGGCAGATATCGACAGCTTCCAAAGCGGCGGTGCACCTGCGGCAGCTCCACAAGCAGATCAGGCCCCACAGGCACAAGCTGAGGAAACACCTAAAGCAGCTGCAGCTCAGCCAATTCCAGAGGGTCAATACCCTGAAACTCGCGAAAAGATGAGCGGAATCAGAAAAGCGATCGCGAAGGCAATGGTCAACTCCAAGCATACAGCACCACATGTTACTTTGATGGACGAAGTGGATGTAACGAAGCTTGTTGCTCATCGCAAGAAATTCAAGGAAGTTGCTGCAGAGAAGGGAATCAAGCTTACATTCCTGCCTTATGTGGTAAAAGCATTAACAAGTGCGCTGCGTGAATATCCAGCATTGAACACATCCCTGGATGATGCAACTAGCGAAATCATTCACAAGCACTATTACAATATTGGTATTGCTGCTGACACAGAAAAAGGACTACTTGTTCCTGTTGTGAAGGACGCAGACCGTAAATCCGTGTTCTCTATATCTAATGAGATCAACGAACTTGCAGGCAAAGCACGTGACGGCAAGCTGGCTCCAGATGAAATGAAAGGTGCTTCCTGCACAATTACAAACATCGGCTCTGCTGGCGGACAATGGTTCACTCCGGTCATCAATCATCCGGAAGTAGCAATCCTTGGAATCGGCCGCATCGCTGAAAAACCAGTAGTCAAGGATGGGGAAATTGTAGCGGCTCCAGTTCTTGCACTTTCATTAAGCTTCGATCACCGCATGATCGACGGTGCAACTGCTCAGCACGCATTGAATCACATCAAGCGCCTATTGAACGATCCAGAACTTTTGTTAATGGAGGGGTAATAAATGGTAGTAGGAGATTTTCCAATCGAAACTGATACTCTTGTCATCGGTGCCGGCCCTGGCGGATATGTGGCAGCCATTCGCGCTGCCCAGCTGGGCCAGAAAGTAACAATCGTGGAGAAAGCAACTCTTGGGGGAGTCTGCCTAAACGTTGGCTGTATTCCTTCAAAAGCATTGATTTCTGCAGGTCACAGATATGAAAATGCTTTGCATTCTGAAGATATGGGGATCAAGGCAGAAAATGTAACCCTTGATTTCTCAAAAGTACAGGAATTTAAAGCAGGCGTTGTCAAGAAGCTTACTGGCGGTGTAGAGGGGCTATTGAAGGGCAATAAAATCGATATCGTGAAAGGTGAAGCATATTTTGTGGATGCCAACACCATTCGTGTAATGGATGAAAATTCTGCCCAAACCTATACATTCAAGAATGCGATTATCGCAACTGGTTCTCGTCCAATCGAGATCCCGGCATTCAAATACTCCAAGCGTGTACTTGATTCTACAGGAGCCCTGAATCTGCAAGAGCTTCCTAAAAGCATCGTTGTTATTGGCGGTGGATATATCGGAACTGAGCTTGGCGGAGCATACGCCAGCTTCGGAACAAAAGTAACAATCCTTGAGGGTGCTGACGAAATCCTGAATGGTTTTGAAAAGCAAATGTCTTCACTTGTTAAACGCAACCTTAAGAAAAAGGGTGCTGAAATCATTACAAAGGCACTTGCTAAAGGTGTAGAAGAAACAGACACTGGCGTGACAGTAACATATGAAGCAAACGGTGAACAAAATAAAATCGATGCAGATTATGTATTTGTCATGGTAGGCAGAAGACCAAACACGGATGAACTTGGTCTTGAGCAAGTTGGAATTGAGATGACCGACCGTGGTGTCATCAAAATCGACAAGCAATGCCGTACAAGTGTAAGCAATATTTACGCAATTGGCGACATTGTTGAAGGACCTCCATTGGCTCACAAAGCTTCTTATGAAGGTAAAATCGCTGCTGAAGCACTTGCAGGCCATCCTGCAGAGATTGATTACCTGGCCATTCCTGCTGTCGTATTCTCTGATCCGGAACTAGCATCTGTTGGTTACTCAGAGCAGCAGGCAAAAGAGGAAGGCATTGCGGTTACAGCTGCTAAATTCCCATTTGCAGCAAACGGACGTGCACTTTCATTGAACCAGACAGATGGATTCCTGAAGCTTGTAACACGTAAAGAAGATGGTATCGTGATCGGCGCGCAAATCGCTGGACCGAATGCTTCTGATATGATTGCTGAGCTGGGATTAGCGATTGAAGCCGGTATGACCGCTGAAGATCTTGCTATGACGATCCATGCTCACCCAACACTTGGTGAAATCACTATGGAAGCTGCAGAAGTAGCAATTGGCAGCCCTATCCATATTGTAAAATAAACAGAAAAAATCCTTTCCGTTATGGAAAGGATTTTTTTATTAAGAGGATACATTAATCGCCGTTCAGGACAGCTGAAAGCGGCTCGATGATTTGGTCTTTGGTCACTGTCCCGTTAACACTGGCAAGCACCTGATCACGTTGTAAAATGAGGATGGCTGGGAACTCTTCCACTTCAAGGAGTCCATAGTATTTTTTTGCATTTGAAGTCGGGATGACGACCATATTCTTGAACTCATTAGGATATTGCTTTTTTAATTCAATGATAGCGTCATAGTAAGATGCTTCATGATTATAATCATCCTCATCAGAGAAGAAAATCACTTGTTTAATATCTTCGTTCAGAATCAGTTGATCTGAATCGTTGGCTGGGTTACATGAAGCTGTCAGGAAGAGGAACGAAGCGACAAAAACAAAAGACAAGCTTTTCATTTATCTTTGCCTCACTTTTTTCAGAATCGTGTTCACTGTGTGTGAATGTTTGTCCATATTCTATCATAGCAATTTCCAAAACAATGGAATGTTATTGAAATGTTACATAATTGAAAAATATACTTTCAAAACTAACATATACTAGTAAAAAAGGGTCGGCGGGAAGTTGTGCTCTATTGACGAGATGCTTTGGGATACTTATACAAGCTTCCCATCAATCGTCAATGTTTAGCAGCCCAAACCAGGGGAAAAGACTATTTAGACTCGGTGGTGAAAGGTTTGAAAGTGTATACAGTTCTATTGCTTCAATTGATCATCTGGAGTGGATATACATTCATTGAATGGCTGTCCAAACACGATCATCCCATTTATAATGGAATTATGTTCTTGGTTTTTTTCTATTTAGCCATAATCATAGGCAATTACATAATTAAATCAGCAAAAAAGACTTTCTTTATCACTCTCATCAGTCTGGGCCTTTATGCGTCCTTTCATTTGACGATGTCATTTATAGTTTAATGCCTGGAGGACCGGGTGCCTGTAAGGGGCGAATAGAAAAATCTAAGAGCAGCAGTATATTGACAGCAATGGAACGCAGCAGGAGGGGAAGAATTTGAATAGAAAGCTAGTTGTGCTCGCATCATTACTGCTTCTTGCAGGCTGTGGAGCTGATGAACAAGCCCCTGCTGAACAGCCCAAGGGCAGTGCAGCAGAAGAGCAAAACGACAATAAACAGCATGAGACAGAAAAAGAAGCCTCTTCCAATACTGAGCAGGCAGAGACGGAAGCCGCAGCGGGGTTGGAAGGAGAAGCAAAAGAAGAAGCTGGACAAGCGGTCCCGCAATATAGAATGAAAGATGATTTTTCAATCCAGAATATCGAAAACCCAGATGAAAAAGTTGTCCTTTTGACAATCGATGACGCTCCAGACAAGTATGCCCTCGAAATGGCAAACACCTTGAAAGACTTGAATGTAAAAGCAATCTTCTTTGTTAATGGACATTTCATTGATACACCTGAAGAAGGGGAAGTGCTGAAGCAAATTCATCAAATGGGTTTTTCGATAGGGAACCATACCTACAATCATAAAACCTTGAAAGAGTTGACGGAAGAGCAGCAGAGGAAGGAAATTATCGATTTGAATGACAGGATCGAGGAGCTTACTGGAGAGCGTCCGCAATTTTTCCGAGCGCCGTTTGGAATGAATACAGATTACAGCAAAAAGCTGGCTGCAGAAGAAAAAATGCTCTTGATGAACTGGACATATGGATACGACTGGGAAAAAAATTATCAATCGAAAGATGCACTCGCTGACATCATGGTCAATACACCACTGCTCCGTAATGGGGCGAACCTTTTGATGCATGATCGGGAATGGACAAGCGCAGCGCTCCGGGACATCGTTATCGGGCTGGAAGAAAAGGGTTATATGATTGCCGATCCTGCGCTTATTGAAACTCCTGCGAACCAAAAAACGGCTGCTCAATAGCAGCCGTTTTTCAAGTTACTTTCTAGGATAGAAATACATCACTCTGCCATTGAACAGGTGCAGCTCACCTTGAAGCTTCTTGGCAATGAATTTGCTGAATTCATTCGCTTTTCCCTTATCGCCAGCTGTAGCTGTTGGGGGAAGGGTAATCTGTATGTATGTTTGCTCGCGCTCCGTTCCATCTTCTTCGGCGAATGTTTCTTGATCTACACCAAGTAAAATGGCATTATATCGGTCCTGGGAAGATTGTAGATAAAACCATGTTCCTTTTGCGTCTTCTTTTTCTTTAATATCATAAGGGAAAGCAGAGTTTTCATAATTCCAGTCAACCTGGTCGCCGGTCTTAGCGGTGATTTCTTTGTAGTAGTTGAATAAATCCTTCAATTCATCGGTGGAAATGGCTTGCTGAGCTGATGATGGAACAAGTTTGATATAAGCATTACTAGACATCGTCCAATCCCCTTTTCCTATCTATTCTCCCCTCATTTTATCACTCTGTAAAAAGCGTTGACAATAGATTAAAAGCTTTTTGGTTTTATATGACTTGCCTTTTTGTCAAAAATAAATTATAATAATATTCTAAATATTTAATTAAAAAGGAGGAGGCATATGGAACTATTCGAAAAGCTTTATGATGAGCACGAAAAGGTTCAAGTCAGATTTGTGGGGTTTACTACTTATGATACTCGTTATGACTTTGGGATCGTGTATACGAATATGTTTTTCGGAAAACCACTCGTTGTATGTATGCAGACGGGGCGTTCGGCACTCCTCGACCCAAGGGACATTGAAGACGTAGAATATTTGCAGAAAGCATTCCATATTGCAGAAGCACAGCAGGCTGAGGATCTTGCGTTATTTTTTAAGGAAGAACTTCCATCAGCACCATTCCAGACTCAATACGAATAAGCCATGGGAGAAGGCAGGCCGACTGGGCCTGTTTTTTGTTTTCGTTTTTTAGTTAGTATTCTAAATCAACAGCCTTTATAAAGCGCTTTAGATAATATACACTAAATAAAAATGTGTCATACTAATACAAAACCAAGCATATCTTTTGTAAATGCAAAGCAAAAATAAACCAAAAAAAACTAAAAGTGTTATACAATTTAGACTTGAAATATAAATAGTGTTATATTATTATATAATTAGAAATGATAAAGCGCTTACAAAATTCAAAATGAAAAGGAGTTTGAAAAGATGGGAACTATCGTTTGTCAAACTTGCAATTCAACAATTGACCATTTCGAAGATGAAAAAGTGACTGTATTATATTCAAAAAAATGCAACTGCTGCGACCATGAAGGTGCGGAAGAGAGATAAGATAAGATAAGATAAGATAAGATAAAAGGGCATGCTCAGCGCATGCCCTTTTTTGTATGATTAACGGATCGCTTTATGCTCTTTAATGACTCTGAAGGACTTTAGTTCATCGTCTTCAGGTCCCTGGACCGGCAGGCCGGCTTCCATATTGGTCTTGATATACACGAGGTTTTCCTCTGTAATGATTTCGCCAGGGATGAAAATCGGAATCCCTGGTGGATAAACCATGACGAACTCCGCAATAATCCTGCCTTCTGACTCCTCAACAGGAACTACCTCTGTATCAGCATAAAACGCATCCCTAGGAGTAAGTGCCAATAGAGGAATATCCGGCAGCATGACTTCTGCATGCACTTTTTCAGCCAGGTGGTGATATTCCTTGGATAGCTCCCTAAGTGCTTCGACAAGAATTTCCGCTTCTTTCTGCGTGTCCCCTGGAGTGATAATGCAAAGGATATTGTATAAATCGGATAGTTCAACCTCAATGTTGTACCGGTCCCTCAACCACTTTTCAACTTCATATCCGGTAATATTAAGATCCTTGATACTGATCAGGACTTTCGTGGGATCAAAGTCATAAGTGGCATTCGTTCCGAGCAGGTCTTCGCCAGGACAGTACAAGTGTTCAATTTCATTGACCTGTCCGCGGATCCACTGTGCCAGTTTGATGGTCCGGTCAATGATTTCCCTTCCCTCAATTGCAAGCCTTCTTCTTGCTGTATCCAAAGAAGCGAGCAATAGGTAAGAGGTGGATGTAGTCGTAAGCATGCTGATGATCGACTGCACGCGCTTTGGAGAAACTAATCCTTCTCTCACATTAAGAATCGAACTTTGAGTCATCGAGCCCCCGAGCTTATGGACGCTTGTAGCTGCCATATCTGCTCCAGCCTGCATCGCAGAAAGGGGAAGGTCTTCATGGAAGTGGATATGGACTCCATGAGCTTCATCCACAAGTACGGGTACATCATAAGAGTGAGCAATCTCAACGATTTTTTTCAGGTCAGCAGCAAAACCGAAATAAGTTGGATTGATGACAAGCAAACCTTTCGCGTCTGGATGCTGTTCCAAAGCCTTCTCTACCGAATCAGTTGAAATGCCGTGGGAGATGCCTAGTTTTTTATCAATCTCTGGATGGATGAAGATGGGAATTGCACCCGAAAAGACGATCGCCGACATAATGGATTTATGCACATTACGCGGAACGATGATTTTATCTCCAGGTCCGCAGACTGTCATGATCATGGTCATGATCGCTCCGCTTGTTCCTTGTACTGAAAAGAACGTATGGTCTGCGCCAAATGCTTCGGCCGCAAGTTCTTGTGCCTGCTTGATGATACCCTTTGGTGAATGGAGGTCATCAAGCGGGCCAATATTGATCAAATCGATCGATAAGGCATTATCGCCAATGAATTCCCTGAATTCCGGATCAATTCCGCTGCCTTTTTTATGGCCGGGAATGTGAAACTGGATCGGATCCTTTTCTGCATGCTTTAGTAGGCTTGTGAATAACGGTGTTTCGTTTTGTGACAATTGATGATCACACCTCTTTAATGTATTGGATTTCGGTTTATGATTATTGTTTGGTATTTATAAAAATAAAACACATGCATTATAGCACTAATCGGGGTGTTTGCAAAGAAATTCATGAAGCGGAATACCGGACAGTTTTGATGAGATAAAAACAGGAAATGGATCAATAAAGATAGAAGTATTATAAAAAAACAACAAGCATGAGAGGGAGAGAGAACATGAACTGGAAAACAGAAGTAACCGAACTTCTAGGAATACAATATCCAATCATTCAAGGCGGCCTTGCCTATCTGGCTTATTCTGATTTAGCTGCTGCGGTTTCGAACGCTGGAGGACTGGGGCAGATCACAGCAATGTCACTTCCGGATCCTGATGCGCTAAGAGGAGAGATACAAAGAGTCAAACAGCTTACAGACAAGCCGTTTGGGGTTAACTTTGCAATCGGTCAGCATGGCAGGCCTTTTTCGCATTATCTTGATGTGGCCATTGAGGAAGAAGTGCCCGTCATTTCAATGACAGGGGGGAATCCGGCCCCAATTTTCGAACAGCTGAAGGGTACGAACACAAAGAAGCTGGTTCTTGTCGCTGCTAAAAGACAGGCTCAGAAAGCAGAGGAACTGGGCGCAGACGCTGTCATGGTTGTTGGACAGGAAGGCGGAGGGCATCTTGGGAAAAGCGACATCGGCACAATGGTTTTGATCCCGGCAGTAGTAGATGCTGTCACTATACCAGTAATCGCTTCGGGGGGAATTGGTGACGGCAGGGGGCTGATGGCAGCCTTGAGCCTGGGAGCACAGGGGATAGAGATGGGTACAAGGTTCATCGCTACGAAAGAGTGTGTCCATGCGAATGAAGTGTATAAGCAAAGGCTGGTGGAAGGAACAGAGAATGATACAACGGTAATCAAAAGAACACTTGGCATGCCTGCGAGGGCTATCGCTAATCCATTAACGGAAAAAATAATTGAAATCGAAAAGAATGGCGGCGGCTATGAAGAACTGAAAGAGTTGATTAGCGGTTCGGCGAATCGCAAATATATTTATGAAGGCGATCAAGAGCAGGGATTTGGCTGGGCAGGTCAGGTGATGGGCCTGATTAAAGACTCACCGTCAGTAGCTGAACTTTTTGAAAGAATCATTAGAGAAGCTGAAGGAATAAGGAGGAGCTGGAACGAATAAAGCGTTGATTTCCTTGCCATTCATTCCGGATATCTGTAAAATCGTTTATCAAACAGGCTGTTTTTTGCAGAGCAAGAAGGTTGGAAAACAGCGTCCAAAAAAGAAATGCACAGAATTTACATTTTCTGTGCAGTGCATGAAAAGCAGGTGACATAATGGAATATCAATATCCGATCGACTACACATGGTCCACCGACGAAATCGTCGATGTCATTCATTTCTTTGAATGTATCGAAAAAGCGTATGAAAACGGGATTGACAGAGACGTTTTACTTGCAGCTTACCGCCGTTTCAAGGAAATCGTGCCAGGCAAGGCCCAAGAAAAGACGATTTTCAATGAGTTTGAAGAAGTGAGCGGCTATACATCTTACCAGGCAGTAAAAGCGCTCAAAGAGACGAGTTCTGGCCAGAAAATCAAAGTCGCACCAAAAAGAAAATAGGATGGAATATGAGTAAAGAGCCCATGAAAATGGGCTCTTTATTTGGTTTATGCCATTTTATATAGGGGTAATATTTCTTTAAATACAAACTCGATATTAGATAGCATTTCTTCACCGCTCAGTTTGACGGCTTCCTCGCGAGGGATATTCAAGCCGCAAAGGATTTCAGCCTTTTTCACAGTTTGAAGGCGCTGGAACATTGAAAGAAGGTCCTCCTTTGAAAGCTCGCTATGTAAGGAAGCTTCAGGCTTCATGTGGTCAATGGACCAAAAGAAATCCTTTGGAGTCCGGGTATAGATCGTATCAATGTTCTTTTCCAGCTTCTGGCCGATCGCTTCCTTATCTGGAGCTTCGTATATGACGGCGAACCAGATAAAGACATGCGTTTCCCACAGGCCGATCTGGAAATGGGGCAGCATCTTATATCCTCTGGGATTACTTGCGAACGCGACCCATGTATCCTTTGGCGGATTTTTCGTCCTTCTTGCATGCTTCGCCACGTGGTAGTGCATTTCATCACCAGTAAGGACTGATAAGGTAGGAGCAAAATGCTGGCCTAGCTCTTCCAGCTTCGGGCGGATCTGGGATTTCAAGGCCTCCATTCTTTCATCGAGACCGTCAATTTTAAACACATCGAAATCTGCTTGTGTGAATCCTGAAAATGACAATATAAAAACCTCCTATTGCTTTGTCAAATATTGTAGCAAAAGCAACTTGAAATTTGAAGCAACAGGCATTTTTGAGAGTATGGGTATGAGCACAAATTTGTACCACTGCCAATGGAGAATTCATACAATGAATAAAAAAACAGAAATTATAGAGGAGTGTAATATAATGAAACAACTTATAAATTCGACAAGAAAAAGGAATGGCGAACTGCAAAGAACAGCAGTATTGCGTTTGGAAATGGATTATGAACTGGCGACACTTTTTGACGCAATGACTGACTCGGATAAGACGAAAATGAAGGAATGCAAACAAAAATTAGAAAGAATTCGACAAGAACTATTGCGATTGAAAGCTTTGTAAGGGTTTATTATTTGGAAAGATGAAAGGGAAAAACATTTTGATTTGTTCAGAAAAATGCAATCATTGCAAAACATGACGAACTCCTGAAATGAAATGGAGTTCGTTTCTTATGTAGAATATAACTGAACTGCTTTGAATGTTTATCTGCGTTCAGGGGGAATCCTAATACTTGATGCGAAATTAGCTTATCCTATAAGCTGTAATAGATTCCTGATACGTAAAAATACGGAATGGGGGAAAGATGAATGAATCATAACCTGAAAGAAATTTATACATATGCTATGGAATGGACGAAGGAAGCTGGTGAAAATATAAGGGCTTCTTTTCCGAAAACCCTGAATGTAACGTCAAAGTCGAATCCAAATGACCTGGTGACAGATATAGATAAGGGGACCGAGCAATATTTTATCGAAAAAATCAAAGGCAAATACCCGGACCATCGTATCATGGGTGAAGAAGGCTATGGCGATGAAGTGACAGGGTTATCAGGTGTTGTTTGGATCATTGACCCTATCGATGGAACAATGAACTTTGTGCATCAGCAAAGGAATTTTGCGATCTCTGTAGGGATTTATGTAGACGGTGAGGGAATGATTGGTCTTATTTATGATGTGGTTCATGATGAACTCTATCACTGTATAAAAGGGAATGGAGTATTGCTAAATGATAAGCCGATTCCAGAGCTGAAGGAGTCCAGAGTGAGTGAGGCGGTAATTGCCCTTAATGCTTTATGGGTGGCTCCTAACAAGCGGATCGACCATCAGATGTTCATCCCGTTAGTGCAGGATGTAAGAGGAACGCGCTCCTACGGTTCAGCTGCAATGGAAATGGTTTATGTTGCAACAGGAAGGATCGATGCATATTTAAGTCCCAGACTGGCACCGTGGGATATCGCTGCCGGAATCATTCTGATCAAGGAATTGGGCGGTGAGGCCACGGATCTCCGTGGAAATGAGCTGGATTTGCTGAAGGAAAACTCTTTATTCGTCTCTAAACCGGGATTGCACAGTGAAATACTGAAGCACTATCTTAAGGATGGAAAATGGTAAAAATCGCTTCACGTCCATTTAAAAGGCATGACTTAGCTTTCTTTCAGGAAATCATTTCAGACAGTGCCAAGTGGCAAAAGCGCGAACTTCGAAATCATGCACTTGAAGAGTATATGAGAGTATACGAAGAACTTTCGGGGGAGTGGAGGGTATGGATGGAGAAGGACCTTCCGGTGTCTATTTCCTACCATGTTCCTGTCGCACCATCCAATCAAAAGCCCTGGCTGGGGACCATTTTGGTGAAAGCATCGGAAAGGCGCAGAGGAGTTTCTGCCACGATCATCAATCATCTTCCGAAGAATTGAAGGCAGCTGGACATAAGGCCCTTTTTGCCGGTGTGCCCATTGATGAATATGAATGGGCAAATTTTTTGACGGACTGCGGTTTTGAACAATTTAAAACAGAAGAAAATAAAGGCGAAACCTTTATGATTATGGTTCGCCCCTTTGAATGACCGGCTGTATTTCCAGCCGGTTTTGTGTTTGTCTATAGTTCTCCTGCTTCCCGCATCTTCTTTTTCTTCTTAAAGCCGAAGCCCATAACAAGCACAAGTGCGACAATACAGGCAAGCGTTCCGATTACACTGCGTTCTCCAATGGCAATTCCGATCCCAATCATGCATGAAGCGGCAGCGAAAGCGAAAAATAATAATGGCCATTTTATTTGCTTCAAGGTAATTCCTCCATTCGACAGTAAGCTGCAAAATAATATTATTTTAATTGTACATTAAAATGCTTTTAGGTTTCTACTCTTATTGTGTTATAATATGTGAGTTGTGAAAAAAGCCATTAGATAAATTTGAATATTAAAGGCAGGGTGACTTTTTTGAAATTAAGAGAAGATATTCGTAATATAGCGATCATCGCTCACGTTGACCACGGTAAAACGACATTGGTCGACCAGCTCCTGAAGCAATCAGGAACTTTCCGCACCAATGAGCATGTGGAAGAGCGCGCAATGGATTCAAATGATTTGGAAAGAGAACGAGGAATTACCATCCTCGCGAAAAATACAGCTATTTCATATAAAGATACACGCATTAACATTCTTGATACTCCTGGACACGCTGACTTTGGCGGCGAAGTGGAGCGGATCATGAAAATGGTTGACGGCGTTTTGCTTGTAGTCGATGCATACGAAGGCTGCATGCCACAAACACGCTTTGTTTTAAAGAAGGCGCTTGAACAGCACCTTACACCAATCGTGGTCGTGAATAAAATTGACCGTGATTTTGCCCGTCCTTCAGAGGTTGTAGATGAAGTGTTAGACTTGTTCATCGAACTTGGTGCAGATGAGGACCAGCTCGAGTTCCCGGTTGTTTATGCATCTGGAATCAACGGAACAGCAAGCTTGGATCCTGAAAAACAAGATGAAAACATGCAGGCATTGTACGAGTCGATTATCGACCATATCCCGGCTCCTGTAGATAACCGTGAAGAGCCGCTGCAATTCCAGGTTGCCCTTCTTGACTACAATGACTATGTGGGAAGAATCGGTATTGGCCGTGTATTCCGCGGTACGATGAAGGTAGGCCAGCAGGTAGCATTGATGAAACTTGATGGTTCTGTCAAACAATTCCGTGTAACAAAAATCTTTGGTTTCTTCGGGCTAAAGCGCCAGGAAATCCAGGAAGCATATGCTGGTGACCTGATTGCCGTATCCGGAATGGAAGATATCAATGTCGGTGAAACAGTATGTCCATTCGACAACCAGGATCCACTTCCAGTTCTGCGCATTGATGAGCCGACACTTCAAATGACATTCCTGGTCAACAACAGCCCATTCGCAGGTCGTGAGGGTAAATACCTGACTTCAAGGAAAATTGAAGAGAGACTTCGCGCACAGCTGCAAACTGACGTTAGTCTTAGGGTAGACAACACTGATTCACCGGATGCCTGGATCGTTTCAGGACGTGGAGAACTTCACTTGTCTATCTTGATTGAAAACATGCGCCGTGAAGGTTATGAGCTTCAAGTGTCAAAGCCTGAAGTAATCGTAAGGGAAATCGACGGAGTGCGTTGTGAACCAGTTGAACGCGTTCAAATCGATGTTCCTGAAGAGCACACAGGTTCCATCATGGAATCAATCGGTGCCCGTAAAGGTGAAATGCTCGATATGATCAACAACGGAAGCGGCCAAGTACGATTGATCTTCAACGTACCTGCACGCGGACTGATCGGATACACAACAGAGTTTTTAACATTGACTCGCGGATATGGTATCATTAACCATACATTCGACAGCTACCAGCCAATGCTTCAGGGCCAGGTAGGCGGACGCCGCCAGGGTGTTCTGGTATCGATGGAATCCGGAAAGGCATCTACTTATGGAATCATGCAGGTAGAGGACCGTGGAACGATTTTTGTTGAGCCAGGAACTGAAATCTATGAAGGCATGATTGTCGGCGAACACACTCGTGAGAACGACATCACTGTAAATATCACGAAGGTAAAGGCAGCAACTAATATCCGTTCTGCAAATAAGGACCAGACATCGGTCATCAAGAAGCCGAGAATCATGACTCTTGAGGAATCTTTGGAATACTTGAACGATGACGAGTATTGCGAAGTAACACCAGAGTCAATCAGACTCCGTAAAAAGATTCTTGATAAGAACGAGCGCGAAAGAATCGCGAAAAAGAAAAAATTCGCTGAAGCTTAATTTTAAGTAGGGGGAAGAAGTATGGACGTAAGCCAAAGATTATCTTTTTTTGCAGCACTTTTCCGTGTTGATGAAAACCCGACAGTTGGGATGTGGCTGCTTTATCTGACCATTGCCGGGTTAAGCATCCTCGTTTACAAACTGGGATTTGCACAAAAGCTGCCATTGCTGAAAAACATCATTATCTACGCATTCTTATTGCTTGGCTCTACTGTCCTGACCTTCCTTGCTATTTTCCTTCCAATTACGGAAGGGCTTGTCGTCGCTGCGCTGATCCTGATCATTTACAAACTCAGGCTGCGCCAGCACAAAAAAGAAGAAGCGAATGTGAAATAGGGGGTGGCGAAATGAAATCACTCCAGGACGCTATCTATAACTGGCTGACAATCAAGATTGTCAGTGACGCCCGTCCAGAGGACACAGCAGCTAATGATACGACGCAGTTGTTTGAACAAATTCTTGCTGAAGAACATCAAGTGGAATCGAAAGAACTAAAACGTGATGCACTGATGTACTATGTGACCATCGTGAAGGAAGGGGAGACGAAAGAATACCGCTTCCCCCGGGACCTGATCGAAGTCATGCTGGACCAGATCAGGCAAGAACCAGACAAGTACGTCAACTACCCTGAAGAAGAATAAGAAAAATCCGCCCAATGAGGCGGATTTTTTTCGTATGTATTCGCTTCGAAGGACATTTTGTTTGATAGATGGTGGAACGTCCCCGATAGAGGTTCACCTTTGGACAAAAAGGTGTAGGGGGAGCTGGAAATGTCCGAAGCAGGGTCGTCTTCGGACAAAATTGATGTAAGTGAAGCTGAAAATGTCCGAAGTAGGGTCATCTTCGGACAAAATTGATGTAAGAGAAGCTGAAAATGTCCGAAGCAGGGTCGTCTTCGGACAAAATTGAAGTAAGTGGGGCTGAAAATGTCCGAAGTAGGTTCATCTTCGGACAAAATTGAAGTAAGAGAGAAGCTGGAAATGTCCGAAGTAGGTTCACCTTTGGACAAAATTGATGTAAGAGAAGCTGAAAATGTCCGAAGTAGGTTCACCTTCGAACAAAATAGATGTAAGTGGAGCTGAAAATGTCCGAAGTAGGGTCATCTTCGGACAAAATTGGTATAAGTGGAGCTGGAAATGTCCGAAGTAGGTTCATCTTCGGACAAAATTTGTGTAAGTGAAGCTGAAAATGTCCGAAGTTGGGTCATCTTCGGCCAAAATCCCATAGAACTGTACCTGAAAGGTCCGAACCCGGCCGTCCTAGATTAGAACGCAGAGTGTATAAACCAAAAGCTTGGTCAAGGCTAACCCTTAAGTACCGCTCTCAAGCCTGTAAGCACTCACTAATCACCAATCTTCTTTCTTCACACGGCTGCGGTAAAGTTTGAAGTTGCCAGTGGCAATCCGGTCCTTTGTTTTCTCTGTGATTCTTTCGTTACATGGGTCGCACATATATGTATGGATCGGCCTGTTGCGCAGCCGCTTTGCCTGGAGGGTATCACTGTTGATGTTTTCGATTTTGTCGCATAGCACGCATTTGACTCTCATTCTTACACCTCTTATTAAATTCCTGATTTGAGTTTGGATTACACATAGTATATCATTGTTTACAGCCTGTAGAGGGAAAATCATTTGATTTGCCCTCTTTAAAGGGTTCGTAGTACTATTATGATAATTTAAGGAGGGTGAATATGGCAAATCAAGTAGAACCTAAACTAATCCAACCATTGTTTGATGAATTGCAAAAAGAGCGTTTCGTCACATTGGCGACAGTGGATCACGAATCCGGCGGCCCGAATGTGAGCGCTATTTCTTGGGTGCTTGCGAAGGATGAGGAAACGATTTATTTTGCAGTGGATAACCGTTCCCGAATCATCCAGAACATAAAAAGCAATGACAAAGCGGTCATCAATTTAATTGCAAACGAATCTACATATTCCATCAGCGGGACTGCAAGTGTCAAGCAGGAAAAGCTTGAAGACGTTCCTTTGAAGCTTGCGCTCGTTGAAATTCGGATCACCGAAGTAAGAGATGTAATGTTCTATGGTTCTAAAATTGTTGCGGAACCTCAATACGACAAGACATATGATAAAGATGCCGCTGCTCGTCTTGATAAACAAGTAATGGATGCAATGAGAAAAGCTTAGTCAAAAGACTAAGCTTTTTTTGTACCGTTTTTATTTGTGGTATTTTGATTCTTCCTGCTGTTTTTTCTCAAGCTGCTGCTTTTCTGACTGATCAAGCTTTTTCTTGGGATCTTCGGTTGGTTTGTTGTTTTGCGGCTCAATCATATCCGCAGGAACCTCTGGCATGATGCGGCCGGTGATATCTGAGAGTTCATTCATAATGCCCATCAAAGGCTGTCCATTGCGGATATCAGCTGAAATCTCCCGCAGTCTTGCTGTAATATCAGGGTCGGCTACAACTACAGCTCTTGCTCCATGAGGGTCTTTCTTTAATGCCTCTGCAACTGTATATTTCACTGTATCTACCTCGGAGCGCTCCATATTGTCATCGACATCGATGCCTACAATCGCGTATCGGCCCAGCACAACTGCCGCTGCATCATCTACATTGGGGATATGGGTTGTAAGGTTGACCAGGTGCCGAGAAATCCTTTGGCCGGATTCACGGTCTACCTCCTGTATCGTACTGTTCTGGACCCGGACCTTGTTTTGATCGCGGTCGTTTTGGCTGGCATTATTTTGCAGGTTGCAAGCGGTGATCAACGTTAATAAAGAAAGTACGGCAATCAATCTAATCATCATAAATCCCCTCCGGATATTTATTGGAAAACAATTAGGAATGCAAAAACATTCAATCATGTCATGGGTGCTTTTTCTCCATACCGAGCCCTTCAAATAGAAATGCTCAAAGGTTATTGTGCAAAATATCTTCTATCTTTATTCAGGAAGTCATATATTTTACCAAAGTCCCGGCCAAGGCTGCCAAGTTGGCCAGAGTCGAGATCAAGAAGGCGGGAGGCATCAATTTGAGTAAAATATACGTACTGGATACAAACGTCTTATTACAGGATCCGCACGCGATTTTTTCTTTTCAGGACAATGAAGTTGTCATACCTGCTGTAGTACTGGAAGAAGTGGATTCCAAGAAAAGATATATGGATGAGATTGGGAGAAATGCACGCCAGGTATCAAGGCTTATAGATGGAATGCGTGAAACAGGTAAACTTCACGAAAAAATCAATTTGGAGGGAGGAGGAACTCTACGGATTGAACTGAACCATCGCTCTTTCCACCAGCTTCAGGAAATCTTTGTTGAAAAGACAAATGACAACCGTATACTCGCGGTTGCCAAGAACTTGAGCCTGGAGGAGGAAACGAAAGAAGATGGGCGCCCGGTGATCCTTGTCAGTAAGGATGCCCTCGTTCGAGTGAAGGCAGATGCAATTGGGCTTTTAGCCGAGGATTTTCTTAGTGACAGGGTAGTGGAACTGAATCATCTTTACTCAGGATATGCCGAAATTTATATGGAGATTGAGGTCTTAAACCGCTTTTATGAAAAGGGTGAGGTCAACATCTCCGAGTTGAATGGACAGAATTTTTTTTATCCTAACCAATTTGTCATCATGAAAGACATTCTAGGAAGCTCGGCCTCTGCCATAGGAATGGTCGATACGAAAAACAAGAAAGTGAAGAAGCTTGTGTTTGAGCACGAGGGGAAGCAGACGTGGGGAATTCGTCCAAGAAATGTGCAGCAAATCATGGCGATGGAATTGCTTTTGCGCCAAGACATGCCCCTCATCACCCTGATTGGGCGGGCAGGTACGGGAAAAACCTTGCTGGCTCTTGCAGCTGGGCTCCTGCAAACAGAGGATTTGGGGATTTTTAAAAAGCTCCTCGTTGCACGGCCAATTGTACCTGTCGGCAAGGACTTGGGATTCCTGCCAGGTGAAAAGGAAGAAAAGCTGCGACCATGGATGCAGCCTATATATGATAATCTGGAGTTCCTGTTTAACACCAAGAAGCCAGGAGAACTTGATGCCATACTGGCAGGAATGGGTTCTATTGAGGTGGAGGCACTGACTTACATCAGGGGCAGAAGCATACCGGATCAATTTATCATCATTGATGAAGCCCAGAACCTCACTAAACATGAAGTAAAAACGATCCTGACAAGGGTAGGGGAGAGAAGCAAGATTGTCCTGATGGGGGACCCGGATCAAATTGACCATCCTTACCTGGATGCATATAACAATGGCCTGACATATGTTGTAGAGAAATTCAAGCATCAGCAGATTGCCGGCCACGTTCAGCTGGTGAAAGGCGAAAGATCTCCGCTTGCGCAGCTTGCAGCCGATCTGCTCAAATAAAAAAACGGGCATCCCAGTCTGGATGCCCGTTGGCTGAACCTACATATCATTCCACTGTAAATCCGGTTACATTCCTAATCGGGTTTTCTTTATTTGACCCATCCTGGTAGTACACATGCAAGGGGCCATCTTCCCTTAAAGGCTTGCCATCCTTCGAAAAGCCAAGGATAATCGTTGATGCTTCTTCAAGAGAAAGAGTCAGTTGTTCCTGATCTCCGTATTCAACGATAACATTCACAGCGTTCTGCTCTGGCTCAGCGTTCTTCAGAAAAGGCTTAAAGGGGATACCGAAAGTGCCGTTCAGAACTTTTTCCTTCTGAAACTTAACTTCTGTTTTCAAAGTGGGAGGATAAACGGCTCCCTCCATGATTTCACGATCCCAATGTTTGGATACTGACTTAGTATATTCCTCCAACGAATCTTCCTGCATTTGTTCTTGTTTGAAATATGTATTCAAATCCACTTTTCGATCATCGAAAATCCAAACACCCGGATCTAAAGTGATCTTGTATTTAACTTTGCCTTTGATAGGGATGATTGTTTCCATAATATCCTCCTGCCTGGATGAGAAGTGTTTGACTTAAGTATACTGATAAATCCCGGAAATGTCATTCTGGCGGGTTGCAGGCATGATACCATAAATTTCTGAATCCTTAATATTCTTGCATTTTTGTCCGCTTAAGGGTAAAATTTATAGAAGGATTGGGTAATCGCTCGGAAACGGGGGGATCAAGTTGGCGTCTGATATGATTATTAACCATCAGGAAAAAGCCCATGCCTTGCTAAAGGCTGACGCTGATAAAATATTAAAGCTGATCAAAGTGCAAATGGATAACCTGACAATGCCTCAATGCCCTCTTTACGAAGAGGTGTTGGACACGCAAATGTTTGGCTTGTCCAGAGAAATAGATTTTGCAGTAAGACTCGGCTTAATCGAAGAATCAGAGGGAAAAGTCATTCTCGGCCAATTGGAAAGAGAGCTTTCCATTTTGCATGAGGCTTCGTTAAAAAAATAAATCATAAAAACTCAAACAGTCCTTTCCGATTGTTTGAGTTTTTTTGTGAAAAATTGTCATTACGCTTACATGACAATTTATTAAGAATTCGATAACTTTTCCTTAAATAAAGGCAGGATATTTGAACTTATAGTAGAATAGATAAAACAACTTAGAAGATGGGGAAGAGACGATGTTTAAAAAAATACTGAAATCCTATGACTATTCATTAATCATTGTTGTTGCTCTCTTGTGTTTATTTGGCCTGGTCATGGTTTACAGTGCGAGTATGGTGACATGGCATGGAACAGACAGTGATTTTTTCTATCAGAAACAGAAGATCAATTTACTGGCGGCCGCTGCTATGTTTGTTATAGCTGCCCTGTTTCCCTACAAGGCGATGAAGAGTACGAAGATCCTTCTTCCTATGGTTTTATTTACGCTGGCGGGCTTGACCATACTGTTTGTAGTTGGAAAGGTAGCGGGGAATGCCCTAAGCTGGATTGAAATGGGGACAAGGAGCATCCAGCCTTCTGAGCTTGCGAAGCTAAGTGTCATCATTTACCTTTCAGCAGTCTACGCAAAAAAACAATCCTACATAAATGAATTTAATAGAGGTGTATTGCCTCCATTATTATTCCTTGTTATGGTTTTCTTCCTGATCGCTCTACAGCCCGACTACGGAACAGGCGGCATTATTATGCTGATTGCCGGTTCGATTATATTGTCTTCAGGGATGAATTTTAAAAATATCATGAAGCTGGTAATGATCGTAGTAATCCTGCTAGTACCCGTTTCATTAATATTAAAAGATGAGGTCTTTTCTGAAAAACGAATGGCGCGCCTTACCTCTTATAGCAACCCCTTTAATGACGAGCAGAAATCAGGGTACCAGCTTGCCAATGCCTATTATGCCATTGGCTCAGGAGGTTTGACAGGTCTCGGTTTGGGACAAAGCAACCAGAAGTTGGGCTACCTGCCGGAAGCACACACAGACTTCATCATTGCAGTGATCTCTGAGGAGCTTGGTATTTTCGGTGTTGGTTTTGTGATACTTAGCCTGGCTTTCATTGTTTTAAAAGGAATCCACATCGCCCTAAAATGCAAAGATCCATTTGGGAGCCTGCTGGCGATAGGGATCTCCAGCATGATAGGAATCCAGTCCTTCGTCAACCTGGGCGGGGCGACAGGAGTCATTCCGTTGACCGGTGTACCGTTGCCGTTTGTAAGCTATGGCGGGTCATCCCTGCTTCAGCTGGCAGTGGCCATGGGGATTCTAGTTAATGTATCCATGTTTGTCAATTTTGAAGAAAAATATAAGAAGGACAAAGCACCTCAGCCAAAGCCGAAGCCGGCAATGGTCAATCAAAACAGTTATAAATTCAGGTCATAAAAAAAGCTGCAGCTAATGCTGCAGCTTTCTTATTTTGCCGTCACCGGTGAAAGTTCGACTGGCTTTTCGGCTCTTGCAGCATTTTTCTTGCTTCTGCTGACCAGCAGGATGAAGTAGCTGAAGACCCCGAATAAAACGGAAATAAAGAATGCGTGTGATAAAGCGACATACAGGTTCAGTCTTGTGAAGATAACCATGGCGCCTGCAGCAACTTGCAGTGAAACCAGGATAAAGGAAATGATCCAGCCCCAGTAAAGGACTCTTTCATGTCTGTAATGTTTGATCGCAATGTAAGTGACATAAGCGATCCAGATAAATATGAAACCTGCTGCTGCCCTGTGTCCCATTTGAACCCACTCATAAATATTGGTAGGGAGGAAAGAACCGCCATTTGTACATAATGGCCAATCCTTACAAACCAGGCTTGCGTTCATATGTCTCACCAAAGCCCCTGTGTAAACGACAAGATAGCTATAGATGGACAGTCCGATGATATGGAACCTCATCCTATTGTCAATGACAAGCTTTTCTGCCTGGAATTTTTTATCGACTTCAAAAATAAGCATGGTCAATAATAGTACGGCAGCAAAAGAAATAAGAGAAATACCAAAGTGAAGGGCGAGTACAAAATCCGATTGTCCCCATACCACCGCTGCAGCTCCAATCAAAGCTTGAAGCAACAGGAAGAAGAAGGACAAAACTGCTAAAAACTTTGTCTCACGGATGTGGCCGATCGCTTTCCACGTCCAGATCGACAAGATGAGCACCATGATTCCGACACTGCCGGATACCAGTCTATGTGCTAGCTCAATGACTAATTCGGGCGTAATATTAGTAGGAACGAATTCTCCATTGCAGAGCGGCCAGGATTTTCCACAGCCCATACCTGAATCAGTTTTTGTTACCAGTGCTCCCCCGAGCAAAACAAAAAGCATTCCGATTGTGGTCAATACAGCGAGCCACTTAAGGGAACGTTTCATTAACATCACCTGCTTATTCATAGTTCGATAAGTTGTCAAATAATAAACTTGACATGTATAATAAAAGAATCGTGCAGAATAGAAGAAATTCTACTCCTATAATAACGAATTTTGACGAAAAAGGATAGAAAACAATACTTAAGATACTACACAATAAAATCCTTTTAATCAATACTGCATCTCTCATATGGACATTATGTTCTTTTACTGGCAAATTGCTTAAGTAAACAGGGGACTATGGACATTTCGAGGTATACATACCAGCCATTTGGCAATCAAGAAAATATTATCCAAAAATATGTAATCCGAGATGATTGGAGATCAAAAATAATCTCCTGGGATTTGAGTGATAATTCCTTGCAATAAAAATGAAGTTTATGGATAATGGCGGTAAGACACAAATTAGTCAAATTTTGTTCAAAAAAAATTCACAAAAAAGTTGTGAAGTGTGATTTAATATACAACGTGGGTGTTATTTTTCTACACAAACATTTAACAGCCTTAACACAATGATAATAGTGAAAACTATCAGGCATATAAAGCACGAAAATACTCTTCTTTTTTTTGTAAAAATTCGCATATGGGATGATACAAGAAAGAGGATGAAGGAGGATAAGGATGTCTAATTCAAAAGCTTTGTCTGAAGCTGTATTGGAAAACGGGCAGCCTGTGGTCGGGGAAAAAACAATGATGAAAGACTTTCTTGCACTAATTAAAGTAGGGATTGTTAACTCCAATGCGATGACGACTTTTACAGGTCTTTGGCTGGCACTTCACTTCAGCGGTGCGCGTTTCCTGGATAATATCGATTTAATACTGGCAACATTGATAGGTTCTTCGCTGATCGTTGCTGGATCCTGCAGCCTTAACAACTATATTGACAGGGATATCGATCATCTGATGGAACGGACCAAGGGAAGACCGACTGTTACTGGACGGGTCCAGCCTGGGAAAGTTGCCTTGATGAGTTTCCTGCTGATTGGTGCAGGAACTGCGTTCTTGTTTACCACTACCATAACTGCAGCCGTGATCGGCCTGTTTGGAGTTTTTAGTTATGTAGTTCTATATACAATGTGGTCAAAAAGGCTATATGTATCAAACACAATTGTCGGGAGTATCTCAGGGGCAGTGCCTCCGCTAATCGGCTGGGCTGCAGTTGATGCCAACCTTGATATCATGGCATGGATGCTTTTCGCCATCGTATTCATCTGGCAGCCGCCTCACTTTTATGCACTGGCAATGAGGAGAGTAGAGGAGTACAGGGCAGCAGGAATTCCGATGCTTCCAGTAGTCAAAGGATTCAAGGCTACGAAAAGATCGATTTTCCTCTGGGTAGCAGCATTGCTTCCATTGCCATTCTTCCTTCCTGAACTTGGAATTCCGTTCATGGTTCTTGCGACCGCCTTGAATATCGGCTGGCTTGCATTGGGATTCTATCTGCTAAAGCTTAAAGATGATATGAAATGGGCAAAACTGATGTTTGTATATTCTTTACAATACTTAACGGTCATGTTTGTCGCTATGGTAATTGTCACACTTATTTAATCTTTGTTAGGAGATTCACTCTTTGCTAGAGCGGATTTTTCCATATATTTTTTTCAAAACAAATTTATTAGATTTTCTACGAAAGAGGGGTTTAATTAAGCTATGAAGATGCTTGCTAAATGGCGTCTGCTGTCTTTGTTCGCAATGATGGCATTAGTCTTGTCCGGCTGTGGTGAGCCATTCCTGTCTACATTAAGACCGGCAGGTGAAGTTGCTCAATCCCAGTATGAACTCATGCTATTGAGTACAGCGATTATGGTGGGAGTAATTGCTGTCGTCACAATCATTTTTATTTATGTCATTATGAAATTCCGCAGGAAGAATGACAATGAAATTCCTAAGCAGGTTGAAGGAAGCCACAAGCTGGAGATCCTTTGGACTGTTATCCCGATCTTATTGCTTCTGATTCTTGCTGTTCCTACAGTTGCTGCAACATTCAAGCTTGCGGACGTCTCTCCAATGGAAAAGAAGAACGCTGACGGGAAAACAGATGCATTAGTTGTCAACGTACGCGCAAATCTTTACTGGTGGGAATTTGAATATCCAAATGAAGAAATCATCACAAGCCAGGATTTAGTTGTTCCAACTGATGAAAAGGTTTACTTTAACCTGAAGGCTTCGGATGTTAAGCACTCATTCTGGATTCCTTCTGCTGGCGGAAAGATGGATACGAACACTGATAACGTCAATAAGTTTTGGCTTGAATTCGACAGCAAGGGTGCTGACGAGGCTGGCGGACTTTTCTATGGAAAATGTGCTGAGCTTTGCGGACCTTCTCACGCGTTGATGGATTTCAAAGTTAAGGCACTATCCAGAGCTGAATTCGATCAATGGGTTGCTGATATGAAAGCAGTTGAAGAGCCTGTTCAGGCAGAAACTCAAACTGCACAACAAGGACAGGAAATCTTCAACAACAGCTGTATCGGATGCCATGCCGTCACTCCGGCAAACACAGCTCCGGAAGCAGCTCGTGTAGGCCCTAACTTGACTAACTTCGGTGAACGCTCACGTGTAGCTGGCGTCCTGGATATGTCAGAAGAAAATATCAAGAAGTGGCTGGAAGACCCAGAAGCATACAAGCCGGCAAACAAAATGACTGGCAAGTATCCTGAGCTTTCTGATACTGAACTTGATGCATTAACAGAATATCTGATGGGCTTGAAAGTCCAGAAATAATGGGGATTTGTTTGAAAGGGAGGTAAAACTGTGAGTACCTATGCTCAGAAAAAGGGATTCGGCGCTGTTTTATGGGACTACCTGACAACGGTTGACCATAAGAAAATCGCGATCCTTTATCTAATTGCTGGCGGATTCTTCTTCATCCTTGGCGGACTTGAAGCTTTGTTCATCCGTATCCAGCTGGCTGTACCTAACAATGATTTTGTAAGCGCAGGTTTTTACAATGAAATCCTGACGATGCACGGAACAACGATGATTTTCCTTGCGGCGATGCCACTGGTGTTTGCCTTTATGAATGCTGTCATGCCTCTTCAAATTGGAGCGCGTGACGTTGCATTTCCATTCCTGAACTCTTTAGGGTTCTGGTTGTTCTTCTTTGGTGGAGTATTCCTTAACCTTTCATGGTTCCTTGGGGGAGCACCTGATGCTGGTTGGACTTCTTACGCTTCTCTTGCAATGGCGTCTGAAACCCATGGTATCGACTTCTACGCACTTGGGTTGCAGATTTCCGGTGCGGGTACACTAATCGGGGGGATCAACTTCCTGGTGACGATCGTTAACATGCGAGCACCAGGTATGACTTATATGCGTATGCCGATGTTCACTTGGGCAACTTTTGTAACATCAGCTCTGATTCTTTTCGCATTCCCTCCATTGACAGTTGGATTGTTCTTATTGATCTTCGATCGTATGTTTGGTTCTAATTTCTTTGATGTAGCAAACGGTGGTAATACCATCATCTGGGAACACCTTTTCTGGATTTTTGGTCACCCTGAAGTATACATCCTGATCTTGCCGGCTTTCGGTATTTTCTCTGAGATTTTTGCAATCTTCTCTAGAAAAAGACTTTTCGGTTACTCATCCATGGTATTCGCGACCGTATTGATCGGTTTCCTTGGATTCATGGTATGGGCTCACCATATGTTCACAACTGGTCTTGGACCAATCGCAAACGCGATTTTCGCTGTAGCGACAATGGCCATTGCTGTTCCTACTGGTATCAAAATCTTTAACTGGATGTTCACGATGTGGGGCGGAAGCATCAAGTTCACAACTCCGATGCTTTGGGCAGTAGCCTTCATCCCATCCTTCGTAGCCGGTGGTGTAACTGGTGTCATGCTTGCATCTGCTGCTGCTGACTATCAGTATCACGACAGCTATTTCGTTGTTGCTCACTTCCACTACGTAATCGTTGGTGGTGTCGTATTCGCTCTATTCGCAGGCGCTCACCTGTACTGGCCAAAAATGTTTGGCACAATGCTGAATGAAACTCTTGGTAAGGTTACTTTCTGGTTATTCCTGATTGGTTTCCACCTGACGTTTTTCATCCAGCACTTCCTTGGTTTGATGGGGATGCCTCGCCGTATCTTCACATTCCTTCCTGGACAGGGACTTGAAACTGGTAACCTGATCAGTTCAATCGGTGCCATCTTCATGGCAATCGCAACAATCGTTCTTTTGATCAACGTGATCATGACACAAGTTAAAAACGAAAAAGTTGGAAATGACCCTTGGGGCGACGGACGTACACTTGAATGGGCAATTGCTTCACCGCCGCCATTCTACAACTTCAAGCAGCTTCCACTTGTTCGTGGATTGGATGCTTACTGGCTTGAAAAAATGGAAGGCAAAAACGGTATGACGCCTGCAGAACCGCTTGGCGACATCCATATGCCAAACAACTCTTTCATTCCATTTGTCATTTCACTTGGTCTGTTCATTGCAGCATTCGGTGCGATGTACCGCGCTGAAACTAGCTGGGGACTGCTAGTCCTGATCCTTGGTATGGCCGTTACATTGGGAGCAATGTTCGTCCGTTCAATTAAGGATGACCATGGATTCCATATTCATAAAGAAGATTTAATGGATGATGATAATGATAAGGGGGTAAAGGCATAATGCAAGCTGAAGAAAAATTCACTTATGAAACATGGCCTGCCGAGCCTGAAAAAGCGACCCTCGAAGCAAAAAACAAGTTTTTAGGCTTCTGGTTCTTCCTTGGTGGAGAAACAGTATTGTTCGCGACTTTGTTCGCAACATATCTTGCACTAAAGGATAAGGTACCTAGCGCAGACCACGCTCTGGCAAAGGATATCTTTGAAATCCCGCTTGCATTCGCGGCTACAATGCTGCTTTTGACAAGCTCATTAACAAGTGTGTACGCGATGTACCATATGAAAAACTTCAACTTCAAGAAAATGCAATTATGGCTTGGATTGACAGTTGCCCTTGGTGCTGCGTTCCTTGTGCTTGAGATTTATGAGTTCTATCACTATGTACATGCGTTTGGACACACTTTCACTAGCAGTGCGTTCGGGTCAGCCTTCTATACACTGGTAGGCTTCCACGGAGGTCACGTTGCATTTGGTTTGGCTTGGATCATTACATTGATGGTCCGTAACTCTAAACGTGGATTGAACCTGTACAACGCTCCAAAGTTTTATGTAGCCAGCCTATACTGGCACTTTATCGACGTTGTCTGGGTATTCATCTTCACAGTAGTATATCTAATGGGAATGGTGGGATAAACTGATGGCTAATCAACAACCAAGTTCAGGGAACCCAAGAGTGGATGTCGCATACCGCCGCAAAAAAAGTGCGGAAGAAATGAGATATCAAATCGTTTCCTTCACATTGATGATTTTCTTGACAATCGTTGCATTCGTTGCAGTGGGCTATGAAGGATTCTCAGGCTGGTTCACAGTTCCGTTCATCCTTTTGCTTGCTGTTGTCCAGGTAATTTTCCAGCTATACTATTTCATGCACATGAGCCACAAAGGCCATGAAGCACCTGCATTGTTCCTATATTCAGGTGTGGTAGTTGGTGCTGTAACAATCCTGGCGTTCACAACCATCATCTGGTGGTAATCTAAAGTTTACATTCATGAAAAAATCGGCCGACAAAGCCGATTTTTTCTATGAGTCGGAGCATACTAGCATTTAATGGAAAGGCCATTCCGTTGATGTTCCATACCTTTGGAAGTATAATGAGAGTAAAGTTCTAAAAATGGACGGGGTGAAAAATAATGCTTACTCTGGATATATTCGGGTTCAGGGCCCTCTGGAGCCCGGTTTTTATGCTTGTCATGGCAGCTCTGCTGGTTGCATATTATTTGGTGGCATTCAAATATTATCATCGTTTTAAGGATGGTGTACCGGCAACCAGGAAACAGGCTGCTTACTTTACATCCGCTGTGCTAGTGCTTTATATCATAAAGGGATCACCTGTAGATTTGATGGCACATATCACTTTTTATATGCATATGATCCAAATGGCCGTACTTTATCTTGTTGTTCCTCCATTATTGATTTTCGGATTGCCTAATTGGCTGTGGAGAGCGTTTTTATCATTGCCGGCTGTAGACCCGTTATTTCGCTTCTTCACCAAGCCGCTTATCGCCTTGATCATGTTCAACGGAATATTTTCTATTTATCATATTCCGCTGGTTTTTGATTACGTAAAAACGAATATGTGGGTTCATGCAGGTTATACCTCCGTTCTTTTTGTACTGGCGATGTTCATGTGGTGGCCGCTCATCAATAAACTTGAAGAATACCAGACATTGTCAGGGGTAAAGAAAATGGGCTATATCTTCGCTGATGGTGTTTTAATCACTCCAGCGTGTGCATTGATCATTTTTGCTGATACCCCAATGTATGCGACATTTTCGGATCCGAATGCCTGGGGTGAGGCACTTAAATTATGTGTTCCGCCGACGATGCTGTCTTCACTGGATTTAAGCGGTCCGGAAATGTTCAGCTCAATTTCGCTCCTTCATGACCAGCAGCTGGGTGGGGTCATCATGAAGGTCATTCAGGAAATTGTCTATGGCATCTTCCTTGGATATGCATTCTTCCAATGGTTCCGCAATGAAGAAGAACGTCAGTCTGAACAAGATGCAATCAATCTTGCCAGCGCTCCGCAGACTGTTAAATAAAGTTGATATGGCAGGCTTCCCATTACTAGAGGGAAGCCTTTTTATTAATGGTTGTTTCCGCATGTTTTTTTGTTTTTTCGTACTTAACCCTTCACTCGCTTTTTAACGGGGCTTAGGGGCGCATTTTCTTGCTAAAAGGCAGGAAAATCGTTAAAATTCAGATGCCGATTTTTACTCTTGGGCCTGAAAGCAACAACGTTTACGAAAAAAGCCTTTTTACTAGTAAATCCGGCCTGATATTTTTATTACATTATTGCCACTCAATGATTGAAAAATCAGGGTAGGTCACATACAATTAATCTTATGGAGAAATAATGATTGAGAGGGAAACGATATGTCTAATTTACCGATCTTGCCAACGATCAGCACGACGTTCATAGTTTTGAGCGCTATCTTTGTGGCTATTGGCTGGGCACAGATAAAACAAAGAAAAATCGAAAAGCATCAGAAAACCATGACATTGGCAGGGATTTTTGCCATAATATTTTTTGTCATTTATGCATCAAGGACCATCTTCATTGGAAATACTTCCTTTGGCGGACCCGATGACATCAAAATCTATTACACTTTATTTTTGATCTTCCACATCACACTCGCGACTATTGGAGCGGTGCTGGGAATCACATCTCTGTATACTGGTTATAAAAACAAGCTGGAGCGCCACAGGAAGCTCGGGCCGATTACAAGTGTCATCTGGTTCTTCACAGCTATTACAGGTGTTGCTGTTTATCTTCTCCTCTATGTTTTTTATGAAGGCGGAGAAACAACTTCTGTGATCAAGGCTATCCTTGGAACTTAATAAGAGGTTGGGAAAACATTGCAATCAGCAATGTTTTTTCTTTTGCAGGGATATTTGCGATAAAACTCGAATGTATATAGTGACAAAAAGGGGGAAGATCAGCTTGGATATTAAAGTTTTATCGGAAGAACATTACTTACAATCGATGAATCTGTCGATGTATGCTTTTCAATACCAAGTGCCGGAAAATGATATTCCAAAGCGCCTTGAGACATTAAAAAAACATAGGCTGCTTGGGATTTTTGAAGGAGAAGAATTAGCGTCGAAATTGCATATCCTTTCTCTGAATGTAAAAGTGGGCAAGCAGGAGTGGAAAATGGGTGGGATTGCAGGGGTGGCCACTTACCCTGAGCACCGCAGAAAGGGATATGTGAACGCTCTTATGAAGAGATCGTTGGTGGATATGAATGATGATGGAAACATTGTTTCCTTCCTGCATCCATTTCAAATCGACTTTTATAGAAGGTTCGGCTGGGAAGTTATTTCAGACAGAAGGAAAGTAACAATTGAAAAGATTGATTTAAAACCTTTAAAGCCCCAGGCGGGACAGATTAAAAGGTATATAGAAAAGAACCACTGTTTTGATGTAGAGAACATCTATAACCAGTTTGCTGAGAAACATAGCGCAATGCTTGTGAGGGACAATGACTGGTGGAGCAACAATATTTATGGCTCGCAAACAGCAGCAGTCTATTATAATGCTAAAGATGAACCTAAAGGCTATCTGTTATATGAAGTGAAAGACAATGTTATGAAAGTGGAGGAACTGGTCGTGCTTGACCACGAATCAAGGGTTGGTTTATGGAATTTTATCTGCCAGCATGATTCTATGGTGGATCGTGTAGAACTCATGCTTTCCACACATGAGCCATTTCCGTATTTCCTTAAAGAGCCTAAGCTTAAGACTGAAATCTATCCCTATTTCATGGGCAGGATTGTAAATGCTGAAAAAGCGCTGGAGACCTATCCTTTTAATAAAACGGAAAAGAATGTGTTCCTTCATCTGGATGATCCGGCAGCTCAATGGAATACCGGTACATACCTGATTGGCCGGGAAGAGGTGAAATTCTATCCTGTAAAAGAAGGTAGTGCATGTGTTACCCCGCCGCAGCGTGGACTGCAGTTGAATATCAACGCACTTACTGCAATTCTGTTTGGATATAAGAGACCCATGGAATTATTCGAGATCGATTTGCTTAAGGGAGATGTTGCAGAAGTACTGGAACTGGAGAAAAAGATTCCTGCCCTCAAGTCATTCTTTTACGATTTTTTCTAGTATTCTTTTCAAATAGGAAACCCGGGTGTTTATCACCCGGGTTTTTTCTCGTTTCTCAAATCTTAAATTTCATTTTAATGATCCCTGCTTCTTTAGCAGAGTTGAAGCCGATCAGGATTAAAGGTCCAATGACGAAGCCAAGGAATCCGAATAGCTTCAAGCCGAGGTACATCGCGATCAGTGTGGATAATGGGGATAGTCCAATATGGCTTCCCATCACTTTTGGCTCGACTGTACGCCTGATGATCAATAATATGACCGCGAGGACCGCCAGTTGCGTCCCAAGTGCGACACTTCCCGTGGCCAGATGGAAGATAGACCATGGCGCCAGTATAACGATGGAGCCAATCAGCGGAATGAAATCAATCAGCCAGATGACCGCTGACATCACAATGGCATATTCCGGCGCAATGAAGAGCAATCCAATCAAAGAAACAGCAAAAATAATCACACTGACGAGGAATTGGGCTTTCAAGAAGCCGAATACCACATAGGAAAGGCGGGAGGTCATAAAGTGAACTTTATCAGCCGTTCTTTCCGTCAAATGGCTATATACACGTTTTCTTAAAGATGGAAGCTCCAGAAGGAACAAAAATAACGCGATCAGATAGACAAGGAAGCTAATCAAAAAGTTTGGAATATAGGTCAGCAAGGCCTTTAAGTTATCTATATTGATGAAAGCGATCATGTCATTCTTTAGTTTATTGAGAAAATCCTCTGCCTGGCTGCTGATTTCTGTTACGACTTCCCTTGGCAGGTCATTTGCCGCTTCCACAAAGCGGTTCTGCGCCATATACCAGGCATTCGTAATTTCATTTATGTAGACAGGTGTATTGTCAATCAGTTCAATTGCCTGCGTAACAGCCGTTGTTGTCAGGAAGTAGCCGGCAACCACAATCAGGAGAACAAACAGGAGAAAAATGCCCAATACTGCCAGCCTTCGTCCAATCTTGAACCTTTTTTGGAAATATACTACTGCAGGTTCAAGGAAGAGGGCGGTGATCAGCGCAGCAATCAGCGGGATGGATACCGGAAGAATAATAAACATGATTGCCGCCACCAGGATGGTGATAAATGCGATAATGATGGTTCGTTTTGTAAAAATACCGGACAATTGGATCTCCTTTCTATACCCATGAAGAGTACACCATAAAAAACATGTAGTGAATCCTTTACTCTTCAACAAGTCAAAGAGTAAAAATCCTTAACACTTAAATTATAGTACGCATTTAATATAAGAAACAACAAAAATAACGTTGAGAAAGCAGTGTTTTTGTTAACTTTGCTGATTTATTGCCGCTGTGTCAGGTTTTCAGCCTTATTTTTTGGTTATTGACTATATCTTTTCTCTGTAAGCATTCGAAAATTCGTGTTCACAGTTTTATTAAGGGGTGAGGCTATGAAGAACTCAAGGAAGATCATGCCTCCGCATTATAGAGAGGTATGCCGTGCTGTCTGTGCGATTGTCCATGCCAATCTGGATGAAGATCGATTTTTCCAGCCATCAAGGGCATGGAAAAGGTCCAGTTTTTTTTCCGCGCGCGGGTTTTCTTTTTCCGATCACGGAGTAATTGTTGGAATCGAACAGGATTTGTTGAATGTAAAAATTTATGCCACTGCCTTAACGGGAGATTTCCCCCTTTATCAAACTGCATTCTTGCTTCAGGAGAGGATAGCAGAAGAAATCAGGCTGCTCACTTCCATCTTTCCCAATAAAATCGATATCGTCATAACGAGCGTCAGAACGATGCAAAAAAAGACGCAATAAATGCGTCTTTTAATGTAATGCCTAAATTATTGGATTGCGACTTTCTCCACTTCCGCTTTTATCTCTTTAAGCAGGTTTTCGCTCTGGCTGACAAGTGCCTTTGGAAAATGTTCGCCTTCACCATACTCAACCCCATGCGGATAGTAATGCTTACCCAGCAAAGGAGTGATCAGTTGAATGATCGCTCTGTGGGCCCCTACATCGCCTTCCACAGCATAGCCCTGAACACGAAGATAATATGTACCCTCTTTCACGACTATTTTTTTGTCATAATTGACTCGCTCATAGTCCCATTGTTCTGAACGGACCAGTCCGTGATCGTGCATAATCTCGTCCAAACGGTTCAAGTCCGCCTTGAATGTTTCAATGCCCGTATTTTCAAATCTCATCTTATACCCTCCTAAAACACACTGCAAGATATTACACTAAAAGATTTTATCTCAGTTTTAATAATAGTAAAAAAATGATTAAGTTGCAATGAATATAAAAACGAACTTCTTTTAAAATGTAACCATCCTGATGCTCCATGTAGTATCTGATAAACGAGCTGGGATTATGTGTCCCTTGGGCATAATAAGCAGGATTCGGGTAAACATAACTGTGTGAAGGTAAAGCATAGATAAATAAGGAGGAAAATGAAGGTGCGTAAAATCAGTGAAATCATGACAACCGATGTGGAGACTTGTACGTTACTGGATAATGTATTCGAAGTAGCTGTTAAAATGAAGGACTTGAATGTTGGTGCAATCCCGATTGTGGATGAGGACAAGCTTGTCGGAATGATCACAGATCGTGATATCGTAATCAGGGGAGTAGCAGAAAAGCATCCGCCATCTTCAAAAGTAGAAACCGTCATGAGTGATCATCTCGTAACGGCTACCCCAGATATGACCAGCAAAGAAGCAACCAGACTGATGGCAGAGCATCAGATCAGGAGGCTGCCTGTGGTAGAGGGAGATAAGCTCGTCGGAATCGTGGCGCTTGGCGATTTTGCAGTCGATGAAATGACAGATGAACAAGCCCAGCACGCTTTATCGGAAATCTCTGAACCTGGAAGCCAGGTACAATAACTTTCAGGGCACTCTGCCAAGGGTGCCTTCTTTCTTTCTTTATTTATTTATGAATATGATAGTCAGAAAAAAATCATTTCATTAGAAATAGGTCAGCTCTATTAATGATTTATTTTTTTAAGGGACTGTTGTAATGGTTCTATTAAAAAGAAGATAGTAAATGATATAATAATTTTAAAAATCGCTCATATAGTGGTAGAGAGAGATGATAGAAAACATGTGAACACACTGCGTGTTTTCGAAAGGGGGGGCTTGGTCTGCGTACAATCGTCAGGATTTTATTATTTGCGGCAATATTTTTATTTATAGGTTTATATCTAGGTTATAACAAGGATGATGGCAATGTACTAATCATCGATCAGGAGTCGACTCCTAAAGTAGATGAATCCCTCGAAAAAAATATCAGTGAACAGAACATCAGTGAAGGAATTGAGCAGCCCCAAAACGGCGTAGGGTCGCTCCTGGGAAAGGAGATAGACGCTCTCAAGGCAGTTTTGGGCGAACCAGCCAGAGTCGATTTGTCAGCTTACGGGTTTCACTGGTGGATTTTCAATAATGATCTTGATCAGTATATCCAAGCCGGAGTATTGAATGGCAAGGTTGTTACTGCCTACGGAATAGGGCCTAAAGTGAATGTGGAACCTTTTAAAATTGGCCAGCCGATTGAAGAGATTTTTTCAATGAATGTAATTGAACCAGACGTGACCTTTGAATACAACGGCAGTTCATATAAGTTTGAGCTTTCCGAACAGGATATGAACACCCGTCCTGTGATCAAGATGGGCGATTATTTCGTTCAGCTGTACATCGACCGGTTCACCGGTTCAGTATCCAGCATCCGGTTTATGGATAAAGAGACAATTGTCAAACAGCGGCCATATGAAATGGTATACAGAGGTACGTTGATTGAACCCCCTGTCTTATCTGATGGTGACTGGGTCAGGATTGAGGCAGGACTAAAAAAACAAATCCTTGATATCACGAATGCGCTGAGACTAAGACATGAGCTTGAAGTACTTGAGTGGGACGAAAAAACAGCAGAGGTTGCATACGCCCATAGTAAGGACATGGCGGAGGAAGATTACTTTTCCCATGAATCGGAAAAATACGGTGACCTTTCAGAACGCTTGAAAACAGCTGATGTAGTGTATCAGGTAGCCGGGGAAAACATTGCAGCGAATTATACTGATGCACCGGCTGTGGTCGAGGGTTGGCTGAACAGTGAATCCCACCGTGAAGCACTGTTGAATGAGGAGTTTTCCCACCTGGGTGTAGGGGTTTACCGAAAGCATTATACCCAGAATTTTATCAGTATGTGGGAACAGTGATTGCAATTTTAAATTTTATCTAAACAAAGGAGTATGGCCAAATTGGTCATACTCCTTCTTCATGTTTGATTGCCCTGTTAATTGAGAAATATCCTTGTTTCCAGTTGCCGAACAAATGCACGACATCACCTTTTTGAAAAATGGGAATGGAAGCGCCTTTCCTTACAGGGGTTACTTTTCTTACGGTTACCTGTTTGGAATCGGTCATGATTTTCAGTACAGTAACATGGTTGAACCTATGATAATAAAACCGCTCTTTATGTTCATGGATTTCCAGGATTTTGCCCGTTATGATGGCCTCTTCCGGAATATCCTCGAGGTTCAGCCATTCCTGATAATTTTCCTGCATTTCCTTCTTCGTAAGCCAATAGAAATAAGCAAGGATAATCGGAATTACGATTGCAGTAACCATAGAGCCCCCACCTTATTTTTTATGCTGTTTTTCAACAACAAAGAAGCTTCCAGAAGAATGTGCGATTTTTTTGCCGTCCGACCTGAACATGTCCGCTTCCAGCACAATTGTACTGCGTCCTTTATGAATCAGTGTCGCCTTGCAATGGATGCTGTCGCCAATTCCTGCGGCTAGATAATGAATATTCATCTGGGATGTGACTGCTGCAAATCCTTCAGGTAAAAGCCTGTTGGCCAGAGTGCCCATTGCTGTATCGAGGACAGTGGCGGTAAAGCCTCCATGCACAATTCCCAGTGTATTATCGAGCAGTCTTGTAATTGGAATATCAATTTCACAGGATTCGCTATCAATCCTTCTGTCCATATGAAGGAGACCATCGATAAATGTACTGTTCTTTCCGCTTAATTTATTTTTGACCCCTGACAAAACGGTCCTGATCGTTTCAAGATCCTCTTCGCCTGATAGCGAGATGCATTCGTCCAATAGCTGGTGCAGTTCTTTTTCCACTATATTAATACCTCTTTCTGATCAGCTCTTTCCATATGAATGAGCATGGAAATCATTATTGTAATAAAGTCTTCTGTTCATTTATTTATTTTACCATTTATAGAGGCTCTTTTCGCATACTTTGTTGTTATCTGGATATTTCCGTTTTTTATGCACCTTTAGTGAATAAGGAAAAAAACCGGGAAGCAATTTAAGTGTGTTTGCAGGGAACTTGTGAAAACCTTAAAAGCGAAACAGCTAGATAACAATCTGATAAAAGCTGAATGCCGCTTGTGATATTTACATTTTCAATAATGGACAATGAAGTCTTTGTTTTGGACTTTTCACCAATCAGGAGAAGAATCATATGCTATTATAGGCATTTGTTACACTGTGAGGTGAAAGCTATGGCCAAGAAGAAACTTCATCCCTCTGTTGAAAAGTTCAAGGAGTTCGTGAAAGGTCATCCTGAACTTGTCCGGGAAGTGAGGAGCGGGAATACGACCTGGCAGGAATTGTATGAAGATTGGTATCTGCTTGGTGAGGATGACCCTAAATGGGGTGCTGAAAGCATTGATGACCAGACCGTAAAAGGTGAAGAAGAAGAAAAGAAGACAGACTGGCTTGGGACCATCATGGGCGCGGTGCAGAATATGGATCCTGAAAAATTGCAGGGCCAGATTTATAACATCAGCCAGACACTCGGAGCAATCCAGGGAGTGCTTTCACAATTCCAGGGTTCCAAAGGAGGTCCGCAGGCACCTAAAAGTTCAGGGCCAGTGAATCCTTTTTCATTCAGGAAGGATTAGAACGGAGGCTGATCATGCGTAAAGATGTATTGGAACAATTAAGATCGAATAAGGACTTGATTGAGTTTGTCCGAGCCCAGCCCAACTGGTACAGAAAGCTCAGCAGGGATCCAAGGGACGTTTATTCAGCACAAATCGCGGCCCTGCATCATTTTGAGAAAACAATCCCGCATAAGGTGCAGAAGTTCTCCAATAGTGTCCAGATGGCTTCAATGATGATGCATATGTTCTCGAGCATGAACTCGAAATCATGACCAGCTTTCTTCCTTGTGAAGAAAGCTTTGTTTTTGACTGGAATAATAAAATAATCCACTTTTGGATTAGCCCTTTGTGATGGCCTCGAGGAACGTCCTATGCCTGTCGGGGATGACCAAGGCGTTTTTGTCCTTCATTATTTGCAGCAGTCAACCCGGAAAACTTCGCTTTTCTGGCAGTTTCATGGTAAAATGGGTGACGGAGGTGAGCCAGCTTTGCTTGCTGTTACATCAGAAAGAGTATTATTGTTGGAAGAAGCTGAACAATTGGTCAGCATGATCTTAGAATCTGATATTGCCGAGAATTACCGGCAGTGTTTATATAATGTTAAGAACAATCCAGACACTCAGAGGAAGGTCCGTGAGTTCGTAGAAATGAAAGAACGCTATGAGGAAGTCCAGCGTTTTGGGAAGTATCATCCGGACTATAAGGAAGTCATGGGTCAAATTCGGATCGTAAAAAGGGATCTGGATCTTGATGAGGTGATTGCCGAATTCAAGAGAGCAGAGAACGACCTTCAGGCTATGCTTGATGAGGTCAGTGTCATCATCGGCAGGTCTGTGTCCGAAAGCGTCAAGGTCCCGACTGGCAACCCATTCTTTGAAAGTTCATGCAGCGGCGGATGTGGCTCTGGTGGCAGCTGCGGTTGTTCTGCATAATTCATCTACTGCAGCATGGAGAAATCCATGCTGTTTTCTATTTACAGTGGCTATAGCCGAACGGACTGGATTCACCTGTATTTTATTTTAACCTGATGCAATCTGGACAAAGATTGCCGCAGCAAAACATTTTCCTTTGCGGGACATAGAAGCGGTGGCGGAAAACAAGCAGAAAGCCATCCTTCCTGACGAATTCCGTCTCGCTATGAAGCTGCCGTCCCTTCATTGCGCCAGCTGAAGCGTGCCGAATTCTGTTCTCTATTTCCTTTTGGCTGCCGTCCTCTTTTCTCTGGACATATAAAAACGGGATGCCTGCGGCTTTTTTATAATAGACATTGTCAATTGCTTCATCTGCGGACAGGATGGACAGAAACCGTTCCCATATCAGTTCAAGATTCATATACTCACCTTCTTGAATGAATTGATTAAGGCTGATCGTAAACCTTGCTGCTCACTGAACCACAGTGTTCTTGCGGTTCCTGATGGGATGTCAGTGAAGGAGCAGCAAGAAAAAGCCCCGAGCAGCTAAGATTGAAAGATTATATACAAAAAAGGCTGCAATCCATACGAAAACAGCTTACTTACATGATACGCAAGTTGCAAAAAAGGGGCAAACGTGATTGGTGATTGAAAAAACTGGTTTTTGTATGCTAGACTAGTACAAAGCAAACGTTTACCGAAGGGGAAAAAATATGATAGGACAGAGGCAGGGAATCATCGTATGGCTGTATTCACTGAAGCAGGCCAAGATGCTCAGAAGATTTGGAAACGTCCATTATGTCTCAAAAAAACTGAAATATGCCGTGATCTATTGTAATCTGGATGAGGCAGAGGCACTTATGGAAAAAATAAGTTCATATTCGTTTGTCAAAAAGGTGGAGCCTTCCTACAAGCCATTCCTGAAAATGGAATTTGAGAATTCTTCCCCTGACAAAGCAAAAGAATATGATTATAAGATGGGAATATAAGAAAAAAGGTGAGGAAGTCCTCACCTTTTTTGTATTTTATTGAAGCGGCGGGATATAGTGGTTCAATCTTAATATCCCAATCAGATGCTGGTAATATAACTCTTTCTCGGCAAAAACGCTAGATGGCTTGGCATCGAATTCAATGATGACTTTGTCCAGTTCTGCAGCCAGCTCAGCGAACAGGTCAAATCGCTTGTTCTTCATTACATGAGGATTCGGTACACCTTCCCGACAGATGTAAAGCGCCTGGAAATTCCCGGGATTCGTAGGTTTAAGAACCACAACAAGAGAGCTGACTTCCTTATCATTATTTTTTGTATGGATGGCCATTAAGTGCATCAAGCGGTGGCGATTCGCCCTTGCCGTCTCAATTAATTCGTAAAGGTCCGAATATCCTTCTCCAAGCTCAATAAAACGCTGAATCAATCGTAACTTCCCCTTCCAAGATATCGTTCCACCATACTTTATCATTAGTGGAAGCAAATTTGAAGCTGTCCCGTTCATCTGCCTTTCATAAAACCAGGGAAATTTCATCTTACTACAAGGACATATTTTTGTTATTTTAGTAGTAGTGAATTTTATTTTTGCTTTCTCTGGATTTCTGTCTATCAGAGTTCAAGAAGATTGAGGAGTATTATCATTATGAAAAAAGCAGCCGCCCTGATCATTTCAGGCTTACTTATCATCATATCAGGAATGATCCTTTGGCAGTGGCTCTCTTTTACAAAAGAAAAAGCCAATCTGGCAGCCGAGCCATCAGCAACAATAAGCCAGGAGATTATAGTGAAGGTAGACGGAACCGGACTGAAGGTTAAACAGGTTTTTATCGGCCTTAACCGAGATCGCAGCTATGCTGTAGACATTCCTCTCCCAGCGAAAGCTGTGGAATGTACGGGGATTGAAAAAGAACCATGCGACAAAAATATGGAAGCCTTGCCAAAAGGGACAAAACTACAATTTCAATACGAGATAGAAAATGCAGCGGGGATTCAATTATTGCTGAATGAATGGCTTATCTCCTTGAAAGATGAAGATGTAACCCAGACAAAAATAGAAGTCATCGACCAGCTTCATAGAAAGGGAACATGGGCTTCTGGTTTGCCGTTAAAGGGGTATAAGCAGACAGAACTTCTCCACTATTACGTTTTTGAGGGGGCTATGGCAAATCCAGCTCTGTACTGGCAGGAAAAGCCTCTTGCCAAGCTTTCCAGTCAGAGGGGAATCCACTTCTATACCCCTTCGAAGCAACAGGAAATATACAAATTTGAAAGTCTGGCAAACTTTGAAGACAGCCATTTGTCAGTGGTCCTAGGTGATGACAAGCGGATTGTCCATGGAAAAGGTCTGCTTCTTGCAGGGAACAGTATGTCAAAGCAAGAACTGGAACACCAGCTTGCGATTTCATTATTATCCTCGAGATTTCCGGAAATCGCTGAGGGAGAGGCCTGGGTTCTGGAAGCTCTGGCTTCGCTCATAACAGATGTGGAGCCGGTCGATCGTAAAAGCAAAACAGCCGTAAGTGAGCTAAGAAGCGTATTTTCAGGTGAAGAGCTAAAAGAGTTTGTTGATTCCCTATCAGAAGGCGGGCTAACATTCGCTATGCTCGATCAACGGTTGTCTTCAATAAAAGGGATGGAAACGAAGTTCTTCGCCATGAATAGAAATAAAGATCCCGGCCTTTTCCCGATGCTATTCCTTGACAGCCGGAATGTCGTTATTAACGGGAATACAATTTCAGAAGCAGGGGTCATAATGAAAGATCAGCGAAATCTTTTTCCTCTAGAAAAAACGATGGAGATCCTCGGCTTCAAAACAGAAGCCAGCCCGGACAGGCAGTTCCTTACTATTACATCCGGCAACAGCCATTATACTTTCAACCTGAAAAATAAAACCTTTATTTTCAACGGAGAGAGCTTTGGTCTGCTTGAAAAGCCGTTCCATAGTATAAATGGCCATTTCTTTATCGAGAAAAAATGGCTGAATGCGATTTTTAAGGTGAACATAACAGAAGATGAAGAAAGCATCAGGCTGGCGCTGGATAAACAGGCAACTGATAAAAAATGAACTGTACCATGATAGTGAATGCATTAGGAGCGCGCTTGAAAAGGGAGTGGCAAGTCAAAAAAAAAGCCCTGCAGATTCTGCAGGGTCCTTCTATATCCTTTTTACAGGATAGAAGGCAAAGGGAGAGGAGAAACCGGAGGAAGAACTTATGGGGAAACGTAAGTCTTCTCCGCGGTTGGCAACAACATCCTCGAATTGATGTTGTTACCTTCATTATTTCCATTATAGGAAGCGTTATACACTTATTTGGTTAATTTTTTGCAGGTGTGGTAGGATAAGGGAGTAATTTCGTTTTTTGTGTCGATTGCTGCTGCTTTCAAACAATGATTGGAATACTGAACGTGAAATTCCGCTGATTTTGGTGTAAGCAGCAAGTTATAATGAAAAAAGCCTTTATGATTGAGGAGTACATAAGATGAGAGTTGTATCAGGTGAATTGAAGGGGCGGAGTTTAAAAGCGGTACCCGGGACATCCACGAGACCGACGACAGACAAGGTCAAGGAATCATTATTCAATATGATTGGTCCTTATTTCAATGGAGGTCTTGGCCTGGATTTATTTGCAGGAAGCGGCGGGCTGGGGATCGAAGCGCTGAGCAGGGGTCTCGATAAAGTCATATTCGTTGACCGGGAAGGAAAGGCGATACATGTCGTTAATGAAAACCTGAAATCAGTGGGTCTTGAGGATAGGGCCGAAGTGTACAGAAATGATGCAGTCAGGGCCTTGAAAGCAATCCGGAAAAGAGAACTAGTTTTCAATTACATATTTTTAGATCCGCCATATAAAAAACAGCAGCTGGTGAAATTGCTTGAAATGATCAGCGATGAGAAGCTGATTAATGCAGAAGGAATCATTGTCTGCGAGCACGCTTCTGACATTTCACTGCCTGAAGAAGTGGGCAGTCTGATACAGACCAGAAGCGAGAAATACGGAATCATAGGGATCACACTTTTTAAACTTGTTGGAGAAGATGAGGGGGAAGTATAAGTGGCACGGATTGCTGTATGTCCTGGCAGTTTTGACCCAATTACATATGGGCATTTAGATATCATCACAAGGGCTGCCAAGGTCTTTGACGAAATCTATGTAGTTGTTTTGAATAATTCTTCTAAGAAGCCATTATTCTCAGTTGAAGAGAGAATTGACTTAATTGAAAAGGTGACCAGGCATATCCCGAATGTCAAGTTCGATTCATTCCAGGGGCTGCTTGTAGATTATGCCGAAAGCGTTAATGCCAACGCAATCATCCGTGGGCTGCGAGCCGTTTCGGATTTTGAATATGAAATGCAGATCACTTCAATGAACAGAGTATTGAATGATAAGATTGAAACTTTCTTCATCATGACGAACAACCAGTATTCATTCTTAAGTTCGAGTATTGTCAAAGAAGTTGCAAAGTATGAAGGGAAAATATCCGAGCTGGTCCCTGTGGAAGTCGAAGAAGCTCTTGTGAAAAAATTCAATGAGAATCAAAAATAACGGGCAGATTGCTGCCCGTTATTTTTGTTGCATCATGCGATTACCGAGTATCCAAATATAAAGGATCAGGCTGCCGATGGTGACGAGCGGCCCAGCTGCGGCAATCAGGCTGTACGCCTCTGCAAGGCGGCTGCCCTCGTTTGTCAAATACTCCATCACTGGAAGTGCGTTGGATGGCTGTCCCTCTTCAAAGAAGCGCTCATAAACCGGAGTCCACAGTAGATACGCATACACAGCAGCAAAAATGCCATGCAGAATCCTTGCGAAGAAGAAAGGCTGGAAACGGATATCGGTCTGAGCAAGTATGCTCGCAACCTGTGCCTGGACGCTGAAACCACTAAAAGCGAGGATGAAGCTGGTAATCACAGCCTGATGCATTAGAGTCGCCTCCTGAACCTGGCTGGTCATCTGGCTCCCGAGAGTGATTTCGAAAAGCCCGGAGATATATGGCATGCTCAGCATTTCGGTCATTCCGAGCATCGCAAGAGCAATTTCGATGAACTCTGCCAGAAAGGCGGTAATATGCAAATGGAACAATAGCTTGTTTATGACAGAAAATAAGATGATGAAACCGCCGATCATCAACAATGTTTGAATGGATGACATAACAGCATCACCAAGGAGCTTTCCAATCGGACGGTTGTCTTTGATCCTTGTCCGATGCAATGCAGCGAATGCATCCCTTATCGACAGATTCCTATCTTTTTCTTTTGAAGACTTCTCTTCACTTCTTCCGTAAAATCTCATAATCAAGCCTACGCTTATGTTCCCCAGGTAATGTGCAAGAGCGAGTATGATCCCCAGCTGCACATTATAAAAGAACCCTACAGAAACCGCACCGAAAATAAAAAGAGGATTGGATGAATTGGTGAAGGAAACCAGTCTTTCTGCTTCAATCTTTGTTAACTGCCCCTCCTGGCGAAGGCGGGCAGTAAGCTTCGCCCCGGCAGGAAATCCTGAAGCCATACCCATTGCCCACACAAATCCGCCGACCCCTGGAACCTTGAATAACGGACGCATCAGAGGCTCGAGCAATACTCCTATAAAACGGACAACACCGAAGCCAATCAGCATTTCAGATACAATGAAAAAAGGCAGGAGAGAAGGGAAGACAATTTCCCACCACATATTCAACCCTCTGATTGAAGCATCAAAGGATTCCTGAGGAAAAGAGATGAGCGATGCAGCCAGCAAGGTGACAGAGGCTGCAAGGAAGAGTGTTTTAATTCTGGATTTGAGCACCTTTTATCCTCCCTCCTGTTCGTCTGTTGCTGTGAAACTTTTATAATCAGTGGTAAAATAAAGAGAAACTTGATCAGTGGGGTTATTTTCCATCCGCCGCTGGTTGTATGTATTCTCCTTGTTTTTAATGGCTGACTTCCTGCATGATTGCCGAACTGCGCAAAGAGCACATTAAAAACAAAATATATGGTTAGTTGTCAGCCTTGTCCTCATATAAATCAATATACTCGCTGAACTTTAAATTAGACCAAGTTTAGTTTGTATGGATGAAATTACGGTTTTAAGGGAGGAAAAAGCTTTGGCGAGCCCGAAGGTTGGTTTGGCTCTTGGTTCAGGCGGCGCACGAGGATTTGCCCATCTGGGTGTTATAAAGGCTTTGAGGGACGAAGGGATCCCCATTGATTTGATTGCCGGCAGCAGCATGGGGGCACTCGTTGCTTCCTTTTATGGGGCGGGTCTTGATGTTGAACGGCTATATAAGCTTTCCCGTGTATTTAAGAGGAAATATTATCTGGACTTCACCGTCCCCAAAATGGGGTTCATCGCTGGAAAAAGGGTGAAAGAATTAATCAGGATTTTCACTCATGGCAAAAACATTGAGGAACTGGATATTCCGATCGGCATCGTGGCAACAGATCTAATGTCAGGTGAGAAAGTGGTTTTCAGGGATGGACCGGTAGCTGAAGCTGTCAGGGCGAGCATCGCAATCCCTGGTATATTTGTTCCGGAAAAGCTGGAAGGAAGGCTTTTTGTAGACGGAGGAGTAGTTGACAGGATTCCTGTATCAGTCGCCAAGGAGATGGGAGCGGATATTGTCATTGCCGTTGATGTATCCAGCGTAAAAGTGAATAGTGAGGTTACTTCCATTTTTGATGTCATCATGCAAAGTATCGATATTATGCAGATGGAGCTTGTGGCTAATCGTGAGGTTGCCTCCGATATCATGCTCAGGCCGCCAGTGGAGATGTACAATTCAAAGGCATTCACAAATATAGAAGAAATCATTGACATTGGTGAGGAAGAAGCCAGAAAACATATTGATAAAATTAAACAGTGTATTGAGCAGTGGAAGGGGTCCCAAACAGAATGAGCAGAAAAGCGTCTATCAGCCTGTCAATATTGGCAGCTGTCCTATTAATGGCAAGTGCCCTCTATTATTTGCCTTATTATGTTTCAAAGCCGGGGATGGCAAAGGAGCTTGAACCGATCATCGAAGTGGAAGGCGGATATGAGGAAGAAGGCAGCTTCATGCTGACGACCGTCAGGATGGGGAGAGCAAATATATATTCCTATATCATCGCGAAGATGAGCAAATATCAGGAACTATATCCTGTGGAAGATATCAGGGCAGAAAATGAATCTGATGAGGAATACAATATCCGCCAGCTACACATGATGGATAACTCGAAGACCGTCGCAATAGAAGTGGCGTACAAGAAAGCGGGTATCCCGGTAGAGTATAACTATAAGGGTGTTTATGTGCTTAGGATCATGGAAGGTATGCCGGCTGAAGGAAAGCTTATGCCGGGTGATCTCGTTTTCGAGGTCGATGGAAATGAATTTGAGTCTTCCGATGATTTCATTGCTTATATCAGTTCAAAGAAACCGGGAGATATCGTTCAATTAGCTTATAAACGGAATGGCAAGACAAACAATGTGGAAGTTCCGCTTAAGGCCTTGGATGATGGCAGTGAGCGTCCTGTTGTAGGCATCCAGCTTGTTGATGACAAAGAAATAGATGTTGATCCTGATGTGACGGTCCATTCGGAAGAGATAGGCGGACCTTCTGCCGGGCTGATGTTCTCTCTGGAAATTTATAATCAATTGATCGAAGAAGATTTGACGAAGGGATATGAAATAGCAGGCACTGGAACAATGAGCTCTGATGGTACAGTAGGAAGAATCGGCGGCATCCAGCAAAAGGTGGTGGCTGCAGATAAGGCAGGAGCAGAAATTTTCTTTGCACCATTTGAAAAAGGGGCGAAGGGTTCCAATTACGAAGAAGCAATGATTGCTGCGAAGGATATTAAAACAAAAATGAAAATCGTCCCGGTCGATACGTTTGAAGAAGCAGTATCTTATTTGGAAAATCTAAATAAAAAATCAAGCTGATTCAGCTTGATTTTTTATTTTGCCGAAAGCATGATTGGCGGACGCGCAAATTCCTCTTTGAGCAATCGTTCCTGTCCTCCTCCCGTTTGCCCCAGAGCATAAATTTTTGAAGCCCTGATATCCAAATCAATATCCTGTTCGGAATAGGAGGAGAGCTTCGAAATGAGCGGCAGGCTGAAATTCTTTTTATTACCATTCAGGTAAGCTCTGCCTTTATCGGTTGCTCCCAGCAATCGTAAATAATTTGCGGTGTGGGGAGCGGTTTTCATAGTATCTTTCCGAGTATTGGTCAATATATGAAGGCATACTCTCTGAAGCCGGGTCCAAGTATATCGCTTCGTTTTAATAGCCTCCATGAATTCCTGGAAGGTATCCGATGCAGACGCAGCGGCTAGCAGCCGGTTCTCGAGGCCTTCTTCGACTTCGTAAAATTCTTTTATTTCCGCCGGAGTGCTCTGGAGCAGTTTATATTTCAACAGGTGCCAGTAGCTTTCCCATGAATGGAATCCGCCATAATCATCCCTGTACTTTAGCAGCAGTTCATAGGTGGTATCCGGAACGTACTGCTTTATGGTTTCGATTTCACCGGATGCACCGAAAAGGGCTTTCCGGATGCTTGTTGCACTGGCGATGGTAGCAGAGGCGAAGTGTTCATCATGATAACCGGCGTTCTTTCTGGTGATGGTTTCCGCCTGCATAGCGCTTTTTTGGCTGATGATCGCCTGTATGTAGTGAAGGCCAAGGATATTGTTCGGCTTGGATATATCGATAAACTCCTCCGAAGGGGATAATGACCGGAAGCTGAGCGCGATCGATTTTGGATAGCTGTGTCCTTCCCCTGTGTAGAATCGGATCTGCTCCTGGAACCGATCATTGTTTGTCTCCAGGTAAGCAATTGTTCTTTTAAAAGCTTCGAGGTCACCGGATTCACTTCCAAAACAAAGCGTTGTACACCCGGCGGCAGAAAGTATCGATACAGCTCCTTCTGCAAATACCTCCGCGTGCTGGGTCGCAAAACGGTAGGGAAGCTCAAAGACGATATCCACGCCAGCGGCCAGGGCCATTTCAGTCCTTGCCCATTTTGAGACGAGCGCCGGTTCTCCCCGCTGCAGAAAATTCCCGCTCATTGCCGCGATGGCAATATCAGCACCAGATTTTTCTTTTGCCTGCTGCAGGTGGAATAAGTGGCCATTATGGAAAGGATTATACTCAACAACGACACCGACCGCTTTCATTTTAGGACTCCTTCATGATAAGATGGATATTGCATTGCTTTGAAGTTTAATTTAAAGTATTTATGTAAATTATAGTGTAAAGAAAAAATATTGACAAATGATTACGCGAAGGGCTATAATTACCTTTGTTGCCTTGGGGTGATTCTATGAAATGGACAATAAGTCAGATACAAAAACATCGAAACAAGGACTTTCTGATCGATGAGATTGTCCGGATGGATGCAATAAAGGAAACAGATCCGACGATTCGAGAAGTTTCTCCGATCCAGCTTACTGGAAGGGCCGATATCAGTGCCACGAGAGTAACTTTCCATATTCGGATTGAAGGCCATCTGATTCTTCCGTGTTCACGGACATTGGTTGACGTAAATTATCCGATTGATGTTGAAACTACTGAAACTTTCATGTTGAATAGCCACGACTACGAGGCTGACGAGGAAGTTTATCAAGTAACAGGCGATGTCCTTGATCTTGAACCGATCATCAGGGAGATCCTGCTGCTGGAAGTGCCGATGCAGGTATTCTGTGATGATGGCGCTGGTCAAGAAGGCGCACCCCAGTCAGGTAAGGATTGGGAAGTAATCGAGGAACAGGAGAAATCCGAAAAACTTGATCCCCGGCTTGCCGGACTTGCAAAATTCTTTGAGGATTCCAAGGATTCCTCTGACTAACCGATTAAAAAAGAGCGTGAAGGCCCGGAATGGACTGGCCTTCATCAACTTTCTTATTCCTTTTAAGGAGGTGGGAAGAATGGCTGTACCATTTAGAAGAACGTCTAAAACTGCGAAAAGAAAACGCCGTACTCATTTTAAATTACAAGTTCCGGGTATGGTAGCATGCCCTAACTGCGGTGAAATGAAACTTGCTCACCGTGTGTGCAAAGCTTGCGGAACATACAAAGGAAAAGAAGTTGTAAACGACTAATTTTTCTCTCGAAAAAAGCACAGGATGCATCCGCATCCCTGTGCTTTTTTTGTTGTTAACGAAATTATAGAATTATTGAGTTGTGAATAACTCCAAGAATTTTTCTTAATCCAGTTCCAGCTCCTAGCCCCTCGAGTCGCTTCGGTCCGCCCAATGAAGTCAAAGAACGACTTCACTGGTCGGCCCTCCAGCGCTTGTCGGGGCTTAACGAGGCGCTTGCGCTTTTTGTTCTTTCACTTTTTAATTCTCCGGAAAATTGCTAAAATTTATGATACTAGTCTTGGAGGAGGACAATGATGGAATCATACATAATATCGAAGGAACCTGAAGGTATTTTACTGTTCACAATCAATAGGCCGGAAAGGCGGAATGCCATTAATTACGAGGTGATGGAAGGGCTTGAACAAGCACTCGATTTGGCAAAAGGGGACGATGTGAAGGTTTTTGCGATTACCGGGGCGGGGGATCAGGCTTTTTGTTCAGGAGGGGACCTATCGGCGTTTCATCAACTGAAAACAGAAGAACAGGCGAAGGGCATGCTGTCCAGGATGGCCGGTATCCTTCATAAACTTCTTGTTCTTCCGAAGCCTACTATCGCGATACTCAATGGTTCCGCTGTTGGCGGCGGCTGTGAAATTGCTGCAGCCTGTGATTTTCGGATTGGAAGAGAGGGAATGAAGGCCGGATTTGTTCAGGCCAATCTGGCGATAACGAGTGGCTGGGGAGGGGGCACGATCCTGTTGGAGAAACTGCCGGAACATATAGCCCTGAAAATGCTGCTTGACGCAAACATACATACTGCAGAAGAACTTCAGGAATTGGGATTCATCCACCATGTCTATAAGGGAGATCCACTGGATGCATGTCTCTCATTTTTAAAGGAGAGCCTGAAAAAAGAGCCAACTGTATTAAAAGCATATAAAACGTTGCTGAATAAAAAATGGGAGCAATTATCGATGTTAGAACGAATGGAAGAAGAAGCCTCACGATGTGCGGTATTGTGGGAGGATGATGCTCACCATCGTAAAGTGGACGAATTCATGACGAAGAAAAAATAAAAATAAATAGCAGGGTATTTGGTGTAATCAGTCTATCTTTCCTATTAGATGCATATGAATGAATAAAAAACAATAGGAGGGATTTTTTGATGCCATTAACCCGACAGGATGCCTGGTCTCAAGACGAAGATTTATTGCTGGCTGAAGTAGTGTTGCGCAACATCCGTGAGGGCGGTACGCAATTGAAAGCATTCGAAGAAGTAGGAAAGCAGCTCTCTAGGACGGCCGCTGCCTGCGGTTTTCGCTGGAATTCATATGTAAGAAAACAATATAAATCTGGTATTGAACTGGCAAAGAAACAGCGGAAGGAAGCAAAGAAACAAGGCAAGTCACAGAGCAGGGCTGAGGATGCCCAGGTGCCTGCGGCTGAGGCTGCCAATCCTTCTCCCGAACCGCAGTCACAGCAGCCTGGCCTGAGTATTGATGCAGTAAAGCAATATTTGGATGAGCTTTATGAAAAGGCAGGCAGCGCTGACAGCCAGGAAACTCTGGATGAACATAAAGAAAAAATCCGCGGACTCGAAAAACAAATCTATTACTTGTCTGCAGAAAATGAAAAACTGGAAACGCAGTTAAAATCCATGGAAGAGGATTATCGCGCCCTGATTGACATCATGGAGCGGGCCAGGAAAAGAGTTGGCCCGAAAGACGAAGAAAAGCAGCAGAAGCTGAACTTCCAGGTCGAAGGTAAAGGGAATCTTGAAAAGGTTGAAAAATAGTAAAAAAGCGCCTGCCGAAACGGCAGGCGCTTTTTCTGTGATTATTGAAGCTACTCTGTTACGCCGGCAGGATACCAGACAAGCGGATTTTCGCCGCGATCCCTGTCTACATCATAATGAACAGGAGTGAACCCCATCTTATCCCAGAAATCCTGTGATTTGACTCTTGGATTGGTTTTGATTGGCTGGCCGAATTTTTTCGCAAATTCAACCAGCGCTTTGCCATAGCCCTTGCCCTGATAGTTTGGAAGAACTTCCAGTTTCCATAGTTCCAGGTAATCCTGTGGAGGTTCGAAATAGCGGTCAAATTGCTTCTTCACCTGGTAAAGGCTCATACGTGCCACCAGCTTGTCGCCGAAATAGATGCCGTAAAATGGTGAATCACTATCATTCTCCACGATGTTTGCTTCCAGATCCTCTAGCATCGACAACTCCTGATGTCCATACTCTTTAAATTTCTTGAATTCTTCTAATGTCTTATAATTGATTTTCAATTTCTCCACTTTATGTGCCAAAATGCATTCCCCCATTCACAAGCTGCCAGTACTTCAACAATAAATATATACCCTGTTTATAAAGACAGCTAATATATTTGTTTTAAATAACTTATTTTTATTATATTATAAAAACATGAAAAATTCTGCATTTGAATTTTAGAAAGCGGTTCCAATTTTTGCAGGAAATAAACAGAATATTGTAGAATTTTAAAATGTGAGTGAATTTTTTACGGGAAAGGGGAAAGAGCGTGCAAAAAATTCTAATTGCAAACAGGGGAGAAATTGCGCTTCGCATCATCCGCACCTGCCGTGAAATGGGGATTCAAACAGTAGCTGTCTATTCGGACGCTGATCAGGAACTCCCATTTGTAAAGGAAGCTGACAGTGCATTCCGGATTGGAGAGCCGCCTGTTCAAAAATCATATCTGAATGCAGATGAGATTCTAAGAATCGCAAAAGCCGAAAACGTGGATGGCATCCATCCAGGATATGGATTCTTATCGGAAAATGCTGAATTTGCCCGCAAGGTAAAGGAAGCAGGACTTACATTTATTGGGCCTGCCCCGGATGTATTAGAAAAGATGGGCGATAAAATCGTTGCCAGGTCAACAATGGAAGAGGCAGGAGTGCCTGTCGTGCCTGGGAGTGACCTGGGGCTAAAAACTCTGGATGAAGCTGTAAAGCTGGCTGGTGAAATTGGCTATCCTGTTATGCTGAAGGCCAGTGGCGGCGGTGGCGGCATCGGCATGGTGCTCTGTGAAAATGAGCAAGCGCTCGCTAAGAATTTTGACTCAACGAAAGGCAGAGCAAAGGCTTACTTCGGTTCGGACGAAGTGTTCATTGAGAAATACATCAAGAACGCACGCCATGTGGAGGTGCAGATTTTTGGTGATTCCCACGGAAACCATGTTCATATGTTTGAGCGTGACTGCTCGATTCAAAGGCGCCATCAGAAGGTCATTGAAGAAGCACCTTCGCCATTCCTGAAGGATGAGGCGAGGCAGAAGATGTATGATACGGCAGTGAAAGCAGCTAAGGCAGTAAATTATGAGAATGCTGGCACTGTTGAATTCATCGTCGATGAGGATGAAAACTTCTATTTCCTTGAGATGAACACGAGGCTGCAGGTTGAACATCCAGTAACAGAAACAATCACAGGGCTGGACCTTGTGAAATGGCAGATCCTCGTGGCGCGCGGGGAAAGACTTCCGCTGCTCCAGGATGAAATCGGGAAGAAAGGCTGGGCAATTGAATTCCGCCTATATGCCGAAGATCCAGTCAGATTCCTTCCTTCTCCAGGAAAAATCAATGAGTTCACCTGGATGGACGGGGAAGGAGTCCGTGTCGACTCAGGATATCAATCGGGTTCAACTGTTACACCTTTTTACGATCCGATGGTGGCTAAGTGCATTGTTGCCGGCAGTACAAGGGCTGAAGCGATCCAGATTGCACAGGAGTTTTTTTCGGCATTGAAGCTGGATGGGATCAAATCGAATGCACCGCTGTTTGCTGACATTCTAGGTGAGGAAGGCTTCAGATCCGGTCATTATACGACGGCTTATTTAACAGAACGAAAATTGGCATCTAAATAGAGGGGGAAATGAACATGAAAGAAATTACAGCGAATATGGCAGGGACAGTTTTGAACGTTATGGTGGCAGCAGGAGATTCCGTAACAGAGGGCCAGGAAGTGATGATGCTGGAATCAATGAAGATGGAAATTCCAGTTGAAAGCCAGGGAGCAGGGAATGTTGCAGAGGTAAAGGTAAGCGTAGGAGATTTCGTGAACGAAGGCGATGTCCTGCTTGTACTAGAATAATAGAACTGGAGGAGGGGAATAATGACTACCGCTAAAACTCTATCTGATACATTACAAGAAAAAGTGAAGCAAATCGAGGCTGGCGGCCATCCAAAGTATCATGAAAAGCTGGCCGAGCAGAATAAGATGTTTGTGCGCGACCGCCTGAATCTTTTGTTTGATGGCGGAATCTATGAGGAAGATGGGAAGTTCGCCAATTTCCAGGCAGGCGACCTGCCTGCTGATGGCGTGGTAACCGCAATTGGGAAGATCGGCGGACAGACAGTGTGCGTTATGGCAAATGATTCTACTGTTAAAGCTGGTTCCTGGGGAGCCAGAACAGTAGAAAAAATCATCAGGATTCAGGAAACGGCTGAAAAACTAAAGGTGCCTTTGCTCTATCTTGTAGATTCTGCTGGTGCGCGGATTACCGATCAGCTTGAAATGTTCCCTAACCGCAGAGGGGCGGGAAAGATTTTTTACAATCAGGTTAAACTGTCCGGGGTCATTCCGCAAATCTGCCTATTATTTGGTCCGTCAGCTGCTGGAGGAGCCTACATCCCTGCATTCTGCGACATCGTAATCATGGTCGACCAAAACGCATCAATGTATCTTGGATCACCAAGGATGGCAGAAAAGGTAATCGGGGAGAAGGTTACTCTTGAGGAAATGGGCGGAGCCCGCATGCACTGCTCTGTCAGCGGTGTGGGGGATATGCTTGTATACAGTGAAGAAGAAGCTATTGAATCCGCGAAAAAGTACGTGAGCTATTTCCCGGCAAACTTCCAATCGAAAACAGCAGTTCTTCAAGGAATTTCTCCAAAGGCAGGCAGAAGCCTTGAAGAAATTGTCCCGTTGAACCAGAATGCACCATTCGATATGTATGAAGGAATTGATGCACTTATTGACGAGGGCAGCTTCTTTGAAATCAAAAAGCTGTTTGCCCCCGAAATCATCACAGGGCTGGCGCGTATCGATGGCCGCGCAGTAGGGATCATTGCGAACCAGCCAAAGGTAAAGGGCGGCGTATTGTTCGTGGATTCAGCAGACAAGGCGGCGAAATTCATTACGCTATGTGATGCTTTCCATATTCCGCTATTATTCCTGGCTGACGTCCCGGGCTTCATGATTGGAACAAAAGTAGAAAGAGCAGGAATCATCCGTCATGGAGCAAAATTAATTGCTGCCATGAGCTCGGCGACTGTTCCGAAAATATCTGTCATTGTACGCAAAGCTTATGGCGCAGGCCTTTACGCTATGGCAGGTCCGGCGTTCGAACCAGATTGTTGCATTGCACTTCCGACCGCCCAGATTGCGGTAATGGGACCTGAAGCAGCAGTTAATGCAGTATATTCCAATAAAATCAACCAAATTGAAGATCCGAAGGAGAAAATTGCTTTCGTCCAGGAAAAACATCAGGAATACAAAGAAAGCATAGATATTTATAAGCTTGCCTCAGAGTTAATTGTTGACGACATCGTAGCAGCCAATGACCTGAGGAACGCTCTGATCGATCGTTTCAAATTGTATGAAACAAAGGATATGGAATTCAGCGTCAGGAAGCATCCAGTATATCCAGTTTAATGACGAAAACAAGGGTATCCCAAAAGCAAATCTCTTTGGGCGCCCTTTTTTATATTGGGATAGCTGTAAAAATAGGCAGTCGATTTCCGTTCCAGGCACTTCACTTTCCGCGAAGATGGCGGTGAGCCTCCTATTCGCTGGTCACTCCTGTGGGGTCTCATCTGTCCAGCTGATCCCACTGGAGTCTTCGTGCCTTCCACTACAATCAACTCAGTTTTTGTTTTATTTTTATGAAAAATAAAATAGATATCCTCTTTTGTTAAAAATAGGTCACCACTTTAAAACAAAAAGTGAAGTGATTTTCTTATCAACAAATTCCTGGGATCCTGTTTGGATCCCTCTGGTTTATCTGAAAATCGTGTACGAGTAATAGGATTGCTAGAATTATTTAAAATTATCTTAATCACTTCTTCCTATTAAAGTGGAGTTTCTGCTAAAATATGACTAATAGACCAGTTTGGCACAAAACTCATTCAGATGAGGGATTTTATGAAGATAGCCATTATCGGCGGTGGTTCTTTAGGTTTATTGTTTTCCTATTACTTAAGCTTAAAAAACACTGTCACTCTATACACAAGAACCCAGGAACAATCAGACTTAATTAATGAAAATGGAATACATATTGTTCGGGGAGACTACACAGGCAGAGCACATGAATTGATTGCTGCTCCTATTGAAATGTGGCAGGGTACCGAGGATCTTACCATTGTTGCTGTGAAGCAATACCAGCTTCCGAGCCTGTTGCCGATCCTCCAGGCGAAGGCATCTGGCAATCTTCTTTTTCTGCAGAACGGTTATGGTCATATCAGGCAGCTGTCGGAACTGTCCCCGCCCGGAATTTTCGTAGGTTCTGTCGAGCATGGTGCTGTAAAAGCCAATCCTTATACCGTTTACCATAATGGACTGGGTGTGACGAGGACTGCTGTTTTCAATGGTAATGAAGCTGTTTTAAAGGAATTGTCTTCTGCTGTACCGGCTGAATTCCCATTCGTGATGGAGCCTGACTACGAACAAATGCTGATGAAGAAGCTGGTTGTCAATTCTGTCATCAATCCTTTGACGGCTACGCTCAAGGTGAAAAATGGTGCACTGATTCAAAATTCATATTTCTATCAGTTATTTACCTCGTTATTTGATGAATGTGCTCAGGTTCTTGAGCTTACCAATAAGGCAGAATACTTTCAGAATCTGTTGACTGTATGTGAAAAAACAGCTGATAACCATTCATCCATGTATAAGGATCTTGAAAATGGAAGGCAGACAGAAATAGATGCTATCCTTGGTTATTTGCTCGAACGATCTGCAGAGAAAAATATCAAAGCTCCATTAATACATAATTATTACTATTGCATCAAGGGGAAGGAGCACGAAAGGGAGGGTGAATGATGCCGGGATTCTTTTCCGCATTTGTTGCCACATTGATAACAGTACCAATGATTGGCTACCTCGCTGTGTTCATCATTAGCAAACAAATCACGGGCAACCATCGAAGGTCAGTCAATCTGGCAATTGATTTCAGCACATTTCTGCTTGTACTGTCTGTTCATTTCCTGATCCTCACGATATGGGACAGGTCATACCTTTGGCTGATTTTGATTGTCTTGTTTGGACTTGCCGCAATCTTTGTCTTTATTCATTGGAAGTTTAAAGAAGAAATCGTTTTGCCCAAGGTATTTAAGGGTTTTTGGCGCTTCAATTTCCTGCTGTTTTTTTCTGCCTATATCATCCTGGTCGTATTCGGGTTGATTAAGCGCCTGACATTTCTGTTTGCTTGAATAGTGTTGGGTTGCCTTCTGGTGAAGGAAGACCCAGCACTTTTCTTTTTCCTGAAAAAACCTTGATTTTAGAAATTTCGAAAGGCAAAGTTTTTTTCTTTTCGTTTTAAACAATGCTATACTCATAACAGTGAAAATTGTTTACGAGAAAGGAAGTACACGTCAATGGAGATGCTGGATCTCTCTCTTCCGGCTGCGAACCGGTTTGCGACTGATTACCTTGCTGGGAGCCCTGAACTGCAGAGCTTCTTTCATTATAATTTTATAGATAAACATTCATATGAAGAACGTGTTAATGAACTGAAAGGCAGATCATTCATGCGGAATGAACTGGCTGACCATATTCAGGCTTTCATGTCACGTTATGCAAAATCCGAAAAAATATCGGCTAATATTGATAAGCTTCGGCACGAAAACAGTGTGGCTGTCATTGGCGGGCAGCAGGCAGGCATACTGACCGGGCCGCTTTATACAATCCATAAGGTCATCTCAATCATAAAGCTTGCTGAACAAAAAGAGGCTGAACTAGGCGTTCCGGTTGTCCCGGTATTTTGGATTGCTGGTGAGGACCATGATTATCATGAAGTAAATCATGTGTTTGTCATGAAAAACAATAAACAGGAAAAGTGGATTTATCCTGAAAAGAACCTTGAAAAGAAAATGATTTCCGAAGTTTGTATCAACAAGGATTTGTGTTACTCGTGGGTGGAAGAAATAATGGAAACCTACGGGGAAACAAAGTATACAAAGGAAGTTCTTGCTTTTGCGCTGGATGCCTTGAAAAATGCAGAATCTTTTGTTGACTTCTTTGCGATGATCATAATGGAGCTCTTCAAAGATTCCGGTCTGCTGATTGTCGATTCAGGCAATAAGGAATTAAGGAAGCTGGAAAAAGAATACTTCGTCAACCAGATTAAAAGCCACCGTGAGATTACCTCCGCTGTCCTTGGCCAGCAAGAGAGAACCCAGTCGGCAGGTTTTTCTCATATGATCGATATAAGCGAACAGGCTGCTAACCTGTTTTTCTACGATGAAAAGGTGAATGAGCGGATTCTGCTCCAGTTCGACCCACAAAGTGGAGGGTTTACAGGGAAAAATGGTGAAATCAGCTTCACATATGATGAGCTGGTGGAGATGGCAAACGAATATCCGGAAAAATTGAGCAATAACGTTGTCACCCGGCCATTGATGCAGGAATGGCTTTTCCCGACTCTTGCATTTATCGGCGGACCTGGTGAAATTGCGTATTGGGCTGAGCTGAAGATGGCGTTTGAACATTTTGGGCTGAAAATGCCCCCGCTTGTGCCGCGTTTAAATATTACGCTTTTGGAACGATCCGTCGAGTCGGACATGGAGGAACTAGGACTGGATTTACAGGAAGTGCTAATTTCCGGAACGGGCGGGCATGAACTGAAATACATCGATTCACTAAAAGACCGAGAAGTCGAAGAACTTTTTGAAAACGTCAAAACGATGCTGATAGAAAATTATCAACAGATCCGGGAAAAGTCCACAGGCATAGATCCTGTGCTTAAGCCGATGCTGGAAAAGAACGAATCGATTTTAATGAACCAGATTGGATTCATGGAGGATAAAATTGTAGAGGCAGTATGCCGCAAAAATGATCATATCCTGAGGAAATTCACAAGAATCGAGAATGCATTAAGGCCAGGCGGTTCACCACAGGAACGCGTATGGAACCCGTTCTACTATCTGAACAGATATGGATTAAGCCTGGTACCTGACCTGCTGAAGCTTCATTATGAATTCGACGGTACCCATAAAATCATAAAGCTCTAACGTGAAAGCTCCATTCTATAAGAATGGGGCTTTTTTTGTGCAACGGGGAATAAATCGTCTTCAACGGGGAATATCCACGAGCCAACGGGGAATAAACAGCGTTCAACGGGGAATAAATTCATCCCAACGGGGAATAACCCCGATTCTCTTCACAAAAATAAAATCAAAGAAATTAATGGAAACGATAATTTCGAGAAGGAAATCCACAGCGTGGGGAGAATATTTAAAATAAGGTGGTGAAAAGTGGGGGAATGTGGTACATTGTATTTAGAAAGTGGGGGTAGTGGCATGTTCATGGGTGAATACCATCATAATGTTGATAGCAAAGGCCGATTGATCATCCCTGCCAAGGTGCGTGAAAACCTTGGAGAAATGTTCATTCTTACCCGTGGACTCGACCAGTGTTTATTTGGCTACCCAGTTTCTGAATGGTCAGTGATTGAAGACAAGCTTAAGGGACTTCCGCTGACGAAAAAAGATGCCAGAGCATTTACCCGTTTTTTCTTTTCGGGTGCTACCGAGAGTGAAATTGACAAGCAGGGGAGAGTCAACATCCCATCCCCGCTGATGCAATACGCCAAGCTTGAGAAAGAATGTGTGATTTTAGGTGTTTCCAATCGAATTGAAATTTGGAGCAAAGCCATCTGGGAAGAATATTTCGCAGAATCTGAGGAATCTTTTGCTGAAATTGCGGAAAATATGATTGGATTTGATATTTAAGGGTAACATTATTCTGATATAATATTACCTGCTCCTCGATTGGAAAGGTGGATCATGATGTTCAAACATACAACAGTTTTACTGGAAGAAACAGTAGACGGGCTCAATATCAAGCCTGACGGTACATACGTGGATTGCACTCTCGGTGGCGCAGGCCACAGTGAATTGATTTTGTCCAGGCTTTCGGAAAAAGGAAAGCTGTACGCCTTTGACCAGGACGATATCGCGATTGCAAATGCAAAGGAAAAGCTTGCAGCATATGGAGACAGGCTGACAATCATCAAAAGCAACTTCCTTTATCTCAAGGAAGAGCTTGAGAAACAAGGTGTGACTGAGGTGGATGGTGTCCTTTATGACCTCGGAGTTTCCTCCCCGCAGCTAGACACACCGGAGAGAGGGTTCAGCTATCATCATGATGCACCGCTGGATATGCGGATGGACCAGGACGCTCCGTTATCAGCTTATGATGTCATTAATGAATGGCCATATGAGAAATTGGTCAGAATCTTTTTCCAATATGGGGAAGAGAAATTCTCGAAACAGATTGCCAGAAGGATTGAAACATCTAGGGAAACCAAGCACATCGAAACGACAGGTGAACTGGTGGAACTGATCAAAGATGTCATTCCGGCACCTGCAAGAAGAAAGGGCGGACATCCTGCGAAAAGAATCTTCCAGGCAGTGAGGATCGCCGTAAATGATGAACTTGGTGTATTTGAAAAATCCCTTGAGCAGGCAATTGACGTTCTTGCGGTTGGGGGAAGAATCAGTGTCATTACGTTCCACTCCCTCGAAGACAGAATCTGCAAGGTGACCTTCAAGAAAGCGAGTGAAACTCCGCCGCTTCCTCCGGGCCTGCCGATCATTCCTGAGGAATACCAGCCAAAACTGAAGCTGATTACCAGGAAGCCAATCCTTCCATCTGAGGAAGAACTTGAATTCAATAACAGAGCAAGATCCGCGAAATTGCGTATCGCTGAAAAAGTGAAAAAATAAAAATAAAATGATTCAGGAGGGAAAATGATGAGCAATCTGGCAAGGAAATTGCAACAGGAACAGCAGCAGCGCACTGTTCAAGCACCAGCCAAAGCACCGGCAAGAAGAAGTTCGATTCTTACACCCGGCGAAAAGATCCTGATGTTGGTTTTCGGAGCAATCGTATGTTTCGGCGCGACATTCATGGTATCAAAACAGGCGGCCATTTACGAAGTCAACAAAGAAATTCAGCTAATCGAGAGCAGTATTCAGGAACAGCAAAAAGTAAACAGTGACCTTGAAGTCCAGGTTAGCGAATTAAGTACCTATGAACGCATTAAGCAGGTTACGGAAAAACTCGGCTTAACATTGAATGAAGACAATGTTAAAGGTGTGGAAAACTGATGAACAAGAAACAACCTCATATGAATGCGGGAGCAGCGCTATTGTTTTTATTATTCAGCCTGCTCTTTTTCATCTTGATTTTCAGGTTTGTGACGATCCAGGTTACCGGTGAGGTCCACGGTCAGGCTCTTGCAGCCAGGGCCCAGCAGAAATACACGGATGAAAAGGTCATCGAGGCTGTTCGCGGAACGATTTTTGACCGTAAAGGGGAAGTGGTTGCCGAGGATACAACGGCTTATACACTTGTGGCCATCCTTGACCCATCTGTGACCAGCAACAAGAAAAAACCTAAACATGTGCAAAATCCCGAGATGACAGCAAAGAAGCTCGCGAAATATTTAGATATGAGTGAGGCTGACATTTATGAGAGGCTGTCACGCAAAGGGCCGTTCCAGGTCGAGTTCGGAAAAGCCGGTCGTGACATTTCCCATCAGACAAAACGTGAAATTGAAGAATTGAAGCTTCCTGGAATTACTTTTTTACGAGATTCAAAGAGATTCTATCCGAATGGTGTGTTTTCTTCCCATCTGGTAGGCTTTGTTGAAAAGGAAGATGAAAAGGGAAAAACGATTACAACCGGTAAGCTAGGAATTGAAAAATCGCTCAATGATGAACTGACAGGGGAAAACGGATCAGTTTCTTTTGAAAGTGATTTGTGGGGATTCCTGCTTCCTGATAGTGAGAAAAAGGTAAACCCCGCCAGAGATGGGGACAATATTTATTTAACGATCGATAAAAAGATCCAAACGTTTGTTGAGGATGCTGTAGACAGGGTTGACAAAGAATTCAAACCGAAAAAAATCCTTGCGGTTGTGGCAGATCCAAAGACAGGGGATATCCTTGCGATGGCCCAGCGGCCAAGCTTCCACCCAACCACCCGAGATGGTCTGGATAAAAGCTGGCATAACGAAGTGGTTGAAACACCGATTGAACCGGGATCGACGATGAAGATCTTCACACTGGCAGCGGCAATCGAGGAAAATAAGTGGAATCCAGGAGAGTATTATAAATCTGGTTCCTACAAAGTTACGGAAAAATCTGCATCAATCGGGGATCATAACAATCGCCAGGGGTGGGGAACGATTACTTATCTGGAAGGATTACAGCGTTCTTCAAACGTAGCGGTCGCAAAGCTAGTTAATGAAAAAATCGGTACGGATAAATTCCGGGAATACTTGACTGATTTTGGTTTTGATCAGCCGACAGGCATTGACCTCCCGAATGAAGCTGTGGGTAAAATCCAGTATCAATGGCCAGTTGAAAAAGTAACGGTCTCTTATGGCCAAGGGTCGACGTTTACACCTATTCAATTGATCCAGGCTGCGACTGCCGTTGCGAATGATGGGAAGATGATGAAGCCAAGGATCATTGACAAAATTGTTGATCCGAACACAGGAGAAGTGGTCAAACAAGAAGAGCCTAAAGCTGTCGGACAGCCAATTTCCGCAAAAACCGCAAAAGAGGTCCGTGATGTGCTGGAGACGGTTGTTACTGGTGAGCATGGTACGGGAAAAGCGTATGCGATTGAGGGCTATGATGTTGCCGGAAAAACCGGTACAGCAAATATCACGACAAACGGAAGATATCTCAATGGAGCGAACGATTATCTCTTCTCTTTTCTTGGTATGGCTCCAAAGGATGATCCAAAGCTGATTGTTTATGTGGCAGTACAGCAGCCTGAAATCGATCATTATTTCAAGGGTTCAATCCCGACGTCCATGATCTTTAAATCAGTTATGCAAAGCAGCCTGCAGTATTTGAACATCAAACCGGCATCAATGGAAAAGGCGGATTCAAACGCTGTTCCTGATATCGTTGGTATGGGAGCAGCAGAGGCCAAGCAGCTGCTTGAATCAAAAGGATTTAATACAGTTGTCATCGGAGACGGAAACAAAGTGGAAGACCAGCTTCCAAAAGCGGACACGATTGCCCTTGAAGGTGAAAAAGTCATCATTAAAGCTTCAGGTATCATGACCTATCCTGATATGAAGGATTGGTCGTTAAGGGATGTCATGAAACTGGCACAGATTGCTGGAGTAAAGTTGAACAAGGCGGGCAGCGGTTATGTCACAAAGCAAAGCCTGCAGCCTGGTTCGCCAATCAAGGAAGGGGAAAACCTTGTTGTGGAACTGGAAACCCCGCTGGAACAATTTGAGAAATCCCAGAAAAAAGAAGAAGAAAGTGAAGAAACAGAGGAAGTGGGCGGCTGAGCCCCTCCTCTGTTTTTCTTTTTTCTATTAAGCATCAGCCTGTCTACTTCTTGTTATATTCAAATTCGTACAAGCATATATTTGAACGAGTGTAATGGAGATTCGATCTGTACATTATCGGAATAATGGAAAAGGGGGTTCGTTCAATAGATGCGTGTTTCAAATGTAACCGTCAGGAAGAGGCTGGCAATCGTTTTATTGGTAGGGGTTCTGGTCTTTACAATTATTGATGTCCGCCTGGGCTATGTTCAATTCATGCTTGGGGACTTTTTGACGGGTAAAGCAAAGGACTCATGGAGCAGGAATGTTCCGTTCGAACCACAGCGAGGGGAAATCATGGACAGGAATGGGGTGGCGCTCGCCACGAATATCAGTGCTCCAACCGTATATGTGGTTCCGCGGCAGGTGAAGGATCCAGAGGCCACTGCCGAAATTCTCGCCAAGTCCTTAAATATGCCAAAGGAAAAAGCATTTCAGCATATTACGAAGAAGGCGATGATTGAAAGAATTCCAGAAGGACGGAAGATTTCTCACGAAAAAGCCAAGGAAATCAGGGCTCTCGACCTAAAGGGGGTTTACATAGGCGAGGATTCGAAAAGGCATTATCCTTACGGAAGTTATCTTTCCCATGTTCTTGGATTTGCTGGAATCGACAACCAGGGGCTGATGGGGCTGGAGCTTTATTATGATAAGCAATTGAAGGGGCAAAAGGGTTCTGTTCAATTTTATGCTGATGCAAAACAACAGCGAATGAACAATATGGCCGATGATTATGAACCGCCAGTGGACGGACTCGACCTGAAGCTGACCATTGACAGCCGGGTCCAGACAATCGTGGAAAGGGAGCTGGACATTGCACAGGCAAAATACAATCCGGATGGAATCATCGCGATTGCCATGAATCCGAACAACGGAGAAATCCTCGCCATGGCAAGCCGGCCGGATTTCGACCCTGCCAACTTCAGGAATGTGCCGCCTGAGGTGTACAATCGCAATCTTCCAATCTGGAGCACGTATGAGCCAGGGTCCACGTTCAAGATTGTCACCCTGGCAGCTGCGCTTCAGGAGGGAAAGGTAGATTTAGAGAAAGATCATTTCCATGATTCCGGCTCGGTAGAAGTAGCGGGAGCCCGTATCCGCTGCTGGAAAAAAGGCGGCCATGGAAGTCAGTCCTTCCTGGAGGTTGTAGAGAATTCCTGCAACCCGGGGTTTGTGGAGCTGGGGGACAGATTGGGCAAAGAGACGCTTTTTAAATATGTAAGAGACTTTGGCTTTGGCCAAAAAACTGGTATTGACCTTCAGGGTGAAGGAAAAGGGATCATGTTTAATCTTGACAGGGTTGGACCTGTCGAGCAGGCGACGACAGCGTTTGGCCAGGGCGTATCGGTCACTCCGATCCAGCAGGTTGCTGCCGTGTCAGCCGCGGTGAATGGAGGCATCCTCTATACGCCTTATATCGCAAAAGAACTGATCGATCCGTTGACAGGGGAAATAGTAATGAAAAAAACTCCACAGCAGAAAAGGCGGGTCATATCTGAAGAGACGTCCAAAGAAATCAGACATGCTCTTGAAAGCGTTGTTGCCAAGGGTTCAGGTAAAAATGCTTATGTTGATTCTTACAGGGTAGGCGGCAAGACCGGTACAGCCCAGAAAGCGAAGGACGGCCGGTACCTTGAAAATAACCATATCGTTTCATTTATTGGATTTGCACCGGCTGATGATCCGCAAATTGTCATCTATGTTGCTGTAGACAACCCTAAAGGAACGGTCCAATTTGGCGGAGTTGTTGCTGCACCGATCGTCGGAGACATAATGGAAGACAGCTTGCGGGCAATGGAGGTTCCTCCGCGCAAGGACCAGATAGAAAAAGAACTTACCTGGCTGGATACACCGCTGGTGGAAGTTCCGGATTTAAGGGGCCTTACAAAGCAAGAACTCCAGCAGCAGCTGATTAATTTCAAACTTGATATTGCGGGCTCAGGAGAAAAGGTGGTTAAGCAGCTTCCGTCTCCAGGGATAAAAATTAAAGAGGGTTCGACCATCAGAGTTTATATGAATGATTAAGTGATATTGTAGGGATACTGCAGGGCAGGGCGGCATCAGGATGGGAATCCGCCGCCCGCTTTTGCATGTTTTGGAGAATAGCAGAAAATCATAAGCGGGCGAACATAAAAAGGGCTTGTACTTTTCATCTCAACAATGGCTAATTTCAGCCTAATCATGTAAAATAAGAGTCGCCATGTTTGTTTGAGAGGATTTGATATTTATGAAATTACACGAATTGATCGGTTACTTGCACCCATTCGTGGATTACAAGGGAGAAAATCCCGAAATTACTTCAATTGAAAATGATAACCGAAGAGTAACTGCTGGAAGTTTATTCATATGCATAAAAGGTTATACAGTTGATGGTCATGATTTTGCCGGATCTGCCGTGAAAAATGGTGCTTCAGCTGTCCTGGCTGAACGGGAGCTTCCACTGAATGTCCCCGTCATCGTGGTCAAGGATACGGTTCGCGCGATGGCTGTCCTTGCTGATGCTTTCTACGGACAGCCAAGCCAAAAGCTGCATATGGTTGGGATCACCGGCACAAATGGTAAAACGACAACAAGCCATATCATTGAAAAGATTTTCAAGGATGCTGGCCAGAAAACAGGGTTGATCGGAACCATGTATACAAAAATTGGTGATCAAATTTTCGAAGTGAAGAACACGACACCAGAGAGCCTGACGCTGCAAAAAACATTTAAGAAAATGGTCGTTGAACAGGTGGATACAGCAGTGATGGAGGTTTCTTCTCACGCTCTCGTCTATGGCCGTGTTCATGGAACGGATTACAATGTAGCGGTGTTTACCAACCTGACGCAGGACCATCTTGACTACCACAAAACAATGGAAGAATACAGGAAAGCAAAAGGGCTTTTATTTTCCCAGCTGGGCAATGCATTCAACCACGATAAGCCAAAGTTTGCTGTCCTTAACTCGGATGACCCGGCAAGTGAAGAGTTTGCGATGCTCACATCGGCACATATTTTAACTTATGGAATTGACAACCATGCTGATCTTCAGGCAGCCAACATCAGCATGACCGCCAGCGGAACCTCATTTGATCTGATCAGTCCGTTCGGGGTGAGGGATGTGAATATCCAGCTGATCGGCAAATTCAGCATCTATAACGTGCTTGCCAGCATCGGAGCGGCACTGGTGTCAGGAATCGCTTTAGAAGATATCATCAAGTCTGTCGAGAGTGTAAAAGGTGTTTCCGGACGTTTCGAAGTGGTCGATGCAGGCCAGGATTTTTCCGTGATCGTTGATTATGCGCATACGCCAGACAGCCTTGAAAATGTCCTTAAGACCGTCCAGCAATTCGCGCAAAAACGGGTATTCTGTGTAGTCGGCTGCGGCGGAGACCGCGACCGTACCAAGCGCCCCTTAATGGCCAAGATTGCTTGTGAATATGCCACAGATGCTATTTTCACCTCTGATAACCCAAGGAGCGAGGATCCGGACGCTATCATCAAGGACATGGAGGAAGGCGTGAAGGGTGAGGTTTACACTTCAATCATTGACAGGAAAGAGGCAATCCAGCATGCAATAAAAAATGCGAAAGCCGGAGATGTCATCCTCATTGCCGGAAAAGGCCATGAAACATATCAGCAAATAGGCGACAGGACATTTGATTTTGATGACAGGATTGTAGCACGAGAGGCGATAGAGGAGAGGTAATATGCTGACTTACCAGGATGTTTCAGGTCTTTTTTCAAAGACTTCTGGAATAAATGATGAAAATATCCATTTCTGCACTGTAAGCTCCCTGGCTGGTGCCAGGCAGCCGAAGGGATTGTTTATTCCTGTGTCAGCCGATTCCGGTACCCTGCAGGAGGCAATCTCAAACGGTGCGGTGGCTGCTGTGTGGCCTGAGAACGAGCGGGTCCCAGCTTATGCCCCGAACCATTTCCCGATTTTTTTCACAGAAGACAATTTGAAAGGCTTAGAGAAAATTATGAAATCATACTATAACTACTTGTTACAACATGAAAAAATCAGCGAGAAAACAAAATTCATTTTCGCTGACAAAGGACTTCTTAATGAAACAGATGAAACATATGATATAGCTGTGATGGCTGAAACCATCAATCGTCTTGGCAGCAATCAGGAAAAGGCAGGTGAGGAATAGAATGCTGGAGCAAGTTATCTTTTTCACAATTTTAATGGGCTTCCTAATTACAGTTTTGCTTTCTCCAGTTTTTATTCCTTTTTTGAGAAGGCTTAAATTCGGCCAAAGCATCAGGGATGAAGGCCCGAAGTCACATCAGAAAAAAACTGGGACTCCCACGATGGGCGGGGTCATGATCCTGATATCCATCACAGTGACGACACTTGTCATGACGGGCAAGTTTTCACAGCCTGGTGTTGAAACTTATCTTTTATTATTCGTGACTTTAGGATTTGGACTCCTTGGCTTTATGGATGACTTCATCAAAGTTGTCATGAAGCGTAACCTTGGGTTAACCTCAAAGCAAAAGCTGTTGGGCCAAATTATTATATCTGTCATTTTTTATTTCATTTTTAAGCAAAGCGATTTCTCTACAGTGGTAAGCATCCCGCTTACTGATTTCTCCATCGATCTTGGCTGGGGATACGCGCTGTTCATCATTTTCTGGATGGTAGGCTTTTCGAATGCTGTTAACCTGACGGACGGGCTTGACGGGCTGGTTTCCGGAACGGCAGCCATTGCGTTTGGAGCATTTGCTGTTCTTGCGTGGAGCCAATCCCAATTTGAACTGTCCATTTTCTCCGTTGCCGTAGTCGGGGCAGTCCTGGGCTTTCTTGTATTTAATGCACACCCGGCGAAAGTGTTCATGGGAGATACAGGATCGCTGGCACTTGGAGGTGCGATTGCTACAATCGCCATTCTGGCAAAACTGGAGATCATCCTGATCGTCATCGGCGGAATTTTTGTCATCGAGACATTGTCGGTTATCCTTCAGGTCATCTCATTCAAGACAACAGGAAAAAGGATTTTTCGAATGAGTCCCCTGCACCACCATTATGAATTGATTGGCTGGTCAGAGTGGAGAGTTGTCGTGACTTTCTGGACTGTGGGACTTCTTTTTGCCATCCTTGGAATTTATATAGAGGTGTGGATTTAAATGAAACATATTAAAACCTATCAGCATAAAAAAATACTTGTTCTTGGTCTGGCCAAGAGCGGGGTCAGCGCAGCTGCGCTGTTACATAAACTGGGTGCTTTCGTGACCGTTAATGACAGCAAGCCTCTATCGGAGAATCCGGAGGCACAAGGGTTGCTTGAGCAGGGAATCAAGGTTGTCTGCGGAAGCCATCCTATTGAATTGATGGATGAAGGCTTTGAGCTTGTCGTCAAGAACCCGGGGATTCCTTATTATAACCCTATGATCCAAAAAGCGGTTGAAAAGGAAATTCCGATCATTACCGAAGTGGAGTTGGCTTATCAAATTTCTGAGGCACCGCTTGTTGGCATAACTGGAACGAATGGCAAGACAACGACTACGACCCTGATCTTCGAAATGCTTGAAGCGGGGAACAAGAAGCCATTGATTGCCGGGAATATCGGAACAGTTGCTTCAGGTGTTGCACAGGAAGCGACTGCAGAAAACACGATTGTAATTGAATTATCTTCCTTTCAATTGATGGGCATTGACCAATTTAAGCCTAGGATTGCGATTATCACCAATTTGTATGATGCGCACCTTGATTACCATGGAACAATGGATGAGTATATCGGTGCCAAAGCCCGAATCACGAAGAATCAGACAGCAGAAGACTATTTGATCGTGAATGCTGACCAGGAAGAAGTCATGGAGATTGCACGCAATTCGCGGGCACAAATTGTTCCTTTTTCAACAAAGAAGGTCCTGGACCACGGTGCATATGTTAAGGATGGGTGGGTCTGCTTTAATGGTGAGCGAATCATTGAAACAAAGGAGATCGTCCTGCCAGGAAAGCATAACCTTGAGAATATCCTCTCAGCAGTAGCTGCCACTCTGCTTTCAGGAGCAGATAAAGATGCAATCAGTCAGGTGCTGACCACCTTTGCAGGCGTCCGGCACAGGCTCCAGTATGTAGGCAATATTGGTGGCCGCAAATTCTATAATGATTCAAAAGCAACGAATATATTAGCAACTGAAAATGCCCTGGCAGCATTCGCTGCTCCAATTGTATTGCTGGCTGGCGGACTGGACAGGGGCAATTCCTTTGACGAACTTATTCCTTCTTTAAAAAATGTCAAAGCTTTGATTACCTTTGGACAGACAGCAGAAAAAGTTGGACAGGCTGGTCGTGTTGCAGGAATAAAAACGATTTTGCAGGTCGATAATGTGGAAAAGGCCGTTCCCGTGGCATTTGAACACTCTGAACCCGGCGATGTCATCCTGCTTTCTCCTGCATGTGCAAGCTGGGATCAATACAAAACTTTTGAGGTCAGGGGAGACATGTTTATCGAGGCTGTGCATAAGCTTAAGTAAGGGCTTGTCTTGAACAGCATGACTCAGTTTGTTTGGCCTCATGCAGGCTGGATGGGAAGCGGCATATGAGCCCTAAATCATACAGCCGAGGTGTATTGCTTTGCCAACGAAAAGGACTACTCCAGACATTTTTCTTATGATCTTGACTTTTACGCTTTTGGCAGTGGGCTTGATAATGGTCTATAGCGCTAGTGCTGTCTGGGCGGACTATAAGTTCAACGACTCATTCTTCTTTGCGAAACGGCAAATGCTGTTTGCTGGTGTTGGAATCATTGCGATGTTTTTTATCATGAATATTGACTACTGGACCTGGCGGACGTGGTCGAAGGTCATCCTGATCGTATGTTTCGTATTGCTGATCCTCGTCCTGATTCCGGGAATCGGGAATGTCCGGAACGGTTCACGAAGCTGGATTGGCGTAGGAGCCTTCTCTGTCCAGCCGTCTGAGTTCATGAAGATTGCGATGATAGCCTTTCTCGCCAAGTTTTTATCTGAAAACCAGAAGATGATCACCACACTGAAAAAAGGACTGATTCCTTCTTTAGGTCTTGTCTTTTTGGCCTTTGGCCTTATTATGCTTCAGCCTGATTTAGGAACAGGCACTGTGATGGTTGGAACTTCTGTTGTCATGATTTTTATAGCCGGAGCACGGATCAGCCACTTTGTTGGACTTGGGTTAATTGGAGTGGCAGGCTTTGTCGGATTGATTGTTTCAGCGCCATACAGGATGAAACGGATCACTTCATTCCTTGACCCCTGGCAGGATCCGCTCGGAAGCGGCTTCCAGATGATTCAATCACTTTATGCGATCGGTCCGGGTGGATTATTCGGGCTGGGGCTTGGACAGAGCCGGCAAAAATTCTTTTACCTGCCGGAACCGCAAACCGATTTTATCTTTGCGATACTTGCCGAGGAACTGGGGTTCATTGGTGGTTCCTTCATTCTCCTGCTGTTTTCTTTGCTTCTGTGGAGAGGCATCAGGATCGCGTTAGGTGCCCCGGATTTATTCGGTACCTTCCTCGCGACCGGAATCATTGCGATGATCGCCATCCAGGTCATGATCAATATAGGTGTCGTAACGGGGCTGATGCCAGTAACAGGAATCACTCTCCCATTCCTTAGCTATGGGGGATCCTCCCTGACACTGATGCTCATGGCTGTCGGTGTACTGCTGAATATCAGCCGCCATTCAAGATATTGAGATCATAGAATAAAAGACCCTGCAGCAGGGTCTTTTATTTATTGGAAAAGGCAGCAAGCATCCTGAATAGTAATAGGAATATACTCCTGTTCATGCTATATTACATTTAAATAACAATATCTTTAAAAATCGTCCTGAAGTTTAGAATATAGTAGAATAGGGTAAAACCGGGAAGTGCCTTTTTTATGGCACAATCTCGGGAGCCATGATTTGCTGGGGTGATGGGTTTCCTTGAAACTGTCCACCCTAAAGAGAAAGAATGGCTGTATAGAGAAATAGAGATTTTTGCTGAGGTGTGGAAAATGAAGATAGCAGTTAGCGGCGGCGGTACGGGTGGACATATTTATCCTGCGCTTGCACTGATCAGGGAGATTCAAAAGAAGGATAGCAATGTTGAGTTTCTGTACATAGGAACCGAAAAAGGGCTCGAAAGCAATCTGGTGCCCAGGGAAAATATCCCCTTTAAATCCATACATATTACAGGCTTCAAACGAAAGATTTCTTTTGAAAACGTAAAAACCGTCCTGCGCTTCCTTAAGGGTGTCAGAGACAGTAAAAAAATGCTTAAGGAATTCAAGCCCGATGTTGTAATTGGCACCGGGGGTTATGTTTGTGGCCCTGTTGTCTATGCGGCAGCGAAAATGGGCATACCTACAATTGTCCATGAGCAAAACAGTGTACCCGGTCTTACAAACAAGTTCCTGAGTCGCTATGTTGATAAGATTGCCATTTGTTTTGAAGAGGCCAGGGAGTTCTTCCCGAAGGAAAAAGTCGTGTTGACAGGAAATCCGCGGGCGTCAGAAGTACTGGGGCAGGATGGAATCAGGGGACGATTATCTTCAGGTCTGAAATTGAAGGTACCGACAGTTCTTATTTTTGGCGGAAGCAGGGGAGCGAGGCCGATCAACGAGGCTGTCGTCAAAAGCCTGACGGAATTAAGCAGCAAGACATATCAGGTGTTATATGTAACGGGAGATGTGCATTTTGAGGAAGTCCGAAAAGAGGTTGAACTGGTAGGGAATCCGGAAAATGTAATCATAAAGCCGTTTATCCATAATATGCCCGAGGTACTTGCCGGGGTTGATTTAACGGTCTCCAGGGCCGGAGCTACAACGTTGGCTGAACTAACGTCACTCGGGATTCCGAGCATCCTTATTCCAAGCCCATATGTGACTGACAACCACCAGGAAAAGAATGCAAGGGCACTGAGTGATAATGGAGCAGCAAGGCTTTTGCTTGAAAAAGATCTTACTGGACCTAAGCTGGTTGAGAATATTGACCAGATCCTGGGGAATGAAGAGAAATTGGCCGGTATGAAGAAAGCGGCCAAAGAACTAGGCATACCTGACGCCGCCCAAAGGCTGTACAGCCTCATTGAGCAATTGGCTAAAAAGTAGCCTATAGGCATGCAGCTGCATAAAATAGTCAAAATAGCTGTATCGTGAAAGGAAGGTATTTATGAAGGATCTAGCTGACAAACTTAGAGAATTGAACATCGGTTCCGTCAAGGAAAATGAACCGCTGGCAAACCATACATCAATGAAAATCGGCGGACCTGCCGACATACTTATTGAGCCTTCATCCATTGAGAATTTAAAAAAAGCAATTGATGTAATCAAATCCTCAGCTGTTAAATGGACGGTAATAGGAAGAGGGTCCAATCTCCTTGTGTCTGATAAAGGAATTGAAGGAGCTGTAATAAAGCTCGGCTCTGGAATCGATGATTTAGAGATCGATGGAACGAAGGTAACAGCAGGCGGAGGCTTGTCACTCGTAAACTTCGCCATCACCATCAGCCGCAAAGGCCTTTCTGGTCTGGAATTTGCCGGGGGCATTCCGGGCTCAATTGGCGGTGCCGTATATATGAATGCTGGTGCCCACGGATCCGACATTTCGCAAATCCTTGAAAAAGCTTATGTGCTTTTTGAGGATGGTTCGCTTGAGTGGCTTACGAATGAAGAAATGAAGTTCTCCTACCGTACATCAGTACTCCAAAAGGAACGTCCTGGAATCGTTGTCGGAGCTGTATTCCAGTTGAAAGAAGGCAACAGGGAAGAGATTGTGGCTGAGCTGCAAAAAAACAAGGACTACCGCAAGGATACCCAGCCTTATAACTTTCCGAGCTGCGGAAGTGTATTCAGGAATCCGCTTCCTAATTACGCTGGCAATTTAATTGAAAAATCCGGCTTGAAGGGCCACCGGATCGGCGGGGCGCAAATCTCTGAGCTTCATGCCAATTTTATCGTCAATACTGGAAATGCAAAGGCTGAGGATGTATTGGGGCTTATTCAGCACGTTAAGGATACAGTTCTTGAAAAGCATGGAGTCAAGATGGAGACAGAGGTTGAAATTATAGGCCGAAAATAACAGGAAATTGCTTTAAGCTGTCAAATTCTGTGATATAATAATTCATTAGATTAGATGAAAATTGGGGAGAGAAACAGCATGTATCCTTTCTTGTGCCGTTCCTCTTTTCCTTTTTTAAAGACTGTGTATGGACAAGCCTGCATACAGTCATCCGTCTGGTCATTGGAAAATATATCTTAGAGATGGCTTCAACCTGTAAGCTCATGATAGATGTTGTTCTTTAGGAAATGGGTTCAGCCGATAAAGAGGGGATTGAAAATGGACAAGGGGAAAATCGTCTCAATTGAAGACCGGATTCCGAAGTTAAAACATCAGAGGCGCAAGAAAGCAAATAGAAGGCTCATCATGCTGCTCGCTATGTTTTTTATCCTGATAGCCAGTGTGATCTATTTTCAATCACCATTAAGCAAGGTGAAGAAAATCACTGTTACCGGAAATGAATCCTATTCTTATGATCAGATTGTCGAAGAAAGCGGACTTACCCTTGAAACCAATGTATGGAAAATCAGCAAGGGAGAAGTGGAAAAGGAACTGCAAAAGATCCAGGAAGTTAAAAAAGCTGTTGTGGATATCCTGCTCCCCAATACAGTGGCGATAAGAATTGAGGAATACAACCGGCTTGCCTACATATCAAAGGGGAAGGATTTTTATCCAGTCCTTGAAAATGGACATATCCTTGGTGAGAAACGAATAGATGAAATTCCTGTCAATGCTCCGATCCTGATCGGTTTTAAAGAGGGCAAGGTTCTGGATGAAATGATCGCTTCGCTTGAGGAACTTCCTCAAGAAGTCATCAATTCCATATCAGAGGTTCATTCCAAGCCTTCAAAGACAGATCAGTTTCTTGTCAAGTTATATATGAATGACGGCTTTGAGGTTAACGCCACTCTCAGGACTTTCTCTGAGAAGATGGCGCATTACCCATCAATTGTCAGCCAGCTGGACCCTGCCAAAAAGGGTGTCATCGACCTTGAGGTTGGCTCCTATTTTAAAGCATTTGAATCAGAGGAAGCAGAGGAAGTTGAAATTGAAAAAGAAAGTGAACAGTAACCGTGTCATCCTTTCACTCGTTTTTCTGGTGCTTGGCTTTATGGTTGCCTTTTCGTTCCGTGTGACCCAGGATGAGAATGACCATAGCAAAGGTTTGACGAACAGGCAGTGGGAGCAGCAGTTGGGCTTGAGGAATGAGTTGATCGAACAGGAAGAAAAAAACCGCGAGCTTCAAAAGGAACTGAATGCCAAGCAGGAGAAAGTCAGGGAAATTGAAGCAAGTCTTTCAAAAGAGGCCCAGGTTTTCTTCAATATGGCGGAAGATGCTGAAAAATATCGTATGTTCCTGGGAAAGGTGAAGGTCAGCGGCAAAGGTGTTAAGGTCACTCTTGCTGATGGAGAGTATAATCCTGAAGAAGAAAATATCAATAACTACCTTGTCCACGAACACCATGTATTCAAGGTGATCAACGAACTTTACATTTCAGGTGCGTCAGCAATTTCCGTTAACGGCCAGAGAATTGCCCATAATTCGTATATTTTGTGTACTGGACCTGTCATAACGGTGGATGGCTACCAGCATCCCGCCCCTTTTGAAATTACTGCAATTGGTGACCCCGATGTTCTTTCCTCCGCTTTAAACATTACCGGTGGGGTAAAAGATCAGCTTGTGAACGACCAGATCATTTTTTCTCTCGAAAAGATGAATGATATTAAAATGGATCCTATTCTGGGAAATTAATTCTGACAGAAGGAAGTATTCCCTAAAATGAATGTTTAATAGGCTTTTTGTAAGTGCCAGTGGATGTTCTCAGGCACGACCAGCAATGGCCTTATGGAAAGCAAGGTGAGAGTTTTGGGCCGACCTAGTAATCTTAGCTTCAGCATGATAGCGGCTATTATCGGGCTGATGGTCGCCATCCAATTTCAAACAGTGAGAGAACCAGTGGTCCGTGACACAAGAGACACATGGCAGCTTCGCGAGGATTTAATGAAAGAAAAGGAATTCCAGTCAAAACTGCTGCTGGAAATCAGGTCAAATGAAGAAAAAATCGCAAAATATGAAACGGAACGGCAGCAAAGCAAGGAAGAAGTGCTCCGTGAGACACTTGCAGAATTGAAGACTGAAGCAGGTTTGACTGAGGTGACCGGACCAGGGCTTACTTTATCGATTGTCCCGGCCTTTAACCTGGTTGTTGAGGGCGGCAACCCTCCTTCGGTTTCACCGGATATGCTGAAAAGACTGTTGAACGAATTGAACATGTATGGAGCAAAGCAGGTTTCGGTTGATGGCGAAAGGGTGATCAACACAACGGTCATCAGGGATATCAATAGGGTGACGAAAATCAATGGGCATTCATTGAACCGTTTCCCCATTGAAATAAAGGTAATCGTAGAAAATTCTCAGGTGGCTGAAAAGTTATACAACCGAATGAAGGTTTCTTCGGTTGCAGAAGATTTTTTCATCGATAACCTTGAAGTGAAGGTGAACAGGCCTGAAAGCCAATTGGCAGTACCTGCCTATCAGGATACAATCAGAATCAGGCATATGGAATCCGTGAAAACAGATAAAGGGGGAGGCAACGGCTAATGTGGCTTCCAATCATGGGGCTGATCATCGGTGCGATCATTGGGTTGTTGACCGATATACGAATTCCTGCAGAATATTCGAACTACCTGTCAATCGCGATCCTGGCCGCCCTTGATACTTTGTTCGGCGGAATCCGAGCCCAGCTGCAGAATATTTATGATGAAAAGGTTTTTGTATCAGGTTTCTTTTTTAATATAGTTTTAGCTGCAAGTTTAGCTTTTCTAGGGGTTCATCTTGGTGTAGACTTGTATTTAGCAGCAGTTTTCGCCTTCGGAGTGAGGCTGTTCCAGAATATCGCTGTTATCAGGAGAATATTATTGACAAAATGGTCGACTTCAAGTGAAAAGTAGAAAAAAAAATGATATTTTAAAAGGGAAATATTTAATTGTGACGAATAAAGTAGTGTAAATTAAAATGAAAAGCAATTAGATAAGCGTCCGAAATTGTTGTTCAAACATATGTAATTGTTGAAGGAGGTGCCACAGAATGAACAGCAATGATATATATGTCAGTCTTGACATCGGTACATCCAGTGTCAAAGTGATCATTGGTGAAATGGTCAACGACTCTTTAAATATAATTGGTGTTGGCAATGTGAAGTCCGAAGGGTTGAGAAAGGGCTCCATTGTTGATATAGATGAAACCGTTCATTCTATTAAAAAGGCAGTAGAGCAAGCTGAGAGAATGATAGGTATGAAGATTAACCAGGTGATTGTTGGTGTCACCGGCAACCATGTATCGCTATTGCCTTGCCATGGCGTGGTTGCAGTATCGAGCGACAACCGTGAAATCACGAACGAGGATGTCGCGAGGGTCATTGATGCCGCGCAGGTTGTATCAATCCCGCCCGAGCGAGAAATAATAGACGTGATTCCAAAGCAGTTCATCGTTGATGGCCTTGATGAAATCAATGATCCAAGGGGCATGATCGGTGTCAGGCTCGAAATGGAAGGTACGATCATAACAGGTTCTAAAACCATCTTACATAATACCCTTCGTTGTGTGGAGCGTGCTGGACTGGAAATACTGGATATTGCCCTTCAGCCGCTGGCGGCGGGAGCATTCGCTCTCTCGAAGGATGAGAAGAACATGGGCGTCGCTATGATTGATATCGGAGGCGGTTCCACGACAGTCGCCGTTTTTGAGAACGGGCACCTGAGAGGGACATCCGTGATTCCGGTTGGCGGGGATCATATAACAAAAGACTTGTCCATCGGATTGCGCACGACTACCGAAGAAGCAGACAAGCTAAAACTGAAGCATGGACATGCCTTTTATGACCATGCTTCCGAAGAGGAAGTTTTCGAGGTTTCAATCATCGGAAGTGACCAGCAACAGCAGTTCAACCAGCTGGAAGTTGCCGACATCATCGAGGCAAGGATGGAGGAAATCTTCTCCCTTGTCCAGGATGAGCTGAAGATGATGAACATTAGAGACCTTCCTGGCGGATTCGTCTTAACAGGAGGTACAGCCAATATGCAGGGCGTACTCGAACTCGCCCAGGATATTTTCCAAAGCAGGATTCGACTCGCGGTCCCTGACTATATTGGAGTAAGAGAACCGCAGTATACAACAGCAGTAGGATTGATCCAATTTGCTTATAAGAACGCGAAATTAAAAGGAAAGAAAATGGAAGCAGCTTTTAGTGAATTAGAACCGAAAGAAAAAAGAGTTCAAAAACAGCCGCATCCAAAATCGAAGCCTGAGAAACAGCCTGAAGAAAAAGTCACCTCAAGAATGAAGAAATTTCTTGGCTACTTTTTTGAATAATCAGAGCTAACAGGAAATCGGCGAATTAGGAGGATTTGTCATGTTGGAATTTGATACGAATTTAGATTCACTTGCTACGATAAAAGTAATCGGTGTTGGCGGCGGCGGAAATAATGCGGTTAACCGAATGATTGAACACGGTGTACAAGGTGTAGAGTTCATCGCCGTCAATACTGACGCACAGGCGCTTAACCTTTCCAAAGCTGAAATCAGAATGCAAATCGGCGCAAAGTTGACCCGCGGGCTTGGTGCGGGTGCAAACCCTGAGGTAGGCAAAAAAGCTGCTGAGGAAAGCAAAGAGCAAATCGAAGAAGTATTGAAAGGTGCAGACATGGTGTTCGTTACTGCCGGAATGGGCGGTGGAACTGGAACGGGTGCTGCACCGGTAATCGCACAGATCGCCAAAGATCTTGGTGCGTTAACGGTGGGGGTTGTTACACGCCCATTCACTTTTGAAGGACGCAAGCGTGCCGGGCAAGCTGGCGGTGGAATAGGTGCAATGAAGGAAGCGGTAGACACACTGATCGTCATTCCAAACGACCGCTTGCTTGAGATTGTCGACAAGAGTACACCTATGCTTGAAGCATTCCGTGAGGCGGATAATGTTCTTCGCCAGGGTGTCCAGGGTATTTCTGACTTGATCGCTACTCCAGGATTGATCAACCTTGACTTCGCTGACGTAAAAACAATCATGTCCAATAAAGGTTCAGCCTTGATGGGTATTGGGGTAGCATCAGGAGAAAACCGTGCTACTGAGGCAGCCAAAAAAGCTATTTCGTCTCCATTGCTTGAAACATCGCTTGATGGAGCACAGGGTGTCTTGATGAACATTACTGGCGGCACGAATTTGAGCCTGTATGAAGTCCAGGAAGCTGCTGATATTGTAGCTTCAGCTTCAGACCAGGATGTAAACATGATTTTCGGTTCTGTCATCAATGAGAACCTTAAGGACGAAATCATTGTTACTGTGATTGCTACAGGATTCAACGAAGAAGTCACCCAGACAAAGCCGCAAAGACCAGGTTTTGGCGGCCAGCAGAAGCAGGGCCTGGGAGCGGTCAAACGAGAACAGCCAAAGCGCGAAGAGATCCAGCAGGAAGCACCGAGAAGCAATCCTTCATCCCAGGGTGAAGATGCATTGGATATTCCAACTTTCCTGCGCAACCGCAATAGAAGACGTTAATTGAAACATTCAAGGGGCATAGCCGAACAGGCTATGTCCCTTTTCTATGAAGAGAATTGATATTGCTTTTGACTTCTCAGGATTAAACCTACTAGTACATCATTCCGTTTATCCATTCAATAAATAATCTGAAAATTGACAAAATCCGAATGTAAAAGTGAAAATCTCTGTTGTTTTGTTGCCAGAATGTGACACACTTCATAGGTCATAGACGATATACTTTTTCGTAACGGAATGATAGAGGAGAAACACTGCACGTATTTCATTCTCCCTTATCTGCCGATCCAGCACGAAGCTTTCTGACTGACTGTTAATGCTATCAAGTTCATATTGGCGTGAAGGACAAATTAGGTGCTAACGCTCTTTAATCAGGAGGATGAGAGGTGAAGGTCTATCTGGATGTGATTTGGGCGCTGAATCTATTATTTGATACGTTCCTTCTTTATTTGACCGCGATCATCCTTAAAAGGCAGGTTAAGTTGTGGCGGCTTGCATTGGGGGGCGCTATCGGTTCAATGCTCATTATTTTGTCTATTACTCCGTTACATGCTGCTGCCGGGCACCCAGTTGGTAAATTGTTTTTCTCGATTCTCATGGTCCTTGCAGCCTTCGGATACAATAGATTCCGTTTTTTTGTAAAGTCCCTTATGACTTTTTATGTAACTACCTTCTTACTGGGGGGCACCTTGACAGGAGTCCATTATTTCATCCAGTTTGATATGGACCTCGCCTCGAATGTAGCGTTGAACTATATTAAAGGTTTTGGGGATCCAGTCAGCTGGTTGTTCGTCCTGCTTGGCTTTCCGCTTGCCTGGCATTTTTCTAAAAGGAATATAGAACAATTTGAAATGACAAAGATTCAATATGATTCACTGGCTGGCGTGGAAGTGCAATTCATGGGTATGGTATACGAGGTTAAAGGACTTATTGACAGCGGCAACCAGCTATATGATCCGATTTCGAAAATGCCCGTGATGATCTTCTCCATTGCCGGAGAGTTGGAAAGACTACCTGTTGAAATCAGAAGAATTGCTGAGAATCCGGATTGTGTACTGTCGGGGGAAGGTAACTTTACGCAGCAGCTCGAGAACAGGATGAGAATCATTCCGTGCAAGGTGGTTGGACAAGAACATCAATTGATCATTGCTTTCAATCCAGAAAAAATTACGATTACTGCGGAAGATGGGGTGTATGTGGCAGAGAAGGGGTTGATTTCATTTACTGCCCAGCAACTTTCTGCCGATGGAAGCTTCCAGTGCATTATCCATCCGAAAATGATGACAGGCATGGCAAAGTCTGATTCAACGGTTAAGGTAAGCTAATAATACTATACTCAGAAATACATAATTTAGAAGGAGGACAATCAATGAAAAATTTACGGCTTCGGTTATCCTATTACTGGTATAAATTATTAATGAAACTTGGTTTAAAAACAGATGAAATATATTATATCGGCGGTAGCGAAGCGTTGCCACCTCCTTTGACCAAGGAAGAGGAAGAAGTGCTGTTAAATAAGCTGCCCAACGGCGATAAGGCTGCAAGGTCAATCCTCATTGAACGGAATTTGAGGCTTGTCGTCTACATTGCCCGCAAATTTGAAAATACAGGTATCAATATTGAAGACTTGATCAGTATCGGGACCATAGGATTGATCAAAGCAGTCAATACATTCAATCCCGAAAAAAAATCAAACTCGCAACCTATGCGTCCAGATGCATTGAAAATGAAATTTTGATGTACTTGCGCCGAAATAACAAGTTGCGGTCTGAGGTTTCTTTTGATGAGCCACTGAATATTGACTGGGACGGCAATGAACTCCTTTTGTCCGACGTGCTTGGCACCGATGATGACATCATCACGAAGGATCTTGAGTCCAACGTAGATAAAAAACTGCTTGTAAAAGCGCTTCAGCAGCTTTCTGACCGTGAAAAACAGATCATGGAACTGCGCTTTGGGCTTGGAAGCGGCCAAGAAAAGACACAAAAAGATGTTGCTGATATGCTGGGAATCTCTCAGTCCTATATTTCCCGACTTGAGAAAAGAATCATTAAACGGTTACGTAAAGAATTCAATAAAATGGTATAGCAAAAAAATTTCTTGGAAAAATTTTTACGTGAATATCATTGATAATCTGCGGTTTTCCTGGGTGACCCTTCCATTTTCAGTCGTGGTACCCGGTAAATAGTGCATATTTTTCCTTCCTGCGGAGATACTGAATTTTGACAGCAGCTCCTGTGAGGAGGGAAAAGATTGACACGAAACAAAGTTGAAATTTGCGGTGTTGATACATCAAAGCTTCCCGTTCTAAAAAACGAGGAAATGAGAAAACTTTTTAGAGAAATGCAAAGTGGTGACATCACAGCTAGAGAAAAACTTGTGAATGGGAACCTAAGGCTTGTTTTAAGTGTAATCCAGCGATTTAACAACCGGGGCGAGTTTGTCGACGATCTGTTTCAGGTCGGGTGTATAGGCCTTATGAAATCCATTGATAATTTTGATCTGGGACAGAATGTAAAGTTTTCAACCTATGCCGTTCCGATGATCATTGGCGAAATCAGACGGTATTTAAGAGATAATAATCCAATCAGAGTATCGCGTTCCTTAAGGGATATTGCCTATAAAGCCCTGCAGGTCAGGGAAAGGCTGATGAGTGAGGCATCAAGGGAACCAACGGCTGAGGAAATCGCCAAGGTGCTTGAGGTACCGCATGAGGAGATTGTCTTCGCTCTGGATGCGATCCAGGACCCTGTCTCCCTGTTTGAACCGATTTATAATGACGGCGGGGACCCAATCTATGTGATGGACCAGTTGAGTGATGAGCGAAACAAAGATTCTAACTGGATTGAGGAAATCGCCCTTAAGGAAGGCATGAGACGCCTTAATGAGAGGGAAAAGCTGATTTTGCGCAAAAGATTCTTCCAGGGAAAAACCCAAATGGAAGTTGCCGACGAAATCGGCATCTCACAGGCACAGGTATCCCGTCTTGAAAAAGCCGCAATAAAACAAATGAATAAGAATATCCAGAGCTAAGCTGCCTTTTTGGCAGCTTTTTCATTTATCAGAAACCCGCTATTCATAAATCATACATTCGGTTTCTTTTCATATATTTCTAATAGGTGAAAAAGCGCCAATGCGAAATCCGGAGGGATCAGTATGGTTAAGGTGACGGAATTTCAGGTGAAGGATGTCGTCAATGTATCGGATGGAAAAAGACTCGGTAACATTGAAGATTTTGAGATCAATTTAAATACAGGAAAAATCGAAGCGGTTGTGATCGGAAGCAGCGGGAAAGTTCTGGGTTTTTTCGGCAAGGAGGATGAATTTGTCATCCCATGGAGGAATATCCTGAAGATTGGCGAGGACGTCATCCTGGTCAGATATAAGGACAGCGGGGAATATATCCAGCAAGAGGAGCGGGACGAGTAACCGTATCACTGTTGTCTTGCAGCAACTTTGTGATAAACTAGACAAAAACACGGTGAGGTAAGATAAATGGAACCATTCATTTTAAGTAGCAAAGAATATTTCTCAATAAAAGAATGGATGGATCGTTTTCCAGGTCTGGAGGCTGGATTCACGTCAAAGAATGGCGGAGTGAGCCAGCAGGCTTTTACAGGACTGAATTTTGGTTTCCATGTAGGTGATGAGCAGGGGGCCGTATGCGAAAATCGTCTCCTGCTGTCCGATAAAATCGATTTCCCGTTATCAAGCTGGGTAGGTGCTGAGCAAACGCATGATACCAGGATTGCGCGCGTCTCAAAAACTGATAAAGGACGGGGCTCTGATGCATATGAATCTTCTTTTTCTGGAACGGATGGTTTCTTCACAGACGAAAAAGAAATCTTGCTGACATTATGCTTTGCCGATTGTGTACCGCTTTATTTCATTGAGCCGGAGCTGGGGATAATTGGTGTTGCCCACGCAGGCTGGAAGGGGACAGTAAACGGCATCGGTTCTGAGATGATTAACAAATTTCAGCAAAATGGGGCAAATATAGAAAAAATTTATGCAGTAATTGGCCCATCAATATGCAAAAAATGTTATATTGTTGATGAGAGAGTGATCTCTTTAGTAAAAAATATACTAGATGGTGTCGATATATTACCATATAATCAAGTTAGTGATGGTCAATATTCACTTGATTTGAAAGAATTGAACCGGCAGATTATGGTGAAGGCCGGGATAAAAGCCGAGAATATACTAGTTTCCGAATTTTGCACGAGCTGCCATAGCGAACATTTTTATTCGCACAGACGGGAGCACGGGAAAGCAGGACGGATGATGGCTTATATTGGCTGGAAGGAGGATAGCCGTCCATAAATGAAAGTATCTGAAAATCTGGAGGTTATCCAGAAGCAAATTGCAGATGCCTGTGAAAAGGCTGGCCGGAGTCCGGAAGAAGTCAAAATCATCGCAGTTACCAAATATGTATCACCAGAAAGGGCCCAGGAGGCCATTGAGTCCGGGGTCATCCATCTGGGTGAAAACCGCGATGAAGGTCTGCTCGACAAGATCAGCAAATTGAAGGACAAGCCGGTATGGCACTTCATTGGGACACTGCAGACAAGAAAAGTTAAAAACATCATTGAGCATGTTACATATATCCATTCACTGGACAGGCTGTCGCTTGCGAAGGAAATCGATAAGCGCGCCTCATCCAAAGTGAATTGCCTCGTCCAGATCAATGCATCCGGCGAGGAAAGCAAGCATGGATTAGAGCCTCACCAGGTCATTGATTTTGTTAGAGAGCTGAAGCAATATCCATACATCGAGGTCAGCGGATTAATGACAATGGCACCTTATACCGAGGATGAGCAGGTAATCAGGGATTGTTTCAGGACATTGAAGCAGCTTCAGCGAGAAATTCAGGCACTCAATCTTGAATTTGCCCCATGTAACGAACTATCCATGGGAATGTCAAATGATTTTAAAATAGCGGTTGAAGAAGGCTCTACAATGGTGCGAATTGGCACTGCTTTGGTAGGCAACGAATCGGAGGTGCAATAAAATGAGCTTGAAATCGAAAATTAAGACATTTTTTTTCCTGGAAGATGAATATGACTATAGAGATGAGGATATGCTCGAAGAGGAAGCTGAGCCTATGAAGCCAAGCAAGCAGCCTGTTCAGCAAAAACAAAATGTAGTGAGCCTGCAAAGCGTTCAAAAATCATCCAAAGTGATTCTGATGGAGCCGAGGATGTATGCGGAAGCACAGGAAATCGCCGATCATCTGAGAAATCGCCGAGCAGTAGTAGTGAACCTTCAGCGCATCGAGCAGGACCAGGCAAGGCGGATCGTGGACTTCCTTAGCGGCACTGTCTATGCGATTAGCGGGGATATTCAGCGGATTGGCATGAATATCTTCTTATGCACCCCGGATAATGTGGAAGTGACAGGAAATATTTCTGAACTGATGCAGGAGCGGGATTACCAAGAGTCGAGGTGGTAGATTAAATGGATTTAGTTATAGGTATAATAGCTCAAATTGTAAGTTTATATCAGTGGGCCCTGATCATCTATATTTTTATGTCATGGTTCCCGAACGCAAGAGAGACTGCGATTGGCCAATTTCTCGCAAGGATTTGCGAGCCATTCCTGGAGCCGTTCCGCAAGATTGTCCCTTCAATTGGCATGATCGATATCTCGCCAATCGTCGCTTTCCTAGTATTGCGCTTCGCAGTCAGTGGACTTTATCAGCTGGCGGCATGGTTTTAATATGAAACTTTTCTTGCAGGGTCGTATGCGGCCCTGCTTGTTTTCATTTCATCCTCAGGCAGTATGAGACAGGTCATAGGGCCGGTTTCTGCCTTTCACGCGTTGGCATTGTTTTGTGAAGACGATAAGGATCGATAATCTAAAGGAGAACAAACATGAGCATTTACCAGCATTTCCGTCCTGAAGAACGGGAATTCATCGACCAGATTATTAACTGGAAGGAATATGTGGAACAGAACTATGCTCCAAAACTGACTGATTTCCTTGACCCCAGGGAACAGCAAATCCTGGCCACCGTCATAGGAAAGCATCCCGATGTGAAGTGGGAGCTGTTTGGCGGATCTCCAGGCACGGAAAGAAAGCGCGCCTTTCTTTTTCCAGAATACCTTGAAGCGAAGCCAGAGGACTTCCAGATCAAGCTTTTCGGTATTGATTATGCGAAGAAGTTTGTCACGATCGAACATCGTCAGGTATTGGGAAGCCTGATGTCACTGGGACTGAAGCGGGGTAAATACGGCGACATCCTGATTGATGGCGATCAGGTCCAATTTTTCGCAGGTGCTGAAATTGCTGATTATATCCGTCTGCAGCTTGAGTCGATCGGCAGGGCATCAATCAACCTGAGCGAGCTGCCGCTGGAAAAAGCAGTGGCAATCGAAGAGGATTGGCAAGAGATGAGTACGACCGTTTCTTCCTTAAGACTTGATACAGTAATGTCCGCTCTTTTCAACCTTTCCCGGCAAAAATCGCAGCTGCTGATCCAGCATGGACATGTAAAGGTCAACTGGACGGCCATAGAAAATACAGCCTTTGAATGTGGTGAAGGGGATGTCATATCGGCAAGGGGATACGGCCGTGCGAAAATGATCACAATTGAAGGGAAAACAAAAAAAGATAAATATCGAGTTATTGCCGGCAGAAAAAAATAATTATATAGTTATAGTAGAAGGATTTTTAGTTTTTTTGTCGAATCATTGCTTTAAGTACATAAAGGATTATAACTTAATGGGAGGTGGCGTAATGCCTTTAACGCCGTTAGATATACACAACAAAGAATTCAACAAGGGATTTCGCGGGTATGATGAAGATGAAGTAAACGAGTTTCTTGACCAGGTGATCAAGGACTATGAACTAATTATCCGAGAGAAAAAAGAACTTGAAGAAAAACTGAATGAATTGAATTCAAGGCTTGGCCATTTTACAAATATTGAAGAAACACTTAATAAATCAATCGTCATTGCCCAGGAGGCAGGGGAAGAAGTCCGCCGCAATGCTCAAAAAGAAGTGAAGCTGATCATCAAGGAAGCGGAAAAGAACGCTGACAGGATCATCAACGAATCCCTATCAAAGGCTCGCAAAATCGCACTGGAAATCGAGGAACTGAAGAAGCAGTCAAAAGTATTCAGAACCAGATTCAAGATGCTGATCGAGGCACAGCTTGATATGCTGAACACGGATGACTGGGATCATCTGCTTGAATATGAATTGGATTCAACAGAACTGAAGGCCTCTGCAAGAGAAGAAGAAGATTCACTGGCTTGACGCAAGCACGCTATTTCGCATATAATTTCATAACAAAGTGCAATACATGACAGAAACGTTGACAGGGACAGTAAGGCAGTCCAAGAGCTTGCTTCATCAGCGAAATGGGGAAGGTGGAAGCCCATTGCAAGCGGACAGCCAGAACATCACCCTATAGTTCCGAGCTGAACGTCCGGTATGGATCATTAAGCGCAGGCGTGACATCCGCGTTAAGGATGCTAAGAGGACAGGGTTCATTTACTTGTCTATTTAGGGTGGTACCGCGGGAATAAACCTTCTCGTCCCTTTCGAGGGATGAGGAGGTTTTTTTTATTTTCACCTTAATCTGGAATGATATTGCATCGGTAAAATAGGAGGATCAATTTAATGGAGTACAAAGACACATTGCTCATGCCGAAGACCGAGTTTCCAATGCGCGGAAATCTTCCGAACAGGGAGCCGGAGATCCAGGCTAAATGGGAAGAAATGAATATCTATGAAAAAGTTCAACAGCACACAGAAGGACGCCCGCTATTCGTCCTTCATGACGGGCCTCCATACGCAAATGGAGATATCCATATGGGACACGCGCTGAATAAAGTCCTAAAAGATTTTATCGTCCGCTATAAGTCGATGAGCGGTTTCTGCGCCCCATACGTACCAGGCTGGGACACACATGGATTGCCAATTGAACAGGCACTTACCAACAAAGGTGTAAAGCGCAAGGAAATGAAGGTTGCTGAGTTCAGGAAGCTATGTGAAGAGTATGCCTATGAGCAAATCAACAACCAGCGTGAACAGTTCAAGCGCCTTGGCGTGAGAGGTGACTGGGAAAATCCTTATATCACATTGAAGCCTGAGTATGAGGCACAGCAAATCAAGGTATTCGGCGAGATGGCGAAGAAAGGCTATATCTATAAAGGTAAAAAGCCAGTGTACTGGTCACCATCAAGTGAATCAGCATTGGCAGAAGCTGAAATCGAGTACCAGGATAAGCGATCAGCTTCCATCTATGTTGGTTTCCCTGTGAAAGACGGCAAAAGCGTTCTTGACCAGGATGTTGAAATCGTCATCTGGACGACAACACCATGGACAATTCCTGCAAACCTTGGCATTTCCGTTCACCCTGACCTGACTTACGTTGTCGTGGAAGCGGACGGAAGGAAATTCCTTGTCGCTGAAGAACTTTTAGAAGCCGTTTCGAATGAAATCGGCTGGGAAAACGCTTCTCAAGTCAAGAAAGTAGCTGGTAAGGAGCTTGAAGGAGTTCTTGCCAAGCATCCATTATATGGCCGTGATTCACTTGTCATGCTTGGCGAGCATGTTACGACAGATGCAGGTACTGGCTGCGTCCATACTGCTCCTGGCCACGGGGAAGACGATTTCCATGTAGGGCAGAAATATGGTCTTGAAGTATTATGCCCTGTTGATGATAAAGGTGTTATGACAGCTGAAGCAGAAGGATTTGAAGGGTTATTCTACGATCAAGCAAACAAGCCGATCACAGAAAAGCTTGAAGAAGCTGGAGCTTTACTGAAATTAAGCTTCATCACTCACTCATACCCGCATGACTGGAGAACGAAAAAGCCTGTTATCTTCCGTGCTACTGCACAGTGGTTCGCATCAATCAAGGATTTCAGAAGCGAATTGCTAAAAGCGGTTGAAGAAACGAAATGGGTTCCAGCCTGGGGAGAAACAAGATTGTTCAACATGGTCCGCGACCGAGGTGACTGGTGTATTTCCCGCCAGCGTGCATGGGGCGTTCCGATTCCAGTTTTCTATGCTGAGAATGGCGAAGAAATCATCACGGACGAAACAATCGAGCATGTGTCCAGCCTGTTCCGCGAGCATGGTTCAAATATCTGGTTTGAAAAAGATGCGAAGGACCTGCTGCCTGAAGGCTTCAGCCACACTGGAAGCCCGAACGGCCAGTTTACAAAAGAAACAGACATCATGGATGTTTGGTTCGATTCTGGTTCTTCCCACCAGGCGGTGCTTGTAGAGCGAGATGATCTGCAGCGCCCGGCAGACCTTTATCTTGAAGGGTCTGACCAGTATCGCGGCTGGTTCAACTCATCGTTATCAACTGCTGTTGCCGTTACTGGCAAGGCTCCGTACAAAGGTGTCTTGAGCCACGGCTTTGCTCTCGATGGAGAAGGCCGCAAGATGAGTAAGTCAATCGGAAACGTAGTAGTTCCAGCGAAGGTAATGAATCAGTTAGGTGCCGACATCCTTCGTCTCTGGGTTGCTTCTGTAGACTATCAGTCAGATGTACGCGTTTCTGATGCGATTTTGAAGCAAGTCGCTGAAGTCTATCGTAAAATCCGCAACACATTCAGATTCTTGCTCGGCAACCTTTCTGATTTCAATCCTGCGACAGATGCAGTTCCATTTGAGCAGCTGAGAGAAGTCGACCAGTTCATGCTTGTAAAGCTGAACAAATTGATCAAGTATGTACGCAATGCATATGACAATTATGAATTTGCAGGCGTCTACCATGCTGTCAATAACTTCTGTACGCTTGACTTAAGTGCATTCTACCTTGATTTTGCGAAGGATGTTCTGTACATTGAAGCAGCTGATCACGCTGATCGCCGTGCAATCCAGACAGTCTTGCATGAGAGCCTATTGGCATTAGTAAAGCTGACTGCACCAATCCTTTCTCACACAGCAGATGAAGTATGGGCATTCATCCCTTCAGCGAAGGAAGATAGCGTCCAGCTGACAGATATGCCTGAAGCGAAGGAAATCGCAAATGCAGACGCACTTGAAGCGAAGTGGAATGCATTCATGAAGCTTCGTGACGATGTCCTGAAGGCCCTTGAAGAAGCAAGGAACTCTAAAGTGATCGGCAAATCGCTGACAGCGAAGGTTTCGCTGTACGTCAACGACAAAACTAAAGAGCTTCTGGATTCTGTTTCTGAAAACCTGAGCCAGCTGTTTATCGTATCCGGTTTCGAAGTTGCAGGCACTTATAATGAAGCACCTGAGAATGCCATCAAACTTGAAACTGCGGCAATCGTCGTAACAAAAGCGGAAGGCGAAACATGTGAACGATGCTGGGTTGTCACACCAGAAGTAGGCAAGGTTGAAGAGCACCCAACCCTTTGCCCGCGCTGTGCAACCGTAGTAAAAGAAAATTATTAATGTTTATGAACTCCGGGTTTATCCCGGAGTTTTTTCTGTCCAAATATCTTCCTGCTCCGGGAAATCCTGCAGTACATGTAAAAAGTTTAGCTGATTCAGTAAGGGCGATGCGGAAATAATAGCTGTAAACAGGAACGGGGGCAGATATATGGAAGGTAATCTTGATTACATTTACAATGAGCTCCGCGAAACGAGAACAGAACTGTTAGCGTACCTGAATCATGGTCAAAAAGATGAAAGGATTTTACAATACATCCTGGATGAATTAAGGGATATTGAAACAGCATTGAACAAAATGGAAAACGGCGAGTATGGGAAATGCGAAATATCAGGTGAATATTTGCCATACGAACTGCTTCAAACCATTCCCACCGCTAAATCAGTCACAGAACTGCACCAGGTGGAGCACTTTCTCCGGAAGCCGATTTATTCTTGATATGAGGTAATCATTAAAAAGAAAAAAGCAGATGCTTTTATGTAAGGCAGAGCTAAAGATGCGCGATTAGTTTAAGCTCAGTCTATAAAATCCGAAATTATTTGAAGCATAAGCGTTGTAAAATGTGCATGGTCTTCGGACATTTTAGGAGCAGCGGCGCTGGATATTGTCCGAAGATGCATAGGGTGCGGACATTTTAGAAGCGTTAGCGGGGAGTTTTGTCCGAAGTAGCACCAACTTCAGACATTTCTGGAGCGTCAGCGTTAAAATTTGTCCAAAGTAGCCCAGGGTTCGGACATTTCTGAAGCATCAGCATTGCATTTTGTCCGTTTTGTCCGAAGTAGCGCAAGGTTCTAACAATCTTGCCCCTACAATCACAACCCAATCTTAGAATGGCTGTCGTTTTTATTTTAGATGTGCTAAAATGCAAAGGTAATGAATTGCTGTGGATGTGGAGGTTGCCTTTTGTGTTTTATTACATAATTGCGGTTTTTGTGGTTTTGCTTGATCAGCTGACGAAATGGTTTATTGTGAAGAACATGGAGCTTGGAGACAGCATAAAAGTCATAGAGAATTTCTTGTACATCACTTCCCACCGGAACAGAGGTGCCGCGTGGGGAATCCTGCAGGGGCAGATGTGGTTCTTTTACGTGATTACCATTGTCGTGGTCATTGGGATTGTCATCTATATCCAGAAGGCTGCCAAAGGAAAGCTGCTGCTGGGTGTTTCGCTTGGTTTCATGCTGGGCGGCGCGATCGGTAATTTTATTGACAGGGTGTACCGGAAAGAAGTGGTGGATTTCATCAACACGTATATTTTCGGATACGATTTCCCGATTTTCAATATCGCGGATTCTGCGCTTGTCATAGGTGTGGGGCTGCTGATGCTGGATATGATCAGGGAAGAGAGAGAGGCGAAAAGAAAAGCTTATGGAGAAAATGGAACACATCATCAGTGAGGAACAGGCTGGTGACAGAATAGATAAAGTTGTATCAACACTGGATCCTGAATGGTCAAGAAGCCAGGTGCAGCAGTGGATCAAGGAAGGAAATGTCCTTGTCAATGGAGCCCAGGTCAAAACGAACTATAAATGCAGTCTTGACGATAAACTGGAAATCGTCATTCCTGAACCAGAGATTCTTGATGTTATACCCGAAGAAATGGACCTTGAGATCTTTTACGAGGACGCTGATGTCCTTGTTGTGAACAAGCCAAAGGGAATGGTCGTGCATCCCGCACCGGGACATATGACCGGCACCCTTGTAAATGGGCTTATGGCCCATTGCAAGGATCTATCCGGCATCAATGGCGTCCTGCGTCCAGGAATTGTCCACAGAATTGATAAGGACACTTCAGGCCTGCTGATGGTCGCCAAGAACGATTTGGCTCATGAAAGCCTTGTAAACCAGCTTGTGGCCAAAACGGTAACACGTAAGTATAAAGCGCTCGTGCATGGAAATATCCAGCATGACCATGGCACAATTGATGCTCCGCTTGGACGCGATACTAAAGACCGCCAGAGCATGACGGTTGTGGATAACGGGAAGCATGCTGTTACCCATTTCAATGTACTCGATCGGTTCAAAGACTTTACATTTGTTGAATGCCAGCTGGAGACAGGGAGGACTCACCAAATCCGTGTCCATATGAAATACATTGGTTATCCGCTTGCCGGTGATCCAAAATACGGCCCGAAAAAAACATTGGATATCGGCGGACAGGCCCTCCATGCAGGACTGCTTGGGTTCGACCATCCAAGAACTGGGGAATACCTTGAGTTTGAAGCCCCGCTGCCGGAGTATTTTCTGCAACTTTTAAATGATTTAAGAGAAAATCGTTGACAAAGTTCAACAAGTATCTTAAGATGACTATAGTTTAATAAGTCCTTTAAAAACAGTCCCGTGAGGCTGAGAAGGAAACGGATCGCAGCAGGCATATTTCGTGTGTCCTGGTGCAGCTGACACTCGTCGTTTACCCTCTTGCCGCATCAGGCAAGAGGGTTTTTTACTTATCCGTTTTCAGCCATAGACAGAGAAGGAGTGAAAACAATGTCTGAAAAAGCAGTCGTTCTTGATCAGCAGGGAATCCGCAGGGCACTGACCAGAATTGCCCATGAAATCATCGAAAGAAACAAGGGAATCGAAGATTGTGTCCTGGTCGGCATCCGAACTAGAGGCATCTACATCGCCAAAAGGCTTGCCGAGAGAGTCCGCGAGATTGAAGGTGCGGAAATGCCTGTCGGGGAGCTGGATATCACATTGTACCGCGATGACCTGACGAAGAAAACAAATGACCAGGAGCCCGAAGTAAAAGGGTCCGATATCCCGGTCGATGTCTCCAACAAAAAGGTGATCCTGGTGGATGATGTCCTCTATACAGGCAGGACAGTCCGTGCAGCGATGGACGCCTTGATCGATATTGGGCGGCCGGCTACGATCCAGCTTGCGGTGCTGGTGGACCGTGGACACAGGGAGCTGCCGATCAGGGCAGACTTTGTAGGCAAAAACATCCCGACTTCAAGCTCTGAAAAAATTGTAGTTAAGCTTCAGGAAGTGGATGAAGAAGAAAAAGTAAGCATTTCTGAAAAATAAATATCACCCTTTTAATACAGTCCAGAGAGGCTGAAAAAGGGGGAGCACAATCGAGTTTGCTTTGTGCTGGTTTTTTTACCCTACCCTCTTTGCACCTTCTGGCAAAGAGGGTTTTTTTGTAAAAAAGAGAGGAGATCATACAATGAACAAACCAATCCTAGACATAAAAGACGTACCATCACCTTTCCAATGGGTTACACTTAGCCTCCAGCACTTATTCGCCATGTTCGGCGCGACTATCCTTGTTCCTTATCTTGTGGGATTAAGCCCGGCAATCGCGCTGATTTCAAGCGGTCTTGGAACAATCGCCTTCCTTTTGATCACAAAATTCCAGGTTCCGGCTTATCTCGGTTCATCCTTTGCATTCATCACTCCGATCATCGCCGCCAAAGCAGGCGGGGGACCTGGCGCAGCAATGGTTGGAACCTTCCTTGCAGGGCTCGTTTATGGTGTGGTTGCGCTCGTGATCAAGAAAGCAGGTTACCGCTGGATCATGCGCCTTCTTCCTCCAGTAGTTGTCGGTCCTGTCATCATCGTCATCGGGCTTTCGCTCGCAGGAGTAGCAATGGGTATGGCGATGAACGTACCGGGCACGAGTGATTTCAGCCTGATACACTTCTCTGCTGCCCTGGTCACTCTTGCAGCAACAATCGTATTCTCGATTTATGGCAAAGGCATGCTTAGCATGGTCCCAATCCTTGGGGGCATCATTGTCGGATACCTCTACTCCATGGCAGTTGGAATCGTTGATTTGAGCGGAGTAAAAACAGCAAAGATTTTTGAAATGCCTGAGTTCATCTTTCCATTCATCCATTACGATGTGAGTATCACATGGAAGCTTGCCATGCTGATGGTGCCGGTCGCAATCGTAACCTTATCAGAACATATCGGCCACCAGCTGGTGCTGAGCAAGGTTGTCGGTCGAGACTATATAAAAGAACCAGGCCTGCACCGCTCCATCCTTGGTGACGGTATGGCAACGATGATTTCCGGCTTGATTGGCGGACCTCCGAAAACGACTTACGGCGAGAATATCGGTGTCCTCGCAATCACTAGCGTCTACAGTGTCTATGTCCTCCTCGGAGCAGCGATCATCGCGACAGTATTCGGATTCATTGGCAAAATCACAGCGCTGATCAGCTCCATCCCGACACCGGTCATGGGCGGAGTGTCCATCCTCCTGTTCGGAATCATCGCATCATCAGGATTGAGAATGCTGGTGGACAGCAAAATCGATTTTGGAAACACTCGCAACCTTGTCGTATCATCTGTCATCCTTGTAATTGGAATCGGCGGAGCCATCGAGGTAAGCGAGAACTTTGAAATCCCTGGTATTGCTTTAGCGACTTTAATAGGTGTCATCCTAAACCTTGTCCTGCCTGGCCGTCCTGAAATTCAGGAAGATATGTTTGAACTTGAAACAGAAAAAAAAACTGAGAAAAAGAGCGACGTAGCATAGTACCACCTTTTAACGAAGTCCTGAGAGGCTTGTAAGGGTGTTATGGGCGAACCGGCTTATTCATCATGCATACCTTCGCGGAAACGCGAAATCATGCCGGCAAGCTCATACTTAAGCACCCTGTTGATCAACTTGAACAGGGTGCTTTTTTTATGAAAATCAGGGGGAGGAACCAATATGAAATGGGACCTGTTGACGACATCGCAGCTTAGTACAGAAGAAATCCAGGACATCCTGAAGTCTGCTGAGGATTTTTCGAAAGGGGCAGTATGGCAGCCGAAGGAAAAAGTTTTTGTAAGCAACTTGTTTTATGAACCGAGTACAAGGACGAAGTCGAGCTTTGAGATGGCGGAACGGAAACTTGGGCTGGAAGTAATCCCGTTCGAAGTCCAGACATCAAGTGTCCTGAAAGGTGAGACACTGTACGACACAGTCAGAACTCTTGAAGCGATCGGAACGCAGGCTCTCGTGATCAGACACAGTGCCGACAGTTATTTTAAAGAATTGGATAAAGGAATCTCGATTCCGATTATCAATGCTGGGGACGGAAGAGGACATCACCCTACGCAATCGTTGCTGGACCTGATGACAATCCAGCAGGAGTTTAGGAGCTTTAAGGGACTCAAAGTGGCGATCATCGGCGATATTCTTCACAGCCGAGTTGCCAGGTCAAATGCAGATGCGCTCGTGAGACTGGGAGCAAAGGTGATCCTCTCTGGTCCTGAATCCTGGGTTGGAATCGATGAGCTTCCGAACGGCTGCATATATATGACGGTGGATGAAGCCATCGAGGAAGCGGATGTTGTGATGCTCCTGCGGGTCCAGCATGAACGCCATGATGGCAAGGTGCTGTTTGACAAAGAAGACTATCATAGAGACTTTGGTTTGACAGTCGAGAGAGCAGGACGAATGAAACACGGAAGCATCATTCTCCATCCTGCTCCAGTAAACAGGGGCGTCGAAATCGCGGATGAACTGGTGGAGAGCAGCCGCGCAAGAATCTTCAAGCAGATGGAAAACGGTGTGTATGTAAGAATGGCTGTCCTGAAAAGAGCCATCGAAAACAGGAATGGGGGAATGAACCATGTCAATGCTGATCAAAAATGGCAAATTGCTTACTGAAAATGGGTTTGAAGAGGTAAATGTTTATTTGGAAAATGGGGAAATCGCTGAAATGGGAGCTGGAATTACTGCAGATGCCGACGAAATCATCGAGGCTGAAGGAAAACTATTGGCACCAGGTTTCATTGATCTGCACGTACACTTGCGTGAGCCGGGTGGAGAAAAGAAAGAGACGATTGCAACAGGAACACTTGCTGCTGCAAGAGGAGGCTTCACGACTGTTGCTGCAATGCCAAATACAAGACCGGTTCCGGACACAAAAGCCCAGCTCCAATGGCTACAGGAGAAAATCCAGGAAACGGCTGCGGTCAGGGTTTTGCCATATGCCTCAATCACGGTGCGAGAGCTTGGCCAGGAGCTGACCAATTTTGCAGAACTGAAGAAAGCCGGGGCTTTCGCCCTGACCGATGACGGTGTAGGGGTTCAATCAGCAGGAATGATGCTAGAAGCAATGAGAAAGGCAGCCAAGCTAGACATGGCAATTGTCGCCCATTGCGAAGACAATACATTGATCAACAAGGGATCACTTCATGAAGGGAAGAAAGCGGCTGAGCTGGGAATCAACGGTATCCCGTCAGTATGCGAATCAGTACATATAGCAAGGGACATTCTGCTCGCAGAAGAAGCAGGTTGCCACTACCATGTCTGCCACATCAGCACGAAAGAATCCGTAAGGGCAGTGCGGGATGCAAAGAGGCATGGGATTAAAGTCACTGCAGAGGTGACTCCGCACCATTTACTATTAATGGAAGAGGATATACCTGGAAATGATGCGAATTTTAAAATGAACCCTCCACTAAGAAGCAAGGCGGATCAGGAGGCATTGATTGCCGGGCTGCTTGATGGAACGATTGATTTCATTGCAACGGATCACGCACCCCACACAAGCGAGGAAAAAGCAGAAGGAATCGAGCTGGCGCCATTTGGCATCGTCGGACTGGAAACAGCTTTCCCGCTGTTATACACACACTTTGTCGAAACAGGAATCATTACATTAAAGCAGCTGATCGACTTTTTGACTGTCAAGCCTGCGAATACATTCGGCCTGCCATACGGGGGAATTCGGCCGGGCGCGCCTGCAGACCTTGTCCTCATCGACCTGAATGAAGAAAGGGAAATCGATCCAAAGGAATTTTTATCAAAAGGAAAAAATACACCATTCGCTGGATGGCGCTGCAAAGGGTGGCCGGTACTAACGGTTGCTGAAGGAAAAATAGTCTGGGAAAAGGGAGCGGTGAAGGCATGAAGAAGCAATTGATCTTGGAAGACGGAACAGTATTGATTGGGGAAGGTTTTGGAAGTGAAACGGCGGTATGGGGCGAAGTTGTCTTCAATACAGGGATGACCGGCTATCAGGAAATCCTTTCAGATCCTTCGTACTGCGGCCAGATTGTGACTCTCACCTACCCGCTGATCGGAAACTATGGAATCAACCGCGATGACTTTGAGTCCATCAGTCCCGCTGTCAATGGTTTGATTGTCAAAGAAAATGCTGAGTTCCCTTCTAACTGGAGATCTGAACTGACATTGGACGATTATCTTAAAATGAAAAACATTCCTGGACTAGCAGGGGTTGATACGAGAAAACTGACAAAAATCATCCGCCAGCATGGAACCTTAAAAGGAATGATTTGCGGGATGGAAGAGAATCCTCAGGAAATCATTGCGTCCATGAAGGGTAAAGAGCTTCCAACCGATCAGGTGAAACAAGTCTCAACAAGAACACCTTACCCTAGCCCGGGACGAGGAAATAGAGTTGTGCTGGTCGACTTTGGAATGAAGCACGGAATTTTAAGAGAGCTGAATGACCGGAATTGTGATGTGATTGTCGTTCCTTACAATACGACTGCTGAAGAAATCCTCAGTCTAAGCCCGGATGGAATTATGCTTTCCAACGGGCCTGGGGATCCCAAGGATGTTCCGGAGGCGATTGAAATGATCAGGAACATAATCGGCAAGGTCCCAATGTTTGGAATATGTCTCGGCCACCAGCTGTTCGCGCTTGCTTGCGGGGCGGATACGGAAAAAATGAAATTTGGACATCGCGGTTCCAATCACCCGGTAAAGGATTTGCGCACAGGCAAGGTTGCGCTGACTTCCCAGAATCACGGATATACTGTACAGGAAAATTCGGTTGCTGGTACGGAGCTGGAAGTTACCCATATTGCCCTTAATGACGGAACGATCGAAGGACTTTCCCATAAAAATGCAGCCGCATTCACGGTCCAGTATCATCCAGAAGCATCGCCTGGACCAGAGGATGCTAATGGGCTGTTCGATCAATTCATGGAAATGGTGGAAGCAGAAAAGAAGGAGGCTGTTATCAATGCCAAAGCGTAAAGATGTGAACAGTATACTAGTAATTGGATCTGGACCGATCATCATCGGCCAGGCAGCTGAATTTGATTATGCAGGGACGCAGGCTTGCATCGCACTGAGAGAAGAGGGGTACAAAGTCATCCTCGTCAACTCGAATCCGGCGACCATTATGACAGACACTGAAATCGCCGATGTTGTTTACATAGAACCACTCACTCTGGAGTTTGTTGCCCGGATCATCCGCAAGGAGAGGCCTGATGCGATTTTGCCAACTCTGGGAGGACAGACAGGACTGAATCTCGCTGTAGAACTCGCAAAAGCTGGTGTGCTGGAAGAATGCGGCGTCGAAATCCTGGGTACGAAGCTGGAAGCGATCAATCAGGCAGAAGACCGAGAGTTATTCAGAAACTTGATGAACGAGCTTGGGCAGCCGGTACCGGAAAGCGAAATCATCCATAGCCTTGAAGAGGCCTACGCATTTGTTGAAGAAATCGGCTATCCAGTAATTGTCCGTCCGGCGTTCACGATGGGAGGAACGGGAGGCGGAATATGCAGCAACGAGAAAGAACTGATTGAAATTGTGACAAGCGGTATAAAGAACAGCCCTGTTGGCCAATGCCTGCTTGAGAAGAGCATCGCCGGCTTCAAGGAAATCGAATATGAAGTGATGCGTGACAGTAACGATAACGCCATAGTGGTCTGCAACATGGAAAACTTTGACCCGGTTGGCGTCCATACAGGTGACTCCATTGTCGTTGCACCAAGCCAGACGTTGAGTGACCGTGAATACCAGCTGCTCCGCAATGCGAGCTTGAAAATCATCAGAGCCCTGAAAATTGAAGGAGGCTGCAATGTTCAGCTTGCACTGGATCCTGACAGCTTCAATTACTATGTCATCGAAGTGAATCCGCGTGTCAGCCGTTCTTCTGCACTCGCATCAAAGGCAACAGGCTATCCGATTGCCAAGCTCGCGGCAAAAATCGCAGTCGGCTTGACGCTTGATGAAATGCTGAATCCGGTGACAGGGAAAACATATGCTTGCTTTGAGCCTGCATTGGACTATGTTGTCACAAAAATCCCGCGCTGGCCATTCGATAAGTTTGAATCAGCCAATCGCACCCTTGGTACACAAATGAAGGCTACAGGGGAAGTCATGGCGATCGGCCGGACATTTGAAGAGTCACTGCTCAAGGCAATTCGTTCGCTGGAAGCCGATGTCATTCACCTTTCGCTAAAAAATGAACAAGAAATCGATGATCGATTGCTAGAAAAGCGTATTCGCAAAGCAGGGGACGAAAGGTTGTTTTACCTTGCTGAGGCAATCAGAAGAGGTGTAACCATCCAAACTTTGCACGATTGGAGCAAAATCGATTTATTCTTCCTTTATAAGTTAGAGAGATTGATAGCTTTTGAACAGGAACTGGCTGACAAACCATTTGAATTAGAAACTGCAAGAGCGGCCAAGCAGAAAGGTTTTTCCGATAAAACCCTGGCGAACCTGTGGAGAGTGGAAGAGAAGCAAGTCTACAAATGGCGTTTGGAACAGGGATTAATCCCGGTTTTTAAAACGGTTGATACTTGCGCAGCAGAATTCGAATCCGAAACACCATATTTCTACAGCACATATGAGGAAGAGAATGAATCAGTCGTATCAGATAAGCCAAGCGTCATCGTCCTTGGATCAGGTCCGATCAGGATCGGTCAGGGCATTGAGTTCGACTATGCAACAGTCCACTCTGTCAAAGCAATCAAAGAGGCAGGCTATGAAGCAATCATCGTCAATAACAATCCTGAAACAGTCTCTACTGATTTCAGCATTTCGGATAAATTGTACTTTGAACCTTTAACGATCGAAGATGTCATGAACATTATCAATCTCGAAAAACCTATTGGCGCGGTTGTCCAATTCGGCGGCCAGACAGCAATCAATCTCGCTTCCAAACTCGTTGAACGGGGTGTGAAAATCCTTGGAACAAGCCTCGAGGATCTCGATCGGGCTGAAGACCGCGATAAGTTTGAACAGGCACTTTCCGGGCTGAAGATTCCTCTGCCAAAAGGGAACACGGCAAAATCAGTGACGGAAGCAGCTTTGATCGCAGCAGAGATTGGCTACCCTGTGCTCGTCCGTCCATCCTATGTACTTGGTGGTAGGGCGATGGAAATCGTCTATAAAGAGGAAGAGCTTCTCCACTATATGAAAAATGCTGTCAAGGTCAATCCGGAATACCCAGTATTGATCGACCGCTATCTGACCGGGAAGGAAGTCGAGGTCGATGCGATTTCCGATGGTGAAACCGTGTTGATTCCTGGAATCATGGAACATATCGAAAGAGCCGGAGTCCACTCCGGGGACTCAATCGGTGTCTACCCGCCGCAAAGCCTTAGTGAGGAAGTCAAGAAAAAACTTGTATCCTACACAGTCGAGCTTGCAAGGGGCCTAAATATTGTCGGCTTGCTGAACATTCAGTATGTCATTGCCAATGAAGAAGTATATGTACTGGAAGTGAACCCGCGTTCGAGCAGAACGGTTCCTTTCCTGAGCAAGATCACGAATGTGCCGATGGCTAAGATCGCCACGAAAGTCATCCTTGGCCAAAGCCTTAAGGCACAAGGGTACGAATCAGGCCTGGTACCGGAGCAGGATGGCGTGTTCGTCAAGGTACCAGTGTTCTCGTTTGAAAAACTGCGCCGGGTAGACATCACGCTCGGACCAGAAATGAAATCGACGGGTGAGGTCATGGGCAAGGATACAACACTGGAAAAGGCTTTATACAAAGGCATGATTGCAGCAGGAATGAAGATCAGGGAATTCGGAACGGTCCTGCTTACGGTAGCGGATAAGGATAAGGAAGAAGCAAAAGCGTTAGCCAGAAGATTCTCCAACATCGGTTACCAGCTGATGGCAACAGAAGGGACAGCAAGATATCTTGAGAGTGCGGGGATCAAGGTAAAGACGGTAGGCAAAATTGGTGCAGAAGGTCAGAACCTGATCGATGTGATCCGCAAAGGCGAAGCCCAAATGGTCATCAACACATTGACCAAAGGCAAACAGCCGGAACGGGATGGATTCAGGATTCGCCGTGAATCAGTTGAAAATGGGGTCCCTTGTTTGACGTCACTTGATACAGCAAAAGCGATCTTAAGAGTCATTGAATCGATGACATTTTCGGCAGACGCATTAAAACCGATGGAGCAAGCAAAAGAAGGTGTCCTTCTATGATCACACAGGAAGTCTGCACTGTGGTCAGCAATAGGCAAATCGCCGACAGCATATATGCAATGGTGTTAAGCGGGAACATAACGGACGCCATGGATCAACCTGGACAGTTTGTCCATGTAAAGGTGGCAGACGGACTCGACCCGCTTTTGCGGAGACCCATCAGCATTGCATCCATCAATAAAGAAGACAGGAGCTTCATGATTGTTTACCGGAAGCAGGGAAAAGGTACTTCCCTGCTTGCCGAAAAACAATCCGGCATGACGGTCGATGTCCTTGGACCCCTGGGAAATGGTTTCCCGGCTGCTGAAGTGAAGCCGGGGCAGACAGCGATCCTGATTGGGGGAGGAGTGGGTGTTCCTCCGATGTATGAGCTGGCAAAGCAGCTTGCGCGCAATGGGGTAAAAGTTATTTCTGTCATTGGTTTCCAGAGTGAAGGCGCAGTGTTTTTTGAACAGGAACTAGCGCGTTTCGGTGCAGTGTATGTAACAACGGCAGACGGTACCTACGGAAGGAAAGGCTTTGTCACTGATATTCTGGGTGACTTGGGAACAACGGCAGACTTTGTCTTTGCGTGCGGACCAACCCCGATGCTTAGGGCAATCGAGAACGGCCAGTACGGTGCCAAAACCTATCTTTCCCTGGAGGAACGGATGGGCTGCGGAATCGGTGCATGCTTCGCCTGTGTCTGCCACACGAAAGAAGATCCAAAAGGCTTTTCCTATAAAAAGGTTTGCAGTGATGGACCAGTTTTCCAAGCAGGGGAGGTTGTCATATGAGTTCATTATCAATCCGGCTGCCGGGACTTAATTTGAAAAATCCGGTCATGCCTGCATCAGGCTGCTTCGGTTTTGGAAGAGAGTTCAGCCAGTTATATGATTTAAGTCTATTGGGAGCCATCATGGTGAAAGCGACGACACCAGAGCCGCGATTCGGCAACCCAACTCCGAGGGTGGCTGAAACTCCGGGCGGGATGCTGAATGCAATCGGCCTCCAGAATCCTGGCCTTGAAAAAGTCTATCATGAAGAGCTCCCCTGGCTTGAACAGTTCGATGTTCCAATCATCGCGAACATCGCTGGTTCAACAGAGGATGACTATGTTAAGGTAGCTGAACAATTATCAAAAGCTCCCAATGTCCATGCTCTTGAATTGAACATTTCCTGTCCGAATGTAAAAACAGGCGGAATCGCATTTGGCACCGATCCAGAAATGGCCAGGACGCTCACCAAAAAGGTAAAAGAAGTGTCTGATGTTCCTGTCTATGTAAAGCTTTCACCGAATGTTTCTGACATTGTCAAGATTGCAAAAGCTGTCGAGGATGGAGGAGCAGATGGACTGACCATGATCAACACCTTGCTTGGCATGAGAATCGACTTGATGACAGGGCAGCCGATACTTGCGAATAAGACCGGAGGACTGTCTGGCCCATCCGTTAAGCCAGTCGCCATCAGGATGATCTATGAAGTGAGCCAGTACGTCTCCATTCCGATCATTGGAATGGGCGGCATTCAATCCGCTGAGGATGTCATTGAATTTTTCCTTGCCGGGGCGAGTGCTGCTGCCGTGGGAACTCAGAACTTCGTTGATCCATTTGTCTGTCCAAAGATTATCGATGAACTCCCCGAACTTGTCACGAGGCTTGGAGCAGACCATATTTCTGAATTAACAGGAAGGAGCTGGAAGAAACATGAAAGACTCGCTTATTATCGCCCTTGATTTTCCTGGGAAAAACCAGGTGATGGAGTTCCTGAAGCCTTTTGAGCAAGAGCAGCTTTTTGTGAAGGTCGGGATGGAGCTATTCTATTCAGAGGGACCGGCCATCATTGAGGAACTGAAAAAGCAAGGGCACCAAATCTTTCTCGACTTGAAGCTCCATGATATCCCGAATACAGTAAAAAGCTCGATGAAGGTGCTTGCAGGAATGGGGTGTGACCTTGTCAATGTACATGCTGCTGGCGGCTCAGACATGATGAACGCGGCACTTGAGGGACTCGAAGCAGGCACCGCTTCTGGACATAAGAGGCCCTATTGTATCGCAGTCACGCAGCTAACAAGTACGTCGGAAAATCAGGTTAAGCAGGAACAGCAAATTACTGTTGGCCTTCAGGAATCGGTGATGAACTATGCGAAACTGGCACAAAGCTCTGGACTGGATGGCGTAGTCTGTTCTCCACATGAAGCCGATATGATTCATGGCCGGTTAGGGAAGGATTTTTTCACCGTCACACCGGGAATCAGACCTGCTGAAAGTGCTTTGCAGGACCAGAAGCGGGCGGCAACGCCTAAATTTGCTAGAGAACAGGGAGTATCGGCCATCGTCGTCGGCAGACCAATTACACGTTCCGCAAATCCTCTCGAAAGCTACCTTGCGATTAAAAATGAATGGAAGGGTGTCTATCAATGAAAAAAGAAATAGCAAAAGCATTGCTTGAAATCGAAGCGGTCAGTCTTCAGCCTGATCAACCGTTCACATGGTCTTCCGGATTAAAATCCCCGATTTATTGTGACAATCGCCTGACCATGTCATACCCGGCAGTTCGGCGGAAGGTTGCCGAGGGACTGAAAAGCTTGATTCAAGAGCATTTCCCTGAAACCCAAATGATCGCTGGTACAGCAACTGCAGGAATCCCGCATGCTGCATGGGTCAGTGAACTGCTTGATCTGCCAATGAGCTATGTTCGTTCAAAAGCAAAGGGCCACGGAAAAGGCAACCAGATTGAAGGAAAGGTGACAGAAGGCCATAAGGTCGTCGTAGTCGAGGATCTGATCTCAACTGGAGGAAGCGTCATCGAGGCGGTCCAAGCATTGCGCGATGCAGGATGTGAAGTAATCGGAGTTGTCGCCGTATTTACATATGAACTAGAAAAAGGGAAGCAGCAGCTGGAAGAGGCAAATATCTCAGCTTATGCACTCACTGATTTTACCACTCTTGCAAATATTGCCGAGGAAAAAGGGATGGTCACGAAGGAAAATCTTGATAGTCTGGCAGAATGGCGTAAAGACCCATCTGATTGGGGCACAACTAAAAACATATGATGAAAAGCAGCCGTAGGGCTGTTTTTTATTTTTTAGAAAAATATGGTTATTTCCATACTGGAGTATGATAGAATTAGCTGATGGAATTTTCTGATAATAGGGGTGTCAATGTGAAGAAAGTATTCGGGATTGTCGCGATCATAGCTGGATTTAGCCTTTTAAGTGCCTTTTTTGTGCCAGGTCTAACAGACAGGCATGAATCCAAACAGGCAGCAATACATGTCTTGGAAAATCTGAAGGAACAAAACTTCGAGAGGGCATTTAATGGGGTCCATTACTATGATGCAGCATCTGACTTGGCTCCTGAGACGCCTTTTGAAGAGGCGAAAGAGATCTGGAGCAAACGGGTCCATTCTTTGAAGGAGCAAGGGACGCATCTTGTCGATTACAAAAATCTGAGTGTTGAGCTGGATGATACATATCCCGTCGGGACAGTGGACTTAGTGATGATGATCAATGGTGAGGAAAAAATCATAAAAGACGTCTCCGTCTGGTTTGGACATCATGACGGAAAATGGGGATTGGGGAATCTGCATTATTATAGAGAAAATGATCGAGAGGAAGACTGGGAAAAGGCCTTTAGCGGGAATATCGATAGACCTGAATAAGGATCAATTGAGGAGGCTGACTGACACACATAAAGAATATGGTGGTGGCTCAGTCAGTCGCCACTAGAATAAAATGGAAAAATACGAGTCTAGTTTTATAATTTTTGATTAACGTTTGGTAAGGAGTTTCTTGTTTTTATAAGCCATAAAAATAAATAAATAAATAAATCAACGGATCAATTTTACAAGCTAACCTAAAAAAGAGGGTGTACCAAAAGTTTATACTTTTGGTACACCCTCTTTTTGTATTTTTCGGAATAGACTATTCTTAGTAAATAATCTTTTTTGGGGTATCCCTATTGGCATACTCCTTTATAAATATGTTTCAATATAATTATAGAATGTGAATGTTTGCTCTGCTCCTCTATCTCATTAGCTCGAGAAAGGAAGCAAGCAGCGGAAATATAGATAGTTTATAGTAGGGGGAAGGAACGATGGAACAGGTTTTACCGTTGCTGAAAAACATTGATACTAGTCTCCACTACTATATTGATGAGTATGGTGCAGCGATCTACGTCATGTTGTTTTTGATTGTTTATTTCAAGACAGCCTTCGTGATTCTGACTTTTTTACCTGGAGATTCAATGGTGTTTGCGAGCGGCACCCTGGCGGCTACCGGCGATTTGGATTTCAAAAGCTTGGTAATGCTCTTCGCTGCTGCGACCATTCTGGGTGACAGCCAGAATTTCTTCATTGGCAAACAGCTCGGAAAGTTAAAATCAAATAACCACTTTCTGGAGCGAATCACTTCAGCTCAATCGATTGGCAAGGCAAAAACATTTTTATCTGACTATGGAAGGATAGCCATTACCGCCTCAAGGTTTGTTCCGCTCATGAGGACATCGGTACCGTTCGTCTCGGGATACACAGGGTATGTATATAAAACATTTTTAAGCTACAACATAATTGGCGGGCTGATCTGGACAGCTTTTTGGCTTACGGCTGGATTCATCCTTGGAAATATATCATGGGTAGAGGAAAATCTGTTCCTTGCTTTGTTGATGGTTTCTTCGACGGCATTCATACCAGCAATGGTCGGTTTTGTAAAACAGTATAAAAAGAAGAAGGAAGCTGTGGCCTGAGTGGGGCCGCCAGTTAAAATAAGAACCCGCCATTTCATTTGAATGGCGGGTTCTTTTGTCATTGGTTCTTAAGTTTTAAAATCAGGTCTTCATCCGGTGTGACGTATACAGTCTGCTGCTGTTCATAAATCACGAATCCCGGTTTTGCGCCAGCTGGTTTCTTTACATGGCGGACTTTTGTGAAATCAACCGGGACAGAGCTCGAATTTCTCGCTTTGCTGAAATAGGCCGCAATCTGGGCTGCTTCAAGAATCGTTTCTTCTGAAGGCTCTTTGCTGCGGATGACAACATGCGATCCTGGAATATCTTTTGTATGAAGCCATATTTCGTCCCGGGCTGCTGCTTTGTTGGTAAGATAGTCATTTTGTTTATTGTTCTTCCCGACCAGAATTTCAGTTCCATCTGAAGATTGGTATTTTTCAAGAAGGGGCTTCAGGTTTTGCTTATTTTTATTGCCTTTCTTCTGGCGGGCACGGATATATCCGCCTTCAATCAATTCTTCCCTGATTTCCTCGATATCCTTCGGGGAAGCTGCTTCTACTTGCTGGAGCAGTGAATCGAAGTAAGAAACCTCTTCGCTCGCTATTTGTATTTGTTCTTTTACAATGTTTACTGAGTTCTTCGCCTTTTGATATTTCGTAAAATAGCGCTGGGCATTTTCGGAAGGGGTTTTCCGCGGATCCAGCGGAATCAATATCGTAGCTCCGTCTTCATCATAATAATTGACAACTGTTACATCCTTCATGCCCTTTTGCACCACATAGATATTTGCGGTCAAAAGCTCTCCATATAATTGAAACTGCTCTGCTTTTTTCGCGTCTTCCAGTGTGGCATGAAGCTTTTTGATTTTCTTCTCATTCTTCTCTTTTTCATTGACAATCAGGCGCTCCAGATCATTTCCCTGCTGCTTGACACGGTCGCGTTCAGCTTTGCCAAAATAATAACGGTCGAGCAAGCTGCTGAGTGATTCATAAGATTTGATTTCACCATTCAAATGTTCTAGCGGAATAAGATAGAATGCTTCTTTATTTTTCCCATAGGTAATGGATGGAGTATAGACATGTTCCTTTAGATTGTTCATGATTGAGACAAACGCTTCTGGAAGGGTTGCCCGGTTGGCAAGTCCGGCCTTGAAGACGATTTCCTTCGCAAGGGCTGGAGAGACACCTGCAAAATTGGCGACAATCTGCTGGTCCAGCTTGCCTGCGTTAAAGTCGATCGCCATTAAAATGTCTTCTTCCTGGGCTTCAAACGGGTTCTGTTTTTCCTGCTGCGGCGGCAGGATGTACTCCTGGCCAGGCATGATGGCCCGGTGTGTATTCACCGCAAAAGAAATATGCTTGATGCTGTCGAGAATCATATTCCTGTTTTTATCGACGATGATGATGTTGCTGTGTCTTCCCATGATTTCCACAATCAGCTGCTTGTAGGAAATATCCCCGATTTCATTTCTGCCCTTCACTTCAAAAACAATCATCCGGTCAAGTCCGGACTGCTTGATGTCCTCGATGATGAAACCTTCAAGGTGTTTTCTTAAAAGCATGCAGAACATTGGCGGTTCGTTTGGGTTATCGTATTGCTCATTCGTAATCTGTACCCTGGAGTAGCTTGGGTGTGCAGACAGGAGCAATTTATGGTTCACTCCATTCGCCCTTACAGCGAGGATGATCTCGTTCTTGTAGGGCTGGTGGATTTTATTGATGCGCCCCCCTTTGAGCAGGGAGGAAAGTTCGTTCGTGATGGCTCTTGTAAACAATCCGTCAAATGACATTTGAAATACATCCTTTACTTTATATAGATACAAGCATGTTACCTGCAGCATGCTCTGTTTAAACAGGATAACGGGTTTATGTAAAGTGAAAAAGCGTTCTATAAACATATTATCATTTTTTTGGACAGGGCTGAATAAGCTTTCTTTAGAGTAGGACAAACAAGGAGGAAGTGTGATGGCCCCATGAAGTTCCATGAAATGGATGAAAACGAAATAGCCAGCGCCTTAAGAACAGATTTTACAGAAGGATTGGATGAAAAGGAAGTAAAAAGCAGACTTGAACAGCATGGGCAAAATGCTTTGGCCGAGGGGGAAAAACAATCGGCCCTGTTATTATTTGTGAGCCAGTTCAAGGACTTTATGGTTCTTGTGCTGCTGGCGGCTACTTTGATCTCCGGTCTTCTCGGGGAAATGGTCGATGCGATTGCGATCATAGCAATCGTGCTCGTCAATGGTATTTTAGGTTTCTTCCAGGAAAGAAAAGCAGAAAAATCACTTGATGCGCTAAAGGAGCTATCTGCTCCCCAGGTGAATGCTTTAAGGAATGGAGAATGGACGAAAATCCCCTCCAGGGAAGTCGTTCCAGGCGATGTTCTCAAATTCACAAGCGGAGACAGAATTGGTGCGGATATCCGCCTTATTGAGTCCCGCAGCCTGGAAATCGAGGAGTCAGCTCTTACTGGGGAATCTGTACCTGTTCAGAAAAACACCAGTCCGTTGAGGATTCCGAATCCAGGGCTTGGCGATATGGAGAATATGGCCTTCATGGGTACAATGGTCACGAGGGGAAGCGGCACCGGAGTTGTCGTGGCAACAGGGATGAAAACGGCAATGGGCCAGATTGCGGATTTGCTGCAAACGGCAGAGGCTCAGGAAACCCCGTTGCAGCGCAGATTGGAACAGCTTGGCAAGATCCTGATCACAGCGGCCCTGTTCCTCACTTTATTAGTTGTTGGAATCGGTGTTCTCCAGGGACACGATTTATACACCATGTTCCTGGCGGGGGTCAGCTTGGCCGTTGCTGCTATTCCTGAGGGGCTTCCGGCAATTGTGACCGTAGCCTTGTCACTTGGTGTCCAGAGGATGATCAGGAAAAAAGCGATTGTCAGGAAGCTTCCTGCTGTAGAGACGCTGGGCTGTGCATCAGTGATCTGCTCGGATAAAACTGGGACGATGACCCAGAACAAAATGACGGTCACCCATTTGTGGAGCGGAGGGAAAACCTGGACAGTCGATGGTGTCGGCTATTCACCGACTGGCCTGTTCTTCCATAAGGAAAAAAGCATCGACCCTCAGGATGAAAGGCCTCTGCAGCAGCTGTTGACTTTCGGGATGCTGTGCAACCATTCTGAAATCAAGGAACAAGAAGGCGAGTATACGATTGACGGCGATCCTACTGAAGGAGCTTTGCTGGTGGCAGCGATGAAGGCTGGCTACAGAAGGAATGCCTTGCTCGAGCAGTTTGAAATCATTAATGAGTTCCCGTTTGATTCACAACGGAAAATGATGAGCATGATCGTGAAGGACAAATCCGGAAGGAAATTCGCTGTCGTGAAAGGCGCTCCAGATGTGCTGATTGGCTTGAGTGAATCCATCCTTTGGGAGGAAAAGCAGCAGCGCCTGAACAGGGATTTGACCGCCAAGGTTCAAAACGCGATCGATGAACTTGCTGGAAATGCACTAAGGACGATTGCGATTGCCTTTAAGCCGATTTCCCAGAACACGGTTGTTCTTCATGAGAATGAAGCGGAAAAAGGACTGACATTCATCGGTCTGCAGGGGATGATCGATCCGCCGCGTCCGGAAGTCAAGACCGCAGTGAAAGAGTGCCGTGATGCCGGAATCAAAACGGTGATGATCACAGGAGACCATGTGATTACTGCAAAAGCAATTGCAAAACAGCTTGGAATTTTAACGAAGGACAGCAAGGTAATCGATGGAAAAGCACTCTCTGAGATGTCTGTCTCCGAACTGGAAGATATCGTGGATGATGTTTCCGTGTTTGCGAGAGTTTCACCTGAACATAAATTGAAGATTGTAAAAGCGTTGCAGAACCGGGGACATATCGTTGCCATGACCGGCGATGGAGTAAACGATGCTCCGGCAATCAAGGCGGCCGATATTGGCGTAGCGATGGGGATCACCGGAACAGATGTAGCAAAGGAAGCATCATCGCTTGTATTGCTGGATGATAACTTTGCGACCATCAAGGCTGCGATCAAGGAAGGCCGGAATATCTATGAAAATATCAGGAAGTTCATCCGATACTTGCTGGCTTCCAACGTCGGCGAAATCCTTGTCATGCTTTTTGCGATGATTCTGGGAATGCCGCTGCCTCTCGTACCGATTCAGATTCTCTGGGTAAACCTGGTGACAGATGGGCTTCCGGCGATGGCACTTGGACTTGATCAGCCCGAGGATAACGTCATGAAACGACCGCCCCGCCATCCAAAAGAAGGAGTCTTTGCCCGCGGATTGGGTTGGAAAGTCATTTCAAGAGGCTTCCTGATCGGGTTGGTCACATTGTTCGCCTTCATGATTGTTTATAACCGAAATCCGGAGGAACTTGCGTATGCACAGACAATCGCGTTCGCAACATTGGTAATGGCCCAGCTTATCCATGTATTCGACTGTCGAAGTGAAAGATCGGTCTTTGCCCGCAATCCGTTTGGCAACAAGTATTTGGTCTGGGCAGTCATTTCATCACTGTTGATGGTGCTGGTCGTCATCTACTCACCAGCTCTGCAGCCAATTTTCCACACAGTGGCAATCCAGCCATCTGACTGGCTGCTAATCCTGGGTCTGTCGGCAGTTCCGACATTTTTACTGGCCGGAACATTTTTTGCAAGAAAAACAAAGAGAAATATGATATAATCCGTTAGGTAATAGAGAAGGCTCTATTGCCTTTCTTTTTTTTACCCGTTCCATTGGGTCTGCAGGATAATTCGACTTTATAGAGAGATTGGATGTGTCCGATTATGGTCGTCAGTATGACTGGATTTGGAAGGAGCAAAGCTGAGTCTGAAAGATTCAGTGTCACAGTCGAGGTGAAAACGGTCAACCACCGTTTTTGTGAATTTCATATTCGCATGCCGCGCCAGCTTCTGAAACTAGAAGAGAAGATAAAAAAGAAACTGGGCGAACACATAAACAGAGGGAGAGTCGAAGTATTTGTAACTTTGGAGGGTGAAGGCATAGTAAGCCGAAGTGTACATATTGACTGGGAAGCCCTGGACGAATTTGTCCATCACATAACTGAGATTAAAAACAGGTACAGCCTGACAGGAGATCTTGAGATCCGGGATGTTGTCAGCAGGGAAGAAATCATCCACATCGAAGAAAAGGAAGCAGAAAACGAAGAGCTTGAACAGCTTGTTCTTTCAGCGGTTGATGAGGCTGGCGGTCAACTGGTGCATATGCGCAAGCTTGAAGGCAAAGCCCTTGAGGAAGATGTTCTTCAATACATCGAGCTGCTTAAAGGTAACATCACAAACGTTAAGCAGCTGGCTCCGGATGTGGTTGTCCAGTACCGCGAAAGACTTAGCAGGAAAATGGCTGAACTTTTGGACGCTCAGGCAGATGAAGACAGGATCCACACCGAAGCAGCTTTTTTTGCTGATAAAGCGGATATCAGTGAAGAACTTGCGAGACTTGAGAGTCATATAAGCCAATTCAAAGAAATCATGAAGGTGAATGAACCTCTGGGCAGAAAACTGGATTTTCTTCTTCAGGAAATGAACCGGGAGGTCAACACGATAGGGTCCAAAGCGAATGATTCGAGAATTGCCAGGGAAGTTGTCGACATGAAAAGCCTCCTCGAAAAGGTGAAGGAACAAGTCCAAAATATCGAATAGCGTTTAGAAAGAACCAAGAAAGGCCAAAATAAATAACTGATGATTGGGGGACCATCATGGCGATAAAGCTTATAAACATAGGCTTCGGCAATATTGTTTCAGCTAACCGGATCATTTCGATTGTAAGTCCTGAATCAGCTCCGATAAAGAGGATCATCCAGGATGCACGGGATCGAGGATCGTTAATAGATGCTACATATGGAAGAAGGACGAGGGCAGTCATAGTCATGGACAGCGACCATGTCATTCTCTCGGCGGTACAGCCGGAAACCGTCGCTCACCGTTTGAACGACCGGGATGATATTATTGATGAAGGGTAGGACTTATTCATGCAGGAAAAAGGATTGTTGATTGTTCTTTCAGGACCATCTGGCGTTGGCAAGGGAACGGTCCGTAAAGAATTGTTTTCACAGCCGGACACAGCTTTTGAATATTCAGTGTCCGCTACAACGAGGCAGCCAAGGGAAGGCGAACGCAACGGAGTCGATTATTTCTTCAAAACAAGGGAAGAATTTGAAGAGATGATCAGGGAGGATCAGCTTCTTGAGTATGCCGAATTTGTCGGCAATTACTACGGAACGCCTGTTGAATATGTCCGTGAAACGCTCGATGCTGGGAAGGATGTTTTCCTGGAGATCGAAGTTCAGGGAGCAAGCCAGGTGAGAAAGAAATTCCCGGAAGGCCTGTTCATTTTCCTGGCGCCGCCGAGCCTTTCAGAGCTTGAGAATCGGATCGTGACAAGAGGCACCGAGACCGAGGATATCATCAAGGGCAGGATGAGAGCTGCGAGGGAAGAACTTGAAATGATGGAATTATATGATTACGTTGTTGAAAACGATCAGGTTGAAAGAGCTGCAGCACGAGTGAAGTCAATCGTCGTAGCGGAACATTGCCGCAGGGAGCGGGTTCAACATCGCTATAAAAAAATGCTGGAGGTAGAATAAATGCTTTATCCTTCTATTGATTCATTAATGACAAAAATCGATTCAAAATACTCATTGGTATCTGTGGCTGCAAAGCGAGCACGCAACATGCAGGTGAGCATGGATGCAAAATTAGATAAGTATGTATCCCATAAATACGTCGGCAAGGCGCTGGAAGAAATCAACGCCGAGAAGCTTCACTTCAAGACAGCCGGAAGCCATGAAGAGTTAAATATCAACGAATAAGACCACGATAACAACCTATTTATTGGGTTGTTATTTTTTTGTGGTCCAGGAAATTACAAAATAATTTAGTTGTGGATAAATATATGAGTTTTCCAAATCCAGCTTCAGCGCCTAGCCCCTCGAGCACTTCGGTCCGCCCAATGAAGTCAAAGAACGACTTCACCGGTCGGCCCTCCAGTGCTTGTCGGGGCTGAACGAGGCGCTTGCGCTTTTGTTCTTTGAATGACTCATGGTGCACGTTTTCATAAACTCTATTGAAATTAAGGTGTTTCCAGGTCTTGTGAAACTCCTTGCCATCACGTATACATACCCATTAGCACCTGCCTATTTTCATGCTTAATCTGTGAAAAAATGTTATAGTTCAATCATAATGATAGTTTGTCTACAATGGGGGTTCTCTGACATGCTAAACGGAAAAAGAATTCTATTATGTGTAACCGGCGGAATCGCTGTATATAAAGGGGCTGCACTTACAAGCAAGCTGACCCAGGCTGGTGCCGAAGTTAAGGTGATCTTGAGTGAATCTGCAGCGAAATTCGTTACTCCACTTACCTTCCAAGCTTTGTCCCGAAACGAAGTTTATACAGATACATTCGATGAAAAAAAACCTGAAAACATTGCGCATATCCATCTGGCGGATTGGGCTGACTTGATATTGGTTGCTCCGGCAACCGCGAATATCATCGGCAAGCTGGCGAACGGGATCGCCGACAATATGATTTCTACTGCTTTGCTTGCTGCGACTGCTCCTGTATGGGTTGCACCGGCGATGAATGTCCATATGTACAGCCACCCTGCTGTGCAAAAAAACATGGATACTTTACGGGGCTTCGGCTATGAATTCGTTGAACCCGGCGAAGGCTATCTTGCCTGCGGATATACAGGCAAAGGCCGGCTTGAAGAGCCGGAGACAATTGTTGAGCGCGTTAGTGAGTTCTTTAATAAAAAATCAGGTGATCTTGAAGGGAAGACTGTGCTGATTACCGCAGGACCTACAAGGGAGAAAATCGACCCTGTCCGTTTCCTTACTAACCATTCAACAGGGAAAATGGGCTATGCGATTGCAGGGGAAGCCGTTAAAATGGGAGCCCGGGTCATCCTTGTTTCCGGTCCTGTCCAACTGGACCCTCCAAAAGGAACTGAACTTATTTCCGTCGAAAGTGCGGAAGACATGTTCCAGGCGGCGCTGGCTCATTTCGCGGAGGCTGATGTTGTGATTGGGACTGCAGCTGTTGCAGATTACCGGCCCAAATATGTATATCTAGAGAAAATGAAGAAAAAAGAAGGCGACGAGGCTCTGGAGCTTGAACGGACGAAGGACATCCTCTTAGAGCTCGGTCAAAGAAAGACGAACCAGGTAATCGTCGGATTTGCCGCAGAAACGAATAATGTAGAGGAACATGCGAAAGGCAAACTGGAACGGAAGAATGCTGACATGATCGTCGCGAACGATGTAAAGCAAGAAGGAGCTGGATTTGGCACAGATACCAATATCGTCACTTTCTTTAAAAAGGATGGAACGGACGTGCAGCTTCCATTGATGCCAAAAACAGAGGTTGCAAGAAACCTCCTCCTGGAAGTGGTCCAGCTGTTGAAAAAGGATGAAAGCCTATGAATATAGCAAGCGTTATTGTCGATGTTCCTGCCAAGCAGACAGACAAAACCTTTGACTATAAAATACCTGAAAAATATTTAGATGTGATTAAACCAGGGACGAGAGTCATCGTCCCTTTTGGTCCGCGGAAAATTCAGGGCTTTGTTACTGGTCTCAAGGACCATTCGAGCTTTTCAAAACTGCGTGCGATTATCGAGCCGCTCGATCTGACACCGGTATTGAACCAGGAGCTACTTGAGCTGGGAGAGTGGCTGACAGAGCATACCTTAAGCTATAAGATTTCCTCTTACCAGGTGATGCTTCCGGCAGCCCTAAAAGCAAAATACGAGAAGAAAATCATCCTGGCAAAAGGAACAGATATTCAAGACCTGCCAGAGTCTCTTTTGAATCATTTTAAAGAGAGTAATGAGCTAACATGGGATGACGCTGTTTCAAAGGGATTGGTACGTCAGCTGCAAAAGGAAGCAGCTGAAGGCAGGGTAGAGGTCGTTTATCAAGTGAAGGACAGGGTGCGAAAAAAACTGCTTAAGCATGTCTATCCTGCGATCGCACTGGACCAGCTGGAAGAAGCAAGGGACAGCCTTTCCTCACAGGCTTCAGGGCAGCAGGCAATCCTAGACTTTTTTCTTGAGCGCCAGGAGCCAGTGGAGCAAAGGCTTCTCCTGTCCACCCTCGGAATTTCACAGGCATCGGTTCAGTCACTTGTGAAAAAAGGGATTCTGAAGGTTGAAGAATTAGAGGTTTACAGAGATCCATATTCTGAAAGGCAATTTGACAGGAAAACAGCACTGGAGCTGACAGATGCCCAGGAAAAAGCAATAAGTCCGATTCTCTCTTTTATTGAAAGAGACGCGTATGAAGTGTTCCTTTTATATGGAGTTACAGGCAGCGGCAAGACTGAAATCTATTTACAATCGATTCAGGAAGTCCTGAGCAAAGGGAAGGAAGCGATTGTGCTGGTGCCGGAAATCTCGCTGACGCCGCAAATGGTCACTCGCTTCAAAGAACGTTTTGGCGACCTGGTTGCCGTGATGCACAGCGGCCTTTCTGCCGGGGAAAAGTATGACGAATGGCGTAAAATCCAGCGCAAGGAAGTAAAAGTGGTCGTGGGTGCCAGATCAGCCATTTTCGCGCCCTTTGAGAATATAGGGATCATCATTATTGATGAAGAACATGAAACAAGCTATAAACAGGAAGAAAACCCGCGTTATCATGCCAGGGATGTCGCCATCCAGCGTGCGAAAACCTATAATTGCCCTGTTGTCCTCGGGAGTGCGACACCATCACTGGAGTCATTTGCCAGGGCGCAAAAAGGCAGGTATAGTTTGCTGTCACTGCCAAAGCGGATGAACAACCAGGCGCTGCCAACCGTTGAAATCGTCGATATGCGTGAAGAGTTGCGGACCGGAAATCGCTCGATGTTTTCTGTAAAGCTTTTTGAAAAAATAAAGGACAGGCTTGAGAAGAAAGAGCAGACTGTTCTGTTCTTGAATAAACGAGGCCACTCTTCATTTGTGATGTGCCGGGACTGCGGGTATGTAATGAACTGTCCGCATTGTGATATTACACTCACTTATCACCGGTACAATGAACAAATGAAGTGCCATTATTGTGGATATGAGGACAGGGTACCGACAATCTGCCCCGAATGCAATAGTGAGCATATCCGCTACTTTGGGACAGGAACCCAAAAGGTCGAGGAAGAACTGCATAAGCTGCTGCCAGAAGCAAGAGTCATCCGGATGGATGTGGATACCACTGGCAGGAAGGGTGCTCACGAAAAACTTCTGACCGCTTTCCAGGAGGGACATGCCGATATCCTGCTTGGAACCCAAATGATCGCCAAAGGCCTGGATTTTCCAAACATCACGCTGGTTGGAGTTTTATCGGCAGATACGATGCTGAACCTCCCTGACTTCCGTTCGTCTGAAAAGACCTTCCAGCTGCTGACTCAGGTAAGCGGGAGGGCAGGCCGCCATCTGCTGCCCGGGGAGGTCGTCATCCAAACATATACGCCGGAACATTACAGCGTCGAGCTGGCAGGAACTCAGGATTTTGACCGGTTTTATCAGCATGAGATGCTGGTGCGGAAGGTACATCAATATCCGCCTTTTTACTTCCTCTCACTTGTCACAGTAAGCCACGAGGAATTGATGAAAGTCGTCTCAGTCACTGAAAAAATTGCGAAGTACATCTCATCCAAGCTGTCAAAGGATGCTGTGGTGCTGGGACCGGTTGCATCGCCAATCCCCCGCATCAACGATAGATATCGCTATCAATGTCTGATAAAATACAAAAAGGAACCAGAACTGAACAATGCTTTGAAAGCAATCCTGGACCATTACCAGCAGGAAACAGGAACAGGCGGACTGCAAATCTCGATTGACCTGAATCCTTATATCATGATGTAATCATCATTTTGCATAACATGAAAGTTTATGGAGATAGCCATTTGAACAAGCTAAGAATACCTGGCTTTTGCAAAGTGTCAGCTTGCTCTTTCTTGTTATTCATATAAGTGGTCAACATGGGAAACAGCCATGCTAAACAGTGAAATTAAATGGATTTAATGGAGGATTTATTTTGGCAGTAAGAAAAATAGTTAACTACCCGGCAGATATTCTGGAGCAGGAGTGTGACACGGTCACCGTTTTTGATAAAAAACTAGCCAAGCTGCTGGATGATATGTATGATACAATGATTGAATTTGATGGAGTAGGTCTTGCGGCTCCGCAGATTGATATAAAGAAACAGATTGCCATTGTGGATATCGATGACGAACATGGAACGATTGAACTGATCAATCCTGTCATTCTTGAGACAAGCGGTGAGCAAACTGGACCTGAAGGTTGCTTGAGCTTCCCAGGCTTATATGGGGAAGTAACCCGACCGAATTACGTGAGGATCAAGGCTCAGAATCGAAGAGGGAAAAGCTTTGAGCTGGAAGCCGAGGAGTTCCTTGCAAGGGCGATTCTCCATGAAATCGACCACCTGCACGGGGTGCTGTTCACCAGCAAAGTGTCGACATATTTGGAAGAAGCTGAGTTAGAGGAGTTGAACCAGGAATGACAAGAATCGTATTTATGGGAACTCCGGATTTTTCTGTTCCGGTCTTAAGGAGATTGATTGAAGATGGCTATGATGTCATTGCCGTTGTTACCCAGCCGGACCGTCCGGTTGGAAGGAAGCGGGTCCTCACTCCGCCTCCGGTCAAAGCGGAAGCGGTAAAGCACGGAATCCCGGTGTATCAGCCTGAGAAAATACGTCAGCAGGAAGAGCTGGATCAAATCCTCGCTCTTGAACCGGATTTGATTGTCACTGCAGCTTTCGGGCAGATTTTACCGAAGCAGCTGCTTGATGCGCCAAAGTATGGCTGCATTAATGTGCACGCTTCATTGTTGCCGGAACTCCGTGGCGGTGCCCCGATCCACTACGCAATCATCGAGGGCAAAGAGAAAACAGGAATCACGATCATGTACATGGTTGAGAAACTGGATGCTGGTGACATCCTTACACAGGTTGAAGTGCCAATCACTGAGACGGATACAGTAGGCTCTTTGCATGACAAAATGAGTACTGCAGGAGCAGACTTGCTTTCTGAAACAGTTCCAAAGCTGTTAAAAGGTGAGATCAATCCTGTTCCGCAAAATGATGAAGAAGCAACATTCGCCTGGAACATCAAGCGTGAAGAGGAGAAAATCGATTGGTCGAAACCGGGGTCAAAGATTTATAACCATATTCGCGGCATGAACCCATGGCCGGTTGCGTATACGACGATGGATGGAGCTGTTTGGAAAGTTTGGGGAGCAGTGAAGGAAGCTTATACAGGCAATGAATCCCCGGGGACCATCGTGAAAATCGAAGAAGACGGCCTGGTGATTGCGAGCGGTGACCAAACCGCGATAAAAATCACCGAACTCCAGCCTGCCGGAAAGAAAAAGATGGACGCAGGACAATTCTTGCGTGGAGCGGGATCCAACCTCCAGCCAGGAGTCAAGTTAGGAGACGAACATGAGTAAGAAAAAGAATGTCAGGGACGCAGCGCTGCAGCTCCTGGAAACGATCGAAAAGAATCAGGCTTACAGCAATCTGCTCCTGAACAGCACGATTGAAAAAAATGAAATTAGCCCCATTGATGTTGGCTTGCTGACAGAGCTTGTCTATGGCACTCTTCAGCGTAAAATGACACTTGATTTTTATCTTAAGCCATTTATCGAGAAGAACAAAAAACTGCAAAGCTGGGTTGTCAACCTTTTGCGTATGACGGTCTACCAGATGGTCTATCTGGATAAGGTACCAGACAGGGCTGCCATTTATGAAGCGGTTGAAATTGCGAAACGCCGAGGGCACAAAGGAATAGCAAGTCTTGTGAATGGAGTACTCCGCAGCATCCAAAGAAATGGGCTTCCTTCACTTGACTCAATTTCCGACCCAGCTGAGCGAGTTGCAATTGAGACAAGCCATCCAATATGGCTGGTTAAAAGGTGGGTAAGTCAGTTTGGACTCGAAAAAACACGAGAAATGTGTGAAGTCAATTTGATGGCTCCTCTTCAAACCGGCAGGGTCAACCTTACAAGAATTTCACGTGAGGATTGCCTTGGATTGCTGGAAGAGGAGGGCTTCGATGTGGAAGCAAGTCCTATTCTGCCTGAAGCAATTAAATGCCTGCGCGGTAATCTTGCCTCTTCAAAGGCATTCAAGTATGGCTTGCTGACGATCCAGGATGAGAGCTCCATGCTGGTTGCCCATGCGCTGGGTATAAAAGAAGAGGAAGTAATCCTCGACGCCTGTGCAGCACCTGGAGGAAAATCATCCCATATTGCCGAAAAGCTTGGCAACAGCGGGAAGGTCATCTCCCTTGACTTGCATGAGCACAAGGTGAAGCTAATTTCGCAAAACGCGGAGCGGCTGGGGCTGGAAAATATCGAAGCAAGGAAAATGGACAGCCGCCAGGCAGCCGAGCATTTTGAAAAGAATAGTGTTGATCGTGTTTTGCTGGATGCTCCATGTTCAGGGCTCGGTGTGATGAGACGAAAGCCAGATATGAAGTATACTAAGAAGGAACAAGATTTATCCCAGCTTCAATCCATTCAGCTTAGTTTGCTGGATTCAGTTGCTTTAATATTGAAGCCTGGCGGAACACTGGTTTATAGTACATGTACTGTTGACCGTGAAGAAAATCAGGAAGTCGTGGAGAAATTTTTGCATGAGCATCAGGATTTCGAACGAGATCTAACTCTGGCAGAAAGAATGCCAGAGGCAATCAGACCGTTGATCACTGGCCATGATGTCCAGATTCTTCCGCAGGATTTTGGCTCTGATGGGTTTTACATTGCTTGTTTAAGAAAGAAGGTGGAATAACATGGAACAAAAAAATACAACTAACGAAGAAAATGCCAAGAAGTCCATTTATTCACTTCAGCTTGATGAACTGAAGGAATGGCTGAAGGAACAAGGAGAAAAACCATTTAGGGCAGAGCAGGTTTTTGACTGGCTTTACAAAAAAAGAGTTGCAACATTCGAAGACATGTCAAACCTTTCCAAGTCGTTGAGGGACAAGCTTGAGGAGCATTTTGTTTTGACAACCTTGAGTACGATTATCCAGCAGACTTCATCTGATGGAACAATCAAATTCTTGTTTGAACTCCATGATGGTGTTTCAATCGAAACCGTGTTAATGAGACATGAATATGGGAATTCCGTCTGCGTCACAACGCAGGTTGGCTGCCGGATTGGCTGCACGTTCTGTGCTTCTACACTTGGAGGGCTAAAAAGGAACCTGGAAGCAGGAGAAATCGTTGCCCAAGTCGTAAAAGTACAACAAGCCCTTGATGAAACAGACGAAAGAGTCAGCTCGATCGTTATCATGGGAATTGGTGAACCATTTGATAATTATGACAATATGCTTTCCTTCCTGAAAACTGTCAACCATGAAAAAGGCTTGAATATCGGGGCACGGCATATTACCGTTTCAACCAGCGGAATCATTCCGAAGATTTATCAATTTGCTGATGAAAACATGCAAATCAACTTCGCGATCTCACTGCACGCACCAAATTCCGAATTGCGCAGCAGGCTAATGCCGATCAACCGGGCGTACAAGCTGCCTGATTTAATGGATGCGGTCCGCTATTACGTCAATAAGACTGGGCGCAGAATAAGCTTTGAATACGGATTGTTCGGGGGAGTCAATGATCAGGTCGAACATGCCGAGGAACTCGCACAGCTCGTAAAAGGATTGAAGTGCCACATTAATTTGATTCCGGTCAACTATGTACCTGAACGGGATTACGTAAGGACGCCCAAGAACCAGATCTTCAAATTCGAACGCACACTGCGTGACCGCGGTGTAAATGTTACAATCAGAAGAGAACAAGGGCATGATATTGAAGCAGCTTGCGGACAACTTCGGGCAAAAGAAAGAAAAGAAGAGACGAGGTGAAAAGATGAAGGCTGTTTTCATGACAGACAGGGGAAAAGTGCGCCTGCATAATGAAGACAATGGCGGCATCTTTACAAACTCTGACGGCCAGCGCCTTGCCATCGTAGCAGATGGCATGGGCGGCCATCGTGCAGGGGATGTTGCCAGTGAAATGACAATCAAGCATCTGAAAGCTCTTTGGGAGAGCACAACAAAGATACATACAGCCGAAGAAGCGGAAAAATGGCTTGAAGAAGCGGTTTTACAAGTGAATAAAGAAATCTTCCAGCATTCGCACCAGCATACTGAATGTGAAGGCATGGGCACCACCATCGTTGCCGCCATCAGCACCAATTTATTCGCGACAGTTGTGAACATTGGTGACAGCCGTTGCTATTTATTGAATGAAACCGGCTTCAAGCAATTGACAGAGGATCACTCTCTCGTAAACGAGCTTGTACGCTCAGGACAGATATCCAGGGAGGATGCTGAGCATCATCCGCGGAAGAATGTCCTTTTGAGGGCGCTGGGAACGGAAGAGTCGGTTGAAATGGACTTGAAGACGATCACCTTCGAGGAAGAAGATGCATTGCTGTTATGCTCAGACGGACTTTCAAATAAAGTGAGCCTGGAAGAAATGGAGAGTATCATCAGGGATGGGGAAATGTCCCTGAATGATAAAGCTGAAGAGCTGATCAAAAGGGCCAATCAATACGGCGGCGAAGATAATATTACTCTTGCAATCGTCGAATACCAGGAATTCAACGAGGGCAGGTGAAGAATATGATTATCGGAAAAAGAATCAGCGGACGCTATAAAATCAAGGATATGATTGGCGGAGGCGGAATGGCGAATGTCTACCTGGCCCATGATATGATCCTTGACAGGGATGTAGCGGTGAAGATGCTTCGGCTTGATTTTGCCAACGATGATGAATTCATCCGCAGATTCCACAGGGAAGCCCAGTCTGCAACGAGCCTTGCCCATCCGAATATCGTCAGTATATATGATGTCGGAGAAGAGGACGGGCTATACTATATTGTGATGGAATATGTGGACGGACAGACGCTGAAACAGTACATACAGCAGCACGCGCCTGTTCCGGTTGAAAAAGCTCTTGAAATCATGCAGCAGCTGACTTCAGCAATCTCGCATGCCCATCATAATCACATTGTCCACCGCGATATCAAGCCGCATAATATCCTGATTGATAACAGCGGCACGGTGAAGATTACCGACTTCGGGATCGCGATGGCTTTGAGTGCGACCAGCATAACTCAGACAAACTCTGTCCTTGGTTCAGTTCATTACCTTTCTCCAGAACAGGCAAGGGGCGGGATGGCAAACAAGAAATCGGACATATATTCAATTGGGATCGTCATGTTTGAATTGCTGACCGGCAGGCTGCCGTTTTCCGGGGAATCAGCTGTTTCGATTGCTTTGAAGCATTTGCAGTCGGAGACCCCATCCTTAAAAAGATGGAATCCTCAGATTCCGCAGAGCGTAGAAAATATCGTTCTGAAAGCGACTGCGAAGGATCCTTTTCACCGTTATGACAATGTAGATGATATGGAAGAGGATCTCCGCACAGCACTGGATGCCAATCGCCTGAACGAAGGGAAATTTGTCATACCAGAGGATGACGAAGCAACGAAAGCAATTCCCATCATAACAAATGACAGGCCTTATCATAATCTTGATGAAACAATTATTCGAAAAGAAACGCAAGATTCCCAGAAACCTGCTGAGAAACAAAAGCCCGAAAAAAAGAAGAAAAAGAAATGGCCTTTGATACTTACCCTTCTATTTTTGCTGATCCTGACAGCAGGAATCGTGACTGTCACGATGGGACCCGATTTATTTGGTCCAAAGGAGAAAGAAGTCCCAGATGTAAGCGGCATGGAAGTTGAAGAAGCTGTGGCGGAACTCATGTCTTCTGGATTTGTCATTGGCGACAAGAACGAAATCAGCGATGAAGAAGTGGAAGCAGGCAATGTCATCCGCACAAACCCAAGAGCCGGAAAAATGATCAAGGAAGGCAATGAAATTGATCTTTACATCAGTACAGGGAAAGCCGAGATGGAGTTATCCGACTATACCGGACGGATATTCGATGACGTCAAGAGGCTTTTGGAAGGCAAGAATTTCAAGGAAATCAAGAAAATTGAAGAACATAGTGATGATGAGCCGGGGACCATCCTGAAACAATATCCTCCAGGTGGCGAGTCGGTCATTCCTGATGAAACCGTACTTGAATTCACAGTCAGTCTCGGTCCAGAAATGGTGACGCTAGGTGATTTTACCGGATACAACAAAATAGCCCTCGATGTTTATGCTGAACCTCGCGGATTGGTGATCGAGACCAGTGAAGCATTCCATGATACCGTGGAAAAAGGATTGGTCATCTCTCAGGATCCGAAGCCTGGTACTGAACTGAGAAAGGGAAGCACGGTTAAGGTTGTATTATCGATGGGCAAGGAAGAAGTTCCTAAACGGACATCCAGAGAATTTACCATCCCATACGAACCTGAGGTGGAAGGGGAGCCTCAGGAGATCCAGATTTTCATAAGTGATCTGGATCATCAGGACGAAACTGTACCAGCAGAGACTTTCGAAATCACGGAAAACATAAAGCATACTCTGAATTTCCATATCGAGCCTGATGGGGAAGCATATTACAGAATAGTTAGGGATGGAAAGGTAATCCTTGATGGTCCCGTTGAATATCCAAAAGACTAAAAGACAGGGAGTGTTGCTATGCCTGAGGGCAAAATTATCAAGGCACTGAGCGGTTTTTATTATGTTGCGAACGAGGATGGAGTGTACCAATGCCGGGGGCGCGGCGTTTTCCGCAAAAACAAGGTGACGCCGCTTGTTGGCGACGAGGTTGTTTTCCAGGTTGAAAATGAAACCGACGGCTATATTCTTGAGGTGAAGAAGCGGAAGAATGAGCTTGTACGGCCTCCGATCGCAAATGTAGATCAGGCGATTCTTGTCTTTTCTGCGGTAGAACCCGACTTCAGCACAGCACTTCTCGACAGATTCCTGGTCCTGGTTGAATATAATCGCATCCAGCCGATCATCTGCATCACGAAAATGGATTTAACAACGGAAGAGCAAAAAACCCGGCTGGAGGGTTATGCCATTGATTACCGTAATGCAGGCTATGAAGTCATTTTTACCTCTTCTGAAACTTCGGCAGGGCTGGAGGAACTGAGTCCGCATATCGAGGGGAAAATCTCTGTTTTTGCCGGACAGTCAGGTGTAGGAAAGTCTTCTTTGCTTAATGCGATCCGCCCGGATTTGGAACTCAAGACTGACGATATTTCCTCGCACCTGGGCCGCGGCAAACATACGACAAGGCATGTGGAGTTGATTTCAATCAACAATGGACTTGTTGCTGATACGCCTGGTTTCAGTTCACTGGAGTTCACCGAAATAGAGGCTGAAGAGTTGAATTCATGTTTCCCTGATATCTCGGAAATCAGTGAGAACTGCAAGTTCCGAGGCTGCCTCCATATGGCTGAACCGAAGTGTGCCGTAAAAGCAGCGGTGGAAGCAGAGACATTGCCTGAATACAGGTATTCGCATTATAAGGACTTTTTGTTGGAAATAAAAGATAGAAAGCCGAGGTACTGAATATGGTTAAAATAGCACCATCCATCCTTTCTGCCGATTTTGCCCGTCTGGGCGAGGAAATCAAGGATGTTGAACGAGGCGGAGCTGATTATATTCATGTCGATGTCATGGACGGACATTTTGTGCCGAATATTACGATAGGGCCATTGATTGTTGAAGCGATCCGGCCAGTTACAACATTGCCGCTTGATGTCCATTTGATGATTGAGAACCCGGACCAGTACATCGAAGCCTTCGCAAAAGCGGGAGCAGATTATATTACCGTACATGTGGAAGCATGCAGACACCTTCACAGGACCATTCAGATGATTAAATCTACCGGCGTAAAAGCAGGGGTGGTCATCAACCCTGCAACACCGGTGGAAAGCTTAAGACATGTTATCGAGGATGTAGATCTGGTGCTGCTGATGTCCGTGAACCCTGGCTTTGGCGGCCAAAAATTCATTCCATCGGTACTGCCAAAAATCAGGCAGGTAAAAGAACTTGCTGATTCATTGAACCCTGAGCTTGAAATCGAGATTGATGGCGGTGTGAATGAAGAAACCGCGAAGCTATGCATTGAAGCAGGAGCAAATGTGCTGGTGGCTGGATCCGCAGTCTTCAACAAAGAAGACAGGGCAGCTGCGATTGCGAGTTTAAGGTAAGTTAAAAGCCAGCCGGCTAAATGAACGGCTGGCTTTTCTGCAGTTCAGAATCATGAGACCAGCGTTATAGGGGGAGACAATGTTGAAAATTCATTTAGTTGCAGGCGGTCCGTTGAATCTGATACCGGAATTTGCCCCATTTGATGAAAAAGAGGCTGTATGGATTGGCATAGACAGAGGGGTGTATTACTTGCTGAATGCAGGAATACGGCCTGAAGCAGCGTTTGGCGACTTCGATTCAGTTACAGAAGAAGAATTGGCAGAGATTGAGCGTAAGGTAAAAGAACTAAAGAAGTTCAAACCAGAAAAAGATGAGACGGACATGGAGCTTGCTTTAAACTGGGCTCTTGAACAGGAGCCTGAAGGGATCACCATCTTTGGGGCGACAGGAGGCCGTCTTGATCACCTGATGGCCAACATCCAGCTTCTCCTCAAACCATTGCAGAAAAAAAACGACATCCATATTGAAATAATCGATCTCACAAATATTTTATATATAAAGGGACCGGGCACCTATACCGTTGAAAAAATGGAGGATTTTAAGTATATTTCCTTCCTTCCGGTCACTCCCGCAGTTTCAGGGTTGACGCTGGAAAATTTCAAATACCCTTTAAATGACTGTCATATTCCAATGGGCTCGACACTATGTATTAGTAATGAACTTATTAGAGGTCATGGTACTTTTTCTTTTTCCGAAGGCATATTATTAGTTGTAAGGAGCAAGGATTGATTCGTCTTCGGCAAGCGCTCTTTTCATAAAAAGGATTCTCGGAAAGGAGCAAATTTTGTATACCCGGGAATATACTATAGGGATACAGAAAGAAGACAGGTTTGCGAGAGATGGTGAGGAGGGACGGTATGAGATTCTATACAATCAAACTGCCTAAATTTTTGGGTGGCCTCGTACGGGCAATGTTAGGTGCATTTAAAAAGGATTAAAAACCATTGAGTGTGAAAAATAATCAAAAAATGAAAACCGATATGCAAGCATTTGGCACCCTGGAGGCGGGGTGCTATTATTTTTCGCTCAATTGGGCAGAATGAGCAGGAGGATCAGTTTGGGGGAATAAAAAAAGGCACCCTTTATGGATGCCGTGCAGCTCCCTCACGGCATGGAGCCATTCGGAAATCTGCGTTTTTTTAATTAAACGCGCTCAACTTTACCTGATCTTAGAGCTCTTGCAGATACCCAAACACGCTTAGGCTTACCGTCTACAAGAATACGTACTTTTTGAAGGTTAGCACCCCATGTACGCTTGTTAGCGTTCATTGCGTGGGAGCGTGCGTTACCAGAACGAGTTGATTTACCAGTTACTACACATTTACGTGGCATATGATTTCCCTCCTAACTGACAAAAGCTGATACTATTTTTTTCTGCAATTATTTGCATATCGTCAGAACTGCGAATTAAACAGGATAACCTTATTTCTGACATACTTTAATAATTTATCATAGAAATTTGCCATTTGCAATAGTTCTGGTGAAAGCTATAAAGAAAAAAACCTTGACATATACTTGAGATTCTTGCTGAATAATAAAGGGTAGCGCAGAATAACTTTAAAAATTGACTGGTTTATAGTAAAATAACTGTAGCATAATGCTATTTTTTCCAAAGGGGGAACGAGTCATGTCCATCGAGCTAAAAACGAAGTACGGACAAATTGATATATCAAATGATGTCATCGCCACGATTGCAGGCGGTGCAGCTGTCGATTGCTATGGGATTGTCGGAATGGCTTCAAAGAATCAGATCAAGGACGGCTTAACAGATATCCTGCGCAGGGAGAACTTTACCCGCGGAGTCATCGTTCGCCAGGAAAACGAAGAAGTACATATTGATATGTATATTATTGTGAGCTATGGAACGAAAATTTCCGAGGTTGCCCACAATGTCCAGTCAAAGGTAAAGTATACCCTCGACAAAACGGTCGGGCTGGCTGCTGACTCGGTCAATATTTACGTTCAGGGAGTTCGTGTAACGAACCCGTAAGAGGAGGAAAGATTTGTGTCTATTAAAGTTCTAGACGGAAAACGTTTTGCGGAGATGGTCATTCAGGGTGCCAATCATCTGGCTGCGAATGCCAAATATGTCGATGCATTGAACGTGTTCCCTGTTCCTGATGGTGATACAGGAACAAATATGAATTTATCCATGACTTCCGGTGCCAAGGAAGTGAAGAACAATGTGCAGGCCCATATCGGGAAGGTTGGTTCTGCTCTTGCCAAAGGTTTGCTGATGGGAGCGAGGGGGAACTCAGGAGTCATCCTTTCCCAATTGTTCCGCGGATTTGCGAAAGCAATCGAAACTAAGCCGACTGTAACGTCTGTTGAATTTGCAGCTGCATTGAACGCGGGTGTGGAGACAGCTTATAAGGCAGTTATGAAGCCGGTTGAAGGAACAATTTTAACAGTGGCCAAGGATGCTGCCAGGCATGCCGTTGCAGTTGCTCCAAACCATGACAGCATTGACGGCCTTATGGAAGAGGTTCTCAAAGAAGCAAAGGCTTCATTGAACCGCACTCCTGATTTGCTGCCAGTGCTGAAGGAAGTAGGAGTAGTCGACAGCGGCGGCCAGGGACTTGTATTTGTATATGAGGGTTTCCTTGCTGAATTGAAAGGTGAAAAGCTTCCGGATTCACCAGCTTCAATGCCGAACATGAATGATCTAGTGAGCGCTGAGCACCACAAAAGCGTCCAAAGCCATATGAATACCGAGGATATCGAATTCGGCTATTGTACGGAATTCATGGTCAGGCTTGAAGGGGAAACTTCATTCTCTGAAGAAAACTTCCGTCAGGACTTGAGCAAGTACGGTGATTCATTGCTGGTCATTTCCGATGACGAGGTCGTTAAAGTACATATTCACTCCGAGCAGCCTGGAGAGGTCCTGACTTATGGACAGAAATATGGCAGCCTCATCAATATGAAAATCGAAAATATGCGCCAGCAGCACACAGATATTGTTGGGGAGCCAACAACCCCTCTTCGTACTGAGGCTGCTCCGGTTAAGAAAGAAAAGCAGGAATATGGCATTGTTGCCGTATCCATGGGATCCGGGATCGCTGAGCTGTTCCGCAGTATCGGTGCCAACGCAGTGATTGAAGGCGGCCAGACGATGAATCCGAGTACGGAAGATATCGTTAAGGCGATCAAGGAAGTCAATGCGCGTAAGGTCATCATCCTGCCGAACAATAAAAACATCATCATGGCGGCTGAACAGGCTGCAGAGGTTGCGGAGGAAGAAGTAGTCGTGATCCCTTCAAAAACTGTACCTCAGGGAATGACGGCACTGCTATCATTCAACCCATCTGCAGACGCTTCCGAAAACAAAGATGTGATGACAGAAGCAATGCAGCATGTTAAGACAGGCCAGCTTACTTTTGCTGTCCGCGATACAAGCATCGATGGCCTTGAAATCTCCACTGGCGATTTCATGGGCATTTCCGATGGTAAAATCGTGCTCAAGGACAAGGATAAAGTGAAGGCAGCCAAGGATCTGCTTGGCCAAATGCTGGATGAAGACTCAGAAATCCTGACAATCCTTAAAGGTGAAGACGCAACTGATGATGATGTAGAGTCAATCGTTGAGTACGTGGAAAGCCAGTTCAAGGATGTCGAAGTTGAAGTCCATAATGGCGAACAGCCTTTATACGCTTTCATCTTTGCGATTGAGTAATGAAAAAGTTTTTCCAGCAGTGCTGATTCTCCCGCTGGACAAATAAAATTAGAATATGATACTAAGGAATAGAAGGGGATCCCCCTTCTATTTCGTTTTGTATATGGAGCAAAATTGGAAGATGGAACCGAAAATCTAAAAGAGTCTTAAGGATTTTACAGAAAGACATTGCACAGCCAGAAATGTTACCCATTTATTTGTAAAGGGGTGTATGGCATGAAGTACAAAAGTGTTTTCGATATAATAGGACCTGTGATGATTGGCCCGTCGAGCTCCCATACTGCAGGCGCAGCAAGGATAGGCCGGGTGGCGAGGAGTCTGTTTGGGCGGGAACCGAAGTGGGCAAGTGTTTCCTTTTACGGATCCTTTGCCAAAACATATAAAGGGCATGGCACGGATGTGGCGCTCGTTGGCGGACTTCTTGATTTTGATACCTTCGATGAGCGGATTATTGATTCGATTGCCATGGCCAAAAAAGCGGGCATGAAAATTAAATTCATTGAAGAGGAAGCGATCACTGACCACCCCAATACCGCCAGGGTTTTAATTGGGGACGATAAGGGAGAACTTGAGCTGGTCGGCATCTCCATCGGCGGCGGGAAAATTGAGATTATTGAACTTAATGGTTTTCAGCTTAAATTGTCCGGGCACCATCCGGCAATCCTCGTTGTCCATAATGACAGGCATGGAGCGATTGCCGCTGTATCCAACATCCTTGCAGACGAAGAGATCAACATAGGACATATGGAGGTTTCCCGTAAGGAAAAAGGAAAAATGGCTTTGATGACCATCGAGGTTGACCATAATATTGATGAACATATATTGAAAAAAATTGAGCAGCTGCCCAATGTATTGCAGGTCACGAAAATAGTGGATTAAGATACCCCATCCACCAAGAAAAAATTGCCAAAAGGAGGGACTCCCGATGTTTCGCAACGTGGCAGAACTGGTTGAACTTGCGACAAGTAAAAATAAGAAGATTTCCGAACTGATGATTGAGCAGGAGATCGAGGTAACCGGCCGCACCAGGGAAGAGATTATCACCATGATGGACCGGAATCTTGCGGTGATGGAACAGGCGGTCGAGAGAGGGTTAAAAGGTGTGAAATCCCATTCCGGTTTAACGGGTGGTGATGCGGTTCTCCTGCAAAACTATATCCATAAAGGGAACTTCCTTTCCGGTAAGACCATTCTCGACGCTGTCAGCAAGGCAGTAGCAACGAATGAAGTGAATGCCGCAATGGGGACCATTTGCGCAACCCCGACAGCCGGGTCTGCTGGAGTTGTGCCTGGGACTTTATTTGCTGTCAAAAGGAAGTTGAATCCGACAAGGGAACAAATGATTCTGTTTCTGTTCACGGCCGGTGCTTTTGGCTTTGTTGTCGCAAATAATGCATCCATTTCTGGAGCGGCAGGCGGGTGCCAGGCGGAAGTAGGCTCTGCCGCCGGAATGGCAGCTGCTGCGATAGTCGAAATGGCGGGAGGAACTCCGGAGCAATGTGCCGAAGCGATGGCCATCACTTTGAAGAATATGCTCGGATTAGTATGCGATCCAGTTGCAGGTCTTGTAGAGGTTCCTTGTGTCAAAAGGAATGCCATGGGAGCTGCCAATGCGATGGTCGCAGCTGATATGGCGCTGGCGGGAATAACAAGCAGGATTCCTTGTGATGAGGTAATTGATGCTATGTACAAGATCGGGCAATCCATGCCATCGGCACTTAGAGAAACAGCGCAGGGAGGGTTAGCGGCCACACCGACCGGACGTGAGCTTGAGGCAAAGATCTTCGGTATACCGCTTGATAAACGTGAATGAGATGCTGAAACAATCTGTAACCGCTGTTAAAGGAATCGGCGATGAAATGGCAATAACTCTTGCAGACATGAACATCAGGTCTGTGGGCGATTTACTGGAATATTTCCCCTATCGTTATGAAGATTATCGCCTGAAGGATCTGGCAGAAGTCAAGCATGACGAAAAAGTGACGGTCGAGGGGAAGGTCCACAGCGAGCCTTCCCTTGTCTATTATGGACGCAAAAAGAATCGGCTTACCGTCAGGCTGCTTGTGGGCAGATACCTAATCATCGTGACTTTCTTTAACCAGCCGTATTTAAAACAAAAAATCCATGTGGGTGAAACGATCACGGTCACCGGAAAATGGGACCAGCACAGGCAGACGATCACCGCCAGTGAAATGTCGCAGGGAGAACATACGAAAAGCCAGGACTTTGAGCCAGTATACGCGGTGAAGGGGAAAATGACCGTGAAAACGATCAGAAGGCTAATAAAGCTTGCCTTTACCCATTACGGCCATGAAATTGAAGAAATTTTACCTGGAGAGCTTTTGCAAAAATATAAACTTTTAAGCAGAAGAGATGCACTCAGAATCATGCATTTCCCTTCAGGTGCAGAAGAAATGAAGCAGGCAAGAAGACGGTTTGTTTACGAAGAATTTCTGTTGTTCCAGCTCAAGATGCAATCTTTGAGAAAAATTGAGAGGGAGCAGAGTCCAGGTATTACTGTTTCCTACCAGTTGGACAAGCTAAAAGAATTCATCGGCGGACTGCCATTCCCTTTGACTGGGGCGCAAAAAAGGGTCGTAAACGAGATCCTGGGCGACATGAGATCGCCCTACCGCATGAACCGTCTCCTCCAGGGAGATGTGGGATCCGGAAAAACAGTGGTCGCTGCAATTGCCCTTTATGTAGCAAAGACTGCCGGCTATCAGGGTGCCCTGATGGTTCCGACAGAAATCCTTGCGGAGCAGCATTCCCAGTCGTTGACGCAGCTGCTTGAGCCATTTGGACTCAAGGCTGCTTTGCTTACAAGCTCCGTCAAAGGGAAGCGCCGGCGGGAATTGCTTGAGCAGTTAAAACAAGGGGAGATTGATGTCCTGATTGGGACCCATGCCCTGATCCAGGATGAAGTCGACTTCAAAAGGCTGGGCTTAGTCATAACGGATGAGCAGCATCGTTTTGGCGTCGAACAAAGGCGCGTGCTCAGGGAAAAAGGAGAAAATCCGGATGTTCTGTTCATGACGGCTACTCCGATTCCAAGGACGCTGGCAATTACCGTCTTCGGAGAAATGGATGTCTCGATCATAGATGAAATGCCGGCAGGAAGAAAAACGATTGAAACATATTGGGCAAAGCATGAGATGCTTGAACGAGTCCTTTCTTTCATGGAGAAAGAATTGGCCAAAGGTCGGCAGGCATATGTAATTTGTCCGCTGATTGAGGAATCAGATAAACTGGATGTCCAGAATGCGATTGATGTCCACAGTACATTAAGCTTTTATTTTCAGAACCGTTTTAAGGTGGGTCTTATGCATGGCCGTCTTCACTCTGATGAGAAAGACCAGGTGATGAAGTCCTTTAGTGAAAATGAGGTTCAAGTGCTTGTCTCGACTACTGTCGTAGAGGTTGGTGTGAACGTGCCTAATGCGACTGTCATGCTCATTTATGACGCTGAAAGATTCGGGCTGGCCCAGCTTCATCAGCTCAGGGGCCGGGTCGGCAGAGGAAGCGACCAGTCCTACTGCATTTTGCTAGCCGATCCGAAAAGCGAAGTAGGGAAAGAACGAATGAAGATCATGTCAGAAACCAATGATGGATTTGTCCTGAGTGAAAAAGACCTCGAGCTTCGCGGGCCTGGAGATTTCTTTGGCAAGAAGCAAAGCGGGCTGCCTGAATTCAAGGTGGCCGATATGGTACACGATTACCGTGCACTGGAAACGGCAAGGAACGATGCAACCCTGCTGGTTCAATCAGCTGCTTTCTGGCAAAGTGAAAAGTACAAAGCTCTCAGAGATTACTTGCGTGAAACAGGGGCGCTTGCCAGCGAGAAACTGGATTAAGCATAGATGGATCAGCTGATATTGGTAGAATCATAGATTTTCGGAAGGCAGATTCAATTTGAATCTGCTTTCTTCTTCTACTTTTGGAGGCAGAAAAGCTGGCATTTTTCTTCTTGCATATTTTTTTTATTATATATATACTACTATTAGTACCTAGTCTTAATAGCTCGGGCGGTGTTGAATGATGAAACGCAATAAAAAAGAACGGCAGTCCCTGTTGACTGATACGATAAAAGAAAATCCTTTCATTACAGATGAGGAGCTGGCAGAGAAATTCACGGTCAGCATCCAGACGATCAGGCTGGACAGGCTCGAATTATCAATTCCCGAGTTGAGGGAAAGAATCAAGACTGTTGCGGAAAAACGCTTTGAAGATGAAGTCCGTTCACTCCCGCTTGAAGAAGTAATCGGCGAAATCATTGATATAGAACTCGATAAGAGTGCTATTTCCATTCTTGATATAAAAAGGGAACATGTTTTCAAACGAAATAAAATTGCCAGGGGACATCATTTATTTGCGCAGGCAAACTCCCTGGCAGTAGCGGTCATAAATGATGAACTGGCGCTGACAGCAAAATCGAACCTTCAGTTTACGAGGTCGGTAAAAGAGGGTGAACGGGTTATCGCTAAAGCGAGAGTCACGAAAATTGACCGTGACAATGGGCGGACACTGGTTGAAGTCATGAGCTATGTGAACAGTGAACTGGTTTTTAAAGGCGAGTTCGAAATGTACCGTTCAAATAATGAAAAGTAAGGGATGAAACCAATGAGGCTAGCAATAGATGCGATGGGCGGAGACAAGGCGCCAAAGGAAATTGTGCTCGGGGCGGTAAAAGCCGCAGAGAAATATCCAGACATACATATCCTCCTTGTCGGGGACGAGAAAAAAATCAGAGAGCATTTGACGAGCGAGGAAAGAATCGAAATCCTCCATACCGAGGAGGTCATCCTCGGAACGGATGAACCTGTCAGGGCCGTGCGCCGCAAAAAGACCGCTTCGATGGTCCTTGCTGCACAGCAGGTTGCGGACGGACAAGCAGATGCGTGTATTTCTGCTGGCAACACAGGTGCTCTGATGGCTGCCGGGCTTTTTGTAGTTGGCAGGATTGAAGGAATCGAGAGGCCTGCGCTGGCACCAACTCTTCCAACGATTGGGGGAGAAGGTTTTCTGCTATTGGATGTAGGCGCGAATGCAGATGCCAAGCCTGAACACCTTGTCCAATATGCCATCATGGGATCAATTTACAGTGAAAAGGCCAGAGGCATTTCTCGGCCGCGTGTAGGCTTATTGAATATTGGAACAGAAGAAAAAAAGGGCAATGAATTAGTCAGAAGCACTTATGAATTGCTAAAAGAAGCAGATGGCATCAACTTCATCGGAAACGTAGAGTCACGGGATCTCCTTGATGGAGTCGCGGATGTCGTAGTCGCCGACGGTTTCACAGGCAATATGGTCCTAAAGACCATCGAGGGTACAGCAATGTCTGTATTTAAAATGCTGAAATCGGCACTGACTTCCAGCTTCAAAAGCAAAATGGCAGCAGCAGTCCTCAAGCCGGACCTGACCGTGCTCAAGAATAAAATGGATTACACGGAATATGGCGGTGCAGGATTGTTTGGACTTAAAGCTCCAGTCATCAAGGCACATGGTTCCTCCGATGCAAATGCTGTGTTCAATTCAATCCGTCAGGCAAGAGAAATGGTTGAGAAAGACGTATCCGGTACAATCCGGTCAGCAGTTGAAAAGAGAGAAAGTGTGAAGAAATAAATAGTTATTTCTGTACATTGGTATGAAATAAAAAAACGAGTTAAAGGGGAATCTTTCATGGGGAAAATTGCGTTTTTGTTTCCAGGACAGGGTTCGCAGACAGTGGGTATGGGCCAAGCATTGGCTCAATCGGAAGAATCAGTCTCCGAAACTTTTAAAAAAGCCGATGAGGTTCTTGGCGAAAGTCTTAGCAGCCTGATTTTTGAGGGACCGCAGGATCAGTTGACACTGACGACAAATGCACAGCCTGCCCTATTGACGACAAGTATAGCCATCCTGAACTATTTGAGGCAATTTGGATTCACTCCTGATTATACAGCCGGCCACAGCCTTGGTGAATATTCAGCCTTGGTTGCTTCTGGTGCCATTTCGTTTGAAGATGCTGTTTACGCAGTACGCAAACGAGGCGAATATATGGAGGAAGCCGTGCCGAATGGAGAAGGAACGATGGCAGCTATTCTCGGCATGGACCGTGACAAGCTGACGGATGTGACTGAAACGGTATCTGCAGGTGGAAATCCAGTTCAGCTGGCTAACCTGAATTGTCCTGGTCAAATCGTGATTTCCGGGTCGAAAGCAGGTGTGGAAGAAGCCTCAGTGAAAGCTAAGGAGGCAGGCGCAAAACGGGCTATACCGCTGGATGTAAGCGGGCCGTTCCACTCCTCGCTCATGAAACCGGCAGCGGAAAGATTTGAAGCTGTACTGAATGAGATTCAGCTTCAGGATGCTGTGATCCCGGTTATCGGCAATGTTACCGCCAGCCCGATGACGGGTGCAGGAGAGATAAAGAAGAGACTGGTAGAACAATTGTATTCCCCTGTATTATGGGAGGATTCTGTTGCAAAAATGCTTGAATTGGGTGTTGATACCTTCATCGAAATTGGCCCTGGAAAGGTCCTTTCGGGTCTTGTCAAGAAAGTGGATCGCTCAGCCAGGACGTTCGCAATCTACGATGCAGACACATGCGCTGCAGCAGTGGCAGCATTAAAGGAGGAAAAGGAATGAGACTAGAAGGAAAAGCAGCACTCGTAACCGGAGCATCGCGAGGCATTGGACGGGAAATCGCTCTAGAACTGGCGAAGGAAGGCGCAGCAGTAGCTGTCAACTATGCCGGGAGTGAAGCAAAAGCGCTTGAAGTAGTGGATGAAATTAAAGCGATGGGAAGAGATGCTTTTGCCATCCAGGCGGATGTTTCCAATTCCGACTCAGTCAGCGATATGGTAAAAGAAACGATCGAACGCTTTGGCAAGCTTGACATACTTGTCAACAATGCGGGTATAACAAAGGATAACCTGCTGATGCGAATGAAGGAATCAGAATGGGATGATGTCATCAACATCAATTTGAAGGGTGTATTCCTTTGCACCAAGGCTGTGACAAGGCAGATGATGAAACAGCGCAGCGGGCGGATCGTCAATATCTCATCGATTGTGGGTGTCAGCGGCAATCCAGGACAGGCGAATTATGTGGCCGCTAAGTCCGGTGTGATTGGCCTGACCAAGACTACAGCTAAGGAACTCTCGTCAAGAGGGATCACTGTCAACGCCATTGCTCCTGGCTTCATCACAACGGACATGACGGATAAGCTGAATGAAGAAGTCAAAACGGAAATGCTGAAACAAATCCCGCTGGCACGTTTTGGAGAACCGAAGGATATCGCACGTACTGTGGTTTTCCTTGCATCAGAAGACGGTGGTTACATGACAGGGCAAACCCTTCATGTAGACGGCGGAATGGTGATGTAAAACTGATAATTATGGTGGCATCAGGTTTTACGCATTGTTTGGCTAAAAAGTTGGTCCAGCCATTTATTATTTAGATAAAATCATCTATAATGGCTTGAGGGGAGGTGAACGAGCATGGCAGATGTTTTAGAACGTGTAACTAAAATCATTGTTGACCGTTTGGGAGTAGAAGAATCTCAAGTAACCTTGGAAGCATCTTTTAAAGATGACCTTGGTGCTGATTCCCTTGATGTTGTTGAATTGGTAATGGAATTGGAAGACGAATTCGACATGGAAATTTCTGATGATGATGCTGAAAAGATCGCTACAGTTGGTGACGCTGTGAACTACATAAATAGCCAAATGTAATGGATTGATTTGCTGAGAAGCTCCGTTTTTATAAACGGGGCTTTCTTCTGTACATGCTGCCTTTTCATAAAAGGCAACCTCGGCAAAAAAACGGCATAGTCTGCCAGTTTCAAGTAATCTGCTGGAAGAACGCGAAGTTTTTTTGCTTTATATACGTTATTTTTTGTAAACTGATAGTAGTCTGTATGAAAATGCATCGTATCTGTTTCGATAACAGAAGGTCTTTCAAAAGCAGCTTTAAATTTTGAGCAAGGTGGAATTAATCATGCGCAACAATGGAAGAGAAAGAGAAAAAAAGAATATCCGCGCAAAGGACAATAAATTCAAAGAATTCCAGGATAAAATCGGTATTCATTTTGATAGTGAAAAGCTCTTAAAACAGGCATTCACGCATTCATCCTATGTGAATGAGCATCGCAGGAAGCCTCATGAAGACAATGAGAGGCTGGAATTTCTAGGAGACGCTGTATTGGAATTGACTGTTTCCCAGTTCTTGTTCAAAAAATACCCGATGATGAGCGAAGGAGAGCTGACAAAACTCCGTGCTGCAGTTGTTTGTGAACCATCTCTGGTCGCATTCGCGAATGAACTTTCCTTTGGTGGGCTTGTTCTGCTTGGCAAGGGAGAAGAGATGACCGGCGGCAGGACAAGGCCTGCGTTACTTGCAGATGTTTTCGAAGCATTCATCGGTGCTTTGTATTTGGACAAGGGGATCGAGACAGTCACGAATTTTCTTGAAGAAATTGTGTTTCCGAAAATCAATGCCGGTGCTTTTTCTCATGTGATGGATTTCAAAAGCCAGCTTCAGGAACTCGTCCAGCGGGATGGAGCAGGTTCACTCGAATATCGGATCTTGAAAGAAATTGGTCCGGCGCACAGCCGTGAATTTGAATCATGTGTGTATCTGAATGGGGAAGAACTGGGTACAGGTACGGGCCGCTCCAAGAAGGAAGCGGAGCAGCACGCTGCCCAGATGGCCCTTGAAAAACTGAAATCCCATATTGAAGCAAATCCAGAGCAAGAGAAGAAATAGATACGATTATGACATCTCAGAATTAGTTTAACTGGAAAGGGAGAGCCAATTTGTTTTTAAAACGATTAGATGTGGTCGGCTTTAAATCCTTCGCGGAGAGGATTTCAGTGGAATTTGTTCCTGGCGTGACCGCGGTCGTAGGACCCAATGGAAGCGGGAAGAGCAATATCACTGATTCCATCCGCTGGGTACTGGGAGAGCAGTCCGCAAAGTCGCTGAGGGGAGCAAAAATGGAGGATATCATTTTTGCCGGAAGTGATTCTCGAAAGGCGCTCAATTTTGCGGAAGTCACACTGACCCTTGATAATGAGGACCAATCATTGCCGCTCGATTACAATGAAGTGAGCGTTACGCGCCGTGTCTACCGATCAGGGGACAGCGAATATTTGATCAATAAACAGAATTGCAGGCTGAAGGATATTGTCGACCTGTTCATGGACTCAGGCCTTGGCCGTGAAGCCTTTTCCATCATAAGTCAGGGCAGGGTCGAAGAAATCCTGAACAGTAAGCCTGAAGACCGGAGGACGATTTTTGAAGAAGCCGCCGGGGTGCTGAAATATAAATCCAGGAAGAAAAAGGCGGAAAATAAGCTTTTTGAAACCCAGGAAAACCTGAATCGGGTCACAGACATTATCCATGAACTCGAAGGCCAGGTCGAACCGTTGAAAATCCAGGCATCGATTGCGAAAGATTATCTGCAGCAGAAGGAAGAACTCGAACAGATTGAAGTAGCTTTGACAGCATATGAAATTGAAGAGCTGCATGGGCGTTGGGAGCAGCTGTCAAAACAGCTGGAGCAGCATAAAGAGGACGAAATCAGGCAATCAGCTGTTTTGCAGAAAAAAGAGGCTGAGATTGAAAAAATGCGTGACCATCTGGCCGCACTTGATGAGTCTGTCAGCGACCTTCAAAATGTCCTTCTGCATGCGAGTGAAGAGCTCGAGAAGCTGGAAGGCAGAAGAGAGGTTCTGAAAGAACGCAAGAAAAACGCATCCCAGAATAAGGGGCAGCTTGAAAAAAATATTGAAGAGCTGACGGCATCGATCAAGCAATTGGAGAAACAAAAAGCGGAATATGAAGAAGCCGTCTCCATATTGGGAAAAGAAGCCACCGCATCGCAGAAGGAGCTCCAGGAAAAACAGGAGCAATTGAAGCTTTACAGTGAAGACGTCGAGCTCAAGATTGATTCGATTAAAAGTGATTATATTGAGGTGCTTAACCAGCAAGCTGGTGCCAAAAATGAAAAGATCTATATTGAGCAGCAGCTGCAGCAGCAAGCTTCAAAAGGATCACGTCTTGACAATGACAATGACCGGTTTGTCTCGATTCGCGACGAGATTAATGAGAAGAGGTCGGTCATCGAGGAGAAGGTTGCTGCTTCACAGCAGGAACTTGAAGAGCAGGCAAGGCTGTATTTTGATGAGCAGAAGAAACTCGAGTCGTTAAAGAATACGTATCAAAAGCAGGAGAAGACGCTTTATCAAGCCTATCAATTTCTGCAGCAGGCGAAGTCGAAGAAAGAGATGCTGGAGGAAATGGAAGAGGATTATTCTGGCTTCTTCCAGGGAGTAAAAGAAGTGTTGAAAGCAAGGGATGGGCACCTGGAGGGGATTGAAGGGGCAATTGCTGAGCTCATCACTGTTCCAAAACAATACGAAACAGCGATTGAAACTGCACTGGGTGGAGCGATGCAGCATATTGTCGTCCAAAATGAGGCGAATGCGAGAATGGCTATCCAGTACCTAAAGCAAAAGTCATTCGGCAGGGCTACCTTCCTTCCGCTAAGCATCATCAGAGGGAAATATTTGGCTTCATCTCAGCTTTCACTCTTAACAGGGCATGATTCTTATATTGGCACAGCTGCAGATTTGATTCAATTTGAGCAAAAGTATGCTGAGGTCATTAAAAGCCTGCTTGGGAACGTAGTGATTGCAAAGGATTTGAAAGGTGCAAATGACATCGCGAAAATTCTGCAATACCGCAGCAGGATCGTCACTCTGGATGGGGATGTGGTCAATCCGGGCGGATCGATGACCGGTGGAGCCGTCAAGCAAAAATCTTCCTCCCTGCTTAGCCGAAAAGGCGAGCTGGAGGAATTGACAAACAAGCTTGCTGATATGGAAGAGAAGACGAATCAGCTTGAATCCCGCGTCAAAACACTGAAGGCAGAAACCCAGGCCAGCGAAACAAGGCTTGAGGAGCTGCGCAAAAAAGGAGAAGACCTCCGTTTGAAGCAGCAATCCTTGAAGGGCGACTTGAGGGAAGTGGAGCTGGAGCAGAAAAACATCAATGAACGTTTATCTGTATACGATTCAGAAAAGAGCCAGCTTGACACTGACAGGGAAAGACTTGAAACGAGACTGACCGAGCTTACAGGCCTGCTTGCGCAATACCAGCAAAGCCTTGTCCAGTTTGATAAAGAAATAGAGCGCCTGACTGAACTGAAAAACTCGAATTCTACTTCTAAGGATACACTTCTATCCGAAATCAGTGATTTAAAAATCAGCCTCGCTTCAAAAAAGGAACAGCATTCCCATGCAAAGGAAAAGCTGGAGGCCGTTTTATCGCAAGCTGATGAACAATCCGGAAAGCTTGAAATCCTGAAGGAAGACTTGTCATTGCTATCATCAGAAATGACAGATAGTTCATCTGGTGAAGCTCAGCTCGAAGAAGCCGCAAAAAGAAAGTTCCAGGATAAAAATGAAACGCTGAAGCTGATTGCCTCTAGGAGAAATGAACGCCTCGAGCTTCAGAATAAGCTGGAGGACCAGGAGCTAGAATCAAAAGAATTAAGAAGGTTGTTAAAGGGCATCAATGAAGTGCTGAAGGACGAAGAAGTTAAGTTGAACAGGCTCGATGTAGAGCTGGACAACAAGCTTGCCCACCTTCGCGAAGAATACCTGCTCTCTTATGAAGCAGCAAAAGAACAATACCCACTGACGATTCCTGCCGATGAGGCAAGAAGAAAAGTGAAGCTGATCAAAATGGCAATCGAAGAGCTTGGTACGGTCAATATTGGCGCAATCGAAGAATATGATCGTGTGTCAGAGCGCTATGAGTTCCTGCTTGAGCAAAAAAATGACCTGCAGGAAGCGAAGGATACTTTATTCCTGGTCATCGGGGAAATGGACCATGAAATGAAGAAACGCTTTGAACACACTTTCACTGCGATCCGTTCACACTTTGAATCTGTCTTCCAGGCCTTGTTTGGCGGCGGCAGGGCAGACCTTAGGCTGACACAGCCTGACGATCTGCTCAATACTGGTGTCGAAATCGTTGCCCAGCCTCCAGGGAAGAAACTGCAGAACCTTGGTCTTCTTTCTGGCGGCGAGAGGGCGTTGACTGCGATCGCGCTGCTCTTCTCGATCCTTAAGGTGCGTCCTGTTCCGTTCTGTATCCTTGATGAGGTGGAAGCAGCCCTTGATGAGGCCAATGTGTACAGATTTGCCCAATACCTGAAAAAATACAGCAATGAAACACAATTTATCGTCATCACCCACCGCAAGGGGACAATGGAGGAAGCGGACGTGCTCTATGGGGTGACCATGCAGGAGTCCGGTGTCTCCAAGCTTGTTTCCGTCCGGCTGGAGGATTCAAAAGAGCTTGTGAAATCTTAAAAAGGTTTTACGAAAGGCTATGAAGTATACCAATATTCTAGTTTTATGGAGAAAGGCGATGGAACCGTGAGTTTTTTCAAGAAATTAAAAGAAAAGTTTACGACACAGACGGAGAGTGTAACAGAAAAATTCAGGGAAGGTTTAACGAAGACCAGGGATAACTTTTCCAACAAGGTAAATGATCTTGTTTCCCGTTACCGAAAAGTGGATGAGGAATTCTTCGAAGAACTGGAAGAGATCCTCATCCAGGCGGATGTCGGCTTCGAGACGGTCATGGAGTTGGTCGAAGAACTGAAAAAAGAGGTAAAGCGCCGGAACATCCAGGACACGAGAGAAGTGCAGGCGGTCATCTCCGAAAAGCTTGTTGATATTTATCAAAGCGGAGCAGATGATGAGTCATTCAGGCTGAACATACAGGAAGATGGCCTCACTGTTATTTTATTCGTTGGTGTCAACGGAGTAGGCAAAACGACGACGATTGGGAAGCTGGCACACAAATTCAAAAGTGAAGGCAAGAGCGTCCTGCTTGCTGCCGGGGATACGTTCCGTGCCGGTGCGATCGAGCAGCTTGAAGTTTGGGGCCAGCGAGTCGGTGTTGATGTCATCAAACAGGCAGAAGGGTCTGATCCAGCGGCGGTGATGTATGATGCGGTCCAGTCTGCAAAATCCAGAAAGGCTGATATCCTGATCTGTGATACGGCAGGACGCCTGCAAAACAAGGTCAACTTGATGAAAGAGCTCGAAAAGGTCAAGCGTGTAATCGAACGTGAAGTTCCTGGTGCACCACATGAAGTTTTGCTTGTGCTGGATGCGACGACAGGCCAGAATGCCCTGATCCAGGCAAAAACCTTCAAGGAGGCAACGGATGTCAGCGGCATCGTCCTCACCAAGCTTGATGGAACCGCAAAGGGTGGGATCGTCCTCGCCATCCGCAATGAACTGGACATTCCAGTTAAATTTGTCGGGCTCGGTGAAAAGATGGATGACCTACAGGAATTCGATGCAGAAAGATATGTATATGGCTTGTTCGCAGACCTGCTAGAAGAAGAGGTTGAGGCGGAAGAATCCTGATTTACCGCATCTAGCTGTAAAGAACATATCTTGACAGGAATCCCGAACGTGTGTACACTCTTAATGTAAAGGTATTTCACTTAACATGGGGGAATTGAAATGCTTGAGAAAACGAACCGTATGAATTATTTGTATGATTTTTATCAGGCATTGCTGACTCCTAAACAAAGCAGTTATATGGCTCTATACTACCTTGATGACTACTCTCTTGGTGAGATTGCGGAAGAGTACGATGTCAGCCGGCAGGCTGTATATGATAACATCAGGCGTACAGAAGCGATGCTCGAGGAGTATGAGGAGAAGCTTTTATTGTTCGGGAAATTCCAGAAGCGCAAGACGCTGATTTCAAAGTTGAAAGAGCAGATTGCAGCTGGAGTGGACAACCAGGCTTTGATTGAAATGGTTGCCGAGCTTGAGAAATTAGACTAGGGAGGCACATGATATGGCATTTGAAGGATTGGCCGACCGACTGCAAAATACAATGCAAAAAATCCGCGGAAAAGGCAAGGTATCAGAAGCGGATGTAAAAGAAATGATGCGAGAGGTCCGTCTGGCACTTCTCGAGGCCGACGTAAATTTTAAAGTAGTAAAAGACTTTGTTAAAAAGGTCACTGAAAGAGCAATTGGGCAAGAGGTTGTAAAGAGCCTGACACCAGGCCAGCAGGTTATTAAGGTTGTTAAAGAAGAACTCACCGAGCTGATGGGCGGGGAGCAAAGCAAGATTGCTGCCTCCAATCGTCCGCCGACCGTCATTATGATGGTCGGACTTCAAGGTGCAGGTAAAACGACGACAACCGGTAAGCTTGCCAACCTTTTGCGCAAAAAGTATAACCGCAAGCCGTTGCTAGTCGCTGCGGACATCTACCGCCCTGCTGCAATCAAGCAGCTGGAAACGCTCGGAAAGCAGCTGAGCATGCCGGTATTTTCATTGGGCGACCAGGTCAGCCCGGTTGAAATCGCCAAACAGGCCATCGCCAAGGCGAAGGAAGACCATAATGACTATGTGCTGATTGATACCGCAGGCCGTCTCCATGTTGATGAAAATCTAATGGACGAGCTTAAGCAGATCAAAGAGCTTTCAAAGCCGGATGAGATCTTCCTTGTGGTCGATGCAATGACTGGGCAGGATGCTGTCAATGTGGCCCAGAGTTTCAATGAACAGCTTGGGCTGACAGGAGTCGTCCTGACGAAGCTCGATGGCGATACGCGAGGCGGTGCGGCACTTTCTATCCGCGCCGTGACCAACACGCCAATCAAATTCGTCGGTCTTGGTGAAAAGCTTGATGCGCTGGAACCGTTCCACCCTGAAAGGATGGCATCGCGAATCCTGGGGATGGGTGACGTGCTAACGCTGATTGAAAAAGCCCAGGCGAATGTCGATGAAGAAAAAGCGAAAGAGCTTGAGAAAAAAATGCGTACAGCATCCTTTACTCTCGATGACTTCCTTGACCAGCTTGGCCAGGTGAAGAAAATGGGGCCTTTGGATGAAATCCTGAAAATGATGCCTGGCGCAAACAAAATCAAGGGCATGAACAATCTGCAAATCGACGAAAAACAAATCTCGCATGTTGAGGCGATCATCCAGTCGATGACACCGGCAGAAAAGACCCAGCCGGAAATCATCAATGCCAACAGGCGTAAACGGATTGCGAAAGGCAGCGGGACTTCCATCCAGGAAGTAAACCGATTGCTGAAGCAATTTGAGGACATGAAAAAGATGATGAAGCAAATGACCAACATGCAGCAAAAAGGGAAGAAGAAAGGCGGTTTCAAACTGCCGTTCAACCCATTTTAATTTGTAAATTAAGGTATTTTCAGTCTGTAAAGAAAAAACCCTTTACAAGCTGTTTTCAATTTGGTATTATTCTATCTTGTGTGAAACTATTCGGAGGTGCTTATTTAAAATGGCAGTAAAAATTCGTTTAAAGCGTATGGGAGCTAAAAAATCTCCTTTCTATCGTATTGTAGTAGCTGATTCCCGTTCACCACGTGACGGCCGTTTCATCGAGTCTGTAGGAACTTACAACCCAGTTGCTCAACCAGCAGTGGTTGAAATCAACGAAGAGTTGGTTCTTAAGTGGCTAAGCAACGGTGCTAAACCATCTGATACAGTGCGTAACTTGTTCTCTAAGCAAGGTATCATGGAAAAATTCCACAACGCTAAGCAAAGCAAGTAATTGTGGACACGCCCATGAAAGAATTAATTGAGACGATCGTGAAGCCCTTAGTTGATTTTCCTGAAGATGTCCATGTAAATGTACACGAAGAGGATCAGCGCGTAACCTATAAACTTTCCGTCAACAAAAGTGATATGGGCAAAGTAATCGGAAAGCAGGGACGCGTTGCAAAGGCGATTAGAACAGTAGTCTATGCAGCAGGCTCATCACAGCAAAAGAAGATTTTCTTGGAAATCGTCGAATAACAATCAAATAGGATTGTTTTTAAAAGGGAGGGGCAACCCTCCTTTTTTCTATTTCAGCGAAATCATGTATAATGTATAACTGGAAGATTCATATAGTGGGAATCCAACTCTTAACAAATTTTTAAGCTGCCGCTCTGTAAAATTGGACTGTGATTTTCGTTCCAGGCGCTTCGCTTTCCGCGGATGGCCCGGGGAGCCTCCTCGGCGCTTTTAGCGCCTGTGGGGTCTCCCCTGACCCATGCTTCCGCAGGACATTGATTTGACTTCCTGTAACCCGCCCATGCACGATGGAAATGCGGTAGCATTTTCTGAGGAGTCTACGCGCCTTCAACTACAATCAACAGAGTACTAATTACTACATTTGTCTATAACGGAGTCGCCTCTAAAGAATGCTTAACAGGGTTGAATTTTGTCGTTTTCCAAACATTAATTATGTGTAGTTGGCTTAAGGAGGAATTGCTTTGAAGGTACTGCAAACGATCATCGTCAAACAGGTACTGACAGAAGAAAGCAAGGAAAGAATCCACCTGAAGTATCACTCCAGAAAGCTGCAGCTCCAGAAGGAATGTGACCAGCTGAAATTCGAGCTGAAGAAGCTTGAGAAATCCAAAAAGTTCCCGCCGGAAACACTGAGGAAACATTTTGAAAAAGAAATCAAAGTCCATAAGGAAAAGATCAAACTTTTGGATTTTCAGATTGACCAATTACATATACTCCCGCTTGGAAGTGAGATCAAGGAGACAGAATTGCAGGGAATCGTCGAAATAAATGAAGGCGACCAATGGGATGAGTTCCTTTCGGGAAAGACTATAATTGTGAAGGATGGCATCGTGTCCGAAATACGCGAGAGGTGATAAAGCAATGGAGAAATTTTTCAATGTCGGAAAAATCGTTAATACCCATGGTATCCGTGGAGAAGTAAGGGTCATATCACGGACTGATTTTCCAGAAGAACGCTATAAAATTGGCAACTCCCTGTTTTTGTTCATGCCAGGTTCAAAGGATCCTGAAGAGCTGATTGTAAAAAGCCACCGCACCCATAAAAACTTCAACCTGCTTACATTCGAAGGGTTCGACAATGTCAATCAGGTCGAAAGGATGAAGGGCGGAATTCTTAAAGTTCCGGAGACCCAGCGCGGCGAACTGGACGAAGGGGAGTTTTACTTCCAGGACATCATCGGCTGCCTGATGTTCACCACCAAAGGGGAAGAAATCGGCAAGGTGGTTGAAATACTGACCCCTGGCGCAAATGATGTTTGGGTTGTCAAGGGACAAAACGGGAAAGAAGTGCTGATTCCGTATATCGAAGACATCGTCAAAAAAGTCGATGTCAAAGAGAAGGTCATCCTGATCGAACCGATGGAAGGTCTCTTGTCATGATGCATATCGATGTTTTATCCATTTTTCCGGAAATGTTCGAGGGAGTGTTCGGCCATTCCATTTTAAAAAAAGCAGCGGAAAAAGAAGCTGTACGCTACAATGTTGTCAATTTCCGTGACTTTGCTGATAACAAGCATCAAACCGTGGATGACTATCCTTACGGCGGAGGTGCGGGTATGGTCCTTAAACCCCAGCCTATTTTTGATGCAGTAGCCGATTTGAAGGAACGCGCACAAAGTTCCTCCCCGCGTGTCATCCTAATGTGTCCGCAGGGGGAACGATACACGCAGAGGAAAGCTGAAGAACTTGCCAAAGAAGAGCACCTGATTTTCATCTGCGGGCATTATGAGGGCTATGATGAGCGAATCCGTGAGCACGTCATCACCGATGAGATTTCAATCGGTGATTACGTCCTGACGGGAGGGGAGCTGGGAGCGATGGTTATCGTTGACAGTGTTGTCCGTCTGCTTCCTGGCGTACTTGGAAGCGAGGAATCCCATATCCAGGATTCTTTCAGTACCGGGCTGCTCGAGCATCCACATTACACAAGGCCTGCAGACTTCAGGGGGTTAAAGGTTCCGGATGTATTGGTTTCAGGAAACCATAAGCTCATCGAAGAGTGGAGAATGAAAGAAAGCCTGAAAAGAACACTGAAGCGCCGGCCGGATTTGCTGGATGATGCAGATCTGTCTGATCAGCAAAAAAAATGGCTGGCTGAGCTGACAAAACCTGCAGAATGATGTTGCAGTGAGCCTGGCTTTATGGTAAGATACTTCTTGTGGCTAAAAGCGATCATGCTATGCCGCTTATAACGATGTTCCGCTGCAATGAAAGGTTTTGCAAGAGCATTTGTGGGAGGAGATGAAAACGATGCAACAATTAATCGAAGAAATCACAAAAGCACAACTTCGCACTGATCTTCCATCTTTCCGTCCTGGTGACACAGTACGTGTACACGTTAAGGTTGTCGAAGGAACTCGTGAACGTATCCAGTTGTTTGAAGGTGTAGTGATTAAGCGTCGTGGTGGTGGAATCAGCGAAACTTTTACAGTTCGTAAGATTTCTTACGGAGTAGGCGTTGAGCGTACTTTCCCTGTTAACACACCAAAAATTGCGAAGCTTGAAGTGATCCGCCGCGGTAAAGTCCGCCGTGCGAAACTTTACTACCTGCGTAACCTGCGTGGTAAGAAAGCTCGTATCAAGGAAATTCGATAAGAATGAATGTCAAAAAGGAGCTTGCCTAGCCAAGCTCCTTTTTCATTAACCCTTTGAGCAAACGGGTCATGTGACTCCTCGAATAGGCTAAAGGTAAACAATGTTAACAGTATTATTAAATTTATTTAAAAAAATCATCGCCCATCGTGTTTATCGTGCCTGACTTATGTAAAATAAAGTTATGTATTCAACAACATAATTGGAATGGTGGGAAAAGAATGGCCGAGAAAAAGAAAAATGAATTATGGGAATGGACGAAGGCGCTCCTGATCGCTGTTGTGCTTGCTGCGGTTATCCGATACTTTTTATTTGCACCGATTGTCGTGGACGGCCTGTCGATGATGCCGACACTGCATGACCAGGATCGTATGATTGTGAACAAACTGAGCTATAAAGTCGGAGAGCCGGAAAGATTCGATATTATCGTTTTCCATGCCCCTGAAAACAAGGACTACATAAAAAGAGTGATCGGCCTGCCAGGCGACACAGTCGAATATAAAAATGACACACTTTATGTCAACGGGAAAGCATACGAAGAACCATACTTGGAAGAATATAAAAAACAGGTGATAGATGGACCGCTGACCGACCCGTTCACACTGGAAGAGAAAATTGGCAGGAAGACAGTTCCTGAAAGCCATCTTTTTGTTATGGGTGATAATCGCCGTTTCAGTAAAGACAGCCGTCATATCGGCACTGTTCCATTCGATGAGGTCCTGGGAAAGACCAGCATCATCTATTGGCCAATCAATGATATCCGAACAATAGAATAAGAAGTCATGATTTATTTCGTGGCTTGTAAATAGACAGGAGGTGACTGCTTTGACGATCCAATGGTTTCCTGGGCATATGGCCAAGGCTCGCAGAGAGGTCACGGAAAAATTAAAGCTGGTTGATGTCATCTTTGAATTGGTGGACGCGAGGATTCCGTACTCGTCGAGAAACCCGATGATTGATGAAATCATCCAGCACAAACCGAGAATTGTTTTATTGAATAAGGCTGATATGGCAGATAAGGCAGTTACAGAAGAATGGCTGCGCTTTTATCGTGGAAAGGGCATAACTGCTCTTGCGATCAACTCTCAGGCGGGCACAGGGCTGAAGCAAATAGTTTCTGAGTCCAAGGTGCTCTTGAAGGACAAATTTGATCGCCTGAAATCAAAGGGTGTCAAGCCAAGGGCCATCCGTGCCATGATAGTCGGCATCCCGAATGCGGGGAAATCTACCCTGATTAACCGCCTCGCCGGTAAAAATATTGCACAGACAGGAAACAGGCCAGGGGTGACCAAATCACAGCAGTGGATCAAGGTCGGCAAGGAACTTGAGCTGCTGGATACTCCGGGCATACTTTGGCCTAAGTTTGAGGACCAGGAAGTTGGGACCAAGCTGGCGGTTACCGGAGCAATCAAGGACACAATCCTGAATCTTCAGGATCTGGCTGTCTATGCATTAAGGTTTCTGGAGAAGCATTACCCTGAGCGTCTGCAGGATAGATATCAGCTTTCTCAATTGTCAGAGGATATCGTCGAGCTTTTCGATCAGATCGGTGATTTCCGCGGCTGCAGGATGGCTGGAGGGTACGTTGACTATGATAAAGTCGCTGAACTGGTGATCAGGGAAATACGTACGGAAAAACTGGGTCCTTTGTCTTTTGAACGGCCGGAAGATATAAATTCTGCCGACGAAACAGAAAACGAAAATCAAAAATAAAGGTCCTGATTCCAGGGCCTTTATTTTTGGTTTTACCTGCCGATACATACTAGTGACAGCCTTATTAAGAAAGATTATGTTTGGGTAATCTGGCAACTTTAAAAGCAAGTTTAGGAGAATGTTTTTTATGGGGAAATTGACAATAGGAGAAATCGAGAATCAACTCTTTGGAAATGACAAAGTAGATGCAGAAGCATTGAATTCGTTTAGGGATGATGAGCGAAAGGGTGTCCAGAAGCTGTTCCTGAAATGGGAAAGGCAGGAGGAGCAAAAAAGGAAGCTTAGAGAGCAATTTTTCGAGATGACAGAGTTTGAAAGAAAATACCGGGCAGAAGGTTATCGCTTAATTGCGGGAATCGACGAAGCCGGGCGCGGTCCGCTTGCAGGGCCGGTCGTCGCTGGAGCTGTAATCCTGCCTGAGGACTTTTATCTGCCTGGGCTGAATGATTCGAAAAAATTGACAGAGCCGAAAAGGGAAGAATACTTCGAAATCATCAAAAGAGAAGCTGCAGCAATTGGAATAGGGATTGTCAGCGCTGGTGAAATCGACGACATCAATATTCTTCAGGCGAGCAAAAAGGCAATGGTATCAGCAGTGGACCGGTTAGGGACCACTCCTGACTTCCTTCTGGTCGATGCCGTGAAGCTTGAAACACCATACCCGTTTGAAGCGTTAATCAAAGGAGATGCGAGGAGTATTTCCATCGCTGCAGCTTCCATCATCGCAAAGGTCACCAGGGACAGGCTGATGAAGGAAATTGCCAAGGAGTATCCTCAGTATGGATTCCAGGCAAATATGGGGTATGGGACCGCGGAACACTTGAAAGCGATAAGGGAATACGGAGCCACTCCACACCACAGGAAGACCTTTGCACCTGTGAGAGAATGGGTTAGAAGTGAATGTGAATAAAAGATATTTTCATAATAAGTGTTCCTTTTTGAAAAAAACAAAAAAGTTCTCAAGAAGATTCTAAAATAAAAGCAGGTGTAGCATGGATACGGTAGCACTGCAAAATTTATTCAGCCTTAAAGCAGCCCAGCAGGCAAAAACAGCAGAATTAAGACCAGGCCAAATTCTAAACGGTAAGATCATGAAGCTTTTTCCCAATCAAATTGCTGAAGTACAAATCGGCAGCCAAAAAGTGATCGCCAAATTGGAGGCCCCGCTATCGGCCCTTCAACGCTACTGGTTTCAGGTTCAGCCTGGGGAGGGACAGCTTCAATTAAAGGTGATCGGGAATGGAACGGAAGAGGGGAAGCTGCCTGAGAGTCTTGCCAAAGTACTTGGGGAATTTTCTTTGCCTCCTACTAAAGAAAATCTCGAGCTGATCCGTTTTTTTGTAAAGGAACATCTGCCTGTCACTCGTGACATGCTGCTGCAGGCTTCCGATTGGCTGAAATCGGTTGATTCTCGAACTGCAGGCCTGGAAGCGTTAAAGACTCTCGTAACGAGGGGCCTTCCGGTCACTCAGGCGGCTTTCTCCGGGGTATATGCTGCCAGTGATGGCCAATCACTTCTCCAGTTGATTGAGCAGCTCTCCAGGGAACTAGAAGGCAATTCGCAGGCAGAATCGGCAGCGGCTGTAAAAAAGGTGCTGAACGATATCTTGCCAGCCAATAAAATGGCGCAAACAGGTCCAGCCTTGAACTATATAGCCTCCAACTGGCTTTCAGGGGACAAGGAAAATAGCCAGGCAGCTTTCGGGCTTTTGAAGCATTTAGGTGCAGTTCGACCCAATAGCAGTGAACCTATGGTGCTGCAGCAGCTGCTAAAGAACATACAGAGTTCAACCCCGGTCTCTCTCCCAGATGGAGCGAGAATGGTCAAAAACATCCTGGAACTTGCAGAAAGAGGGGCGCATGAGCCGGCGAGGCAATTGCTTTCTTACCTGAGTGGTGGAAAGGCAAGCAGTGTCAATCAAATCCTACCTTCTCTGCATTCAGCCATTTCAGGATCGGGCCCGACTGACCTGCAGGGTTTCAAACAAGTATTGTCCCTGGCCATAAATGGAGATTCACCTGGAATAGAACTCCCGGTCCTGCTGGATGGCAAGAGCAACTGGAAGAAAGCGGGTTTGGCATTGCTGGAAACTTTCGGACAGCAAAAAGCAGATAAGCTTACAAGCCAGCAAACAGAACTCCTGGCAAAGGCGGTACAGCAAGCTGAATTGACCCTGACTCAACCATCAGGAACTGAGATGCTCTCTTCTGCCCGGGTTAAAGGGTTCCTTGCCGCTCTTGGGCTTTCCTACGAATCACAGCTCACGGAAGCATTCAAGGATACAGCTGAAGGAAAGCTGCAGATCCAGGATGCATTGAAACCGCAGGTGCTGAGGTTATTGAATGACAATCCTCCACCTGCAGTCAGAGAGGCTGCTGAACAGCTGCTAAACAAGCTCACCGGCTTTCAGCTTCTTTCACAGGAGGCAGGCCCTATCCAGCAGCTTGTAGTACAAGTCCCTTTTATGATGGGCGGTAAATTGAGTGAGATGACCATGCAATGGAGCGGCAAGAAGACCGAGGACGGGAAGATTGATGCGGACTTTTGCCGGGTACTCTTTTATTTAAAGCTGCAACACCTGGATGATACAGTTGTGGATATGCAGGTGCAGAACAGGATCATGAGCATTCAAATATACAATGAAAACCCTCTCCTGAAGAAGTTTTCAGAACAGTTGATGCCTCTATTCAAAACAAAGCTCTCCGAAATCGATTATCATTTGTCGTCTGTGAACTTCCATCTCCCAGGACAGGCGCAGGAGGGGAAGGAAAAGTCGAGATTGGCAGACATATACGGGCAAAGAGAATACAGTGGAGTGGATATTAAAATATGAAGCCTCCAAAACCTGTACGCAGGACGGCCGTTGCCCTTGGTTATCAGCCTGGAAGCATGGATGCTCCAAAGGTTATGGCCAAAGGGAAAGGCCTGGTTGCAGAAGAAATCATTGAAAAAGCAAGGGAACATGATATCCCCGTCCAGGAGGATCCATCGCTTGTAGAAGTCCTGAGCCAGCTGGAATTGAATGAGCGGATTCCAGAAGAACTGTATCAGGCTGTTGCAGAGGTATTTTCCTTTATCTATCAACTTGATAAACAGGCGGGAAAACGAAATTAATATTTTCACAATGCTAACAAAAAGGAAAGATATAGTTTTTTTTAGACTGAATATCACCATCGAAAAGCCGGGAATGCCTTTATCCCGGCTTTTAAAAATGTGAATGGGATCGTGCAAAACTTTTTTGCAATATTTAAAATGGGGAAATATTTAAATCATAATGGTAGACAATCAATATTTCATTATATAAAATGAAAGCGCAGTCTATTTTTTAAAAATTTAAATGAATTATATTTTCTACTTAGGAAGGCGATATTTTCAGGAATCTGGAGGTATATAGTTTTTCTAATAGATAGGAGGATGGGAAATGAATGTCCATGAGTATCAAGGAAAAGAAATCCTCAGAAAATATGGGGTAAAAGTACCGAGTGGAAAGGTTGCTTTTACAGTTGATGAAGCTGTTGAAGCAGCTCAAGAGCTTGGCTCGTCGGTAGTTGTCGTAAAAGCTCAAATCCATGCTGGCGGAAGGGGTAAAGCTGGCGGTGTCAAGGTAGCGAAAAACCTTGAAGAAGTACGTACATATGCAACTGAGATCCTCGGCAAGACTCTGATCACTCATCAGACTGGCCCTGAAGGCAAGGAAGTAAAACGCCTGCTGATCGAGGAAGGCTGCGACATCAAGAAGGAGTATTACATCGGCCTTGTGCTTGATCGTGCAACTTCACGCGTTGTCTTAATGGCTTCTGAAGAAGGCGGAACAGAAATCGAAGAGGTTGCGGAAGCAACTCCGGAGAAAATCTTCAAAGAAGAAATCGACCCTGTATTAGGCCTTATGCCATACCAGGCTCGCCGCATTGCTTTCAACATCAATATCCCGAAGGAACTGGTCAACCAGGCTGTCAAGTTCATGATGGGCTTGTACACTGCCTATATCGAAAAGGATTGCTCAATCGCTGAAATCAACCCGCTAGTTGTTACTGGTGACGGCCAGGTTATGGCGCTTGATGCTAAATTGAATTTCGATGCAAATGCTCTATATCGCCAAAAGGATATCCTTGAGTACCGTGACCTGGAGGAAGAAGATCCAAAGGAAATCGAAGCATCGAAGTATGACTTGAGCTATATTTCCCTTGATGGAAACATCGGCTGCATGGTTAACGGTGCTGGTCTTGCGATGGCTACGATGGACATCGTTAAGCACTATGGCGGAGACCCTGCGAACTTCCTTGATGTTGGGGGCGGCGCAACTGCTGAGAAAGTTACGGAAGCATTCAAAATCATCCTTTCAGATCCAAATGTTAAGGGTATCTTTGTTAATATCTTCGGAGGCATCATGAAGTGTGACGTCATCGCTACGGGTGTTGTAGAAGCTGCTAAGCAGGTCGGACTTGAAGTTCCGCTTGTAGTACGCCTGGAAGGTACTAACGTTGATCTTGGAAAACAGATTCTTAACGAGTCTGGCTTGAACATCATCGCTGCTGAATCAATGGCAGACGGCGCTGAAAAAATCGTTTCATTAGTTAAGTAGGATCGAAAGGAGAGAATTTGACGTGAGCGTATTCATTAATAAAGATACAAAGGTCATTGTTCAAGGGATTACGGGTTCTACAGCCCTTTTCCATACAAAACAAATGCTTGAATATGGTACAAAAATTGTTGGAGGAACATCTCCAGGCAAGGGCGGTACAGAAGTTGAAGGCGTTCCTGTATTCAACACAGTGAAAGAAGCCGTGGATGCTACAGGTGCAAACGCGTCTGTTATTTATGTTCCAGCTCCATTCGCTGCTGATGCGATTGTCGAAGCTGTCGATGCTGAGCTTGATTTGGCAATCTGTATCACTGAGCATATCCCGGTATTGGATATGGTTAAGGTTAAGCGCTACATGGAAGGCAAGAAAACTCGCCTTGTCGGTCCTAACTGCCCTGGTGTCATCACTCCTGAAGAGTGCAAGATCGGCATCATGCCCGGCTACATTCACACGAAAGGCCATGTAGGCGTAGTTTCCCGCTCAGGTACTCTGACTTACGAGGCTGTTCATCAATTGACACAAGCTGGAATCGGCCAGTCCACCGCAGTGGGAATCGGCGGAGACCCAGTCAATGGCACAAACTTCATCGATGTACTAAAAGCATTCAATGAAGATCCAGAAACATACGCAGTCATCATGATCGGTGAAATCGGCGGAACAGCTGAAGAAGAAGCAGCTGAGTGGGTGAAGGCGAACATGACAAAACCTGTCGTCGGTTTCATCGGCGGCAGAACGGCACCTCCAGGAAAGCGCATGGGCCACGCTGGTGCAATCATTTCTGGCGGAAAGGGTACAGCAGACGAAAAGATCCGCGTCATGAACGAGTGCGGCATCCAGGTTGCTGAGACTCCATCCGTAATGGGCGAAACACTGATCAAAGTCTTGAAAGAACAAGATCTATACGATAAGTGCAAAACTCATTAATATCCTTAAGAAAACAGTCCCTCTCTTTGGAGGGGCTGTTTATTAATCTTATAAATATTACCCTTGGGGGGATTTGGATGGACCATATAAGAAAAAAACTGATCCAGCTAGTCCACAGCAAGCAATCCAGCTGGAAAACAATCTATCATTCGCTTAAAGCAGAAACACTTCCGAACCATTCCTCTTATAACAATCAAGACCACACTACAAGCAGCCAGCCTTTCATATCCGCTGAAAAACTCCTTGCTGAATATGCCTCACAAAAAATTAGCCTGATTACTATATTTGATAATGAATATCCAGATTTGCTTAAGACAATTTACCAGCCACCATGGCTCCTTTTCGCAAAAGGCGATACATCTCTATTGAAATGGCAGCGCAGCTTGGCCGTTGTCGGTTCAAGGGAGGCGACAGAATACGGAAGGAATACCATTGACTACCTATTTCCTGAGCTGATCAAAAACCAGACGCTGATTGTCAGCGGACTGGCAAAGGGGATCGATGCTCATGCCCATAAAACTGCGATTAAGCTTGGCGGCAAAACAATTGGCGTAATTGCAGGTGGATTTGACCGTTTTTATCCGAAGGAAAATGCCTTGCTGGCTGAATACATGATGGAACACCATCTTGTTCTATCAGAGTATCCACCTGCATCTCCCCCGGAGAAATGGCAGTTCCCGATGAGAAACAGGATTATCAGCGGCCTATCCAGGGGTACACTTGTAATTGAAGCAAAGAAAAAAAGCGGATCATTGATCACAGCAGATTTTGCATTGAATGAGGGTCGTGAAGTATTGGCTGTGCCTGGCAGCATCTTGACGCCGTATGCAGATGGAGTCCATCATCTGATCCAGCAGGGAGCAAAGCTGATAAAAAGTCCTGAGGATATTTTGGAGGAACTCCGCTCGTAATGTGGAATTATAATGAGACAACTGTATATAATTCATAAAAAAACACCCTTTTTATCACATGATTTTTATATTTATACGAAAATTTGCTACAAAAAGGTTGAAATAATTTTCATTCTGTTATACATTTTGCATCAGGTATTTTAAATTGCCGAAAACGTTTACTTGAGGAACAATTTGACAATATAAATATTTGTAGATAATAATAATGATAATTTTTCACCTCTAAGGAGGACATTTGGATGTCGGATTTTTTAGTCATCGTTGAGTCGCCTGCAAAGGCTAAGACGATTGAGCGTTACCTGGGAAAAAAATATAAGGTTAAAGCCTCGATGGGCCATTTGCGGGACCTGCCAAAGAGCCAGATGGGCATAGATATAGAAAACAATTTTGACCCCAAGTACATCACAATCAGGGGTAAAGGTCCTGTGCTGAAGGAATTAAAGACAGCAGCCAAGAAAGCAAAAAAAATCTATCTCGCGGCTGACCCCGACAGAGAAGGGGAAGCAATTGCCTGGCATCTCGCCCATAGCCTTGATGTCGATGTTAATTCTGATTGCAGGGTAGTGTTTAATGAAATTACCAAGGATGCCATTAAGGAATCCTTTAAGCATCCTCGTGCAATCAATATGGATCTCGTGGATGCCCAGCAGGCACGCCGGGTTTTAGACAGGCTTGTTGGTTACAATATCAGTCCGCTGCTTTGGAAGAAGGTCAAAAAAGGATTAAGCGCCGGACGGGTTCAGTCTGTTGCTTTAAGGATGATCATTGACAGGGAAAAGGAAATTAATGCGTTTGAGCCAGAGGAATATTGGACAATTGGTGCCGAATTCCTTAAAGGAAAAAGTGCATTTGAAGCTTCTTTTTATGGAATTGGCAGTGAAAAAGGAGAATTGAAGTCTGAAGAGGATGTCAACAGCGTCCTTAAAAAGCTGAAGGGGAATAAATTCACCGTTGCATCCGTGACAAAAAAGGAACGGAAACGCAACCCCGCACCGCCATTCATTACCTCTTCACTCCAACAGGAAGCTGCTCGCAAGCTGAACTTCAGGGCAAAGAAAACGATGATGCTCGCACAGCAGCTCTATGAAGGAATCGACCTTGGCAAAGAAGGTACTGTCGGTTTGATCACATATATGAGAACAGACTCGACAAGGATTTCAGAAACTGCCCAGGGTGAAGCAAAACAGTTCATCACGAGTGAATATGGTGAACAATTCATTCCTTCAGAAGCTAGGAAGGACAAGAAACAGTCAAATGCCCAGGATGCTCACGAAGCGATCAGGCCAACGAGTACCATGAAAGTTCCTGAAAAATTGAAGGAATTTCTTTCAAGGGACCAATATAGGCTCTATAAGCTGATATGGGAACGTTTCATTGCCAGCCAGATGGCACCGGCGATTATGGATACGATGAGCGTTGACCTGAAAAATGGGGACGTTACTTTCCGTGCGACTGGGTCAAAGGTCAAATTCCCTGGGTTCATGAAAGTGTACGTTGAAGGCACTGATGACCAGGTTGATGAGAAAGACAAATTCCTTCCTGATTTGAAGGAAGGCGACGAGGTCACTAAAAAAGAAATCGAACCTAAGCAGCACTTTACACAGCCTCCTCCGAGATATACTGAAGCAAGACTTGTCAGGACGCTTGAGGAGCTGGGTATAGGCCGTCCATCGACATATGCTCCGACTCTGGACACCATCCAGAAGAGGGGGTATGTATCATTAGATAACAAACGTTTTGTACCAACGGAACTCGGAGAAGTCATCCATGAGTTAATGGTAGAATTCTTCCCTGATATCCTCGACCTTGATTTTACCGCCAAGATGGAACATGATCTTGATAGTGTCGAAGAAGGCAAAGTAAACTGGGTAAAAGTTATTGATGATTTTTATCGGAATTTCGAAAAACATCTTACAATTGCGGAAAAGGAAATGCAGGAAATTGAAATCAAGGATGAACCTGCAGGTGAAGATTGTGAACAGTGTGGTGCCCCGATGGTATTCAAGATGGGCAGATATGGCAAGTTCATGGCCTGCAGCAATTTCCCGGATTGCCGCAACACAAAAGCGATTGTCAAGGACATTGGTGTCAAATGCCCTAAATGTGAGGAAGGCAACATTATCGAACGGAAGAGCAAGAAACGCCGCATTTTTTACGGCTGTGACCGCTTCCCTGAGTGCGACTTCCTGTCATGGGACAAACCGCTTGCCCGCAAATGCCCTAAATGCGACAAGATGCTGGTTGAAAAGAAACTCAAAAAAGGCGTTCAGGTCCAATGTACAGAATGCGACTACAAAGAAGAACCGCAAAGCTAGAGTGAGCCATTGGCTCACTCTTTCTGTTTGCTTCATTAGTAATCACAATAAGGCAGCTGCTTAATAGTCATTCTAAAAATGATGATCTTTTGCCGCACTTCTCATCTTTTTTGAAACTTTTTTCTTTCTTTTTCGTAAAGGAAAGTGCAAAATGATACAAGTATCAGGGTAAAGTAAGGTAGAATAGATCTTTGTCCAGAAATGGCTTTAATTACATATATGTAGGCTCTGTTAAAGACAATTTTTGATATTCACCTGTTGATTGTAGTGGAAGGCGCTTAGACTCCTCCGAAAATGCTGACGCCTTTCCATCGTGCGTGGGCAGGTTCGAGGAAGCAAATTTCCTGCGGGATCAGCTGGACAGGTGAGACCCCGCAGACGCCAACGGCGGCGAGGAGGCTCACCGCCAGCCCGCGGAAAGCGAAGCGCCTGGAACGGAAATCAACAGCCAAATTAACAGAGCTTAATTGTTAAAAAGCAATGAAGTTGACCAGAATGGCTTATATAATAGAAGATTTATGTAAATGCAAATGGTATAATAGAGCTTTTGGAATAGGCTGTGGCTTTATATTGAATACTTGAGCGAACACACCTGATCACAATAGACAATCATATTAGTTACTGGAGGAAATAAAAATGACAGAAGCAATTGTAAATGTCGTTGGTGCCGGATTGGCGGGAAGTGAAGCTGCATGGCAGCTTGCTGAGCGAGGCATTAAGGTCAGACTTTATGAAATGAGGCCGGTCAAGCAAACACCTGCTCACCATACAGATAAATTTGCGGAGCTTGTATGCAGCAACTCATTGCGTGCAAACACGTTAACGAATGCGGTAGGAGTATTGAAGGAAGAGATGCGCAAGCTGAACTCTGTCATCATCGGCGCTGCTGATGCTTGCGCAGTGCCGGCAGGCGGTGCGCTGGCAGTAGACCGCCATGAATTCGCTGCACATGTCACTAAATCTGTAAAAGAACATCCCAACGTCACCGTAATTAATGAAGAAATCACTGAAATACCAGAAGGACCTACCATTATTGCGACCGGACCATTGACCAGTCCAGCCTTGTCTCAGCAATTAAAAGAGCTTACGGGCGAGGAATATTTATATTTCTATGACGCTGCAGCACCAATCATCGAAAAAGACAGCATCGACATGAATAAGGTTTACCTTAAGTCCAGATATGATAAAGGGGAAGCGGCATACCTTAACTGTCCGATGACAGAGGAAGAATTCGACCGTTTTTATGAAGCGCTGATTGCAGCTGAAACTGTCCCGCTTAAGGAATTCGAAAAAGAAATTTTCTTTGAAGGATGCATGCCTATTGAAGTCATGGCACAAAGAGGAAGAAAGACGATGCTGTTCGGCCCTATGAAGCCGGTTGGCCTTGAAGATCCGAAGACAGGGAAGCGACCATTTGCAGTCGTGCAGCTGCGCCAGGATGATGCTGCAGGAACTCTTTACAATATTGTTGGCTTCCAGACGCATCTAAAATGGGGACCGCAGAAAGAAGTGCTCCGACTGATCCCCGGTCTGGAAAACGCTGAGATTGTCCGCTATGGTGTCATGCACCGCAATACGTTCATCAATTCTCCGAAAGTATTGAAGGCGACGTATCAGTTCAGGAACAGGGAAGACCTTTTCTTTGCAGGACAGATGACAGGTGTTGAAGGGTATGTGGAATCTGCAGCAAGCGGATTGGTTGCCGGTATCAATGCGGCACGTCTGGTTGCTGGAGAAGAGCCGGTTGACTTCCCTCATGAAACGGCAATGGGAAGCATGGCACGATATATCACGACGACAAGCGCGAAAAACTTCCAGCCGATGAACGCGAACTTTGGACTTTTCCCAGAGCTGCCTGAAAAGATCAAGGGCAAGCAAGAACGCAACGAGAAGCATGCTTCCAGAGCATTGGGAACAATTCAGAAATTTGTGAAAAATTTGTAATTTCTATTGCGAGGGCTATATAAATATGATACTATTTAGTAGCCCTTGTGAGGTGATAAGATGGAACAAAATGTGAACAATTCTTTAAAGTTATTTATAGAATATTTACAAATTGAGAAAAATTACTCACAATATACAATTGAACATTATCAACATGATATTAGGGAATTTTTTTTGTTCATGTCTGAACAAGGATTGGATCATTTAGATGATGTTGAATACTCTGATACAAGGATTTACCTTACAAATTTGTTCGAGCAGCAGTTATCACGGAAATCGGTAGCCCGTAAGATTTCTTGCATGCGCAGTTTCTACAAGTTCCTGCTTCGAGAAAGAATCGTAGAGGATAATCCTTTTTCCCTTGTGTCGATTCCAAAACTGGAAAAGCGGTTGCCTGATTTTTTTTATGAAGAAGAACTCGCACAGCTATTCCAGGCCTGCGAAACGGAAACTGCCTTAGGAAAAAGGAATAAAGCACTTTTGGAGCTGCTTTATGCTACAGGGATTCGTGTTGGTGAATGCTGCAAAATTCACATGAGGGACATAGATTTTTCTTTGTCCACTGTTTTAGTTCATGGTAAAAGGAAAAAAGAAAGGTATGTGCCTTTCGGCAGTTTTGCCCATGACGCACTTGAGGACTACATAAAGAATGGAAGACCTGAATTGCTGAAAGATAAGGACGACCACGGCCAACTGTTCATCAATTTCAGGGGCGGACCGCTGACCGACAGGGGAATCAGGGACGTGCTGAATAAATTGATCGATCAATCTGCGTTGACCGGGAAAATCCATCCCCATAAATTGCGCCACTCATTTGCCACCCATATGATGAGCAATGGAGCAGATATGAGGACGGTCCAGGAGCTGCTCGGCCATGCGTTTTTGTCTTCGACGCAAGTGTACACTCATGTAACGAAAGAGCATTTACGCAATATCTATATGTCACATCACCCGAGGGCATAAGCCAGAAGGAGGACGAAAATATGTCAGAATTCCACGCTACAACGATATTTGCTGTTCAGCATAAAGGCCAATGCGCTATGTCAGGAGATGGTCAGGTAACCTTTGGGAATGCTGTAGTGATGAAACATACAGCCAAAAAGGTCCGCAAGTTGTTTAATGGTAAAGTGATAGCAGGATTCGCAGGTTCCGTAGCGGATGCGTTCACCTTATTCGAAATGTTTGAAGGGAAACTCGAGGAGTTCAACGGTAATCTTCAGAGGGCGGCTGTCGAACTGGCGAAACAGTGGCGAAGTGACAAAGTCCTTAGAAGGCTTGAAGCCATGCTGATTGTCATGAATGACCAGGATATGCTGCTGATTTCTGGTACCGGAGAAGTCATCGAGCCTGATGACGGTATTTTGGCGATCGGTTCAGGCGGGAATTATGCTCTGTCTGCCGGCCGGGCGTTAAAGCAATATGCTGGTGAACATCTAACCGCAAAGGAAATCGCAAAATCATCTTTGGAAATTGCTGCTGACATTTGTGTCTACACAAACCACAATATCATTGTGGAAGAACTGTAACGGAAAAGGAGTGGTGGGTGTGAAACAAACGACAAGTTTAACTCCAAGGCAAATCGTGGAACGGCTGGATCAATATATTGTCGGCCAGAAAGATGCTAAAAAAGCTGTTGCAGTAGCTCTAAGAAACAGATACCGCAGGGGCTTGCTCGCTGAAAACATCAGAGATGAAGTCATTCCAAAAAATATTTTGATGATTGGTCCAACAGGGGTAGGTAAAACTGAAATTGCAAGAAGGATGGCAAAGCTTGTTGGTGCTCCGTTTGTAAAGGTCGAAGCAACCAAGTTCACTGAAGTCGGATATGTAGGCAGGGATGTAGAGTCAATGGTCAGGGATCTGGTTGAAACATCAATCAGACTCGTCAAAGAAGAGAAAATGCAGCGTGTTAAAGAACCTGCAGAAGAAAACGCGAATCGTCGTCTTGTCGAGTTGCTTGTTCCTTCGGCAAAGAAATCGGTGAATTATAAAAATCCATTGGAAATGCTTTTTGGCGGAGGACAGCAGCCTGAACAAGAGAATACACAGGCTGAAGATCTGGGTTTATATGAAAAACGCAAGATTATTAAGCAAAAGCTGGATCTTGGCGAACTTGAAGATGAAATGGTAACGGTAGAAGTCGAAGAGCAGGTTCCGTCCATGTTTGACATGCTCCAGGGCTCAGGGATGGAACAAATGGGTATGAATATGCAGGACGCTTTAGGCGGCCTTATGCCAAAAAAACGGAAGAAACGCAAGCTGCCTGTCCGTGAGGCAAGAAAAGTGCTGATCAATGAAGAGGCTCAAAAGCTGATTGATATGGATGAAGTAACACAGGAGGCTACTGCACGTGCTGAACAGGCAGGCATTATCTTCATCGATGAAATCGATAAGATTGCCAGCAAGAATACCGGCAGTTCCAGTGCGGATGTCTCGCGCGAGGGCGTGCAAAGGGATATCCTTCCCGTAGTTGAAGGTTCAACCGTCAATACAAAATATGGCCCAGTGAAAACCGACCATATTCTATTTATCGCTGCAGGAGCTTTCCATATGGCAAAGCCGTCTGATTTGATACCTGAATTGCAAGGGCGTTTCCCAATCCGCGTAGAGCTGACGAAACTGACTGTCGAAGACTTTTACAGAATCCTTGTTGAGCCTGATAACGCACTTACGAAGCAATATCAAGCTTTATTGGAAACAGAAGGTATACAAATTGAATTTTCTGACGATGCTATTCGTAAGATAGCTGAAGTTGCTTATGAAGTGAACCAGAATACCGACAATATCGGAGCCAGAAGGCTGCAGACAATCCTGGAGAAGCTTCTTGAGGATCTCAGCTACGAAGCGCCGGATATTAACTTGGAGAAGGTTGCGATCACTCCGCAATATGTAGAGGAAAAGCTGGGTGCGATATCAAGAAATAAGGACCTGAGCCAGTTCATATTATAAGGTTTATCGTTTTAACACATACGCAATAGGGTAGACAAATAAAGGCTGCCTATTGTGCTTGAGTAAAGAAACAAGGCCAATTGATTGAAATAAAATGTATGTTTTGTTGAAGCAAATAGGAGGAAGAAATAATGGACTTACTATCAAAAACTAGAAAAATTAATGCCCTGCTCCAAAAAGCTGCCGGCAAACCGGTAAACTTTAAAGAAATGTCAGAAACCCTAAGCGAAGTAATCGAAGCCAACATTTTTGTTGTCAGCCGTCGTGGTAAACTGCTGGGCTTCGCTATCAACCAGCAAATCGAGAATGAGCGCATGGTAAAAATGCTGGAGGACCGCCAGTTCCCTGAAGAGTATACAAAGAATCTCTTCAACATCCAGGAGACGTCTTCAAACCTTGATGTTAACAGTGAGTATACAGCATTCCCTGTAGAAAACAGAGACTTGTTCAAGAATGGCCTCACAACAATCGTGCCGATCATCGGTGGCGGTGAGCGGCTTGGAACATTGATCCTGGCTCGCCTCGAAGAGCAATTCCATGATGATGACCTGATTCTTGCTGAATACGGTGCAACAGTTGTAGGGATGGAAATCCTTCGTGAAAAGGCTGAAGAAATTGAAGACGAAGCACGCAGCAAAGCGGTTGTCCAAATGGCAATCAGTTCTCTGTCATACAGTGAACTGGAAGCAATTGAACATATTTTTGAAGAACTAAACGGCAAGGAAGGCCTGCTTGTAGCGTCAAAAATCGCTGACAGAGTCGGCATCACACGTTCTGTGATCGTAAACGCGCTTCGCAAGCTCGAGAGTGCAGGCGTAATCGAATCCCGTTCCCTTGGTATGAAAGGAACATATATCAAAGTATTGAATGACAAGTTCTTGTTTGAACTTGAAAAGCTGAAAAGCAACTAAATAAATGAAAAACCGCTGGATTTGATTCCAGCGGTTTTTTTATTGTTAAGAATCTTAATGATCTCAACTCCACAAAAATAAGATTGTAAGCATAGAAAAAAGTTATGAAGAAATAACAAAACCCAGTGATTTAACAATTTAGTAATGTTACAAATTCATTTCTCTAATTTTACATGGGTGCTTTGAGATGGACGCTTGAGGAGAAATGAATAATGACAAGACTGGAAATTATTAACTTTAATAATAGGCCATATAACCTTGTTGGAAGTTATTACTACGATAAAAACCATGACCTTTTAACTAGTTTTCTATAAATGGTTTACATTAATATGGCTTTTTTTAATAAAAATATAAAATTTAGTAAAGTTATAGGTCTTTTGAACTGTTTTAAAAAATAGGCACTATGCACGACAAAAATTAACCGAAAGTACATAGACAGATTATTTCAGATTCTTTACAATTAGGACTATAATGACGAAATTCAGCAAGGAATTACAAAATTCAGCAAAATAATCCAGTGTGGCAATTGAGAGAGGTGCAAAGATTGAAGTTGTTTTCTAATACAGTATCAACTCTCGAACATGCGTTGAACTATTCTTCTGCCAAACAAAAGGTCATATCGCAGAATATCGCAAATGTTGATACCCCCAATTACAAAGCAAAGGATGTTTCATTTAAAGCAGTATTCGAGCAGGCGATGGGGCAGTCCTTTCAAGCAAATAGATCCGATGCCCGGCACTATGATTTCAGCAGCAGGATGGGCCGTTCATCTGGAACGATCACAAAGCAAAATGTGAATTACAACGAAAATGGAAACAGTGTCGATTTGGATAAAGAAATGGCCGACCTCGCAGCCAATCAAATTTATTACAATGCACTGACCGAGAGAATTAATGGCAAGTTCAATTCGCTTCAATCAGTCATACGAGGAGGAAAGTAATCGTGACAATCTTTCATAGCATGAATACAACTGCATCTGCTCTGACCGCACAGCGGCTGAGAATGGATGTGATTTCCTCCAATATGGCGAATGTTGATTCTACCCGCGGAGTGAATGGAGAGCCATACCGAAGGAAAATGGTTGTCCTCGAACCAAAGGAAGGAAGCTTTTCTTCATTTTTGAATAAGGCAATGGGGAGAACAGAGAATGCAGGTGCAGGAAACGGAGTAAAAGTCAGCAGAATCATTGAGGATAGGGAAAATCCCCTGAAAATGGTTTATGATCCTGAACATCCGGATGCAAATGCTGAAGGGTATGTGGCTTATCCTAATGTTGATCCATTGAGGGAAATGGTTGATCTAATAAGTGCCACTCGATCCTATGAAGCGAATGTGACGGTATTCAACGCTTCCAAGAGCATGATGATGAAAGCACTTGAAATCGGAAAGTAAGGAGAGCGAACTAAATGAACCCGACTGGGATTAATTCTGTCAGTCAAATGGTCAAGCCATTTGATGCAAAAGTGTCTACTCCCACACCTACACCATACGAAGCGCAAAAGAGTTTTTCGTCCGTACTTAAGAAATCAATTGAAAATTTAAATGAAGCCCAGCTTCAGTCGGATGTTATGACCAATAAATTGGCGCGCGGCGAGAATGTGGATCTCCATCAGGTAATGATCACGAGCCAAAAGGCCAGCATTACACTACAGGCCACGCTCGAGGTTAGGAACAAAGTGATAGAGGCATACCAGGAAATGATGAGGATGCAAGTTTAATAGAAATTGGCTAAAAACTATGATTTTATCGGTTATTAGCTGTATAAAAAGAAGAGACTTAATAACCGGGGGATTGAAATGAAAGAAACCGTTCAAAAGTATATACATACAATGAAGGATTTCTGGCAAGGGCGCACCAGAAAGCAGAAAATTGGTCTTGGTGCGTCTCTTTTCTTTGTATTGGCGGTTGCTGTCCTTACAGCCTTCTTCGCTACCAGGACCTCCCTGGTTCCTCTCTACAGCAATCTTTCTCCAGCTGAGACAGGAAATATTAAAGAAAGCCTTGATGCCAGAGGTGTTAAATCAGAGATTGCAGATGGGGGCAAGGCCATTCTTGTTCCTGAGGAGTCGGTAGACCGCTTGAAAGTGGAACTGGCAGCGGAAGGAATCCCGAAATCAGGAAGCATTGACTATTCGTTTTTCAGCCAGAACGCTGGGATGGGCATGACGGACAATGAATTCAATGTTCTGAAGCTTGAAGCAATGCAATCAGAGCTGGCGGACTTGATGAAAGGGATTGACGGTGTAAATGACGCCAAGGTCATGATCAACCTTCCTGAAAAGGGTATCTTCGTGAATGATAGTTCTGAACAGGCATCAGCATCTATCGTGCTTAACACGAGTCCAGGGTACCAGTTCAAGGAAGAGCAGATCACTGCACTTTACCATCTCGTTGCAAAAAGTGTTCCAAATCTTCCTACAGACAATATCGTCATGATGAATCAGTTCTTTGAGTATTTTGATTTAAAAAATGAAAAAAATTCCAGCGGCGCTACTTTTGCATCGCAGCACCAGATCAAACAGCAGATTGAGAGAGATGTACAGCGCCAGGTTCAAAATATGCTTGGGACTCTAATGGGTCATGATAAGGTCGTAGTTTCAGTTACTGCCGATGTAGACTTTACCCAGGAAAACAGAGAAGAAAACCTCGTTGAACCAGTTGATAAAGAAAATATGGAAGGAATAGCGATCAGCGCTCAGAGAATTACAGAAACCTTCACAGGTAATGCTGATCAAGCTGGCGGTGTGCCTGAAGGGGGAAACCCGGGAGAAACGACTGGGGCCCAATACCTTGAAGGCACAACCGGCAACGGAGATTACGAAAAAGTAGAAGAAACGATCAATAATGAGGTCAGCCGGATCCGCAAGGAAATCACGGAAAGCCCCTATAAGGTCAGGGATTTAGGAATCCAGGTAATGGTTGAACCGCCAACTCCTGATGATCCAAATTCTTTGCCGCAGGAAAGGGTTGAGGACATTACACGTATCCTCGGAACGATTGTCCGCACAACAATTGACAAACAGGCACTTGGAACAGAACTTACGGATGAAGTGATCGAGGATAAAGTCGTCGTTTCCGTTCAGCCGTTCAATGGAAAAGTTACTTTTGAAAATACTGTAGTCGAAAAACTTCCATGGTGGGTATATCTGATTGGCGGCCTTCTGCTGGCAGGAATTGTGATTCTCTTGTTCCTGTTTATGCGTTCGAGAAAAGACCAGGCAGAAGAAGAGTATGTTATGGAAGAAAAGTATGAACCGATTCGTGTTCCGGATGTAAATAAAGAATTTGAAACAGAAGGCACAATGAAAAAGAAACAACTGGAAAAAATGGCTAAGGAAAAGCCAGAGGATTTTGCAAAATTATTGCGGACATGGATTTCCGAGGAGTAGGAGGAGGATTTATGGCAAGAAAAGACCAGAAAGAACTTACTGGAAAGCAAAAGGCAGCAATCCTCCTGATCTCACTTGGGCCCGATGTCTCAGCTTCGGTCTACAAGCACTTAAGTGAAGAGGAAATAGAGAAATTGACGCTCGAAATATCCGGAGTGAAGAAAGTGGATTCTATGGCAAAGGAAGAAATCCTTGAAGAATTCCACAATATCGCGCTGGCCCAGGATTATATTACGCAAGGCGGGATTGGCTATGCAAAGACAGTCCTTGAAAAAGCCCTGGGATCAGATCAGGCAGCTGTCATCATTAACAGGCTGACATCTTCACTTCAGGTAAGGCCATTTGATTTTGCACGAAAAGCGGATGCTGGGCAAATTCTTAATTTCATCCAAAATGAGCATCCACAAACGATTGCACTTATTCTTTCGTACTTAGATTCTGCGCAAGCAGGACAAATTCTATCTGAGTTGCCCCAGGAGGTCCAGGCAGATATAGCAAGAAGGATTGCAGTAATGGACAGCACGTCTCCTGAGATCATCAATGAGGTTGAGCAAATTCTTGAAAGGAAACTATCAGCCACCGTAACTCAGGATTATACACAAACAGGCGGTATCGAGGCAGTTGTTGATGTCTTGAATGGGGTGGATCGGGCGACCGAAAGAACCATACTGGATGCCCTCGAGATCCAGGATCCTGAACTTGCGGAAGAGATTAAAAAGAGGATGTTTGTCTTTGAAGACATCGTCACACTCGATAACCGTGCGATTCAGCGCGTCATCCGTGACTGCGAAAACGAAGACCTCATGCTTGCTCTTAAAGTATCAAGTGATGAAGTTAAAGAAATTGTCTTTAAGAACATGTCTAAACGTATGGTAGAGACCTTCCAGGATGAAATGGAGTTCATGGGACCAGTAAGGCTTCGTGATGTAGAAGAAGCGCAATCAAGGATTGTAGCTATCATAAGACGCCTGGAAGAAGCCGGTGAGATTGTCATCGCCCGTGGCGGAGGAGATGATATTATTGTCTAGGCTGATTAAGTCACAGCACAGCAATACAGTCGCTGCTGATAAGAAGGTCATTTCCATTAGGCTCCTGGAATCTTCGGTACAAAATGAAGGACAACCTGTTTTTACACAAACGGAAGAGGAAAGAACCAGAATTTTGAGCCAGGCAGCAAAAGAAGCAGAGGGGATATTATCAAAAGCTTCAGAAGAAGCTGAATACGCACGGCGGCTCATTTTCCAGGAAAAGGAAGAATGGGAGCGGCAGAAAGCCTTATTAGCAGAAGAGGCGAAACAGATTGGGTTTGATCAGGGATACCAGGAGGGCAAAAGCAGGGGGTACGAGGAATATCGGGAATTACTACGCTTTGCTCAGGAAACGGTAGATGTTTCGAAACGGGATTATCAAAACCATATCGAAGCCTCCGAGAAAGTCATCCTGGATCTGGGAGTGAAAATCGCTGAAAAAATCCTTGGTGACAAGGTAACGGCAGACGAAGGGTTCTTTTCACTTGTGAAAAGAGCGTTGAAGAACGCGAGGGACTATAAGGACATTCAATTGCATGTCCATCCAGGGCATTATCAATTCTTGTTATCCCAAAAAGAGGAATTGATTGCGATTTTTCCAAAAGAAATCGATTTTTATATCTATCCGGATGATGATTTGCCCGAAACGGCATGTCTCATCGAATCTGAAAATGGCAGGATTGACGCGACTGTGGACAGCCAATTGGAAGAAATCAAACAAAAGCTGTTTGAAATGTTGGAGAGTGAATAAGAATGAAGGCCGAGGAATTGTTAGGGCATGTTGACTATATAGACAGCTTCAAGCGTTATGGACGCGTAAAGAGAGTGGTAGGCTTGATGATCGAGTCACAGGGGCCTGAAAGTTCAATTGGCGATGTGTGCTTCATTCATGTTGGTACTAAGAAAAAACGAAAAATACAAGCAGAGGTAGTGGGTTTCAAAGATGAGAACGTCATTTTGATGCCATACACCTCCCTACACGATATCTCACCTGGGAGTCTCGTAGAAACTACAATGAAGCCTCTTGAAATCAAGGCTGGTCCCGGACTGATCGGAAAAGTGGTAGATTCGCTGGGAGTTCCTTTGGACAAGTCCAGCCTTCCGAAAGGGTTAGCTTCGGTACCAACCGAGCAGGATCCTCCAAATCCATTGAGCCGTCCGCCGATCTCTGAACCTATTGAAGTCGGCGTCAGGATGATTGACAGTCTTTTGACTGTTGGCAATGGCCAGCGTGTCGGGATTTTTGCGGGCAGTGGTGTTGGAAAAAGCACCTTGCTTGGAATGATAGCAAGGAACACTACCGCGGACTTGAATGTCATTGGCTTGATCGGCGAACGAGGACGAGAGGTAAGGGAATTTATTGAGAGAGATTTGGGACCTGAAGGATTGAAACGATCGATTGTTGTTGTTGCAACTTCTGACCAGCCTGCACTCATGAGAATAAAAGGTGCGTACACTGCAACGGCTATCGCTGAGTATTTTCGAGATAAAGGCCTGAATGTGATGCTGATGATGGATTCGGTAACACGTGTAGCAATGGCACAACGTGAGGTTGGCCTTGCGGTGGGTGAACCGCCTACGACAAAAGGCTACACACCTTCTGTCTTTGCGATTCTATCAAGGCTTCTTGAAAGAACAGGCACGAATGAGTTTGGCTCCATTACTGGGTTCTATACAGTGCTTGTCGATGGAGACGATATGAATGAACCGATTGCTGACACTGTCAGAGGGATACTGGATGGGCATTTCGTTTTGGACAGGGCGCTGGCAAACAAAGGCCAGTATCCTGCAGTCAATGTATTGAAAAGCATAAGCCGTATCATGAACAATATCGTCAGTGAGGATCAGGTAAAGGCAGCCGAAAGATTGAGGGAATTATTAAGTACATATATGAATTCCGAGGATTTGATCAATATCGGAGCATATAAAAAAGGCTCTTCAGCTGAAATCGATGAAGCAATCATGAGATACCCGCAAATCCTGAACTTTCTGAAACAAGGTACCAGTGAGAAAGTATCCATGAATCAAAGTGTTCAAGAACTTCTGCAATTAGTTAGGAAAGGCTGATGGTTCACATGCGTTATCAATTTAAATTTGATAAAATCCTGTCTCTTAAAGAAAGAGAGAAGGATGAAGTTCAGGTTATCTACCAAGATTCAGTCAAGAAGTTTGAAGATGCAGCTGACAGGCTTTATCACCTTCTGAAGAAAAAAGAAGATATTGAAACCTTTCAATTGGACCGCTTGCTCAATGGGTTGCCGGTTCAGGAAATAAGACACCATCAACAATTTATCGGCAATCTGGAAAAATCGATTGCACACTACCAAAAGGTAGTGATGAATGCCAGGAATATCATGAACTATCAACAATTGCAACTCACGGAAAAGAATATGGAAGTTAAAAAATATGAAAAAATCAAAGAGAAAGACCATCTTCAATTTCTTGCTGATGAAAAGTATGAAGAAAGCAGGATGATGGATGAAATCTCGATTCAGCAATACATGAACCGGGAAATTAGGTGATTCAATGGGACAGAATTTAGAAGAAAAGGAAAGTAAGCAAGCAAGCAGGTTCCAATGGTTTTTAGGCGTAGTGGTCATCCCAGTTCTATTTGCAGTTGTCATGGCATTAATTGTGCTTTCGTTTGCAGGAATCAATATCTTTGAAAGTGCCAAAAGCATTGGCGCGAAAATGCCTTTTCTATCTTCAATTGTTAAAGAAGAGAACAAGCCTTCCATAGTAGAGATAGAAAATGAGGTGATCAGCCTCAAAGCAGAAATAAAAGACAGGGAAGCAAAAATGGACCAACTCCAGTCGAAGATTGAGAGCAAGGATACCCAGCTTAAACGAATGGAACTTGAAAAAGCACAGCTCCAAGCCCAAATAGAGGAACTGACAGCGATACAGGAAGAAAACAAACGAGCCTTCAGGGAGATAGTCAAAACATATGAAACAATGTCTGCCAAAAGCGCGGCTCCTATCATTACAAAAATGGAAACAGCTGAAGCAATCAAGATTCTGACCAATATCAAACCTGAAACACTAGCAGCTATTATGGAAAAGATGCCAGCAGAAGAAGCGGCGAAGTATACAGAATTACTGACGAATGAATCGAGCAGCAACTAATAGCACTTAAAATTTGAAAGGGGGTGAAAACATGGAAATAGGAAGTCTTGGCTTTTTCAATGCAGCAGCCATGGGAAAACAGGCAGCTCCAACGAAAGAGGGGAATTCATTCGGATTTGCAGGCATGATGGCCGCGCTCATGAGCGGCAATAAAGAAACCAGCTCTGTTGGCATTGGCAATAATGGTGCATTACCCGAAAACATTAGTGAACTAATGGAATTCTTAAATTTAGCAGACCTTTTAGAAATGGAAGATGGTCTGAAGCTGATTGACGCTGCTGTATCAAACCCTGAAGAGGTCCTTTCAAGTGCTTTGGAAGCTTTAGGCGGAAGAAAGGAAGACCTGCTCCTTTTTTTGCAAAAATGGGCTGGCAGCAACGAGACTGGAAAGCCGAACACTGATGATGAGTTAATCGCATCGCTGGCTGCTTCTCTTCATGAGATCGCACGACTGCAACAGAATGATCCTTTCTTAAAACTTGGTAAAGATGATATTCAGTCAGTAAAAGTATTGAAACTATATGAAATGCTGACAAGATATGCTGATGGCCAGGAGGCGAAGAATCTTGTTTCCTTGAAGGAATCGCTTAGTCATCTGACCGAAGCCTTAAGGACCCAGATGAAAAACAATATCCAAACGGAAGCTCTCCAAAATCGTTTTACCCAGGTGGCGAAAGAATTAAACATATTTTCTGCAAAAAAAGTAATATTATCTGAAACTGCTAGTTCAGTAGACTCAGGTTCAAGCTTGAAGGCTGAAGGTCCTGCAGGGACAGTTTCCTTCCTGCCTCATATGACAAAGGGTGAGCAGCTGACCTTAATGATGAATAACCCGGAAAAACCTGTATCAGTTGAGCAATTAATGAAGCAATTCGAATCAATCCTTGCGAAATCGCAATTCATGAACAGCGGTGGAACACAAAAATTGTTCATAAAATTATTCCCTGAGCACCTGGGGAGTATAAGGGTCGAACTTTTCCAGAAAGACCAAACGATGATGGCAAGGATCATAACATCTACAGGGACAGCGAAGGATACGCTGGAATCACAGATCAATGGACTCAAACAGGCATTTGCAGCTCAAAATATCTCCGTTGACAGAATTGAAGTCACACAGCAGGGGACTCAGCAGGAAAGGTTCTTGAACAGGGATTCTCAACAGCAGCAAAGGCAACCGGAGCAGGAACAGGAAAGAAAAGAAGAAAAAGGAGACTTTACCGTTACCTTTGAGGAAGCCCTGCTGAATACTGAAGCATAGGAGCAGTAATACATGGTAAATACAATAAATTCTTCATACTTGCTATCGAACCTTCAAAAAGACCGGAAAACAGGTTCAGATATACTGGGAAAAGATGATTTCCTGAAAATCCTCATGACTCAGCTTCAGAACCAGGATCCGTTGAATCCAATGCAGGACAAAGATTTCATTGCTCAAATGGCGACATTTTCCACGCTGGAGCAAATCACGAATATGGGGAAATCGATTGACCGTTTTGTACAGGCTGAGCAGCAAAACAAAATGATTTCATACAGTCAGTTTGTAGGCAAGGAAATAACCTGGCACAAAATCGAATCTTCAAACGGTACTGAAACGGTAAAGGAAGGCACTGGAAAAGTAGCCTCGCTCCAATTTAAACAGGATACCGTTGCGTTTGTTCTTGAGGATGGAACTATTCTGCAACCAGGCAATATATCGCAAATTAACGAGGAATCAAGTGAGAACAATATGCTTCAGGCCAGCATGCTGATTGGCAAAACAATCACTTACCTGGATGGAAACAAACAGGAGAAAACAGCGGTTGTTCAGTCGGTTTCTTTTAAGAATGGAAAAACATCTTTTTCACTGGATGATGAGAATATTACAAGCATCGTATCTTCACAGATTACCAAAATTCAATGAATGTAAGGAAGTGGTGTAATGGATAAGACGCATTTCAGTCCGATTCATTCACTGCCTGTAAGCAGGAACCATAAAAAGCCTGTGAAAACGAATCAACTAGCGCAAACACCTTTTTCCTTGCAGCTTCAGTCAGCGATCGAAGCAAAGAGTAAACTGACGATCAGCAAGCATGCTAGTGACCGTCTTGAACAGCGGGGCATTGATATATCGCAGGACCGCTGGAACAGGATTGAGGAAAAAGTGAAACAGGCTAAAGCTAAGGGCGTGAGTGATTCACTCGTGCTGTTGAGAGATGCAGCCCTTATAATAAGTGCAAAAAATAATACCGTCATTACTGCCATGGGCAGGCAAGAAGCAGCAGAACAAATCTTTACAAATATCAATGGAACCATTGTCATGGAAAACTAAAAAACTCAAGGGCTGGACCTTTACGGAGGCCTGGGCTGTGGACCGATTGAAGCAGCCCAACAATAGGAAGGAGTAAAAAAATATGCTTCGTTCAATGTATTCAGGAATCAGTGGGATGAAAAACTTCCAAACCAAACTTGATGTAATCGGCAATAACATTGCCAACGTAAATACATACGGTTTTAAGAAAGGCCGTGTCACGTTTAAAGATACGATGAACCAAACGATTTCAGGTGCAAGCGCGGCCACTCAAAATAAAGGTGGAAAAAACCCTATGCAGGTTGGGTTGGGCTCCACGATCGCCAGCATCGATACAATCGATACCCAATCAAGCTTGCAAACAACAGGACGTGCACTTGACCTTGCCATTTCAGGCGATGGCTATTTCGTTGTAAAACAAGGACAATCCCAAATGTATACACGTGCCGGAAACTTTTATCTAGATGATAATGGCACACTTGTTACGGGTGAAGGGTTGAAGGTGCAGTCCTATAATCAAAACGGTCAGTTAGAAGACATTACTGTTAACGTTAATGCGCTATTGCCTGCAAGGGAGACTACACAATTAGTTATGAAGGGTAACCTTCCTGTAGATGCGAAAGGTAACTCAGAACTCCTACAGCAAATAAAAGTGGTTGATGGAGATGGCATGGAGCATGTCATTGATTTAACAATCAAACCAGTCAACGCGCAAAACGGGGAATGGAATTTAGCATTTGAAGATAAATCCACTACAGTGGCGCCGCAAAGTAGGACTATTACAGTTGGTAGAGACACGGTAATATCAGGTTTCGATTTAACAGTAAGTGATGGCCTGGGTGGAACAAAAACCATTACTGTAAATATTCCACTTGACCAGCTCACTAAGAACGGCGGCAGCATGGACGCCAACGCATACCCAGACGGAAACACACAAGGAGCACTGGAAAGCTTCAATATCGGTTCTACTGGAGAAATCAATGGAGTTTTCTCAAATGGTCTGGTTTTGACATTAGGTCAATTGGCGCTTGCTAAGTTCAGCAATCCATCTGGTCTTTCCAAGGTGGGGAACAATACTTTCCAGGAGTCAGTTAACTCTGGTACGGCTAATATCAATGTTCCTGGTGAAGGTCGCGGTTCTATTGCGTCGGGGGCACTTGAAATGTCAAACGTGGATCTTTCTGAAGAATTCACGGAAATGATCACTGCTCAGCGTGGGTTCCAGGCGAACACAAGAATCATTACAACTTCTGATGAAATCCTCCAAGAGCTCGTAAACCTAAAACGATAGACTAAGAGAGGAGCAGGGCTGAAAGTATAATGCTTTTAGCCCCTGTGATTTATTGTGATAAGTGTGACGAAATTAAATGGGAAATCATTCAGTATCAATTCTATTTTTATTGAAACAGTGGAAGCCTTTCCAGATACGACCATTACACTTACGAATGGCCGTAAGTATGTGGTGAAGGAGAGCGAAGCTGAAGTGAACAATATGATTAAAGAATTTTATCAGAGTGTCGGCCTTCTTGGAGGGCGAGTGTTGGAGGAACGAGATCATGAAGAACAATAAGCTGGTAATGATTATGACGGTCATGCTAGTTGCTATTTTGCTCGTGGGGACAGTATCAGTTGTTGCTGTCATGAAGCTCACTGATGCGGATGGTGAAAAAGAACCAAGCATTGAAAAGGTGTTGGAAGCTTCAGTGGATATTCCTGAAGTAACGACGAACCTTGCATCGAATGATTTTATCAAAATATCATTTAAAATCGAAACAGATAGCAAAAAAGCCAAGGAAGAGTTGGAAAAAAGAGATTTTCAGGTCAAAAACCTGATTATTTATGAACTCTCCGAGAAAAAAGCGGAAGAACTGCAAGGCAAGGAAGGCAAGATGAACCTCGAAGATACTCTCAAGTCGAAGATCAATGACCTGATGCAAGATGGAAAAGTCAAAAAGGTCTATATCACAGGTTCTATCCTCCAGTAACCGCATAACTAAATAATCGTAATCGTATGGAGGTGAAGAGAATGTCGGGAGAGGTTTTATCGCAAAGTGAGATTGATGCCCTGTTATCCGCCCTTTCTACAGGAGAGATGGATGCAGATGAATTAAAGAAGGAACAGGTAGAAAAGAGAGTCAAAGTTTATGATTTTAGAAGGGCGCTTCGTTTTTCAAAAGACCAGATCCGCAGCCTGACCCGTATTCATGAGAACTTTGCCAGGCTCTTGACCACCTTTTTCTCTGCCCAGTTAAGAACATATGTGAATATCACTGTTGCTTCAGCAGACCAGATTCCATATGAGGAGTTCATTCGCTCCATCCCGAAGATGACAATATTGAATGTCTTTGATGTTGAACCTCTTGAAGGAAGAATCCTGATGGAGGTAAATCCGAACATTGCGTATGCGATGATGGACAGGCTTCTCGGAGGAAAAGGCACAAGCCATAATAAAGTGGAGAGTCTGACAGAAATCGAGACCAGGATCATGTCGAATATGTTTGAAAAGGCATTTGAGAACTTCAGGGAGGCCTGGAGTTCCATATCCGATATTGATCCGCAGCTGTCGGAGTTTGAAATCAATCCGCAATTTTTACAAATGGTGTCGCCAAATGAAACGGTCGTGGTCATTTCATTGAATACCACTATCGGTGAGGCGAGCGGCATGATTAATATGTGCATCCCGCATGTTGTACTAGAGCCGATCATTCCGAAACTTTCAGTGAAGTATTGGATGCAATCGGATAAAAAGCAAAGCTTGCCACTCGAAAATTCAGTGCTGCAGAGTGAAATCCAAAAGGCTGATGTTTCCATAACTGCTGAAATTGGTTCATCTGAAATATCGATCCAGGACTTTTTGATGCTCGATATAGGCGATGTGATTGAATTGAACCAGCAGATTGATCAGCCTCTGCTGCTGAAAGTCGGTAATATCCCTAAATTTGTTGGCCAGCCAGGGAAACTTAACAAAAAATTAGCCATCCAAGTGTTAGATACATTCAAGGGGGGAGACGAAGATGGTGAGCGATGATATGTTATCTCAAGATGAAATTGATGCGCTTCTAAAAGGAACTTCTGATGAAGCGGAAGAAACAGAAAGCACTATTAATGTCGATGATTATTTTTCATTTATGGAAAGGGACGCTCTTGGTGAAATAGGAAATATTTCATTCGGAAGCTCAGCAACAGCATTATCCACTTTGTTGAACCAAAAGGTAGAAATCAATACTCCAACGGTTACCGTTGTGCACAAATCAAAGCTAGAAGATGAGTTCCCGGATCCTTATGTTGCTGTCCAGGTACATTACACAGAAGGTTTCATTGGCAGCAACATGCTGGTCATTCAACAACGGGATGCAGCAATCATTGCGGATTTGATGCTTGGAGGCGATGGCCTCAACCCGAGGGATTTGCTGGATGAAATCCAATTGAGTGCCGTACAGGAAGCGATGAACCAGATGATGGGGTCAGCGGCTACTTCCATGTCGACTGTTTTCAGTAAAAGGGTGGATATTTCACCGCCTAATATTAATCTATTAAATGTTGCCGAGGGTGAAGGAACAGAAACAATCCCTGAAGATGACTTCCTGGTGAAAGTTTCATTCTCGCTTAAAATCGGTAATCTGATAGATTCGAATATTATGCAGCTATTGCCAGTAACATTCGCGAAAAGCCTTGTTGATGAGTTGTTGAACCCTGGAGCATCGCAGTCAGCACAAGCTGAGGTGGAAGTACCACAAATGCCTCAGGTTGAACAACAGCACCAAAGCCTGCAACAAGAACAGCAAAATTTGGCCCAGCAGGAGCCAATCCAGCAGCAGATGCCATACCCGCAGCACCAGGAAGCTTATTACTACCAGCAGCCTGCTCAGCAGTCCTTCATGAATGGTCAAGGGTATAACCAGCAGCCTATGCAAACCGGACCACAGCATTTTGGCAATGTGATGACCGGAGCGCAGCCTACTGTACAGCCGGCTGTATTCTCGAGTTTCGATTCTTTCCAGCCGCAGCAGGCAGAAACTAAGAACCTTGATATGCTGCTTGATATTCCACTGCAGGTCACTGTTGAGTTAGGAAGGACGAAACGATCGGTAAAAGATATTTTGGAACTTGGTTCAGGTTCAATCATCGAGCTCGATAAATTGGCAGGTGAACCTGTAGATATCCTGGTGAACAATCGATTGATTGCCCAGGGTGAAGTAGTGGTCATCGATGAGAATTTTGGAGTACGTGTAACAGATATCATCAGCCAAAGCGATCGCATAAAAAAATTGAAATAATCTACAGGAGGAAATCCAATGGCGAACAAAATTTTAGTCGTAGATGATGCGGCTTTCATGAGAATGATGATAAAGGATATTTTAACGAAAAACGGTTTTGAAGTCGTGGCAGAAGCGGCGGATGGCCAGCAGGCACTAGAAAAATATAAAGAATTCCAGCCTGACCTGGTGACTATGGATATCACGATGCCCGAAATGGACGGCATCACGGCGTTGAAGGAAATCAAAAAAATCAACCCAAATGCGAAGGTCATCATGTGTTCAGCAATGGGACAGCAGGCTATGGTCATCGATGCGATCCAGGCAGGTGCAAAGGACTTCATCGTGAAACCATTCCAGGCAGACCGAGTGATAGAAGCGATCTCAAAAACACTTAGCTAATGAATTATTCATATATAGAGGGTGCGGCAATTGTTAAGATTAATCCGAACTGCCTCGACAATCCTTTTCTTACTAGCTGCTCTGCTCAGCCCAACTGGGTTGGTAGCTGCAGAGCAGCTGAATGATAGTGTTAAGGATTGGTTGGAAAATCCTGATTCGAATGAAGATGGCAAGGCAGGAAATACAACAAACCAGACAAGCGATGCAGACAGCAAAGTAGGAGTAACCTTTTTTGATTTTGTAAGGATGATTTTCGCTACAGCCTTTGTAGCGGGATTATTGTACTTTCTGCTTAAGTTCATCAACAAGAAAAGCATGTCCTATAAAAGCTCTCAGTTAGTAGAGAATCTGGGAGGAACGAGCCTGGGCGCCAACAGGTCTGTCCAGATCGTAAAAGCCGGCAACAGGCTACTGATTGTAGGTGTGGGTGAGAACATACAGCTGTTAAAAGAGATTGACGATCCAGAAGAGTACAGCCAGGTCATCCAGGATTACAACAACAAGATGGAACAGTTTGTACAGCCAAGCGATATTGTGACAAGGTTGCTGCAAAGAACGAAAAAAGATCATGGCAATGAAGGTACTCAGTTTTCCAGCTTGTTAAAAAATCAGCTGAATGATATGGCAAGCGGAAGAAAGAAAATGCTCGAGGAGCTTCAAAGGAAAGGGTCAGACAAAGATGAATGAGTTTATGGAGTTTTTCAACAACAGTGCTCCTGAGAATGTTTCAACCTCGGTAAAATTAATGCTCCTGCTGACCGTGCTTTCCGTTGCGCCAAGCATCTTGATATTAATGACGAGCTTCACAAGGATCATCATCGTTCTTTCCTTTGTCAGAACGGCGCTTGCTACACAGCAAATGCCGCCGAACCAGGTCCTGATCGGTCTGGCGATGTTTTTGTCATTTTTCATCATGGCACCTACATTCCAGGAAGTAAACGAACAAGCACTGACACCATTATTCAATGAAGAAATCAATCTTGAAGAGGCATATGACAGGGCATCGATTCCATTCAAGGAATTCATGAGTGCACATACAAGGCAGAAAGATCTTGCCTTATTCCTGGAATACTCACAGGCTGACCCTCCTGAATCAGTAGAGGACATCCCGCTTACCGCCCTTGTTCCAGCGTTCGCGATCAGTGAAATCAAAACAGCTTTCCAGATTGGCTTCATGATTTTCATCCCGTTCCTCGTGATTGATATGGTTGTAGCGAGTGTCCTCATGTCTATGGGGATGATGATGCTGCCGCCGGTCATGATTTCCCTGCCATTCAAAATTTTGCTGTTCGTCATGGTCGATGGGTGGTACTTAGTGGTGAAATCATTATTACAAAGTTTTTAAGCAGGTGATTGAATTATGACATCAGAAGCAGTTATTTCAATAGCTGAACGAGGTATTTATACAGTCCTTATGATTTCCGGTCCGCTCCTGATTCTGGCGTTGGTCGTTGGTTTGATTGTCAGCATCTTTCAGGCAACTACACAGATCCAGGAACAAACGTTGGCGTTCGTCCCAAAAATTGTCGCAGTCCTGGTTGGGATCGTTTTCTTTGGTCCGTGGATGCTGAGTTATATGCTTTCTTATGCAAGTAATATATTTTCGAATTTAACGAGGTTTGTAGGATGAGGACATGCTAGATTTCATTCCCGCTTTTCCGGCATTCCTGCTGATCTTTGTCAGGGTTACATCGTTTTTCTTGATGATGCCGCTGTTTTCGTATCGGACGATCCCTGCCTCTCACAAAATAGGCTTGGGTTTCTCGTTAGCAATCATAATGTTTACTGCCATAGGTGCCCCAGAAGTCGTGATCGATGGCACGTATTTCCTGTTAATCATAAAGGAAGCGATGGTAGGATTGTTCATCGGATTCATTGCAGCACTGATGATGGCTGCCATACAGATCGCCGGGGGGTTCATCGATTTCCAGATGGGCTTTGCGATTGCAAACGTCATCGATCCCCAGACAGGCGCACAAAGCCCGTTAATGGGCCAGTACTTATATATCATTTCATTATTGTTCCTGTTGACGGTCAATGGACATCACTTGCTGTTGGACGGAATTTTTTACAGTTATAATTTCATTCCAATCGATCAGGTAATGATTCCGTTTGGCAATCAGAATATAGCAGAATTCATCATCCTTTCTTTCAATAAAATGTTCATTATCGCGTTTCAGATGTCCCTGCCAGTAGTCGGTACGCTATTCCTCGTCGATGTAGCACTTGGAATCGTCGCCAGGACCGTGCCGCAATTGAACATTTTCGTTGTAGGACTGCCGGTTAAAATCGGGGTCAGTTTCCTGGTTCTTTTCGCAGTAATGGCTGTCCTGATGATGGTCGTATCAGATCTTTTCTCCCTTACTCTCGAAACAATGAGAGGCCTGATGGAGCTGGTTGGAGGAGCGTAACATGGAATGGTTGTCATTAGACCTGCAGTTTTTCGCAGGCGAGAAAACAGAAAAAGCGACTCCAAAAAAGAGACAGGACTCTCGTAAAAAGGGACAGGTTGCCAAAAGCCAGGATGTTAACACAGCCATCGTTCTTCTTGCCGTTTTCCTGTTTCTGATGTTTTTTGGGAGAGTAATGGCAGAACGGCTTTTAGGCGTTCTTCGGCACTCGCTGCAGAACTATATGTTCATGGAACTGACTGCCGGCAACATTGAAACCATCGTCATCGAAATTCTGGGTGAACTTGTCTTTTTCCTGGGACCGGTGATGTTGATTGCCCTGATCGCAGGGGTGGCTGCAAACTATATGCAAGTAGGGTTCATGATTTCTACCGAAGCGATTCAGATGAAACTTGAAAAGATAAATCCGATCAGCGGCTTTAAACGGATTTTTTCAATGAGAGCTATAGTGGAGTTGATAAAATCCATCCTCAAAATCAGTTTCATTGGATTGATCGCTTTTTCGGTCCTATGGATGAGAATGGACGAGGTGCTGCTGCTGGCAAACAAGAGTGTCGGTGCCGCGATCGCTACGATTGCCGGACTTACACTTCAAATGGGGCTTTTTGCTTCCGGAGCATTGCTATTTTTATCGTTACTGGATTATTTGTACCAGAAGTATGACTTTGAGAAAAGTATCCGGATGTCCAAGCAAGACATCAAGGATGAGTACAAAAATATTGAAGGTGACCCGCTCATCAAGTCGAAAATCAAGCAGAAGCAAAGAGAGATGGCAATGCGGCGGATGATGCAAGAAGTGCCGAAAGCGGATGTAGTCATCACGAATCCGACTCACTTCGCAATCGCGTTAAAGTATGACGATCAGAAGTCTGATGCACCGGTGGTTGTAGCCAAAGGCGTTGACTTTGTCGCCCAGAAAATAAAATTGATCGCCAAGGAAAATGATGTTGCCACGGTCGAGAACCGTCCCCTGGCCAGAGCGTTATACAGCCAGGCAGAAATAGGGGACGCCATCCCTGAAGAGTTTTTCAAAGCAGTGGCGGAAATCCTGGCGTTCGTGTATCAAACCAAAAATAAAGTACTGTAAAGTTCAAGGTATGCAGTGTTTAGGAGAGAAGTAGTATGTCAGCTAGAGACCTGTCCGTCCTGCTAAGTGTCATTCTAATCGTAGCCATGTTAATCATTCCATTCCCGCCATGGCTTTTAAGTGTGCTAATCATGGTAAACATCTCAATTGCACTTCTTGTGCTTTTGAACACAATGAATATGACCGAGCCGCTGCAGTTCTCAGTATTTCCATCCCTGCTGCTGTTGCTGACACTATTCCGCCTGGGGCTGAATGTATCGACAACGCGTTCGATCCTTTCCAAAGGAGAAGCGGGCGGGGTGGTTGAGACATTCGGCACCTTCGTAGTTGGCGGAAATGTCGTCGTCGGGATGGTCGTGTTCCTTATTTTGGTCATTATCCAGTTTATCGTTATCACAAAAGGTTCGGAGCGTGTATCCGAAGTTGCAGCAAGATTCACTCTTGATGCAATGCCTGGTAAGCAAATGAGTATTGACGCTGACCTGAACGCGGGTATGATTTCAGAACAGCAGGCCCGTGAAAGGCGGGAAAAAGTAAGCAGGGAAGCAGATTTTTACGGAGCGATGGACGGTGCGAGCAAATTCGTAAAAGGGGACGCAATTGCAGGGATCATCATTGTTCTCATCAACTTGATCTTTGGGATTGTCATTGGTATGACCCAACTTGGATTGAGCATAGGGGACTCAGCTGTTAAATTCTCACTGTTGACTGTTGGAGATGGGATTGTCAGTCAAATTCCAGCCTTGCTGATTTCAACCGCCACAGGTATCGTTGTCACCCGTGCTGCCTCAGATGGCAATCTTGGTGTCGATGTTACAGCGCAGTTATTGGCGTACCCAAAGATGCTTTACGTGGCTGGAGCTACCATCTTCCTGCTCGGGTTATTCACGCCGATTCATGACTTGCTGACGATACCAATCGCAGCACTTATGGTCTTCGGAGCCTACTCCTTCTCCCGCAAGCCCGAACCTGATAAGCAGCAGCTGCAGGAGATGGAAGAGGATATTCAGATGGATGAAATGAAGAGTCCAGAAAGTGTGGTCAACCTGCTGAATGTCGATCCAATCGAATTCGAATTCGGCTATGGATTGATTCCGCTTGCTGATGCGAACCAGGGCGGTGACCTTCTTGACAGGATTGTCATGATCAGGAGGCAGCTGGCGATCGAGTTAGGTCTGGTCATCCCGGTAGTCAGGATTCGTGATAATATCCAGCTTCAGCCGAATGAATACCGTTTGAAAATAAAAGGGAACGAAATGGCAAGGGGCGAATTGCTGCTCGACCATTATCTGGCGATGAGCCCTGGTATTGAAGACGAATCCATCGAGGGAATCGATACAATTGAACCAAGCTTCGGATTGCCTGCAAAATGGATCACGGAGGAAATGAAGGAGCAGGCTGAGATCTTTGGATACACAGTGGTTGATCCGCCGTCCGTCGTTTCAACTCATATAACAGAAGTGATCAAGGCCAATGCCCACGAACTTCTGGGCAGACAGGAAACAAAGCAGCTGATCGATCACCTCCGGGAAAGTTACCCAATCCTTGTGGAGGAAGCAACGCCAAACCCGCTCTCAGTTGGGGAAATCCAAAAAGTGCTGGGCAAGCTGCTTAAAGAAAATGTTTCCATCCGGAATCTTCCGATTATTTTTGAAACACTTGCTGATTACGGCAAAGTGACGACTGATACTGATATCCTTGCTGAATACGTACGTCAGGCCCTGGCAAGGCAAATCACGAATCAATATTCCAGAATGGGTGAAACCCTGAAGGTCATCACATTATCGGGAAGAGTAGAAAAGCAGATTGCGGAAGGCGTCCAGCAAACGGAACATGGAAACTATCTCTCTCTCGATCCAGCAGTATCACAGGGCATTCTGGAGTCGGTTGCCAGTCAGGTCGAGCAGTTAAGCATTATGGAGCAAACTCCCATCATCTTATGTTCACCTGCAGTCCGGATGTATGTGCGCCAGCTGACAGAAAGATATTTTGCCCAGATTCCAGTATTGTCTTATAACGAGCTAGAAGCGAATGTTGAAGTTCAAAGTGTCGGAGTGGTGAATGTAGAATGAAAGTGAAAAAATATACAGCTTCATCAATGCCGGAAGCAATGAAACAAGTAAGGGCAGAGCTTGGAAGTGATGCGGTCATCCTGAATTCCCGCGTCGTCCAGAGTGGCGGGTTCATGGGTTTTTTTCGAAAAAACAGTATAGAAGTCATCGCTGCAATCGACCCGGACTTAGAAAGCTCCACAAAGCCAGTCAAGGCTGAAAAAGAAAAGTTTGTTGTTAAGCCATCTATTAAAAATGATCAAACCCAGCCATTCATGCAGCCAGAACGACCAATGCAGCCGGAGAAACCATTGGGTAAAGCTGATCGGGACATCCTGAAAGAAATTTCTGAGCTGAAGGAACTCCTGAAATCAACAAAGAACGATGCACCTATTGGGCTTCCAGAGTCAATCAGCAAACTGATTAATCAATTAAGAGACCAGGAAATAAGTGCTGAATTCATTGACGAAATTGCGGCTGTATTGCTGGAAAAGTGGTACTTAAGCGGAGCATCTGCCAGTGATGAAGAAATCTTATTATGGAGTAAGGAAGCAATCAAGCAGAAGCTTGTGGACCTTAGCTTCGGGGGCCTGTCCTTTAAGAAGAAATTCGTCAATGTCATTGGGCCGACTGGGGTAGGGAAAACGACGACTCTTGCAAAAATTGCGGCAGAATGCGTGCTGAAGCACCATAAGAAAGTGGCTTTCATCACAACGGATACTTACAGGATCGCGGCAATTGAACAGCTCAAAACCTATGCAAAAATACTGGAAGTGCCAATTGAAGTCTGCTATAACATGGACGACTTCAAGACTGCCACAGAAAAGTTTTCAGAGCATGATTTTGTGTTCATTGATACGGCAGGCAGGAATTTCGGGAATCAGAAATACGTAAATGATTTAAATGATGCAATTGACTTCAACAAGGATATGGAGACCTTCCTTGTACTTGCATTAACCTCAAAACAAAAAGATATGGAAGAGATCAAAAAGCAATTCTCGCTAATCCATATCGATCAATTCATCTTTACCAAATTAGATGAAACAGCTGTTTACGGTTCAATGTTCAATATGGCCCGGAAATTTTCAACAGGTATTGCTTATTTGACGAATGGCCAGGATGTACCGGATGACCTATTGGAGGCAGACGCTGAAATCGTTGCTAATACTATTCTTGGAGTCAACATCTATGAATGACCAGGCGGAGAAATTACGTAATCGGTTAAAAACGAACTTGCCTTCCAGGGAGGCAAAAACACTTGCTGTCGTAAGCGGAAAAGGCGGGGTCGGGAAGTCTAACTTCTCGCTTAACTTCTCGATTTCCCTTGCAAAAAAAGGCCATAAAGTACTGCTTTTCGATCTTGATATTGGAATGGGGAATATCGAAATCCTAATGGGAAAACACTCGTCCCTCTCCATCGCGGATTTCCTTTCCGGGAAAGCATCCATGGAAGAAGTGATTTTTCAGGGGCCCCATGGGGTGGAATATATTGCAGGCGGATCAGGTTTAAGCCAGTTAATCAGGATGGATCAGGACAGTGTAGATTATTTTACATCAAGCTTAAGGGATGTATTAACAAAATATGATTATCTTATTTTTGACATGGGAGCAGGGTTGAATGAAGAAACGCTCGCCATCCTCCTGTCAGTCAACGAGATTTTCGTCATTACGACTACAGAACCTACATCCATGATGGATGCTTACGCGACAATGAAATATATTCATCTCGCAGATTCTGAATTACCATTCTATTTGGTGGTTAATAGGGCTTCTTCACAAAAAGAAGGGAATGACACCCTAATGCGGATTGAAGAAGTGCTCCGGAAGTTTCTCGGCCGTACTCCAATCAAGCTTGGCTTCCTGCCTGATGATAAAGCCGTCCAGGAAGCCGTGAAGAGACAGGTTCCCTTCATTATGTTCAATGAACGGTCACAAGTTTCGAAGGCACTGTCGGAAATACTAGAAAAATATATCAATAAAATGAGCTACAATGCCGAAAAGAGAAATAACAGAAGTTTCACAGCAAGATTAAAGCAACTCCTTTTCGAAAGGTAGTGATTGTATGGCTAAAATCAGGGTACTCATCGTAGATGATTCAGCTTTCATGCGAAAGCTTATAACCGACTTCTTATCAGAACAACCCGAAATTGAGGTCCTTGGCACTGCCCGCAATGGGGAGGATGCCATCAAAAAATGGAGAGAGTTGCGCCCTGATGTCATTACCATGGATGTAGAAATGCCAGTCATGAACGGGCTTGAGGTTCTGAAGGTGATCATGGAAGAGGAGCCGGTCCCGGTCGTAATGCTATCCAGTACGACAAAAGAAGGCGCGGATACAACGTTCCAGGCCATACAGGCCGGAGCGGTGGATTTCGTTGCCAAACCATCTGGGTCGATTTCCATAGACTTGCACAAGATCAAAGCAGAACTGATAGAAAAGGTCTTGTCGGCAAGCAGGGCAAATCTTTCTAAAATCAATATCCAACATCAGCCAGGAACGGCAGGGCGCGCGCCTGAAAGAACCTTAGTTTCACAGAAAAGGCCAAGCGAGCATGTTGTCAAGCATTGGGCGCCAAAAGATCCTGCTGCGAAAAAACTTGTCTGTATTGGGACATCGACTGGTGGCCCGAGGGCATTGCAGCAAGTGTTAACTTCACTGCCGAAGGATATCGGCGCACCAATCCTGGTGGTCCAGCACATGCCCCCGGGTTTTACAAAGTCCCTTGCGAATCGTCTTGATTCCTTAAGTGAAATTCATGTCAAAGAAGCAGAAGATGGTGAACTGCTGCAAAAGGGCACAGCATACATAGCTCCAGGCGGGTGGCACCTGGAGGTCAAGAGTATCGGGACTAGCCTGGCGGTCAGCCTGAGCCAAACCCCGCCACGGAATGGCCACCGGCCTTCTGTGGATGTGATGTTCGAATCCATTAGCACCTTGAGAAGTCATGCGAAAATTGCTGTTATCATGACTGGGATGGGGTCAGATGGAGCCAAAGGACTTTCGGAGATGAAAAAAAATGGCTCTGTAAAAGCGATTGCCGAGTCCCAGGAAACATCGATTGTTTTTGGGATGCCAAAAGCGGCAATTGCAACCAATTTAGTCGATGATGTGGCGAATGTCGAAAATATAGCACAAACAATCATGAACTATATATAAGGCCGGAGGTGCGCAGCACATGGAGTTAAATCAATATCTTGAAGTCTTTATTGAAGAAAGCAAAGAACATTTACAGGCCTGTAATGAACAATTGCTGGAGCTGGAAAAGAATCCACAGGATTTATCCATTATCAATGAAATTTTCAGATCTGCCCATACACTGAAAGGAATGTCCGCAACCATGGGATATGAGGATCTGGCGGGACTTACCCACCAAATGGAAAATGTCCTTGATGCCATACGCAATAATCGTCTGGTAACGACACCGGAAATTTTGGATGTCATATTCATGGCTGTTGATCACCTTGAGGAAATGGTCCATTCGATTGCTTCAGGAGGCGATGGTAAAAAGGATGTCACCGAGACAGTCGAAAAGTTAAAGGCGATTGAAAAAGGCGAACCATTATCAAGCACTGCTGAATCGGAAGTGGCTGCGACCGCAGTCATGGAAACAGCCAAGCAATCAACCTACGATGAGTTTGAGCTTACTGTGTTGAAGCAATCCATGGAGCAAGGATTTGGGGTATATGAAATTGAAATCGGCTTGCGTCAAGACTGCCTGCTGAAGGCGGCCCGTGTCTACATGGTGTTTGAAGTGCTGGAGAAAATCGGTGAAGTAATAAAAGCTACTCCACCGGTGGAACAGCTTGAGGAAGAACAGTTTGATGAGGATTTCTCGGTAACAATCGTTTCCAAAGAAAGTCCAGAAGACATCAAAGGCAAAATCATGAAGGTATCAGAAGTAGTCAAAACGATAGTGAGACCACTGGAGTTTGACGAGCAGAATGCAGAAGCTGTCTTGGATACCGCTCATAATGAAAACGAAATAGAAAGTGAACCTAAACCTGAGGTTCCTGCGCAATCGACAGGAACGGATGTACCAGCAGCCACTGAAAAGAAATCCACTGGCAAGCAGCAGGGGAGCAATAAAACCATCCGTGTTAACATCGAACGATTGGATATATTAATGAATTTATTCGAGGAGCTTGTCATTGACCGAGGACGCCTGGAGCAAATCTCGAAAGACATGGAAAATAGCGAACTCACCGAAACAGTCGAACGAATGTCAAGGATATCCGGAGATCTGCAGAACATTATCCTGAACATGAGGATGGTCCAGGTGGAGACGGTGTTCAACCGCTTCCCAAGGATGATCCGTCAGCTGGCAAGGGATTTAAACAAAAAGATCAATCTTGAAATCGTCGGGGCTGAAACCGAGCTTGACCGGACTGTAATTGACGAAATCGGAGACCCGCTTGTGCATTTGCTGCGCAATTCGGTTGACCATGGGATTGAATCTCCTGAAGAGCGGAGAGCGAAAGGCAAGAGCGAGGAAGGGACTGTTGTATTGCGTGCCTTCCACAGCGGCAACCATGTTTTCATTGAAATTGAGGATGATGGCGCTGGAATCAGCCGCGAAAAGGTTTTAAAGAAGGCCATCAGCAAAGGGATTGTTACGGAACAAGCAGCAGCTGGCTTTACAGATAAACAGGCATATGAATTGATCTTATCTTCCGGATTCTCTACTGCTGAGAAAATTTCTGATATTTCAGGACGCGGAGTCGGTCTGGATGTAGTGAAAAATACCATCGAGTCTTTAGGCGGCACGATTTCAATTGATTCCAAAGAGAATGAAGGAACGATTTTCTCGATCCAGCTGCCTCTTACATTATCGATTATCTCGGTCATGCTGGTAGAAATCCAAAAAGAGAAATTTGCTATTCCTCTGTCTTCTATTATTGAGACTGCGATTATAAAAGACTCTGAAATTATGAATGCACATAATCAAAAGGTCATTGACTTCAGGGGCAAGGTTGTACCGCTATTGTTCCTTAAGGATCTATTCGAAGTTCCTTCTGTTCCTTCAGAGGATGACTTCCATTCTGTCATTATTGTCAGAAAGGGAGATAAAATGGCTGGCCTGATTGTTGACTCGTTCATTGGGCAGCAGGAGGTTGTCCTTAAATCGCTGGGGAATTACTTAACCAATGTGTTCGCGATTTCTGGAGCGACAATCCTCGGAGATGGGCAGGTAGCCTTGATTGTCGATTGCAATGCTTTGATTAAATAGATTCTGAGTTCAATAGGTCCAGATATTTTTAGGAGTGATGTAAATGACTGAAGTGCTGATTCCAGACTTGAAGGTAATTGTGTTCCAATTGAACGGCAAAGAATATGCAGTTCCTGTAAGCCAGGTAAAATCAATTGAAAAGATCATGCATATAACAAGGGTGCCCCACACTAATCCTTTTGTAAAAGGTGTCATGAATCTTAGGGGAGTAGTGACTCCTCTGATTGATTTGCGTGTCCGGTTTGGCCTCGAAGAACAAGGATATACAGAAAGTACACGGGTAATTATTGTTTCTGTTGAAGATAAGGAAGTGGGCTTGATTGTGGATGGTGCAAATGATGTCATTGACATTCCATCGAGCATGGTAGAACCGCCTCCTGAAATCGTTGGTCTGTCTGCCGAAGGATTTATTAACGGTGTAGCGAATCTGGACAAGAGGCTGCTGATATTGATTGACCTGGCAAAAATCCTTGATAATGCTGATGAAAACGCTCTGTAATCGGAAGGAAGTAGACGATGACTTTTCTTAAAAGCATTTCGGACGTCCACCTTGATATATTAAAAGAGGTCGGCAATATCGGCGCGGGCCATGCAGCAACCTCTTTATCCACGCTGCTGCAAAAAAAGATCGACATGAATGTGCCCAGTGTCCGGGTTGTCTCCTTTGATGAGGTCATGGAGCTGGCAGGAGGAGCAGACAATGTCGTAGCCAGTGTCTTCCTGAGAATAGAAGGAGATGCACCTGGAAGCATGTTTTTTATCCTTCCGCTGCAGCAAGCTGAAAAATATATCGGACAATTAATCAAAAAACAATCATTCTCTTTTTCTGCAGAGCCGGATAATGAATTGGCATTTTCCGCTCTGCAGGAATTGGGAAATATTTTATCAGGTTCCTATCTATCTTCATTATCAGACTTTACCAGCCTGACATTATACCCATCTGTACCTGCCTTAAGCATTGATATGGTTGGTGCTGTGATCAGTTATGGGTTGCTGGAAATATCGCAGGTAAGCGATTATGCCATTGTCATCGATACCGCTTTGGATGAAGAGGATGCCAACATGCCAGACAGTGTCAGAGGGCATTTCTTCCTTCTGCCGGACCCGGAATCTTTCCATACCATTTTTACATCTCTGGGAGTCAAGGTTGATGTTTAAAACAGCAGAAATCATTAAAGTCGGTATCGCTGATATGAATATAGTCAAAGCTCCAGACCTGATCAGAACGACAGGGCTGGGTTCCTGTGTAGGAGTGGTCCTGTATGACCAGGCAAGAGAGATTGCAGGGATGGCCCATGTCATGCTGCCAGATTCATCCCTGTCACGGACAGAGCCCCTGAATAAAGCGAAATTCGCCAATACAGCCGTCAAGGAGCTCTTTGATGCCTTGCAGAAAAAAGGGGCTAGACATTCAGGGATGAAAGCGAAACTTGCTGGGGGAGCCCAAATGTTTCAATTTTCCGGGAGCAGTGACATGATGAGAATTGGTCCTCGCAATGTTGAGGCTGTATTGACTGAACTGAAAGAATTGCATATCCCGGTCGCAGCCCAGGATATTGGCGGGAACAGCGGCAGGACGATAGAGTTCGATCCAAAAACGGGTTTGATGCACATCAGGACAGTAAATAAAGGGAATAGTGAAATTTAATTTATCTGATTTGTTAACAAAATCGATCACTTGTTTGATCAGTGCTGAATAGAAGGCTTCTAAGAAAAATGCGTGATGCGCGTGAGGAGGATGACAATGGTGCGAGGATCTACTTCGGAAGAACAGGTAACATGGGATAAATGGGTACAGTACCGTGATCCGGATGCAGGTAATTTGCTGATAAAAAAATATATGCCACTTGTTTCCTACCATGTGCAAAGAATTTCCGTGAGTCTTCCGAAGAGTGTTTCAAGAGATGATTTAAAAAGCCTGGGAATGATTGGATTGTATGATGCATTGGAAAAATTCGATCCCAACAGGGATTTGAAGTTTGATACATACTCTTCATTTCGTATTCGCGGGGCGATTCTTGATGGATTGAGGAAGGAAGACTGGCTTCCAAGAAGTACCCGTGAAAAAGCAAAAAAAATCGACGCGGCGATCGAACGGCTTGAACAGCGCTTAATGAGAAATGCAACTATAGAAGAGATTGCCAGTGAGCTGAATATGGATGAGCAGGAAATCTATGCCACCATTAATGAACACTTTTTCGCTAACGTCCTTTCAATCGACGAACATCCAAATGACAGTGATGATCGTGATCATCAATCCTTTGTCATTAAGGATGAGAAAGCAGAAATCCCTGAGGAAAGTATCATTAAATCTGAACTGTTGGAAGAAGTAGCAGACAAGATATCTCAACTTAATGACAAAGAACAGTTAGTTTTAAGTTTATTTTACAAAGAAGAATTGACGTTGACTGAAATTGGTCAGGTCATGAATTTATCCACCTCACGAATATCACAAATACATTCTAAAGCGATCTTTAAACTAAGGAAATGGTTACAGACAGCGTAATGGAAAGTGGGAGATGGATATGGGGACAGAGTATAAAGTAGTGATTTCCAAGGATCGGCTTTCGGCTGAATTGGTTTTGGATTTGCAGCAAGAGGGTTTGTCCATGACGAAAAGCGAACTAGTGGCTGTGCTGAAAGAGGAAAAAGTCATCTGCGGATTAAAAATGGATGTTTTAAATCAAATTGCGGAAAACCCCCATTCTATCCAGTATCCCGTCGTTGTTGCTGCTGGCGAACCTGGGAAGAGTGGGGAGAATGCTTATCTGCGTAATGAATTGGATAATAAAAATTTCCCAGACCAGAAAGTGTTCAGTTTTCGGTCAGTCGTCCAAATTCCTTCTGTCAGGCAAGGCCAGCTGTTAGCCACTTTAATACCGGCCCAAAACGGAATTCCTGGCACTGACGTTCTGGGGAATAGCATTCCGGTGAAACCTGGTCGACCTCTCAAAGTGAGGGCAGGGAATAATGTTGTTTTTGAAGCAGGAAAGTACTATGCGGCCTGTGATGGTCAGGTCAGCATCACAAAGAGCATGATTGCAGTCAACCCGGTTTTCGAGGTGAGGGGCGATCTTGATTTAAGGACTGGCAATATCGACTTTGTAGGCAATATTGTGATAAAAGGGAATATCCCCAGCGGATATGAAGTGAAGGCAGGCGGGGATATCTGGGTAGACGGTCTCGTTGAAGCTGCATCGCTCCATGCGGAAGGCAATATAGTCATCAAAGGCGGAGTTGCCGGAGCGCTGAAGGGGAGTCTGACAGCAGGAGGCAGTGTACAGGCTAACTATCTCAACCAGGCGAATGTAAAAGCAAGCCAGGATATTATCGTGAAAACATCGATTCTGCACAGCAAACTGACTGCAGGAGGTAATGTCGACTGCAAATCAGGCACGATCATTGGCGGTATGGTATCCGCAGGCCGCGATATTCAGGTGAAGGATCTGGGAAATGAACTTTTTACGAAAACAGAACTCGCTGTAGGCTGGGACCCTGCTCTGGAAAAAGCAGAAATTGAAATGATCAAAGAGATTGAAACAGCCAAGGCGAATATTAAAAAGCTGACTGAAATAGAAATGAAACTCGCAGAAATTGGCAGGCTTGCAGGGAAGCTCACACCAGAGCAACAACAATTGCTTGGAAAGCAGCAGACTACCAGACGGAAGATTGAAAGCGGGTTGCTGGAACAAATGGATGAACTCCGGCTGCTCCATTTAGAAAAGCAGGACAGGATGAATTCTTGCCTATTCGTTTATGAACGTGTATTCCCTAACACCAAGGTTTATTTCGGAAAATATGCTTTATTGACAAATCAGTTATACAAGAATGTTAAATTCCTCCTCGATCAAAGCGAGATTTCCATCCTCCCATTTGTTAATAGTGAAAAAGTCCATTATTAAGGAAGTGACATGATGAGTCTTAAGGCAATCGAAATGCAGATTGCACTTCCGAGGACACAAGATGCAGGCAAAATTCAGGAGCAAATACAACAAAGAGGACAGCATCTTCAGGACCATGCCGCACAAAGTGTGACAAAGGAAGATGAATTAAAACGAAAAACCGTCATCAAGAACAGCCAAAAGCAAGAAGCGCGCCTGAACAAGGAAGGCAATCCTTCCGGCAAGCAGCAGGAAAAAGGCAGGCAAAATCATGCCAATAAAGAGGAGAAACCTGCCTCACCACACCATCCCTATAAAGGGAAGGTAATCGATTACAGCGGATAGAGGGATGTTATGACCACTTTTCTACTACTTTTAAGCCTCATTTTAAACGCGGCAGCGATCTTCGCAATTATCCTTTTATACTTACGCCAGAACAGGCTGGTTGAAGCAGAAAAGAAGCAGGAAAGAATTATCAAAGAAATTGAAGAGGTCTTTTCGGCATACCTCTATGAATTGAAAGAGGAAAACGATCAATTCCTTCAACTTATCAGCAACAGCAGCATTGAGAAAAAGCAGGTAAAGAATCTGGAAATACAAGATGAACAAATTGATGATGTAAACCTTGAACTGAGCCACGAAACGAATCAAGGTCCCCACGCCCCTCGGTACGGTAAAGGTGTTGCCTATTATGCTGCACGAAAGGCCTATCAGCAAAATAGCACACCGGTTCCCAATAAAGAAGAAGCAGGTGAAAAGCTGGAAGAGAACCAGGCGGATGAACCAAAGACGGAATCCGAACCAATCCGTTTCATAGACCAGGTTTTTCAGATGAAAGAAAGCGGTATGACAGTCGAAGAAATTGCCAGGAATCTCGACAGGGGAAAAACTGAAATTGAACTTTTGCTCAAATTCCGGCAAAATGCACGAGAATAAGCTTGATTGTCCGTTTGATATATGCTATATTATCTCTTGGTGTTAATACACACGTTCATCGATTTGGCCAGATGGTGCTGTTTCGGCAGTTCCTGGCTGAAAATGACATGAACGGAGGAAATCAAAACCATTAGGAGGAAACATCATGTCAGTAATTTCTATGAAGCAACTGCTTGAAGCTGGTGTACACTTCGGTCACCAGACTCGCCGTTGGAACCCTAAGATGAAGAAATACATCTTCACTGAGCGTAACGGCATCTACATCATCGACCTTCAAAAAACAGTTAAGAAGGTTGAAGAAGCTTACAACTACGTGAAAGAGCTAGCTGGTAACGGCGGAACTGTTCTTTTCGTAGGTACTAAGAAACAAGCTCAAGATTCTGTTAAAGAAGAAGCAGCTCGTTCTGGTATGTACTTTGTGAACCAACGCTGGTTGGGCGGAACATTAACAAACTTCGAAACAATCCAAAAGCGTATCGCTCGTCTTAAAGACATCGAAAGAATGTCTGAAGATGGAACGTTTGAAGTACTTCCTAAGAAAGAAGTAGTTCAATTGAAGAAAGAGCAAGAGCGTTTAGAAAAGTTCTTGGGCGGAATCAAGGACATGAAGAGCCTTCCAGATGCTCTTTTCATCATTGACCCACGCAAAGAGCGCATCGCTGTTGCAGAAGCTCGCAAATTGAACATTCCTATCGTGGGAATTGTTGATACAAACTGTGATCCAGACGAAATCGACGTAGTAATCCCTGCGAACGATGACGCGATCCGCGCTGTTAAATTGCTTACTGCGAAAATGGCTGACGCTATTATCGAAGCTAAGCAAGGCGAAGAAACTACAGAAACTGTAGAAGCTTAATTTGAAATAAGGTGATATAGGGAAGCCCCTTTATCACCTTTTTTTAAGACATGGCTGACAGATCCTACCTTTAAAGCCGATGTAATGTAAAACATGTCAAGGTTTATATTGGCGAAATCAAGTTAAAATAAAGTATAGTTACATATAACCAAGATCTTAGGAGGAATTTCATTATGGCAATTACTGCACAAATGGTTAAAGAATTGCGTGAAAAAACTGGCGCAGGTATGATGGATTGCAAAAAAGCACTTCAGGAAACAAATGGTGATATGGACCAGGCGATCGATTTCCTTCGTGAAAAAGGAATTGCGAAAGCAGCTAAAAAAGCTGACCGCATCGCTGCTGAAGGTACAACTTACATCCTTGCTGAAGGCAATGAGGCTGTACTTCTTGAAGTAAACTCTGAAACAGATTTCGTTGCAAAGAACGAAGGCTTCCAGGTACTTGTTAAGGAAATCGCTGAGCACCTTCTAAAGAACAAGCCAGCAACTGTTGAAGAAGCTAACGCTCAAACAATGGAAAATGGCGATACAGTGGAAACACGCATCAATAATGCAATTGCTAAAATCGGTGAGAAGCTTTCACTTCGCCGCTTTGAAGTGAAAACTAAGACTGATAACGATGCATTCGGTGCATACCTTCACATGGGTGGTCGCATCGGCGTGCTTTCTGTTCTTGAAGGAACAACTGATGAAGCAGCAGCTAAAGACGTTTCCATGCACATCGCTGCATTGAACCCTAAATATGTTTCTCGTGATGAAGTTTCTCAAGAAGAAGTTGAGCACGAGCGCCAAATCCTTACTCAGCAAGCTCTTAACGAAGGCAAGCCTGAAAACATCGTTGCGAAAATGGTTGAAGGCCGCCTAAGCAAATATTTCGAAGATGTTTGTGTACTTGACCAGGCATTCGTTAAGAACCCTGACCAGAAAGTACGCCAATTCGTTGAATCAAAAGGCGGAACTCTTCGCGGTTTCACTCGTTACGAAGTAGGCGAAGGCATCGAAAAGCGTGAAGATAACTTTGCTGAGGAAGTAATGAACCAAGTAAACAAGAAGTAATCATCATCAGCATAGGTAATTGCAGGGAACACTTTGTGTTCCCTGTTTTTGGACATAGCTTTTTGCAGGCTCTTTCGCTTCGGTTCCAGGACCTGGATCTGAAGCGATAAGCAAGCCTTAATATACATATGGAGGTACCCTTATGACGAGCCCAAAATACAAAAGAGTTGTTTTAAAGTTAAGTGGAGAAGCTTTAGCCGGGGAACAAGGTTTTGGCATCAATCCGTCGGTCATCAAGAATGTTGCAGACCAGGTAAAAGAGATTGCAGAGCTTGATGTTGAAGTCGCGGTTGTAGTTGGCGGCGGAAATATCTGGCGAGGCAAAATCGGCGAAGAGATGGGAATGGACAGAGCGACTGCAGACTATATGGGCATGCTCGCGACCGTCATGAACTCCCTGTCATTGCAGGACAGCCTGGAACAAGCGGGAATCGAGACAAGGGTTCAAACTTCCATAGAAATGCGCCAGGTTGCAGAACCTTACATAAGAAGAAGGGCAATCAGGCACCTCGAAAAAAAACGCGTGGTTATATTTGCCGCAGGTACTGGCAATCCATACTTCTCGACTGACACTACTGCTGCATTGCGTGCGGCAGAAATCGAAGCGGACGTCATTCTGATGGCGAAGAACAATGTCGATGGAGTTTACTCGGCAGATCCGCGGGTTGACAAGAATGCGACAAAGTACGAAGAACTTTCATACCTTGATGTGCTGAAGGAAGGCCTTGCGGTAATGGATTCCACAGCTTCATCCCTGTGTATGGACAATGATATCCCGTTAATTGTATTCTCTATTATGGAAAAAGGTAATATTAAACGAGCAGTATTGGGCGAAACAATCGGAACAATTGTGAGGGGGAAAAACTAATGCCAAAACAAGCTATTGCTAATGCGAAGGAAAGAATGACGAAAGCGATCCAGGCTTATACTCGTGAACTTGCAAGCATCCGTGCAGGAAGGGCAAGTGCATCTCTTTTAGACAGAGTGCAGGTGGATTATTATGGTGCGCCTACTCCTGTCAACCAATTAGCTGGTATTTCAGTGCCGGAAGCACGTCTTTTGGTAATCCAGCCTTACGACAAGACCATTCTTGGCGAAATTGAAAAAGCAATCCTTAAGTCTGATCTGGGATTGAACCCTTCAAACGATGGGTCTGTAATTCGTATTGCGATTCCTCAACTGACTGAGGAACGACGCAAGGAACTTGCAAAACTTGTGAAAAAAGAAGCCGAAGAAGCGAAAGTCGCAATCCGCAATATTCGCCGCGATGGCAATGAAGATTTGAAAAAGCTTGAGAAAAACGGTGAAATCACAGAAGACGATCTGCGTGGATATTCTGATGATATTCAAAAGCTTACAGACGAGCATATCGCAAAAATCGATCAGATTACGAAAGACAAAGAAAAAGAAATCATGGAAGTGTAATTCTGTATAGAATTCCTTCTAGAAGTGGTGAACATCGAAAGCCCTCTGTTTTCCAGGGGGTTTTTTCTCTATACATAACAAGGAAATGCGCTTTTGCCTCAAATAGCAAGTTTACGATAAGGGCGGGAATGATAGAATATATTAATGGTGGTTCTTATATTCTGTTTTCCTTATAATGAACATAGTCTTTATATAAAGATCATCCGTATGGAACAGGACGGAGAAGGCTGGCAGAAGACCCTTTCATCTTAAAACCATCCATTTATAGAGATATCTTTTTTCTTTTTTGGTATGATAGTGGCAAGCGGGAAGCACAGAAGAAAGCAGGGTTTATGCTTATGGAGCTCTTCTAGCAAACCAGCCACAGAGCCAGGCTGTTACTGCCTATCAAGCGGCCTGCCGCAAGGGACCTTCAGTACAGGCTTTTGCGTTTCTAATCGGAGCTAAAGATTATCTTTTGGGGGAGCTGTCCTAATGTTAAATAAAATGAATCCGTGGAAGAAGGATCAAAATCCTTCCGGCCTCCGGGAGCGGGTGCTTCAAATCAAAGAGCATGAAGTGCCTTCTCATATAGCCATCATCATGGATGGGAACGGACGCTGGGCAAAAAAGCGCGCTTTGCCAAGGGTTGCCGGCCATCACGAAGGCATGAAGGTTGTCCGGAAAATAACCAGGCTGGCTAATGAACTAGGGGTCAATACTCTTACTGTTTATGCATTTTCAACTGAAAATTGGAAACGTCCTAAAATGGAAGTGGATTTTCTCATGAAGCTGCCGGAAGAGTTTCTGGGAACATTCCTTCCAGAGTTAATTGAAGAGAATGTCCGTGTTGAAATGATTGGATACATGGATAAACTGCCGGAGCATACACAAAAGGCTGTGGGTAAAGCGATGGAAGAGACAAAGGATAATACCGGTCTCACTTTGAACTTTGCCCTCAATTATGGAAGCAGGGCGGAAATCCTGGATGGCGTCAGACAGGTCTTGAAAGATGTCAAAAGTGGTATAATGAGTGAAAATGACTTAACGGAAGAAGCTTTTTCATCATACTTGATGACGAAGGATTTTAAGGATCCTGACTTGTTGATCAGGACGAGCGGAGAAATCCGATTGAGCAATTTTATGCTTTGGCAATTGGCTTACACGGAGTTCTGGTTCACAGATGTACTTTGGCCAGATTTCAACGAGGAGCATTTTGTCGAAGCGATTGAAGCATTCCAAGGCCGCCAGAGGCGTTTTGGAGGAGTTTAAAAAAGGTGTGAATAATTAGATGAAGCAAAGAATCATTACAGCAGTCGTTGCAGCAGCTGTTTTTCTTCCAATCGTAATTTTCGGAGGCTGGCCATTTACCCTGATGGTATATTTGATCGCTTCCATCGCGTTGTATGAAGCGCTGAAGATGAAAAAAATCCAACTGTTTTCAGTACCGGGAATCATATCATTATTATTATTATGGATTTTTATGATCCCTGACCAATACAGCAGCTGGCTTGAGCAATTGGATTATACAAAACTGGAGCTATTCTTTCTGGGTTTGTTATTATTCTTGACCTATACGGTCATCACGAAGAATCGATTCACGTTTGAGGATGTTGCATTCTCGATCATGTCAACTTTATATGTAGGACTTGGCTTCTATTTCTTCATTGAAACAAGGGAAGCTAACCTTACGTATGTTTTTTATTCTTTATTTATTATTTGGGCAACTGATTCCGGAGCTTATTTTATCGGACGGGCATTTGGCAAACACAAGCTATGGCCCGAAATCAGCCCGAACAAAACAACAGAGGGGTTTTTTGGCGGCGTTTTGTCCGCACTTGTCGTGGCCTCACTGTTCAGTGTTTTTGCGGATATGAATGTTTCTGCATTGGTTCTGCTAACTGCAACTGCATTCCTGTCTGTGTTTGGCCAGATTGGCGACCTTGTCGAATCTGCCTTGAAACGCTATTACAATGTGAAGGATTCAGGGAACATTCTTCCAGGTCATGGGGGCATGCTCGACCGATTTGACAGCCTGCTGTTTGTCTGGCCGTTAATCCATCTTTTCCATTTGCTCTAATCTTGGATAAGATTTCTGACTACGATAGAAGTTGAACTTACCGGGTACTTCCTTTCCCGTTGTAGATATTTAGGAGTGAACTTTGTGAAGAAAATCAGCTTGTTAGGCGCTACAGGATCAATAGGGATCCAAACCCTTGATGTAATCAGGGAGCATCCGGAACAATTCAAACTGGTTTCGATGTCATCCGGTAAAAATGTTGAACTTACCAGAAAGATAATCGGCGAGTTCAAGCCTGAGTTCGTATCTGTCCAGGAAAAGGCGGATGCGGAACGGTTGAAGACTGAGTTTCCAGGTGTGAAGATCTCTCATGGCCTTGAAGGCCTTGAAGAGGCGGCAGTTTTTGCCGAATCGGACATCCTTGTCAACGCTGTGCTGGGGAGCGTGGGTTTGCGTCCCACGCTTGAGGCGATCCGTGCTGGGAAGACCATTGCCATCGCTAATAAAGAAACCCTCGTGACTGCAGGGCATATAGTCATGGAGGCCGCCAGGAATCAAAATGTGCCAGTCCTTCCAGTTGATAGTGAGCATTCTGCGATATTCCAGGCGCTGCAGGGTGAACATGAAAAAAATATAGAACGCCTGATCCTGACAGCTTCAGGAGGCAGCTTCAGGGATCGGACGAGAGATGAGCTCCAGGGGGTTACCAAGGCAGACGCTTTGAACCACCCGAACTGGTCAATGGGAGCTAAGATTACCATCGATTCGGCTACGATGATGAACAAAGGGCTGGAGGTAATTGAGGCGCACTGGCTGTTCGGCCTGCCGTATGACCAGATATCTGTATTGCTGCACCGTGAAAGCATCATCCATTCAATGGTTGAATTCCATGACACAAGCATCATAGCCCAACTGGGTACTCCTGATATGAAAGTGCCAATCCAATATGCTCTTACATACCCAGACAGGCTTCCGCTCGTGTCCGGCAAAAGGCTGAATCTGGCGGAAATCGGAAAACTGCACTTTCAGGAGATGGATTTTGACCGTTTCCGCTGCCTGAAGTTTGCCTATGAAGCCGGCCAGGCTGGAGGCACGCTGCCGGCAGTCATGAATGCTGCGAATGAAGCAGCAGTAGCTGCCTTTTTGGAAGACAGAATCACTTTCCTGCAAATAGAGGACTTAATAGAAAGTGCAATGGACCAACACAGCATCATAGACAATCCTGACCTTGAAACCATTCAAGAAGTGGATAAGGAAACAAGAAGCTTTGTGGATTCTCTGCTATAACGGTGTTTTGGATACTCATTTGAGTTGCACGTAATAGTAAAGCGTCTGCCAAACACAATGTCTTCATAAACCTGATTGTTACTTGGGTTAGTAAAGTCGATTCGTATCCTTAACAAAGGTGGTTAGATAATTTGAATACAGTTATTGCCTTTATCGTCATATTTGGTGCCCTGGTTTTCTTCCATGAACTAGGACATCTGATTTTCGCAAAGAGAGCGGGCATTCTCTGCCGCGAGTTTGCCATTGGCTTCGGGCCCAAGGTCTTCTCTCATAAGCGGAACGAAACAACCTATACGGTTCGCCTGCTGCCAATCGGCGGTTTTGTAAGAATGGCGGGCGAAGACCCGGAAATGATTGAAATTAAACCAGGTCATCGGGTAGGTCTTATTTTTAACGGTGATGACCAGGTTTCTAAAATTATCCTTAACAATAAGGAAAAGTTCCCTAATGCCCGGATCATTGAAGTAGAGAAAGCGGATATTGAACGAGAACTTTTCATCAAAGGCTACGAGGAAGGGGAAGATGACAGCCAGCTCGTTTCCTTCCCTATCAGCAAAACGGCCGTGCTGGTTGAAAATGGTGTTGAAACGCAAATTGCTCCTTATGACAGGCAGTTTGCTTCTAAAACACTGGGTCAAAGAACGATGGCCATTTTTGCCGGCCCGATGATGAACTTCCTGCTTGCGATGGTCATCTTCATCATTTTGGCGCTGTTCCAGGGCATTCCGTCCAATGAACCTGTATTGGGCAAGCTGACGCCAGATGGAAGTGCGCTGAAATCTGGCCTTAAGGAAGGCGATATCGTTAACAGCATCGAAGGGTCTGAAGTGTCAAGCTGGCAGGATGTTGTGGAGATCATTCGCAAAAACCCGGGAAATGAACTTGATTTCTCGATTGTACGTGCTGGTGAAACCATAGAAATTCCGGTGACTCCTGCTGTGCAGGATGTAGAAGGTGAAAAAATCGGCCTGATCGGCGTATACAATCCGGTTGAAAAATCACCCTTGAAATCCATAAGCTATGGGGTAAAGGAAACATATTTCTGGACAACAGAAATCTTTTCGATGCTCGGTAAACTGCTGACAGGCCAATTCTCCATCGATGCCCTGTCCGGTCCTGTCGGGATTTATGTCTCTACAGATACTGTTGCTAAATCCGGTATCTTCTATCTCATGAAATGGGCGGCGATCCTTAGCATCAACCTTGGAATCATGAACCTCCTGCCATTCCCGGCACTCGATGGCGGAAGACTTACCTTCTTTGCAGTCGAAGCTTTGCGAGGCAAGCCGATCGACAAGCAAAAAGAAGGAATGGTCCACTTCATCGGTTTTGCACTATTGATGCTGTTGATGCTTGTGGTCACATGGAACGACATCCAAAGATTCTTTTTATAAATCCTATGACACTTATCAAATCCTCCTGCCCGGTCACTCCGGGCAGGACCATTTTTTTGCAATACCCATGAAACTATTTTTAATTCCTAATGAGGTGTAAATCAATGAAGCAAAGTATGTCGCTTATTCCTACTTTAAGAGAAGTACCATCGGATGCAGAAGTGAAAAGCCATCAGCTGCTGCTGCGGGCAGGATTCATCCGCCAGAATGCGAGCGGGGTTTATACATATATGCCTTTAGGGCGCAAAGTCCTGCAGAAAGTTGAAGCGATTATCAGGGAAGAAATGAATAACGCAGGAGCCTCAGAGCTTTTCATGCCTGCGCTGCAGCAAGCGGAGTTATGGCAGGAGTCAGGCCGCTGGTATTCTTACGGTCCTGAATTGATGAGGCTGAGGGACAGGCATGATCGGGAATTCGCTCTCGGTGCAACCCATGAAGAGGTCATCACAAGCCTGGTAAGGGATGAAGTGAAATCCTACAAACGCCTTCCTTTGACACTTTACCAAATCCAAACGAAATTCCGTGATGAAAAACGTCCAAGGTTCGGACTCTTGCGTGGACGGGAATTCATCATGAAGGATGCTTATTCATTCCATGCGACTAAAGAAAGTCTTGATGAAGTGTACGAGCGTATCTTCCAGGCGTACTCCAATGTTTTCAGACGTTGCGGGCTTAATTTCCGGGCTGTCATTGCAGACTCAGGCGCGATGGGCGGTAAAGACACACATGAATTCATGGTCCTTTCCGACATCGGTGAAGATACGATTGCATACTCAGATACGTCGAACTATGCAGCAAATATAGAAATGGCACCCGTCACTGCTGTGTATGAAAAGAGCAGCGCATCTGCAATGGAACTTGAAAAAGTCCACACGGAAAACAAAAAGACAATCGAAGAAGTTTCTTCTTTCCTTCAGGCAGAAGATAAGGATTGCATCAAATCCCTTTTGTTTGCAGTGGATGACCGCCATGTACTGGTATTGGTCCGCGGTGACCACGAGGTAAACGACATTAAGCTTAAGAACTATTTAGAGGCTTCTTCGGTCGAACTTGCCGATGCCAATACAACTAAAGAAATTCTTGGATGCACTGTAGGTTCACTTGGACCGATCGGAGTGGAGAAGGTTGAAGTAATCGCTGACCATGCTGTGGAAGCAATCGTCAATGGAGTATGCGGAGCAAACGAAGAGGATTATCACTACAAAAATGTGAATCCAGAACGTGACTTCAAGGTAAATGCTTATGCAGATTTACGTTTTATCAAAGAGGGAGACCCATCTCCAGACGGAGAAGGAACCATTGTTTTTGCCAAAGGCATTGAAGTCGGACATGTCTTCAAGCTTGGTACCAGGTACAGTGAAGCTATGAATGCTGTTTTCCTTGATGAGAACGGCAGGACACAGCCAATGATCATGGGCTGTTACGGAATTGGCGTTTCCCGCACAATGGCTGCTGTTGCTGAACAATTCAATGATGAAAATGGCCTGGTATGGCCTACAAATATCTCACCATTCGATCTTCATCTGATTGCGGTGAACATGAAGGACAGCGCTCAGAAAGAACTGGCGGAAGAGCTCTATTCCAGCCTGCAGGCTGCAGGAATGGAAGTGCTGCTGGATGACCGTCAGGAGCGCCCAGGCGTGAAATTCGCCGATTCCGACCTGATCGGATTGCCAGTGAGAGTCACTGTAGGGAAGAAAGCAAGCGAAGGCATCGTCGAAGTCAAAATCCGTAAAAATGGCGAAATGCAGGAAGTGCACAAAGACGATCTTGCGGCTGCTTTGAAGAATATATTGCAAGAACTATAATCAAACGGCGGGTCCTGTGACAGGATCCGCTTTTTTTATGGGGAGTTTTATAATCACAGTTAAAGCACAAGTTTGATTCCCACGGCTAAAGGAACTGAGTTAAATTAGGAAGAAGGCATGTTTAGAGATATGACTGAAATAATTACAACCTGAGATGGAAATATCAAACACCGCTAACGGGACAGGCATTTTATGTTATAATAACCTTTGCTATTAAACACGTAATTTAAACGGGCACAAATGTCCGATAGATAGAATATAAGCTTTTTAGATGGGAGAGAAATAACCATGGGTGATCTTTCTTTGGGTAAAAAAGAGAGGTTCCAGCTCCTGCTGCAACAGCTGCAGTTAACGGATGATGCGATTATCACTCATTTTCAAAACGCTGAAATTGACAGGGTTGTGATTGAAAAACAGGCAAGGAAATGGCATTTCTTTTTCCAGTTTAAAAAAATCATTCCTTGCCAGGTCTATAGCGCATTCGTAGGCAAGCTTGAACATACTTTTTCGCATATTGCGACCATATCACATACAGTAAGGGTGCTTGAGCAGGCTATCAGTGAACAGGAAATCCTCGATTACTGGAAGGCATGCATCAAAGAAATTGATGGTATTGCTCCTCCGCTGCTAAAACTATTGGATGAACAAGTTCCCAAAGTCCAGGGGACAAAACTGGTTTTAACGGCCCGGAACGAAGCCGAAGGGCTTGCTCTTAAAAGGAAGTATGGAGCCGTTATCGCAGAAATCTATCAAAGTTTCGGTTTTCCTATGCTGACCATTGATACGGTTGTCAGTGAGGAAGGCGCTTCTGATGAATATGAAAAATTCATGAAGGCGAAAGAAAAAGAAGACCAGGAACGCGGCCTGATGGCGATGATCGAAATGCAGAAGAAGGAAGCGGAGAAGGCCCAGGGTGACGGGCCGCCGCTGGACGGGCCTCTTACCATTGGCCTGACCATCAAGGATGATGCCGATTTCCGCAAGCTTGAAGACATTGTCGATGAAGAACGCCGAGTCGCTGTCGAGGGCTTTGTTTTCTTCGCAGAAACGAAAGAACTTCGCAGCGGAAGGACATTATTAACCTTCAAGATTACGGACTACACCAGCTCCATTATGGTGAAAATGTTCTCACGTGACAAAGAAGATGCAGCACTTTATCAGCTAGTGAAAAAAGGCATGTGGCTGAAGGTGCGCGGAAGCATCCAGAACGACACATTTGTCCGCGACTTGGTCATGATCGGAAATGATATCAATGAGATAAAACCTAAAGGAAGGATTGACTCTGCTCCTGAAGGAGAAAAGCGGGTCGAGCTTCATCTCCATTCGCCGATGAGCCAGATGGATGCCGTTACGCCTGTCAGCGCACTTGTTGCCCAGGCGGCAAAATGGGGGCACAAAGCGGTAGCAATCACTGACCATGCAGTTGTGCAATCTTATCCCGAAGCATTTGGTGCAGGAAAGAAAAATGATATCAAGATTTTATACGGCGTCGAAATCAACCTGGTAGATGACGGGGTCCCGATCGCCTATAATGTTGCCCACCGTCTGCTGGCAGAGGATACGTATGTGGTATTTGACGTCGAAACAACCGGACTTTCAGCGGTTTACGATACCATTATCGAACTAGCTGCGGTAAAGGTGCGCAACGGGGAAATCATTGATCGTTTCGAATCCTTCGCCAATCCGCACCACCGCCTGTCAGCAACGACGATCAACTTGACGGGAATCACGGATGATATGGTCCGCAATGCTCCTGAGGTAAGTGAAGTCCTGCAGAAGTTCCATGAATGGTCTGGTGACTGTGTTCTGGTAGCCCACAACGCTTCCTTCGACATGGGTTTCCTTAATGTCGGCTATAAGAAGATCGGGCTTGGCAAAGCGGCAAATCCAGTTATTGACACGCTCGAACTGGGGCGATTCCTGTATCCGGACATGAAGAATCACAGGCTGAATACACTTGCCAAGAAGTTCGATATTGAACTGACCCAGCATCACCGTGCGATTTATGATGCCGAGGCAACAGGATACCTGATGGTGAAAATGCTGAAGGATGCTTCTGAAAAGGGGATTGAGTTCCACGACCAGTTAAATGACAATATGGGCCAAGGGAAAGCGTATCAGCGTGCACGTCCTTATCACGCGACATTGCTGGCTCAAAATGAAATAGGCCTGAAGAATATTTTTAAGCTTGTGTCCATCTCCCATATTGATTACTTTTACCGAGTGCCGAGAATTCCGCGCTCTGTGTTGAACAAGCATCGAGAGGGCATTTTGATTGGTTCGGGGTGTGACAAAGGCGAAGTTTTCGAAGGTATGATGCAAAAGGGGCCGGAAGAGGTTGAAGAGACGGCACAATTTTATGATTATCTTGAAGTTCATCCAAAAGCTGTTTACGCTCACTTGCTGGAACTCGAACTGGTCCGTGACGAGAAGGCTATGGAGGACATCATTTCCAATATCGTCCAGCTTGGCGACAAGCTCGATTTACCGGTAGTGGCTACTGGAAACGTACACTACCTGAATGAAAATGATAAAATCTACCGCAAGATCCTGGTCAATTCTCAGGGCGGGGCCAACCCGCTTAACCGTCATGAACTGCCGGATGTCCACTTCAGGACTACGAACGAAATGCTCGATGCTTTTAAGTTTTTAGGAGAAGAGAAGGCGAAGGAAATTGTCGTCGAGAACACGAATAAGATCGCGGATATGATTGATGTGATTAAGCCGATCAAAGATGATCTTTATACTCCAAAAATCGAAGGCGCAGATGAAGAAATGCGCAGCATGAGCTATGGGATGGCCCGCAGAATTTACGGAGATGACCTTCCTGAAATCGTAGAGGCACGCCTCGAAAAAGAACTGAAGAGTATCATAGACAATGGCTTTGCTGTTATTTATTTGATTTCTCACAAGCTCGTAAAAAAATCACTCGATGATGGGTATCTGGTAGGTTCCCGTGGGTCGGTAGGATCGTCTTTCGTTGCGACAATGACGGAGATTACCGAAGTGAATCCGCTGCCGCCGCATTATGTATGCCCGAAGTGCAAGAAATCAGAGTTCTTTAACGATGGTTCGGTTGGCTCAGGATTCGACCTTCCAGATAAGGATTGCCCTGATTGCGGCATAAAATATAAAAAAGATGGACATGACATTCCGTTTGAGACCTTCCTGGGCTTCAAGGGGGACAAGGTTCCGGATATCGACTTGAACTTCTCAGGTGAATATCAGCCAAGGGCCCATAACTATACGAAGGTATTGTTTGGTGAGGATTATGTATATCGTGCCGGTACGATCGGCACCGTTGCAGATAAGACTGCCTACGGTTATGTAAAAGGGTATCAAAGTGACAATAACCTTACTCTTCGTGGTGCCGAAATCGACCGTCTCGCTTCCGGATGTACCGGTGTCAAGAGGACGACAGGACAGCACCCAGGGGGGATAATCGTTGTCCCGGACTATATGGATATCTACGATTTTTCGCCAATCCAGTTTCCGGCGGACAGTAATACTTCAGAATGGAAAACGACGCACTTCGATTTCCATTCCATCCATGATAATCTTTTGAAGCTTGATATCCTAGGCCACGATGATCCAACGGTGATCAGGATGCTGCAGGATCTCAGCGGTATTGACCCTAAAACAATTCCAACTGACGATCCTGAAGTAATGAAAATCTTCAGCGGTACGGAATCATTGGGAGTCACTGAGCAGCAGATCATGTCCAAGACAGGCTCGCTTGGAATCCCGGAATTCGGGACAAGATTCGTTCGACAGATGCTTGAAGATACGAAGCCGACAACGTTTTCTGAGCTTGTCCAGATTTCAGGCTTATCGCATGGCACGGACGTATGGCTCGGTAATGCCCAGGAATTGATCCACAACAATATCTGTAACCTCAGCGAAGTAATCGGCTGCCGTGATGATATCATGGTCTACCTGATTTATCAGGGACTGGAACCGGCATTCGCCTTTAAAATCATGGAATCTGTCCGTAAAGGTAAGGGACTGACAGATGAAATGGAAGAGGAAATGCGCAAGAATAAAGTTCCTGAATGGTATATCGATTCCTGTAAAAAAATCAAGTACATGTTCCCTAAGGCCCACGCAGCTGCCTATGTATTGATGGCCGTCAGGATTGCTTACTTCAAGGTCCATCATCCGCTTATGTATTATGCAGCGTACTTTACTGTTAGAGCGGATGACTTCGATGTCGACGCAATGGTCCGCGGTTCTGAAAGCATCCGTGCGGTAATCGAGGAAATCAACGCCAAGGGACTTGAAGCATCAACGAAGGAAAAGAACTTGATGACTGTAATGGAAATCGCCATGGAAATGTGTGAACGCGGCTTTGGTTTTGCGAAGGTTGACCTTTACAAGTCCAGCGCTTCAGAATTCATCATTGAAGGCGATAAGCTCATCCCGCCATTCAATGCGATTCCAGGCCTTGGCACAAACGCAGCCATCAATATAGTCAAAGCCCGTGAGGAAGGAGAGTTCTTATCTAAGGAAGACCTCCAGCAGCGCGGCAAAATCTCCAAAACGATCCTGGAATACCTCGACAACCACGGCTGTCTTGAAGGCATGCCAGACCAGAACCAGCTTTCGTTGTTCTAGTGATTTTGAAATTGAAATATAGAGGCAGACTCAAAAGGTAGAAAATTACATCGACCTAAGAGTCGCCTCTTTTTCATTTCATCCAGCTTTTTGGGTCAGTAAATCTGTTGTTATTTGCATTGGAAATGAATCTAGACACCTGAGTTGATTGGAGTGGAAGGCACGTAGACTCCTCCGAAAATGCTGCGGCATTTCCATCGTGCGTGGCCAGGTTCGAGGAAGCTCAATCAAAGTCCTGGGGGATCAGCTGGTCACCTGAGACCCCGCAGACGCCAACAGCGGCGAGGAGGCTCAGTGCCAGCCCAGCGGAAAGCGATGTGTCTGGAATGGAAATCAACAGCCCCTCTTTCAAGTTGCTCTAAAAAAAGAGGTGCCCAAAAGTTTTATCTTTTGGGAAGCCCTCTTTTTTGTTAACTTACACCGATCTGACAGGGCTTGGCTAGAATTCGGCAGGTAAACTTAAAATAGTCATAACAACATGAAAACCAAGCTGTTTTTACTGTCTGAACCCCTGCTATATCAGTCATTCATTTGCATTAAATATCTGGTTATGTTATATTTTTATTGGAAATACTAAGGATAACTCTGGCAGATGAGAGTGGGGCAACCCGCTCTTTCTTGTTTGTTACGCACTTTTTCGGGGGATAAAAACCAAAAATCATGGATGAAAATGAACGAGGTTATGTCAAAGGAGGGATTTTATGAGCAAGGTTACTGAAGTAGTGGAAGAACTGGTAACTCCCATCTTAAATGAAAACGGCCTTGAATTAGTAGACATCGAATACGTAAAAGAAGGCAAGAACTGGTTCCTTCGCGTGTACATTGATAAGGACAACGGAATTGATATCGAGGAATGCGGCATCGTCAGTGAGCGCCTTAGCGAAAAGCTTGATGCCATTGATCCAATCCCGCATAACTACTTTTTGGAAGTCTCCTCACCAGGTGCGGAACGCCCGCTGAAAAAAGAAAAGGATTATCAAAAAGCTATAGGCAAGAATGTCTTTATCAAAACATATGAACCAATCGATGGTGAAAAGGCTTTTGAAGGGCTCTTAGCCGATTATAATGGGGAAAGTGTCACTGTTGAAGTGAAAATCAAGACTCGCAAGAAAACAGTCGTCATCCCGTTTGATAAGATTGCCAGCGCAAGGCTAGCAGTCACTTTTTCATAATCTGTCTAGTATTTATCTTCAGTTAAAAGGATCATTTCGGAACCACAGGTATACAGCGAGCGTTCGACCCGGTTATACGCTGGTAAGGACATACGGCAGGGACACCGTTTTCGAAAAGAGCCTAACAAAGTTGGGAAGTAAAAAAGGGGGATTTATATCTCATGAGCAGCGAATTGTTGGATGCTCTTACTATTCTTGAAAAAGAAAAAGGAATTTCGAGGGACATTCTGATTGAAGCGATCGAAGCGGCACTTGTGTCTGCGTATCGACGAAATTTCAACCAGGCACAAAATGTCAGGATCGACCTGAACCTGGGTAATGGTTCTATGCGGGTATTTGCGAGAAAAGAAGTGGTCGATGAAGTATTCGATCCTCGTCTTGAAATTTCTCTGGAAGAAGCACAGAAACTCAATCCTAATTATCAGGTAGAAGATGTTGTTGAACTTGAGGTAACGCCGAAGGACTTCGGGCGGATTGCTGCGCAGACTGCAAAGCAGGTCGTAACCCAGCGTGTCCGTGAGGCAGAGAGAGGCATCATTTACTCCGAGTTCATCGACCGCGAAGAGGATATCATGACAGGAATCGTTCAGCGTCAAGATCCTAAGTTCATTTATGTTAGCTTAGGAAAAATTGAGGCGATCCTGCCAGCGAATGAGCAAATGCCAAATGAACATTATAAGCCTCATGATCGAATCAAAGTATTCATCACCAAGGTTGAAAAAACCACAAAAGGTCCGCAAATCTTCGTTTCGAGAACCCACCCGGGATTGTTAAAGCGACTGTTCGAGATTGAAGTTCCTGAAATTTACGATGGAACAGTGGAAATCAAATCGGTAGCACGTGAAGCAGGAGACCGCTCAAAAATCTCCGTATACTCTGATAATCCAGAAGTCGATCCAGTCGGTTCATGTGTTGGCCCTCGTGGAACTCGTGTCCAGGCAGTGGTCAACGAGCTAAAGGGTGAAAAAATCGATATCGTCAAATGGTCTGAGGATCCGGTTGTATTCGTTGCTAATGCACTGAGTCCTTCAAAGGTACTTGATGTCATCGTAAATGAAGAAGAAAAAGCAACAACTGTCATCGTTCCCGACTACCAGTTGTCGCTTGCAATCGGGAAGCGCGGCCAAAATGCCCGCCTTGCAGCTAAGCTGACTGGCTGGAAAATCGACATCAAGGCCGAAACAGAAGCAAGAGAATCCGGAATCTATCCGCGCGATAATGAACCACTTTTGTCCGCTGACGAAGATTTCGAAGATGAAGACATCGATTAAGGTGAGGTGAATGATCGTGAACAGCCGTAAAAAAGTTCCTATGCGAAAATGTGTCGCTACCGGTGAAATGAGACCGAAAAAAGAACTCGTTCGCATCGTTCGCTCAAAAGAGGGAGAAATCTCCATCGACCTGACAGGAAAGAAATCAGGCCGTGGTGCTTATCTGTCAAAAACCAGGGAAGCAGTAGAGACGGCAAAAAAACGGAACATATTGTCCAAACATCTTGAATCTCAAGTGGACGATTCAATATATGATGAGTTGAATGAACTGATCGAAAAGGAGAGCAGACTATCCTGATGAACTCAAATCAATGGATGTCATTGCTTGGCTTAGCCAATCGAGCACGGAAAATTATTTCAGGGGAAGAGCTTTCCGTCAAAGAAATCAGAAGCGGGAAAGCGAAGCTCATTTTGCTTTCTGCGGACGCATCCGCAAATACTACAAAGAAAATAACCGACAAGTGCAACTCCTATAATGTGCCCTGCAAGGTGGTTCCGGACAGGTACCAGCTTGGCCAGGCAATAGGAAAAGAGGCACGAGTTGTAGTAGCCCTGTTGGACGAGGGCTTTGCAAAAAAACTGTTGACGTTGCTCGATTAATTCTAGCGGGGGTGAAAATATGAGTAAAACACGCGTTTATGAATATGCAAAGAAGCATAATTTATCGAGTAAAGACGTGATTATAAAATTAAAAGAGATGAATATTGAGGTCTCTAACCATATGACAGCGATGGAAGATGACACAGTTAAAAAGCTGGATGCCATCTACAACAAGAAAGAAGATAGACAGCAGGCACAGGCAAGGCCGAAACAACAGCAAAGCCAGCCGAAGAACCAGCAGGGTCAGAACCGCAGTCAAGGCCAAAATCGCAACCAGGGCAACCAGGGTCAGAATCGCAACCAAGGTGGCCAGAACCCGAACCGAAATCAAGCTCAAAACCAGCAGCGGAACAACCAGGCTCAGCCTCAGCCTCAGCTAAAAACCACTGCAAGTGCATTTTCTGATGATGAGCGCCGCGCAACTACACCGGAAAAAGTAAAAACAGCCGCTGCTAAAAAGCCGGACAATAAGCCGTTCAACAAGAATAAAAACAAGAACAATAAGAACAGAAACCAGCAGCAGCAAAATAGAGGCAAGCAGCAGCAGCCGCAAGCTCAGCAGCCTAAAAAGGTTAAAGAACTACCTTCGAAAATTACATTCAGCGAGTCCTTGACTGTTGGAGAACTTGCCAAGAAGCTTAATCGCGAGCCTTCAGAAATCATCAAGAAGTTATTTATGCTTGGTGTCATGGCAACGATTAACCAGGACCTGGACAAAGATGCAATCGAATTGATTGCTACCGATTATGGTGTCGAAGTCGAAGAAGAAATCAAGATTGATGCAACTGACCTTGAGGTATACTTCTCTGAAGACGAAGAGGCATCATTAGTGGAAAGACCATCTGTTGTCACCATCATGGGACACGTTGACCATGGTAAAACAACCTTGCTGGATTCAATCCGTAACACGAAAGTGACTGCTGGCGAAGCAGGCGGAATCACTCAGCATATTGGTGCTTACCAGGTCGAAGAAAATGGCAAGAAAATTACTTTCCTTGATACACCTGGTCACGCAGCGTTCACAACCATGCGTGCACGCGGTGCAAAGATTACGGACATCACGATCCTGGTCGTTGCAGCTGATGATGGTGTGAAGCCGCAAACAGTGGAAGCCTTGAACCATGCGAAAGCAGCTAATGTGCCAATCATCGTTGCTGTTAACAAGATGGACAAACCGACTGCAAATCCTGATCGTGTTATGCAGGAACTTACTGAATATGGTCTTGTTCCAGAAGCATGGGGCGGAGAAACCATCTTTGTTCCGATTTCTGCATTGACTGGAGAAGGTCTCGACAACTTGCTGGAAATGATCTTGCTAGTTGGAGAAGTGGAAGAATACAAAGCGAATCCGAAGCGCAATGCGATGGGTACGGTAATCGAAGCCCAGCTTGATAAGGGCCGTGGGTCTGTCGCGACATTGCTTGTACAGAATGGAACATTGAAAATCGGTGACCCGATCGTTGTCGGTAACACATTCGGCCGCGTACGTGCAATGGTCAATGACCTAGGCCGCCGAGTCAAGGAAGCAGGACCATCCACTCCGGTTGAAATCACAGGTTTGAATGACGTACCTCAGGCTGGTGACCGTTTCGTTGTATTTGATGATGAGAAGACAGCCCGCCAAATAGGTGAAATCCGTTCGCAACAAGCATTGCAGGCACAGCGCAGCGAAAAAGCCCGCGTAAGTCTCGATACTTTGTTTGAACATATGAAACAAGGGGAAATGAAAGACCTAAATCTAATTATTAAAGCTGATGTTCAAGGTTCAGTGGAAGCACTCGCAGCAGCGCTTCAAAAACTGGATGTTGAAGGTGTGAATGTAAGGATCATTCACACAGGTGTTGGTGCGATCAATGAGTCTGACATCACTCTTGCGGCGGCTTCCAACGGAATCGTCATTGGTTTCAACGTCCGCCCTGACAATAATGCGAAGCGTGCTGCGGAATCAGAAAGTGTCGACATCCGTCTTCACCGCATTATCTATAAAGTAATCGAAGAAATCGAATCTGCGATGAAGGGCATGCTGGATCCTGTTTATGCCGAAAAGGTCATTGGCCAGGCTGAAGTCCGCCAGACGTTCAAGGTATCAAAGATCGGGACGATTGCCGGTTCATATGTCACTGACGGTAAGATTACCCGTGACAGCGGCGTTCGTTTAATCCGTGACGGCGTCGTCATCTTCGAAGGTGAAGTTGATGCGTTAAAACGTTTTAAGGATGATGCCAAGGAAGTATCAGCCGGCTATGAATGTGGTATTACCATTAAAAACTTCAAAGATGTCAAGGAAGGCGACGTCATCGAAGCATATATCATGGAAGAAGTGGAACGTTAATGGTAGTAGGCTTAGCCGCCTGTGAGTGCATCATCTATGATGCTCATTCTCTAAAAGAAAAGAGAGCGGTTCTGCAGCGGATCATCACTCGGCTGAAACAAAAATACAATGTTTCGGTTGCGGAAGTGGATCACCAGGACGTCTGGCAGCGGACAACCATCGCGGTAGCCGCTGTCTCGGCATCCAGGGTCTCGACTGAAAGGGAATTGCAGAACGCTTTGAAAATGATCGACTCTTTTCCAGAGATCGAACGTACCATCACCGAAATAGAATGGCTTTAATAGAACGAGGTGATCGAAATGGGTCATAGAGTAAATCGTGTTGGGGAACAAATGAAAAAAGAACTTGGCGATATCATCAGCCGCAAAATTAAAGATCCGCGAGTGGGTTTCGTTACAGTGACCGATGTTCAGGTAACGGGAGACCTTCAGCAGGCAAAAGTGTATATTTCTGTTTTAGGTGACGAAGAACAGAGGGAAAACACCCTTAAGGGACTTGCGAAAGCAAAGGGATTTATCAGGACAGAAATTGGCCAAAGAATCCGCTTAAGAAAAACGCCTGAACTGATCTTTGAGTTTGATGAAACAATGGCATATGGAAACCGCATCAATTCATTGATTCACGAATTGCACAGGGATGAAGAGCCAGCTAATGAAGAACAGGACAAAGAAACGGATTAAGGACTCTTAATTCGATATGGAAAGATGGATAGACATATTGTCTATCCATTTTTTTCAATTGGATTACTGCCAACTGCTCCTCAGTTGAGCAGTGCTTCAACGTTATGCTATACATAAAAAAACGAGGGGGCCAGGACATGGAAGGGATTTTGCCACTGCTAAAACCAGCAGGGATGACCTCGCATGACTGTGTTTTTAAACTCAAGAAGCTATTGAGGACAAAGAAAGTAGGCCATACCGGTACTCTGGATCCGGATGTGACGGGGGTACTGCCAATATGTGTGGGCAAAGCAACAAAAATTGCAGAATACATAACGGATGCTGGGAAGGCTTATGAAGGTGAAGTAACACTAGGGTTTACAACTACAACAGAAGATGCTTCAGGAGACAAGGTTGAAGAAATGCCGGTAGACCGCGCGATAACTAGAGAGGAAGTAGAAATGGTCCTCCGCTCACTGACGGGTGAGATCGAGCAGACTCCGCCAATGTATTCAGCTGTGAAGGTAAATGGAAAAAAACTGTATGAATATGCCAGGCAAGGGATTGAAGTGGAACGACCTTCCAGAAAGGTCACCATTTACGATATTGAACTTTTGGATGATCGTGAGAGATTCGAAGGTGAGCAAGTGAGTTTTAAATTCAGGGTCTCTTGCAGCAAAGGAACATATATCCGGACCCTGGCCGTGACAATCGGTGAGAAATTGGGCTATCCGGCACATATGTCATCACTCGTCAGGATTCAATCAGCCGGGTTTTCACTGGAGGATTGCTTTACTTTTGAACAGCTTGAAACCATGGTTGAAGAGGGCACAATCGACGATGCCCTGCAGCCGTTGGAAGCTGGTATTTCTTATTTGCCGAAATATCGCATTAATGATAAAGTAGCAGAGAAAGTGAAAAACGGGGCACGGCTTATGATACCGGAGGATTTAAAGGATATAAGCGGGCCGATTGCAGTTGAAACAGAAGACGGAAAAGCGCTCGCCATTTACAGGGCTCATCCTGAGAAAGCCGGCATGATGAAGCCTGATAAAGTATTAAGAAATGATCAATAAGGTTCATGATCGATTGCCCTGGAGGCATTCGATTCTTGTTAAAACCATTAAGAGCAGCTGGGCCAGAAAAGGTGAGTTGAAATCGTGGAATTGATTAAGCTAAACCATCCTCATGATTATAAAAAAACTGATTTTCCTGAAATGACCATGGCACTTGGATACTTCGATGGTGTCCATCTTGGGCATCAGCAGGTAATCATGGAAGCGAAGAAGACAGCGGATTCAAAGGGAATCAAGAGCGCTGTCATGACATTTGATCCGCATCCTTCAGTCGTGCTTGGGAAAAGCGTAAAGCATATAGAGTATATTACTCCGCTGGATGAAAAAGCGAGGGTTATAGAAAGGATCGGTGTGGATTATCTGTTTGTCATCCATTTCACAACCGAATTTTCCAGTTTGCTGCCACAGGAATTCATTGACCAATATATTATTGGTTTGAATGTGAAGCATGTTGTGGCAGGGTTTGACTATTCTTATGGAAAAATGGGCAAAGGGACAATGGAGACCATCCAGTTCCATTCGCGAAACCAATTTGATTTTACAGTCATTTCAAAACTTGCAACACCGGAAGAGATAAAAATAAGTTCAACATTGATCCGTTCTCAGCTCAGGGAAGGAAAGATGGATGCCATGCCCGGACTCCTCGGAAGATACTACACTACACAGGGAACAGTCGTGAATGGAGAGCGACGGGGAAGGACCATTGGCTTTCCGACTGCAAATGTGCTGGTGGATGACCAGTACATCCTGCCGCCGACAGGTGTTTATGCTGTCCGCATCGAAATTGACGGGGCATGGAATGATGGGGTGTGCAATGTCGGCTATAAACCGACCTTCCACAAAGAGAAGAAGGACAAACCTTCTACCGAGGTGCATATATTCGATTTCAATGATGATATTTATGGTAAACAAGTGAAGGTGGAGTGGCATAAGCATTTGAGGAATGAGCGGAAATTCGAGGGTATTCAGCAGCTTGTTGCCCAAATTGAAAAGGATAAGCAGGAAGCCATGTTATACTTTGAAAAAAACAAGGGTTAGACTTGCTTTTTGTCGTAAAAAGTTGTATTCTTATTAACGTATTAAAAAGAACCTTTGCTTGGCAAGTCGAGTCACCGACGCTTGCTCGGTAACAGGGGATTACAATAATGGAGGTGAACACGGATGGCAATCACTAAAGCACGTAAAAACGAACTGATCAACGAATTCAAGACTCACGAAAGTGATACTGGATCTCCAGAAGTTCAAATCGCTGTCCTTACTGAAGAAATTAACACATTGAACGAGCACTTGCGCGCTCACAAGAAGGACCACCACTCACGTCGCGGTCTTCTTAAAATGGTAGGTAAGCGTCGTAACCTTTTGACTTACCTTCGTAACAAGGACGTTTCTCGTTACCGCGAGTTAATCAACAAGCTTGGTCTACGTAGATAGTCTGTTAAAGCGGGATTTATCCCGCTTTTTTATTAGGCAAAAATTTTGTTAAGTACATAGATATGAAGCGCTCCTTTTTTGAGCATAATATAACATAAAAGACTTTTTATATTCATTTAACTGAAACATACCGTGAACAACAGCCCTTACGGGGGACAAGCCTTTTCAGGAATGGATGTCCATGGTTTTATTATTCGTTATAAAGGTATATTTGTTATAAGACATGCGTTTGTGCTGTTTTAAATAAATCCCCGGGCAAATCCCGGGTGGAATTGTGGTAGAGAGGGGCTAAAAAAGCATGGAACAAGAAAAACAAAGTTTTTCCTTTGACTGGGCTGGGCGCAAGCTGACAGTCGAAATCGGGCAGCTTGCAAAACAGGCGAATGGCGCCGTCCTTGTCCGTTATGGCGATACAGCTGTCCTAAGTACAGCAACTGCTTCAAAAGAACCGAAGAATCTTGATTTCTTCCCATTGACTGTTAACTATGAAGAGCGTTTATATGCTGTTGGTAAAATCCCTGGCGGCTTTATTAAGCGTGAAGGACGCCCAAGTGAGAAGGCGATCCTGGCGAGCCGTTTGATTGACCGTCCAATCCGTCCGTTATTCGCTGATGGGTTCAGGAACGATGTCCAGGTAATCAGCATCGTCATGAGTGTTGACCAGAACTGTTCATCAGAAATGGCAGCAATGTTCGGTTCTTCCCTGGCGCTATCCGTATCGGATATCCCGTTTGAAGGACCAATCGCAGGCGTCATCGTTGGAAGGGTTGACGGTGAATTCATCATCAATCCATCTGTTGAAGAAACAGAAAAAAGTGATATGCATCTGACAGTAGCTGGCACGATGGATGCCATTAACATGGTTGAAGCCGGTGCTGAAGAAGTTCCTGAGGAAGTTATGCTTGAAGCGATCATGTTTGGTCATGATGAAATCAAGCGCCTGATTGCTTTCCAACAGGAAATTGTCGCTAAGGTCGGCAAAGAAAAAAGAGAAATTAAACTTTTTGAGTTAGATAAAGAGCTGGAAGCTGAAGTTCGTGGAATTTGCGAGCAAGACATGCTTGCTGCGATTCAGGTCCAGGAAAAACATGCGCGTGAAGATGCAATTAAAGAAGTCAAGAATGCTGTCGTGGCCCGTTTTGAAGAACTGGAAGCAGATGACGACAAGCTTAAGCAAGTAAAACAAATCCTTGATAAAATCGTTAAGGGCGAAGTACGCCGACTGATCACTGAAGAGAAAGTCCGTCCTGACGGCCGGGGCGCAGACGAAATCCGTCCGCTTTCTTCTGAAGTTGGTCTCCTCCCAAGAACTCACGGTTCAGGGTTATTCACAAGAGGCCAGACGCAAGCGCTCAGCATTTGTACATTAGGTGCAATGGGAGATGTCCAAATTCTGGATGGGCTTGGAATCGAAGAAGAAAAGCGCTTCATGCACCATTACAACTTCCCGTTATTCTCTGTAGGTGAAACTGGGCCGATCCGAGGACCAGGCCGCAGGGAGATCGGTCACGGTGCACTGGGAGAAAGAGCACTTGAGCCAGTTATTCCAAGTGAAAAAGATTTCCCATATACAGTCCGCCTTGTTTCCGAGGTGTTGGAATCGAATGGTTCAACTTCCCAGGCTAGTATCTGTGCAAGCACACTTGCTATGATGGATGCGGGTGTTCCAATCAAGGCTCCGGTTGCCGGTATCGCAATGGGTCTTGTCAAATCAGGAGAGCACTATACCATCCTGACTGATATTCAGGGCATGGAAGACCACCTTGGCGATATGGACTTCAAGGTAGCGGGTACTGCCAAGGGTGTAACAGCCCTTCAAATGGATATTAAAATCGAAGGCCTTTCACGTGAGATCCTTGAAGAAGCATTGCAACAGGCGCAAAAAGGCCGCATGCAGATTCTCGAATCCATGATGGCGACAATCCAGGAGCCGCGCGGCCAGCTTTCCAAGTATGCTCCGAAGATCATCACGATGACAATCAATCCGGATAAAATTCGCGATGTCATTGGACCAAGCGGCAAGCAAATCAATAAAATCATTGAAGAAACTGGCGTAAAAATTGATATCGAGCAAGACGGTACAGTTTTCATCGCGTCAGTTGATCAAGAGATGAACGAAAAGGCTAAGAAAATCATCGAAGACATCGTCCGTGAAGTTGAAGTTGGGCAAATGTATCTTGGTAAAGTACGCCGTATCGAAAAGTTCGGTGCGTTTGTCGAAATCTTCCCAGGAAAAGATGGTTTGGTTCATATATCCGAGCTTGCTGAAGAGCGGGTAGGAAAAGTCGAAGATGTCCTGAAGCTTGGAGATGAGCTCCTTGTAAAGGTAACTGAAATCGACAAACAAGGAAGAGTGAATCTTTCTCGCAAAGCAGTCCTTAAAGAACAGCGGGAAAAGGCTGAAAAGCAATAAGTTTTATAACAAAGAGGCTGTCAAAGAGGTTAATGAAAACCTTTTTTGACAGCCTCTTTTTTTTAGGCTGTTTTTCGTAAACGTTGTTCCTGGCTAAGCCAGTCACTTTTCATATTATTAATAACCATGCAACGTCTCTCGTTCTACCTTGTCCTTTGCTTTCATAAAGTAAAATAGGCCCTTCACGATGGAATTTTTTTTGGTGGGAATGCTCACTTAGTCATTTCAATTGAGCGCCTTAATAAAGAGGAGGTAAATGAATATGAGAAAGATTGTATTGATTTCAGCACTGTTGATCGGCGCCTGGCTCACAGTGAATAATCCATTTTCCCATACATATGTTACAGGACTGAAGACAGAGACAATGCCAGTTGCCGGGCAAGAACATTCGTTGATTGCTGAAATTGAAACAAAGGGGAAGGAATATGAAGTCGAACCTTCTAATGCCAGGAAGGATCCGGTATGGAAGCTGATCCCAGGCTATAATGGACTAAAGATCGATGTAAAAGCATCTCATGAAAAGATGAAAAAGGATGGAAAATTTGATCCGGATAAACTTGTCTATCAGGAAGTGTCACCTGAAGTGCATTTAAGTGATTTACCTCCTATGGCAATCTACAAAGGACATCCGGAAAAACCGATGGTCAGCTTCATCATCAACGTTGCCTGGGGAAACGAGTACCTGTCAGGCATGCTGGCTACGCTGAAAAAACATAATGTCAAAGCGAGTTTTTTCCTTGAGGGAAGATGGGTAAAAAATAACCCGGGACTGGCAAAAATGATTGCCGATGCAGGGCATGAGTTAGGGAATCATTCCTTTACACACCCTAACATGAAACAGCTATCCGCACCGGCGATCAACGAAGAAATCCGGAAAACGAACGAAGTGATCGAGGCGGTAACAGGAGCGCAGACAAAGTGGTTCGCTCCGCCAAGTGGATACTACAAGGACGAAGTGGTCGAAATAGCGGCTGCACATAAGTTGGGAACCGTCATGTGGAGTGTGGATACAATCGATTGGCAAAAACCATCGCCTGAAAAGTTAATCAACAGGGTCATGGGGAAAGTCCATAATGGGGCGTTGATCCTAATGCATCCAACAGAGTCAACGGCTGCTTCTCTAGACCAGTTAATTACACAAATCAAAGGGAAGGAATTGCAAATCGGCACTGTATCGGATATGTTGAGTGAAAAAAGGGTAATGTCAAAAAAGATGCAAGAATAGCATTGTATTTGGAAAAAGTAAGTTAAATGGACTATACTTAGTAAATGCAGTATTTTTAGCAGCAGGTTCCAGAGGAGGAATATAATTGATAAAGAAATATACATGCCAAAACGGTGTAAGAATCGTACTAGAACAAATACCAACTGTCCGGTCGGTTGCGATCGGTGTATGGATCGGTACGGGCTCCCGTAATGAAAACCCCGAAAATAATGGGATTTCCCATTTCCTTGAGCATATGTTCTTTAAAGGGACCAAAACAAGGTCTGCAAGGGAGATTGCCGAATCCTTCGACAGCATTGGCGGCCAGGTCAACGCTTTTACTTCGAAAGAATACACTTGCTATTACGCAAAAGTTTTAGATAATCATGCCCATTTTGCGCTGGAAGTATTGGCAGATATGTTCTTTCATTCAACATTTGATTCAGAAGAGCTGAATAAGGAAAAAAATGTTGTGAATGAAGAAATCAAGATGTATGAGGATACTCCTGATGATATCGTCCACGATTTGCTTAGTCAGGCAATTTACGGAGACCACCCGCTAGGTTATCCGATCCTTGGGACAGAAGAAACGCTCCAGAGCTTTACAGGGGAAAAGCTGACACAGTATATGCATGAAACCTATACACCTGAAAATGTCGTTATTTCCATTGCCGGTAATGTGCCAGAGTCATTCATTAAGAATGCTGAGGAGTTCTTTGGTTCATACGAAGCGAGCAAAGAGAGTATCAATCATGTCAAACCGGAGTTCCATGCGAAGCATGTATCCCGCAAGAAGGAAACAGAGCAAGCACATCTGTGCCTTGGGTTTGAAGGTTTGCAAATCGGCCATAAGGATGTCTACAGCTTGATTGTGTTAAACAACGTGCTGGGAGGCAGCATGAGCAGCCGTCTGTTCCAGGACGTCCGTGAGCAGCGTGGTCTCGCTTACTCAGTCTTTTCCTACCATTCTGCCTACCAGGACAGTGGAATTGTAACAATATACGGCGGTACTGGTGCAAACCAGCTGGATGTACTTTACGAAACAATCCAGGAAACACTTAGCACGCTGAGAGCTGAGGGAATCACTGAAAAAGAACTCAACAACAGCAAGGAACAGCTGAAAGGCAGCCTGATGCTGAGTCTGGAAAGCACAAACAGCCGGATGAGCCGGAACGGAAAAAATGAATTGCTTCTTCGAAGACACAGGTCGCTTGACGAGATTGTGGAACAGATCGATCAGGTAACCAAGAACAGTGTAGATACAATGGCAAATAATATCTTTACCGATAATTTCTCCGTGTCATTGATCAGCCCAAGTGGCGAATTGCCAAAAATATAGAAAATGGACAGCAGCTGAAAAGCTGCTGTTTTTATTTTTTGCTCTGTTAAATTTGGCTGTTGATTTTCGTTCCAGGCGCTTCGCTTTCCGCGAGGCTGGCGCTGAGCCTCCTCGCCGCCATTGGCGTCTGCGGGGTCTCAGCTGTCCAGCTGATCCCGCAGGAGTCTACGCGCCTTCCACTACAATCAACAGGTGTTAATATCAACATTTTAATTTAACTGAGCCTATTATTTAAGGATTCCAAGCCTGCCAGGCTTTTTTTATTTTGTTGTATTCTAAATCCATCACTTCATAGATACATATAGAATAAGGACAAAGTGACAGGAGGGCATCATGAAATTAAGTGAACTTGGCGGAAAGGAAATCGTCGATGTTAAGAGGGCAGAGCGATTGGGAGTTCTTGGCCAGACCGATCTTGAAATCAATGAAAGGACCGGCCAGATTGAAGCATTGATCATCCCTTCCCTGAAATGGTTTGGGCTGCGCAAACAAGGCGGAGAAGTCCGCGTCCCCTGGAAGCATATCAAAAAGATCGGATCAGACATGATCATTATCGACATACCGGATGAAGAAGAATGAAGCGGGCTGAGAAGCCGGCTTATTTCTTTGCCTCAGGTATTTTAGCGCCGGTATAACTGCCGGCGCTTTTCTTTTATGGAAAACTCACCTATTCCCAGGTCGCTACATATGATGTTGAAGTAGTTCAAATTGATTGAATATAGATTCCAGGATTAATGGAAAAGAAGGTGATTGTTCTCATGCTGACAGGAATGCAAATCGCGATTATCGGCGGTGATGCGAGACAGCTGGAGATTATTCGCAAGCTGACAGAGCTTGATGCAAAACTTTCTTTAATAGGCTTCGAGCAGTTGGACCATGCTTTTACAGGTGCCTCAAAAGAAAAGATAGATGAAGTGGATTTTTCCGTCCAGGATGCATTGATCCTGCCGGTACCAGGAACGAGTCTGGAAGGCCAGGTAGAAACGATTTTTTCCAATGAACGGGTCGTGCTTATAAAGGAAATGCTTGAACGGACTCCCGAGCATTGCACAGTCTATTCAGGCATCAGCAATGCCTATTTGACTGGTATCACGAAGCAGTCGAATCGTAAATTGGTACAGCTTTTCGAGCGGGACGATGTAGCGATTTACAACTCGATCCCGACTGTTGAAGGAACGATCATGATGGCGATTCAGCATACTGATTTTACGATTCACGGTTCACGAGTCTCAGTCCTTGGATTGGGCAGGGTCGGAATGAGTGTTGCGCGGACTTTCCATGCTTTAGGAGCCAAAGTTAAGGTCGGGGCAAGAAAAAGCGAGCATATCGCAAGGATTGCAGAAATGGGGCTTGAACCTTTCCTGCTTTCTGACACTGCGAAGGCTGTCTCAGATACCGACATTTGCATCAACACCATACCTCATCAAATTGTAACAGCATCAGTGATTTCAAGGATGCCAGCTCATACATTGATCATTGACCTTGCATCCAAACCTGGTGGAACGGATTTTCGCTATGCGGAAAAACGTGGGATCAAGGCATTGCTTGCACCTGGACTTCCGGGGATTGTTGCCCCAAAAACGGCAGGCCAAATTTTAGCTAACGTTCTTTCTCAGCTGCTTATGGAAGACTTTTTACACCGAAAGGAGAAAGAAGCATGAATTTACAAGGTAAGAAGATTGGATTTGGATTAACAGGTTCTCATTGTACGTACGATGCTGTCTTTCCTGAAATAGAAAAGTTGGTGAATGCAGGCGCTGAAGTGCTGCCAGTGGTGACGTTCACTGTTAAAAATACAGAAACACGTTTTGGAAAAGGTGAGGATTGGGTACAGCGGATTGAGGAGCTTACAGGCAATAAAGTGATTGATTCGATTGTCAAAGCAGAACCGCTTGGACCGAAGATTCCGCTGGATTGTATGGTCATTGCCCCGCTGACTGGAAACTCGATGAGCAAGTTCGCCAACGCAATGACAGATTCACCTGTCCTGATGGCAGCAAAAGCAACATTAAGGAACCTGAAGCCGGTTGTCCTTGGCATTTCGACAAACGATGCTTTAGGATTGAATGGAATGAATCTGATGAAGTTGATGGCCACCAAGAATATTTACATGATACCATTTGGCCAGGATGATCCGGTCAAGAAGCCAAATTCGATGGTGGCGAGGATGGGACTGCTTTCAGAAACCATCGTTGCGGCTATGGAGGGCAAACAGATCCAGCCAGTCCTGGTGGAACGATACAAAGATAACTAACGTTTTAGAGTACACTGCTTTTCATAGAGAAGTCCTGCCGGCAGGGTCTCATAGAGCCTTGAGCCAAAAATGATGAAGGAACAATGCAGCCGTTGAGAACGATTAGCTCGCATAAACAAAGCCCTATTTTAAGCTGGAAACGCTTTTCTCCGGCAGTGAAGCAAAATGTTTCTTTCCTTAATGTTTGATTATGATAAAATATAGGATAATATACAAGGCGGTTTTATAATTTGAACCGCCGTTTTATACTTATGTTTATAACAACCCAGCAAAATAAGGGGATATCAAAACGATAATGGTAGTGGAAGGGGAAACAGCAATGTCAGAGAGAAAAGGTTACCGTGTAGCAGTTGTAGGAGCAACAGGAGCAGTAGGGCAGCAGATGATTCAGACGCTTGAAAGCAGGGACTTCCCTGTGTCAGAGCTTTTATTGCTGTCATCTGCAAGATCAGCTGGTACGAAGGTACAGTATAAAGGGGAAGAACTAACTGTCCTGGAGGCAAAACCAGAGAGCTTCGAAGGTGTGGATATTGCGCTGTTCAGCGCAGGCGGCAGCGTATCGAAGGAACTTGCGCCAGAAGCAGTGAAACGTGGTGCGATCGTGGTAGACAATACAAGTGCTTTCAGAATGGATGAAAATACGCCGCTTGTAGTGCCGGAAGTGAATGAGGAAGATTTGCACAACCATAATGGCATCATTGCAAACCCGAACTGCTCTACCATCCAAATGGTCGTTGCTTTGGAACCTTTACGCAAGAAATACGGACTTGAGAAGATCATTGTCTCGACATACCAGGCAGTATCTGGGGCAGGGGCTGCAGCGATCCAGGAACTTGAAGAACAGACACAGGCTATCCTCAATGGGGAAGAGTATGAACCAAAAGTGCTGCCAGTAAAATCAGGTGAAAAGCATTACCAGATCGCTTTCAATGCCATTCCGCAAATCGATACTTTCGTAGATAATGGATTTACGTACGAAGAAATGAAAATGATTAATGAAACAAAGAAAATCATGCACATGCCTGAGCTTCAGGTTGCCGCTACATGTGTGCGCCTGCCTGTAGGCACAGGACACTCTGAGTCATTATATTTTGAGGTTGGCCAGGGCGGAGTATCTGCAGCAGAAGTGAAAGAACTGATGGCGGATGCGCCGGGAGTAGTTCTCCAGGACGACCCAGAACAGCAGCTATACCCGATGCCTGCATTCTGCGTCGGTAAAAATGATGTATTTGTCGGCAGAATCAGGAAGGACCTGGATAACGATAACGGATTCCATATGTGGGTCGTTTCCGACAACCTTCTGAAGGGCGCAGCATGGAACTCGGTCCAGATTGCTGAAAGTCTTGTGAAGCTGGGCCTTGTAAAATAAAAGCAAACATGATCTAAGACAGAATTTCTGAGGTGTTACGATGAAAATTATCGTTCAAAAATTTGGCGGCACTTCAGTGCGTGACGAGCAAAGCCGCAGCCACGCCATGAGCCATATTAAAAATGCGATTACTGATGGATACAAAGCGGTTGTAGTTGTCTCGGCAATGGGAAGGAAGGGTGATCCGTACGCAACGGACACTCTTCTTAGCCTGATTGGCGGCAGTGACAGCAAAATCAGCAAGCGTGAACATGATCTATTGCTCTCTTGCGGCGAAACGATTTCAAGTGTTGTGTTTACCAATATGCTGCTTGAAAACGGGATCAACGCGACAGCTCTTACCGGGGCACAAGCTGGATTCAGAACGAACAGCGAGCACACAAATGCCAGGATCCTCGACATGAAATGCGACCGCCTTCTGAGAGAGCTTGAGCAGGTTGACGTTGTGGTCGTTGCCGGTTTCCAGGGTGCTGCGAAAAACGGAGACGTGACAACAATCGGCAGAGGAGGCAGCGATACCTCCGCAGCAGCACTAGGAGCGGCTCTTAATGCGGAATGGATTGATATTTTCACAGATGTGGAAGGGATCATGACCGCCGACCCGCGCATTGCCGAAAATGCGAGACCGTTATCAGTCGTTACCTATACGGAAGTATGCAATATGGCCTATCAGGGGGCAAAAGTCATCCATCCGCGAGCCGTAGAAATTGCCATGCAGGCAAAAGTGCCAATCCGGATTAGGTCGACTTATTCTGAAAGCCTTGGCACACTCGTCACAACACTGAACCGCGAGAACAAAGGAACAGATATCAAGGAGCGCCCTGTTACTGGAATTGCACATGTATCGAATGTCAGCCAGATTAAGGTGTTCGCAAAGAAAGATCAATATAACCTGCAATCTGAAGTTTTCAAAGCGATGGCCAATGAAAATATCAGCGTGGATTTCATCAATATCTCACCAAACGGAGTCGTTTACACCGTTTCAGACGAAATGACCGACCGTGCAGTAAAGGTCCTTGAGGGATTGGGACATATCCCGCAAATAGAGCGGAACTGTGCCAAGGTATCCGTTGTTGGTGCCGGTATGGCTGGAGTCCCAGGTGTCACTTCGAAGATCGTGACGGCATTGTCTGAAAAAGGAATCCGTATCCTGCAATCAGCTGACAGCCATACGACAATCTGGGTCCTTGTAAAGCAAGATGATCTGCGCAAAGCTGTAAATGCGCTGCACGATGCTTTCCAGCTCGAGGAAGAAACAGTCGAATTCGAGCGACATGATATTTAAATTGATTTAAAGCTTCCCAGCGACTGCCTGGCGAAGCCGGAAATAAGAGGAGTGAACAGGAATGGTTCAATTCGGAAGAGTATCTACAGCAATGGTGACCCCTTTTGACCACAAAGGTCACATTGACTTCGCAAAAACTACCCAGCTAATCAACCATTTAATCGATAATGGAACAGATTCCCTTGTAGTCGCCGGGACTACTGGAGAATCTCCAACTCTTTCTAAAGAAGAAAAGCTGGCATTATTCCAGCATGTAGTGAAGGTGGTTGATAAGCGCGTCCCTGTCATCGCAGGAACAGGCAGCAACAACACCTATGCTACCATCGAACTGACGAAAAAAGCAGAGCAGATCGGCGTGGATGCCATCATGATCGTTGCGCCATACTACAACAAGCCGAACCAGGAAGGCCTCTACCAGCACTTCAAAGCTGCTGCAGAAGCAACATCGCTTCCGGTAATGGTCTACAACATCCCTGGGAGATCTGTTGTTAACATCCAGCCTGAAACAATCATTAAGCTGGCTGAAATACCGAATATCGTCGCGGTAAAAGAAGCGAGCGGAGATTTGAACGCGATGACGAAAATCCTTGCCAACACACCAGATGACTTCCTTCTTTACAGTGGTGATGACGGCCTGACACTTCCGGTTCTTGCGATCGGCGGAGCAGGAATCGTATCCGTCGCGTCCCACGTGATTGGAAATGAGATGCAGGCAATGGTCGAAGCCTTCTTCAGCGGAAGAAACGAAGACGCTGCCAAACTTCATCAGCGTTTGCTCCCGATCATGGAAGGACTCTTCGCAGCTCCAAGTCCGGGACCTGTTAAAACCGCTTTGCAGCTAAAAGGACTGGATGTCGGATCCGTACGCCTGCCAATGGTGCCTCTGACAGAACAGGAAAGAACTGCAGTAGCAAATCTATTCAAATAAATCATTGCAAGGCCAGCCTTTGAGGGCTGGCCTTTATTTATTCTTTATACCTTCGTGAAAATCAGAGAGATGAACGAAGTTAAAAAAGAAATGTTAATAGGAAATGGCCTGCTTTATTAAATATATCGACCACTTCCGCGATAATACCAACCAAGAGCAATTTCCACTGTACATTAGTTGGGTAAACCCACCCAACCACCATGCCCAGCGCCCGCCAATTCCGTAACTCTCCGCTCGGAAGTCATTGGAAATCATCATAAAGAATAAAGTTGTAAAGATTTTCTGTCATCAAGTATAATGATTTTAACTGGTCACGGTCGGCATATATCAACATAGGAGGAACATAGTCTTGAAAACGGAGAATACTGAAAATATAAAAATCATCGCGCTTGGTGGCGTTGGGGAAGTCGGCAAGAATATGTATGTCACCGAAGTGGACGGAGATCTATTTGTTGTGGACGCGGGGCTGATGTTCCCTGAGGATGAGATGCTGGGGATCGACATTGTCATTCCTGATATCACCTATTTAAAATCTAACAGTGACAGGGTTAAGGCCATTTTTCTGACACATGGACATGAAGACCATATGGGGGCACTGTCATATGTATTGAGAAAGATCAATGCCCCGGTATACGGCACGAAACTCACGCTCGCACTCGCAAAAGAAAAAATGAAAGAACAGGATTACTCGGGTACGGTGGGTTTTCATGAAGTCAATTCTGACACCGTATTGGACTTTGGCTCGGCTACTGTTTCATTTTTCAAGACCAATCACAGCATCCCGGATTCTGTTGGCGTTAGTATCCATACATCAGAAGGCGCAATTATACATACAGGTGATTTTAAGTTTGACCAGGCAGCCTCGGCACTTTATAAACCTGAAATTGGCAAGATGGCCGCTATTGGAGAAAAGGGTGTCCTCTGTTTGCTGTCAGATAGCACTGATGCAGAAAAACCGGGTTACACGCCTTCTGAATCGGTGGTGGTAGAGGAACTTTCCAACGTATTCTATAATGCCCCAGGCAGAATAATCGCAGCCTGCTTCGCTTCTGATTTAAACAGGATTCAACATCTGTTCGACAGTGCGGCTGCAAACGGGCGTAAGGTGGCTGTAGTTGGAAAAAGCCTTAAGCGAGTTTACGACATCGCTCTCGAACTGGGCTACTTAATGGTAGAAGAAGACCTCATTATCCCTGTTGCCGATATTAAAAGCTTATCAGATGATGAAGTTGTCATTTTAACAACAGGCAGCCAGGGAGAGCCAATTGAAGCGCTGCAAAAAATGGCTAAACAATCACATCCGCAGGTTAATATTAAGGAAGGCGACACAGTTTTGATTGCGGCTTCACCATTAAAGGGAAGCGAAGTTTTCATCTATAAAACCATTGATATGCTGTACCGTGCAGGAGCAACAGTTGTTTCGAGCAAAAGAAGTGTCCAGGTTTCAAGCCATGGCAGCCAGGAAGAATTGAAGTTCATGATCAATCTGATGAACCCTAAATTCTTCATCCCGGTTCATGGTGAATACAAGATGCTGAAAGCTCACAAGAAAGTTGCACTCTCTTGCGGAATACCTGAAGAGAATATCTACATTCCCGATCGCGGCGATGTCATTGAGATTTCCGGCGGAAAAATGAAGGTAACCGAACGAGTACCGGCCGGAAATACCTTGATTGACGGAATCGGTGTCGGTGATGTAGGCAATATTGTCCTGAGAGATCGGAGACTGCTTTCTCAGGATGGGGTCCTGATCGTTGTGGTGACATTGAACAGGGCAGATAAAAAAATCGTGGCCGGACCAGAAATCATCTCACGCGGATTTGTCTATGTGCGGGAATCCGAGCTGCTAATGGCCGATTCCTCTGCGCTGGTGAGGGAGATTGTTGAAAAGAATGTTTCGAAAGAATCCTTCGACTGGAGCAGCATGAAGCAGGACATCCGGGACTCGCTTCACCAATACCTGTTCGAAAAAACAAAACGGAGACCCATGATCATGCCGATCATCATGGAAGTGAAATAAAATATGAAGCACTGGTGTTCATTGAATGCCTGTGCTTTTTTCTTTGGAGACAAGCCTGCATATACCTTATTCAAGATGTACCATAAAACCCATGTCTCGAATGAAAATAAAGAGGATGTTCATACTAAAATTATCATGTCTGAAGGGAGCATTTTACGGATGGATAATGAAATGAATAATGTCGGTTCAGAAAACCAGGAAGGACAGCAGGGGGACAAAGAGAATAAGCCTTCTGGTCTTCTGGAAAAAATCCAGCAGCTCGGTCAAACAAATGTGCCGCAGCTTTCTCAGGATTCAAAAATCCATTGTTTGACGATTGTAGGTCAAATCGAGGGACATATGCAGCTGCCTCCGCATAATAAAACAACAAAATATGAGCATTTGATCCCTCAAATTGTCGCGATTGAACAAAATCCTAACATTGAAGGCCTGCTTGTTATTTTAAACACTGTCGGCGGTGATGTGGAAGCGGGACTGGCGATATCAGAAATGCTTGCTTCGCTCTCGAAACCCACTGTGTCTTTAGTGCTTGGCGGTGGTCATTCTATTGGGGTCCCAATCGCGGTTTCCTGTGATTACTCATTTATTGCAGAAACGGCAACGATGACGATTCATCCAATTCGACTGACCGGACTTGTGATTGGAGTACCACAGACCTTTGAATATCTCGATAAAATGCAGGAAAGAGTCATCAATTTTGTTACGAAGCATTCCAATATTGCCGAAGAGACCTTTAAAGAGCTGATGTTCGCCAAAGGAAACCTCACAAGGGATATTGGAACGAATGTGGTTGGCCATGACGCTGTACAAACTGGTCTCATCCATGAGGTCGGCGGCATAGGACAGGCGATGAAGAAGCTGAATGAGCTGATTGATTTGACTAAACCAAAGGATGAAGTGATGGTGCAATGATTCTTTATACAATGATGCCTCAAGAACAGGTTTTCCCTCCAACCCAGGAGGAAGCTGTAAACCAGGTGATGTTATCCTATAATGGGATTCCAATCATGGCCGAGTGGACAGATTCTCATGAATACCGTGTTGTAAGGGTGATGAGCACGGATCCGAATCATTATATGGATCCAATTTGTATGCCCGGTGCGAAAATTTCGTTATCTTAGGAAAAAGGATTGTCCCAGTTGAACTGGTAATTATGATATAATATGGATACACTCAGCATTGGCAGCCGAATCAGGCTGCTTTTCTTCTTATGGAAGTTTGGAAAACAGACTGGTTGATTATGCTGTAAGTGAAGCTATAAATATCAGGTGATAAAATGGCCAAAAAGAAAAGACGGCAATCCAGAAAGAAAAATACATTGAAATCTACAGTTCAGTATGAACTTGCCGGGTTAGCGATGCTGGCACTAGCCATAATCGCGATGGCTGATTTAGGGGCTGTTGGAAAAGCAGTGGTACTGTTCTTCCGATTCTTCTTCGGGGAATGGTATATGCTAAGCTTAGTTGGGCTGGTGGTATTCAGCATCTATATTATGTGGAAACGCAGTCTTCCATTTGTTTTTCACACTAAATTGATTGGTACATACTTGATTATCAGTGCAATCCTATTATTAAGCCACGTAACTTTGTTTGAGCTTTTGTCCAACGGAGGGAAATTCGAGGACCCAAGCGTAATCAAAAATACGTTTGATCTGTATGTAATGGAGGTCAAAGGCGAAACAAGCACAACTGATCTTGGAGGCGGAATGATCGGTGCGGTGATGTTCGCATTGTTTTATTATTTGTTTGATGCAGCCGGTTCCCAGTTAATCGCCTTCCTGTTAATCGTCATCGGGGGAATCCTCGTCACCGGCAGGACATTCAGCGAGGCTGCTGGTAAAATCATTCTGCCTATTGGGAGATTCATCTCTGGTCAATGGAAGTCATTTATTGATGACATGAAGGAATGGAAAGAAAACCAGCAGCAGAAAAGGATTGCCCAGCGTGAAGCGAGGCAGGCAGAAAGGCAAAATAGCCAGACAAACCGAGCCAGCCAATCCGCCGGACAGGAAGCAACTGCTGAAAGGACGATTGAATTAGCCGAGGAGCCAGCTCCTGAACCGATTATTTCTAGTTTTGCCGAGCGTGCGTATGCGAATCCGAATGAAGCTCAACCACAGCAGGCGGAGAAGAAGGAAAGCCCTCAAAAGGAATCGGGTGATGAGGCAGAAGAGCTCCAGCAGCCGATAACGTTTACTGAGGTGGAAAATACGGCGTATGAACTACCGCCAGTCAGCCTTTTGAAGCTGCCAAATAAAACGGATCAAAGCGGCGAGTATGAACTGATTCATGCGAACGCGGCAAAGCTCGAGAGGACATTCCAGAGCTTTGGAGTCAAAGCTCGCGTTACTCAGGTCCATCTTGGACCAGCCGTAACAAAATATGAAGTCCATCCGGATGTCGGTGTAAAGGTCAGCCGCATTGTCAGCCTTAATGATGACCTGGCACTGGCACTTGCTGCAAAGGATATCAGGATTGAAGCGCCAATCCCGGGTAAGTCGGCGATAGGCATAGAAGTTCCGAACTCCGAGGTGGCTATGGTGTCATTGCGGGAAGTAATTGAGTCCAAGCAGCACAATAAGCCAGGGTCAAAGCTCCAAATCGGACTTGGGCGGGATATAACTGGTGAGGCAGTACTCGCGGAATTAAATAAAATGCCCCATCTGCTTGTTGCCGGAGCTACAGGCAGCGGTAAGAGTGTATGTATCAATGGTATCATCACCAGCATCCTGATGAGGGCGAAACCACATGAAGTGAAACTGATGATGATTGACCCGAAAATGGTAGAGCTTAATGTATACAACGGAGTTCCGCATTTGCTTGCTCCGGTTGTGACAGACGCCAAAAAGGCATCGCAGGCACTTAAGAAAGTGGTAAGCGAGATGGAGAGGCGCTACGAGCTTTTCTCTCATACAGGAACAAGGAATATAGAAGGCTACAATGAATATATAAAAAAGTACAACAACGAGGAAGAAGCGAATCAGCCGCTTCTGCCGTTCATCGTGGTCATCGTGGACGAGCTCGCGGATTTAATGATGGTCGCATCATCAGATGTAGAGGATTCAATCACACGACTTGCCCAGATGGCTCGTGCTGCAGGGATCCACTTGATTATCGCCACCCAGAGACCTTCAGTGGATGTCATCACCGGGGTCATCAAAGCGAACATCCCTTCAAGGATTGCCTTTGCAGTCTCCTCCATGACTGATTCCAGGACCATCCTGGATATGGGTGGTGCCGAGAAGCTGCTGGGGAGGGGTGATATGCTCTTCCTTCCGGTTGGCGCATCCAAGCCTGTCAGGGTACAAGGTGCATTCCTCTCGGATGAAGAGGTAGAAGATGTCGTCAACTATGTCATCGGGCAGCAAAAGGCTCAGTACCAGGAAGAAATGATTCCTGAAGACATTCCGGAGAACACCTCGGAGGTCGAGGATGAATTATACAGTGAAGCGGTGGATCTTGTGGTAGAAATGCAAACGGCATCTGTGTCGATGCTCCAAAGAAGGTTCCGGATCGGCTACTCCCGTGCAGCCAGACTGATTGATGAAATGGAATTGCGCGGTGTCGTCGGGCCTTATGAGGGAAGCAAGCCGCGAAACGTCCTGGTAGCAAAGTCAGAGGAAGCTTAAATAAATTGGAAAAAGCCGGATGGATTCATCTGGCTTTTTCCAATTTATATAGTTCAAACCTCATGGAGGAAACTAATAATGTCATACTATTAAAAACGCTTACAAAATGCTATTATACCAGAAATCTAGTTTTTTTGACCTAAAAAAATTGACGATTTTGGTTATTCTAGCTTTTTTCGACAAAATCATGAAACACTATTTATTTCTCTTTAAAAAAGTGTTATAGTATTTTCGATTAGTAGGAATGCTATACATCAGATGTCTGATGTCTTGAGCAAAGGTTGGAGGAACGCCTCATGTCGATCAAGTCAGATAACCGGCACCTGTATTTACAAGTAATCGATCACCTGAAGCAAGATATTCAAAAAGGTATATATAAAGAGAGAGAAAAATTGCCTTCAGAATTCGATCTTGCCAAACAGCTTGGAGTTAGCAGGGCGACTCTCCGCGAAGCATTGCGAATCCTTGAAGAGGAAAATGTCATTATTCGCAGGCATGATGTAGGAACCTTTGTCAACGCCAAACCATTGTTCGAGTCAGGTATCGAGCAGCTTAACAGCGTGACGGGAATGATTGAGCAGGCAGGGATGAAGCCTGGTACAATCTTCTTAAACTCAACGACTACTGGGCCAACCGAAGAAGATATTCGTCGTTTTTCATGCTCGCTTGATGATGAAATCACACTCGTCGAAAGGGTCAGAACTGCTAATGGGGAACCTGTTGTCTATTGTCTGGACAAGATTCCTGCAAGCATCCTGCCGGAAGATTTCTCTTTTGCAGATGAATCATTACTTCATCTCCTGGAGATCAAATCAAATCGGAAGGTCACTTACGCAGTGGCCCAAATCGAGCCGATTGGCTATCATGAGAAGATTTCTCCCATTCTCGAGTGTGCACCCGAAACAGCACTGCTAGTGTTGAAACAGATGCACTTCGATGAAAACGATGTACCAATTCTTTATTCGGTCAATTACTTTAAAGCCGACAAGTTCAGTTTTCATGTCCTTAGAAAAAGAATTTAATTTTTTTAAGGAAATGAAAACGCTAACTGATTGGTTTTTCAGAACATTCCTGCGAAATCACAAACATTCTCTGGGGGGTACAAACCTTGAAAAAGCGTAAATTTGGTTTGGTAATGTCATTGCTTTTAGCGGCAGGTACAATGTTGGCAGGTTGCGGAAGCGACGAAAAAGGCGGTTCGGATGAGAAGCAGTCAGACTTGAGAGTAGGTATGGTTACTGACGCAGGTACGATTGATGATAAATCTTTCAACCAGGGTACTTGGGAAGGAATCAAGACGGCTGAGAAAGAATTCGGCGTTAAGACAAAATACCTTAAGCCAGCAGGAACTACTGAAGCAGAATACTTAAAAGAAATCGGCAACTTATATGATGCAGAATATAAGTTCATCGTTACACCTGGCTTTAAATTCGAAACAGCTGTTTTCCAAGCCCAGGATAAATATGAAGATGCTAAATTCGTCATTCTTGATGGAAATCCGCACAATGGAGATTACAACCCTGTTGTTAAAGAAAACACTGTAGCGGTATTCTTTGCAGAGCATGAATCAGGATTCCTTGCTGGTGTAGCTGCAGCGGTTGAATTGAAAGAAGGCGAAGCTGGATTCATCGGCGGTATGGAAATCCCTGCTGTACAAAAGTTCAACTGGGGCTTCCAACAAGGTCTTAAATATGCAAATGAAAATCTTGACACGAATGTAACAATCAAAGCTGAAAACGTAGTTTACCAGGGTTCATTTGACAATGCTGCTGCAGGTGGACAAATCGCAGCTCAATTCTATGATCGTGGCGTAGATGTTATCTTCACTGCTGCTGGCGGTGTCGGTGTTGGTGCGATCAACGAAGCGAAGAACCGTGCGAAAGCTGGAGAAAACGTTTGGATCGTAGGTGTTGACGTTGACCAGTTCGAAGACGGTAAGTACGATGGCGACAAGTCAGTCATCCTTACTTCTGCTATGAAGAAGCTTGACCAGGTTGCTTACGATATGATTCAAGCTGAAATCGATGGCAAGTTCCCAGGCGGAGAAACATTGACTTTCGACGCTAAGAACGATGGTATCGGACTTCCTGAGAAAAACCCTAACCTGAGCGACGAAACAGCTGGTAAGGTTAAGGAAGTATACGAAAAGGTCAAATCTGAAGAAATCAAGGTTTCTGCTGAACAAGGCGATCTATTCAAGTAAAATAGTGCAAAAGAGACGGTCTCTTCCGTCTCTTTTGTCTATCGAACTCGAAAAGGAAAAATTTTGAACATTTTCGAAGTAAAAATGTACAGCTCCAGAGCCTGGCTCCCAAATTACCGGCCTACCAAAAGGATGTTGTTACATGACTTCCAAAGATGCCCGGTGAATGTTTGGGAAGCTGACAAGGGCGCTTACGCTATTCTTAATAGGTATAGAGTCTAATACAAAGGTGAGTGCTACTATGAGTTATGTAGTTGAGATGTTGAATATCCGGAAAGAGTTTCCGGGTATCGTAGCCAACGATAATGTTACCCTTACCCTTAAAAAAGGGGAAATACATGCACTGCTAGGTGAGAACGGTGCAGGTAAGTCAACTTTGATGGGTGTTCTGTTCGGTATGTACCAGCCTGAACGAGGCGTAATAAAAGTAAATGGACAAGAAGTTAAGATTACCAATCCTAATGTCGCAAACCGTTTGGGAATCGGGATGGTGCACCAGCATTTTAAGCTGGTTGAAAACTTCACTGTAACAGAAAACATCATTTTGGGCAGTGAGCCGCTTAAAGGCATGGTGCTTGATATTGATAAAGCTGCAAAAAGAATTGAAGAATTATCAAAGCATTACGGTTTGAATGTAGATCCTCATGCGAAAATCGAAGATATTTCAGTAGGTATGCAGCAAAGGGTAGAAATTTTGAAGATGCTTTATCGTGAAGCAGATGTACTTATTTTGGATGAGCCAACAGCTGTTCTTACACCAGCGGAAATTGATGAATTGATGAAAATCATGCGTAATCTTATTAATGAAGGCAAGTCTATTATTATTATCACTCATAAATTAAAAGAAATTAAGGCCGTTGCGGACCGTTGTACAGTCATTCGCCGCGGTAAAGGAATTGGGACTGTCAACGTGAAAGAAACCAGTGAGGCTAGTCTTGCCGAAATGATGGTCGGACGTCATGTCTCTTTTAAAGTGGATAAGAAAGAAAGTACTCCTGGTGAAGTGGTACTTAAAATAGATTCTTTATCAGTTAAAAATAATAGAAAAGTTATGGGACTGAAGGATTTTTCATTGGAAGTCCGAGCAGGAGAAATAGTCGGGATTGCTGGTGTTGAGGGCAATGGGCAGACTGAGCTTGTTGAAGCAATCACTGGCTTAAGGAAAGCGGAGTCTGGGACGATTCTGATCAGTGGCGAGGAAATTACAAACCTTCCAATCCGTCAAAGGAATGAAAAAGGGATCAGTCATATACCGGAAGACAGGCAAAAACGCGGGCTTGTTCTTGATTACTCACTTGTATCGAACATGGTGCTTCAAATCTATAACAAACAGCCTTTCTCTAAGCGCGGATTATTAAATTATTCTGCTATGAAAGCGTATGCTCAAAATATCATCACTAACTTCGATGTGCGTTCAGGTGAAGGTGCTGCATCGATTGCCAGGACTCTTTCTGGTGGTAACCAGCAAAAAGCAATCATCGGACGTGAACTTGAACTTGATCCGAAGCTCTTGATTGCGGTCCAGCCAACTCGAGGCTTGGATGTAGGTTCCATTGAATACATCCATAAAAGAATTATTGAGCATCGTGACAAAGGGAATGCAGTATTGCTCATTTCTTTGGAGCTTGATGAAGTCCTTCAGCTTTCAGATCGCATAGCCATCGTCAATAATGGTGAGCTAGTAGGCGAAGTGATCGCGTCGGAAACAAATGAAAATGAAGTTGGTCTTATGATGGCAGGCGTGGCTAAGGAGAGAAGCATATGAGAAACACCATCGTATCTTTAATATCCATTATTCTAGGTCTTGTGGCCGGAGGCATTTTGATGCTTTTCATCGGCAGCAATCCGATTGAAGGCTATTCCTATTTGCTTCAAGGAGCGCTGAAGAATCTGGAGCGTATCGGCAATACTCTGGCAACAGCAACTCCGCTGGTATTCACTGGCTTGTCTGTCGCTTTTGCTTTCCGTACAGGACTCTTTAACATTGGGGCATCAGGGCAGATGCTGGTAGGGGGCCTTGCTGCTACTGCAGTCGCCCTGACTTTTGATTTTTCCCGCCCGATCCTTCTATTGGTTATGGTCCTTGCTGGTTTGGTAGCTGGTGCATTATGGGCTTTCGTTCCGGGTTTACTGAAGGCAAAGTTCAATGTTCATGAAGTTGTTTCGACAATCATGATGAACTGGATTGCCTACTGGACGATTTACTATATTGTACCTGGTTATTTCAAGGGAGAATTTCTTGAGACAGAATCTAAGAAACTTGCAGAATCAGAAACTTTGAGAACCCCATTCTTAACAAATATGTTTGATGGATCTTATATTAACTTAGGTTTGTTCCTTGCAGTCATTGCAGTTATCATTATTGCCTTCATCATCGACAAGACTACACTTGGTTTCGAATTGAAGGCGGTTGGATTCAACCGATTTGCTGCAGAATATGCGGGTATGAAAGTTAACCGCAACATTATTTTATCTATGTTGATTTCAGGTGCTCTTGCTGGAGTCGGCGGTGTAGCATTGTACACAGGAAATGCTTCAAGCATTCAAATTGGTATTCTTCCTGCCCAGGGTTACGACGGAATCGCAGTTGCTCTTCTCGGTGCAAATCATCCTGTGGGTGTATTCTTCGCAGCAGTGCTGTTCGGGATTCTTTACTCTGGAACTGGATTCATGAATGCCATGACTGAGATTCCACCTGAATTGGCTAACACCATTATCGCGATCATCATTTATTTTGCTGCGACAAGTGTTATGATTGAGCGTTTGCTGAACAAATTCAAGGCAAGAAAATCAAACAAAGATAAAAGTGGTCCTGTAGTCGAGAAGGGAGATTCATAAGATGTGGTCAATAATAGAACAAATTTTTCCTTACGCGATTATCTTTACCATTCCTCTTCTTATTACGGCACTAGGCGGACTTTTTAGTGAAAGAAGCGGTATTGTAAATATTGCCCTCGAGGGATTAATGGTTATTGGTGCATTCTCTGGGGCTCTATCCATTCATTACCTGAGCGGCGTATTGGACAACCACACATTGGTCCTCTGGCTTGGACTGCTGGCTGCGATAATTGCCGGCATGCTTTTCTCCATCTTGCATGCGTTTGCGAGCATCAATCTGAATGCCAATCAAATTATCAGTGGAACGGCAATTAACTTGATTGCCACTGCACTGACGGTGTTCCTTGCACGTAATATGACTGGAAGTGGAAACATCCGGATCTCAAGCGGTTTCTCACCGTCTAACGTTCCATTCCTTTCGGATATTCCAGTGATTGGAGATTTATTTTTCACAAAGACATATCCAACAACTTGGTTTGTATTAGTTATTCTTTTCGTAAGTTCATTCATTTTATATAAAACAAAGTTTGGACTGCGTTTACGATCATGTGGTGAATTCCCTCAGGCTGCCGAAGCAGCAGGGATTAATGTCAGAAGAGTCCGTTACAGCGGAGTTCTTATTTCCGGAGCTTTCGCCGGATTGGGCGGTGCCTTGATCATTGTCACACAGTCAGGTGAATTTACAGGAACTGTTGCAGGTCTTGGTTTCCTTGCATTGGCTTCTTTGATTTTCGGTCAATGGAAACCACTAGGGGTGCTTGCAGCTACTTTCTTCTTTGGATTTGCAAGCACAATTGCGAACGTTTCACAGGTTATTCCTGAATTGGCTGTGATTCCGCCAATCTTGTTGAAGATTTTCCCTTATGTAGTGACGCTTATCGCACTCGTTATCTTCTCCAAGTCATCTCAAGCACCAAAAGCAGTTGGAGAAACATTCGACAGCGGAAAACGTTAAATAATACTGACTTAAGAGGTACCTGCCAGGTACCTCTTTTATTGTTAATGTGGTCTGATTATTTGTCAGTTGATTTCCGTTCCAGGCGCTTTGCTTGCCGCTGGAAGAATATGAAAAAAACCAACTGCCGTCTTTTTCATGAGCAATTCTTCCTTGGGGCTGGCGATGAGCCTCCTCATCGCTTAGCTCTTGCGGGGTCTCACCTGGCCAGCTGATCCCGCAGGACATAGAATTTGCTTCCTCGAAAATGCCCACGCACGATGGAAATGCGTTAGCATTTTCGGAGGAGTCTTCGTGCCTTCCCCTACAATCAACGGGTGTTATGCTAAACATCTAACTGCAGAAACCTTATGAATAAATATCAAAAGAAATTACACATTCTTTTTAGAATAAAACTTCCATATGTGTTAAAATAAAGGAAAAGATTGTTAAAAAAATATATCGTCAAGAGGGCATGCATATGAAGCTATCATTATATATGGACGATCGAGAAACGGAAAAAATCTTTTCATATTTACGCTGGATCTTCTTATTGGTAGGAATTCTGGTATTCTATTTTCCTCCATTGGCGGACAGGCTTAATTTCACCAAAGAAACCTTCCCTATTTTGCTGGCGATTGGGTTTATCTATATGGCTGTGACACAGGTGGCTTTAATCAAGATGTCGGCAGGAAATGAGTACTTCAATGTCCTTACCAAATCAGGGATTGTTTTTGATTATATTGCGTTGATGTGGCTGCTTGCCTTGACGGACGGAGTGATGTCGCCGCTGTTCCCGATTGCTTATTTGGTCGTCATGCATGCAACCATTTACTGGCGGACGAAAGGGGCTATTTTATCCTCCGTTTCTCTGACGATAGGATATACCACCATTTTTGGCCTACAAGCTCAATTTGACTTTCATACTACCTTTGTATTTATCATTAATCTGCTTTTCATCTGGATCATTGGCGTGTTCGGTTCCTTGATCGTCATCAGGGAAAGGAAGCACTTGAGACAGAAGGAAATTTTCCATGAACTGATGTTTACGGATTATTTAACGGGTTTGTATAATCATCGTCATTTCCAGGAGCAGCTAAGGCTGATGACGAGTTCGAAGCAAAGCTTTCTTTTGGTGATGGGAGATATCGATCATTTCAAACAGATTAACGACCAATTCGGCCATTTGGCTGGAGATGAAATCCTGCGAAGAATCGGAGGTATCTTCCAGGAACTGGCGGATGAATATGATGCCCAAGCCTTTCGGTATGGAGGGGAAGAATTTGCGTTCCTTTTGCCGACCATGGATGAAATAAGGCAGATCGCCTTTTTTGACGACCTTTATGCAAGGCTGGATGCTGAAAGATACACGGATGAAGACATCAGGATCACAATGAGCTTCGGGATTGCCGCTTCCAGAGGGAAAGCTTTGCCAGATAAGCTTCTCGGATTCACAGACCAGCTCTTATACAGTGCAAAGGCTGGAGGGAAAAATCAGGCTAAGTTTGAAACCGGTTATACATATCATTACTCAGCAGCGCATGAGGAAATTGCTGCTTCCATTCATTAGAAGCTTCCCATTCACCTCGGGAAGCTTTTGCTGTAATGGGGACCTGTCATTCGTTTGCTTGAATTAGGCGGAACATGAAAGGTATAGTTAGAGTATATTTATAGGAATATTAAATATAGGCACTCCAACGTATACATAATAAGGCAGAATGTTTTATTTTATCGATTCATGTGAAGAAGAAACATGTAAGGCCAGTCTTGTTGCGATAAATAAAGGAGGATTTCAATGGCAGTCATTTCGGAATCAATCAAGGATATGAAAGGCTATAAGCTACATGTTGTGAAGACAGAAAAGTTCAAGACAAATACAATCGTATGGAAAATGAAGGCCCCGCTGACCAGAGAAAATGTAACAAAGAGGGCTCTGCTTCCATATGTATTGCAAAGCAGCTCCAAAGCCTATCCTTCTACTTCGAAGCTTCGTTCGTACCTTGATGAGCTTTACGGCGCTAATTTATTTGTGGATGTTTCGAAAAAGGGTGAATATCAGGTGCTGAGTTTTTCATTGGAAATTGCCAATGAGAAATTCCTAAGTGATCCGGAGCCGCTTTTAAAGAAAGGCATGCAATTAATGGCGGAAATACTGGTGAATCCTTTTAGTGATAACGCCTCATTTGACAAGGACACTGTCGAAAAAGAAAAGAGAACCTTGAAGCAAAGGATTCAGGCTGTTTACGATGATAAGATGCGTTATTCCAATTTCCGGCTCGTTCAGGAAATGTGCAAGGATGAACCTTATGCCCTGCATGTAAATGGAGAAATCGATGATATCCCGGAAATTGATGAAAAGAATCTATATGAGTATTATCAACAGGCGTTTGGTGAAGATGAAATGGATTTATTCATCATTGGCGATGTGAACGAAGAGGAAGTCCGTTCAGTGGCTGATGAATTACTCCAATTCAGTCCTCGCACTCCGAAACTGGTTGAACCATTAGCCAATGGAAAAGTTGAAGAGAAGACAGTGAAGGATCAAGAGGATGTCAAACAAGGTAAGCTGAATATCGGGTACAGGACCAATGTTCTCTATGGAGACCAAGATTACTACGCACTGCAGGTGTTCAATGGTATTTTCGGGGGCTTTTCACATTCAAAGCTCTTTATCAATGTAAGGGAAAAAAATAGCCTCGCCTACTATGTTGCCAGCCGCCTGGAAAGTCACAAGGGATTGATGATGGTGATGTCCGGGATAGAGTTCAATAATTTTGAACTGGCCGTTAAAATTATCAAGGAACAGATGGCGGCTATGACAGCAGGAGATTTCACGGATCAGGAGATCGATCAGACTAAGGCAGTCATTGAAAACCAGCTGCTAGAGACTTTGGACACAGCGAGAGGGATGGTTGAGGTGCTTTACCACAATGTAGTGTCCGACAAGACTGTCAGCCTTGATGAGTGGCTTCAGGGTATGAGAAATACAACGAAAGAAGAAATCGTCCAGGTAGCGAAAAAAGTCGAGCTGGATACGGTTTACTTCTTAACAGGATTGGGGGCGGACAAATAATGGAGAAAATCATATTCGAACAGCTTCAGGAAGAATTGTTCTATGAAAAGCTGGACAATGGCCTTGATGTTTACATCCTGCCTAAAAAAGGCTTCAATAAAACTTACGCCACCTTCACGACCAAATATGGTTCAATCGATAATCATTTCCTTCCGCCGGGAAAAAGTGAAGATGTGAAGGTGCCGGATGGCATAGCCCATTTCCTTGAGCATAAATTATTCGAAAAAGAGGATGGCGACGTATTCCAGCAGTTCAGCAAGCAGGGTGCTTCCGCCAATGCTTTTACTTCATTTACCAGGACGGCCTATTTGTTCTCGAGCACTTCACAGGTTGAAAGGAACCTTGAGACATTGATTGACTTTGTCCAGGAGCCTTATTTTACCGAAAAGACCGTTGAAAAGGAGAAGGGAATCATCGGCCAGGAGATAACCATGTACGATGATAATCCTGATTGGAGACTGTATTTCGGCCTGATTCAGAATATGTATAAAAACCATCCGGTGAGCATTGACATTGCAGGGACGATTGAATCGATTTCACATATTACGAAGGATATGCTATATGAATGCTATGAAACCTTCTATCACCCGAGCAATATGCTCCTGTTCGTCACAGGCCCGGTAAGTCCCGAGGAAATCATGGGACAAATCAAAGAAAATCAGAGCAAGAAGGAATACAAGAACAAGCCTGAGATTCAGCGGAAGTTCGATGAGGAGCAGGCCGGGGTCGCCGAAAAGAAACAGGTCCTTAAAATGAATGTCCAGACATCTAAATGCCTGGTTGGCATAAAGGCGGCCAATCCGACTCAGTCGGGCAAGGAGATGCTTAAGAGCGAGCTTTCCATCAACGTCCTCCTTGATCTTCTGTTTGGAAAAAGCTCTGAAAACTACACAGAGCTGTATGGAGCGGGTTTGATTGATGACACGTTTTCCTATGACTATTCACAGGAATTTGGCTTTGGTTTTGCTATGGTGGGCGGTGATACAAATGAACCGGATGTCCTTGCAGGCAGGCTTGAAGCCATGCTGATGGAGGCGAAGGCTGGTGCTGGCTTGACAGCGGAAAATCTGGAACGGACCAAAAAGAAAAAAATTGGTGCATTCCTTAGAGCGGTAAATTCCCCAGAGTATATCGCCAACCAGTTTACGCGTTATGCTTTCAATGACATGGATCTGTTTGATGTTGTACCAGTACTTGAAAGCCTTACACTGGACGATATCAAAAATGCGGCAAATACCTTGATCGATGAGGATCGATTCACGGTTTGCCAGGTGGTCCCTAAGGATAAGTAAAGAAATGCTGTGCGCCGGTTCTTCCGGCGCCTTTTAAATGGGAGAGGAAAGGGAAGTATGAAAAAGTTTGCGTTGATAACCGGGGCAAGCGGATCCATTGGCAAGGCGGTCTCGTTAAAACTGGCTGCATCGGGCTATTCGCTATACCTCCATTACAATAAAAATAAACAGGGAATACATGAGCTTCTCGATGAGCTTGGACAGTATGAAGGAGAATATGTGCCAGTACAGGCGGATTTGGCTTCCCCGAGAGGCTATCTTGATCTGGCTGGCAGTATTTTTTCGCTTGATGCCATCGTACATAATGCGGGTAATAGTGTGTATGGACTGCTGGAGGACCTGGATGAAATGGATGCGGAGGCCTTGATTCAAGTACATATAACCTCGCCGCTTTTACTGACTAAGAAACTGATTCCGAAATTAAGGCATAAACAAAGCGGAGGGATCGTTATTGTCTCATCCATCTGGGGCCAGACAGGAGCTGCTTGCGAAGTAGCCTATTCCATGGCCAAAGGTGCCCAGATCTCCTTCGCGAAAGCATTAAGCAAGGAGCTGGCACCATCAGGGATCAGGGTGAATGCTGTAGCTCCTGGAGCCATTCATACACCGATGATGGCTGGTTTTTCTCCGGAGGAAGTTGAAGCTATTGCAGAGGATATCCCGGCGGGCAGGCTGGGAAGTCCTGATGAGGTAGCAGAGAGTGTAAAGTTCCTCTTATCGGAAAAGGCTTCATATATTACCGGGCAAGTACTTGCGATCAACGGTGGCTGGCATACTTAATGTAAATGTGACAATTTTGCAAAACAAAACAGAATATGAATAATTATCATGGTACGTAAGCAAAATAACCTTGTACTATTTTAGACAAGGAGGTTGTCAATATGTCCGTACTGGATAATTGGAATCAATGGAAGGATTTCCTGGGAGATCGCCTTCACCAGGCTCAGGATCAGGGAATGAACAAAGAAGTCATGGGTGACCTTGCTTACCAAATTGGGGACTATCTTGCTAAGAATGTCGATCCTAAAAATGAACAGGAAAGAGTCCTTGCAGACCTTTGGTCAGTTGCCAGCCCTGATGAGCAGCATGCCATTGCAACGATGATGGTAAAGCTGGTCCAAAACAACGGAACAAGATAAGCAAGGGATTTTTGAGAGGGATGATTTCCTCTCTTTTTTTTATTTCCGGTTGGAGATTGGGCATTTTTGAGTTGAAGTTATCCACTTTTGAAACTTGGCTTGTTTTTCCTTTCATCTTCTTGAAAAATCATATATTATAGTAGCTAGATATTTGATGTCAAATTGTGTCGCAGAAGTTGGGCTAATAGCAGAGGAGGAGAATGATGGAGAGAAAAGAATGGTACTTGGAATATGAAATCGTAATCAACCGTCCAGGACTGCTTGGTGATATTTCCTCTTTGCTTGGGATGCTGTCAATCAATATTGTCACGATCAATGGAGTCGACGAAGGAAGACGCGGCCTCTTGATCCTTGCAAATGATGATGACCAGATTGAACGATTAGAGTCAATTTTAAATACAATGGATACAATAAGGGTAATTAAGATCCGGGAACCAAAACTTCGTGACCGGATGGCGGTTAGACATGGCCGATACATACAGCGTGATGCTGATGACAAAAAAACCTTCAGGTTCGTAAGGGATGAGCTTGGACTACTTGTCGATTTTATGGCAGAATTGTTTAAGATGGAAGGGCACAAACTGATTGGGATCAGGGGAATGCCCCGGGTAGGGAAGACGGAATCTGTTGTCGCTTCGAGTGTTTGTGCCAATAAACGCTGGCTGTTTGTGTCATCCACCTTACTGAAGCAAACGATCCGTAATCAGCTGATCGAGGACGAATACAATGCCGATAACCTGTTCATCATTGACGGGATTGTCTCGACCAGGAGGGCAAATGAAAAGCACTGGCAGCTTGTCAGGGAAATCATGCGACTTCCGGCAGTCAAGGTAGTGGAACACCCGGATATTTTTGTGCAGAATACGGAATATACAATGGAAGATTTTGATTACATTATAGAACTTCGGAACAATCCAGATGAAGAAATCGTATATGATATGGTTCAGAAGAATCACATGTTTACTGATTCGGATTTCGGAGGATTTGATTTTTAACAGTATTGGAAGGTGTTATCGTGACTGAGTTAGGAACAGTTTTAAAAGAAGCACGTGAAGCCAGGGGCCTCAGCTTGGACGAACTACAGTCCATCACGAAAATCCAAAAGCGTTACCTTCTTGGCATTGAGGAAGGCAATTACTCGATGATGCCCGGAAAGTTCTATGTGCGCGCTTTTATCAAGCAATATGCTGAAGCTGTCGGACTGGATCCGGATCAGCTGTTTGAGCAATATAAAAATGATGTTCCATCTACATACAATGAAGAGCTGCCGGAGCAATTATCCCGCGTTCAGTCCAGGAAAACCATTTCCCCTGACACGTCAAAGGTCTTTGACATTCTGCCCAAGATCTTGATTGCAGCCTTTATCATCGGTGCCATTGTTTTTGTCTGGTATCTGGTAGTAAAGTATGCAGGAGGAAATACAGAACAGCCTACTACTACTGATAAGAGCCAACCGGGTTATGAAGAGTCTCAGGACTTTGGCGATGAGAGCCCTGATGAGGGTGAAGAAGAAGCCGCAGAAGAAGAGCCTGCAGAGGAAGAAGCAGAACCTGAGACACCAGCCCAGGAGCTTGCAGTGGTTTCGAACAGCGGCAGCAACACGGTGTATGAATTGAAAAACACCGATCAGTTTGTGATTAAGATCGTTTCTCTGGGACAGACTTGGGTCGGTCTTTCAAATGGCGCAGGGAAGTCTGTTTTCCAGGGCACCCTTGTAAAAGGGGAGAATGAAAGCCACGAAGAGGACTTGTCAGCCGAAACACAGGCTGTAATCAATGTTGGACGAGCGCCGGAAACAGAAATTTTCGTGAATGATCAAAAGCTGGAATATGCAGTTCCCCCTGAACAGGACATGACACAGCTGATTACGATCAAGTTTGTTAAGTAAGCTGTTAACCGTGCTGCCCGGTGAATCATAAGTTAAGATGATTGAAGCCCGTATGGACTGTTGTTTATACGGGCTAAAATTATCATAGGCATATTTTTGATGTTCCATTTACATATCACGTATAATAGGGGAAGTCAGAACTTCTGGCTTTGTAAACTTCACCTTGGAGGAAAAGAATATGAATTTGCCAAATAAAATTACGGTTTCAAGGATTTTATTGATTCCGTTATTCCTGATTGTGATGGTCGTGCCTTTTTCATGGGGAGAGATATCCATGCTGGGAACGACGATGCCTGTAACCCATCTTGTAGGCGCATTGATTTATATCTTTGCTTCAGTCACTGACTGGGTAGACGGATATCTGGCGAGAAAACACAACCTGGTGACAAACCTCGGGAAGTTCCTTGACCCGCTCGCAGATAAATTGCTTGTCTCTTCAGCTTTGATTGTATTGGTTGAGTTAGGATACGCACCTGCGTGGATCGTTATCGTCATCATTAGCCGTGAATTTGCGGTAACTGGTCTCCGTCTCCTGCTTGCTGGCGGCGGCGAGGTCGTTGCGGCAAAGATGCCGGGCAAGATCAAGATGTGGGCCCAGACGGTAGCCATCTCTGCACTGCTGCTTCACAATATCATTTTTGAAGCATTCTCGATTCCGTTCGCTGATATCGCTTTGTGGGTTGCCATGTTCTTCACGATCTGGTCTGGATGGGATTATTTTGCGAAAAATAAGCATGTATTCAGCGACTCAAAATAATGGTCCTCGCTAGGGATATATAGACATTTCTGTTAGTGAGTGCCTTTAACTAATAACATAGCTAATTGAATGAGCAGGGGGATTACCAATGAACGCTGAAATCATTGCCGTGGGGTCTGAGCTGCTCCTTGGACAAATTGTGAATACGAATGCACGCTTCCTTTCAAGACAGCTTGCTGATCTGGGCATCAATGTTTTCTACCACACGGTTGTAGGGGATAATCCTGATCGGCTGAGGCATGCCATGGAAACAGCCCAGAAACGCGCAGAGTTAATCATCTTCACCGGTGGCCTTGGCCCTACCAAAGATGACCTGACCAAAGATACAATTGCGAGCCAGCTTGGAAAACAATTGGTTCTTGATGAAGAAGCGATGGATTCAATCGAGCAGTATTTTGAAAGAACGAACAGGGTCATGACCGAAAACAACCGAAAGCAGGCTCTTGTCATTGAAGGGTCTGTCATCCTGAAAAACGACCATGGAATGGCTCCGGGGATGTTTATCAATACGGAAAATCACAAATACATGTTACTGCCTGGACCACCATCGGAAATGGAGCCGATGTTCATTAAATATGGACAGGAAGCAATTGTCGGAATGTATGGCAACCAGGCGAAAATTGAATCGCGAGTCCTGCGCTTCTTTGGAATAGGCGAGGCAGCCCTTGAAGCTAAAATCGAAGACTTGATCGACCAGCAAAGCAATCCGACGATCGCTCCGCTGGCAGGTGACAGTGAAGTAACCTTGAGGCTGACGGCGAGGGATGATTCAACCGGTAAAGCAGAGGCTTTGATTGATCAGGTGGAAACTGAAATCAGGTCAAGGGTCGGAGAGTATTTATATGGATATGGTGAAACATCATTGATGGCCGAACTTTCCAGGAACCTGAAAGACAAGGGTATGACCATTTCTGCAGCAGAAAGTCTTACGGGAGGATTGTTCCAGCAGGAATTGACCGCCCTTCCCGGAGCAAGCAGCATCTTCAGAGGCGGCCTCGTTTGTTACTCCAATGAGGCAAAAATGGAACTGGTGAAGGTGAGACCTGAAACGATTGAACGTTTCGGTGCCGTAAGCAGTCAATGTGCGGAAGAACTTGCTGTCAATACCGCTGCCCTGACAAACTCTGACATAGGGATCAGCTTCACTGGTGTGGCCGGACCTGACAGCCTGGAAGGACACGCTGCAGGAACTGTATTTATCGGTCTTCACATAAAAGGAAAGCCTGTCCAGTCCCAAAAGCTGAACCTCGGCGGCTCGAGGAATGCAATCAGGAATCGCACTGTAAAATTTGGCTGCCAATTCATACTTAATAGTTTAAAAGGAACACGGAAGTAATCATGCTTCCGTGTTTTATATTTTGCATCAGGAGTCCACTCTTGGCTGGCTGAGAAAGTGAATAGACAGAAACTTCGCCATAATAGCGTTTTAGAGGGTAAACTCCAGCCGAAAATTGCAGAAAAGCATAGTCAAAAATCATTTTTCCAAGCTATTAAGCTTTGAAAAAAATCGAATAAATGTTCGTTTTTTTGTTGGACAAACTGACAGGAAAAAGGTATAGTAATAGTAGGTTTTAAAAATGAGTTTTGCGGACAGTCAGAATGCATGTTCGTCTTTATATAAAAGGAGGAAATTTGAGTGAGTGATCGTCAAGCTGCGTTAGATATGGCGTTAAAACAAATTGAAAAGCAATTTGGTAAAGGTTCGGTTATGAAGCTGGGAGAGAAGACTGATACCAAGGTTTCTACTTCTCCAAGCGGTTCCCTTGCACTGGATGTTGCGCTGGGAATAGGCGGATATCCACGCGGACGTGTTATTGAAATATACGGACCTGAGAGCTCAGGTAAAACAACTGTTGCACTCCACGCGATTGCTGAGGTGCAGGCTAATGGCGGACAGGCTGCGTTTATCGATGCAGAACACGCACTCGATCCTGTATACGCGCAAAAGCTTGGCGTAAATATCGATGAGCTTCTATTATCACAACCGGATACAGGCGAGCAGGCTTTGGAAATCGCTGAAGCACTTGTACGAAGCGGAGCGATTGATATTATCGTCGTTGACTCCGTTGCTGCACTTGTACCAAAAGCAGAAATCGAAGGGGAGATGGGTGATTCCCACGTCGGACTTCAGGCACGTTTAATGTCACAGGCATTGCGTAAGCTTTCCGGTGCCATCAACAAGTCCAAGACCATCGCCATCTTCATCAACCAGATTCGTGAAAAAGTCGGCGTTATGTTCGGAAACCCTGAAACTACACCTGGCGGCCGTGCTTTGAAGTTCTATTCAAGCGTACGTCTTGAGGTGCGCCGTGCTGAAACATTGAAGCAGGGCAATGATATGGTTGGTAACAAGACAAAGATTAAGGTTGTTAAGAACAAGGTTGCGCCTCCGTTCCGTACTGCTGAAGTCGATATCATGTACGGTGAGGGGATTTCCCAGGAAGGTGAAATCATCGACATGGGTTCAGATCTTGATATCGTCCAGAAGAGCGGTTCATGGTACTCCTACAATGACGAACGTCTTGGACAGGGAAGGGAAAATGCAAAGCTTTTCCTTAAGGAAAATCCAACCCTTCGTCTTGAAATCAAGAAGAAAATCCGTGATCACTATGGTCTTGATGGCGAGTTCACTATCACAGAGAGTGATGAAGATCAGGAAGAATTCAAGCTTGATTAATAGATTTGCTATATGAAGTGACAAGGTCTCCTGAAAACCGGGAGACCTTGTTTGTGCTTTCTTCCTGCTGAGGAGATGAACAGCATATTAGTGTGAAATTCAAAACTATAGCACAGATTCGGATCAAAAATGAGAATTGCTAGAATAATGAATAAAAAGGTTTCCGCCCTATATAGGACAAACCCTTGACAATAAAATTTGGCAGCTTTACAATTAAAAATGTATATTTTACATTTTCATGGTATTAAAAACGTTTAAAAGCATTAGAGCTGTATGTTGATGCTTGTAACAATGTACATGCCGACACTTTAAAAAACGTAACACAAGTTCATAGCAAGAGGAGGTGAAAATGATGGAAGCTATTATTTTGATCATCTCCATTTTGCTTGGCCTATTCGTCGGTGCAGTTGTTGGCTATTTTTATCGTAAATCCGTTGCGGAAGCAAAAATTGCAGGTGCCAAAAACGCCGCAGATCAGATACTTGATGATGCGAAGCGTGAGGCAGAGGCTATGAAAAAGGAAGCCCTGCTGGAGGCTAAGGATGAAAATCACAAACTGCGGACTGAAGCAGAGCGTGAGATTCGTGAACGAAGAAATGAACTGCAAAAACAAGAAAATCGTTTATTGCAAAAAGAGGAGAATCTTGATCGCAAAGATGAATCGTTGAACAAACGTGAAAATCTTTTAGAGAAAAAAGATGACGCTCTTTCCAAAAGACAACAGCATATTGAAGAGATGGAAAGCAAAGTGGACGAGATGGTACGAAATCAGCAGGCTGAACTAGAACGCATCTCGGGCTTAACGCGTGATGAGGCTAAATCCATCATTTTGGAGCGTACTGAGCAAGAACTTGCTCACGACATTGCATTAATGATTAAGGAAAACGAAAACAGGGCGAAAGAGGAATCCGATAAAAAAGCGAAGGAAGTACTTTCACTTGCCATTCAAAGGTGTGCAGCTGACCATGTAGCTGAAACTACTGTATCAGTAGTAAATCTGCCGAATGATGAGATGAAGGGCCGCATTATCGGTCGTGAGGGACGAAATATCCGTACCCTGGAAACGCTGACGGGAATCGATCTTATTATTGACGATACACCGGAAGCAGTCATCCTATCTGGATTTGATCCAATCAGACGCGAAACAGCCCGCTTGGCTCTTGACAAGCTTGTCCAGGATGGACGTATTCATCCGGCCCGGATTGAGGAAATGGTTGAAAAAGCACGACGTGAAGTCGATGAACACATTCGTGAGGTTGGGGAACAAACAACCTTCGAAGTGGGCGTACACGGACTACATCCTGACCTCATCAAGATTCTTGGCCGCTTGAAGTATCGTACAAGCTACGGACAGAACGTGCTTAAGCACTCAATGGAAGTAGCCCAATTGTCTGGATTGCTTGCTGCAGAGCTGGGTGAAGATGAAACATTAGCTCGCCGCGCAGGACTCCTGCATGATATCGGAAAGGCAATTGACCATGAGGTTGAAGGAAGCCACGTTGAAATAGGCGTAGAGCTTGCTACCAAGTATAAGGAACATCCTGTTGTCATCAACAGTATTGCTTCCCACCATGGTGATACAGAGCCTACTTCGATCATTGCGGTACTCGTTGCTGCTGCTGATGCATTGTCAGCTGCAAGGCCAGGTGCCCGCAGCGAAGCGCTTGAGAACTACATCCGCCGTCTTGAAAGGCTTGAGGAGATTTCCGAATCCTATGAAGGAGTCGAGAAATCATTTGCCATCCAGGCGGGCAGGGAAATCAGGATCATGGTTAAGCCGGATCAAATCGATGACTTGCAGGCACACCGCCTGGCACGTGATATCCGTAAGAAAATCGAAGAAGAACTCGATTATCCAGGACATATCAAGGTAACAGTCATTCGTGAGACTCGGGCAGTTGAATACGCAAAATAAAGCGGTGCTTAGGCGCCGCTTTTTATTTTGGTATTTGATCATTTTCATCTAAACTTGATATTATGATACAATTTTAGCTACACCATTTTATAAAAAGACGGGAAAGTGAATAGCAATGAGGATTTTATTTGTAGGGGATGTAGTTGGCTCGCCAGGACGGGATATGATCACGGAATATCTGCCGAAACTGAAGGAGAAATATCGTCCAACAGTAACGATTATTAACGGTGAGAACGCTGCGAGTGGCAAGGGGATCACAGAAAAGATTTATCGCCAGTTCCTTGAGCAGGGTGCCCAGGCAGTAACCCTTGGAAATCACGCCTGGGACAACCGGGATATCTTTGAATTCATTGATAATGCGAAATACCTTGTAAGGCCGGCGAACTTCCCAGAAGGCGTTCCTGGCAAAGGGATTGTCTACTTAAAGATCAACCAGGATGAGCTGGCCGTCATAAATCTTCAGGGCCGTACCTTCTTGACACCGATTGACTGTCCTTTTAAAAAGGCGGACGAGCTGATTGCTGAGGCCAGGAAACGCACCGAGTTGATATTTGTCGATTTTCATGCGGAGGCGACAAGTGAAAAGCAGGCAATGGGCTGGTATCTTGACGGAAAGGTTTCTGCAGTAGTTGGAACCCATACCCATGTCCAGACAGCGGACAAAAGGATCTTGCCTGGCGGAACTGCGTATTTGACCGATGTAGGCATGACAGGGCCGTATGATAGCATACTGGGAGTTGAAAAAGAAGCTGTGCTCCGAAGGTTCCTGACAAGCCTGCCGACGCGATTTGAAGTGGATAAGGATGGCAGGAACCAATTATCAGCTGTGGTGATCGACCTGGACAAGAAGACAGGAAAAGCTGTGAAAATCCAGGCAGTGCTGGTAAATGATGATCAACCGTTTTATGACTAGTCATGCAGGAAGTGAATTTTTTGCCTGACCATGCTTGTTTTGCAATTGAGGGTCATATGTGGGCTTTCTCCTGAATATAGTAGCAGTGGAACAGACTAACCTGGATGTCCACCTGCGGCGTCCGGGATCGGGACAATATAAGGAGGAGCCAGGAATGGAGATATTAAAAGTTTCAGCAAAATCTAATCCTAATTCTGTAGCTGGTGCGCTTGCTGGAGTACTGCGTGAAAGAGGTGGCGCAGAAATTCAGGCTATCGGGGCGGGTGCATTGAATCAGGCCGTTAAGGCAGTAGCGATCGCAAGAGGGTTCGTAGCACCTAGCGGAGTTGATCTAATTTGCATCCCGGCATTTACAGATATTCTGATCGATGGCGAAGAGCGTACTGCTATTAAGTTGATTGTAGAACCCAGGTAAAGCTTGCGGGAAGCGGAACGCGGAACGCCAATTAAAATTCAACAAAACGGCTGCCAAAATGAAGAAGTACTTTCAATAGTGTGATGATGGGAGATCAAGCATTACCCGGACCTGTTTGCATTGAGCAAACAGGTTCTTTCATTGCTTTGGCATGGAAGTGATAAAAGCGATTTTACATATGCAGCAAGAGGCAATATCGTATACTAGGATTAGAGGAGTGATCTTTTTGAAAATCTTTGATGCACATTGTGATGTTCTATATAAGCTCTTTGCGAATCCAACACTTGATTTTTCTGCTTCGCCAGAATTGCAGGTCAACCTCGACAGGTTGACAGCCTCGGGAACAAAGGTACAATTATTCGCGATTTATGTGGCTGAATCGGTCCATCCTGATTTGAAATTTGAGGCGGCTCTGCGAATGACAGATTTATTTTATGATCGAATCCTTGCCCCGTGTCCCCAGGTGAAGCTCATCAAAAACAGGCAGGACATTGAACAACTCGGTGACCATGAAATTGGCGCCGTGCTCACACTTGAGGGCTGTGATGCGATCGGGCAGGATTTGTTGAAATTGCGGACATTGCTCAGGCTTGGCGTCCGTTCGGTCGGTTTGACGTGGAACTATGGCAATTATGCTGCTGACGGTGCGCTGGAAGAGCGTGGGGCAGGACTTTCAAGATTCGGGCAGCAGGTTGTTCAGCTTTTGAATGAAACCAGTACAATGTGTGATGTCTCACATTTGTCAGAAAAAGGTTTCTGGGATGTGATGGAATGTGCCAGCCATGTATTTGCATCCCATTCTAACAGCTTTAAGCTTTGCCAGCATCCGCGCAACCTAAAGGATGACCAGATCAAAGCCTTGATCCAGCGTGATTCAGTCATGGGCATCACCTTCGTTCCTGAATTCCTAGCAGGCAAAAAGGAAGCAGCAGTTGACGATGTACTTCGCCATCTTGACTATGTCTGTTCTCTCGGTGGGGAAGACCATGTAGGCTTCGGCTCTGATTTTGACGGCATTGAGTTCACGGTTGAGCAGCTTTCAGGGAATGAACAATATGCAAACCTCTTGAATCAGTTGCAAAAATATTATTCTGATATACAAGTGCGTAAGTTCCTGTACGATAATATGGCTTCCAGGCTGCCGCTGTAAAAAGGCTAAATTCAGTAGCGGCGGCATTTTTTCACCATAAAGGACAAGCAAACAAGCCCAAGGAACTTATAATATTTTAATAAATAAAAAAATATTCATATTTTCGTCAATAAATAATCTGAAAGGGTTGCTTTTTTTTTCACATAGGTCTAGAATTGTAAGCGTTTAGTACCATCCATTTGCTAGATTTCAGCAACAACTGCAAGATGTAAACCGCTTAATTCTAGTGAATTACTTGGAAAAGTGCTACACTTAATAACGAAACGTTTTTACATATTTTTTTACGTATCTAAAGGGGTGTAAGAGATGATCAATCAACTTTCATGGAAAGTTGGCGGACAGCAGGGAGAAGGAATTGAATCTACCGGGGAAATTTTCTCTATTGCATTGAACCGTCTAGGCTACTACTTGTATGGCTACCGTCACTTTTCATCACGTATCAAGGGCGGACATACCAATAACAAGATTCGAGTAAGCACTACACAGGTTCGATCTATTTCTGACGATTTAGATATTCTTGTAGCCTTCGACCAGGAAACAATCGATGTGAACTACAAGGAATTGCATGAGAACGGCGTCATCATTGCCGATGCAAAGTTCAGCCCTAAAAAGCCTGAGGACACTCAAGCTGCGATGTATGCGGTTCCATTTACGGACATGGCTACTGAACTGGGAACATCTCTTATGAAAAACATGGTTGCGATTGGTGCTACCAGTGCAATCCTTGACCTGGATATCCAGGTTTTCGCAGAAGTCGTCCAGGAAATTTTCGGACGCAAAGGACAACAAGTTGTCGATAAAAACATGGAAGCCATCAAAGCTGGCTACGAATATACTAAGGAACAATTGGGCGGAGCGCAGACCATGCAGTTAGAAAAAGCTGACGGTCAAAAGCGTCTGTTCATGATCGGAAACGATGCAATCGCACTTGGCGCACTTGCAGGAGGCTGCCGTTTCATGGCTGCATACCCAATCACTCCGGCATCTGAAATTATGGAATACTTGATTAAGAAGCTTCCGGCTCTAGGCGGGACTGTCATTCAGACAGAGGACGAAATCGCGGCAGTAACGATGGCAATCGGTGCTAACTATGGCGGCGTACGTACAATTACAGCTTCAGCGGGACCTGGTCTTTCATTGAAAATGGAAGCAATCGGCCTTGCCGGAATCACTGAAACTCCGGTGGTAATCGTTGATACACAGCGTGGGGGCCCATCAACAGGTCTTCCAACCAAACAGGAACAATCCGACCTGATGGCGATGATTTACGGAACACACGGTGAGATTCCGAAGATCGTTATGGCTCCAAGTACGGTTCAGGAAGCATTCTACGATGCAGCTGAAGCATTCAACCTTGCTGAGGAATATCAATGTCCGGTTATCTTGCTGACTGACCTTCAATTATCTTTAGGCAAGCAGACAGTTGAACCGCTTAACTATGAAAAAGTGGAAATCCGCCGTGGCAAACTGGCAACAGAAGAGCTTCCTGAAATTGAAAACAAGGGCTATTTCAAGCGCTATGAGGTAACGGAAGATGGGGTTTCTCCACGTGTAATTCCTGGAATGAAAAACGGAATCCACCACGTGACTGGTGTCGAGCATGACGAAACTGGAAAACCTTCAGAATCTGCTGCAAACCGTATTGCACAGATGGATAAGCGCTTACGCAAAGTCAGCAATCTGAAGTTCGATACGCCAATCCATAAATATGCTCCGCATGAAGAAGCTGACCTGTTGATCGTAGGCTTCAACTCGACAAGAGGTACGATTGAAGAAGCAATGGGACGCCTTGAAAAGGATGGTCTGAAAGTAAACCATGCGCATGTTCGTCTGGTCCATCCGTTCCCTGCAGAAGAAATGATGCAGCTTGTACAATCGGCGAAGAAAGTTGCGGTTATTGAAAACAATGCGACAGGACAACTGGCAAACATCATCAAGATGAACGTCGGAAGCCATGAGAAGATCCACAAGATCCTTAAGTACGACGGAAATCCATTCTTGCCGCAGGAAGTTCACACAAAATGCAAGGAGTTGTTCTAGGATGGCGACGTTTAAAGAATTTCGCAATAATGTAAAACCAAACTGGTGCCCAGGCTGCGGCGACTTCTCTGTACAGGCGGCAATTCAGCGTGCTGCTGCGAATGTTGGCCTTGAGCCTGAAGGCCTGGCTGTCATCTCAGGTATCGGCTGTTCCGGCCGTATCTCAGGATATATTAATTCATATGGTTTCCATGGAATCCACGGACGTGCACTTCCAATTGCACAAGGTGTGAAGATGGCTAACCGTGACCTGACTGTTATCGCTTCTGGCGGTGATGGAGACGGATTCGCAATCGGTATGGGACACACTGTCCATGCGATCCGCCGCAACATCAACGTCACGTACATCGTCATGGACAACCAGATTTATGGTCTGACAAAGGGACAAACTTCCCCGCGTTCAGCTGCTGGTTTCAAGACGAAGTCCACTCCAGCGGGATCGATCGAGCAGGCGATTTCTCCAATGGAGCTGGCACTGACAGCTGGCGCTACGTTCGTGGCTCAAAGCTTCTCAACAGACCTTAAGGACCTGACTGCATTGATCGAAGCAGGAATCAAGCATGAAGGATTCTCTCTGATCAACGTGTTCAGCCCTTGTGTAACTTATAATAAGGTAAACACATACGATTGGTTCAAGGAAAACCTTACAAAGCTTAGCGACATTGAAGGATATGACCCATCCAACCGTGAAGCTGCTATGCAGACATTGATGCAGCACAGCGGACTCGTGACTGGTTTGATCTATCAGGACACTGAGCGTAAATCTTATCAGCAGCTCGTAAACGGCTATTCAGAAACTCCGCTTTCTCAAGCTGACCTGAGCCTTGACCAGGAATACTTTGATAAGCTTGTAACTGAATTCATGTAATATGAAAACCCCAATCACCACAGATTGGGGTTTTTTATGCTAAATTATTGCGCTGTATAGTGACGGGCATCACTGCCATAAAAACTGATTTAAGTTATTATCAAAATCCAGGACTTGCTTTTTTGAAAGAAAGCTACATTTCCAAGCCCTGCTATTGTGTTCATTGGATGAAGAGTTTATACTATTATAATGTGTATATTTAATATATTTCAGGGTGTGAAATCCCTGTTTTTGAATGATAGAATCAGGTCTTTCTGGTTCCAGCGCCAGCATTCGTGCGCTTTCTAACGAAAGGAGATCGACAATGAACGAGAATCAACGCTTGGAAGGTCAACAAGTACAGTCTAATTCTCCGGACAAAAAGTCCGGCAAAGATTATAGCAAGTACTTTGAAACGGTTTATACAGCCCCTTCTTTAAAAGATGCGAAGAGACGCGGCAAGGAAGAAGTCGCGTATCACAAGGACTTTGATATTCCCGTGGAATTCAAGGGAATGGGCCAGGGCCGCAAGTTCTACATCCGCACCTTTGGATGCCAGATGAATGAGCACGACACGGAAGTTATGGCCGGCATTTTCCTTGCTTTGGGCTATGAGCCTACTGACAGTGTGGAAGATGCCAATGTCATCCTCTTAAATACATGTGCCATCAGGGAGAACGCTGAAAACAAGGTGTTCGGTGAACTTGGCCATCTGAAGCATCTGAAGAGAGAGAAACCAGATCTCCTGTTAGGTGTTTGCGGCTGCATGTCCCAGGAGGAATCCGTCGTCAATAAGATTCTAAAAACGTATAATCAAGTTGACATGATTTTTGGTACGCACAATATCCATCGCTTGCCAAATATCCTGAGTGAAGCTTACATGTCCAAAGAAATGGTCATTGAAGTTTGGTCGAAGGAAGGGGATGTCATTGAGAACCTTCCTAAAGTCCGCCGCGGCAATATCAAGGCGTGGGTCAACATTATGTATGGCTGCGACAAGTTCTGTACGTACTGCATTGTTCCTTATACACGAGGCAAGGAACGCAGCCGCCGTCCTGAGGACATCATCCAGGAGGTCCGTCAGCTTGCAGCCCAGGGCTACCAGGAAATTACCCTGCTAGGGCAGAACGTAAACGCGTACGGAAAAGATTTTACCGACATGGAATATGGTCTTGGTGACTTAATGGATGAAATTCGCAAGATTGACATCCCGAGAATCCGTTTCACGACAAGCCATCCCCGCGACTTTGATGATCACTTGATCGAAGTCCTGGCAAAGGGCGGAAACCTTATGGACCACATCCATCTTCCGGTACAATCTGGTTCCACAGAGGTACTGAAGATCATGGCACGCAAATATACGCGTGAGCAATATTTGGAGTTGGTCCGCAAGATAAAGGCGGCAATTCCTAACGTGACATTGACTACAGATATCATCGTCGGGTATCCAAACGAGACGGATGAGCAGTTCGAAGAAACATTGTCCCTCGTTCGCGAGGTTGGTTATGAATCAGCGTATACTTTCATCTATTCTCCGCGTGAAGGAACACCTGCTGCCAAGATGGTGGACAATGTTCCGATGGAAGTGAAGAAAGAGCGTCTTCAGCGCCTGAATGCTCTTGTGAATGAGCAATCAGCACAGTCCATGAAGAAGTATCAGGACCAGATTGTTGAGGTGCTTGTTGAGGGCGAAAGCAAAAACAACCCAGATGTCCTTGCAGGTTATACGAGCAAATTGAAGCTTGTTAACTTTGTCGGACCAAAAACAGCCATCGGTAAAATTGTAAAAGTGAAGATCACGGATGCAAAAACATGGTCGTTAAATGGGGAAATGGTAGAAGAAATCGAACCAGTTGAGGTGAAGTAGGTTGGCAAAATACAATAAAGATGACATTATCAAGCGTGCAAGGGAAATCGCGCATATGATTGCTGAAACGGAGGAAGTGGACTTTTTCAAGCGTGCAGAAGCACAGATCCATGATAATGAAAAGGTTAAAACACTTATTGCTTCCATTAAAGGATTGCAGAAGCAGGCCGTGAATTTCCAGCATTACGGAAAGACAGAAGCACTTAAAAAGACAGAAGACAAGATTGCTTCATTGGAACAGCAGCTTGATGAAATTCCAGTTGTACAGGAATTCAAGCAATCACAGCTAGACGTGAATGAATTGCTTCAACTTGTCTCCACAACCATTTCAAATGCGGTGACGGATGAAATCGTCGCTTCGACTGGCGGAGACGTTCTCCGCGGGGAAACAGGAGCAGCAATCAAGAACGGTGAAAGCTGCCACACTCATAATCATTAAGCTTTTCAAATCAACATGGCTCCTGCCAATAGGCGGGGGCCATGTTTTTTTATGGGTGCAACTTTCTACAATCGGGAACATTCATCGCAGATGGGCATACAATGAACTATGCCTAAGTTTTTACCAGTTGTTCTTAAAATTAATCGCACACTAGTCTAATATCACGCATAGGATGAATTGAAAAAGATTGAGGAGGTTTCGCTCGCAATGGGAGATTACAGAGAGATTATTACGAAAGCCGTCGTAGCGAAGGGACGCAAATTCACGCAGTCCAATCATACGATCAACCCAGCGCATCATCCAAGCAGCATTCTGGGCGCTTGGGTAATAAACCATAAGTATAAAGCAAAAAAGGTCGGCAAAACGGTTGAAGTAAACGGACATTATGACGTGAATATCTGGTACTCCTTTGATGATAATACAAGAACTGAAGTAGTGACAGAGAAAGTAACGTACTGCGATGTCATCAAGCTGAAGTACCGTGATCCGGATTGCATGGATGATCACGAGGTCCTTGTCGAGGTGCTTCAGCAGCCGAACTGCATTGAAGCGGTCATCTCACCGAATGGGAATAAGATCATCGTTCATGTAGAGAGGGAATTCCTTGTAGAAGTCATCGGAGAAACGAAGGTTTGTGTTGTAATCCATCCGGGCCGCTGTGACTGCGATGAGGATGAATGGGGCCATGGAGTCGATGATGATGAATTCGAAGACTTGAATCCTGATTTCCTCTTAGGAGAAGAAGAATAACATCGAACTAGGAAGCTTGCACTTCCTAGTTTTTTTTTGCAGAAATTGTAAAAGGCACAGGTTTGCGGAAGCGGTATTTAGATCCCGGCTTTTCCGTGCCTGTGCCTTTACGGTTTTCCTACAGAAAGAAATTAGGTTTTTCAATTGTGCTGCAAACATGGCATGAAGAAGATTCCTCCCATGAATAGAACCTGCTGCCGCATTTTGAGCAAATGTTTTGATGTACATTGTATAAAGCTGGTGCTGCCTGATGGATCCTTTGCTTTGCCTGGATTGAGTGGGTCTGGCAAATGTCCACGCACAGATAGCAGCCAGTACACAGGTGATCAATTATCTGAAGATTATTTTCCTCAAGGCTGAAGACGTCAGCAGGACAAATAGTAAAGCATGCTTCACAAAGTGTGCAGTCTGCTTTGCTGATCCTCACTTTATGAAATGCCCAATCCTTAAACAGGACGGAAGCTTTAAAACTACTCTCGTTAAAGCGCCATTTTACAGGTGTCACGGAAGAGAGCACAGTTTTTTTGCTGTCGGCAGAGAGCTTTGCAAAAAAGTCGCGTCTTGATAATTTGGGCTGAATTTCTTGGCTTAGATTGATCTGCTGTGTTACTTGAATGGGTTGAAGCACCATTGTCCCCAGGACTTCATTCACCTTGTTGATTCGCTGTACTAATTCCTTTTGAATAGTTGGCTGGTAGATGAAACGGATTCCTTTTTTATGGTAGTAAAGCATTTCCATCAAGCTCGGTACAGGTGAAGCCTCCTCGAGCAGCAGGTGGTTCTGGCTGATCTTTCTGGCAGGGGATTGCCCCTTGATCGCCTGCACGGGACAGACAGTAATGCAGACGCCACAGGCAGAGCATTTTTCCTCCTCAATACTGATTTTCCCCTCCTCTAAAATAATGGCTCCATCCGGGCACCCGTCGATGCAGGCTGTACATGTGCTCAGTGGGCTTATGTTCCTTGTGCAGAATTCAGAGATTTCCAGTTCGTAGCTTAAACTTTCAAGCCAATTGGTTAACAGTGACATAGAGTTCACCTCAGGCGGATGATTCATATATTTTCATTTTACGATTAAACTGCTTTTAAAAAGAGGAGTTTGCCAGAAATACATACATATGTAAAAGAACGTTCACAAATAAGAGTCAGGTGAAATTTATAAATCTGCAAAAAAAGCCTGCATTCTTGGACTTCAATATATAAAAAGAGGTTAACTAGCAGCTCTTTAAGTAGGTGAAATCCTTCGCATACACACTAGGGAATAGCCACAGAATGTATATTGTTTCACAAACTTACTTGCCATATAGTGAAGGTGTAATCGAAAGGTGGTGGATACGTTGATTGAAACGATAGATAAACGAACGGAGAGTGCGCAGGTATTTAGAGTCTTTGCTGAAATATATAAGACTCCAACACTGGAAATCTGGAAGGAGATCACACAGAACGATCTGTTACCCAAACTGAGAGACGCCGTTCAGGAATTATATCAAATCAAAACAACAGAATGGAAGGATGTTCAACCTGATAGCTATGACCAGCTCATTTCCTCCTATATGGCTACAATCGGAAAAGCTGCTATCCCGGTTGAATCCCTGTATAAACCGTGGACTCAGGATGAAACGTGTACACTGGCTTTTGCTCGCGAGAAAGGATATTTACAAGGGGATTCAGCACTTCATATCCGCTTTATTTTAAATGAAATGCAAATCAGCATTCCCTCGGAATATGAAGGAACACCAGACCATTTGGCGATTTTGCTGGAATTGCTTGCATACTTTATCGAACATGCTCCTAAATCATTCACGGCAGAATTTATTGGCGACCATTTTGATTGGCTCGATAATTTTGCGTTTAAGCTTGAATCCAATACAGGCCAAACTTTTTACCTGGAGATAACAAGGGTGCTGATCGCAACGATGAAGGCATTTCGTTCTACATATTTGTAAGGTTAAAAGACTGGAAGGTGGTGTTGCTTTTAGTGAAAAATCAAGCTCACCATGAATCTATGGAAGCCAAGCCACGTGAACACCTAAGAGAAAAAATCAATAGGGTATATCGGTCGAGAGAAAAAGGAGGGCTAGTGAAAATGCTAGATACAAAACTATCAAGGCGTGGATTCATTAAAGCTTCAGCGGCGACTGCTGCATTGGCATCTGCAGGAACTGCGGGCTTTAATCAGTGGTCCAACAATTATGTAAAAGCCGGGGGAAAAGCAGAGATTAAAGAAATCGCCAGCACTTGCAATGCATGTTCAAGTAAATGCGGCATGATTGGGCATATCAAAAATGGCCGGTTATGGAAGCTGACAGGTCACCCCGACCATCCATACTCAAAAGGCAAGCTGTGTGCCAGAGGACATGGATATGCTACCGTGGTTTATTCTGAAGACAGGCTCACCCAGCCATTGAAGCGGGTTGGTGAAGGGAAATTCGAACCGATTACCTGGGAAAAAGCGTATGAGGAAATCGCTGCGAAATTAAACAAAATCATCAAGGAGTTTGGTCCGCAATCAGTAGCCCTGACAGAAGACCCGCGGGCAACCGGGAAATTTTATTCTCCAAGATTCATTAACGCTCTTGGTTCAGCAAACTATTACACACACCATGTTGTTTGCTCGAATGCGAGAGATGCAGGTTTCTTGCACACTGTAGGCGTAACCGCAACAAGTGCAGATATCAGCAATGCGAAATATATCATGTTCATAGGAAGAAGCTATGGCGACGGAATCAGACCAAGTTCTGTCCAGTCACTGGCAACAGCAAAGGACAATGGTGCCAAGATTGTCATCGTGGACCCGAGATTGAATAATACAGGCAACCTTGCTACAGAATGGCTGGCGATTCGGCCTGGTACTGACCTGGCACTGGTGCTTGCGATGTCACATGTACTGATTAAAGAAAGCTTGCATGATTTAGAATTTATCCGCAATTACACAATGGGTTTTGAAGAATACGCGAAAGAACTCAGGAAATATACACCTGAATGGGCAGAAGGGATTACAGGCATCCCAGCAGATTCAATCACAAGGATTGCCGTTGATATGGGCAAAGCAAAACCGAAAGCGCTGATTGAACAATCCTGGAGAGGCGCATTTGGCTGCAACTATGAAAACAGCACAGAAACTGGCCGCGCGGTTGCGATGTTCAATGCTTTATTAGGAAATTACCAGCAAAAGGGCGGAAGTATCTTCGGGGGAAAAGTGAACCTTGGAAAATTGGATGAGAAGAAATATCCAAACCCTGGCGAACCTGATGAGCCACAGGCTGGGTCGAAACAATTCCCGCTTGCATACAAAGGAAGCGGTGTTGCGACGATCGTGGCAAAAGAAGCACTCGAAGGCAAGATGAAGGCGGCGATCTACTATCACTCCAATGCAGCGCTTGGCTATGGAAATCCGAAAGTGATGAAGGAAGCCTTATCGAAAATGGATCTGGTAGTGGCCATAGATGTCCAAATGTCTGAAACGGCCCTGCTCGCACACTATGTCCTGCCAGAAGTGACCTATATTGAACGGGACGAGGTAATCGAAGGGTTATCAGGCAAGATACCCGGAATCGCACTTCGTCAGCAAATGGTGGAAAAAGTTCATCCACAGACGAAACCGGTTCATGAAATCTATACAGAACTTGCCAGGGCATGCGGAGTTGGCCAGTATTTCAATTTCACGCTGGATGATTTGAATGAAGCAATGCTTGCGCCAACAGGCATTACGTATAAAGAACTCAAAGAAAAAGGAACCATCATGTTCCCGGATCAGGAAATCACCCTTGGTGAAATGCCAGAACTGAAAACGCCATCCGGCAAGATAGAGTATTATAGTGAAACATATAAGGCTGCCGGCTTTAAACCAATAGTAGAATGGATTGAACCGAAGGTCAGCCCGGCGAACGACTCCTTCCGGTTGATCACTGGCAAACAGGCAATCCACAGCCATACTCAGACTGCGAATATACCAATTTTAATGCAGATTACGAAAGATTATGATTTGGAGAGAATCTGGATCAACCCAGCGCGTGCGAAAGTATTGGGAATTAAAGATGGCGATTTAGTCGAAGTGAAGTCGAGCGAGGCTGTAAGCAAGATTCGCGTGAAGGTGACAGAAAGAATCCATCCTGAAGCGATCTTCGTTCCAAGCCATTACGGAATCACATCGAAAGATCTGAAAACGGGATATGGCATTGGCTTTGGCTATATGGAACATGTTCCTTTTGACTTTGAAAAATGGAGCGGATCAGGAAATATACATGAGGTAATCGTCAATGTTAGGAAGGTGAAGAGCTGATGGCACGGTATGGAATGGTAATTGACACTCGCAAATGCGTCGGCTGTTATGCTTGCCGGGTAAGCTGCCAAATGCAGAATGAGCTTCCGGTCGAAGAGTCTTATATACAATTTTATGAGAAGGAAACAGGCGTTTTCCCAAATGTGAAAAATGAGTTCGTCCCTGTGCAATGCCAGCATTGTGAGGATGCGCCGTGTGAAAGCGTCTGCCCGACAAAAGCAACTTATACGACAAAAGACGGAATCGTGCTTGTGGACGCAGAAAAATGCATTGGCTGCAAATATTGCATGGTTGCTTGCCACTATGGTGCCAGGACCCAGGATCATAAAACAGGAGTGGTCGAGAAATGCCGTTTCTGTGCTGAGCTGGTGGCTGAAGGAAAACAGCCAGCCTGTGTCACGACTTGTATCAGCAATGCGCGAATCTTCGGCGATCTTGATGACCCGAACAGTGAGGTTTCGAAAGCAATCGTCAAATGGAATGCCCAGCCATTGAGGGCGGACTTAGGAAGTGCAAAAATTTATTACGTGAGGTGAGAATAATGGTTTGGGGAACAATTATCGCAGCCTATTTATTCCTGGCTGGACTGAGTGCAGGAGCATTCCTGACATCATCCTACGCAGCAAGGAAATACCCTGAGGCAGTCACCATCAGGATTGTTGGGAGAATAATCAGTCCGGTGTTAATGGGAATCGGATTGCTGCTCTTGATTGTCGATGCCGAAGCAGGCTTGAAGGACCCACTGCGATTTATCTATTTATTTACGAATTTCAGTTCTGTGATGACAATCGGGACCTATTTCATAAGCTTTTTCATGATGGCAGCGGCATTCATTGCGTTGATGGAAATCCTGAAAAAAGAGATTAATAAGATCGTTGAATACGTCGGCATCTTCTTTGCTGTTGCTACGGCAATCTACACAGGCTTCCTGATTGGTGTCATTGGAGCAGTGCCCCTCTGGAATACCGCAATCCTGCCAATCCTGTTTGTAGTATCCGCGTTTTCAACGGGGATTGCCGGAACTATGCTCACGTCAGCCTTTATTGATAAGAAAGTTGTCCATCATGTGATGTCGCTTAAAAAGATTCACGTATCGTTACTTATTGCGGAAGTATTCCTGATTTTCACGATGTTCGTGATCACTTCATCTTCAAACGAATCAGCAGCTCAATCGGTTGCGATGCTCCTTTCCGGTGAATACAGCGTGCTCTTCTGGACAGGGCTGATTCTGGTAGGGTTGCTCGTTCCAATTGTGATCGAGTCACTGGAATTATACAATTCAAGGCAGTTGCACCGCCGAGCAGGGATGGAAGTGGCAGCGGCAGGTTCTCCAGGGTTTACTGCGATTGTGATTACAGAAAGTGCGGTCCTTGCCGGAGGTTTCATCCTCCGCTACCTATTGCTCGCTGCAGCAGTTCCTGTGATTTTCTTATAACCAAGGCAAGCCTGGGCATGAAAATGTCCAGGCTTTTATGTATCGATTGAACCATTCTTCTTCTTTTTTCTTTTATCCAAAAAGAGCAAAACCTGGCATATGATATGTGTCAGCGAAAAAATCAGCAAAATCCAAATGAACAATGGACTTTGGCGGTCAATCAGCTCTAATCCGAAATAATAGTCAATGAGAGAGAAGATCAAGAAAACCATGAAAAAATTCAGTGTTATTCTTTCCAGTTTTTTTAGCATGAGAATATCCCTTTCAGTTTATGGGTTGGGAATGCGCCAGTAAAATCCTTTTGTCTATAGTTCTACGGCGATTAGAAAAACCCTTTTTTTAATATGGTGGACGCATGATAAAATCAGACAGGCTATAATTCGGATTATTGAGGAATTTAAATTACTTCTATTAGAATATGAAGCCACTTTATCAAATATATACGAGTAGGATCATAACCCCTTCAATATTACAACAATCACCAGGGGTGTTCATGCCCACTTATTTAGATTAATTGGACAGCTTTCCCCCTGAAGCCCTGAAGCCTTGAAACCTGTCCGATAGGGGCGTGCTCACGG
>NZ_RSFW01000008.1 GCF_003937825.1 Mesobacillus subterraneus | reverse complement strand
AATCGGCGCTGCACCGGTAAAGCATCATCAATCCCTCCAGGCTGCCGATATAGGAAGGAGTGATTGAGAGTCCGGTTCCCTCTGAAACTATGTATTTAACAAGCTGCTCCACCAGGAAGTCATGGCTGCCGGAAAGCTGTAGGGTGTGCTGGGGAGGGGTGGGTGCCCTTTCCTGCGATTTCGCTGGTGGTGCTGCCATGCTTGTTTTATATCTTTCAAACTCGCTTTCTTCAATCCGCATTTTATTGCCCACTTTAAAAGCAGACAGATCGCCGCGTTTGATCAGTTCATAGACTGTATGCTTTGAAATTTTCAGCATCGAGGCAATTTCATCAGGAGTATAAATCTGCAAAAAGAATCCCTCCTTTTCTTCATAATCTAAATATAATAGAATATTCAGTAGAAGGGTAAGGTTTTTGTTGGGTTTTATTAAGTTTTGTTTAGTTTCATCATGAATCTATCATATTTTGTTCACATTTTACGAAGGGATCTGCCAATTTATACCTTCACAAAATACTCCGGGCAGTATTGTGTATTTCTTATAGAGAGCATGGTAAACTAAGCAATAGAAAAGATTTGATGAAGAAAGGAAACGGGAGAATGCAAATTTCAGATAAAGCGCGCGACATTCTTAAAGAAATCCTCGCAGAGCGCAATGCAAATGGTATTCGTGTCTACTTCGGCGGCTTTGGCTGAGGAGGCCCGCAGATTGGTCTGGCTCTGGAGGAGCCGGAAGAAGATGATCATGTAACAGTCATTAATGAAATTCAAGTCGCAATCGAAGCCAATATCGTCGACTATACAGAAGGCATGGCACTTGAATACGATGAATACCGCGAAGGTCTTGTCCTCATGGGCGGAGACGGCGGCTGCTGATAAAAAATGCACACCATCTTTTGGATGGTGTGCATTTTTGTATGGCCGGAAACTGGAAAAAAAGCTGCGGAATTTCCAGTTCGCTATGAAAATCTGAATTTCGCTATAAAAAATAGAATTTCGCTATAAAAATGTCAATTTCGCTATAAAAGTTAAATTATCGCTATAAAAACTTGTTTATCTCTATAAAAGTGTTTTAGAACTGCCCAGTGTACTGAAAATACAGTACTGCAATGCCCATAATCCAGACATACACAGCAAAAGGCTTCAATGAGTGATTTTTTAGGTAGCCAATCATCCATTTTACAGCGATATAACCGAAAACCGCAGCTGAAATGATGCCAATCAGCAGTGCCTGGAGCGAAATCGTCTCACTTCCGCCGCTGAATAGGTCCTTCGATTGCAGGACAATCGCCCCGAGGATGGCTGGAGTCGACAACAGGAAGGAGAAATAGGCTGCTGTCTCGCGATCAAGCTTTCTCATAAGCGCCGCGACAATCGTCAGACCGGACCGGGAAATGGCCGGGAAAATCGCTGCCGCCTGGAAAGTGCCGATGAACAGGGCATCCTTGTAGCTGATGTCATCCATTTTCTTGCGGCCATTCTTGATGGTATCCGCGAACCACAGGAAAGCACCGGTAATGAGAAATTCCCAGCCAATCGTCACGCCGGTTTTTGAAATCTCGTCGAAATAATCTTCAAACAGCAATCCGACCACCACTGCCGGCAGCGTGCCCACAACAAGAAGGAAGGTCAGCTTACCGAATGGATTTTTTAACATCTGGATGAATTCATGCCGGTAAAAAACAAACACCGCAACGAGCGTCCCGACATGAAGCATCGTGTCAAGCAGAAGGCCAGCCTCCTCTAGCCCGAACAGATTGCGGCCAAGGTAGAGGTGACCCGTGCTGCTGATCGGCAAAAACTCAGTCAGCCCCTGGATCAGCCCAAGAATAAACGCCTCGATTTTAGAAAGCATACAAATCCCCACTTTTTTAAAGACTTTGTCCAATACAAAGCTATGAAACACATCCACCCAGTATGCACTGAAATTACAAGACTATATCATTCGCGGGTAAACAGATGAATCCTTCTATGTGAAAAATAAAATTACATCCTTTAAAATGATAATTACGGTAATTCCTAATACAATAGTAAAAAAACTATTCAAAATGACACCAATTCAAAACCGAAACCAAATCCAAACTGACACCAAATCCAAACTGACACCTAATCAAACCGGGAATCACACCCAAAAGCAGTAACCAAACTAAAACCAAAAAATCCAATTACCAAATTCCGAAGCAGGTGGGGAAATGACGAATACGCATTTGTTTTTCAATACGGCGATCGGCGTGCAGAAGCCTGAGAATATCCGAAATAAAAATCAAAGCTGTCCGTTTTGCGCGCGGGAGGAGCTGACGGGGATCATTGATGAAGAGGGGCCTATTCTGTTGCTTAAAAATAAATATCCGGTGCTGGAGAATGCGTACCAGACTGTACTGGTGGAGACGGATGTGTGTGATGAGGAGTTTTCACGGTATTCACCTGGGCATTTGAACCGGCTGCTGGGTTTCGCGATCCGTCACTGGATGAAGATGGAGGAATCAGGGGAGTATCGTTCGGTTGTTTTTTTCAAAAATCACGGGCCGCTTTCGGGCGGAACCATTGCCCATTCACATATGCAGATTGTCGGGCTCTATGACCTGGACTACCACGAAAAAATTTCCGAAGCTGATTTTACCGGGCTCCACATCCAGGAACAGAATGATGTCCATTTCAATCTATCCCTTCGTCCGAAGGTAGGGTTTTATGAGTTCAATATCAGGATGGAAAGGGGCAGGCCGTCTGCTACATTCGCTTCTTTCATCCAGACGGCGGTGCATTACATCATGCACGCTTTCCCGTTCAAGTGCAGCAGCTACAATCTTTTCTTTTACAGCTTCGAAGGGGATATGATCTGCAAAGTAGTGCCAAGATTCGTGACGACTCCGTTGTTCATAGGCTATCATCTGCCGCAGGTCCCGAATAATCTCGAGTGGATGGCGGAGGATCTTAGGAACAGATATTTCAATGAATCAATGGAAAAGGAAGCGTAAGCCAATTGCCTGTGCCATATTGCCTGAATACGAATCTGCCCTTTATGTAATAATAACCATTTCGCAGTCAGAAGTTGTGATTTATTGTCGAAAAAAATATAATGAAGTATTGAACAGTTCTTCATTTAGGCTGCAGAAATCAGCCTGCATTAAAGGGGAATAAACATGACTTCGAATACAAAAAATAACTCCCGGCTCGACTATGGGCTGGTCACGATATTAATATTATTATTCCTGGCGAGTTGTGTCGCCATCTACAGCGCGCAGACGACAGGGCAGTATGGCTCTGAAAACTTCCTGATCAAGCAGATCGTCTGGTATATCATTGGCGCGGGCATCATCACGGCCGTCATCACGCTTGATTCAGATCAGCTGCAAAAATTGAGCTGGTACGCGTATGGCTTTGGCCTTGTCCTGCTGGCTGGGCTGATTGTAGCTCCATCCAGCATTGCTCCGGTCATTAACGGTGCGAAGAGCTGGTACAGGGTGCCTGCGATGGGAACGCTGCAGCCATCCGAGCTGGTGAAGGTGTTCATCATCCTGGCGCTCGCACGTGTCATCGTCGACCATCACCAGAAATACCGGCTGAAGACGATGCAGACGGATTTCTGGCTTTTAATCAAAATAGGCATCGTCACGATGGTGCCGCTCCTGCTTGTCATGCAGCAGCCTGACCTGGGAACATCGCTCGTTTATATTGCGATCATGCTTGGGATGATCTTTATCTCCGGCATTACCTGGAAGCTGCTTGTGCCTATTTTCGGGACAGGCATGACACTGATTTCCATCATCTTTTATTTTGTCATCTGGAAACCTGAAATCCTTGAAAAATATCTTGGAGTGAAGCAATACCAATTTGGGCGGATTTATTCCTGGCTCGATCCTTATAACTACCAGAGCACCACGGGCTTCCAGCTGACGAGGTCGCTGCTGGCGATCGGTTCCGGTGAAACAGTCGGAAAGGGGTATGGCACGAGGGAAGTATACCTTCCGGAAAGCCACACAGACTTCATTTTCAGCATCATCGGCGAAGAGTTCGGGTTTGTCGGCGCGAGCGTGCTGGTCAGCTTGTTTTTCCTGCTGATCTACCAGATCACCAAAATCGGCATGGAAACGAAAAATGATTTCTACACCTTCATTTGTGTAGGGGTCATCAGCATGATCACCTTCCACGTGTTCCAGAATATCGGCATGACGATCGGCCTGCTGCCAATTACGGGTATCCCGCTGCCATTCATCAGCTACGGCGGAAGCTCACTGATGGGGAATATGCTGGCAGTCAGCCTGATTTTCTCAATCCGCTACCACCATAAGAAATATATGTTTTCCACATCAACATAAAAGGAGCAGGAATCCCGTGATTCCTGCTCCTTCCTTATTCAACAATCCCAACCTCAGTAATGACCACGTTTGTTTTTACATCCACTGTCAGGTTCTTGTATTCATCTTCCCATCTTTTAAAATCGAATCCCCTTGTTTTGGTTTTGATGAATTGGCCGAAGCCTATGGGATCGATTCCCTTTTCCTGGAAATCCTTGATCATGGCGGTAGTTTCTTTGTTCACTATGGCTTCCAATTCCTTTTCAATTTTTTTTACGACATCAGGAGACAATGTTTTACCCGTGTATTCACGGACCAGTCCCTCGATTTTTATTTCGACCGTAACTTTATGTGGGTTGCGCTTTGTCACCTTCATCTTGTGCTTTGAATTCAGGTCCTTAATCGATACTTTTTCGCCTTCCAGTTCAAGATTGAACGACCCTTCACTGAACTTGTCTGTGAGCAGTTTAAAAAAGAACATTTTATCTGGAGGAAGTTCCTCGACCATTTTCTCGTCCTTGAATATAGCAATCCCTACAATATCTACGATTTCCGGCTCGACTTTCTTGAGAATGGGAAGATAAGGATCCTTTCCTTCCTGATACAGATTGAATAAAAAGAGATGCATATTGGTGACGGGCAGATTCCTGCTTTCGGTGTTGTGCTTAATCAGTTGGGATAAGTGGACGGCATTGCCTCTGTTGCCGTACGTACCGTTTAGAATTTCTTTTGCTTTATCATCGGCAACTGCAAAATATATTCTGGCTCCAATACTGGCATCGCGTTCATAGGCGTCGATAAACTGCCGAAGTCCCTTTCTGGCAATCTTCTCGCCAAATATAGCGATCTCGAGAGAACCTGTAACGAGTGGCTGTGCAGATTTGCGCTGGACTTCCTGGATTAGGTCTCTGTTGCTTTCGGCCGTTGCAGAGAAGGTGAAATTGCCGATGTTTTTGTCAGGGTTGAATATTGGAATCATGACCGTTCCTTCAATTTTTTCTCCTTCCTCAGACACGTCATAGCCTACTCCCATCTCTATATTGACGTCATCGATGATTTCTTTCTCCACACAGCCTGTAAGGGCAAAGACAGCAGCTAGAATAAGGGAGATTTTGCTTAGCTTCATTTGTTTTTCACCTTCTTGGCAATCATTGTCGCGAAAAACAAAAAAGGAATATATCCATATGTGACCGCAAATCCAATTTTCGCTGTCCAGTCATTCAGAAGGTTTATTTTTAGGCGGGTATCAAAAAATGGTATGGCAGCCAGGCAAATCAGCGCCATAATAATGACACCTTTTCTTTGTTTAAGCTTATATGCTCGCTTTAAGATCATGCTGGCACCCCAGAGGGCGATGCAAATATTCGGCAGGATGACAAGATTCCAGTTCGCAATGCCAATATATTCGAAACGTTCAACGAAAGGCATGGTGACGATTTTCCACATTTCAAGCGTAGCCCAGATGGATTTGGCGAGATAGGCTTCGGAAAAGTAAGAAAAAGTAACAATGGCCAGGGCTGTGTATATGATGGTTGTCAGAAAAACCCCTAGATGCGCCCACTTTTGAGACTTGGGCGCATCTTTTATAAATGGATAGAAAAAAATCGGAATCTCGAACCCCAAATACGTCAGGGACATGTTATAAGCGCTTGTAAGCATTTCCTTAATTGAATGGTCAAATAACGGCAGCAGGTTCCTGAATTCCGCATACTTCAGGGCAAAACTGAATGTCAGCAGCAAGTAGCTAGGCAGGACTATGCAAAAGAAAGCAATGCCGGTAACGGTTCGAAAACCTCCAAAGATAATATAAACGGACAAAAGCAGGAAAACAAAGCTATACAAAAAAGCATTGATTTCAGGAAACATCCAAACCTGGATTACTTCGATGAATGTCCTCAAAACTGCTAAGGCAAAAATAAGCAAGTAGACAATAAACACGGTGCTGATGAGATGGCCGAATTTTTTTCCGAAAACATAGACGTTCGCTGCAACAATATCACCTTCCACTGTCTGGCAGATTTTATAGATCATCCAAACGATGATGTGGATGCTCAATCCCGCTCCCAGAACGGACATCCAGGCATCAAAGCCAGCAGCCTGCGCTATGATCCGCTGGTATCCAAGGACTCCGATGCCAATTTGCATGGACATGATTAAATAGAGAACGAGAAAAGGTGATATTTGTAATCTTTCAGGTACAGGCTGCTGCATGCTTCATCAAAACCTCCAATGCTCATTCATCGATGTCCTTCTTTTCCTTTGCTTTTTTCTTACTGAACCTTTTCGGGTTTTCCGTCCTTAAATATTGCGGACGGTTATATTGTCTCGTGAATGGCAGACGGATGATCGCGTCCTTGAAATCGGTCACCCTTGGAGGGTACAATGGCTCCAAAAATGGCCGTCCTAATGAGGTCAGTCTGAGCAGATGGGTCAGAAGGAAGGAAAAGGATACCACAATTCCCAGCAAGCCCCATAGCTCGGCGAAAAATAGAAATGGAAACCTCAAAAGCCTGATGGTATTGCCCATCCGGTAGACGGGAGTCGTAAATGAAGCCAGTGCGGCCAGGGCGACAATGATCAAGAGGACATTACTGGTCAGTCCTGCTTCAACGGATGCCGTCCCGATAACGATTCCGCCCACGATACCGATTGTCTGGCCGACCTTGGTTGGCAGCCGGGCTCCCGCCTCACGCAGGAGTTCAATCGTCAGCTCAAGGAACAGCGCTTCAAGAATCGGAGGGAGCGGAATCTCCCTCCTTGATGTAATCAATGTGCTCAGCAGATCCTTGGGTATCAATTCATAATGATAAGAAAGGGCTGCTACATATATAGGTGTAATTAGGATCGAGAACGCTACAGCGAATAATCGAATCAGACGGAAAAAGGAAGAGAGTAAATAGTTAAGGAAATAGTCTTCAAACGATCCAAAAAATTCTACCAGAGTCGTTGGGCCAATCAGCGCATGTGGGGATCCATCAACAAGAATCGCGACTTTTCCTTCTGCCAGGATGGCTGCGACACGGTCAGGTCTTTCCGTATCGAGAAGCTGCGGGAAGGGAGAGTTCTGATTGTCAGAGATCAGCTGGACAATATACGAACTGTCCGTGATTTCATCAAATTCGATATCCTTCACTCGCTGAATGACTGTATTGACATTGTCCTTATTGGTGATTCCTTCCATATAGAGGATGGCTACACTCGAATTGGAAAGGCTTCCTACTATATAATTCTCGATAATCAGTTCCTTGACCGGCACCCGTTTGCGAATGAGGTTCAAATTCTGGTCCAATGACTCGACGAAGGACTCCTTCGGGCCGATGACACTGAATTCTACCTCCGGCTGGGCGACCGACCTGACAACTTCCTTTTGGGCAGCCAGGAAAACGAATTGGTCTTCCACATCCTCGAGAGTCAGAAGGATGTATCCATTGAATAGCTTTCTTTCGATTTCTGAATTGTCCCCGGAAACCTGCACATCCGCAATCGGCAGTAAACGCTTCACATCGTTAAGATGGATAAAGTCCCCTTCAAGCAAATAGGGAAGGGCGCTTTGCTGGATGATGCTTTCATCCACTAATGTTGACATGAACGCAAAACAGAATTTTTTTCCTGTTCTTTGGTTTACATAAAATGTTTTTTGATAATCATTTGATCGCAGAAGAAGTTTCTCCCACTCGTGTATATTCTCGCTGTTTTCCTGGCAGTTATCCTCATCGGAGCCTGCCGTGCCTTGTTTGGCAGCTTCCTTTTCGATATCCTGCATTAATTTTTTCTTGAAAAACTGTCTCATGTAAATCTCCGCCATTTTGGATTTACGCTTATTCTTTCCGAAAATGGGAGGATTATGAAGAGTCTTTTTGTAAACTTTCAATTCCTAATAAAAAACAACCCGCAAAATGTTTGCGAGTTGTTAATGGGATGTGGAATTATTTTAAAATGAACTTCTCCAGATCGTCGAGCATCAGGTTGGCAGCCTTGACACCGCCAGCTGTGTTCCAGATGGCGTCATCCACCTTGTGGACTTCCCCTTTTTTCGCTACTTCGAGGTTTTGGAACAGCGGATTCTCAATCCATTCTTTTTCGATTTCGGTAGCTTTGCCGTCACCTTCTTCATACGTGAAGTAGAAGAGGACATCCCCATCCATAGCAGGGATTCGTTCAGGTGTAACGCCTTTTTCGGCAAAGTCAGGCTTATCCTGGCTTTCCGGGCGGGCAAAGCCGATTTGTTCAAGAATCACGCCTGAGAATGAATCCTTGTGGTAAATACGGACATCTCCAGCCATGAAACGGACCATGGAAATCTCAAGATTCACCTTGTCGCCAAGTTTTTCTTTCAGGTCTTCAATTCGTTTATCATAAGCAGCTAGAACTTCTTTTCCTTTTTCTTCTTTGTTAACTGCTTTTGCATAAAGTTCAAAGTTGTTCTTCCAGTTTCCGCGCAGGTCCTCGGCGAAGACAGTCGGTGCGATGGCTTTCAGTTGCTCGTAGATGTCTTCCTGGCGCATTTTGTTGCCGATGATCAGGTCTGGCTGAAGTGCGGCAATGGCTTCTACATTGACCTGGCTTTCAACCCCGACAACCTGGACATCCTTCATTTCATCCTCAATGTGCTTATACCAGGGATCTCCGGTCCAGGATTGGACCGCTCCAACAGGTGTCATACCAAGTGCAAGCAGTGCTTCCGTTCCTTCATTTGTCAGGATAACTACTTTTTCAGGAGTGCCTTCAAGTGGGGTGGAACCCATTGCATGTTCAACTGTATAGCTTTCTTTTTTCTCTGGTTCTTCAGCGCTATCTTTTGTTTGATCCTCATTACCGCCGCAAGCAGCCAATAGCAGGACCGTGAAGATCGTCACGAGAGTCAGTAACCATTTTGAAGATTTCATATGTATTTCCTCCTAGAATGTTAATGATAATCATTTTCAATTATGCTCCTTTATGATAAAATGCAAGAGGAGAATCTGTCAATAATAATTGAGAATGATTTTCAACGCCATTGACAAAATTGTGAACGTTTAAGTGATTTTAATGAAAAAGAAGCCTGTTTATCATAAAGTGAGATAACGATCTAGCCAACTTCTTAATTAGAGAAAGGTAAAAATATATGCTGCTAAAAACCAATGGACAGAGATGGGTGGGATTATTTTTCGCCATCTGTTTTATTTTATTTTTAATATGCTCGAGTATCGTTTACGGATATACAGCGACTTCCTGGGGAATGGCAGTTGATGCATTCACCGATTTTAATGGTTCAAATGAACATATTGTCATTCAATCTGTCCGTCTTCCAAGAGCCTTGATTGCAGCGGCTGTAGGAGCAAGCCTCGCAGTTGCGGGTGTTCTGATGCAGACATTGACAAAAAATCCGCTGGCATCACCTGGGATTTTCGGTGTGAATGCTGGTGCAGGTTTCGCCGTTGTTGTTGCCGTTACTCTATTCTCAGTAGGCAGTTTGCAGGCTTTTGCCTGGATTTCCTTTTTGGGGGCTGCTGTGGCCGCAATCAGTGTTTATGCGATCGGCTCTGCAGGACGGGAAGGACTGACTCCGATGAAACTGACGCTTGCCGGAGCGGCGATGACGGCCATGTTTTCCTCCTTTACCCAGGGATTGCTCGTCCTGGATGAGGCCGCCCTTGAGCAGGTTCTATACTGGCTTGCCGGTTCTGTGCAGGGACGCAAGCTAGAAACCCTGATCAGCGTCCTGCCATATCTGGCTGTTGGATGGGCAGGGGCCATCTTGATTTCTGTGAAGATGAATGTTCTTTCGATGGGGGAGGATGTCGCCAAAGGCCTTGGCTTGAATACGGCGTTTGTCAAGCTTGCAGCAGGAATCATCATTGTTCTTTTGTCCGGCGGGGCTGTTGCGGTCGCTGGACCGATTGGCTTCATCGGAATTGTGATTCCACATGTTACGAGGGCTGTCGTTGGGATTGACCACCGCTGGGTAATTCCTTTCTCCGCGATCTTTGGCGGTATGCTTTTATTGGCAGCAGATATTGCTGCGAGGTACGTGCTGATGCCGCAGGAAATCCCTGTGGGCGTCATGACTGCGATGATCGGAACTCCATTTTTCATCTATATAGCGAGAAAGGGGTTCAACGGAAAATGAGTCAGTACAAAAGTTTGCGATTGTTCAAGGACAAAGTTTCTTTTTTGATTGATAAAAAGGCTGCCGCGATTTTTCTGGGGCTGCTGCTCACTGCGTTTGCCATATTCGTGATCAGCACCGGGATGGGTGATATGGACATCAGCCCGCTCACGGTTCTGTCGGTATTTTTTGGCGGAGGAACAGATATGGAAAGATTGGTCGTCCAGTCCTTCCGGTTGCCGAGGATCATTGTTGCATTGATGGTTGGAATCGGTTTGGCTGTGGCAGGCGGGCTTCTGCAGGGAATGATCCGCAATCCGCTTGCTTCCCCCGACATCCTCGGGATTACCGGAGGCGCATCTGTCGCGGTCGTTGGGTTTTTGGCTTTTTTCAGTGATGATAATAATGCATTGACCGTAAGTATAGAATGGATGCCAGTTTCAGCGTTCGTCGGCGCCTCCCTGGTGGCCTTTCTCGTGTATTTCCTCTCCTGGAAAAACGGTGTGTCACCCGTTCGTCTTGTATTGATCGGCATCGGAATTTCGGCATTGATGCAGGCGCTGACAACGCTGATGATGATCATGGGGCCTATATTCCGGGCAAGCCAGGCGAATATTTGGATTACCGGCACCGTATACGGATCAACCTGGGCAAATGTTGCCGTGCTTGTGCCCTGGACGTTAGTGATGGTCCTGATCGCGTTCATCCTTGCAAGGAATGTGAATGTCCAGGAGCTTGGCGAAGAAATCGCCACAGGTGTCGGAGGGCGTGTCCAGCGCCAGCGCTTCGTCCTGCTCCTGGTCAGCACGGCCCTCGTGGCAAGCTCGGTTGCGTTTGCCGGCGGGATTGGCTTCGTCGGACTGATGGCGCCGCATATGGCGAGAAGGCTTGTCGGCTCTGCTTTTGGAGCCCTGCTGCCTGTCTCGGCCTTGATCGGCGGAATCCTGGTCATGCTGGCGGACCTGATTGGACGCACGATGTTTTCGCCGCTCGAAGTCCCGGCGGGTGTTTTTACAGCAGGCATTGGCGCTCCATATTTCATCTATCTTTTATTTAAAACAAGAAATTCTTAAATTAAGGCTCTTTTCGTAACTTCATTGCTTTCTGTATCAAGAGTTTTTACGATACATCGTGCATTCAATTTGAATTAGCAAAAAGAAAAGAGTCTCTGATGAAAATACGATTGAAGGTTTCATGCGAATAGCGAAAACATCCTAAGTTATAGAAAGGGGAATGGCTATGGTTCAGGCAATTGAAGCAGAAAAACTGACGTTATCCTATGGCGACTCCATTATCATAAAGGAATTGGACATCCAGATCCCAAAAGGGGAAATCACGGTTTTCATCGGAGGGAACGGGTGCGGGAAATCGACCTTGCTCCGATCGATTGCAAGGCTTCTGAAGCCGCAGTCAGGTGCGATCCTTCTTGATGGCGAAGCGATTTCGAAGCTGTCGACCAAGGATGTAGCGCGAAAAATGGCCATCCTGCCCCAGTCCCCAACTGCGCCTGAAGGCCTGACCGTCCTGCAGCTCGTTAAACAGGGAAGGTACCCATACCAAACCTGGCTGAAGCAGTGGTCGGCAGAGGATGAAGAGAAGGTTGCCAATGCATTAAAGGCAACAGGAATCGAACATCTTAAGGACAGGACGGTCGATTCTCTTTCCGGCGGCCAGCGTCAGCGTGCCTGGATTGCGATGACACTCGCTCAGGATACTGATATTATCCTCCTTGATGAACCGACAACCTATCTTGATATGACACATCAAATCGAAATACTCGATTTGCTGTATGAATTGAATGAGACTGAAGGAAGGACGATCGTCATGGTTTTGCATGACTTGAACCTTGCCTGCAGGTATGCCCATAATATTGTGGCGATCAAGGACCAAAAGATTTTTGACCAGGGCAAGCCTGAAGTGGTCATCAATTGCAGCCTTGTCAAACAAGTATTTGGCATGGATTGTGAAGTGACGATCGACCCGCTATTCGGGACTCCGCTCTGTATTCCGTACGGAAAGGGCCGCTGCATCCTGAAGAACAAGGCAGGAGCCGCGACATGAAAACAGAACTGACTCCAAAGGAAATCGCCATCCTAGGAAACTACCGGTTTGTCACTTCCGAGCCAGGGAATGAGGTGGAGCTGGATTTCAGCATGCTGGTTAAGAAGGAGAGCATGTCTCACTACCTGAAGCTCTTTCAAGAAGAATTAAGAGCTCCCGACATGAAAACGGCTGCTTCCGTCTTCATGAAGCGGCATGCTTTTTTGGCGGTGCTGTATTTATATTCCATGAGCGCCTTCAACAAAAAACTGAATGTAGACCCTGACAATATCATTCTTGCAGATGCGATCAAGGACGGCCTCTGGCTTCCGGAGTTCTATTTGAAAAGCAAACAAACAATCCCTTGTCCCGATGGGCAGCGTGAGGAATGGAGGAAGGAAGCTGTCAGGCATCTGTTTGAGGACAATCTTTTTCCGGTCATGGACACGCTTTCGCGAATGGCCAGAATCTCAAAATTGATTTTATGGGAGAATGTCTCGGTCTATATCTTCTGGCTCTATGAAAAAATCCTCAGCCAGCTCGAGGACGAAGAGATCAAGGCGAGAGCTGAAGCGGACTTCTTCTATCTTCTCATGTCAGCACCTGGGAAGCTGTTTGGGAACAATCAAAAAAACCCTATGGCCAGGTATTACAGCGAGCCTGTCTATCATGAGGAGTCCGATTCATACATAAGAATGCGGAAAACCTGCTGTTTCAGTTACAGGCTGAAGGAAAAGGGAGGGCTTTGCAAAACCTGTCCGCGAACTTGTGGAGCGTGAAGAAAGGAGAGAAAAGCATGAATAAGAACTTTAGTGAACAAATCGATGGTTTGCTGGAGAAGTATACCGAACTATTGGTAGGCGATGGCTCAGCTGAAAACAAGGAAAAGGTCAAAACCTGGATTCTGTACAGCCATATTGCCAAGTCGATGCCGCCGCTTGCTAAGCACTGGAACGCAGAGTACCCGGATGCGAAGGAACAAATCAAGAATGTGATTGCCGAAGTGAAGGAACTGAACGAAAAGAACAGGCAGAAATAAAGAAGAACCATCTCGGAGTAGCGGGATGGTTCTTTTGGTGGTCCGGTTTATTGAAGCTGCTGGCCTCCGTATGGGAACTGATTTGTGTAGCCCTGGAATTGCTGGTGGGACTGCTGCAATTTCTGAGCATCCGCCGCTTCAACCGCATACCAGCCTTTTTTGAACATCAGGTTATAAAGGCTGCGCTGTGCATTGGCTGTTTCCGTATAGATCGACAGTACATCCTGGTAAAGCGCATCATGACTTGCTTCGTGAAGCGCTTGCGTATAGGCATCTGTCATATATTTTTCCATCGTAAGAATATCATTGATAAAATCACGCTCGTTCATTTGCGGTGTCTTTTGAACTTGCGTTTCTGGATTCTGGATCTTTTGCTGATTCTGATTCTGGTTCATCCGCTTTTCCTCCTGTAAAAATTCGATATTGGTCCTATTGCATGCCTGAGTATGCCTGATTCTGAGGGCTGTTCAAGTGGGACAGAATCGTTTGATAATGTTTCTGATGCATTTGGCCGCACTTCTCGATTTCATTCTTCAACTCCTGGTCCTGGCAATGCTGAGCGAAAAAATGTGCCTTCTTCATGGCAAGCAGATTCCATGAAAGCATATCAGTCAAATACAGGGCGTCCTTTGTTGAAACCACTGCTGGCGGGGTTTGCATGATCCCTTGCTGCTGGCCCTGAAAATTCATATTTTGCTGCTGCATAGTCAAACCTCCTAATAATGTTTTTCCATCGCATATTATCCTTCCCGCGCGAAATGAAAGTATGCGGGACAAGATTCGTCAAAAAAGAACATTTTCGTACAAAAGTAATATTCAAACTTCTTAAAAAGTGATAAAATTATTTTGCGAAACAGATATAGATGAAGTAATTTTTTTAAAGGGTATTGTAATCGTTTTCAACTAGGGGGAGGAAAAGTTATGGAACAACTCATGAGGGACTTTTTTCTTTTTTTATCAAAGAATAAATTTTTCACAAAAATGGCCAAGAAATACGGTCTTCGCCTGGGAGCAAAGCGCTTTGTTTCCGGAGAAAGAATCGACCAGGCAGTAGAGGTCATCAAGGAACTCAACCGTAAAGACCTGGCCGTTACCGTCGATTATCTTGGTGAGTTCGTCGACAATGAAAGAGAAGCCAATGAAAGAGCAGATAATTCCATCGAGGCAATCAAGGCGATCGGCCGTGAAAAGCTGAATGCCCAGCTAAGCGTGAAAATGACATCCCTGGGATTTGATATCTCCCATGAAGTCGTCATGAACAATATGCGCAGGATCATGGAAGCCGCTAAAGAGAACAATGTCTTCGTTACCATCGATATGGAAGACTATGAACGCTGCCAGAGAACGCTGGATATTTTCAAAGAGCTGAAATCCGAATACGATAACATCGGAACGGTTATTCAGGCATACCTGTACAGGACCGAGAAGGACATGGAGGACCTTAACCAATACTCTCCAAACCTTCGTCTTGTAAAAGGAGCTTATAAAGAATCTCCTGAGGTCGCATTCCCGGAGAAAAAAGACGTGGATGAGAACTTCAAGAAAATCATCAAGATGCACATGCTGAATGGCAATTATACAGCAGTCGCATCCCATGATGACTACATCATCAACTTCACAAAGGAATTTGCAGCAGCAAACAATATCCCGAAGAGCCAGTTCGAATTCCAGATGCTTTTCGGCATCATGCCGGAGAGGCAGCTTCAGCTGGCGAAGGAAGGCTACACCATGCGTGTGTATGTTCCTTATGGCACAGACTGGTACGGCTATTTCATGCGCCGTCTGGCAGAACGCCCGGCAAACGTGGCATTCGTTTTAAAGGGTATGTTCAAGAAATAAGAAACAAGGGGGACAGGCTGACGATTGTCAGCCTGTTTTCTTTTTGGTTATTGTCATTTCTTATACTGGCTGTTCTGGCTGTTTACCTTTCGTTCGCCGCCCTGTCCTTGTGACGGACCAGCATTTCCTTTCACGCTGGCTGCGCTGACTCCTGCTTTAGAAGGGTCCTTCTTCATACGTGCCATGATGATACCTCCAGATGATTTGTCTAAGCGGCCAGGTGACCGCTTCTAATAGGTTGCCCAATCCGTGGAATTCAAACAGGGGTTGTAAAATTCAAAAAATTTTCTTTTTTCCGCACCTTATTATTGCGGAAATTTTTTAAATATTTTATAGTAGTAATTAACAGAGCTCATTTATATGCATATTTTTTTTGGTGCAAAAATGAATGAGTATTCATTCAAAAAGAGTCAAAGGGGGAGACAATTTTGATGCGACAAATTCAAAAAGCAGCTGTTCTTGGTTCAGGTGTCATGGGATCAGGGATTGCGGCACATCTGGCGAACATCGGTATTCCGACCTTGCTGCTGGATATCGTACCTCGGGAATTAACGGAACAGGAGAAAGCGAAGGGCCTGACGCTTGAAGACAAACAGGTGCGCAATCGAATCAGTGCTGGTGCCCTGCAAAAGCTTTTGAAGCAAAAACCGGCACCTTTGGCCTCCAAGAAGAATCTGGCCCTCATTGAAGCTGGAAACTTCGAAGACGATATGGAAAAACTCAAAGATGTTGACTGGGTAATCGAAGTGGTTGTCGAAAACCTTGATATTAAAAAGAAAGTATTCACGGAAGTAGACACATACCGAAAACAGGGAAGTATCATAAGCTCGAATACATCCGGTATCTCAGTAGAGGCAATGGCTGAGGGACGCTCCGAAGATTTCAGAAAGCATTTCCTTGGCACGCACTTCTTCAATCCGCCGCGCTATCTGAAACTGCTTGAGGTCATTCCTACGAAAGATACAGATCCTGAAGTGCTGGCATTCATGAAGCAGTTTGGCGAAGACGAATTAGGAAAAGGAGTCGTCGAGGCAAAGGATACGCCTAACTTCATCGCAAACCGGATCGGAACTTATGGTTTGCTCGTGACGGTCAGGGAAATGCTCAAAGGCGGTTACAGTGTCGGTGAAGTGGATTCCGTTACAGGGCCGATGATCGGACGCCCAAAGAGCGCGACTTTCCGGACTTTAGATGTAGTTGGACTTGATACATTCGCACACGTTGCGAAGAACGTATATGATCAGGTTGACGGTGAAGAAAAGGAAGTATTTGAAGTTCCTGAATTCATGAAAAAGATGCTTGAAAACGGCTGGCTTGGAAGCAAGTCAGGACAGGGCTTCTTCCTGAAGCAGGGCAAGGAAATCCTTGAACTGGATCCGAACACCCTGGAATACGGGCCGCGCAAGAAATTGAAAACGGCTTCAACTGAACTGAGCAAGCAGGAAAAAGGACTTGCAAATAAAATGAAAGCGCTTGTTTATACACAGGACCGTGCAGGCGAGCTTTTATGGAATATCTTCAGCCCGGTATTGGTTTACTCCGCAGATCTTCTCGGAACCATTGCAGATGATATCGTTGCGGTTGATCGCGCGATGAAATGGGGCTTCGGCTGGGAAATGGGGCCATTTGAAGCATGGGATGCACTCGGAGTCGAAAAGGCCATCAGCAAAATGGAGGCTGAAGGAAAGACCGTTCCAGTCTGGGTGAAGGATATGGTCGAAAAGGGCTTTACTTCCTTCTATAAAGAAGAAGAGGGTAAGCTGAGCTACTATCACAATGGTGAATATGTTGCTGTGGAAGAAAATCCAAAAGCGATCAACCTGAAGCTTCTCAAGAAGCAAAAAGGGGTCATCAAGAAAAATGGCGGCGCCAGCCTCATCGATCTCGGAGACGGAGTTGCGCTGCTGGAATTCCATTCACACAGCAATGCAATCGGACCTGACATCCTGCAGATGATCAACTTCGCGATTGACGAAGTCGAAAAGAACTACAAGGGACTCGTCATCGGGAACCAGGGCAAGAACTTCTCGGTTGGCGCAAACCTGGCGATGATCCTAATGGAGGCCCAGGATGATAACATTTGGGACCTTGATATGGTCGTCCGCCAATTCCAGCAGACAACGATGAGAATCAAGTATTGCTCCAAGCCGGTTGTGGTTGCACCGTTCGGGATGACGCTCGGTGGGGGCGCTGAAATGTGCTTGCCGGCAGCCCATATCCAGGCTTCATTGGAAACATACATGGGACTGGTTGAAGCAGGAGTCGGCCTGATTCCAGGCGGCGGCGGAAATAAAGAGCTGTACATCAAGCATCTTGAAGGACTGCCAAAAGGCGTTGAATTCGACCTGCAAAAGGTTGCGAACAAGGTATTCGAAACGATCGCGATGGCGAAAGTATCAACTTCTGGTGAGGAAGCACGCGAAAATAACTTCCTGAACAGTGCCGACCGAATCAGCGTGAACAGCGATCACCTGCTATATGACGCGAAGCAGGCTGCATTGAAATTATATGAAAGCGGCTATAAGGCTCCGGTCAGAAGGAAAGTGCCTGTAACTGGAGAGCCGGGATATGCAACATTGCTGCTTGGCGCACAGGCAATGCACTTATCAGGATACATTTCAGAGCATGACTTGAAAATTGCCAGGAAGCTTGCGTACGTCATTGCCGGCGGAAAAGTTCCATACGGTACAGAGGTAGATGAACAGTACCTGCTGGATCTTGAAAGGGAAGCATTCCTGAGCCTGGTCGCGGAACCGAAATCACAGCAGCGCATGCAGCATATGCTCCTGAAAGGCAAGCCATTGCGCAACTAATAGATTGATAATTTTCCAGTCGTATTAAATAGATTGAACATCAAAGGAAAGAGAGGGAATGAGATGAGAGAAGCGGTAATCGTAGCCGGAGCCCGGACACCGGTCGGAAAAGCGAAGAAAGGAACTCTAGCTAATGTCCGTCCTGATGATCTGGGAGCTCTTGTTGTAAGAGAAACTCTAAAGCGTGCAGGCAATTATGAAGGGAATATCGATGATCTGATCATTGGCTGTGCAATGCCAGAGGCCGAGCAGGGACTGAACATGGCGCGCAATATCGGCGCCCTGGCCGGCCTGTCACACGAAGTCCCTGGAATCACCATCAACCGTTATTGTTCATCAGGTCTGCAGGCGATCGCGAATGCATCCGAGAGAATCATGCTTGGGCATGCAGACACCATCATTGCTGGCGGTGCGGAATCCATGAGCCTTGTCCCGATGATGGGGCATGTCGTTCGCCCGAATGCGAAGCTGGCCGAAACAGCGCCTCAGTATTATATGAGCATGGGCCATACGGCCGAAGAAGTTGCGAAAAAGTATGGCATCAGCCGCGAGGAGCAGGATGCTTTTGCGGTAAGGAGCCATCAGCGCGCAGCTAAAGCAATACAAGAAGGCAAGTTTGAAGATGAAATAGTCCCTGTTGACGTGACAATCCGTACCGTTGGAAAAGACAATAAACTGGTCGAAAAGACGATTCAATTCAAACAGGATGAAGGAGTGCGTCCAGACACGAACCTGGAAACTCTTGCGAAGCTGCGCCCGGCATTTTCCGCTACTGGCACAGTTACAGCGGGGAACTCATCCCAGACTAGTGACGGAGCGGCGGCAGTCATGGTCATGGACCGTGAAAAGGCCGAATCGCTCGGTTTGAAGCCGCTGGCAAAGTTCAGGTCCTTCGCGCTTGGCGGTGTACCGCCTGAAATCATGGGGATCGGCCCTGTTGTCGCCATTCCGAAAGCGCTGCAGCTGGCTGGGCTCCAGGTATCGGATATCGGCGTATTTGAACTGAATGAAGCATTTGCATCCCAATCCATCCAGGTAATCCGCGAACTGGGACTTGATGAGGAGAAAGTCAATGTGAATGGCGGAGCAATCGCTCTTGGCCACCCGCTTGGAACAACTGGCGCGAAGCTGACTTTATCGATCATTCATGAAATGAAACGCAGAAACCAACAGTTCGGTGTCGTCACGATGTGTATCGGCGGCGGCATGGGTGCAGCTGGAGTATTCGAATTATTATAGAGAAAACAAAATTGGAGGGGCTCTGCTCCTCCCCAAAATAGATTGGAGGAACAATCAATGGGAAACCAAACAGATAAGCTAGTAAAAGGCGGTAGCTTCTTAATCGAAGATGTTTCATATGACCACGTTTTCACTCCAGAGGATTACACTGACGAGCACAAAATGATTGCCAAAACGACAGAAGACTTCGTTATGAATGAAGTGCTGCCTCAGGTTGAATATATCGAGCAGCATGAATTCGACCGCACGGTAAAGCTTCTGAAGGAAGCAGGAGAGCTGGGTCTTCTTGGCGCGGATGTTCCGGAAGAATATGGCGGATTAAGCCTTGATAAAATCAGTTCTGCATTGATCGCCGAGAAGATGTCTGTGGCAGGCGGATTCTCGATTTCCCATGGAGCGCACGTGGGAATCGGCTCACTGCCAATCGTGCTTTTCGGGAATGAGGAGCAAAAGCAAAAGTACCTTCCAGAGCTGGCCACTGGCGAAAAGCTTGCTGCTTACGCGCTTACTGAGCCAGGTTCGGGATCGGATGCCCTTGGAGCAAAGACAACAGCCAAGTTGAACGCAGAAGGTACTCACTATGTACTGAACGGAGAAAAGCAATGGATCACGAACGCAGGATTCGCTGACGTATTCGTTGTTTACGCTAAAATCGATGGTGAGCAATTCACCGCTTTCATCGTTGAAAGAGAATTCCCTGGCGTATCAGTTGGCGCAGAAGAAAAGAAAATGGGGATCAAGAGTTCTTCAACTCGTACACTGATTCTTGAAGATGCCCAGGTGCCGGTTGAAAATCTTCTAGGTGAAGCAGGCAGAGGCCATATCATTGCCTTCAATATCCTTAACATCGGACGTTATAAGCTTGGTGTAGGCGCAACTGGCGGTGCAAAGCATGCATTTGGCTTGACTGTAAAGTATGCGAACCAGCGCCAGCAATTCAAAACACCAATTTCCCAGTTCAACCTGACGAAAGAAAAATTGGGAACAATGGCTGCGAAAATCTATGCAACAGAAAGCTCTGTATACCGTACAGTAGGCTTATTTGAAGAAAGAATGAACCAGCTGACAGAAGAGGAAATCAACAATGGCAAAGCTGTCGCTGATTCCATCGCCGAATACGCAATCGAATGTTCCATGAACAAGGTATTCGCTACTGAAACACTTGACTATGTAGTCGATGAAGGCGTCCAGATTCACGGCGGATACGGCTTCATGCAGGAGTATGAAATCGAAAGAGCGTACCGTGATTCAAGGATCAACCGTATTTTCGAAGGAACAAATGAAATCAACCGTCTGTTGGTTCCGGGAACATTCGTCCGCAAAGCCATGAAGGGTGAACTTCCATTATTCCAAAAAGCGATGCAGCTTCAAGAAGAATTGATGATGATGATGCCGGAAGAGCCGGGCGATGAGCCGCTTGCACAGGAGAAATACCTTGTGAAGAACGCCAAGAAAATCGGTCTGCTTGCAGCAGGTTTGGCAGCGCAGAAGTTTGGCAAGGCTTTGGAAAAAGAACAGGAAATCCTCGTGAATATTGCGGATATCATCTCCAATGCATATTCCATGGAATCAGCTGTTCTTCGTACAGAAAAGGCAATCGCGAAAGATGGACTCGAAAAGAGCAAGCAAAAGCTTCTTTATACTCAAATCTTCTGCCAGGAAGCCTTCAACGAAATCGAGCTTGACGCTAAGGAAACTCTTGTGGCAACAGAAGAAGGCGATGCACTGCGCATGCTGACTTCCGCACTGCGCAAGTTCACAAGACATACTCCAATCAACGTCATCGCAAAGAAGCGCGAAGCAGCAGAAAAGCTGATCGATGCAGAACGCTTTGTCGTATAATGGCAAACTCCTCCCGGCTCGGGAGGAGTTTTTTTAACGATAATTTTTAACTCAGGCAGGATTTTTGCGAATTATGTTGAATTAAGTAAGGGATGCCAAAATTGATAAGGAAATAAACACTGAATGTTAGTATTTTGCCTTCCTGATATGTTACTATCCGATTAGAGGGTTTCATAATTGGGATACTAGCTAAGGGTGGTGAAAACATGGCAAAGACGTTTTATTGGTACCCTAAATGCGGCACATGCAGAAATGCGAAAAAATGGCTGGACCAGAACGAAGTGGAGTACAACGAAGTACATATTGTCGAGAACCCGCCTTCCCAATCTGAGCTGGAGGATATGCTTGAAAAAAGTGGCCTCGAACTCAAGAAATTTTTCAATACAAGCGGCCAGAAATATCGGGAATTAGGGCTGAAAGACAAAATTAAGACGGCTTCCAGGAGCGAACTGCTGGAACTGCTTGCCTCAGATGGCATGCTGATCAAACGCCCGCTGATGACAGACGGGGAAAAAGTAACTGTCGGCTTCAAAGAGGAAGAATACAAAAAAGCCTGGCTGTAAATTTGGTCCCATCGATATTAATCGATAGAGATATACAATTGGAGGGATAGTCAATGAATACACCAAAAGAGTTGCGTTATTCTGAAGAACACGAATGGGTACAAGTTGAGGGAGAAAAGGTCCGAATCGGGATTTCCGATTTCGCTCAATCTGAGCTTGGGGACATCGTATTCGTCGAACTGCCGGAAGTAGGCGACGAAATCACGGTCAACGAGCCATTCGGAAGCGTTGAGTCAGTAAAGACAGTATCCGAGCTATATGCTCCAGTCAGCGGCAAGGTTGTTGAAATCAACGAAGAACTGAACGACAGCCCTGAATTTGTCAACGAATCCCCATATGAAAAAGCATGGATGGTCGTTGTCGAGCTTTCAGACAGCAGCGAAGTAGACAAGCTGATGACTGCAGAACAATACGAAGAAATGATCAAAGAATAATCCATCACTTAGACGTCCTGTCCATTCAGGGCGTCTTTCTTATGAGTTTAAATATTTTTCCATCACTTCTAATCATAAATTCGGACAAACTATTGGTACAGAAGAAGGAAAAAGGGTGGGAAACGATGACACTTAAACAGCAAAAAATGGACATCACGGACAGAGTAACAGGCAAATTGGAAAACGGAGCTGTTCAGCTTTACCTGGAGAATGAACCAATTGGCAAAATCACGCTTCCAGAAGGAGTCCAGCTTGAACTTAGCCACCATTACGAATCAGAACACAATAAGATCTACCAGCATGTATCAGTGCCGGACCAATCAGAACCTCGGTATACTGATTGTGACGAAGGCGGCTGGTGTTAAGGTAACCCAAAACAGCGGCCAGGCATGGCGCTGTTTTTTTTCATAAGGCTCTGTTAAGGCCCAATGTTGTTTTAAAGACCAGTTGATTGTAGTGGAAGGCGCGTAGACTCCTCCGAAAATGCTACCGCATTTCCATCGTGCGTGGGTCCATTCGGAGAAGCTATCCAGGTCCTGCGGGATGAGCATATTAACAGAGCCTTTCATAAAGAAGGTCTTTCTATAAGCCCAAAATGATTAAATATGGCTCCGAGGATTCAATCGAATCTCCAATGTGGCAAAGAACCAGGGAGCTAGTCTAATTTTTTGCATTATCCTTTAAAAACAGTGACAATAGAAATATGAACATAACAGCACAAATTATGTAAACATGTTTATAATGTTGTAAGGTAATTATTTCTGGTGCATAGGTGGTTATGGTGATGGACGAAAATCACAAGGTGATCATAGTAGAGGGTTCGTCAGACAAAAGGAAAGTACAAACCGTGCTAAAGGAACCGGTGGAAATCATCTGCACAAATGGGACGATAGGGGTCTCAAAGCTTGATGAACTGATTGACTCCCTTTTTGATAAAGATGTTTATATTTTGGTGGATGCAGATGCATCCGGGGAAAAGCTGCGAAAGCAATTCAAGAGAGAGTTTCCTGAGGCGAACCATCTTTATATTGACAAGATGTACAGAGAAGTGGCGACAGCACCGGAAAACCATCTCGCTACAGTTTTAATTGGTGCAAATATCGATGTTCATGCAGAGTACTTGGAAAAAGGATGACTATAGATGAAAGAATGGACGAAGGAAGACATGAATGCTTTCCTGGAAGATAAGAACACGGGATACCTGTATTTCTACACACCGATGTGCGGAACTTGCCAGGTGGCAGGCAAAATGCTGTCGGTCATTGAGCAGCTCATCCCTGATATTCCTTCGGGTAAAGCTGATTTGAATTACCTCCCCGGAATGGCAGATCGGTTTGAAATTGAAAGTGTTCCCTGCCTGATCATTTTAGATAAGGGTGATGTAAAAGAGAAAATTTATGCCTTTCAATCCGTTCCGTATCTTTATGAAAAACTTAAGGGCTTACTTATATAACTAAAACGGCTTAGCCGTTTATTTTTTTTTTGCTGATCATAAAAAGATTTACATATCGTTCCATGAATATTATTATATTTAGTGTATCGAAATAATCGAGGAGCGAAGCAAAATGGCTCTATATCAGGAATGGGCAGCACAAATAAAAAGCTATAATAGAAACATTCGACTTACGTTCATAGCCAACATCTTAACCCAGGTAGGACTTGGAATCTTCATGGTCATTTATAATTTTTACATAAGAGAATTGGGCTATAACGAGCTTGTAAACGGGAAAGTAATTGCAATGACATCACTAGCAACTGCGATTATCCTTATTCCTGCAGGCATCTTGAGTGACAGGGCTGGCAGGAAGAAGTTGATGTTGTATGGAGCGGTTTCGACAGGACTTATTTTATTCACAAGAAGCATCGTTGAAAGTCAGTCACTTTTAATTTTATTTGCATTCGGCACGGGTCTTGCTTCAGCCTTTATCCAGGTGTCGATCATTCCATGGCTGGCTGAAAATTCGAAGCCTGAACAGCGGGTCCATCTATTCAGTATCCACTTTGCTGCGATGACAGCTGCGAATGTAATAGGGAGTCTGATAGGCGGGATCTTCACTGACTTATTTAGCATGGTAATCCCGGAATTGGAGAGCATCAGATATACTTTGATCATCGGTGCAATCTTGTTTTTATCTGCTCTCATTCCGATTATGAGGATGAATGAACATCGGCCGACACGTGTATCGCCTGGCGATATGAAAGAAAAACCAAAAAGAATCAGCAATATATCCAGTTATAAAATCATTTTACTGTTCGCCGTGGCGCAGTTGATGATAGGCTTCGGAGCAGGATTGGTCATTCCTTATTTGAATCTTTATTTTGCAGATCGTTTTATGGCGTCTAATTCTTTAATCGGCCTTGTCATTTCCCTTGGTCAGGCAGCTACTGCAGTCGCTATGATTATTGGTCCGATGGTCGTTCGCAGGCTGGGCGAAGTAAAAGCAGTTGTCGTGCTGCAGCTTCTGTCGCTGCCGTTTCTGCTGCTGACAGCATACACTGAACACTTTTGGCTTGCAGCACTCGGGTTTTTATTTCGACAGGCATTGATGAATGCTGGGAATCCGATTCAAATGTCCTTGATGATGTCGAAGGTTGATGATTCCATGAAGGGGCTGGCCAACTCTGTCAATCAAATGGTGTTCAATTTAGGTTGGGCGATAATGGGCCCTGTGTCGACAGGTATAGTGCTGAAATACGGATCCTATTGGGGATATGCCACGGTATTCTCCATCACAGCTGGTCTGTATCTGGTAGGCTCTGTATACTTCTTTATCGTCTTTAAGACGATGGGCCAAGCAAAATCCGTCAAGGTTAATAACAAAAACAGCGTAGCGACAAGGTTTCTTTAGACATATTTCTCGGGAAATGAAAGACAATGCCGAAATATCACCCGGTATTGTCTTTTTTTACGTTTTACACATTGGAAATTAACAGAACTATTTGTCGAAGGAATCATACAGGTTTTTCCCTGAACACGAGGAATATGTTTAGTAGGGAGCTGATTGGAATGCATGAACTAATTAAGGATTTTATAAGTGGAATTCAAAACAAGCAGCATCTTATGCTTTTAATAAACAAACTTGATTTATGTTTAAACATTGAAGCAGGGAATGAAACTTTTCATTTATACTTCAAGCATGGCGTTGCAGAGGCAAGCTCATTTTGCACCCAAGCAGAGGACCAGGTAATTCTAGTAGGCAATGAGAAGATGTTAAGCGAGTTGTTTAATGGGAAAATCAAACTGCGTGAAGGAGAAAGGCTTAATTATTTTACAATTAAAGGCTCTTTCAGATCGATCCTGGTACTTGAGTCAATCTTTCATTTATCGAGACCCACATATGTAGAAATTATTATCTGAAAAATAAGAAAAATTAGTTGACCGGTTTGTGCACTGCATGATAATATCGCTTTAACGTGAAAAACAAATGTGAATATTCTTATCCAGAGAGGCGGAGGGACTGGCCCGACGAAGCCCGGCAACCGGTTGTGAGAATACGGTGCTAATTCCAGCAGAGTTTTTTGCTCTGAAAAGATAAGGAGAGATGATAAATGACCCTCTTCTTAGGAAGAGGGTTTTTTCGTCTTATTTCCGAAAAATTATGTTGATGAATGGGGAGATTGAGATGACGAATGAAAAGCCAAATTACAGGATCGAAACATTAAGCGTGCATGGAGGACAATCGCCAGACCCGGTGACGGGAGCAAGAGCGGTGCCAATCTATTCAAGCAATGCATTTCAATTTGAAAACACTGACCATGCAGCTGATTTGTTTGCACTGAAAGAGTCAGGCTATATTTACTCGAGAATTCATAACCCGACCGTCACAGCACTTGAGGAAAAAGTGGCCCTGCTTGAAGGTGGTGTCGGTGCACTTGCCCTTTCCAGCGGCATGGCTGCTATTACGATGGCAATCCTGAATATCGCGCACGCAGGCGATGAAATTGTTGCAGCGTCTAACCTGTATGGTGGTACGTATAACTTATTTAAGGTAACACTTCCGAAGTATGGGATTAACGTTCACCTAGTGGATCCCGAGCAGCCGGAAAACTTCAGGAAAGCCATTACCCCTAAAACGAAGGCGGTTTTTGCAGAAACAATCGGAAATCCTAGTTTGCGGGTACTGGACATTGAAGCTGTCGCAGATATCGCCCATGAAGCTGGTGTTCCGCTGATTATCGACAACACCTTCGCGACACCATACTTATGCCGGCCAATCGAGAACGGCGCTGATATCGTTGTGCATTCTGCAACGAAGTGGCTGCTGGGCAATGGCACTGTCCTTGGAGGAATCATTGTCGACGGCGGCAAGTTTGATTGGAAATCTCCTAAATTCCCGGCATTCAACGAACCGGATTCAAGCTATCATGATATTGTTTACAGCGAAGCAATCGGAGCAGCGGCATATATCGTAAAAGCAAGAGTCCAGCTTTTGCGCGACCTTGGTCCATCCATCAGCCCGCAAAGTGCTTTCCAGTTCAATCTGGGGATTGAAACATTGCATGTGCGCATGAAGGAACATGTGGCGAACACATTGAAGGTTGTGGAGTTTCTAGAGGCTCATCCTGCAGTTACATGGGTTGCGTATCCAGGCCATGAAAATCACCCTGATAAACAGCTTGCTGACCGCTATCTGCCTAAGGGAGCAGGAGCAGTTGTGGTGTTTGGTATTGAAGGCGGCAGGGATTCCGGAGCAAAGCTGATCAATTCTGTTAAACTGTGGTCGCATGTGGCCAATGTCGGCGATGCCAAGAGCTTGATCATCCATCCAGCAAGCACCACGCACCAACAGCTGGATGCGGAAGGCCTCAAAGCAGCAGGAGTGCCGGAGGATTTAATCCGACTATCGATCGGCATTGAAAATGCAGATGATATCATCGCGGATCTGGAACAGGCGATTGAAAAAGCGACTGGTGTGCCCGCTGTGACTGCAAAAGCTTAAATATCCATCAACTTCCATTAACTATTTAAAAATAATTTTATTGACACCCTTTTTTAATCCGTGCTAAAATCACTCTCGTAACTTAAAAACCGATAACATTAATTTCATAACGTGCTCTTATCAAGAGAGGTGGAGGGAAGTGCCCTATGAAGCCCGGCAACCGTCAGTAAGCTTGCTTATTGAAATGGTGCCAATTCACGCAAAGCGATTCGCTTTGGCAGATGAGAGAAAGGATCAGCCTACCATTATGCCTTTCTGCTCACTTGCAGAAAGGCTTTTATTATGCTTTTTTTCGGTTCTAGATCAACGGTGGTTTGACATCTGGGATGATTCCGCCCAAGTTTGAATTTTTTCGGTTAGGGAATGGGAAACTAGATTGATAACCTTCTCATCATGATGGACTATTAAGCGGTTTTATACAGTGGATACTATTCGGTAATAAAGAGGGTGAGTCAATTGATTACAATTAAAAAGGCTAAAAAGATCTATCCTTCCAAAAAGGGTGAAGTTAAGGCTGTTGATGATGTGAACCTTGAAGTGAAGGAAGGAGAAATCTTTGGTGTCATCGGTTATAGCGGCGCCGGAAAAAGTACGCTGATCCGTATGCTGAACGGTCTCGAAATCCCTACTTCTGGTTCAGTCGTAGTCGCAGGAAGGGAAGTATCGAGGATCAAGGGTGCGGAACTCCGAAAGGCAAGACAGGAAATAAGCATGATATTTCAGCATTTCAATTTGCTATGGTCCAGAACGGTTGCGGAGAATATCGCTTTCCCGCTTGAGATTGCCGGTGTGCCTAGGGCAGAGAGAGAAAAAAGGGTTAAGGAACTGATTTCCCTGGTTGGCCTGGAAGGGCGTGGGGACGCTTATCCTTCACAGCTGAGCGGAGGGCAGAAGCAGAGGGTTGGTATCGCGAGAGCACTGGCGAATAATCCAAAGGTGCTTCTCGGTGACGAAGCTACGTCTGCGCTTGATCCGCAGACGACAGACCAGATCCTTGATCTTCTTGTCGATATCAATAAGAGGCTGGGGTTAACCATTGTCCTGATTACACACGAAATGCACGTCATCAGGAAAATCTGTCACCGGGTCGCTGTCATGGAAGGCGGAAGGATCGTGGAAACCGGTCCTGTCCTGGATGTGTTCAAGAACCCGCAGCAGCCAATCACCAAGCGTTTTGTTCAGCAAGTGACCGAGCCTGAAGAAACAAAAGAAACGGTCGATCATTTGCTAACCCGCTATCCGCACGGCCGGGTTGTGCAGTTGACATTCGTCGGTGAGGGAGCTGAACAGCCGCTGATCACAAATCTGATCCGCGAATTCCCGATTACGGTCAATATCGTACAGGGGAAAATTACGCAAACTCAGGATGGCTCTTACGGAACACTGTTCATCCATCTCGATGGGGAAGAGGGCGACCTGATGCGCGCGATTGAATACATTGGACAGCATGAAGTAGGCGTGGAGGTGATTTCACATGGCTGAGGAATTCTTTCCTAATGTGAATTGGGATCGAATGTGGGAAGCCACACTCGAGACTTTATATATGAGTGCCATCTCTGTCGCTGCCACCTTTGTCCTTGGGGCAATATTGGGACTGCTGCTCTTCCTGACGTCAAAGGGGAATATTTGGGAGAACAAACCGGTCAATCTGGTACTAAGTGGGTTTGTTAATATTTTCAGATCGATTCCATTCATTATTTTGATCGTCCTGCTGATTCCTTTTACAAAATTCATTGTAGGATCCATGATCGGAGAAAATGCTGCATTGCCGGCATTGATCATCGGTTCTGCTCCATTTTACGCGAGGATGGTTGAAATCGGTCTGCGTGAGATTGATAAAGGGGTCATTGAAGCCGCGAAATCAATGGGAGCGAAAACGACGACGATCATCTGGAAGGTACTTTTGCCAGAATCGATGCCTGCTCTAGTTTCTGGAATTACAGTAACGGCGATCGCGCTGGTCAGCTACACAGCAATGGCAGGCGTCATCGGTGCAGGGGGACTTGGAAACCTGGCCTACATGGAAGGGTTCCAGCGCAGCAGAAATGATGTCACGTTGATGGCGACAATCATCATCTTAATCATTGTATTTTTAATTCAGTTTATCGGTGATTTCATCACTAGAAGCTTAGACAAAAGATAAAGGAGAGAGATTAATTTGAAAAAGTGGTTATTAGCTCTAATTACATTGGTTTTAACAGCAGGTCTTGCAGCATGCGGAACTTCAGGTGACAACACTTCAGGCGGCGAGGAAGAAAGCAAGAAAATCGTGGTGGGTGCATCTAACGTACCTCACGCAGAAATCCTTGAAGAAGCTAAGGATCTTTTAAAAGAAAAAGGCTATGAAATGGAAATCAAAACATTCAATGATTATATCGTTCCAAACCAGGCGTTGGATTCAAAAGAATTGGATGCAAACTACTTCCAGCACATTCCTTACCTTGAAGCACAAATGGCAGAACACGGCTATAAGTTTGAAGTAGCTGGCGGCATCCATATTGAGCCGATTGGTGTTTATTCTCAGGAACATACTACTCTTGAAGACCTGCCAGAAGGTGCACACATCATCATGAGCAGCTCAGTCGCAGATCACGGACGTATCTTGACAATGCTTGAAAAAGAAGGCTTGATCACACTTAAAGAAGGCGTGGAAAAAGTTAAGGCAACAATCGAAGATATCGCTGAGAATCCAAAGAACTTGAAGTTCGATACAGAATACGAAGCAGCATTGCTTCCGCAAATCTTCAATAATGGCGAAGGTGACGCAGTCCTGATCAACTCTAACTATGCAATCGATGCTGGTTTGAACCCGCTGAAGGATTCAATCGCGATTGAAGAAAGTGATTCACCATATGTAAACGTCATTGCTGTTCGTGAGGGTGATAAAGACAAGCCGGCAATTAAAGCGCTTGTTGAAGTTCTACACTCAAAAGAAATCCAGGATTTCATCCTTGAAAAGTATGAAGGTGCAGTAGTGCCGGTAAATGAATAAGCTTCAGGGATAAAAGCAGGCTGCCGCCTGCTTTTTCTTTTGCATAAGGGGCAGGCAAATCTACCATACTAACCGTGATAAATTCAGATTGGAGTGGAAGCAATGGAACATCATTACGAACCCCGGAATTCAACAGAAGCGGCTCTGCATGAATACAAACACGGCCTTGGTATATTTACACAGAAAATGCCTGAACTTGCCCATCATTATAATGCTTTTACAGAAGTTTGTTTTCAGGAAGGGACGTTGACGCAAAAAGAAAAGCAGTTGATTGCCCTTGGAATTTCTTTGTACTCACAAGATGAATATTGCATTATTTATCATTTAAAAGGCTGTCTGGATCAGGGAGCGACGGAGGAACAAATCTTGGAAGCGGTAGGAGTAACGGCAGCATTTGGCGGCGGTGCAGCAATGAGTCAGGCGGTAACGCTTGTCCAGGAAGCAATGGCTGAGCTTAATCATTTAAAGCAATAAGCTGTCCATTTGACGGGAAAGGCTCATATTGGCAGGATTCTGCCAGGATTGTAAGAATCAATGGGCTCAGGTCCGCTTACGGCTCCTTATTCCATCACATCCAAATATTAACGGTTTTAACCGCTTTGATAGTGGTAAAGAAAGAGTGTTACGATTAACACAACAAAAAAACGCTTATCAAAGCGAAAACCGAAGGGATGATTCACTATTAGTCAGCTAAAACTGAACTACACAAGTGAAATGGAAAAAGCGATGCATGGAGCCCATGGAATTAGTTATGAGGTATACAGCATGAACCATGACGCAAGGATGGAAGTCGAAAGAAAACGTGAGAAAGATTATATCCAAAGCCAACGGCTGGTCGCAGACCTGGACAGAAAAGTCCACTCGTAATACAGGATATATATATAATAGAAGAAACAAATTGGAACCAGTGTAGTTGATGCACTGGTTTCTTTATTATATGGACTGTATCTCAGTATATAGGTAAGTCGTGTTCTTGAAAGCATGCAATTGGGACAGGTTTTGAGGATTTGGGCGGTAAGCTGCCCGAGAGAGTGCGCCAATGGGACAGGTTTTGAGGATTTGGGTGGAAAGCTGTC
>NZ_RSFW01000007.1 GCF_003937825.1 Mesobacillus subterraneus | reverse complement strand
CCCCTGCCCACGCAAAGAAGCCAATGCAACATAATCCATTTTCGCCGGAATCATCTATATATTCCCCCTTGAACAGAGGGACGGTTCTCCTGTTTTAATACTTGTCCACATGACGACTATTAAAACACAAGAACCGTCCCCGTGTTTTCCTTCATTTTACCTCAAACAGAGGGACGGTTCTCCTGTTTTTGGAAAAAGAGAGAGAAAAAAACAGGAGGATTTTATATTTTGGCAAAACGTTAGAACCGTCCCTGTGTTTCAATCTTTTTGTGGTGACTAGTTTTACTGGACCGGGTATAATAAATTGAAAGAGAAGGAGGTGAAATGAGTTGGAGGAAATATTGTATAAGATATTAGATCGTTTGGATTCAATAGATAAACGGTTTGATACTGTTGATGCAAAGTTTGGTTCTATGGAGAATCGTTTAGGTAACTTGGAGAAAGGGCAGCTCTCTTTGGAAACAAATCAGAAGGAATTGCATCAAGGGCAACTCTCTTTATTATCGGAACAGAGCGAGATGCGGAAAGAAGTAGCATTCTATTACGGCAGCCTTATGAAGAAACTTGATGAGACGAAATCAGAATTATCAAGTGAAATCAAGCATGTTTCTAACGTACAGAAACAGCATCAGGATGTTTTAGAGATACTGAATGAAAAACAGCAATAATAACTATATTAACTCTCCTAAAATATCCCCTAATAAAAATACTTCTTAGGTCCTCAAAATGACTTGAATTCCATAACGAATGAGAGGGAAGTTTCTGCTGTTTTACATAGTGAATCAGCAGAAACTTCCCTCTGTTTTGTATTTTTCCAAAATCAGGAGAACCGTCCCCGTGTTTTCCCCCTGTTACAGTGATTCCCTAATGACTTTTTTGGAATGGGCAACTGAGAGTACTGTAAATATGGAGTATAGGGCTGTGTAGAGTGTCATGACGATGATCATGGGTGACCATAGTTCGGTTCCGAAGAAGAACCAGCCGGATTTGACGGCGAAGTAGCTGTGGAGCAGGCCGATGGCTAGCGGGATGCCGAAGTTGAATGCTTGTTTGGCTTGGATTCCCTTCAACAGGTCGCCTTGTGTGAACCCCAGTTTTCTTAGGATGGTATAGCTCGGCTGCTCATCTTCTGTCTGATCCATTTGTTTGAAATAAAGGATGCATCCTGATGTGATGAGGAAGGTCAGCCCGAGAAAGCCGACAATGAACATGGTCAGACCCATTTGCCTCTTCTGGATATTTTCGCTGTCCAGACGGGATTCATTCATCCCTGCCTCCGTATATTGATGCTCATTGAACAGCTCATTCGCCTTTGTCAGTTCACGCTCATCCTGAAGATCGATTCCGATATACCATGAGGAGTCTCTCTGGATAGAAGGGTCCAGATCCTTTTTTACCTGTTCAAAAACACTTTCATCCACAACCGCAACAGGCGAGCCTCCAAAATACCGGGAAACCGGATATTCTTTTTCCATCCCCAGATAATGGAGCGGAATCGCCTCCTCTTTCCCGCGAATCTCAATCGGCCCAGAATCCTTCATCGAGATAAATTTCATCATAATATCACTGTAGCCTGTCAAATAGACCTCATCCTTAGCCACGTCCCTTTGCCCATAAGACTTTTCACTAATCACCGTAACACTCATGGCGGCGGGATCCTGGGTGTACTCCTCCATTTTCAAGCCGATGATTTCCTCGGCATTCATGACCGCCTGAAGAACCTCGATCCTTTTTTCCGTAAAAACAATCTTATTCGACTCCAATTCTTCAGTAAAATCTGCGGCAGATTCACTGTCCACAAAAGTAAAATGGGCAGGGACATTGTTTTTCGCCATCTGTTCCGCAGAATAATATGAGATATAAGTTAACGACAATAAACCAATCGCCAGGGCCGAGACTGTCGTGATGATCGTCAGCAGCCAGGCATTTGACTTCATCCTGAACATAATCGACGACAACGAAAGCACTTCATTTATTTTCAGATACCCATCCTTCTTTTTCCGGATGATATTGGCGATAAAGCTGACAGACCCTTTGTAAAAAAGGTACGTCCCGATGATGACCGAAGCTAAAATGAACACCATCGCGAAAAAGAGTTGATTCACGGAAGTAAAGTCGCCATCAAACAATTTGGATGATACATAATAGCCTGTACCGATCATCCCAATGCCCAAAATACCGATGACCATTTCCCAAATCGAAATCGTCTTGACCCTTCCTTCCGTATTCGACACGACCCTGAACAGTGACAGGATGCTTTGCTTTTTTATGAAAATATAATTCGTCAGCAGCATCAATGCATAAATCGCTGTAAAAACCAGCAGCGTCTGGACCAGGGCCGCTCCGGAAAAATGGAGCCTGGCGATTCCATCCACCTGGGTGATCTTCAGAAGAACCATCATGATCAGCTTGGAAACAGAGAATCCAAGGAAAACCCCTGCTGCCAGCGAACCATAATAAAGCAGGAAGTTCTCGATACTCAGAATCCTGAAGATCTTATTTTTCGTCATGCCGACGAGCTGGAACAGTCCGATTTCCTTGCTTCTCCTTTTGATAAAAAGATTATTGGCATAAGTGAGAAAAATCGCAACAATACCGATAAGCAGGACTGAGGCGGCTTTAATCGCAGCGGCACCTTTGATCGAACCCTTTGTTTCATCCATTGCCGGGTCATATTGGAGCGTGACGAAGGCAAAATAAAGAGCGACGCTGAACATCAGCGCGAACACATACAAGTAATAGTTTTTCAGGTTCTTTTTCAGATTGCGGAGGATGAGTTGATTAACGCTCATGATGCACACCGCCCAATACGCTCTGGGTTTTCATGATATCCTTGAAAAATTCCTGTCTCGTCTGGTCGCCCTTATTCAATTCTGTATAAATCAAGCCATCTTTTATAAAAATGACCCGGCCGCAGTAGCTTGCCGCAACGGGATCGTGCGTGACCATCAAAATCGTCGCCTGCCGCGTTTGGTTCAGGTCGCTCAGCTTGTTCAAAAGGTCTGAAGCCGACTTCGAATCCAGAGCGCCCGTTGGCTCATCGGCAAAAATAATGCTAGGTTCATGGATGAAAGCCCGCGCTGCGGACGTTCGTTGCTTCTGCCCTCCGGAAATTTCATTTGGATACTTATCCTTGATTTCGAAAATCCCCAGTTCAGCCGCGATTCTCTCAAATCTTTGATCCGCTTCCTTTTTGGGTGTCTTACTGACAGAGAGAGGCAAAAGGATATTTTCCTTCACCGTCAGAGTGTCGAGCAGATTGTAATCCTGAAACAAAAAGCCGAGATGCTGCTTGCGGAATTCCGCCAGCTGCTTTTCCTTCATCCCGGTAATGTCGTTCCCTTCGATTTTAATCGAGCCATTTGTTACCCGGTCGATCGAGGAAAGGACATTCAGCAGCGTCGTTTTGCCGGACCCCGACGCCCCCATGATGCTCACGAACTCCCCTTTAAAAATTTTCAGGTCAAGCCCTTTCAAGACTTCCTGCTTATTGAATTTATTTCCGTATGTTTTATGAAGTTTTGCCGCTTCCAGTAAAATCATGTTCACACATCCTTTTTCTATGATAGATTCAGTATAAAACCCTGCCACGTTCACTTCCTTCGATTCAGCGAACAATAAGCAAAAGCATGTGACAGTTTTGTCACATGCCTGATATCTGGACAAAATCATTGCTTTTAGGGAAGGTGAGCTTGAACGTACTGCCCTTGCCTGGCGCTGATTCCACATCAATGGTGATTTTCAGTGAACGTGCCGCTTTACTTGCCAAATACAGTCCCATGCCGGTTGCAGCACTATCCTGATGATGGGCTGTCGAGGTGAACCCCTTTTCAAAAATACGCGGCAAATCCCTCGACTCAATTCCCCTGCCAGCATCGGCAATTTTCAGGAATGTCTGCCCGTTTTGATTCCCGCTGCTTATGCTAATATCCGAAGCTTCACTGTATTTTACCGCGTTCGTCAACAGCTGCCTGATGATAAAAGCCAGCCACTTGGCATCCGTCATTACTTCCCTGACCACCAGATCGATCTCAAAACCGATGCCTTTCTGGATGCACCATGATTGGAGCGTTTTGACCTCGCCAAAAATCACACTCTCCAAATCCGTTCTTTCTATATATAAGTCATTTTCCATAAACGGAATCCGCTTTTGGTGAAGCTGCTGATCCAATAAAAGGTGGATCCTCAGCCATTCATACGTCATTTCTTTTTTCAGAGTCTGATCCTCAAGCCGGTCAATCATCAATTTTAGAGCCGTCAATGGTGTTTTCACTTCATGAATCCACGAAAGCAGCTCATCCTTTTCCTGGTCGACCGTGCGTTCGTTGTTGGAAACGGCTTTTTTGAGCACTTCGAAATGATATGTCAGGCTTTCCGTTACGATTTTTTCGAAAGGACTTAGTGCTTCATTTTTAGAAAAATCGAGGAGATCCTCCGCTTCTTTCATCTCCTGAAAAAACTTCATTTCTTTTTGATACCGGATGACGAGGAAAATCACAAAAAGAATCAGTGACAGAAAAACATAGTATAGAATTGAAGTGATGGAAACAGCCGAGTCAATATAGGCGATAAAAACGGCGAACAACTGGAGCAGCAGGAACAATAGAATCCAGCTGCGGCGTTCCTTCAGGTATGTATAAAACATCAGAACTGATCCTCTTCCATCGCCATGTATCCCTGTCCGACCTTGGTGAGAATTTTTTCACCCAGCCCAATCTCATCGAGCTTTTTCCGAAGCCGGTTGACGTTCACTGTCAGCGTATTGTCGCTAATGAACCGCTTATCATCCCACAAGCTGTTGATCACTTCGTCACGGCTGACAATCTTATTCCTTTTCTCGATCAGCAATTTTAAAATGAAAATTTCATTCTTTGTCAATTCAATCCGGCCTCTATCATTTTCAACGGAATTTTTATCATAATCAACCGTCGCCCCGCACCATGATTTCAGCTGGCTTTGCACCGCACTGTAATCGTAGGCGCGGCGCAGGATCGCCTGAATTTTCGCGATCAGTACATCAAAGTGGAAAGGCTTCTGGACAAAATCATCCGCTCCCAGCTGCATCGACATCACCATATCTGTAGGATGATCCCGTGACGAAAGGAAAATAATCGGCACATTCGAATGAGACCGAATCATCCGGCACCAATGAAAACCATCAAACTTCGGCAGCTGAATATCAATAATCACCAGATCAGGCTTGAACTCCGTAAAATCACCCATCACATCACCAAAATCCCTCACCCCATACACCTCATACGACCACTGAGTCAGACGCTCCCTGATTTCATTAAATAAAGAAAAATCATCCTCAACCAACAAAACCCTCAACACAAACATCACCACCACAACTAATTTTACCAGAAACAGGGTGGAAACACAGGGACGGTTCTCCTGTTTTTGGAAAAACAGGAGAACCGTCCCCGTGTTTCACAAATGACTGCCAAAACGATAAAATATAGAGGAAAACTATTAACTTGAAATGGTGGAGCTCAATGGAGAACTATGTTGAAGTGTTATATGAAGCGGCTTTGAAACACCGGAATGATGAGGAGGCAGTCAGGCTATCCAATTACATGCGGAATCAATTCAGTTTTATTGGATTGAGAGCCCCGCTGATGAAGGCAGTTTTCAAGCAGCATGTGAAGAATTATGGCTTGCCGCAGAAGGAAGAACTACACCAGGTCATCACATCCCTCTGGCAGTTGGAAGAAAGAGAAATGCAAATTAGCGGGCTTTACCTGTTGGATTTAATGAAGAAGCAATTCACAGAAGACGATCTCCCATTGCTGGAATACATCATCACCACCAAGCCATGGTGGGACACGATCGACCATATTGCGAAAAAACATGCGGGGTACTACCTCGAACTATTCCCGCATGCAAGGCAGCACATCGTCGACAAGTGGATCGCCTCCGGAAACATCTGGCTGATCCGTTCCAGTATCCTATTCCAATTAGGCTATAAAGAAAAAACCGACGTAGCCATGCTCGAGGATATCATCTCAAGAACCTGCCACACCAAAGAATTTTTCATCAATAAAGCAATCGGCTGGGCATTAAGAGAATACGCCAAACAAAACCCTGAAAAAGTCATCGAAATAACCAATACATACCCCCTCTCCAACCTGAGCAGGAGAGAAGCCTTGAAGCATATTGGGTGAAACACAGGGACGGTTCTCCTGTTTTTGGTAAAACAGGAGAACCGTCCCCGTGTGCATCATTTGCTTGACTCATATTCCTGAAGTTCATCCACCGTCACAAATGTATATCCTTTGCTCGTCAGCTCTCGTAAAATAGCTTCGATCACTTGGAGTGTCTCATCTGGCTGACCGTACATGGGATGCAGCAGGATAATCGATCCTGGTTGGATGTTCTCGACTACATTCTTCACTTGATCCTCAGCATTTGTGTGATACGTTTCCGGCTCCAAAGTCCACATAATGGTTTCTCTGTCATGCTTATTTAAATAATAAGGTAGTCCAACAAGCTTTTTTCCATAAGGTGGACGAAAGTCGATTTCGCCTTTATATCCAGCCTGGCGGATCAACTCATCTGTCTTCTCTATTTCCTCTTTTATAAAAGCAGGCGATTTTAACACCATTCTTTCGTGTGAATAAGTATGATTACCAATCTGATGCCCTGCTTCGACCAGTTTCTCAGCTTCTTCAGGATGTTTTTCAATATCCTTTCCGATGAGGAAAAAGGTTGCTTGAGCCTCGTATTTTTCGAGCAAAGGCAAAAGCTGGTCCACATTCTCCGTCGGACCATCATCAAATGTCAAAGCAACTACCTTTTCTTCAGTTTGAACCTGATAGGTTAAGCCTCCAAAGAATTGAAAGGATCTTAGTTTCGTAACCTTAAAAATACCAGCGAATAAAACAACTACAGCTAAAACAGCCACCGCCGCAAGGATTAATTTCTTCTTCATATATGTTACCTTTCTTTCCCGTAAGATGATTCTACCAGTTGAATTATAACAAAAAACAGAGGGACAGTTCTCCTGTTTTTGGAAAAACAGGAGAACCGTCCCCGTGTGTTTGTGTTACAATGCTGGAAAGTGGGATTTTCCAAGGAGGATTTCAAGCAAAATGACCGTGTTAACGTATTTTGTTTCTCTTATTGTCATTGTGATCTCGGTTTTCATTTCACTGGTTTTTAAAAATGAACTGGAGGGGATGTTTCGGAGAGGAGAAGAATTTTTCGCCTTTCATGTATGCAATGTGCTGATTACGCTGATGGTCGCTTTTGCTTCTCAGGCAGTGCTGACAATTTACATTGCGGAGCAGCGGTTTCATGTCATACGGGAGATACTCATTCTGCTTGCCATTATCACACCCATTTATCTAATCGGCCACCATGCATTCGAAAAATACAAAGCGGTTTACCGCAAGTACGTACCAGCAGAACAAGGGAAAGTCCTCGTCCTGAACGAAAAATACCTCAAAAAGAAAAAGCGCTTAAAAAACCTCAAAAACTACAATGCCATGTCTAAGGAATAACACAGGGACGGTTCTACTGCTTTAATCAGCACACGCTGCCAAAACACGAGAACCGTCCCTCTGTTTTACTTCTTTTCTACAGCCATGCTCCAAATGGTTAGCAAAACGGCTCCTAGTACCATAACTGCTCCTATCCATGGGGTGTGGATGAGTCCGATTGTGTCAACGACAAGTCCTCCGACGAATGCGCCGATGGCAATTCCGAGGTTGAATGCGGCTATATTCAATGCTGATGCGACATTAACAGCTGCTGGTACATAGCGTTCTGCCAATCTCACGACCAGCACTTGCAGTCCAGGGACATTCATGAATGCAAACATGCCCATCACAAAAATCGTAATGACCCCGGCCACCTTGAATGGCGCTGTAAAAGTGAGAATGACGAGAATGATGGCTTGGACAACGAACATCCATAATAATGCCCTTAACGGGTTCTGATTAGCGGCCTTTCCACCAATCGCATTCCCGATCGCAACAGCGACTCCGTACACCAACAGGATGATGCTCACTACTTTTGGCGTGAACCCTGTTATTTCTTGAAGAATCGGAGTCAGGTAAGTGAATGCCACAAAGGTGCCGCCATATCCAAGCGCGGTAATGGCAAATGCCAAAAGCAATGGACCGTTGCCCAAAATCTTTAATTGATCGCTGAATTTTGACGGCGGTGCCTCTTTAATCGTCTTCGGTATAAGAACCGCACTTGCTAAAATCCCCACGACTCCTAGTAAAGCCACTCCCCAAAACGTCGCTCTCCAGCCGAAAATCTGTCCAATAAAGGTTCCTAGCGGCACGCCAGTTACCGTGGCGACGGTTAATCCCGTGAACATAAACGCAATCGCACTTGCTCTTTTATCCTCAGGAACAAGATCTGCTGCAATGGTTGATCCAATTGAAAAAAACACACCATGAGAAAACGCCGTGATAATCCTTGCGGCCAGCAGCAGAGCGAAGCTGGTTGATATAGCAGCCATTGAATTTCCGATGATAAAAATAACCATTAAAGCCATAAGCAACGTTTTACGACTCATTTTATTTGTCAAAGCTGTTAATACCGGTGCTCCAAAAGCAACACCCATTGCATAACCGGATATTAACAAACCAGCTAAAGTAATCGAGATATTGAGATCATCCGAGATTGTGGATAATAATCCCACCGGGACAAACTCGGTCGTCCCGATGCCAAATGCACTGATCGCCAAAGCGAGAAGCGAAAGCGTTCCCTTGTTATTTTTTCGTATATGTGAACTCATAAAAGGTATCCTCCATTATTGATTAATGAGCTGACCAGTGAAGGCGCCTTTCACATCCTGCCAGCATAAATGCAATTATGAAGGATACCAACAAAGCTGAGAAGTACGCACTTTAAAGTTCCGTAGGCACCTTCAGGTTATATAGGCACCAAAAAGTGCCTTATACCCTTTCAAGGTCTGTATAGGTATAATGGGGTTTACTAATTGTAAGGAGGGTGTCTCTTGAAAAAATACAATATACCAGTAGAAGCCGCCCTGGAAGTGATCGGCGGCAAATGGAAAGTCGTGATCCTTTGCCACCTAATCGAAGGCAAAAAACGGACAAGCGAGCTGAAAAAACTCATGCCCGGCATCACGCAAAAAATGCTCACACAACAACTCCGAGAACTAGAAGAAGACAACGTCATCCTGCGAGAAGTCTATAACCAAGTCCCCCCAAAAGTCGAATACTCCCTAACAGAATACGGCTGGTCCCTAAAAGGAATCCTGGACTCCCTCTGCGCCTGGGGAGAACAACACATCGAGAAAAACTCATAAAACACGGGGGCGGTTCTGCTGAAAACACGGGGACGGTTCTACTGTTTTAATAGCCGCTACCTGCCAATTCATTAAAACACAAGAACCGTCCCTCTGTTTCAGGAAGCTTCTTTTTGGAGAGAATTCTAGTAAAAGTCAGATGGGGTTTTTGGATATGTATTTATTAGTGGTTATGGTTGTGTATATTTTTTTGGCGAAGAGATTTGTGAATTGGAGAAGGTGGAGGGAGTACTACCCTACGATTCAGTTCTATATTATATGTAATCTTCTGTATAATTTCCTTTTTTATCAACATACTTTATGGAAGTATCGAGCCGTTACAGTGGATTGGTTAAATCATACTCTGATCGAAATTTCATTCACGTTTTTCATTGTGCCTGTCGTGTTGATGATTTACCTGGAATATTATCCAAAAGGAAAGGTAAGAGGCGTTCTGTATTTACTGGTCTGGGTGGCCTATTTCTCTGTGATTGAATATCTATTTGAGGCAAAGGGATTGTTTATTTATGAAAATGGCAGGAATGGCTGGTGGTCTGTATTGTTTAACATCATTACTTTCATTATCATTAAAATCCACTTCAAAAACGCTTTGGCAGCGATCCTGATATCAATACCCATTATTGCGGTTCTCCTAATGTTTTTTCATCCAGCGTTACACGATTTGAAATAGAAGGTGATCCGATGGATTCTCTATCCACCCCCCTATTCATGATTTTGCTCTTTTGCATATACATAGCCATGGCCCTCTACTTAGAGAAACTGAGGAAAAGAAAATGAAAAACAAGGGGACGGTTCTACTGTTTTAAGCAGCACACGCTGCCAAAACACAAGAACCGTCCCTCTGTTTTAACTCTCAAACGGATATTTCAATCCCCATTGCCCACGGATTTCGTCCATCAGTTTCATGATTTTTAGTGATTCATCCAGCGGAACGACTGGGCTTTCTAGTAGCCCTTGATTCAGGCATCTTCCTGCTTCTTCTATTTCGAACGCATACCCAGCTGATTGTCTGTCATCATTGAATGTTTCTGCACCCTTACCATTCTTATATAAGGTGGCTGATTTGGCACTGTGGAAAGATGGAATTCGAATAGACCCTTCTGTTCCATAGATGTGGGCTTCATTCGTTAAATCAATTCGAAAGGCACCATTTAGGATAGCGGTCTTTCCAGAAGGATAGGACATAATGATGGAAAACTGTTCATCGACGCCTGTTTCGCCAATATGGGCCGTACTCAGAATCTTCTCTGGATTTGTCCCGAAAATCATGGATGCAAACGTTACTGGGTAAATCCCAACATCAAGCAACGCGCCTCCTCCAAGTGAAGGATTAAGCAATCTCTTCTCTGGCTCCCAAGGCGCTCGGAAGCCAAAATCCGCTTTTACCATCAGGACTTCACCGATTTCCCCGCTGTCAATCCATTCTCTGACCTTGAGAATCGGCGGCAGAAAACGTGTCCACATCGCCTCCATCAAGAAAAGCTTTTGCTCCCTGGCAAACTGAATGATCTCTTCAAGTTCTCCACTATTCATGGTAAATGGCTTCTCACAAAGGACCGCTTTGCCAGCACGAAGACACGCCAAAACATTCTCCTTATGAAAAGGGTGCGGCGTAGCAACATATATGGCATCGACATTCGAATCTTCCACGAGTTCTTCGTAGCTACCATAAGCTCGGGCAATGCCATACTCCTCCGCAAACTTTGCTGCACTCTCTTTAGTACGTGAACCAACAGCAGCCTTTTCCGTATTTTCAGCAAAGTTTAAATCCCTCGCAAACGCACTCGCGATACCACCAGTCCCTAAAATTCCCCACTTGATCAATTTTTCGTCCATCAATAATCCTCTCCTTAAAAATCCAGCAGCCCCAATAGAGAACAAACCTTTTTCGTTCATTATACTATTACTATTTTTTATCATACTCAGTAAAGCTTCTGATATCAGGTTCCCAATGGGTCATTGATTGCTTACGCCAATCCTTTCTGAAACCAAAACACAAACTTTTTTATAATATATAATATCGCTAAATTAGATACGAATGAGATATAAACATTCCAACTTTTCCAATCGAAAAGCGAACTGTATCTTTCAACTAAAAATGAATAGGTAGTGATAGAAATAGCAAATAGCAGATAATGTATGATGATTCTTGAATTTTTCTTATTGCCAGGAAATAACATAATAAAGAATACACCAAAAATTGGAAATATGAGGTAATACAAGGAGAAGCTCATTTTTGTGGCTTTTACAAATTCTCTAAATGGAAAATCCATAACACCGAGCAACAATTGTATATATTCATAAATCCAGGCAAGGGCCTGCACAAATAAAAAAGTAATATGAGCATTCCTCTTCCGTTCGATCGGTATATATTTTATCAATAATAGAATAGAAATCAGCCACGAAAACAGCAGAATCAGGATTTCCCTATTCATATACTTTCAACCTTTATCAATCGTCTTCTAAACCATTTATAATAGGTATGATTGATAAATAATGAAACAATGACTGTTATTAAAGTCCAATACCATTTCCACTCATCATATTTCACCAGTGATGTGTTTTTCTCAAGAACCACTTCCCAAAATGTAAAGAAACCAGCAAAACCTACGTAATAAAAGAATGTCTTCACCTTACTGGCTTTGGCTGGATAATACAAACTAAAAAATATAGCAACCGCTGGAAATAAGAAAAACTCAAAAGAGAAGCTTGTCTTATTGTACGTGTTAGCCTCCGGAAGCAACTGTGTAGGATACTCGATCCAGCCCATTTCGACAGCAAATAACCCCGCAGGCCATGTTATTACTTGAAGAAACAAAAATAGTACCCAGGCGTCTCTTGACTTCTCCCTGGGCACTAATTTTACAAGTGCTAGAATACTTATTAAAGAAATACCTACCAATATCCATCTTTCCATATTCACTCAAGCAACACCCTTTTAAAAGTATATATTCTATTATGCTCGGTGCTTGAGTGGATATTCTTAACAGGTGTAATTCATTTACAATATAGGGAGCACTGAAACCTACAAAAAAACACGGGGACGGTTCTACTGTTACAAGTAGCACGCGCTACTAAAACACAAGAACCGTCCCTCTGTTTTCCCAGACGAATGCAGATACTTCTTTAGCCCACAATTCATATGTGAGTTTTGAGGGGTGGACGCCGTCACTGAAGAAGTCTCCATCGTCCAAATTTAACTTTTCTCTCCAATCTTTTACCCGGATCTTGGTATCGCTGTAATGGACTCCATCAAATTTTGATGCTGTTTTCAGCAGCTCTTTTCCTAATATATCAACTAAATTCCCAATGAAAACTCTCATTAAAAATGGAAATGCCGGAAAGTCTTTAATAGGCGGCATATTGGCGAACACGATGGGCACATCCTTAAATTTAGATCTCACATCGGCAACAAGGTTTTCTGATTGCTTTTGCCAGGACCATGGATTATTGAGGGTAAAGGCATCATTAGCACCGAGGCCCACCACGACTAGGTCCGCCTTGTTATCAGGTATCATCGGGACGATGTTTTCTGTAACCTTTTTTATTGTGTATCCGCTTTTTGCGTACACTTCCCAATGGACCGTCGTCTTCAATTTTGCTGCTAATTCTTTTGCGAAAGCACCAGCGAACCCTTCATTATGATGTTGAACACCTACACCGGCAATTGAACTCTCCCCCAGGAAAATAATGCGAAACTCCCTTTCTCCTTCCAGCGTCACACTGCCCGTATTTCCTTCCGCTTCCGGCAACCGCGGTGTGCGCGCTCGGACTCTTTTTCCTTGAAAATATAAAAACGGCAAAAAAGGGACAATGACCATACTTCCGAACAAGTATAAGAATCTCATTTTTTCACGGTCCTCTCACAGATTGATTTCCCTATAAGTTTAGTCAAGAACATATTCAACAAGACGGGAGTTAATCCTTTAAATTGCTTTAGCCATATGGAAACAGATTTTCACGTTCCATTCGGGATAAAGTCATTTTCAGAATGCCAGCTTTCCGGCCATTTCCCCTTTAGCTTCCTCAGCCTCGGGTCCTATAATAAATTCAAACCTAAGCGTGTCGATTACAGTCTTTGCCTTTCCTATAATATAAACACAAGCAAAAATCAGATCAGCATTGGCAAAAAGGAGAATGGACTTGTTCACACATAGATTAAACAACAATGGAGTGCGGGAATGGATTCTGCACTTATTTTTAAGCATCGTGTCTGTATATTTTGTATTTGTTCTATTGCCCACGGTACTTCCCATTTACAAATGGATTTTTATAAGCACTTTGTTCATGGTTTTAGTCATGGATGGGTTTTTCATCATGACGAGGCGGGACAACCTTTTGAAAATCAATCGGATGATCGTGTTATATTTAGGGGCGATTTTACTTCTGGTTCTGGCTCTCTTTTATGTAACAAAAGTGGTTGTTTTTACCGATGTGTATGGATTTGAAGGTTTATTAAAAGAACATTTGCAGACAGCTAAATATATTTTCTTTTTCATCAGTTTTGCACAGCCAATCGTCCTTCCAATCCCTGAAGCTGTTACCATACCAGGCGCAAGCGCAGTTTTCGGACCCGCCGCTGCAGCAGCCATCGCTTTTCCAGGAACACTCCTTGGGATTTCAGCGATGTTTTTCGCCGCCAGATACGGGGGAAGAAAATTCATTTCCAAGTTCATCAAGGAAGAGCAGCTGGAAAAATACCAACAATATGTCTCTAAAAATGAAACCCTAATCATGTTCCTGCTATTTATCATTCCGATCCTCCCAGACGAAATCATCTGTGTCGGAGCAGGAATAGGGCGAGTATCACCAAAAAGGTTCCTGCTGATTGCCGCAATCTCAAAATTCTTCACGGCAACACTGCTCGCATATTCGGTTGTGCTGGCTGAGAAACTTTCTTTAACAGCAGGGCAATTGATGTTGGGATTTTCATCTATTGTCATTATTCTCTTTGTGGTTACCGCTGTAACGAAGAAGATTTTAAGCAAAGAACGGGGATTGTAAGTCTGTAAAAATTACATGGGGACGCTGGACACGTCCCCATGTAAATTAAGGCAGGTTCACACCTCGTGAGCTCACGTACAATGTATACCATTCGTCGCGAGTCAGAGTGACATTGACCGCATCGGCGCTTGCCTTGATCCGTTCAGGATTTGCCGTGCCGATGACAGGCTGAATACCCGCAGGATGCCTCATCAGCCACGCGAGAACGATGGCTTCTGGTGTGGTTTGTTTCTCTTGAGCCAGCTTTTGTACAAGGGCTGCCGTGTTCTTGACACTTTCGCTTTCATTTTCAATGTTTTTCCCGGAATAGAGCCCTTTCGCCAGTGATCCCCATGATTGAATCTGGATATTCTCCATCTGGCAATACTCCAGCGTTCCTTCCGGAAAGACGTTTTGGCGTGCCGCTTCCTGATTGACATGCACACCCGTATCGAGCCAGCCGATTTTATGTAAGCTCATTTCTAGTTGGTTGACGATGATCTTTTCGTCCGTATGCTTTTGCAGCAAACGCATTTGTCCTGCACTCATATTCGAAACCCCGAACGAACGCACCTTGCCGGAAGCCTTAAGCTGATGGAATGCTTCCCCAACCTCGCTTGGATCCATCAAAGGATCAGGACGGTGCAATAACAGGATATCCAGGTGCTCAATCCCAAGCCTTGAAAGAATACCATCGACACTATCGAGAATATACGATTTTGAAAAATCGTACCGTGTTGGCAGGCCTCTCTCCTGATCTCCAAAACGAATGCCGCACTTCGACTGGATGATGATCTCCTCACGAAGCCCCGGCTTTTCCTTTAAAACCTGTCCAAAAACCGTCTCCGCTTTTCCCATTGTATATATATCCGCATGGTCAAACATATTGATTCCAGATGCCAGCGCAGCTTCCACAGCCTCATGAGCCTGCTTCACATGTTCCGGCTCAATCGGCTGACGATCCCAGCTTCCCCCCAGCCCCATACAGCCAAAAACAAGCTCCGAAGCATTCAATCCATTTTTATTGATAGGCAGATTTCTCAATCCAGATCCCTCCTGATGAAAAAGTAAAAACCTTTGCAAGCCATTCTACCATATTATGAGGGGAAAAACAGAGGGACGGTTCTACTGTTTCAAATAGCCCGAGCTACTAAAACACAAGAACCATCCCTCTGTGCTATCCTGCACTTCTTTAAAAGTTGAGCCCCTTACAACAGCTCTGCCTTCTCCCTAAAGCCCGCCACAGTTAGGAGAAGTATCACGATCTCCCTCCGCGAAATCAGTACCCTTCTCAACCGATTCCAGCCCGTAACCCGTTTCGCTCATCTCAAATAACTCTTCTTTTTGAGCCTTACTTCTATTCTCGCTGTTCATATTTCTTTCTTTATCGTCTCTCATCACTTTCCTCCTGAGTTCTGGCTGGAGACAGGGAACTGTTCTGGTACCTCATTTTAAATCCCCCTGGTCTCCAGTCATTTTCTTTTTATCTTGCTCAGGAAAAAGAAAGGTATGTAAAAAACAGAGGGACGGTTCTACTGTTTCATGTAGCCCGAGCTACTAAAACACAAGAACCGTTCCCATGTTACGGCGTCGAGCGGATATCATCTTCCTAATTATAACAATTCAGGCTAAAATGAATGAAAGAGCAATTAGAGGGCGATAGAGAAGATGAGTATGAAGAATACATCAGTCAGAATATTTATAATGACAGTTATGGCATTAATTTTTTTATCATACGTTGTTTTTATTTTCCCCACCCTAAAGTACACCTATTTACAGCCCCTTCTTGCACTAGTGAGTTTGTTTGGGGGAGTTATTTCAATAATATTGACATACAAAACGAAAAATTGGTTATCCTTTATTTTTAATGCTTTGCCGGTTTATATATTCTCGCTTTTCAGCTTTGTTTATTCTATCTCATGTTTAGATAATTACTTTCGTATCGCTATATTTTTTATGTTAATTTTATATTTAATTCGGCTTGTTAAAATGGGATGGAAAAATAATAATATTTAAAACTTTTAAAAGGGACGGTTCTCCTGTTTCATTAGCCCGAGCTACTAAAACACAAGAACCGTCCCGGTGTTTCCCGGTGTTTCAGGACCTGGCCTTGATCATTATCGCCAAAGCTCCCCATTGTTTCTCTTGTTTTGGACTACATATTTCATATGTACCTTCGATCATTTCTTTCATGGTCCATCCTTCACAGTCGAAGTCCTTAAATAGAATATCCTGATACACCTCTTTAAACGTATCAAATACCCTTAGCTCAGTAACTTGCACGATCAACGTTTCATCTTGTTCGAGTACTTCGATAATTTCAATAGCATCACCTGCTTTGATTTAAAAGTAGAGCTGGAATCACCATTACCCTCCGCATACTCCTCATCTATTTCCTTGAGGACTACTGGGATCTTGGCATTACAATACAGTAACCTTATCATCTCTTTATTATCCGCTTCCATCATCGGGGGAATAGGCAAAAAGGGGACTCCTCTTTTACTGGACTCTTTTAAATACGTTCCGGTTCTTCCAAGCACTATCTTTTTCTATCAGTATGTAACGTCGTCATGGCTGAGCAGGGCTGTGCAAATTGAGCAAATGATCCTGTTAGTGCTGCTCTTGCTTTATCAGCAATCCCTTCTGACAATCGCCATGGCATTGATCATGTTCCATCTAATCATGATTGCAGGGTTATGTCTGCAATATCTCTATTTCTGGTTTAAAAAGCTGAGGATCATCAAGTATGTGATCACCCTCACGTTCCTGTGCTTTGCTTTGATCGTACAGTTCTATATTCTGTATTTCTCTGATCAAAGCCTGCTGCCCCTCAGCTACTCATCGGCCTTCTGCTCACTCTTGGCCATCATCTCGGCGCTGGGACTGGTCAGCCACAAAATGGTGATTTCGCACATTCTTTCCGAAAAAAATTACCACTTTGTTCCCATTAGCCAGCAGAAAATCAATGTGTTCCTAAAACTGGCCAGCTGCCTTTTCATTGCTCTTCCAACAAGGTTCAGGGCTCTTCTTAAAATCAGCCTCATTAAAGCATTAAGAAATCCGGACATCCTGCTTTCTTACATCTATATGTTAAGCTTCATTATTTTAACATCTGCTTTTGGCTACGCCTTCACCAAAAGATCTGGCATAGAGCTGTCTCTCACAATCGCCCTGATTTGTACGCTGATCCTGAACTCAAAATTGAAGTTTTCCGGAAAACTGGCCAATCTGAACAACACTTATTTATTTCCTGTAGCGCCTAAAGCCGTCAGCCTGATATCCGATATCACCGCAGGAATCCTGCTGGTGTTCACCTGGCTCCTGGCGATGATGTTATATTTCACTCTAGGGTTGCTCAATCTGGCCGACATATCATACAGTTTTGTGGCCCTTCTATGTTTTTTGGCGTTAAACAGTCTTTTTATCATCACAGGCAACCTCACCACCAAACAGCGAAACCGCTCATCCTTTCTGTTTTTTCTGTTTGTTGTCCCTTTAAATATTTTCATTGAGCAAATCATCCATTCCTGGTGGCCCGTTCTTGGGGCCTGCGCTCTGGCTGTCTTGCTCGCCAAGTATCTCGATACATTTGAAATGACAAAACATGTCGCTTATACAAGGCTTAAAAAACATACTATTGCAATGAAAAAGAGATAATGCCATAAAGAAGCATTATCTCTTTTGTTCATTCACCGGGAAACAGGATGAGAATTTCTGTCCCTTCCCCAACCTTGCTTTTTAATTCCAGCGAGCCGCCATGGGCAAGGATCAGCTGCCTGGTGATAGCCATGCCCAGACCGGTTCCAGAATCCTTTTCCTTTGTGTGCGTTCCCCTGTAATATCTTCTGAATAGATTCCTTTGCGTGGTTTCGTCCATACCATCTCCGTTGTCTCTTACCGAAAGATAAAGGGAGCCGTTCTTCCTTTCGAGCTTCACTACAATTTTAGTCTCGGCAGCATTGTGTTTCACTGCATTAGCCAGTAGGTTATCAGATATTCTTCTGAAACCTACCGGGTCGACCGGCCACATGACTACAGATGCATGGGATTCAAACTCTATTTCGGACTTGCTTCGCTCAAGCTCAAGCTTCAACGAGGCAATCGAATGTCGAAGAATTCCCCTCACATCCACTCTCTCTTTTTTCAAAGGCAGGGAGGAGTTTGCCAGCTGATTGCTTAAGGTCAGATCGTTAATCAGTTCAATGATGTAGTCCGATTTCTCTGTCATGGTATTCCCCATGATTTTAAGCTCATCCAGCGACCATCGTTTTGGGTCGGTCTGCAGCAGCTTGGAATAACCGTAAATCGAACTTATTGGCGTCTTCAAATCATGTGTCAGCCCGGCAATCCATTCTTCCCTCAACCTTTCATTCCCTTCAATTTCCCTTTTATTCTCATCAAGAGTTTTTGTCAGGTTCGACAATGACTGGAAAATCTGATTGAAGAATGCAGACTCTGTATGGCCTTTAGGCGACAGCTTCTCCTGTGGGTACTCTCCTTTAGCGAGCTGATTGATCCAGTCCATGATAAAGAGGATTCCCCGTCCAATCTTCATTCCATAGTTGACGGAAACCAGGAGCAATATCAGCAACAGAAACAGCAGGAAAGCAATGAACGCTTTCAGACTTTTATCACTGTCCTTTCCGTCATTTTGAACTTGATTCAATGTCACGACGGTAAGAATATGGCCTGTTTCAGGGTCTGACCCGCTTGCAATCTCGTATTTTGCTTGCGGATCATATTCATATGACTGCTGTAGATCGATAACAGAGATGTCTGGCTCCAGGCCCCCATCATATTGTTCGATCACCCTGCCTTCATGATTAAGCAGATAAATAGCCGCTTTCTCTTGAACTGCCATTCTCTTAGCTTCTTGCGGAATGGTGTCAGAAACTGCATAACTGGAAATTTGTTCATACAGCTTCGAACTTTTAGAGGAATGTCCATAAAGAACAATATATTCGTCCTTGTCGATTGTAATTCTCCACCGTGACACATGGTAGGGTACTGAGAGGTCAGGAGCGAGAAAATCGTTTAGTGCATACCTCTCCGGAACCCCGTCAGGCACATGGTAGCCTTCGACCGCCTCCCCTTTTTTGTTTAGGATCTGGATCCAGCCATTCTGCGCCTGCACTGCTTGTTTCATTTTATTTTCAATCTGGATGTCCCCATTTTTCCTGTGGATAGAGCTTTCAAGATATTCTTGTGTCGTTTTATGAAAATTTCCTTTTGTTTCGTTTTGCAGGATTTGATAGGAGAAGTAAAGGATCATTCCTCCAAGAAACATCATGACCAGGACAAGTAAAACTAGGAAACGGAAGATTAGATACAGCGTTAAATCTCTTTTAATTCCTCGCATTCAATCCCTCGCAACAAATTTATAGCCTAGCCCATGGACGGTCCTGATAAATTCCGGCTGGCTTGGATCTTTTTCAATTTTTTCTCTCAGCTTTCGGATATGCACCATGACGGTATTGTCATTGATGAAATGGGATTCCTTCCAGATTCGTTCGTAAATTTCCTCTTTTGAAAATACACGGTTAGGGTTGCGGCAGAACAGCAGCAGCAGCTGATACAGGATGCCTGTGCACGGAACAGCCTTTCCATCGACCATTAATTCCGCAGAAGATAAATGAATGGAAAACCATCCAAAATCCAGTACCTCCTCTGCCCTCTCCTCTTTTTGAAAAGACGTCCGGCGCAGAATGGCTTTGATCCTGGCGGCCACTTCTAGCGGATTAAAAGGTTTCGCCAGATAATCATCTGCACCGTGGGCAAATCCCATTAATTTATCAAGATCGGAGTTCTTGGCTGACAGGAACAGGATTGGGGTGTCGGCTATTTGCCTGATTTCAGTGCAGACCCTGTACCCCTCCATATCCGGAAGCATGATATCAAGCACGATAAAGTCATATTGGTTCTGCTTAACCTTAAGGAGAGCATCCCGGCCCGTACAGGCGGTATCAATGGAATAGTCTCCTTCTTTCCCAATCACCATCTTCAGCATGATCAATAAATCTTCTTCATCGTCTACCAGGAGCAGTCTTTTCATTTCCATTCTACCTCCAAAATTAAGGTATATTTAAGATTGTCTTCAACTGAAGTTAAGCTCCAGACATTATACTGAATGACAGAAAGGAGCGGATAACATGAATACCATTTGTTTTCATGAATTTAAGAGTTTGTTCAAAAGCTTTAAAACACTGGCCATCATCGGCATTATTTTCGGTTCCTCCTATTTGCTGGCGGATGTCATGGGCCAATTCATGCAGGAGTTGGGAACCGGGGAGCTTGGGAAAAATGCCTATGCAGCAGGACTCATGATTCTGATCGTCTTCTTCGGACTCTTTTTTGTCTCCGGACTCTCACACGATACCATCAATCGCGAGGTAAGCTCACGCACGATGCGCTTTCTTGTGACCAAAACTTCAAGAACGAAGATCATCATCGGAAAATTTATGGGTATCAGTCTGTTTTGGACCCTGTGCTTATTCATCTCTTTCTTACTGATCAGCAGTTTTTCGAAGGAATTTCTTTGGCTCAGCTTTGCAGAAAGCATCATTTTCATAACTTATTCGATTTCCTTGATCCTTCTGATTTCCGTGGCTTTCCCGAGACCAGCTGTGACGATGTTCTCCGGAATCATCCTGGCATTGCTGTTCCCGGCTGTCAGTTTTTGGGCTATAGCCACTTCGAACCCATTGGTTTCCTGGGTCAAATTTCTTTCTCCCTATTACTATATTTATTTGGGAGGCTCCTATATCCTGATGCCAATCGCCATGACGGTTCTTTTATTAGCGCTTTCCATATTCCTGTTTAAAAGGAGCGATTTATAATGGATGTGATTAAAACAACCTCTCTCCGTAAAGAGTTTGGAAAACAGGCGGTCGTAAACGGAATTGACCTGACAGTGAAACAAGGAGAAATCTATGGGTTTCTGGGGAGAAATGGAGCCGGAAAATCCACGTTCATCAACATGCTTACCGGTATTATCCTGCCATCAGGCGGAGAATTCTCCCTGTTTTCGGAAAAGGCCCTGACTCCGGAAATAAGAAGAAAGGTCGGTGTCTTGCCAGACTATTCCACCTTCTACGACCATTTAACAGCCATCCAGCATCTTCGTTTTTTCTCAAGTTTGTGCGGAGTGAAGGCAGGCAAGAAGCATTGCCTTGAAACCCTTGATAAAGTTGGCATGAAAGAGCAAGCCAATAAAAAGGTCGGCAAATTTTCGTTTGGAATGAAGAAAAAACTTGGAATCGCCCAATCCGTTGTCCATAACCCGGAGCTGATTTTCCTGGACGAACCTACATCTGGAGTGGATGCTGAGTCTGCCATCCAGATTCAGGAACTGATTAGGGAGCTGAACCGGGGCGGAATGACCATCTTTATGACCTCCCATAACTTACATGAAGTAGAAAAAATATGTACCCGCATTGCCATCATGAAAAAAGGAAGAATCACACATGAAGGCACCATGGATGAGCTAAGGAAGATGCACAATTCCACCATGAACATCAAACTGGTGCACTCTCCTCTTGCCAGCCCTAAAAAGGAAAAATCTTATGCATTTTTAAGCAAGTTCAGCCATAATATTCTAATAGGTCCTACCGAGACAAGCGTCGAAGTTGGTACCGAAGATTCCATCCCAATCATCATCCGAGGACTAAGCGAGCTGGGCATCGATCTGTTCAGGGTAACCGCTGATCAGCCTTCCCTGGAAGAAATTTTCCTTGAAAAGAAAGGCAGCCCTCAAACTGCAGATAAAATGCACGCATAGCACTTGATTTATTGCATGCATATTGGGTATTCTTATTGTAGAAGCACCTTTTTTAACAGCCGCGGCAAACGTCTGTTACAGAACGAGAAGAAGACACTAACATTAGTGTCTTCTTTTTCGTTTGCCCATCTACGCCTTTTCCTCTTTCTTCTTATCAGGAATGACAAAGCTGATTATTACGCTTACAATGAGGACCACTAATGCCCCTTTCTCAACAGCCTGGTTGTCCCCCAAGGAAGTGAATTGGCAGATAAAATAAACAATAGCCGCAATAAATCCTATACCGCGTAAGACATTAATCATCATTTCCCTCCATTTTTTAGCATATTTCTATTTTATCACAAAAATGGGCATATGTGGCATTTATTGACCTATTATCCTCTTTTCATATATCTTTTTAGGGCGTTGATCTTTCAATCTTCATTTTAAATAAAATCAGAAAATGAATCTTCGGAAATTCAAAATCTTAATAAACACTTAAATCCCATATTTGCAGCCAGAAACATTCAGAGATTAGTAGTGCAAACAAGGCAATGGTTCGCACTACTATTTCTTTAAATTGGATATGTGAAGAGAAATCATGCTCTCTTGAAACTGAATCAGCAGCTCCTGAACCTCCACTTGGTGCCAGCTCCTCCAACAGCAGCAGCTTCATAAAACCTCTTCCATGCCATGCCTCTTTATACCCCTAAAATAATACCAAATAATGGATTAAACACAATCCGACCGAAGTAGCAATTTCACTATTTTTCCAAGATCATTTCTTCGAAAAAAAACCACTAACTCTGGTGGTGACAGTACAATATTTAAATCAAAGAAACATCGGTGCTATCTCCGTGTCTCGAATTCTGAACAATAAAAGAAGCTATCCAGTTTCTCTTCTCTCTATATATTTATAGCCTGACATTTAACATTAATTAATTCAGGAAACCATCCCTCACACACAAAAAAGGCTAATAATCCAAGTAGATTACTAGCCTTTTTGTATTAGTTATTATTTATTTCCTTTTCCTTTGTTCCCTATTTTTACAGTTTCTGATGATTCATTACCTGCATTATCGACTGCAACAATAGTAACTTCTTGACCCTTTGTAACTGGCTCAGCAAGAACGTGCTCTGTTTCACCGTTTACATATGGTTTTTCTGTAACAAGTTTTCCATCAACCTTCACATACCAGTAAGCAACACCACTCGTTTTATCTGTAGCATTAACTGACACGGTTTTAGCATCTTTACCTAGTGTTGTTTTTACAGAAGGTGCTGTTACATCTAGCTTCACCGGGAAAGTAAAGCTTTGAGCTGCAGCTCCTTCGAAGTCAAGAGTTGCTTCTACTTGTAAGAAATATTGACCTTCTGGAGCGATCTTGCCGTTATGCATTGTACCATCCCATGTCCAATCAGAATATAGGTAGTACATAGCTCCTCTGCCGCCATCATAATAGTTCTTACGCAGAAATTCTTCAGAAGCAATTTCTTTCACTACTTTTCCGTCTACATTCAATACATTTAATTTAAATTCCTTGGCATTACGAAGGAGAGATAAGAGGTAAGTTGCACTATCATTCTTACCATCATTATTCGGTGAGATAGCAATAAGGTCTTGATTCAGCTCACCTGTTGCTTGGTCTGTACCTAGGAAATTGTAGCTGCCACCACCCACATGAGTCACAACACCTGTCATTTCGTAGAAAGACGCAGGATCCCAAATAGGAGCATCTAAAATTGGCGCAGCATTCCAATCACCTTTAAATCCAACGTAAGGTACGACTAAATCTGGATTCGTATCAGTTGGATCTGTTAACTTAACAAAACCTTCTAACCAGTAACCGTTTGTAAAATAAGTTTTTAATGTTTCATCCCAACCACTAACATCAACAGTAACTTCAAATGTTGCTGTGCCATTTGCAGGTACTTCGATTGTGCTAGCAGGGGCACCATTAACTGTTGCTCCGCCTAAATTAATTGCTCCGGAAGCGTTTGGTGTTATTGCAAATAGCCCGCCACCAGCGTTAAGAGGACGATCTGTTTGTGCACTTGCAGTAACATCATAACTTACAGCTTCATCAGAGTGATTTTCAGCTGTTAATGAGAATGTTACAACATTGCCTTTAACTTCTTTAAGTGCAACTTTTGCTTCACCAGTAGTAGAGTCAGTCACTGTAACAGGTGTTGATAACGCTTCATGAAGCTGCATTAAACCTGCACCTTGACGACGAGGAGAAACAGGTGCACCACTAAAATCAACTGGTTTAGCAGTATTTAATAAGAATTTCTTAGCAAGCTTAGATCTTGCAGCACCATCAAATCCAAATTCTTCATCAACACGTTGTAACACTAGTGCTGAACCACCAGAAACATGTGGAGCTGCCATTGATGTACCACTCTTCACTCCATATTCATTATTATCGTGTGTAGAGTAAATTTGTCCTCCAGGAGCTGTAAGTTCAGGTTTGAAATCAAGGTTTGGTGTAATACCCCATGAAGTGAATCCGCTCATTTTACCTGCTTCCACGTTTGGAACAGTCATTTTTTCGCCGCCGAAGCTAACTGTAACCGTTTGGCCTGCTTGAAGTGCAGCCGCAAAGCGATCTCCATCCGTTTTTAGCATGAACAATTGCGGAACCTTAATAGAAGCATCTGTTGCCATACTAATCGTTCCACCTGCATTATTGTAAATAATAACCCCTGCTGCTCCAGCATTCTGGGCATTTAGAGTTTTATCAACAAACCCGATTACACCACGCTGAATTAATGCAAACTTACCTTTTAGGTCCTTACCTTCAAAATCAGCAGGATACCCTAGGCCTGCATAAACCAATTCAATATTTTCTCCGGAAGGTGCAGTTTGACCAGCAGATAAGAACATCACTTTTTCTGCAGCACCACCATCAATTGAAACACCTGCAGCGTCTACATCCATATAAGTGTTTTCAAATGACGCTACAGAAATAGAATCATAAGAAACACCTGGAGAACCTACTACGCCGTAATCAGGGTTTGTAGAGTATGGATAGAAATAACCGTTACCAAAGTAAGTGGAGTTACCTGCTGAGATCGACATTACCACTCCGTTATCAACAGCACGTTTAATCGCTTGTTGCTCTGGAGACTCAGCGTCTACGAATCCAGCAGTAGAACCAAGACTCATGTTAAGTACATCAGCACCTAATTTAAGTGAATCATCAATGGCTTTAATATAAATATCACCATATGTCGTTGCTACTTTATCACCAAATACACGTAACGCTAATAATTGTGCTTCTGGTGCTACACCTTTGATACCGCCATTTTCTTCGTCACCGTTTGCAGCAACTGTTCCACCTACGTGCATTCCATGCATATTAGTGGCAGCATTGCTGTCAAGGATAACATCGTTACCATCCATATAGTTATAAGCATAAGGAACTTTTTCATTAATGTATTTACCTGGAAGCCCATGCTCAGCAATTACACTATTGACAAATTCTTTGGATAATTCCGCTTTTGAACCATCTGTTAAAAGGAAATCTTTATGAGCTGGATCAAGACCAGAATCGATGATCCCAACGACCATTCCTTCACCATTGTATCCAAAGTCTCTCCAAGCTTGTTGAGCTTGTACCAGTTCTTTACTGTACTTCATCTCTGCTTCTTCAGTAGGCAGTTCATACTCAGTAGCAAGATATACTTGCTTTACTTCTGCTACCTCTTTGATTTTTTCAATTTCACCGTATTTAACTTTACCGCTAAAACCGTTAACAACTGCATTAAATTCTTGGAGGTATTCTATATCTACGTTTTTACCTTTGATCTTATCTTTTGCTGCTTTTTGTTGATCCTTAGCAGCCTTTTCTAATTGCTTTCGCTCCCCTTTAGAAAGGTTATCGTACTTTACACCTTTTTTAGTCGCTATTTCAACAGGGGCATCACCATCTAATTCAATGATTACACGTACTTCTTTATTCGGGTCAACATCTTGGAGGTCGGTAGCTAGTATGTTAGTTTTTTGAAAATCTGGTTTTTGTGCATCTAGTTGCAGTGGAGTGAATCCTCCTGTAAATGCAAAACCGCTGTTTGCAAAAACGAATAGAACTGCTAGTAGAATGGTTGAAATCCTTTTAAACATGTTTTTCCTCCCCAAATGATTTTTAGAAAAATAGATAAGTAGAATATAGTCCTCCTTTCGCACAATAGAGACTGAAATATAATAAAATTCAGTCTATTATCACTATACTAAACTACTAGTTTATGTACTAGTCTTAATTTTCTGTATTTTTAAATATTTGCTGGTTTTTTGTCGAGTTTAATATACAGCGCGACAGAGGGACGGCTCTGCCGTCTCAAAAAATTACATATTTCAACTTATTCCCTGGCCTTACCTTTACCCCATGTAAAAAGAAGCACAGGGTATGTCCCCATGCTTCGCTGTACTTTTTTAGGAACTGTCCCTGCATTTCCACTATACACCGGGACGGCTCTTGTGTTTATCACTACAGATAATTGGTAAAAACAGGAGAACCGTCCCCCTGTTTCTATACTCTCCTGGCCGCTTGCTGAATGGGATCCCATACGCCGTTATATGGGGGAGCATATGCCAGGTCTAAATCGAGCAGTTCTTCGGTTGTCATGGAGTGAAAGATGGCGGTCGCTAGTACGTCGATTCGTTTGTCGACGCCGTTTTCTCCTATAATTTGCCCTCCAAGGACCTTGTGTGTCTCTTTATGGTAGACAAGTTTCAATCTCATTTTTTTATCATCCGGATAATAACCGGCGATATCATTTGCTGTAATGGTTACAGAGCCACAGGGGATGTTCATTATTTTTGCCTCCGTTTCGGATAGTCCTGTTCTCCCCAGGGTTAAGTCGAAAAACTTAATAATGGATGTGCCGACAATTCCTTTAAAGGTTTTATGTACATCGACTATGTTCAAGCCGGCGATTTGTCCTTGCTTATTGGCATGCGTTCCCAACGGGACATGATCATCCTTTTCTTTTACCCGGTGATATTGTGTGGCACAATCTCCTGCCGCGTAGATATCCTCCACACTTGTTTGCATATAGGCATTCACCTGGATCGCACCATTCACACTGGTTTTGATTCCTGTTCCTTCTAAAAAGGAAGTATTGGGCTTTACACCCACAGCGACTAGCACCAAATCTGTTTCATACTCTCCTTTATCGGTTTTTACAGATTCCACATGGTCACTTCCGCCGAATGCTTCCACGGATTCACCCATTTTCAACACAATGTTTTGCTTTACCGCTTCTTCATGAATCAGGTCCGCCATATCTGTATCAAATATTTTGGCCAATTGCTCATTTCTTTCGATGATCGTTACCTTCTTGCCGAGCTCCGCAAAACTCTCGGCCATTTCAAGTCCAATGTATCCGCCGCCAATCACGGTCACATTGTGTATATCTCTCTCCAGAAAATCCATAATCGCTTTTGCATCAGGGATGGTCTTTAATGAGAAAATGCCTGGGAGTGTCACACCCTCCCACTTTGGAATGACCGAACTTACACCCGTCGCAATCAGAAGGCGGTCATATGGAAGGCTGAACGTTTCACCATTACTATGGTTAATTCCACTTACCACTTTATTTTTTGCATCTACCATTTGGGCCTCATGAAATACACGGGCATCAATGCCATACTTTTCTTTAAAAGTAGACTGAGTCCGCGCGATTAACTCATCCGTGGACTCAATCTTCCCACTGATCACATAAGGCAGGCCACATTGTCCGTATGAATACACGCCTCCCTTTTCCAACACAGTGATCTCATGTCCAGAGCTGTTTCGCACCATTTGCATCGCAGCACTCATCCCTGCTGCATCGCCGCCAATAATCAGTATTTTCATCTTTATCCCTCCATTCCTTGTGTATCCATTTATGATTGAGTTTTAAACCTATATGGTAATTTTAGAAAAATGGACATCTTTTATCTTTCGGAAAAATAACTCCCCCTTCTCATCTGGAGTACTAGCACCCCCGCCCCCCGGAGATAGTTCCACTGTCTCAAAGAATTTTACGAGACATTGAATTACAGGCCAGGACCGCGACTTCATTCTTTAAAGGATGTCAGACCTAAAACACAAAAAAGCAAAAGGCACAACAGAGATAAAAACCTCTCGTTGTGCCTTCTTTTCGCGCATTTAGAGCCGTCCCCTGTCTTTCGTAAGCCTTTCGAAGTTCTTGAAAAACCAGGCACGGCTGTGATTACATTGAAATTACCTCTTTATCTATTGAACCAGATAACTTTTCAATCCATTTTGTGCACATCTTGTAAGCAGCCTGGAAAATAGGACTCTGGATGAATGTATATATAAATGTAAAAATAAAGACCGGCCCGCCCAGTAATAGGGCAACCACCAGCACAATACTCTCCACGATCATTCGCACTCTGCTGATTGAATACCCAAGCTTAACTGAAATCGCAAGCATAAATCCATCTCTTGGCCCTGATCCGATTCGAGCAGCATTATACATTCCTCCTCCAATCCCCATGATCACAATACCAAGCAGCAGTACCAAAACATCAAACATGAGGGTGAAAGCCTGGGGCAAAAAATCCAGCCAGAGAAAAAAGTCAACCATTGTGCCAACCATCAGTGCATTAATAAAGGTCCCAATATTAACATAAGTACGATCAATTAAAAGCGTTACAAGAACCAACATGATACCAAAAATCACGTTCCATGTTCCGATTGATAAACCAAACTTATCATAAAGTGCAATATTCAATACATCCCACGGATGGACCCCTAAGTACTTAACCTTGATCGCCACAGCGATACCGTAACTAAAAACGATAAGTCCTACAATAAAAAAGGGAATCCGAATTTTAAGTTTCATTTTATCACTTCATTTCTTACAACTTGGTTAATGAAATTAGTTTAAATCAACAAGGAAAACATTTAAAGGAGAAGTTTCCATGAGTCAGAAAAAGAGATTAAAGATCTCACATCCAATTAAACACTTAAAATTAGAAAATTCCTAATTAGAGTATAAGTTAGAAAGTACTGTATTATTTTACAAGTATTTAAATTATAAATTCTCTTCCTTTTGTACCGATAAATAAACAAGAAATTGTTTTTGAAAAAGGGACTGGGGGCAAAAGGATGTTTAAGAAAATTCAAACCAAGATTATGCTTACAATGAGCGTGCTAATTGCAATCACGCTAATGGGAATCTCGGCACTAACGTATTTTCAAACGAAAAGAGAAATTCTATCTAATGTAAATACCAGCTCAACATCTCAAATTGACAATCTAAAGAGCAACATTGACCTTTATCTTAACTTTTACGGCAGTACAGTCGACCGATACAGCAAAGATAACCGTATAGTTGAATATTTAAAAGAAGTGAAGCAAAACGAACAAACAGGCATTGAATCATACTGGCCTATTGTAAGTAGTGATTTCGAGAACTTCATGGGACTCAATCAAAACGTAGCTGTTATTTACGTCGGGGCTGAAACAAAACAATTCAAAACGACTCCGGTTATTGATTTACCGCCAGACTTTGATCCTACTGGAAGGCCATGGTATACAGCTGCTCTTACATCACCAGATAAAACCCTTTGGACAGAGCCATACCTGGATGCCAGTTCGGGTGAATACGTGGTTACTGTCGTTAAAACCGTTTTTGATCCAGCAACGAAGAAAGTGCTGGGAGTTGTAGGATTAGATTTAAGCTTATCAGGTTTGTCAGAAATGATTAATAAGACCGCAGTAGGATATAAAGGATACTCATTGCTTTTGGACAGTAATGGAATGGCCATGGTCCATCCGAAAGAACAGGGCAAGGATTTAAGTGAGAAACCATATTTCTCAGTTTTGGCAGAAAAGGGTGCTGGTTTTACTATATTCGAGGAAAGTAAAACAGAAAAACAGCTATTTTACCAAACCCTGAACCAGACAAATTGGAAAATTGGAATGGTGTATGAAACCAACGAATTATTGGCAAGTGCACAAAAGCTAAGGAATTTGATTCTAATCATAGCTTCATTGACAGTTTTCGCTAGTCTTGCCATTACCTATTTCCTGGCAAGAAGTATAGCCAATCCGATTACTTTGTTGAATAGCCAAGTCCAGAAGGTTGCTCAAGGTGACCTGACCGTTAATGTAGTGGCAAATTCTAAGGATGAAACCGGCCAGCTTACCGAACACTTCAATGTGATGGTTGAGAATATGCGTACACTCATTTCATCTGTAGATAATTCTGTTGAAAGCGTCAATGATTCTGCTTCGAATTTAACGGCAGTAGCTGAAGAAACCATCGCTGCTAGCGAGGAAGTTGCCAAAGCGATTGGTGAGGTGGCTGCAGGAGCTACACAGCAAGCTCAGGATTCTGATGAAGCAAATAATCGTACTGTAAGCCTGTCTCTTCAAATTGAAAAAGTTCAGGAAAGCATGGATCAGATGACAGGACTATCGAGACAAGCGGAGCGAACAAATCAACAAGGACTTGAACAAATGAAGTCCCTTAGGCATAGTACCGGAGAAAGTGATGGAGTCATTAAGAATGTAGGCAATGTCATTAACAAGCTGGCTTCAAAAGTTCAAGAAATAGAACAGGTTATCCATTCCATAACGGAAATTTCCGAACAGACCAATCTTCTTGCTTTAAATGCAAGTATTGAGGCAGCAAGGGCTGGAGACAGTGGAAGAGGTTTTGCCGTTGTGGCAGAGGAAGTCCGAAAACTGGCGGAGCAGTCGGCAAAAGCGGCACAGCAGGTTAAGATCACGATATCCTCTATTGAAAACGAAACCAAAACTGTCGTGAAGGAAATGGAGCAAACCCTAAAAATTTCTCATTTACAAAACGAAGCAGTCAGCCATACAGAAGTTGCCTTTAATGAAATCTCACAGACCATTCATAATATTGTACATTCCATTGATACAATAAAGTCGGATGTAGCCAATATCAATGAACTAAAAGATGATGTCCTGGCATCCATTCAAAGCATCGCATCCGTTGCAGAACAATCCGCAGCCTCATCTGAACAGGTAAGTGCATCTACTGATGAACAGGTACGAGCGTTAGGCTCAGTCACCCAATCTGCAATAGAGCTAAATGAATCCAGCACCAAGTTAGCTGCATTGATAAAACAGTTTAAAATTTGATAACAGCTTTCATTGTTCTTTGAAAGCCATTAATAAAAAAATTCACGAAAGGAAGCCATACTTCGCAAAGAAGTGTGGCTTCTCTTGATTAGGTCAATGGGCAGCAAAAACAGAGGGACGGTTCTACTGTTTTAAGTAGCGAGGGCTATTAAAACGCGAGAACCGTCCCCTTGGTGTCCTTGGCTTCCCCCTTTTGGACAAAAATTTGAACTATAAATGTCGTAATTTTACGAACGATAAATTCCGCCATTAACACGATTCCACATCAGGATTTTTTAAAATCTAAAGATGTTTGTATTAATACAAAAAACTCGCGATAATGTAGTAAACATAAGTTAAATGACTAAATATGACTAAGCAAATTGAACAGATATTAATAAATTTTGAATGCCCCACCTTTTTGAAAAGACGGTAGATTAAAAAGAAAAGACATAGAACAATCAATTGTATTGTAAATGTTATATAAAGATATGCATGTAGGGCTTCCCCTACTCCAATGAAAATACCTGTACCTACTAAAATAATCCCTAATAATCCAGATATGCCAACGATGTTTTTCAGGGTACTACTCTTCATTTCTACTATTTGTGCTGGAACCAATGTTATTGCTAACACCATGAAACTTATTAAAATATGAATTAAGAATACTAACACATTTATATACCTCTACATGCTTTTTTTACCATGATACCAATTATATTGGTAAGATTCTATGAATGTAAAAAATTGATATGACTCCAGTAAAGAAATCGGTCTACATGATCGGCTTTCGCTAGAGGCTTTCCCTTTTAGGTTATCCATTTGTTGTGTAAGTCCATATATCAATCACAAGATTTAATAAATCATTCATAATTTAGCAAGTCTAATTATTTTACAAAATTAAACAAATGTTTAATAATTACGATAATAACCATATAGGAATTGAATTGAGGAGGAATTGTATGTATTGGTATCTAAAACCATTCAAGCAGTATGCGGATTTTACAGGCAGAGCTAGAAGAAAAGAGTACTGGATATTTGCATTGTTTAATACTATAATCTTGTTTGCTTTAAGTTTTTTGGGTGAATTTGTAGAATTATTTGGTTATCTACTTGTCATCTATAATTTAGCTGTTATCGTTCCATCCTTAGCTGTTACTGCAAGACGACTTCATGATACTGGGAGAAGTGGATGGTGGCAATTGATCAGTTTAATCCCGATTGCCGGAGGAATCGTTTTATTGGTGTTCCTATGTTTTGATAGCGTCAATGGTGAAAATAAATATGGACCTAATCCTAAGCAGGCAATTGACGATAAAGATGGAGATTTGCAACTAAATAGTTAAGTAATAAGGGTGGAACAATAGTTCCACCCTTTGTTTTATTTCTCCAGTCGAAAATCTTGTAAAAACAAAAATTATTTAAAGCCTATGTCCGTAAAAGTATTTTTGTCCTCTTTCCCATTTTTTAAGGGAAAGTCCATCTATAAAATCAATAAAATCCTTATAATTGCTTGCATTAATGGTTGTATGATAATCTCCAGGCACTTTTTCCCCCGTCCAAATAGATAATAACGAAGGAACCAACTCCATTTTCAACAACTCCCCATTATTTGCAGCAATCATAACTCTCTGAATTAACTTTTTAGCCAGATCCCCGGGAAACGCTAGATTTTGTTGGAAATAATAGCTGTTCGGATCATTTTGATCACATCTTCTCTTCAAAGTTAAGGAAAAAGTCGATAGAATCTTTAATAATCCTACCTACCATCAATAACGGGAGAAGTGTATCTTCCACCAGAAGGCCATATCTATCAATTTCACCACCTATTTTATAGGTGAATAAACAGAGGGACAGTTCTCCTGTTTTAAGTAGCTAGTGCTACTAATACGCGAGAACCGTCCCAGTGCTTTAAGAGAATAGTATTAATAATACCTAATAATAATCGAACTAACACAACCTTTCTTATCAAAGACAGACTCAACTTGCCCCCAAGAATAAATATAAGGTTCTTCTCCTAATATAGTTGACAACCATTGGTCATGACTTTCTTTCTTTGTCATCTCAACATCTTCTGACCAATTATCCCAAGAGAGTCCATTAATTACTTCTGATAAATGTACCTCCTTGAGTTTTCCTTCATTAAAAAATAATGTTACCAGAAATCCTTTCCCACTAATTTCTTGTGTATCTTTTAATGAGTAATTTTTATCCACAATTCCTCCCTTGTACAAAGGAGTATTCAAAAAAGTCTCATAAGACATTCCTGAGCTTAAAACTATATTTTCATTATCTAATATTATTGAACCTGTTATTTTCTCAATCATTCTTTTTCTCTCCATTATTACTTAAAATTTGTTAGACGTTGTGAGTGGATTGGTTTAAGAATCCCCTGCTCGATTAATACGTTTGCATCCGGAACAAACATTTGTGGCAAATTTCCAGGACCGTATTGCGGATTTGCCTTAGTAATTCCAAATGCTGCAGCTATATCATCATCTACAACATATGCTGTCATTCCGGGCCTATAACCAAATTGGGGATGCCTTTGCACTTGCAACCCTTCAAACAAGACTGTTGCATCATTCCTAGCCCTTTGTATAGAACGGCCTGTAGTGAAATATTCAGATCCATATGGTTCTCCCCTGTAGATTATGGTTCCTTTTTTCAATGTTATATCCCTATATTTATCAATACCAGGATAGGCACCCTGCCCTTGCCAACTTCTAGCAATTTCTGAAGGACTAATGTTTTCACTTTTACCAGTTTCCTTAACAACATTATCTCCAATTACCTCTTTACTGTCTATCCTCTGAGGAACCTCCCGTTTTCCAACCCCTACTCCGCTGCCTCTCGTCTCAGGAGTCACACGTTTCTCTACGGAAACTCCGCCGCCCTTTTTCTCCAAAGTCTCCGGCTTAACTACCCTAATTCCCCCATCTTCCTTCACAACCTTAGCCCCTTTGGCCATCTTCACGGCCTTGTCGACGCCTTTGGTTCCGATGATCGCCAGGGCGACTTCTCCTACTGCACGGCCAAACCACTGCGATCGGCTTTTGGCGTCGCCGTTTATGACGTCGTTCTTCCAGGAGTCGGAGATCGACTTCCAGATGCTTTTGGCAGTTTCCATTGGATGACTTACTGCATAGACAACTCCCTTCGCAGTCTCAATCGGGTGGGTGACAGCGTTCCAAATCCCATCAACGGTTGAAATAACGGCTTCGGTCAACCCTTTGCGGAACCCGCCAACAACGTCGGCTGCCGTTCCGAACGCAGATTTCAGGCTGTCCCAGATCGACTTCTTCCCTGGTTCCTTCAACCGATCCGTCTTCTGATCGGCTTTCACATACAAATCCATCGATACATCAACGAACTGATGCAGTTTTCCCAGTTTCTTTTCGGCTTCTCTCGCTTTGGCTGCTGCTTCATTCAAGTTCCGTCCTATGTTCTTGCGGCTGGCGATCCGGCTATCGATCTGACCCTTTATGGACGAAATCCGGTTCTCCACACCCTCCACCCGGGAGGACAGACTGATCAGGTCCTTGTTTGCCGCCTTCACCTTCTTTACCTTCACATCAATCTTCGACACTCGGCGACCTCCTACTCAAACATCTTTCTTAATTCATCCACTGAATCACGAAAATAGAACGGCCTCGCATGTTCGACAATGGCGTTCGCCAGCGGGAACGTCTCATCAAGAATCATTACTTCGACCTGGCGTTCTGTCTGCTGGTTTATCCCGTCAAACAGCTCTCGGACCAGCCCCTCTTCCACTGCATCCGCATCCACTGCCATCAACGGGAAAGGCGGTCCAGCAGCCGAAGGATCATACACGTTTACCAGGTAAGCTTTCTTTACAACCGGGAACTCCTTGAGACATGACCGCAGAACCTCTTCTGGAAGTTCCTCCATCTGCTCAATCAGAATCCGTTCCTTCTCTTCGTCGTTCAACTGTTCGAAAAAATAGTGCAGAATCCTGCCATCCTTCATCGTCTCAAGCTCTTCACGAATGATCTTCTTACTCATTCCGGTAAAAGGATTCAAAACCCATGGAATCTCCGTTCCCGCCATCTCCAGAAGCAAATCCGTTGAAATCTTTATATATGGATACCCTGACTTGATGATCGAATCGAACTTCTCCCAGCTCGTAAAAGCAGGCAGCACAAGCTCCCCATTCTCCTCGATATACTTCAAGTTCAGCGTTTCATCATCTCCAACCGTCCCAATCACCACTAGCTCAAGCTCCAACAGCGCCTTATAAAAGTGAAAACGCCCAGACGTCTCCTCAATCGCCGCAGAAAGCAAATCATCAAAACTAGCACTCATCAAACTACTCATAACCACTCCCATAAAATTAGACATAACTGTTATACCTTAATTCCACAAATATCCAAATATTCCTTTTGGATTTATATGGGTAAAAAGAATCAAAAAACTAGGTGGGTTCAATAAACCACCAAATCATAAAGCTCCTCAAAATAGCGCTCCTGAAACTTCTTGTTCAGGATTCCTGTAAAATATGCCACTGGATTCTTTACTTCCACCTTCGATTTCAGCTTCCGGACGAGCTGCTTGAAGGAGTCCAGGGATACAGATAACACGAGATCTGTTTCTTGTTCATAGTTGTTACTGTAGGCAGCGACCTTGTTCATCCGCCAAAATTCTTCGATCGTTTTTGCGGCTGGGAAAAAGTATTTTACAAGATTGACGAAATCGCTCGGAACCCGGTCACTGACAAAAAGATGCTGTTCCGGTGCTTGTTCAGCAAGGGGCTTTACCCCAGTGATTTCGGATGATTGTTCTTCAACAGCCTTTTCTTCACGTTTATTCTTCTTTTTTATGTTTGTTTCAGAAGGAATGATAGTTTTATATTGGTGGCTCAATTGATCGCCATCCGGTAGTTCATTCATCGGGAAACGATTGAATACATACAGGTTGCTAGACTGTGAGCCGTTCTTGCGTGCAGTTTCATATACAGTGAAAATACCAATATCACTCGCCTTCAAGATCATTCTTTTAAAAGTAGAACGGGATATCCCCATCTCCCCATACTCCCCATAAATAGCCTTCAGGACCGTCCCGATCTTGGCATTCGCCACCCCAGGAACCTTCGCAGCAAAACGAGCCAGCCGCTTCAACCCAATCAACTCACCCTTACTAAAAAAACGCTTCTTATCCGCCATCCACATTTCAAAATGATTGTTAAACTCCTTCAACGAACTAAACTGTGAATACTCCGCAAAACTCTCAACAACTGCCGATTTAATTGTCATGCTAATGCACCACCCTTTCACCTTTTATATATGGATGACAGGGTGGAAAGGCCAGGGTGGGATAGGAGGGATTGTGACGGTTTTGTGAACAATCGGATAGGAACTTTTAGAGTTTGGGCAAAAAAATACGATAAGCAGCGTGACTGCTTATCGTTCTCTTTGGAATTTTGAGTATTTAACCATACAACGTGTTTAATTGCTAACTTATATTTGCCATTATTAGTTCAATCTCAGTTTAAATTGACAACTTAGCAAATCCATTTGACTTAGGTATGAAATGCTGGACCTTCCCTATGTCTATCATGAAATCCTCTACTTAAAGAATGCATCCCAAAATGAATATGCTAATACATTAGCTCTCTTAGATATATCTTCTCTAGTAAACGTTGTATATTTTTCACATAATGTCTGAACCATAGTATAGCTACTCTGTAAATATATAAATTTCTTTTGTTCAAATGAAATATCTTTGTTTCGTTTTTTTTCTTCATTTACTGCTGTATTATATTTTTCTTCAAGTACTATTAGATTACCAATATTTTTAGTATTACCTAACGATTCATCCAATATATGCTCTATAGAATATTCATCATCATCAAATGTTCTATTATCCGTAAAATTAGCTATTTGCTTAATAGCATAGGAAGCAGGAAAGGCTTCTAAACCGCTTCTTGCTTTTTCTTTAGAGAACTCTAAACATTCAAAAACTTTAATGAAATTTTCTTTTGTAATAAGCTTTAATAACTCTTTTCTCAATTCCAAAATAGCTACTTTAATTTCACTTTTTGTCTTAGCATTAGAAACCCTTTGAGAAAAGTTTTTATACGGAATTGTCGCTTTATTAGATCTTACTTTTAAGTCTGTTCCAAATGCTGCAAAATGGAAATTACTTAAAAATTGTAAGAATAAGGTTTTTTCCTTTTGAGGTAATTTCTTTTTACCTAGTTTTGCATTAGTGATATATAAAGACAGTAAAACTGGGCGTACCTGTACGCCTTTAAATCTATTAATCGCTACGAGATATTCTAACTCTGCTTTTAACTCTTTTCTAGTAAATTGATTTCTATCTGGTGATACTATTGTTTTATAAAACTCAAGCCCCTGTTTCAGCTCTTTTACAAAATCTTCAAGTTCATTATCTGTACTTGCACCAAATCTTTTAAGAAACTTTTTATATAAATTATTTCCATTGGCACTATCTTGTGGATATACAGCCTTCCAATAATGTAGGAAAAATTCATTGAAAGTAGTATCTAAATCTACAATTTGTTTCTTAAAATCATTCCAAGTAATTGATATTTCATCGACTCCACCATTAGAAATACTAATTCTGCTAAAAATAGAGTTTTTTATTAAATCCACTTGTGAAAGAGGCTTACCCTTAGAATTTATATTTTCAAATATTTTATTAGCTTGTTCCTTTTCTGAAACAAACACATCAATTATTTCGGATTTTAATAATTGATCTCTTAGCGCTTTTAAAGCTTCAACATAATTTACAGATTTAAACTGATATTTATACATAGTCGAAAACTTTTTTAACAAAGCGTCTTCTTTTAATTCTTTTAAAAAGAAATCAAATGTCTTTTTTAGTAACTCTTCTTCTTCTGTAGCAGGCTCAACATCACCATTTTTAGTATGATAATCTTGTATAGTTTGCGTAAAATAAGGATAACTAGAAGTAGTTTGTACTTTCCTTTGTGGAGTGCCATCAATTTTTTTTATTAAATACTCATTTTGTATAGTATCAGCGTAGTCACGCGCTGCCGCTATTTGCCCAGTACTATACACTTCCGTGTCCTTGACGTCATACAATGAATTCCTTAATGCTGCCAACAATATTGTAGCTGTAGTTAATCTTTGTTGACCATCTACAACTTCAACTACGTCTTTTTCTTTCTCTCCTAAAAATAACATATTACCTAAAAAATATTGTGATGTTTCAAATTTAGCAGATTCAGGATTAAATGATATTTGAGATAAGATATCATTTAAAAATTCGTTATAATTATTTTGATCCCAAGAAAAATCACGTTGAAATCTTGGAATCTTATATGTTCTAGTAGCTGTAAATAAACCACGTATGTTGTCACTCATTGCTTCAAATTTCATTTTTTCTTCCCTTTCTTATTTACATATAACACTTAAAATAAAATTTATTAATTCTATCATAAGTTACATTTAGACTACTTCATTCAATGATAAAAGTAAATATTTTCAAAATTTTGTAGTATAAGAGTAAAAGTGGAGTTTTGTTCCTAAGTTTGAGATCGAGGGACGATTCCACTGTCTTAATTAGTTACATATTTTCACAATTCACGACACATTGGAAACTCCTATGCCTCTCGAAAAAACTTTTTGGCTTAATTCAACAATCCTGCATATCATAAAGCTCCTCAAAATAACGCTCCTGGAACTTCTTATTCAAGATCCCGGTAAAATAAGCAATGGGGTTCTTCACTTCCACCTTCGACTTCAGCTTCCGGACGAGTTGCTTGAACGAGTCAAGGGACACAGATAACAGGAGATCCTTGTCTTTTTCATAGTTGTTACGGTACGCAGCGACCATGCTCATCCGCCAGAATTCCTCGATCGATTTTGCGGTTGGGTAGAAGTATTTTACTAGATTAACGAAATCACTTGGAACCCGGTCGCTGACAAAAAGATGATCTTCCGGCGCTTGTTCAGCAACGGGTTTTACCTCTGTGATTTCGGATGATTGTTCTTCAGCAGCCTTTTCTTCACGTTTATTATTCTTTTTATTGTTAGTTTCAGAAGGAATGATAGTTTTATATTGGTGGCTCAATTGATCGCCATCCGGTAGTTCATTCATCGGGAAACGATTGAATACATACAGGTTGCTAGACTGTGAGCCGTTCTTGCGCGCCGTTTCATATACAGTAAAAATACCAATTTCACTAGCCTTCAGAATCATCCTCTTAAAAGTAGAACGGGAAACCCCCATCTCCCCATACTCCTCATAAATCGCCTTCAGGACCGTCCCAATCTTGGCATTGGCCACCCCAGGAACCTTCGCAGCAAAACGAGCCAGCCGCTTCAAACCAATCAACTCACCCTTACTGAAATAACGCTTCTTATCCGCCATCCACATCTCAAAATGATTGTTAAACTCCTTCAACGAACCAAACTGTGAATACTCCGCAAAACTTTCAATAACCGCCGATTTAATTGTCATGCTAATGCACCACCCTTTCACCCTTTATATATGGATGAGAGGGTGGAAAGGACAGGGTGGGAAGCGGTCGATTGTGGCAGTTTTGTGAACAGTTAGATAGAAGACTTTAGAGCAAAAAAAAAAAACGATAAGCAGCTTGAACTGCTTATCGTTATCTTTGGGTTTCAACCATTTGAGCTTATAGGCTTGTAGCAATTTCCGGGACATGAGAAACGTTCTATTACCTTGCATATTGGATACATCAATTTTTATCACTTGAGACCCAACCAATGTCCCGTATTTCCCTCTCAATCAGAAAGACAGCATCTCCAAATAAAATTAAAACAGCATCTATTCCCTAACCGCAAAATTTCTTTTAAAAACAAACAAAATGGTACTTAACAACGTACCACTTCGCGCACCTAAAGATGATAGCTTTGCCTTATAGTTAATAGGAATAGGTGTAAGCTATGGCAGAGAAACAGGTGAATATCAATATAAAAAAACTGCTAAATGATTATGGCATCTCATTACGAGAGCTATCCCGATTAGCAGACATTCGTCATGCTACACTAAGCGAACTGGCTAACAATAAAAGAAAAAGCATTCACTTTGATCACATCAAACGAATAAGCGAAGCACTTAACATCACAGACATCCGCAAAATCATAGAGATTGAAACCATAGAAGATGAGAAGGAATAAAAGGTTAATATTATGAAAGTAGACTACTACCTCTCCTGGGATGTGACCCAATTTAAAAATGAATATGGCGATGAAATAGAAATGGAAATAATCCAATATCCAAACGAATATCTAATCACCGTAAATATTTGCGACGAACAACCACCATACAGAGACATCACCGCCACAGGCACACACCCAAGAAGCAAAAAGCATGCAGCCAAAAAGGCGATGATCCTACTTTACAAACAAGCATACCCAGAAGAATTTAACCGCTAAAAAGAACTAAGCAGACAAAATAACATCCTATCTTAAAATACTCAAATTCCAGAATGTGATATGAAAACCTGTTAAATGTCCCCTAAGAAATCACAGGGAAGGTTCCGACCGTTTATAAATTGTTAAAATATGCAATTTACTGAAACAGAAGAACCGTCCCCTCGTTTCATCATCTAATACTTTCATTTCCATCTCTCCCTTAAATAAAAAAGACACCTATATTAATAGATGCCCCAATTACAACTTATTTTGTTAACAAGAAATTGAATATCTTCACTATCTTGTCTTCAAACGTATCTTCCCAATCGTCATCTGTATCCTCATTACTATTAAGATACACTTGTTCACCGTTTGAAAACTGGATATTCAAAGCACTCCTACCACTACCATAGTAATCTTGAGTTTCAAGGTTTAGAGTTTGTATGTCATTATAATTAAATACATCAAACTTAACCCTTTTGTCATACTCGCTAATCTTTACTAATTTCTTTTCAGTAAAAACATAAAGACTGGTTAAAGCTTCTCTTATAAAGCTATTCTTAGGATAAAATTCAACAATTTCCATAGAGTCAACTAATCTATCGAAATTCTTCATCATCCTTACTTGTTCATGGTAGTCACTGAAATGATTAGCATACTTCATTTTAGTAAAAAATTCTTTGTAGTCTTGGTATGTCAATTGTCCATTCATAGTTATCACCTCCCTAAGACAATCGTAGCACAAACAATTGTTCTATTGGAAGGAAATTGAAACTATTAATTTTCGACAGGAAAAACAGGCGTTTCATAAAATGTAAAAATAAGCAATTTACTGAAACAGAAGAACCGTCCCCACGTTTCTTTCTGACGGGATACTTAAGCGCATTCTTCTTCATCTTCTCCAAAACTTCCTCTTCTAGATCTATATCCATTTTGTCCGCTAACTGAACAAGGTAAATTAATATATCAGCCATTTCCTCTTTTATGTTCTGCTTAGAATCCCTTACCGATTCCTCACTGGATTTCCATTGAAAGTTTTATAGTAGTTCATTGGCTTCGAGAGAAATGGATATAGCCAAGTCTTTTTCATTGTGGTATGGTTTCCAGTTTCGTTCGTCGAGGAAGTTTATTATTGTTTGACGGATTTTGTCCATTTGTTGCTTACCCCAATAGTTTACAGTATTTATATTTAGATTTTAGCATTTTTTAGATTTGGTTAGTATTATAGACACTTTGAGTTAAAGGAAAAAAATTCTTAGAATTTTACTCTAAAATTGTTTTAGCTAAATCTACTCCTCTCTATTTTTTAGTTTTATAAATGAAAAGAGCACAGGGTTTTAGCCCTGTGCTTCCACACTAAAGTTAACCTACGGAACATACTACTTCAAAATTGTGCTCTTCCATAGAAGAAATAAATTCTCTTCTAAAGTGAATTATGCTACTACTTTTAACATAAACATCTAGATTTTTTTTGGCTCGAGAACAACCTACATAAAGTAATTTATATGCTAGTAACATTCCATCGATTCTATTAGCAGCCTTTATACAATTTTTAAAATTTGTTACATTAGGCTTATCTTCAAACTTTGAAAATTCACCAGCAAAAAACTCTTCATAAAATCGCTTATTAACTATAATATTCCTTTTTATATTATCTATGAAATCTGTACATTCATCTTCATATTGTTTATAATCAGAAGCTTTAAATTGTGAAATCTTTTTACCTATAGATTTATTAAAGCTCTTATTAGAAGTTCTTATTTCTTTATTCATGTTTGAAAAATCTTCATAGTTAAATAACCCTTTTGAAAGCAATTCTAAATATAGATACATTTTAACATTGGGACTAGAATTACCATCAGAAACCTTTAACGCAACATGGTCATAGCCTTCACCCTTGACTGCGTGTTGAGTAGAGAATTTAGGATTTTTCATTTCCCTGTAACAATTTATAAATTCATTTAATTTTACTTCATAAATTTTATTTTTAAAGTTACTTTCTTCTTCGATATGCCCAATAACCATATCTATATAATAAGTATCAACTATTTCATTGTCTCTTAAGAAATTTAATAATTCCTCAATTGTAATATCTTTTTTTACTTGTTGACTTATTTCATTTATATAAAATGCTACTTTTGTTTTGTCCGAGTGACTTTTTATATTCCATATTTCCTTATTAGCAAATTTAAAACTCGTTACTTTCTGTATTAATTGTGCGAATTGTTTATTATCAAATAAATCACTGATTTCTACAATAAAAACCAGTAGTGTTATTAAATCATCTGGACTATCTACTGTTAAGTTTAGCAAAATTTCTTTAGTATTATATTTATCAAAAACTTTATATTTTTCGTTATAAGCATTAAACAAATTATATGCTTTTAATGCTTTAAATAAGTCGCTATTGTACAAGACTAGCTGCAACACCTCACTGGATATCTCCATTTCACTAAAGTCATCTACAATAAGAAGTCTAGGCTTCTCTTCCGCAGATATTTGAGGATGTTGTTTATATGAGGGATCGCAGTATAAATTGTTTAACAGTTTAACTATATTGCCTTGGGAACGCCAATTATTATTTAATGAGTTATCTCTAACGAAATGGCGATTAATCACTTCTTGAAAATCTTCAACACGATCTTTATATATTTGTTGCATTTCATCTCCTAATAAAACTAACTTTGTATCAGAATTTAAGCATGCATTATAAAACAACTCCAATATTTCCGAATTCGTATCTTGATATTCATCAATAAAAATATGTGAAAATCTTTGTGAAATTGTTTTATTTAATTTAGGGAACTTTTCCAATACAGCCTTTGAGAATATTAATAGATCATCGTGGGATAAACTCCCATAAAGAAAAGAAGTAAATTGAGTTTCTCCATATTCCAGACATACTGTATTCTCTATAAGCGTTTGTTTTGTTAATATATAATCCTCTTTTAAGCCATACCTTTCTTTATACTTATTCAGTTTCGCTATTTCCCCTTCACTTTTACTATCAAGAATTTTCGTTATATTTTCATCAAAAAACTCATAAAAGTAATTAACTATAGGCCTTAATTTAAAAAAGGCCCTCATGAAACTCCCAATGAACGAGTGAATTGTTCCTATTTGTACTGATTCATTAATTATTTTTTCTTTTAACTGTTCTGCAGCTCTATTAGTATATGTAATACACAATATACTGTTATTAGCAGTTAGCATGAGATCATTTATGCTTTTAGATAAAGCAGTAGTTTTCCCGCTACCAGCAGGGGCATTAACAATGGTATACTGCTCAGAAATTATTAATCCTTCAGCCAATCTAACCCCTCCTCAATATAATTAGGAATAGCGTAGTTAATATTTCCAGATTCAATCAAGGCGTACATAGAGTCAGTTTTATTTTTTAATTTATCTATTCTGTCTCTTAATGAAGTCTCACTCTTACTTGTATTAGCCAATAACAATTGCTTTTCCGTTATTATTTTTTCGAAGTCAGTTTTGCTGATTTTCGAAAAAACTGTTTCAAAATTCAAAAGTTTATATAAGAGTGCATCTTCTAAAGTCCGTGCGTATCCATCTATATCCGTTTGGAATTTTAGACATATTTTATTATTACTTAAGAATATACCTTGCTTCTCCTTTGATTTTTTAAAGATTTTAGAAATAACAGATTCCTCTAATATTTTTTTGATAGTTTCATTAGTTGTCTTTCGACCTTCAATTTCTTTCAATATTAAACTCGCATCTTTCTCAATATCATCTTTTTTATATTCATAATCTATATCTGTAAATATTAACGTTTTTATTTCTAGAAAATTAATTATGTCTATGTACTTATGAGCATAAGCTCCTCCGACCTGGATATATGATATATATTGTGAGGAGAGATTTTCATATTTCTTGAGACTCGAAATTAGGTATTTAAATAATAACCTTTCTGCGTCACCTTCAAATAAAATTAATTTATCAGCAAAGACCATATCAACCATACTAAATTGGAAAAATTTATCGTAAAACTTTTTGTCTACATCAGGTAAATTAATAAAATTATTAAGATCATATACTTTAGATTCTGTATGGCCATTAGATCTTAAAACACGTATGTTATTTAAACCAACAGTTTTAGTCATCTCGCTTGAATGAGTAGTAATCAACATTTGAAAAGGGACTTTCTTCATTTCTAATTTAGGCTTGTCGAGAATTTCTGCTGTAGCTATAGCAACTTCTGCAGTTGCTTTAGCTATTTCTGCTTCAGCTGTTTTAATATCAGTTTCCTCAACTACTTCTTCTACTTCTACTTCTACTTCTACTTCTTCTACTTCTACTTCTTCTACTTCTACTTCTTTCATTTCAACATCTGATGTTTCTACTTCCATCATATTAAATTTACTAATATATCTTATGAAAATATTTTCCATTTGAGGATGAAGGTGAGCTTCTGGTTCCTCAAATATTAGTAAATTAACTTTTTTAGCATCCATTTTTTCATTAAATATTTGCGCTTCTAATAATAGATAAATTAGATTACTATAACCAAGCCCCTGTTTTTGCTCTTTTATCTTTACACCCTCATCTTGCTCAAAGTATATGTGAATAAAATCCATTAAAACCTTTTCAATATCTTTGTTTTCTAATCTAAAATCAATTCCTAATTTCCCTGTATTTCCACCATTTGTTTTTGAAAAACTTTCAAGTGTAGACTTTACTTGTTGAAGTGTAATAGTATCAATTTCTTTTGATAACTCTTGAGTATTTAAAAGCTTATTTATATTTTTAATAAGACTTTTCAAATTGTCTTTCCAACTATTATTGTTTTGCACAGTTTGAAGTAGATGTTTACTTAAAAAGTTTTGTTTTTCCTCTGACCTATCAGCTAACTTTCTAATGGCGTAAACACAATGGTAGTTAAATAACCCATAAAATTCATTTTTATCTTTAATTTCCACCTTATTCTCAAAATTCTCATCACTATAATAAATTTTGGATACCAAATTAGAGAAAACTTCCCTATAATCAACTTCTCCTTTTATTATTTCCATAATGTCATTATCTTTTATTAACGCATATTCATATTCAATTAAAAAATAAAAATTCCGCTTAGTTATATCCACATCTGCCAAATAACACGAAAACTTTTCAAGTTGGTCTCCATCATCATATTTAATCACAATACCAATTGATATTTTATTTAGATTCTTACTTACTGTTTTTAAGTCTTTAAATTTTTCGTCATTGGATTTACATTCATCCTTTATAAGGTTTTCTAATTTTGCTTCATCTTCTAATCGGGACCTTATATGCATGTCATCAATTTTCAATGAATCTCTTTTCTCTTTTGTAAATATGGTAGACATTAGTTCAACTAAAGAAGTTTTACCTGCGTTATTCGCACCAGCGATGGCTGTAATTTGATCATCTAGAGTTATTTTCTCTTCTTTATATTTCCTATAATTTTTTACTATTAATTTTTCTATCCCAATCATCTTGAATCCCCCCAAAATCTATTTCTCATACTAAAATAATAACAGATATTGTAATTTTCTAACAAAGTGTTTTGAAAAAGTATATCTACCGTAAAAGTGATTATTGAACAAAAAACCCTATTCTACAATCATTAGGAATAAGGTTATATTTATAGAGAAGAGCCCTAATTATTCGCGTTTAAGTTCATGATGTACAAGATAATAAAATAGTATGAAGCTCATTTTAAATATACAATTTTTGATAGCATTGGAAGAGAATGAATCTTTGATTGCAAAGTATCAAATACCAAACCCTAAGAACAATGTTTGCAAAACAAAAAGCAAAGAGTTGCCCCCTTTGCTTTTTCCATAAAATCAGTCCCACGAACCCTACAAAACAATCTCCTCCCCTTCATTGATTTGACTAGCCTTCCCAAAAACCCCCTTCGCCACAGCCAAATCAAAATGAGCAGCCCCGACCGATTTAAAAATAGTAATATCCTCACCCCCACGTTCAACCGGCTCAACATGAAGTTCAGCCAATGTCCCAGAAAGCTGATCAAATAACCATTTCCCTCGGTCCACTGCATCAATAAATTCCCCAGCTTCCGTTTTGAATCCCTCATAATCATCCGCATAAATCAATGCTGCCTTCTCAATGGCGCCTAGCGGAATCTCACGCATTTCGGGTAAATAACTGCCTACACCGATGATATGGGTCCCTGCTTTTACATAATGTGCATCAAATACTTCTTCTGTTGACCGTGTTGCGCAGCAGATGACGTCGGACTGGGCGACGGCTTCGTTCCGGTCGACGCCGGTATGTATTTTAGCAGTAATCCCCGCCTCTTTGAGCTTTTCGCTGAATGCATATGTCTTTTCAACCGTACGGTTAATTAAATAGATTTCTTGAATCGGTAGCACGTTCACGATCCCAAGTACTTGCTCAAATGCCATTCCTCCTGTGCCAATAACGGTCAGCACTTGGCTGTCGGGCCTGGCGAGATGGCGGGCTGAGATGGCACTTAATGCGCCGGTTCTTAATCGTGTCAGGTAGGAAGCGGACAGTAGGCTTATATGTTTTCCTGTTTTTAGTTCTGTGAGTAAAATGGCTCCTTGTGTGGTTGGAAGATTAGCTGAGCTGTTATCAGGAAAAATCGAGACAATTTTGGTAGCTGCCATTGATGTTCCATCCGAACTTGGCATATAGAGAACCGATCCGTTGCGTTCCGGGACATTCAGTACCGTCCGATGAGGATTTTCAACACGTCCTTCATGAATGGCTACCAACATGTTTTCGACATCGCGAATGGCATCTTCGATTTTATAGATGGATTGGATTAGTTGTTCGTTCAATATAAGCATATAGAATCTCTCCTTTTATCAGAAAAGCGCAAGCGCCTTGGTCAGCCCCGACAAGCGCTGGAGGGCCGACCGGTGAAGTCGTTCTTTGACTTCATTGGGCGGACCGAAGCGACTCGAGGGGCTAGGCGCTGGAGGGCCGACCGGTGAAGTCGTTCTTTGACTTCATTGGGCGGACCGAAGCGACTCGAGGGGCTAGGCGCTGGAGCTGGACATTTCTCGAAGTGAAATTTATACTTTCTTATCTCTTGAAAAAACTCGGCCAAATTATTTGGCCGAGCTCATTTTACCAGTGATCACAGTTGGTTCAACGCGGCTCTTCACTGCCCAAATGGCAACCAGTGATACCAGAGCAGTAAACATGATGTAGAGGGCAACTGGGACGTAGGAATTATCGAATGATGCGAGCAGCGCAGTGGCAACGAGCGGTGCTGTTCCGCCAGCGACTGCGGCACCGATTTGGTAACCTAGTGACACGCCAGTATAACGAACCTTCGCATCAAAGATTTCAGAGAACATCGTTCCAAGTACCGCGGTAATCGGAGCCCAGATAACCCCAAGGCCGATGATCGTTGCCAGAACCAGCATGAACACACTGCCTTGATGAATCATCCAGAAATACGGGAAAGCGAAAGCCATCATCGCCAACGTGCCGACGGTATACATCTTCTTACGGCCAACGCGGTCTGATAGACTTCCCATGATTGGAATCAGGATGGTTGTAATAACGGTTGAAATCATGACGGCACCCAGCACCGCAGAGCGGCTGAATCCCAGTGAACTTGTGGCATAGGAAACAATGAACGTACTGAAAATATAGAACGGAGCTGTCTCAACCACTTTTGCTCCGATGGTGATCAGCACTTCTTTCCAGTAATAACGAAGTGTATCGACGATTGGCAGTTTTGGAATCTCGCCGCTTTTCTGAACTTCCTTGAATTCTGGTGTCTCATCGATTCCTTTTCGGATCCATAAACCAAAGACCACGAGCAATGCACTAAAGATGAACGGCACACGCCAGCCCCATGTCATGAATTGCTGATCCGGTAGTAAGCTCATGATCCAAAGAGCGAGTGTACCCATTACCATTCCGATCGTGACACCCATTTGCGGAATAGAACCGAAGAATCCTCTGCGTTCTGGCGGAGCATACTCAGTCGCAAGCAACAGCGCTCCTCCCCATTCCCCGCCGATTCCAAGTCCCTGGATCAGACGAAGTGTAATCAAAATGATCGGTGCAGCGACACCAATTGCTTGATATGTAGGCAAAATCCCCATTGCGAATGTCGCAGCACCCATCAAGCTCAATGTTAAAACGAGTGTCTTTTTCCGGCCGATACGATCTCCGATATGACTAAAAATGATTCCTCCAAATGGCCGGATGAAAAACGAAAGGGCAAACGATGCATACGCTAAAAGCAAGCCTACTGTTGGATCTTCGTTGACAAAGAATAATTGGTTAAATACAAGTGCAGCCATCGTTCCATACAAGAAATAGTCAAACCATTCAATAGAACTTCCAACAAGGCTGGCAATCAACACACGCCTGGTGGTCTTTTTATCCAATTGTTGTTGCATTTTCTCTTCCTCCCCTTTTAAAATTGAAGTGACACTTCAATTAAATATTAGATAATGGTTAATATTCTGTCAACTTTGTTCAGTTTGACACAATCTCAATTAACAATTGGTAAAAAAAGAAGGTGGGAGTTCCATGATTGGTATACGACTAAAAGAAATCCGGAAAAAGAAGAAAATGACGTTGAAAGAACTAGCAGAAGGGGCCGGTGTGTCCATAAGCTTTCTATCCCAAGTCGAACGCGGAAAGTCCAGCGTCACACTAGAGTCACTGCGAAAAATCTCCGAAGTGCTCGGCGTCAATCCAAGTACCTTTTTTTCAAATAATACTGAACCTGTGAGTGAACCATCATTTCATTATCAAGACCTGACACAACAAGTCCCAAACCCAGACTTTCATCCCATACTCGTCACACTCCCAGCAAACCAAAGCGACGGACAGCCCTTCTCCCATAGCGGACATGAATTTGTCTATGTAATAGAAGGAACTTTGACACTCCAAATAGATACAAAAATAATCGAACTCCAACAGGGAGAATCATGGTTTTTCTCGGCCAGTGAAACGCATTATTGGTATAACCGTACAGATCAGACGATCAGTTTTCTCGTCGTCTCATCCAAATAAACATACGGACGGTTCTCACTCAGTAGTTAATAAAAAAGCGTTGTCAGGAATCATTCTTGCAGTTTTCGGGACATGATCACCGTCCCACACAAAGGATTAAAATATCATCAACAGAATCTTTACTATTGGTATTTAAATAAAAAATGGTTTCCTCGTCTGTAAACCATTTTGTAGTAAACCATATGGTGATATCAATTCGTTTTTCTCTTTTACGTAAGGAAGCTAAACAATTACAATTCACTGTCTCCTTGGATGCAAAAAATCCTTAAAGACAGAGGTTTTTTTTGAAATAATGACTTAAATAATATCCCTAAAACAATGAAAGCCCTACCTCTCTTTCATCCTTACGGCTCCTAGTCCGTGCCAGTGTGAATCAGGATTGCAAAAATCAAGTGACTATTTTATCGAGTTTTTGATGAAACTTCAAACGTTCGTAAAGGAATTACAAGTAATAAAAATGGATTAGATTGTAGAAAAAAACAAAAGAGGTTCATGCTCTACAGGTGAGTTGGAGAAGTTGAATGTCTTGGAAAAGACTATTTTCGGGAAATGTATGAAAGAAACCTTAACAGAAACTTTTTATTTGATGATCAGTAATCCCTTTAATTAATCCCAGTTCACTAATCAAAAATTTATGTGCGTTATCTAACATTTGCTTTTCGCTTGTATTAAGCACTTTTTCTTTCTGTATACGCAGTAAATCACGTACAACTTCCGTACATTCTTGTATGTTACCTGTTTTCATTTTGTCCGCGTTCTGTTTATACCTTTGTTTCCACGGCAGTAATCGATCAGATTCGCCATGTTGAAAAATGTTAATGATGTGTTTTATTGCACTTATGTCAGTAACAGGTCGTATATTTGAATTCAATATTTTACTCGCAGGAATCATGACTTGCATATTACCGATTAACATCTTTATGACAAAATACTGTTGTTTTTCCCCTGAGATTTCCTTTTCTTCTATAGCTTTAATAATACCTACTCCGTGCATTGGATAAACAATCGTATCGTCAATTTGAAACAAATAATCCACCTCCATATATGGTAACCTTCTTAACCTTAACACACATATTATTTTTTATCAAATTTTTAATAATATCATAAATTTATTTTTAGTGTCAACTACTTTTTCTTATTAATTTTAAAAAAATAAAAACAATAGAAATCGCGAGACACCGGGACGGTTCTCAAGCATCATTCAGGAACCAAAATAGTTAAGAAAAACCCTTATGAATCTTGGTTAAGACTTGCCATCCAAAGATAAATGTCGAAGATTACATGGTTAAATTCTTACAATTCACGAGACGCCGGAACCGTCCCCTTGTCGCATAATGATAAGATGTTGCTATACTGGACTATTTTTTTTGAAATGAGGTATGCCATTTGCTAGTATTCGAAACCGAACGTTTAAAAATCCGCTGGCTGGAAGTTAGTGATCAAGAGTTTATTTTTAAATTACTGAATGAACCAGGATGGATAAATTATATTGGAGATAAAGGCATTCGGTCACTGGAGGATGCTAAGAACTATATTTTGACCGGGCCAAGAAAAATGTACGAACGAGTTGGGTTCGGGCTTTTTATGGTTGAACTCAAAGAGAGCCAACAGCCGGTTGGTTTATGCGGTTTGATTAAACGGGATGGGCTGGAGGATGTCGATATTGGATACGCCTTTCTTGCGGAACATCAATCAAAAGGATTTGCCTTTGAATCAGCAAAAGGAAACTTGGAATATGCCCGTAAACTAGGTTTGGATCGGATTGTTGCCATTACAACCAAAGACAATGCTTCCTCCTCAAAACTCCTTGAAAAGCTTGGTATGAGTTTTGAAGGATACGTGACTCTTCCTCAAGACGATGAGGAGCTTAAGCTTTATGCTATTGAGATAGCAAAATAATGGATTCAGAAGCAGGGAGACCTTTCTCTTCCAAAAACTATCACAAAAAAAAGAAGCAAAAGGTCCGTCACCCTTTGCTCCCTGTTTGCTGCGTTTGCTCCATCTTTCTGTACAAGATTAGGCTCAAGTTGTCTCTTTTGATCCTACCCATGCATCGGTATCATATCCCCTCACTTGCCAGTAGCCTTCGTGGACTAGGATAAGGATAATATCTTTGAAGTTTTTTGCTCCGCTGAGAGGATCTGTCACCCCCGCTACACTAAACCTCCATCCTCCACCCCGACACAGCGAGCCAGCGCTCATACTGTTCATATTCAGGCATGATTTTTCCGACAAGCCGCCAAAATGAACGGTCGTGATTCATATGGACCATATGGCACATTTCATGGACGACAACATAATCAATCACTTCCATTGGTGCCATGGACAGCTTCCAATTGAATGTCAAATTCCTCATGGAATCACACGTTCCCCAGTTCGCCTTACTGTCCGTGATTCGAATCGAGCGCGGCTTTATTTTGAATTCGCTTTGATAAAATTTAACCCGTTTTTCGACTAATGCCTTGCACTGCTGATAGTAAAATCGCTTCAAAGCCTGTTTGATGCTCTCTTCATTTTGCTCTTTCACGTATACATGGAGCTTGTCTGCCCCGAACACGGCATTGTCTTTTTCGATATCTGCATCCTGGGAAATCAGAATGTGATAGAGCCTCCCCAAATATAGAAATTGTCCGCCTGGTCCGTACTCTTTTTCCCTACCGGCTGAGGCCCGCTCTTTCATTTCCTTCGCCCTTTGCAGGATCAAGTCCCATTGGCCTTCTAGGATTTGAAGCACACTTGCATCTGAGATCCCCTTAGGAGCGTGGACTTCGACATGGCCGTACAAATCCATATAAATGCCGATTGTTTTCCGATTTTTATAAATCACATCGTACCCGATTGTTTCACCCAAAAAAGTATGAAGCATGTCATCACCTGCATTTTATTCTACAAATACGCCCCATCCATCAGAATGGCCGCCGTATGGCTTGCTTATTTTATCCAGCTTTTCCTGCACTTTTATTAATTCGCTATGGTTAAGGAGCATCCTTTTCGAGCAGCTGCAAGCCCACTCATCTGTCTCATCATCCTGCTCGAGTAAGCCATGAAAGCCTTCTTCATTCAATACTGGCAGAAGCTTCTCGCCAGTTGCCTTATCCGGCACAGCAATAAAAAACTCGACTGGCTGCGGCTTTTTAAAACTTATTCCTTCATTAAACAAACTGCGCAATGCTTCTCCATCCGCGTCGTTTGGAAATTTCATCATCCATTCCTCCATTTGTGTGCCATTATCATGCACTTGCTAAATTTCTGCTAATCATTTGATTATGAGATTGTTGTGTTATAATGTAAATAACCTTTTGCTTTGAATTTTTTATTTTACCGGTTCCATGCCCCTACTCGTTCGTTGAGTAGGGTTTTTTATTGCTGTTAGTTTTGGAAAATAAAAAAACAGACCCTTTTGGAGTCTGTTTCGGTATACTATATCAAAATTAAGCTTTTTGAACGTTAGCAGCTTGAGGTCCACGTGCACCTTGCTCAACGTCGAAAGTAACTTTTTGACCTTCGTCTAATGATTTGAAGCCTTCAGATTGGATTGCAGAGAAATGAACGAATACATCTTCTCCACCTTCGCGCTCGATGAATCCGAAACCTTTTTCTGCGTTAAACCATTTAACTGTACCTTGTTCCATGTTTGTTGCCTCCTAGTGCTAATGCACATTGTATTACTATCCTTGCCCAAAGTGATCATTAGAACGAAGAGTCGAACTTTACACCGAACAAAAATAATTCTATCTAAGAATAACAAGATTTAGGAAAAATTACAAGGGACTTTAGTTGGATGTGAGAAGCAGAGGGACGTACCTTTTGCTCCCAAAAAATAGTTAAACGCCTGGTTTTATCGACCAGGCGTCATTTCAGACGATCACTTTAATTGTACATATTAACGAACTTTCCCTCCAAAGCCTCAATATACCTCTTAGCGGATTTTTGAACAGACTGATGGGCATTCTCTTTAATGACACGATGAAAGGCATTATATAGTCTGTCGAAATTCAGCACGCTGACTTTAGCTGCCATTTCCTGAACCTTGTTAGCTGGCAATGGGATAAGGTTAGGATAACTATACATGAAACTTACCCATTGTCGATCGGCCACTATTTGAATAATATCACCAGTAAGAAGTACCCCTTGCTTGTTCACATCATTTTCCCAGTGTAAAACACTTCCCCCATGAAAATGGCCACCCAAACGATACAATGTTACACCCGCATCAAGCTCGAGGAAATCACCTGACCAGAATATGATCCTGTCACTCGGCCTAGTGACCCAATGGCGATCAGCTTCATGGATATAAATGCTTGCTCCGAATCGTTCAGCCCATTCAACCTGTGTCGAATAATAGTGCGGATGGGATAATGCGATGGCATCGATTCCTCCAAGGGAATGTATTTCTCTTACTGTTTTTTCGTCCAGGTAGGTGATGCAGTCCCATAACAAGTTGAACCCTTCATTCCGAACCAAATAGGCTGTCTGTCCAATAGCAAATGAAGGAGTGGTGGTAAGGCTGTACAGTCCTTCCTCTTCTTGGACAATAGTATCTTTATATTTTCCTGAATCTACAAGCTGTTGAAGTGTTGTCCATGACTGCCCATCTGGATGGATGTACTGTCTTTCGTCAGCGCAAATCAAGCAGGTTTCAGGAGCATGAGCAGAATTAGGATATTGGACACCGCAAGTATTGCATATATAATGGTTCATTTAGAACACCTTCCTCTGATTTTTCTTATCTTTATTATAAGAAAACCATTAAGCGATCTCTTCGGAAGAATGGTGTAACCTATCTGCAACTTTTGGCTGAGATTTTTATTTTTTCTTTATCGATTTTTTGCTCTTATCAAATTTAAAAGAGATAATCACCCTTTATTAAGCTAACAATTATAAACTTCTACAGTCTTCTATTTCGAAACCCGAATGAGATAAAAGAACCGCCCCTAAATCTCGTTTAAGTTTATACCACGCTGTTTTTAGGTATAAATAACTAAAACTTTTTTCACCGGAGGCGACTTATTTGGCGAATGAGGAAAAAGTCATTTATCAAGGGAAAGAGCATATTATTGTGCATCAATATGAGTCTGGCTATGTTGAAATCAGAAATCCAGCTAACAGGAATATTGAACTGGTACACCAGTCAGAATTAGAACCGCGCAAATGATTCACATCCCTGTAGAAATGTGTTATTCGTCTAATAAGCTATGTATCATCTGCTGTGCAGTTTGGAATGGAAACCCCTACCTTATTTGCTCTTTTAACCGGGATTAATGAATAAGCACTGGGAACGAAGGACCGTCTTATTCGAAATTTTAGGTAATTCGGTTTATAAGCCGTCAAAAGGGGTATAGGATATTTGTTTTGCAGTTATTATTTCGGGGGTAAATAAATTGAATAACATAAATGTTTTAAGAGAAGAGGTCACAAACTACTTTAAAAATAATGGTGAAATATTTGAGGAGAATTTACTCTCTCAAGCTGTTAATGTTTCGGGGAGAATCACTGAGATTTTAGAAAAAGGAAACATTGATTTATTAAAAAATGCAAGGAAATTGGTATTCTTCATCATTAATCAAAATGATAAAGATTTAATCGCTTTTGCAGAGGAAGAGGGAATTGCTTGGGCAGGACACTCTTTAACTCTGTCATTAAAATTAGAATGGGTTCAAGCAATCAGAAGAGCTTTTTGGCAGATAATTGGTGAAATTGATGAAGAAAAGAACCTAACCGACGGAAAAAAGGCTTTCTATGAGCTGGAAGAATTCATAAACGAACAGATTGACCAATTTCTCAACAGCTTCTTTCTCAGCTACTCAAAATATAAAGATCAAATGCTCCATAAGCAGAGGGAAATGGTTGAACATTTATCCGTACCAATTATTCCAGTAAGTGAGACTGTTTCTGTTTTACCTCTCATTGGCACAATTGACTCCTTCAGGATTGAAATAATTGAAGAGAAAGTTCTAAACGAAATAGCCAATACAAGGTTCCAAAATTTAGTGATCGACTTATCAGGTGTAGCCATGATGGATAGGGATGTCATAGACTACTTTCAAAAGCTCTTGACTGGTGTGGCCATGATGGGCTGCAAAGCCATTCTGACCGGACTCCGACCTGACCTTGTGAGAAAAATGGTACATGGCGGAATTCTATTTGAAAAAGATACAGAAACAAGAGGGACTCTTAAAGAGACATTAAAAGATTTCCTTTAATTGAAGGGTAAAGGCCATTTCGATGGTCTTTTTATTTTGACATTAATGCGACTCATTGGACGATCTCCTGTCTCACCCAGGACCGAAATAGTTAAGAGATGAGCCACCATTCTTGTTGAAGTCCATGTCAGACAATACATAAAAGATGTGGTTAAAGGCTTCACTCAAATGTAAGAATGGAAAAATAAAAAAACACCTCAATTCATATGTACTAGAAATGAAAGGTTCATTTCCTTAACCGTTAGCGAGACACCGGAACCAATGCCCTTCCACTTTTGTATGAATTCATCTCTTTCGTTAAGACTATTAACGCAATGTTTATCCTATTGAAAGGGCTGATTCCAACGGAGAAACAGAATGTTGTAAAAACCTTAAACGAATTACTGCAAGGTCAATATATGGGAATCCATTATTATGAGGAATTCATTAAAAATCTGGATGACTCTTCCCCGCTGCGTCATAGATTCATTTCGATCCAAAAGGATTTAAAACACCATGCAGACTTGCTTTCGGAACGAATTCAAGAGCTCCACGGAACACCCGCTACAAGTGAAGGACTTATTGGTAAGATTGAGCTTTTCATTAGCCAACTATTTGATCAAGCAAATAGTGAAAAGGAAATTCTAAAGCATGCAATTAAAGGAGAAAATCTCTACGGAATAAAAATGACTGAAGAATTAGTTCGTGAAAAGCTTGATGAGCAAAGTTTGAACCTTGTCCATACTATCTTGGATCAACAAAGAGAGCATGTCGATTATTTAAAATCCGAATTGCACTGATCCATGAAAAAACAGGGACGGTTCCATTATGAACCGTCCCCATCCTGCTTCTTATAGAAATCTCCCCTGATACCACCTAGCCGCTGCTTCGACTTCCTCACGGGTCAACTGATGCCCTCTATTCTCCCAATGAAGTTCTACATCCGCGCCGGCTTTTTCCAGTAGAGTTTTTAGCTCTTCGGATTCCTGTGGCGAGCAGATTGGATCGTTTGTTCCAGCCCCAATGAATACCGATGTTCCTATCAGTTCTGGCAGGTCAATGCCTCTTCTTGGAACCATTGGATGATGGAGAATCGCGCCTTTCAATGCATTTTGATAGTGGAAAAACAGGCTTGCTGCGATATTCGCTCCATTTGAGTAGCCGACGGCAATCACATTGTCGCGGTCAAAGCCGTACTGTTCTGCTGCTTCATCCAGGAATTCATTCAATTCCTTTGTTCGGAAAATCAGGTCCTGCTCGTCAAAGACTCCTTCTGCCAATCTGCGGAAAAACCGTGGCATTCCATTCTCCAATACGTTCCCGCGGACGCTTAATACAGATGCTTCATCATCGATCATTCCGGCAAGAGGCAGTAGGTCTAGTTCATTTCCTCCTGTGCCGTGCAGCAATAACAACGTTGGTTTTGTGGGGACTTTTCCTTTATTGAATATATGTTTCATTCGCGATCTCCCTCCAAAATGCGAGCTTCTACCTTTGGCAGCATGCCCTCAAATTCTTCTCGTCTAGGCTCCAGCCATGATGGCAGCATCAGTTTTTCACCCAGTGCATCCATTGGTTCATCGACTGCAAAACCTGGTGAATCGGTTGCTATTTCAAACAGAATCCCTCCTCCTTCATGGAAATAAAGTGCTTTGAAGTAATTCCGGTCAAGAATCTCTGTTGGATAGTAGCCTTTCTCTACGAGCAGCGCTCTCCACCTTTTATGCTCCTCTTCATCCTTCGCTCTCCAGGCAATATGGTGAACCGTTCCTGCTCCCATCAAACCCCGGACGGATGGAGTGAGCTTGATATCGATGGTGTTGCCAATCCCAGAAGCTGATTTGAACCTTAGGAAGCTTTCTTCCTGGCCAATGTTCTCGAGGCCGAGGATCTCCTCCAGGACCTCTGCTGTTTTATGAGGCTGTGCCGAAATCAGCGTGGCTCCGCCAAATCCTTTGATCGCAACATCGGATGTAACACCTCCGAAGCTCCAGGTATTTACGGGACCATCATGTCGTTCGACCAGTTCAAGTTCAAGTCCGTCTGGATCCTGGAACTGCAAATAGTGTTCGCCATACCGTTCATTCTGGATGAATCTGACACCAAACTGTTTCAATCGGTCCTTCCAAAAAGAAAGAGAACCTGGTGAAATAACATAGCTGGTCACTCCAACCTGGCCGGTGCCAATTCGTCCTTTCAGCTGGTTAGCCCATGGAAAAAAGGTGATGGCAGTTCCCGGATCCCCTGATTCATTGCCAAAATAAAGATGGTACACTTCCGGACGGTCAAAGTTGATCGTTTTTTTCACCAGCCTCAAGCCAAGAACCCCGGCATAAAAGTCGATATTCCTTTGCGCATCGTTCACCATCGCGGTAATATGGTGGATTCCTGATGTTTTCTGCATTCCTCTTTCACCCTTTCTCTATGGAATCTACTTCGGCCTTTCGATTTCAAAAATCTCTCCGATTTTCGCATAATGGTTACCCGCCAGCCGGCTGACAGCAGCCAGCCCCTCGGCATCGATTCTTCCATTTTCATAAATGCCTTCCCCAATATGAAACTGAACGATTTTACCGATGATGAAATCACAGCCGGGCATCTCTCCGCCACCTAATTCCAGCGCATGTTCCAGCACGCATTCCATCCTGATTTTCGCTTCCCTTACACCAGGCACCGTAACCTTCACGCTGGCAACCGGAGTTAACCTGGCCAACTGTACCTCACTCTGGTCTGGAGGCAGGTTCGCGGCAGTCTGGTTTATTTTTTCAACATTATCCTCGTCAACAATATGGAGTACAAACTCTCCGGATTCAAGGATGTTTCTTGCTGTATCCTTCTGGTTCCCGCCTGACCGCTGAATGGATAAGGAGATCATCGGCGGATTGGATGAAACAATATTGAAGTAGCTGAATGGAGCTCCATTCACAACCCCATCCTTCGAAATGGTCGTGACGAAGGCAATCGGCCTGGGAATGATACTTCCAATCAGGAATTTATAATTGTCCCTCTCGGAAAGACTGGCAGGGTCAATCGAAAGCATAGCCATCATCCTTTCTGGTTTGTTCAATCCAGCACTCTGACCTCAATCGGAATCAGGCCTCTCTCGATTTGGCCGCGATACTGCTCATATTGCTCCGGCAGCATCAACTTTTCTCCCAATGTTTCCTGTGTTTCATCATGCGCAAATCCTGGAGGGTCCGTTGCAATTTCAAACAGGATTTCCCCATGCTCTCTGAAATAAATCGCATTGAAGTAGTTTCGATCCTTTACTGGAGTGACACCATAGCCATTGTCTGCCACGTATTTCTGCCATTCCAGCTGGTCATCGTCATCGACAGCCCTCCAGGCAATATGATGAACTGTTCCAACACCCATCACACCGCGGCCAATCGGTGTCAACTTCAGATCGATGACATTTCCGATATCTGCCGAAGAACGGAAGCGGATGAAATCTCCTTCTTTGCTTACAAGCTCAAGGCCCATTACTTTTTCCAAAAGTTCAGCGGTTTGTTCCGGCCTGGTGGATAATAGAGTGGCTCCGCCGAACCCTTTAATCGCCACTTCAGGTGTAACCCCACCAAAGCTCCAATCATTGAGTTCTCCTTCTTCTCGCTCAACGATCTCCAGATGAAGACCATGTGGATCATCAAATTCCAGATATTGTTCGCCAAAACGTTCCATGGTTGTATAGGACACATTGAATTTTTCCAGCCGTTTTTTCCAAAAATCCATCGCACCCTTTGGCACTACATAGGATGTCACTCCTACCTGGCCATCACCAACGACTCCCTGGCTTGCTCCTGCCCATGGAAAGAACGTGACGATGGTCCCCGGCTTTCCGCCTTCGTTCCCGAAATAAAGGTGATACGTTTGTGGATCATCAAAATTGACCGTTTGCTTGACCATACGCAAACCCAATACACCAGCGTAGAAATCGACGTTTTCCTGAGGATGGCCAACAATTGCGGTAATATGGTGAATTCCCATTGTCTTTTTGCTCATTTTCTTCACTCCTATCCAAAATCTTGATTTCAAGATAATTTAGAATAAAATTGCATCTATTGCGTATTTACCAGGACCAATTAGCGCAAGTCCGACAGTCACAGCAATCAACGTTAAGTTATATTCATATCCATTCGCAGTGGACCACAAACCGTTTGGTGCATGCACCTTAACAATCGCCATAAGCATTGTTCCTGCAATCATCAGAGCTGCAAGTGGAGTTAACAGTCCTGCCGCTAGTAATATTCCCCCGATCAGTTCAGCTAATCCCGCGAAAAGCGCCATCGTCACACCCGGCTTCATGCCGATCGATTCAAACCAGCCTCCGGTTCCTTTCAATCCATACCCTCCGAACCAGCCAAACAGCTTTTGTGCACCATGTCCAATAAACAAAATACCAATCACCAATCTTATGATTAACAAACCTAAATCCATCATTTTAAAATCCTCCTGTTTTTATCTCGAATTCGAGATATTTAGTTAAAAAATATTATAACAGTTTTCCTTCTTTTTTATCTCGAATTCGAGATATTAGTTTAAAAAATTTTTATATTGAATTGATTTTGTGTCAATAAATAATTTCAAGATGACCAGATTGCTTTCTTTCTATTGCTCGCTTGTTCGAATCGTAATTTTTTGGGAGTTACATCTGCTCCAGTAGGGTCAACAACCGTTGTGTTCAATAGCAGCTCCTGCATCGATCCGCGGAATATATTCAGATACTTTTGCCGCAATGTGTTCAGTTCATCGATTTCGCTCTCTGCTAATCCCACATTCTTTTTCTTTTGAGCAAGTTCATTGATCCTCTTTAAAATATCCTTCATTCTATCCCTCCTCTGAGTGAGAAATTATCTTGAAATTAAATATCTTGAATTAAGGATAATTCATTTTATTCTTTTTGTCAATAGTCTAAAAGAGGAATCGCGAATAACACGCAAAAACCGTATGCACACACTACATACGGCCTTCTTCATCGTGACTTCAAATAAGATTCAATGTGAACCATTGCTTTCGGATAATTTCCCTTGGGTAGCAATGTAGCTCCTACTTCAAAATAGCTAATAATGTCTCCTTAAAACGATCATAAACATCTGACCAAAGAGCCGGTTCCTCTGTATACCTTTTTCTCAGTGAACCAAAGGCTTCTTTTTGCTTCTCCGCAAAGGAAGGATCCTCTTTTGGCGGCAATGCAGCACGAACATCATCAACGATTTGCTGAGCTTTGGGTGCACGAGGTCCCCACTTTCCAAGTAAATCCCCTTTATTATTAAAGATTAAGATCATTGGAATGGCACGTCCACCGTTTGTTAAGTGACGATCAATCAACTCTGTATCTGCATCTCGTAATGCGACGCGCATTTCAATATCTGCCGCTTCAGCTAATTTGCGAATAACAGGGTTGATCATCATGGCATCTCCACACCAATCTTCGGTAATCGTCAGGAAATGAAGTTGATAGGGTTTTACCTTTTCAGCCAATCCATCTGCAGGGAGATGAAATTGTTCATAAACAGCAAAACTTTCCTCTTTTAATGTGCTCATTTCATCCATATAAGTTTGAATCGACTTTCCCTCTTCAAAATACTGTTGTTCTGTTTTCATCTAAAATCCTCCTATGTTACTCCGTCTGGTAAGGTAATGCAGGCCGGTAACTCCTGAATAGCTAATGATAGTTAGTCGAAGCAGTATTCCTCTTTTTATAACAAATCATATCATTTTAAAAAATATTGTTGCAGTTTTAAGAATAAGAAGGGTCTATTTTCTCAAAAAAAGAAGCGCAAAGCATTCCCGCTTCACGCTCCTCCCCTTTATTCCGACAGTAGAAAATGTATCTCCTACAGGTTTCCTCCATTGCTGCTGATAACATCCTTATACCAATAGAATGACTTCTTCCTGCTTCTTTCCAACGTTCCATTCCCTTCGTTATCCCGATCGACATAAATATACCCGTAACGCTTCTTCATTTCGCCAGTGGACGCACTGCACCTTTTTTTGTCACTTACTTTAGCTATAGCATACTTCGAAATCAGTAAATGATCATTACCTCCGCAGCATATCCATATATATAGTGTAAAAGCCAACGGGAGTAGAAATCATTGGACCTACAAAATAGCAGGTTTCGGTGGGTTGTATTTGTTTCCGTATTGTTAACTTACTTATTAATGTCGAGCCAGCGAACGGCACCGGGATTGATTACAGAGCAGGTGATGAAGGATTTTCATGTAACAGCAACAACGATTGGGTTGCTAACGAGTATGCAATTCTTTGTTTATACTAGTTTGCAAATTCCAATGGGGATTTTGGCTGATCGATTTGGCCCCAATTTTTTTCTCATTATCGGGGCAATCGTTACCGGGTTAGGCACGGTCATTTATAGTCTTGGGACCCATGAGTTTGTCTTGTTTTTTGCCAGAATACTTACGGGAATTGGAGATGCGACTATTTGGGTCAATTTGGTATCGATTTTAAGCCAATGGTTTAAAGTAAAGGAATTTGTTCGATTAATTGGGATCGCGGGAATGACGGGAAGTCTCGGATTCCTTCTGGCGACTGTCCCTTTCTCCGCTTGGATTGATTTACTTGGTTGGAGAGCAGCATTTTTTTCTGCGGGCATAGCGTTATGTCTAACCGGAATTCTTCTTTATATTGTACTGGTAAAGAAACCAAGACAACTTTTTCCCAATGAATCGGTAACTGTTAAAGATGAAATTCAACGTCAAAACATTTCGGTGTTACTTAAAAGAATCGTTATGAATCGGCAGGCATGGGCTTTATTCTTCTGTCATTTTGGGGTTGTTGGCGGCTATGTGGGCTTTATTAGTTCATGGGCAGTGCCCTATGGGATGAATATGTATGATCTGACTCGATCAGATGCCAGTCAACTCATAATGGTTGGCCTTGTAGGGGCACTTATAGGGGCTCCGCTGACCAGTTGGATTTCAAGTCGCCTTGAAACCATTAAGCGTCCTTATGTCATTGTTCATTTTATTATTTTAACTAGCTGGTCTGCTTTCCTTTTATTTAAAGGGAATCCGCCACTTTTCATGCTAATCATCCTTTTCTTTATCATCGGCTTTGGATTTGGAGCAAGTGCCTTAACGTTTGCTGTCGTTCGTCAATCCTTTCCTATGAGGGAATCTGGCTTGGTATCTGGTTTTGCTAATACAGGTGGATTTCTTAGTGCTGTTTTACTGCCCGGATTCTTCGGAAAAGTATTAGATCATTTTCAGTCTGTTTCAGGCAGCATGACGGAAGGCTATTTTTATGGTTTCATCATTCCAGTCACCTTTTCCCTGATTGGTTTGTTTGGAGTGAGTAGTATTAAGGAGATCCGTCAGCCTGAATCGGCAGAATTAGAATCCTCGCGCTAAAATAAGGAGATACATCCTTTTTCAGGATGAATTTATAGAGACAACCGGAATTGTTATGAGAAACCCAAATAAATCGAAACAGGGGGACGGTTCTTCTGTTTTGATAAACAAAAGGACCCGTCCCCAATCCCGATTTAAGTCTTTCCTATAGCCCTAATAAGGACTCGCAGCTGTAAACGTAAACGGTACATTTGCTCCTGAATATAATCCTACATACACATATCGTGTGCCCCCTGGAATGACTCCTGCTTCGTTTGCGCCAGAGGTTGCGACACTTCCAATCAGCTCAAAGTTTTTGTTATAGAAATACACATCATAGTCATACGATCCGTCATTGCTTCCCTGCAATGTAAAGTTATGGATACCATCTCCATATTGCTCTGGAAGGGTCACAACATATCCATCTGCACCCTGGGATGCTGGCTCTGGATTTTGCGTAGTCACGAATTCATTCTCTGTGACGGCTAGGGTCGCTGGTACACCTGCCAAACTTCCAATTCCTGTTCCTGCGTTTCCTGCCTGCACGGTGCCTTCTGCTGTAAATGGTGCTTCAGGTTCTAGCACAAGCGGTTCAATTTTTGACTTTTGCTCAGAGAAGGCTTGAACCTCAGCCACCTGGACGAAGCCTTTGCTGTTGTCCTGTGTATCATGGGCGATGAATTTAAGGTATTTTGCCTCTACTGGTTGTGGAAGGTCAATTCCCTGATAATGAAGATCAGCCACCGTTGGCCTTGGCTTTCCGGCGTCAAACTTGCCTTTCCAGACTGTTGTGAAGTTTTCTCCGTCAATTGAAGTCTGCAGACTGAAATTTTTCAGTGTGGCAAACCGTGAACCCGAAATGTCCTTCATTGCACTCACTTGCAAGTGGGAAATTTCCACTGGTTCATCTCCTGCCAGGTCAATGGTAAAATTCGCGCCAAGGAATCCATTTTCTTGCGTATTTGAGGCAAATACACTTGCTTCTGTATCGTCTATCGCAAACTTAACCGGGTTGCTTTCCGATGATCCGGATACGCTTGAAATCTCTGCTCCGTTAAAGGATGATGCAACGTTTGGTCCAATTGTAAACGTTAAATGATTCTTTTCCCCGGCCTTGATGGCTACATCACGAATTGTCCTTGATCCAAAACCTTTTGCCTGGATGGTAATGTCATAGGTTCCTTCTGCCATATATGCCCCGAAGTCGCCCTTTTGGCCGGATACAGCGATTGGACTTGTTCTCGCTTCGAATTCACCAATGATGATTCGTGCATCCTGGATCGGTTTCTTGGTAGCAGCGTTAACCACCTTTCCAATCAACTGCCCATTTCGCTGTCCTTCTGGATGGTTGAACCCTGGGACTGGATCTGTATCGTCACCGCCCTTAGATAATGCATTGGCCCCTAAGCCACGCTGGGCGAATGCCGTCCATAGAGCATCAAAGTGCTTTCCGTCGTAGCGTTCAAAATCTGCGGCAATTATGGCCGTTCTCATGTCTTCCATCGACGGATTTGGAACGGAGATTGGCATGGCATCCATGACAAGATGCTCGATGACTGATTCTGCTTCCGTTTTTCCAAGTCTATCAATCAATGTATCTCTTACATGCCATAAAATAGCTGCCCAAATGTCGCCGTCTGAGTGAACCTCAGGGCCGCCAACATCATAGCCAATATCTCCATAATTATATGGTGCCTCATCAAGCGAATAGCTGCGGATGCCTCGTTCGGCGTTTCCTGTCACATAGGCACCGACTACTGGCTTATCCTGCAGACCCTTTTTTGCTAAGTAGTGCATTCCGAAGAAGTCACCCCAGCCTTCGCCCATAGAACCTGACTGGTGGCTTCCGAGAGCTTCTCCCCCTGCTACAAAACGATTCGTCAGCGCATGGGCATATTCATGATATATAATACCAGCATCGAAATCGCCATCTGCATACTGTCCCTCAAATGCCCCCGGTATTGGTTCCCAAAGGAACATTCCGCTCCACGCCGGAATCCCGTCTGGAAGCGTCAACATGTAAGCATTGTCACGTCCCGTATACGTCGGCGCCCCGCCTGACAGCGCTCCTGCCTGAACAAGACCTAAGATGGCATCGCCGTCCATCCCGCCTTTTCCAAAGTTTGAAAGCTGAAGGTTCCCTGCTGCTTCTGTCCATCCCAGATTGTAGAAATAGTCATGGGATAGGTTATGATGGTAAAACAAGTTCGTCGCAGCACTGTTTAGATCCTCAGCATATGATGGAGGTGTTGTTTGACCGTTTGTTTTTTGCCACGCGTTCTTAAATAAGAAGCTGAAATCGCCATCTAACGAAATTGGACGAGTGGCCTGATCAGCCGGCACTAAAAAGTTGCTCCAGTTCGCATACGAGTTGGCGTTGTTTCCAAATGTCGTCAATCCCAGGCTTGTGCCCTGAATGAGCCAGCCCTTTGGTGACGCCTTTGGATCTCCTTTAAATGACTTTACCACCTGTGTTCCCCCAGCTGGCGCACCAGGGTAGTTCTCAAAAATAAGACCCTCTGTTTCTAGTAAATAATCAACGAGAGAACGTTTGTATAAAAGCTCGCCATTCGCTGCATCGATCACCATTTCAAAGCCCTCATTCAGCTCCTTTATAAAAAGAACACGGTACGCAGGCCGGACACCATTTTCCGTTATAAATGTTGCTTTTTTCACCCGCTGCTTAGTCGGCAGCACTTTTCCTCTGTCAAAAACCGTCCAGCCTTTTTCACCGGTTAGCAGCTTTGGAATATAGCTTACGTCCGGCAATTCAAGCGCAACAGCTTTGTTCAGAGCATCTGCCTCCGATAGCTGAAAGTCAGCAACCAGGCCTTTTGCGCGGCTTAGATTTCCTGCCGCAGACAGGATTTGGCCATCTTTGTTCACGGCAATAATCACCCGTCCTCCGTAAACAGACTCGATGCCATCAAATGTCTGCTGAAGGGTTACAGGACGCAGCCCTGTTCCCGGCATTTCGAAATTTTTGCTTACGACAAATGAGTCGATGTCTGAGGCCTGGAGTCCATAAAGCGCCGCATTTTGCTTTAACCAGTTGCGAGCAATCGTTTCAGCGCTTTCCTTAGAAGGAGCTGTTAAATATCCCTGTTCCTTGATAATCGTCGATGGGGTACCAAACAAGGTGTTCCATTTTATCTTCGTTCCCGCTCCCACAGATTGTACCAGTGTGTTAGCGGCATCAAGCTGTTTCTGGGTCGGCAGAACACTGGTTACAACATTTCGGACATCATACAGATGAGACTCATGATCATCATGGATTCCCTCTGCAGTCACAGGGCCTGTTACCTTGTTAGCACTGATTCCGCTTGTTAACAAAACCTGACCAGCCAGCAGCGTCGAACATACAGCCGTCACGAGCTTTCGTTTTTTCATCTACGCAAAACCCTCCTTGAAAAATCTTATTTCAAGGAAAGAATACGTTAGCCTACTTCGTTTTACCTCTCCTGCAAGTGCAAAATACATACTATAGGTCATCAAAATACTACTAAGACACTATGGAGGATAGGACTTGTGGATAGGTTGCGAAACGGTTTTCGGCGGGACACTGGGACAGTCTCAGGTCCCTATGTCTCACAGACTTTCCAAGCAGCTGAATTAGCTGTTAAACTATACATAAATTTTGAGGTCTTTTATGAACGGAAGGAGTAACAGATTGAAAAAACATGGAATTACATCATTGGGCGAGGTAATCGTTGATTTTATAGCAACGGATTTCTCCAATACCACGTTTCAGCGATTATTGGGGGGAGCCACTGTTAATGTGGCAGTCGGGGTTAGCAGACATGGCATTCCATCGAATTATTTATGCAAATTGGGAAGGGATGAAAGCAGTAAATTTGTGGAGGGACAATTAACGAAGGAAAAGGTTGATCTTTCTTTTTGTTCTTATCATTCGAATAAAAAAATCTGCTCGGTTTATATCCACTTAAATGAGCTGGGAGAACGTTATTTCCATTCGTATGTAAACGAAGCGCCTGATGAGTGGATTACTGCGGAGGAGCTTGATCGTCGCCCGTTTCTTAGAAGCAAGATGTTTTACTTTGGATCTGGCACTCTTTTTCACCCAATTGCAAGAAAAACAACGGAACAGGCTATCCAATATGCTCGAGAAGAGAATATGAAAATAGCATTCGATACCAATATCCGTCTGAAACGATGGGAAAGTGAGAACCAGTGCAGAGAAACGATTCTCTCCTTTGTGCAGAATGCCGATATCGTAAAAATGACGGAAGATGAATTGCAATTTTTAACAAAAACAGACACTCTAGAAACTGGAGTAGAGTACATTGCCAATTTGAAGATCCCTTTCCTATTTGTCACGAAAGGAAAGGACGGAGCATCCGCCATCCATAGTAATAGAATCGTGCATGTCCCTGGAATTCCGGTTAAGGCGATTGACACAACAGGTGCCGGAGATGCGTTTATGGCTGCCCTCCTATCCCGTTTCCATGACAATGGGAATCCTCATAGCGAAGCTGAATTAAGGGAGTATACTGAGTTTGCCAATAAAGCCGGAGCACTGGCTGCCACTAAATTGGGTTCTTTATAAAGAGGAAAAGGGACTTGGTTGTTATCATTTCAAATAATCAAGGTCCACGCCCCCAAAAACCGCAATTTTGGAAAAGAAATCGTCTTCCTCCCTCTCTATAATTCTGGTTAGGGGGAGATGAAATTGACATTTATCAAGAAAATGGATTCGTATCGTGTCTATATTTATACACGTTTTTGGTCTCAGTTCTTTTTTACATTTATCTTTACGGTTAACTTGCTGTACCATGTGAAGGTCGTGGGGCTGGATCCGTTGCAGCTGGTTCTGGTCGGCACTGTTCTTGAGGCAGTTGTGTTCCTGTTCGAAATCCCGACTGGGTTTGTGGCGGATTTGAAGAGTCGCAGGCTTTCTGTGATTATCGGGTATTTTTTGATTGGGGCCGGGTTCCTTATCGAGGGCAGTTTTCCGTATTTCGTGGCGGTGTTAGTATCTCAGGTTCTCTGGGGAATTGGCTACACGTTTACGAGCGGTGCGCATCAAGCTTGGATTGCCGATGAAATTGGAGAAGATCGTGCTTCCATAGCGTTTGTGAATGGTGCCAAGGCTGGCAAACTCGGTGAGGTCATCGCGATTCCTTTAAGTATGCTGATCGGGTACTATTTCATGGTCAATCTGCCCATCATCATTGGCGGATTATCCATGGTGGGATTGGCTGTTTTCCTGCTCTTTTTTATGAAGGAAGAGAATTTCAAACCTGCACAACATGAAAATACATCCACTTGGAAGACGTTGAAAAGTAATATGAACGAGATGGTGCATTATACAAAGGCGAGTTATCTGATGCGGATTCTTTTCCTTATTGCCTTGTTTTTCGGGCTATACAGTGAAGGCTTTGACCGCCTATGGCTTTCTCATTTTATCGGAGAAACTGGACTCGCAAACATGACAGAGGGGAATTTGGTCATCCTTATTGGAAGCATTAATTTTGTCGTGATGCTCCTATCATTTGTCGGGCTTCATTTTATCAGCCGGAGTTCTCTCCATCATCAGTTAAACACCATCTATGTATCCCTGTTGATCGGATGTGTTCTGATTATCACGTCGCTGACCGGTTTTGCCCTTTCTACTGGCATCATAGGTTTGCTTAGCTTTTACCTGATCATCCAAGGAACAAGGTCTGTCATGGCACCGCTTGAAGACACATGGCTGAATAAAATCATTCCTGATTCCTCGACACGCGCGACTTTCTTTTCGGTAAAAGGCCAGGTTGATGCGATTGGCCAAATCAGCGGAGGACCGGCCATTGGATTGATTGCCGCCAGTTTTTCGATTAAAATCGCGATGATTGCCAGTGCCCTTCTTTTAACGCCGGTAATCTATTTGTATCAGTTGGCTATTAAAAAATCTCGAGGGTGATCTCTCGAGATTTTTCTTTGATCGGAATATGAATTTCCATATAGACTCTTTTAAAATCCCAGTAATGGCAATGCTCGTCATAAAACTCGAAGTCAAAGCCCTCTTCATCCACTTCATAGGATGAATGCGGAAACCACTCCTCCAGTATGTACCTCCACGTTCCTTTGATCGCCGTTGCGAATTGACTAACCTCAACCAAAGGTGTTCGGAAAATCGCATAGACAGCCTCGGGAATTTGGGTAGCAGTTATCCCATCCGGTAAGACTTTTTCATCGTCATAGTTTACAGCAAATAAATAACGGCACATGTTTTCATCAAGGCTGCGGCTTAAGTTGATGCAATACTCTCCATGCTTTTTCGGCGACAACTCCTTGTACAGGTACCTTTCAATCGAACCGTCTGTCAAACCTTCCTGGTCCCAAAAAGCCGGCACATTTCGGTCAGCGGGGAAATTCTCGATACTGAAAATTTTCCCGGCAACATTGAACGCGTCCCGAAGGACAATCTGCGGCTGCAAGACAATGCCGCCCGTGTTCTTTTCGTGAAGACTCATTAAATCCAGTTTTTGCGGCAATGACGTTGGACCATGCTCCTTGTAAAGACTCGGCGGACTTCCAAAACACTTCTTGAACGCTTTGGTGAACCCAGCATGTGTCTCAAACCCATAATCCATGGCAATTTCAATGATCTTTTTCCCATTCACCAGTTCATACAGCGCAAACTGGAGCTTCCTTTTCACCACATAATCCATCAAGGTATAACCCGTTTGCTTATAAAAAATCCGCGAAAAATGATAAGGAGAATACCCAACCATCCCCGCCAGTTCCTCCGCACTAAGCTCCTCTTTAATATGATCCTCAATATAATCAATCACACGCTGAAGAAATACTAACCGTTCCATCACCCTCACCACTTCACCATTATTACGGCACAAACCATTGCCTTCTCCCCTACAATTTTAGACGAAACAGGGGGACGGTTCTACTGTTTTTGTGATACAGAGGGACGGTTCTTGTGTTTCGCGGGAGTAGCAGGTTAAAAACTTGGGGCAAGAACGAGGAACATCTTGAAGGCATTTACTGTAAAGGGAAACGGGTTAAACTCAAACTATTGGTCAGCCACCTTCCAGAAGAGAAACAGGGCCAGTGTTGTGACCGCAGATTCATATTGTCACTATTCACACGCCACTACAGCCGCCCCTGTTTCCCTCCTATTATTAGACAGAAAATAGATTGACCCATCAATCCTTGAGTTCCCCCTGCAATGCCCTTTCATTTTCCGATGGCACACAATGACCGCCCTAGTCACCTGCTGCTATTTCCCCGAGTTTTCTATACTCTCCAACAAAGACCAAAAATGCACCAATTACCAGAATTCCTGTACCAAGAACAATTAAACTTTGGGAATAATAGCTCTCCATTCTGCACCTCCCAAAAATCATTCGCCCAATATCCTATTCGCCTTACATTCAATGGTGCAGGTCTTCAGGCACAGAGGGTGATGTGAACCTTTGTAAAACACTGCGATGAAGCTACGTTCCTCAAGTCCAACCCAAATTATTTCATCGAATGTGACACAGTGTCACATTTCCAGATTGACAAGTGACACCGTGTCATATTATGATTGAATTAAATTATGACACGGTGTCACATCACACTGAACTGAGGTGTTACTTTGCCAAAGCAAACATTTTTTAATTTGTCAGAGCAGAAAAGGAAAACGCTCATTGAATCCGCGGAGATCGAGTTCACAAGGGTTCCCTTTTTTGAGGCTTCCATAGCGAATATTGTTAAAACAGCTGGTATATCGAGGGGGAGCTTTTATCAATATTTCCAGGACAAGGATGATTTATATTTCTATTTATTAGAAGTTAAATTAAAAAAGGCCAAAATATATTTCAGCGGATTCCTGGAAAAACATCAAGGGGATTTAATTGAAGCTCTTATCGAACTTCAACATTACTTTTTGCATGCTTTATCAGATGAGGAAGAGAAGCAATTTTTAAAAAACGCCCTGCTCTATACTACGCATCGGGTAGAAAGCTCATTTACAAGCGTTTGGGATACCTATCTGGATCACCAGGAATTCAAGAAGGTCGGGGAATTAATCAATAGGGAATACCTGAATATAGCAGCTGAAAAGGAGTTGTTACATGTCTTCAAAATAGTCTCTGCACTGGCCTTTAACAACCTGATCGAAAAAACGGTAAAGGGTCTGTCAGATGAAGAGGCAATGGACTCCTTTAGACTTAGTATGAGTTTATTAAAACAAGGTATATACAAGCAAACCAATAAAGACTGATACAGAGGTGCAGGGGAAATGACTGTAACGATATATGGATTAGGATGCAGATCAACAAAGAAAGCAAGGCAATGGATGGTAAACAACCAAATCCCTTTCGTAGAGAGGAATTTGGTGGAGGATCCTTTAACCGTTCTTGAACTCCAGGAACTATTAAAACTGACAACCGATGGTACTGATGACATTATCTCTAAGAGGTCCCTTCCTTATCGAACCATGAATCTAGATCTTGATACCCTTTCTTTACATGAATTATTGGAGATTGTCCATAGACATCCCCGGTTACTTAAAAGCCCTCTTATCGTAGAAAACAAGAAGCTCCAAGTTGGGTATAACGAGGAGGAAATCCGGCAATTTCTTCCGAGAAAGGTTCGCAAGTTTCAGTGGCTGCAATGGAAGATAGAGCATTTACAGCCTCTAGAGTATTAATCGACTCCATCATTTCCCTCCATTTCAGGGGAAGGATGTACTTTAACCAATGGGAGAAGCCTACAAATGGAAGAATTGACGCAGCAGTATACGATCAATCCAAAGAAAATGAAGAACGAACTAAAGAGGTTTTCTTTGATTTATAAATTTGCACTGGATGAAATGAATACAAAGATCAATATTTTAAAAGAAGAATTCATTCATATTCATGAATACAATCCAATTGAACATTGTAATTCAAGGATAAAGTCGCCAGAGAGTATCATGAAAAAGCTGCACAGGAAGAATCTTGATTTTTCCATTGAATCGATCAGGGAGAACATCAAAGACATTGCCGGGATCCGAATCATTTGTCCATTTATCACGGATGTTTATAAAATCAGTCAGATGATTGAGAAACAACAGGATATCGAGTTGGTTGAAAGAAAGGATTATATCAAGAATCCAAAACCCAACGGTTATCAAAGCCTTCATCTTATCATTAAAATCCCGGTTTTCATGTCCGACCGAGTAGAAATGGTATTTGTGGAATTGCAGCTACGAACAATCGCCATGGATTTCTGGGCCAGTCTGGAACATAAAATATACTATAAATATGATAAAGAAATACCAGAGAGGATTAAAAAAGATCTCAAGGATGCAGCGATTTCCGCTGCTGAGCTGGATTCAAAAATGGAACGTATTAATAATGAAGTAGCCCATTTAAAAGGGCAAGATGATCCGGATGAAGACCTACTTCTTTTCAATGAATTACTAAATTTACAAAAGACAAATTTCCAGTCGATCCTTCAGCGTTTTTTTGTCGATGTTCCCAAGGTGAAAAGGAATGACATCGGAACGGATTGATCCTTTAGGACATGAAAAAGAGGATAGACAGCTGTCTATCCTCCATGGAAAAATCCCAAGCTTTATGCTCCGTGGATTTTAATTTTATCTTCATTCTTTTTACGGATATCTTCCACGAACTTGCTGATTTGTTCATCTTTCTTTTGAGAAAGAATTTGCTGCTCAAGCTGTGGCTTGATTTTTTCAAGTTCTTCCGGCTCTTGCTCCTGGCTTGCAGCATGCTGCTTGTATTGATCATACAAGGCCTGAACTTCCTCGTCGCTTGCTTCTACCTTGCCAATCTTGCTGTCCAGATATTTTGTGACCGTCATTTGCTTTTTCAGCTGGGCTTTTAGATCATCCTCGGTCAACTCGTTCTTTTTCAAGGCTTCTTCGAACTGTTTTTCATCTTCGAAGTTGGATTTGATGTTTTCCAGCTCTGCATCGACTTCTTTTTGTTCAACGGAAATACCGTCTTTGTCAGCTGTCTGGAGAAGCAGCTCCGCGTTGATCATTTGATCCAAAACAGACTTCTCAAGCTGTTCCTTCATTTCGCTGTCCATCTCATCTGCCGGCATGCCCTGCTGCTCGTAATTTGCCTTCATGGCATCCAGCTCTTTGTTATATTCCTGTTTCGTAATGCCTTCACCATCAACTGTGGCAACCAAATCTTCTTTATTAGCTTTCTCAGCATTCCCCTTCGAGCTATCCTTGCTGCATGCGCCAAGCACAAGCACAGCAATGCTCAATAAAAGAACTCCTGTAAAAATACGCTTCATCATAAACAAACTCCCCTTTCACCCAACATGTCCGTCATACTATCATATTCCACGAGTGAATAGGAGAGTTTTAAGAAAATTGTTATCAGAATGTAATATATTGAGTGAAAAATTGAACATCTAAAACAGAGGTAAAACAGAGGGACGGTTCTACTGTTTTAACAAATCTGAATCGCTGGATTAAAACACTAGAACCGTCCCCGTGTTTTTATAGGAGTGAAGTTGATTTTTACATAGATGGAGAATGTTAATAACAAAATCCTATGACCGGGGGATATTTTTTATGAAAGAATGGCATGGAGCAGCTGCAGTATGTATCGACGAAAACAACAAAGTCCTAATGGTAAAAGGTCAAAACTCTAACGCCTGGACGGTTCCGTCTGGCGGCATCGAAGAGTATGAAACGCCGAAAGAATGTTGTGTGCGAGAAGTTGATGGAAGAGACCGGGTATGAAGAGGTCATTACCGAGCCCCTCTTGGTCAAGGAAACGACCATTAAAGGGTATAAAAGTTAAGATCCATTATTTTAAAGTAGAGATAGTTGGCGAAAGTCTGGGCATCAATGACCCGCATCAGATCATCGAGGACGTTGGTTGGAAGTCGCTTTCGGATCTAGAACTGATTGAACACGTTTATCCTGAGGACGTGGAGTTCTTAGAGAACCTATTAAAGATTAATATGGAAGCGAAACCGCTTGGTTGATGCCAAGCGGTTTTATTATTATTCACTCTCCATCCAGTGGAAATTATCACTTCAATCCATCCCCTTGTGTCCATACCACAAAATAAGAGTTACGGGATCCATACTCAAATCCCTTTCAAACAACATCACCCTCTTCCTGCCAAATGATCCTTTCCCCAGAATTAGTTAGGTGTATAGATTTTTACATTTTTTAGCAACATACATACTGACTGTTGATAAGGGGGATTCATTTTGGATTTACATTTTATTTGGAAAGCTGTTGTCATTGTTATTGGTGGAGTTCTTATTCTGCGGCTGGCTGGTAGAAAAACCATTTCACAGCTGACGGTTGCGCAGACTGTCATGATGGTGGCGGTTGGCTCTTTAATTATTCAGCCTGTCAGCGAGAGAAACATATGGGTTACCTTGATCATTACTTTTTTGATGGTCCTTACTCTTATTTTTATAGAATATATCACTTTGAAATTTGATTTTGCAGAGACTTTTATCTATGGGAAATCTCGCTTGGTAGTAGAGAACGGCCAGCTAAATGAAGAGAATTTGAAAAAAATGCGCCTAACAGTCGATATGCTTGAGGTCAGGCTTAGGCAGCAAAATATCCAAAGGATTAGTGATTTACAATGGGCAACGATCGAATCGAACGGGCAATTAGGATATATGCTAAAGCCCGAAAAACAATATGCGACAAAAGAGGATATTCAAATACTTAGATCCCTGATCGAGGGTAGCCAATCCAGGCAGGGCCCTGAACCCCCACCCCTGACAACAAGCAGCTCAGATAATATTTTCTATGAAGTAAAAAGTCAAAGGCATATAAAAGACCATCCTGAAAGGTTGAAATGAGGGATTCATGGTATGGATTTAATACAAAAATACAGAAGATTTTTCTGGATTCTTGGTCAATGGGTATTTTTTGGCTTGCTCATTGGTTTCATCGTGGGCTCGGCAACGACTCTCCTTCTGGAAACTAATGATTATTTAGGAAACGCACGTGAAAAAAACGGCTGGCTTATCGCCCTTTTGCCAATCGGCGGCATCATCATTGGCTATATATACATGAACTACGGCAAGGTAGTTAAAAATAACACGCTGAACGATGCGGCTAAACTAAATAATTTGGTGATTGACGCTGTTCATGGGGAAAAGCAGGTTCTGCGAAGAATGGGTCCCATCGTTTACTTGGGAACCTTTATTACAGTCATTTTTGGCGGTTCAACGGGCAGAGAAGGAGCAGCTGTACAAATGGGAGCAAGTGTCGCTGAAGCTGTAAATAAATTTTTCAACATACCTATATTAGATAAAAAAATCATTATCATGAGTGGTATAAGTGCCGGTTTTGGCTCCGCATTCGGAGCACCTATAACAGGAGCTGTATTTGGTATGGAAATGGCTGTGTTAGGGAGGTTGAAATTTGAGGCACTGGTTCCTTGCCTTGTCGCCAGCTTTGTTGGCCACTACACCACAACGGCAGTTTGGGGACACACACATGAACATTTCGTTATAAAAAATGTCCCTGAAATTTCGATCATCCTGTTTGTAAAAGTCATCCTATTGGGCATCATTTTTAGTCTTCTAAGCGTTTCTTACAGTCAGTTAAGGCATTGGATTGAAAATACGACCGATAGAATATTTAAGAAGAACCATATGAAAAGAGCTTTTTTCGGAGGAATAATCATTGTCATACTAACGCTAGTTGTAGGTACACAAGATTATAACGGCCGGAGCTTAACCATGTTAGAACACGCTTTTACAGAAGATGTTCCTCCGTTTGCGTTTCTAGCCAAGCTGATTTTTACTGCAATCACCATTGGGACAGGCTTTGTGGGCGGAGAAGCCATCCCTTTATTTTTCATGGGAGCGACATTAGGGAACGCCTTGCACTCATACATCGATTTGCCGATGTCCTTCGTGGCCGCTTTAGGACTAATCGCTACTTTTTGCGGTGCCGCTAACACCCCAATCGCAGCGTTCCTGCTGGCTTTGGAATTTTTTGATGGAAATGGAGTGGAATTCTTTTTTGTCGCCTGTATGGTCAGTTATATTTTCTCAGGACATCATGGACTGTGGCCATCCCAGCAAATATATGAACCCAAAAGCAAACTATATGGTCTCTATAACGGCGAAACCATTAAGAATATTGAAAAGAAGAAAAAGCAGTAGATTCTCCACCAGATTTTTTAGAAAATCTATTAAACCAGGTATGGATACGAAACCGCTTGGTTGATCTCCAAGCGGTTTTACCATCATTCACTCTCCACCCAACGGAAACAAAGGATATTCCCACCTGTGGGTACACTCTTCCAGCAGATAATACCCGTGTTCTTCATTGGCCACGATGCGCGAGCACTGCTGTCTTGGAATCGACCCGCTGTCGCCTTCGCTTATGACGTCAATCCAGCTTTCATCGGCTGTTTCGTCAAAGCGCGATGTCAATTGCGTTCCGTTTACCTCAATCGTGTAGCCGTTCTCATTCTGCTTTGCTTTTTCAATGAAAGCCTCAATCTCAGCGATGGTCTCATTTTTGCTCCTAGACGGTTCCGAGGAACCAGAATTCTCCTCTTGGCTCCTTGATGGATCCGATTGATCAGCACTAAGATGCACCTCTTTCGTCCCTTTCCACGCAGGAAAGCGAATCGTGCTTTCCGTAATCCATTCAGCTCTGCCCACACCAAGGATTCCTTCTGCATCCAGCCCCGGATGCTCCGTCCCTCGAATCACCATATTGATCGATTGGTCGTCCAGGCGCTTCCCTATTAAACCAAACCTTGTTTTGTAAAAATGGTATTCGTACGTCGTCTCGCCTAGTGAAAAGTAGCGGTATTCAATGACGACGGAATGTTTGGACAAGGGTGATTCAATTTTCGTGAAGTGATAATCCATTAGCAAAAGCATGAAGCCGTGAATCAGCATAATCGGCAGGATTACCAGCATACCGACAATCGTACTCCACTTCCTATACCGAGTGGAACGGTACGCGACGACTGCCAAAACCATCAAATTCACCGCCAAGGGAATCAGATAACCCGTCGGCTTCAAGAACAGAATGAAGTACCCCGCCATATGCATGACCAGCAGCAACAAGTCCACGCTAGCTAAAAACCATAATGCTCTTTTTGTGTTCATTGAGTTCCTTCCTTGCTTTTTTAGTAACATTGTTTTGGTTTAAATCCGCTGCCGCCTCAGAATTTGAATTTTAACTCATCTATAAATGAATCCCTTTTTCGGCTGATATAGCCGTTAAGAAAATCAAAAACATTTCTTTCTGTATGGTAAACGTATAGATTATCTGCAAGAACTGATATTTCTTCAGCCAATTTTAGGTATTCGTGTCCATGAAGTTTAGCAAAATCAGTAATCTGATGCAGTGCCTGATTATTTACGTTTTTTCTTAAGGCAGATGTTGTTATCCTATATTTCTCAAGTACAGCTTCTATGTTGGCTAGGATTTGATAATCCTCAACTGCCTGCACTTTTTCAAAGGTGTGAATTGTATCCTTAAAGTATAAACCCGTGGTATTTTCTAAATAACCTAATATCCCCTGCATCGAAACTTCCGTGTCAAAGTTAATGATGAGGATAATATCCCTGATGATTTCAGGTAGTTTGTAGAATGTATCCGTATCTGTGATATTTACGTTCTCTTTGTTATATAAATTTATTGCGATTATCTCCACTATTTCTTCGGGAGATTTTGTTTTAAGATCATTTAATGGGATTAGCCTTTCTATGGTTTTAAGTAAATCCTCCATTACATCCTCCCTACAACATTTATTTAACCAATAAGATAGATTAGTGTTATCCTGCCTATCCAGCAATCTCAGCCGATGTGAGTTCCCCGTTGTTCTTTCCACTTACAATAATTGAATGTCCCCAAAACATATCACCGTCGAAAAAGAAAATTTCGAACTCCCCTCCTGGGTACACACTTATGCTGTCTACACTCATAAAATCAATAAACATTTCCTTAGTAATCTCTTTAAGCTCCGCCTCATCATTATCCTGTAGCCAATCATTCGCCGTATCTAAGAGTTTGTCGGCAGCAAATTTTCTGATTTTTTCATTCCATTCTTCCTGATCCCGAAATAGTACATGCGCTGTTCCCAATGCGGATGCTATAACCTCCTCATTCACATCCCAGTCAAAATACAAACTGCATTCTTCACCAGCCCAGGTCGTTTTCTTTTCAAAGACTTTAATGCTTTTATCTAATTCAAACTGACCCAATTGATTATCATTGAAGTAAACTGGTTTTAGGGAATCTTGTAAAATATTATCTAAATCACGGTCTTTATAATCGGTATCCAGAACCCTAAGAAGCATCATTGACTCTTCTGCCTTACGTACCTGCAGTTTGACAATTGAATTTTCTGCTAGTCGCTCACTAGATTCTTCTAAGTTATTATCGTCGACCAGCCATTGGAGTCGGACATGCTCTTTAACAACCGAATCATTTTTTAGGTTTTTCCAGGCAATCAAATCAATCGAAGCTGTCCACATAGTTTCCTCACCTATTTTACTGGCAGCAACCCCTGAAGCCCCTGTAACAGCCGCAATTTCAACAACGTTTTTGGGAAAAGCATTCTCAAATCTATTTTTCTCACTAGATTTATTCAACTTAGCAAGTAATTCTTTTGCTAATATACTTATCTTATTATTCATATTAACTCACCCTTCTATATAACTATTTATATGAATCACTTCTTCTATCGGCAAGCTAAATAGGATCTCAACCAAGGATTCCCTTTCCATTTCCTTATGCTGCTATCTACAAATTGACGTTACTCAGCTGTGCATTCCTATACCCATAAAATCTGTATTTTGTATATTTATGGTAACATGAAAGCAAGTCACAATATAGATTAGGAGAATAGAAATGAAGAATTTGAGTCAGGTTATTTCGGATGTTCAAACTGCCATCAATTTTTCAGGAGCAGTGTTGGTTCAGGATGGAAATAGTCCGGCATCAACTGCCAGCTTTGGTTTTTCCAATCGGGTTGATCAGGTTAAAAACAATGCTGAGACACGGTTTGGAATTGCTTCTGGCTGCAAACTGTTCACGGCGATTGCCATTTGCCAGCTTGTGGAGGATAGTAAGCTGACGTTTGACACGAGATTGAGAGACTGTCTTGATGTGGAGTTTCCAAGTTTCAGCGAAGAGATTACGATTCACCATCTGCTGACGCATACATCGGGGATTCCTGATTATTTTGATGAGGAGGTTATGGATGATTTCGAGGAGCTGTGGATGGAGAGGCCGATGTACCACATTAGGAGTCTTCGCGATTTTTTGCCGATGTTCCAGAACGAACAGATGAAAGCATCTCCGGGTGAAAACTTCCATTACAATAACGCCGGCTATATTTTACTGGGGCTGATCGTCGAGCAAGCATCCAGGATGGAATTCACTGATTATGTTGAGGAGCATATTTTTAAAAGAGCGGGGATGACGAATTCGGGTTATTTTTCATTCGATCAATTGCCCACCAATACAGCGACCGGCTATATCGATTTGCCCGACGGAACATGGAAGACCAATATTTACTCCCTGCCGGTAAAAGGCGGTTCCGACGGCGGAGCATACATCACCGTCAACGACATGGCCATGCTGTGGAAAGCACTGTTTGGACAGCTTTTACTAAAAGAGGATACATTGGCTATACTACTCACACCCCATGCACAAGTTAATGAAACAGGCTATTACGGCTACGGCGTGTGGATCAAAAAAGAAGCCGCGCAAGTATCCAAATACCACGTGATGGGCTACGACCCAGGAGTCAGCTTCCACTCCGCCTACTACCCAGGCACCCAAACCATCGCCGTAGTCTGCTCCAACAAATCCGAAGGCGCCTACGACATTATGCAAGCAATAGAACACAGGGACGGTTCTGCTATTTTGTGAAACACAGGGACGGTTCTGCTGTTTTCTAATTGAATTCCTTTGAACAGGGTTGTTAGGAGCAAGGGATTATCCTTTGCTTCTTTCTTATTTAGCAAAGTCATTAATTTTTCAGCATATAAAATTTTCGTTATAGTCGACAAATAGCGATTTAAATAAACAAAACTTCTATCGTTCCCCTCCTCATTAACTTCCCAACTGAAGACACTTAGCCTCTACCCTTATGAGCATCTCTATAAAGCCTCTATACTAAGTTAATATTAAAATTGCAAAAAATATCTAATTTTGAGATAAAATGTAATGGAAGATATTAACTTGTTGGGAGATGTGAAAATGTTCAATTCAGGCATACTAGGTACTGGAGTAAACATTCCAGAAACAGTCATTACAAATAAAGTAATCGCAGAACGGTTCGGCATTACGGAAGAAGAGATTCATAGAAAGACAGGCATTATAGAGAGACGATATGAATTTACCGATGCGTCACTTGCCGACATGTGTGTAATCGCCGGTAAGCGGGCAATTGAAGACGCCGGTCTGGATTCAAACGAAATCGATATGGTCATTATCGGGACAAACACCCATGACACCCACATCACGGCTGCGCTAGTCCAAGACAGAATGGGGGCCACCCAATGTGCAGGACTGGACCTTCACTCTGGATGTTCGAGCTTCATTACGGCTTTGGCGACAGGGGCACAGTTTGTCCAAACCGGATTATACAAAAATGTGTTGGTCATTGCTGTCGACAAATGTTCTTCCCTCTTGAATCCGATGGACAAAAAGACCGCCTTGCTTTTTTCTGACGGAGCTGCAGCTGTTGTGGTAGGAAGGGTCGGAGAAGACAAAGGAATTCTTGGTATCATTATGCAAATGGACGGAAGCGGAGGAAAATACCTTCACCTAGACGAAAACAAGAATATCAAAATGGACGGAAGGGCCGTTTTTGAATTCGCTGTCGACAAATTCCCGAAAGCAGTACATAAAGTGCTGGAAGTATCGAGCCTGAATCTGTCGGATGTCGATTTTATCGTCCCGCACCAATCCAATCTGCGAATTATTGAAAAAGGGGCCGAGAATCTGGGATTTCCAATGGAAAAAGTACACACAAAAACCATACAATACTACGGAAACTCCTCAGCACCAACAGTAGCAATCGGCCTACATGAGGAAGTGAAAGCAGGCAAGATCAAAGACGGAGATTTAGTTGTGCTTGTAGGCTATGGTGCAGGCCTAGGCTGGGGAGCCATTGCACTTCGCTGGGGAGTGTGAGTGCTAGGATAGAATGAAAACACGGGGACGGTTCTACTGTTTTAACAATTCTGCACCGCTGGATTAAAACACAAGAACCGTCCCTCTGTTTTTCTTCCTTTTTCCAAACCGTTACACCGGACAGCTTACATTTGTTCTTTGCTGACTTTTCTTGAATAGACCACTGTTCAACTATCACAGGATGTAATAAAACACTTGAAGTTTAGGTGAAAAGATATTATTATATGTTTAAACGTTTAAACATTTAAACTTATCTAGGAGGACTACTCAATGAAAGGTACAGCACTAATTACTGGAGCAACTAGCGGTTTAGGATATGAGTTTGTAAACATGTTTGCACAAGATGGTTTTGATTTAGTTGTTGTGGCACGAAACCAGGCAAAATTGGAGGATATCAGGAGTCAATATCCTCACTTGAACGTTACCGTGATCACCAAGGATCTAAGCAAGCCAAACGCTGCAAAAGAGGTATACGAGGAAGTAAAAGCAGCAGGTATCACTATCAATACATTGGTGAACAATGCAGGTTTTGGCTTGATGGGCAATTTTGACGATCTCGATCTCCATAAGCAATCTGAAATGATCCAATTGAATATCACTGCACTGACTGAATTAACTCATTACTTTTTGCCGGATATGAAAGGAAACACTACTGATTCGAGGATCCTTAATGTTGCCAGTACAGCGGCCTTCCAGCCAGGGCCTATGATGGCCGTTTACTATGCCACGAAAGCATATGTGTTATCCTTTTCAGAAGCGCTGGCTGAAGAACTGGCTGGCACGAATGTTACAGTCACCACCCTATGCCCCGGAGCGACAAAGACCAACTTTGCTTCTGTAGCGAAGGTTGAAAAATCAAAGATGTTCAGTGGTGCCATGTCATCACACGAAGTGGCGAAACAAGGCTATCAAGCAGCAATGGCTGGCAAACGCGTAGTTATAACTGGGAGTGGGAATAAAGCAGGTGCATACGCAGCCAAATTCCTTCCAAGGTCCCTTGCAGCCAAAATAGCTAAATATGTTGCGAAAGAAGCATAACTGCGATTTAATAAAAGGTAACGACTCAACAAAGGAGAGCATTCAGTGGTGGAAAAAGCAATTGAAGTTTTCCGATCATGTATCCCGCTTTTTACAGCTTTAAGTGACCCTGCAAGGCAAGATATCATCTTATTGCTAGCTGAGCATGAACGCTTAAGCGTGAATGAAATCACAGAGCACGCAACCCTGTCACGGCCAGCCATTTCCCATCATTTAAAAATACTCCGTGAGCACAACTTAGTCGAAATTGACCAAAAGGGAACACAGCGGTATTATTCGCTCACCCTGGATCATTCGGTTGAACTATTAAAAAAGCTCATCAACACCGTGGAGAATGAATGCCTATAACCCGGGAAGAGAGACAGATCTCCTGTCAGCAAATACACATTTTCCTATACAACGGCCACCACAACCGTAAAAGAAATGCCATCTATATAAAAAATCCCCATTCCTAGACAACTTCTAGTAAATGGGGATTTTTTTTTGAAACACGGGGACGGTTCTACTGTTTTAACAAATCTGCATCGCTGGATTAAAACAGTAGAACCGTCCCTCTGTTTTCGATGTGCTATCTGAGGTTATGTACTTGTCTGAGGTGGAATAGTATGAACAGAGTGCTGATAGGAAAGCGGGGATGGGGATGGGACATTTTATTTTGAATCTGGTTGCGACGGTGCTTGTGGTGCTGGTCAATGCGCTTGCGAATATTCTGCCGATCAACGGGCAGAACACTGGGGAAATTTCTAACAGGCTGGATGTGTTGTTTACTCCGGCTGGTTATGTTTTTGGGATCTGGGGATTGATTTATTTTTTATTGTTCATTTGGACGTTACGGCAGTTTCCTGCTTCAAGAAGGAATTTGACGGTCTACCAGAAGGCTACGCCGCTGTATGTGCTGAGCTCAGTCCTGAATACCACCTGGATTCTTTTATGGCATTACGAGTTTTTCCTGCTGACGGTGGTTGTGATGATTGGTTTGCTGCTGACTTTAATTCGACTTTATCATCTCATTAAAAATGAGGAGCATACTTTTTGGGATCTCCTGCCCTTTTCCGTGTATCTCGGGTGGATCAGTGTCGCTACCATTGCCAATATCAGCTATTACTTGAAGTATATCCGCTGGAATGGATTCGACCTATCAGACGTCGCCTGGACTCTCATCATGCTCTCGATCGCCACACTCCTGGCTATTTATTTTACCAATAAAAATGAAGACCGTATTTATCCCCTTGTCTTCATCTGGGCCTTCATCGGAATCGGTATCAAAAACGCTGCGTCCCACCCGACAGTCAGCACAGCTTCCTATGTACTCTCCGCACTAATCCTAATAATGATGGTTTTCTTGAAACAGAGGGACGGTTCTCGTGTTTCCTGAAACACGGGGACGATTCTCCTGTTTTAATTTTTTACAGAGAAAAAATTAAAAGTACCCCGAAGGATACTCATGTATAAACCCGAAGTGGTTCGATGTTGACTTTTAAGACAATGTTCGCAGGATCATGAACCATATTGATCTTGTCCACCACATACTCTTTCCGGTAAATCGTCACCGTATTACTCGCCCGCAAAGCAGAAATATAATGCTCCCAATTTTTTATGTTGGCACTCAAGAGGCATTTCTCCTTCAAATAAAAATCGACTCTGTTAGAAGCCTGGCTCACCACTACACCCCCTTTTGGTAGAGTGTATGAAGCTTGTGAAAGAATCATGACAAGCTGTTGAAACAGGGGGAAACAGGGGGACGGTTCTCCTGATTTTGGAAAATCGTAATATGGACGGTTGTTCCTACCCTCTCTTCCTCAGGGTCCACCTGTTTCGCACCCCAGCACGGGTTTACTTTTTAACACTGTCTAATAATATATAACCGAACACGATTCCAGCACTAGTTGATAATGTAGAATCCCCGAGTAACCATAACTCTTTTGCAAACAAAAGATTGACCCCAAAGGCGATCGATATCATCGGAACCAGCGCTACATAAAGCGCAGGTATTCCAATTGCACCTGCCTTAATCCAATCAAAAGTCCAATGCTTTTCCTCTCCTATCTCCATTATTAATTTCGGCAGCCGGAGGAGTCCTCCAATAAATATAGGAAATGCAGTCGTAAATAGGATAAAAAGCTTCATATTAAAATTCGCAGCCGATTCTTCCTGTAACCGAACTTGATAATTCAATCCAAGATAAAAAACAAATCCAATCACAACAGTAGAAACGAAATAAAACAAAAACCTCTTCAGCTCACACGCCCCCTTGCTGAATGCGTTTCTTAATTATACGAAGGACCATTTGAATAGTTTCAATTTTCAGGAAACTAAAGAAAAAACACAAGAACCGTCCCTCTGTATTTCCCTCTGTTTTTCCAAAAACAGGAGAACCGTCCCTCTGTTACAAGAACCTTCCCTCTGTTATTTGACTTACCAAAATCATAACTGTTACGATTGCTTTGATTATTCTCCTTTTGGTCGAATTTGACGACTGGAGGGATTTCACGGGGTATTGGTATGTACATCTTCACTCATAGAAGGTGTTTTTTTATTTTTAAGAATCTTAGTACCTTGTTTTAGAAGAAAATGAGGACAACGCGGGATTTGGCTCTGCTTTTACCTGGATAGGACTATACTGATGAATACACTTCGTTCCTTGTCCCAACTGCAGCCTGATTTTACCTTAGTTCCACTGGAGGTTAATCTTGAATTCTTTCATTAATCTTTTTAAAAATATGTCTTATAAGCGAATTATTTCTTTATCCCTGTTTGTCCTTTTTATCGTGGCGTCCATTGTGTTTGTTCAGCACAATCATTTCCTGTATGAACGTCCGATTGCGAAGGTTTTGGAAACTGAATTGGTGGACAAAACAGCCACCGAGAATCCATTCGGCCATAAGGATGCTCTTTTTACTCAGCGGTTGATTGCAGAGATAAAAAATGGTGAAGAGAAGGGCCGGCTCATTCATCTTGTTAACGAATTTTCGGTTTCTAAAGCCTACGATCATGAATTCGAGGCTGGCGATGAACTGTTCGTTTCCATTGACTCGGAAAATGCTGAAAATGGGGATATACATGGATCGATTCAGGATGTCAAACGCGATACATACCTGTTGTACGTTGCCTGGGTGTTTGTGCTTGTCTTATTGATTGTCGGCAGGAAACAGGGGCTGTTCTCAATCATAAGCCTGGTAATCAACGCTATTTTGCTTTCCTATGCTCTCGATATTTATCTGAGCAACCCTCATTGGAGCCTGCTGCTGATCAGCAGCTTTGCCGTTGTCCTTTTTACGGTCATTTCCTTATTGCTCGTGAATGGGCTGAATGAAAAAACGTATGCTGCGATTATCGCGACGCTCCTGGGCACTTTCGCTTCGTTGTTCATCGCCTGGCTGGTGCTCTGGCTGACTACGGAAAAAGGGCTCCGTTACGAGGAGCTGCAGTTTATCACCCGGCCATACCAGGTGGTGTTCCTCACCGGCCTGTTTCTCGGATCGCTCGGAGCTGTCATGGACATTGCCATCACCATGTCTTCTTCAATTTTCAATATGATTGAAAAAAATCCCAAAATACCAGTTAAAGCACTGATCAAATCCGGCATGGAAATCGGGAAGGACATCATGGGGACGATGACGAACATCCTGTTCTTTGTCTATATCAGCGGTTCGATTCCCATCCTGATTCTTTATTTTAAAAATGGATCTCCATTAGGCTTTGCTCTATCCATGAACCTGTCTCTCGAACTGGCGCGGGCGTTGGCGGGCGGGATCGGAATTGTTTTGACCATCCCAATTGGTCTTTATGTGACAATCTTTTTCATAAAAAGAAAGAGGGCTGGATTATGAATGCTCTAGTGGTGTTGGCTGCGATTTTATTTATCTTGATGACCGTTATTGGAAAAGGCAAAGGTGTACGGTCTTTTTTCGCTTTATTTTTCAACTTTGCTGTTATCTTCATCACCATCATTTTCTTGAACGACCCAAACGTCAACCCAATTACGATGACGATCATCGCTTGTATTTTCATAAGCATCATTAATCTTTTTTACATCAATGACGTGAACAAGACGACGAAGACAGCGTTTTTGTCTACAGTGATTTCGACTGTGATCTTGCTTGTTTTTATTTTTATCGTAACGGATAAGGCCAGAATTCAGGGCTTTGGAGAAGAGGAAATACAGGAGCTGGGGATGTTCTCCCTGTATATTGGGGTGGACTTTGTGAAAATTGCTTCAGCCGTGATCATCATGAGTACCATTGGCGCCATAACCGACGCGGCCATTGCCATCTCCTCCCCGATGCGCGAGATCCATTTTCACAACCCAGATATCAGCCGGCAGGAACTGTTCAAATCCGGGCTAAGCATCGGCAGGGATATATTAGGGACCAGCACCAACACCCTATTCTTCGCCTTCTTCGGCAGCTATCTCGCCCTGCTGATCTGGTTCAAAGACCTCACCTACACACCAGGAGAAATCATCAACTCCAAAATCTTCAGCGCCGAAATGATCACCATCCTCTGCGCCGGAATCGGAGTCACCCTCGTCATCCCCATCACCTCCTGGATCACCGCCTATTACCTGGTGGCCAGGAAGTGAAACACGGGGACGGTTCTCCTGTTTTTGGAAAACCTGGGTGGAGAACGGGAAAACACGGGGACGGTTCTACTGTTTTAATAGTGACCCATTGGGCAATGGTTAAAACACAAGAACCGTCCCTCTGTTTCAGTCTTCGAGCACATATTTTGACTTCAAGGTATATTCGTATTATATTAGTTGACGTGTCAATAATTGACCTATCAATTATATGAAGGTGGCGATGGCATTTGGAGAGAAACGGTCGTGATCAGGAATTGATTATTCAACGGATGTTCGAGTTAACTAAGAGGGCGATGCCGAAGTTTGAGCGCTGCACGGGCATCAGCCAATCCCGGCTGGAGATCCTGCGCGAGCTTTTTGTCTCTGAGGAGATTACCCAGAGGGAGCTTCAGAAAAAGGTTAATATCGATCATGCGGCGGTGACCAGACACCTTAAGCAGCTTGAAGAAAGCGGCATGGTCATTCGCAGGAAGAACCCCGACGATAACCGTTTTACCTATGTCCAGCTGACCGATGAGGGCAAACAGCGAGTGGCTGCATATTGCGAAGAGAAGCAGCGGTTCATCTCAAGTGTCCTTAATGATTTTTCAGAAGAAGAGAAGTCAGCCCTTCTCGATCTGCTAACCCGCCTTCAGAAGAATATAGAAGAAATGTAACATCAAAGGAGTGTACAACATGACAAAGCATAACGACTTCAACGAAATTATCACAGGTCGCCGTTCGATCCGGAACTATGACCCTACTGTAAAAATCAGCAGAGAGGAAATGGGGCAAATCCTCGAGACAGCTGCTTTAGCTCCGTCTTCCGTCAATTTGCAGCCATGGCGTTTCGTGGTGATTGATTCTGCGGAAGGAAAAGAAACACTGGCTCCTTTAGCGAAATTCAACCAGCGCCAGGTGACTACTTCGGCTGCTGTCATCGCTGTTTTCGTCGACATGATGAGCGAGGAGTACCTCGAAGACATTTACAATGCCGCAGTGGAAAAAGGCTACATGCCAGCTGATGTAAAAGACAAGCAGGTCCCTTCCATTAAAGGACTTGTGGAAGCCATGACACCTGAGCAGAAAAAAGAAATGTTCCTGATCGACGCAGGACTCGTGTCCATGCAGCTCATGCTCGCCGCGCGTGCCCACGGCTATGACACCAACCCAATCGGCGGTTACGAAAAAGACCAAATCGCCGAAGCATTCGACCTGGACAAAGAACGCTTCTACCCAGTCATGCTCATCTCCATCGGAAAAGCAGCAGACCAAGGCTACCCATCCGTCCGCCTGCCAGTCGATGTCATCGCACAGTGGAAGTAAAACAGGGGGAAAACAGGGGGACGGTTCTCCTGTTTTTGGAAATTCACAAACGAAAAACACAGGGACGGTTCTCCTGTTTTTACCAAAAGCGCATCGCTTTACTGAAACACAAGAACCGCCCCTCTGTTTCAAAAGGAGGAATAAATCATGATCATTATTCATGCTGGTTTTAAGGTGAAGCCGGAAAGTGAACAGGAATTTCTTAAGGAAATTAAACCATTAATCGAGGCCTCGAGAGCGGAGGAAGAGAATATTTCTTACGATCTCATGAAGGATAGCGAAAAAGCTGGGGTCTATACGATGGTTGAACTATGGAAAGACATGGATGCCGTCAAGTTCCATAATCAAACGGATCATTTCAGTGCTTTTACAGCGAAGGCACCAGAGTTTATGGCAGCTCCGCCTGAAGTAAAGTTGTTCCATGCTGAACCTGTAACGAAATAATACGCAAAGAAGCAAAGGGCCCCCTTTGCTTCTTTTTTACACATCAAATCCCAGACTAACGATTTTCCATACGTCATTTTGATGCTCAAACACTAAATTCAGGAAGGTAGGAGGACTTACGGGTTCACCATTCGCGTCAGAATAAAACTCCCGGATGAACACACTGTATGTATTCGTTTCACTGTTGAACTCAAACCCCTGCAGGACCCAATCATCCAAACTTCCTTTCTCGGTGTAATCGAACAGCAACCACTCGACACCTTCTACCTCTACATACAATTTTCCATCTCTTTCTTCAAGCACGAGGTTATCCGAAAGCAGCTGGCGCAAAGCCTCCCGGTCCCCTGTTTTATGTGCATATACAAAATCCCTTGATAGATTGCTAAAATAGACGAATTTTTCTTTTTCCTGTTCGAACTGATCGATTTTGCCGTTCAGTTCCCCCACACTCTTCTTTAATTCATTCACCTCTTCCGTTAATCTGCGATTTTCCTCTTTCAGTTCAATTTCACTTCCCGCAGATTGTGTACATGCTGTTAACAATACCAAGGTGCAGGAGAGTAGCCCGACTAAACTCTTTTTCATTAATAATCCTCCTCGAAAACACGGTTCTCCAGTTTTTCCAAAAACAGGAGAACCGTCCCTCTGTTTCACTTCGTCAAACTTTCGCACATGTCCCAGACTTTTTGGATGTTTTCTTTGTTGTGTGCGTATTTTGGGTAGACGGTTTGGTCCATGAGTTGTTTGATGTCTTGTGTGATTCCTGCTGAATAGTGTGATGGCTCCATGATTTTTCTTTTATCGTTGAGGAGTTTGCCTGTGACGTTTTTGAATTCTTCGGAGGTGCATATGTGGAAGTAGGTGTCGGCCATTGTTTCACGGGGTGCGCTGAACACATTCTGGACTCTGGCCGCGACCCTCCAGCCTGATTTAAATTTATTGATCGTTTCTTTTGATAGTTTAATTGCTGGAATTTGGACGGCATTTACGCTGATTCCTTTTTGCTTCAATTCTTCTGCCATTTTAAACGTTAACATCAGCAAGGCCATTTTGGTGTCGCCGTAAAACTTATAGGCCTTGAATGGCCGTTCGTTCTTGAACTCTCCCTGAAAATTGTCGAACTCGATTTTTCTTTTCGGGTCAAAAAAGTGCCTGATATTGGTGGTGCAGGCGTGAAGAATTCGGGCATCATCCGATTTTTCCAGCATGCTGACCAACTGCCTGGTGAGCAGGAACGGGCCCAATGTATTCGTAGCAAATGAAAGCTCGACCCCGTCCTGGCTGAGCAAATAATTGCTCTCCCCGTGATTCAAATAAGCTGCGTTATGAATAAGTATGTCCAGTTTTGGATATCTGTCTTTGAGCGCTGCGGAAAATTGGTGGATGGATTGAAATGAAGAAATGTCTAGCTGCAGTAAATCAATATGAGGATTCTTAGTTGCTTCCATTATTTCCTGTTGAACCATTTTGCTTCTCTCGACGTTGCGGCAAGCCATAACAACCGTGAAGCCCTCATTCGCAAACCTAATAGCCGCCGCCTTGCCAATACCAGAATTCGCTCCCGTAATCACCACAATTTTATTCACCATAAAAAACCCCCTGGGTAAAAAGAATCACACTCTTATAATATCTTATTTTCATACAAGGTAGAATCAAATACAGGGGCGGTTCTGGTGTTTTTTTCTGAAAACACGGGGACGGTTCTCCTGTTTTTGGAAAAAACCGAAACAGGAGAACCGTCCCTCTGTTTTGCCAAAACCTCCACGCTATTTTAAAACACAAGAACCGTCCCCGTGTTTCTGGTATAATCATATCTAAAATAATCTAAAGCTGAGGTAAGTGTTGTGAATAAATCGAAGTTGCAGTTTTGGCTGATTCAAATTTTGCTTATTTTGACGATCATTTTCGTTTCTACCAAGATTTCGTTTATGTTCTGGCCGATTGGTGTTTTTTTTACGACGGTATTCTTTCCTATCCTGATCACTGGCTTTCTTTACTTCCTGTTGAATCCTGTGGTGAATTTTCTCATGCGCAAGAAGCTCCCGAGAATTGCCGCGATCATCGTGATTTATTTGGCTTTTGCTCTCTTAATGGTCGTGATCGTTGGCAACCTGGTGCCGGCTATTTCCAAGCAGGCAACGGAGCTTGCGAATGATCTCCCTGTCATTGCCAGCAAGACGACTGATTTCTTTTATGATGTGATCCAGTCGTCGGAGTTTAAAGAGTTCAGGGATGAGCAGCGTGAGATGATCGATACGGTTCAAGAGCGTTTGATGGAGTATGCAAACACCCTGCCACAAACACTCACCAGCGGACTCAAAGGGTTTTTGGGCATCGTCACCAATATCGCGATTATCCTTGTTACCGTTCCGTTCCTGCTGTTTTACATGTTCAAGGATGGCCACAAGTTCCCGCAAGCTGTTTCCAAGTTCATTCCAGCTGATTACCGGACTGAAACCCTTAAGATTTTAAAAGAAACCGGCGAAACCCTTTCCGCCTACATACAAGGACAGGTTACGGTCGCTTTGGCGGTAGGAACCCTTGCGTTTATTGGCTATTCCATCATTGATTTACGCTATGCCTTGATCATGGCACTGATTGTTGCCTTCACGAACATTATCCCTTATGTCGGGCCCATTCTCGGTGGCGCTCCAGCCGTGCTCGTCGGTTTCTTCGATTCGCCGACAAAAGCGTTGTTGGTTGTCCTGGTCATCCTGATCGCCCAGCAGATTGAAGGAAACCTGCTATCACCGCTGATTCTAGGAAAAACATTAGACACACACCCGGCAACAATTATTATTATCCTGTTGGCAGCAGGCAATCTGGCCGGCGTTCTCGGAATGGTCCTCGCCGTGCCAACATACGCCGTCAGCAAAACCATCATTCTCAATCTCGTCAAATTCCTGCGAGCAAGAAAAAGAGCAAACGCAACCTAAAACAGAGGGACGGTTCTTGTGTTTTAACAAATGGCTATAGGGCCACTATTAAAACAGTAGAACCGTCCCCGTGTTTTTACATCCAGGCCTTCCTTATGAGGCTAACAGGAAGTCCGAAGATTCTTGCTGATTGTCTTAGTGAGAGTCCTTCTATTGGTTTGACTTTCCTTAGGGCGTCTTCCCTCTGAGCCTGTGGTAAGCTTTTTACATGAGCAATTTCGATGTTGCCTATCTCGTTGCGGATTTCCTCCCTTGCCTCGTCGTCTGTCAGTTTCCTTCTTTTCGTTCCTTCGTCCATGCATTCGTCCTCATTTGCTTGTTCATTGAATTCCTTGAACTTCTCGCTGGCTGCTTCCGGGTCCTCGTCCAGCATCTGCAGGACTTTCTCTTGATCAAGCAGACTATCACGCTTCTGCCCATAATACTCCACAGAACTGCTCCATCTCCAATCAGCGACCCTTTCGACCATCCCCGCCTTCACCGGATTCTGATGGATATACCTGACCACAGTCAGGAAATAACTCCTGCTCTCCACATTTTCACTTCGAAAACGATCCTGGAACAGATGGCCGGTCGTCTTATACTTTAAATTGTAGTATGCAGCATAGCTCACCCCAATCCGCTTCATGGTGACCGCCAGCTCCTCATCCCCCTCCTTCACCAGAAGATGGACATGATTGTTCATCAGGCACCAGGCATACACATTCATGCCCGATTGCTCCTTGTACTTCTTGAAAACCTCAAGAAACTTCACATTGTCAGCATCATCATGAAAAATCTCCTGCCGGTTCGCTCCTCTCAACATGACATGGTAAATTCCATTCCTGCTCTTCATTCGGGCTTTTCGCGGCATAGACAACCGCCTTTCTATTTTTTGTAGGAAAAATACTGGGGAATTGCTTTCTTGTTAGTGGTTTTTAAGAGGTTGATGGGTTGATAGGGGGAAACAGGGGAAACAGGGGAAACAGAGGGACGGTTCTTGTGTTTTAACGATTGGCTACAGGGCCACTATTAAAACAGTAGAACCGTCCCCGTGTTTTAAAACGCCGCGGTCCAGCCGCCGTCTACTGTGATGACTGTTCCGTTGACAAAGCTGGAGTCGTCGGTTGCGAGGAATAGTGCTGCTTGAGCGATTTCTTCCGGTTTTCCGGCGCGTGGTGTTAAGGAGTGGGTCAATCCTGCGCGTGATAGGCCGAATTCATTGATGTTTGTCATGCTCGAGCTGATATTGGTTTCCACGGCACCTGGCGCGATGGCATTGCACCGGATCCCCTTTTGCGCATACATGAAGCCGGTGTTCTTGGTTAATCCAATAACCGCGTGCTTGGATGCGCCGTATGCTGCCCCTGCATGGGCGCCGCTGAATCCGCCGGTCGATGCGATGTTAATGATGATGCCTTTTTCCTTCTCAAGAAAAATCGGAATCGCTTTCCGCATTGCACGCATGACACCCTTGGTATTCACATCAAAAATCCGGTCCCATTTTTCGTCGGTAATATCACCGACCGGTTCAAACCCATCCATGATTCCCGCGTTGTTTACCAGGATATCCAGCGTACCGTACTCGCTAACAGCTGTATCGATCATCTTCTCCACATCCGACAGTTCCGCTACATTCACCTGCAGCGCAATAGCAGTTTCCCCGTTCGTAGCAATCGCATTGGCTACCTCTTCAGCACCTGCAAAATTATAGTCGGCCAGAACAACTTTTGCCCCCTCACGAGCGTACAATTCGGCAATTGCCTTGCCCATCCCCGAGGCCGCCCCAGTCACCACCGCAACTTTACCTTCCAATTTCATAAAAATCCCCTCCTGTCCCTAATTAACAAACAAACCCAACCCTTCAATATTCATTTTAAGCTAAATTATCAATCTTTCCGTTAGTATATTGTGAATAATTAGTTAATTAAACCAGAGGGACGGTTCTACTGTTTCAATACTTGGCATTGCACCAATGATCAAAACAGGAGAACCGTCCCCGTGTTTTCTTTATTCATCCTGACCCGTCTTGGAACCCTCGCGATTTTTTACACCTTTACTCTTGTATGGTTTGGCACTTTTGGCTTTGTTTGCACTGGCCTGCCAACGATTCCAGCCTTTCTTGCCGGTCCCTCTGCCAATTCCACTCTTACCTTTAGGCTTGCTCATAAAATCAACTCCATTATACTTGTACATACATTAACACAACGATCATTAACTAGTCTTACCATTTTATTTGGTGAAAACCAAACATAACAGACAGATTCACTGTAAGCAAGATAAAGCGCCAGTTCCACAGTCTACCAATATGTAAAAAACACCCCTACCCTCCCCCATGTATGTTTTCGGATTTCCCAAAAACAGGAGAACCGTCCCCGTGTTTTCCCCGTGTTTTCACCTACGTGTTTTTTTCCAATAAAAAACAGCTTTTAGCAATTACTTCCTCTCTTGTATAATACTATTGATAACATTATAAAAGGGGAATGAGAATGACAGTTCAAGAGTTTGAGATGTTGGTGAATAAGCTGGAGAAGCAGGCTTCTGCCAACCCGAGGCTTTACAGATTCAAGGTGATTATGCTTACTGGACTTGGTTTTGGTTATGTTGCATTATTTTTGTCGTTGTTTTTGTTTTTGATGGCTATTTCGATTACGATGATTGCTGACGGTAGTTTTACCTTTGGAAATGTGAAAGTTCTGCTCTTGACGGGAACCTTGTCATTCTTCATTATCAAGGCCCTTATTGTAAAAATGGACATGCCTGATGGATATTATCTGCAAAGGGAGGATGCTCCCAAGTTATTCGATATGATCGATACTTTACGCCATAAATTGAACACGCCGAAAATCGATGCGATTGTCCTTGATAGTGAATTTAATGCCTCTGTCGCACAGATTTCATCCTTTGGAATGTTCGGGAAAAAGCGGAACGTCCTTGTTATCGGAATCCCGCTTTTATCGACGCTGTCCGAGCAGCAGTTTACGGCTGTTCTCGCCCATGAACTCGCCCATATCTCCAACTCTGACACGGCCCTGGGCGCAAGAATCTATCGCCTGAGAATGAGCTGGGGACGTTTATTGCATTCATTGGAGGAAAACGAACAATTCGGCACCTTCATTTTTAAAAAGTTCTTCCAGTGGTTTTATCCAAGATTTGACGCCTATACCTTCGCAATGGCCAGGCAGCAGGAATACGACGCTGACCGTTCTGCAGCGGCAGTAACTTCCCCGCAGGCAATGGGTGAAGCGTTGGTTTCTATCTCTGTAGCCGCACCATATTTTTATCGTGATTTTTACAGCGAGCTTTTCGAAGAATGCGCCAAAACAAACAGTGTTCCTCAGCCTTACTCTAATTTTACCGAGAAGTTTCAAACGCTTAGTGATCAAAAAGCAACCGAATATTTCGATGAACAACTTGCTGAGGAAAGCTACATGACGGATACTCACCCTTGTTTAAGGGACAGACTTGCCTCTCTTGGGGTAGCAGCTGAGTTGCCGGTAAGGCAGCAAGAATCTGCGCTTGATTATTTCTTCGCCTTCCCTGGCCGAATCATCAGTGACTTTAATCAAATGTGGGTGGACTACAATCAGGACAACTGGAAAGAAGAGATTGAAAACTTCAATGAGTCCAAGCAGCGATACGAAGAACTATCGAAAAAACAAGTGACCACTCTTGATGAACTGCTGGAAAAAGCTTATCTGACAGCCGAGTACAACAGTCTGGAAGCAGCCGTTCCGTTTTATGAGGAAATCGCTGAAAAATATAGTCAGGATTCACGAACCGCAGGCGCTTTGATGACTTTGGGTGAGCATTATCTTGAGTCGAAGGATACTGCGGAAAAAGGAAGACAATTAATCAACCTCGCGATGTCATATGACTGGGAGCTGCGTTTGCCAGGGCTTGACCTGCTGTGCGGATACTATTATGAGACAGAACAACGCGAGCTATTCGAACAAACCAGAGAGGAACTGGAAAAGTGGGAAGAAACGGTGGAAGCCTCCAATGAAGAGTGCGATTTCATCCAGCCAACCGACCACTTTACAACCCATGATAAAGAAAGAAAAGAAATCATGGCCGGAATGAGCCAACTTGCCCAGTACAGAGAAATCACAAAAGCTTATCTCGTGCGCAAGCAAATCAAAGCCATCCCAGAGCGCGAACAGTACGTACTAGGACTTGAACTGTCACTTCCAGACAGCACAGACCTAGACGAAGCCGAAGAAGCTCTATACGAAAAATACATCAACGGACTCGGAGAATTCGAAAACACCTGCGTCGTCATCCTCAACGACATAGAAGACCTGCGCAAAAGCATGCAAAAAGTAGAAAACTCCCTGATCTACACACCATCCGATAAAGAACAAGCCTCATAATAATATCGAAAGCAGCGAACCCATAGCGGTTCGCTGCTTTTTTTGAAAAGTGGTGAAACAGAGGGACGGTTCTCCTGTTTCAATACTTGGCCTAGAACCAATTCTCAAAACAGTAGAACCGTCCCCGTGTTTTTCTGCTTTTCCCAAAAACAGGAGAACCGTCCCCGTGTTTTACATATTCTTGCTCTCCTGAAGGAGTTTTGATTGTCCTGTTTGTTCCCATTCTTCTACGGTTTGGTAGGCTTTTTCTGGTGTGTAGCCTTTTCCTACGAGTACGCCCATGAGGATGAATTCCTGGAGGATGTGGGTTGCGTTTATTCCTCTTTTTACGTCTTCTAGGCCTTCTTTTACAAGATATTCTGTGTGTTGGACCCATTCGTCTGGTGTTTTGCCGAACACGGTTGGGCTTCCATTGCCGTTAGCCGAGCCGTGAGCTTCTTCGGCGGCGGCTGCATCTGCCTTGGTCACATGGACGGTGCCGGCTGGATGATTCGGCGGAGCGTAGATCGAGTAGAGTTTTAACGGCGAGTTGCCTGTGTTTGTCACATTATGCCATGTTCCCGCGGGAATCATAATGGCCGAATCATCCATGACATTTCGTTGGAAGTCTAAGTTGTCCTTTGTTTTACCCATTTGGACAATGCCCTGTCCTTGCTCGATTCGCAAAAATTGATCCACATCAGGATGCATCTCCAATCCGATATCACCTCCGACATCGATGCTCATTAACGTCACCTGCAAATGGGATCCCGTCCATAAAGCGGTCCGGAACGTATTATTCAGCCTCGTTGCTTCATTGATATTGATGACAAAAGGGTTCGGCCCATAATCCTTCAGCATCATTCCTCCATTGCCATTTGGATAGCGGTAACCATAATAGCTATAGCTGTATCCATAAGGATTCGCCATGCGCACAGACTGGCCCCCATAATTGTACATCGGCCCACTCACATAATAAGGATATTGATTAGACATATAATACATACCCGACATCCCTCCACCACTTTTTAACTATCCTATGCACATGGAACTGGAATGTACTTTGCCAAAACAGAGGGACGGTTCTTGTGTTTTAACAATTGGCTATAACGCCACTATCAAAACAGTAGAACCGTCCCCGTGTTTAGCTGTCTCTAAGAACAATCCTTAATCCTCCCCGTATCACAACGATTTGCCGTCCACAGGCGCTTGTTATTTGATCTGCTGGATTTATGCTTACGAAACCATCTTCAAATTGAAAGCAATTTTCTCCACAGGTCGCCTGGCTGCATGTGTAACCGATTATCTGGTTTACACAAACGATTTTATTAAAACACAGGGTATGATCGCTTCCAAAGTTGAAGCCTGCCACATTTGGGATCAAGCGTCCTAGATTCACATGACACCTGATACAGCCTACAGCTCGTACCGCATTAACTGACACAGGACACGTCAACTCTCTGCCGCAAAGATTTGGGAAGGTAGCCTCCCCTTCCACATTTTCCGCCATACAACCTAATTCACTTACATCCGTACAAAAACTAAAGTTAGCAAAGCCATCATGTTGAAAAGTAAATCCCTCGGGAACGATTGCTTCAGCACAAAATTCAATTAATATTCCACGGTTTTCTTGTTGCATCTGAATAGGTATTTCAATGATTTCACCCTTACTGTTAAAATAAATCAAGCTCCTTTCTGCCATCGTAGAATGCCTCCTTTCCCACATTACCTGTTTCAATTGGACACGAAAGCCCAGGTATTATCCCATGCTTTTCTCCCTGCCGCAGCCTGCTAAGGTGTAATCGTCAAATGCGGCTTGCTAAAATGGCTTGTTCCCCCACTGCCCACCAGCACATAACCATCTTTGGGAAACAACACAATTCTATCGGAACCATCAGAAAGGATAAGATCTACTCTCGCTTTATTTCTCAAAGCTGTATACTTTACATAGCCAGACTTCATCACGGTGGTCTTCCAGTAATCATCAAACTCCGCTCTTACCACCCGGTTTGAATAGCTCTGGTTTGTTTTTGCCTGCTTCACTCTCGTCTAACCTCCTTGCATGAACCTCTTAAATATTCTATTCATCAAAGAAACTTTGGTATAGACAATAATCCACTACAAAAAATCAGAGGGACGGTTCTCCTGTTTCAATACTTGGTCATGAACCAATTATCAAAACAGTAGAACCGTCCCCGTGTTTTTCGACTATTTCCAAAAACAGGAGAATCCTCCCCGTGTTTTCACTTTATTTCACTGGAATGTCTATTTTCTTATTGTATTGTTTTCTATAGTGGATTCCTTCTATTAATAGGTATTCGGGTGTCGTTTTTGTTTCGAATACCATTGTTCGTTCTTTGATGATCCTGCCATCGTCCAGTTTTTCTTCGGTCTGGTTGATGGTTGTTTTTAATGGAGTTCGTTTGGAGCTGGTTGCGATGGAAACACCGTCAAGCGTGAGGTGGTCCTCGGTCGCAATCGTTATTTCGACGCCTCGTTCACTTTGTGAAACGTCTTTGATCCATAGCTCTTTTCCATCCAAGTCGTAACGGCCTTCTTTTGCCACAAACTTCTCATCAAGCTTTTTAAAACCAATAAACTCTTTTACGACCAACTCCAGTGTTTCCAGTTTTTCCGGCAGGGCATCGAAACGCACGTCGAATGTCGTGCCACTCAAACCAGTTGTCACTCCGCTGCCAGCCTGGCCAATAAACCGCCCGTTCGCCATCAACTCGATGCCGTTAAGCCCCAAATCTACGCGGTCGTAAGCCGGAACATCCATGGTCCCTTTTATGATGGTAGTGGTTGGCGTCGCTGTGATACTCTTGAAGGTTAGCTTTCCATTATCGACTCTCACCGTCTTATTGATGGATTGTTTAATCTGCGTTTGCATCGCTTTGTTCGGGTCATACGGGAACGTGATGCTTTCTTCCTTTTGATTTGAACCTTGCCAGTAATGGAGCGTCAACTTCCTGGCAAAAGGATTGACCGGCTCAAAATGCATCGTCCCCTTCAGTTCCGTACCGGCATCATTGACCTTCGCAACACCACTTTCCGCAAAAGAATCGGTCAAGAATCCGGTGACTTTTCGCGGACTAACATCTCCTGCCATTTCACCCAACCCTTCAGAATTGGACAAAGTATAATAAATGATCAGCTGGTTGGCATCTGTCATGACTCCGTCAATAGTCAGCTCTGTCCCATCGTCCAGTGTCGTTTTTTTATCGACCGCCTGCCCCATGCCCTTCTCATTCAGATCCTTCATCGTCGCATTAAGGACTTCATCGAATCCCAGCAGTTTTTTTCCATAGTAGGCAAAGGCGTTGAAATTATAGCCTACAAGGGCAAGGCAAATCACAGCAACCGCTGCAAGCTTGAAGTATGGCGGAACACGCCTTGGCTTCCGTACGCTCGCGTCCAGTGCGCCCCTCAGTCTTGACTCAAAATCAACCGGTGCATCCATGTCCTCCAGCCGCTTCTTCTCTTTCTCTAACTCCCGCTCAATTTCCCTCATCGCCCTTCACCTCCAAAATGATCCTTCAACTTCTTCAGCCCCTGAAAAACCCTCGACTTCACAGTACCCAGCGGCACATTGGTCATCTTAGCAATCGTCTGGTAATCCAAGTCGAGAATATATTTTAACTGGATGGCCTCTTTTTGCGTTTCATTTAAAATCGACAGCATTTCCTGAACCTCCAAATGCTGCCCCGCATCCTGATGGATCCGCTCTTCTTCATGGGAAGAATGCCACTCATCGACCAGCACCTGCTTCTTTTGCTTTCGCAGCGTGGTCTTGCAAATATTCACAAGGATCGTCTTGCTCCAGCTATAAAATGATTCCTCTTTCTTCAGCTGCCCAATATTCTCATAAAGACGGACGATCATCTCCTCCAGCGCGTCCATCGCATCATGCTGATTCCCCATATAGGCATAGGCCAGCCGGTACATTTCATCCTTTTTCGCTAAAATCAGCTCCATCAGCGCATCCTTGCTGCCCCTCTTCGCCTTTTTAACCAATCGCACAACATCCATCCCATCACCCCACTCCCCAGTAAGAGTCCACACACCTATAAAAAGTTCATTTTTTTTCAAAAAAATTTCATGTCGTTGTTCTCATCTACTATAACAAAACAGAGGGACGGTTCTCCTGTTTTTTCCAACAAAACAGAGGGACGGTTCTACTGTTTTCATGAATCTGCACTCATGAATTAAAACAGTAGAACCGTCCCCGTGTTTCAAGACTCTGGCATGATCCAGACGATTTCCCGGATTCGAACGAAAAAGGTGGAGTCATGTTCTTGTATGGCTACATGGTCTGGTTTGGCGTCTTTAACAATTCCGCTTACTGAGCCGCGTGTGGTGTCGATGACGACTCTTCTTCCAATCAGGCTATGAAGTGCTGAATAGACATAAGGCTCCACGACTATGACGTTCATCGGCCCGCCCTGTGTGCCCTGTGAATACATTCCGTTACGGTTCAAATCTACCCTTCCCCCTCAAGCAGTCTCAAAAGTTCATGTTCATCTTATGACCACCATGCTAGGCCTGTTACTTCAGGGCAGCACAAAGGGACGGTTCTCAAGTTTCACTAACTGGCTTTTCCGCCACTCATGAAACAGGAGAACCGTCCCCGTGTTTTTCCAAAAACAGGAGAACCGTCCCCCTGTTTCCACAGTAATTATCTTGATTTCAAGATATCCCCCCAAAAAAATTATTCAAAAGATTTTGCCCGATAGCCGATCCGTTTTAATAAACAGATAACCTGATTGATCTCATCGGCATCCAAGTCAGCAAAAATGCTGCCCATTTCTTTTTTATGCTGCGGGAATATCTCATCCATCAACCTTTTTCCTTCGCTTGTTAAAACTGCATACGTAACGCGCCGGTCCTCTGGGCATCCTTTGCGTCTCACATAGTTTTTCTCCACTAGCTTATCGACCACATACGTGATGCTGCCGCTTGAAATCAGCACCTTTTTGCCAATCACTTGAATGGGCTGGTCGCCGCGATGGTACAGCAGCTCCAACACCGAAAATTCGGTAGAGTTCAATCCATGCCTTGCCGCGTCTTTGCGGATGACTTCCTGGATCGCCTGTGCGGCGCGAATGATCACAGTGACAGCCTTCAAATCTTCCATATCTACGACTCCTTTACATTATGCTGGACTTGAAAATCAAATCCAGCATAATGGCTAAAGGTTTTTACGCTGCTGGGTTTACTTCTAGTTCCACTTTGATCTTGATTTCTTTTCCAACAAGAACGCCGCCAGTTTCAAGAGCTGCATTCCAAGTCAAGCCGAAATCTTCACGGTTGATTTTTGTTTCAGCTTCGAAACCGGAAACTTCTACACCCCATGGGTTCGTGCCTTTGCCGCCAAACTCAACATCAAATGTAACCGGCTTTGTCACGCCATTGATCGTTAGATCGCCTGCTACTTTATAGTCTTCGCCATCTTTTGTGATGTTCGTAGATTGGAAATCGATTGTTGGATTGTTCTCTACATCAAAGAAATCCGCTGATTTCAAGTGGTTGTCGCGATCTTCATTACGTGTGTTGATGCTTGCTGTGTCGATCTTGAACGCGATTGAAGCCGTTGTAAGATCCGTCAGGTCAGCAGCCTCCACGTTAGCAGTATAAGATTCAAAAGAACCCTTCACCTTTGATACCATCATGTGCTTAACTTCAAAACCAATTGCAGAGTGAGCCTGATCCACTGTCCATTTTGCCATTATAAAATTCCTCCCTAATTGTTTATCTCGAATTCAAGACATTATATTAAAAAAATATCTCAAATTCGTTTATTTTTAATTCGAGATAAATTTATCACGAATTCAAGATAATTGTCAATAGGTATTTTAAAAAACAGAGGGACGGTTCTCCTGTTTTAATGTTTCCACACCCATGGAATAAAAACAGAAGAACCGTCCCCGTGTTTCACTTATTGCATTTTAGCGAGCTTACTGGTGATTTCGTTGATTTCCTTTTCAACTTCATACAGGTTCTTTTGCATCCGGTCTCTGCGAGCTGTTAGTACGCTAAGCTGTTGTTTTAATTCTTCTTTCTTTTCGCTCATGCTGCTTTGTCCCCCATTGTCTGCGTAAAATTCGTCTGAGATGATTATTAACTGGTCTCCCTTGAAGCAGGCTCAAATCAAAAAAGGCCTCCCGTTTCTGAGAGAACCCTCTTATTATATACCAACCATCCTCTCTGATGAGTGAAAAAAATAACCCTTTTCTTCTCTATCTTACCCAAGCAAAAAGACGGTTCTCCTGTTTCATGAAAAGGCACCTCACAAAACAGGAGAACCGTCCCCGTGTTTTCGCTTCACGCATTTCCAAAAACAGGAGAACCGTCCCCCTGTTTCACTGCCCCTGTTTCTTGATCAACCCATAATACACTAAATCTTCGTATTGTCCTTCTTTGATTACATGGTCGATTAGTAGGCCTTCTTTTTTCATACCTAATTTTTGGAGGACTTTTCCGGATGCGGGGTTTGATGCGAAGTGGCGGGCAAAGACTTTGTGGAGCTTTTTTTCTTGAAATGCAAATTCCACTACTGCCCGTGCTGCTTCAGTGGCGTATCCCTTGCCCCAGTATTCCTCGCCGACCCAGTAGGCTAATTCCCCATGTTTGAACTTTTGGTTATTGGATAGCGCAATAGCTCCATACACCTCACCGCTCTTCTTATCCGTAATCGCAAATTCATAGGACTGATCAGCTAAAAAATGATCCAGATGTCGTTCAATCCACGCTAAGGCGTCATCGACAGAGTAGGGATAAGGCAGATACAAGGTATTTTTATAAATATTGTAGTTATTGCACATCCGGGTAACTGCCTCGGCATCCGCTTTTTGAAAAAGCCTGAGTACCAGCCTTTCTGTGACAATTTGTTTTTGACTCAAATGTAATCCTCCTCCTGCCCTGCTAGTTCGCTAATCTGCCGAAAAAGATAATGGTTGAGAGCATTAACAGCAGTCCGGCAGTTAATATGATCGTGGCCATGCTTCTCGCCATTCCTCTCCCATTCCGTATTCCTCCTAGGCCTACTACTCCTAAGAAAAAGGTGAGCAAGGATATCGATAAGACAATATTTAAAGGGTGTGTTCCCATGATCGAATCATCGAATAGGCCTGAAAAAGCAAAGATGAAAAAGAGGAGTAAACAAATAATAGATAATCCAAACGACCAAATATTCATCTTTTCTTTCATATAAAAATACCTCAATAATTTATTATCGTAGTCACACCATATTCGGTCACCAGCGTCCGGCGGGATAGCTCCTCTAGCCAATTTTTCTCATTAAACTTGAAACTCCCATACTCATTTTCATACGTGCGACTTCCTATATTAATGGTGATGTGCTGAGGTTTTTCCTGCATCTTGCGAATGGCGTCCTCATACCAGTTTTGCACAGGAATATGATACAACTCAATCACATCTCCCGGCTCCATATGATGCCCGATATACGCCCAAAATCGTTTATTCCCCAACCCTCTTGCTTCATAGAGGTACGGCATCGTGAAAAACGGCTGCATGATGTCGATCCAATAGGGCTCCAAATCAAACACCCCAAAACCCACGTCCTTTTCGAAAAAGAAACCGTTGTTTTCGTCCATCTCCTCAGGAATCCTAAACAGCTTCGATGAGGCCAGAAACTGGATTTCAGTCACGAGTTCACTTCCTTATCATTCCGCTCACTCTCTTGACCCTTCCAGTTCTCCCGTTCGGCCCAGACTATGTAACCCACCCCAACCACAAAAGTAACTACACTAAAAGTACTTAACGTGTTACCAACATAACTTAGCATGGCGTCATACAGAGACTTGTCCCAACTGGCCACTCCCGAACCAAAGATTGCTGCACTGATATATTTTGATGAAATCAGTAACGCAGAAATTGCGATGAACGCAACACCCACTCCCCGCTTATTCATAAAAACTCCTCCCTAATCGTTCCTACCATTAATTTCAACAGGAATGGAGGGGAATCCTTCTTATTTTAAAAGTCAGCCAAATCAATTTGTCTCATCCACAATGCCTGGAAAATCAATATATTTTGCTCTATTAAAATTCATCATTTTAAATTCAATCAGCATTTGTTCAATGTCATTTTCGAAAGACTCATCTTTTAATTCCACTCTTAATACAAGAAAAAGGATCTTATTTGTTACTTTGAAATCCTCGACCGGAAGATACTGTTCAAAGTACCCTTCATCTATTGCCGTTCCTTCATCAACAGCTCCAATTCCTTGTTCAGAAATATATACTTTAATAGAAATCCGTTTATCATCATTTCCAACTTTCGTTCCGTCTTTTTTTATCAAAATAATATCCTGAATTACTGGTTGACCAACTCCATTCCAACGGAATACGTATCCAAGATGAAATGGTTTCTTTTCTTCAAAAAAAGCCTTGTTATCAGGGGTAATGCTTGAGTGACCGTGTATACTGAACTCTCCGCTACCCACCCAAAAAACACCTGTAATGAAAAGGCTGATAAAAATAATGGCCAGGATTTTCCCCACTCACTCTCCCCCTTTAAGAGTTCTTACTTGGATAAAAAGCCACCCTTTCTTAAATTTAATGTTCGAAAGTCTGGCCTTATACCTCTGCCATAAAAAAATGCACCTCCAAATGTTAGAATCGTGTCTAACATTTGGGGTGCAGTTCATAATGGATTAACGCTCCTTGCCAGCCAAGTTATTTCACTTCAATTTTATTTTCCTGATGATCGTGTATTTCACCTTTTTCAACATGAACTTTTATATGGTAGGTACCAGCTTTGGAGAAAGTTTTTTCAGAAGTATATATCCCATTGCTTCCTTCAACAGCAGTAACATATTCATGATTGTGTTCATTTTCAAACCAGACTTCAAACCTGACTGTGGCCTTTGTTAAAGGCTGATTGTCACTATTGATATTGGCCGATAAAACAGCTTTTTCATTTACTTTAAAATCACTGCCATCATTAAATTCAATTGTCACGTCACTATGATGGTCGTGACCTCCTGAGTTTTCACCATGGGAGTGGTTTTCTCCATCCTCACTATGCTCATGTTCTGTTTCTTCTTTTGCATCATGGGCATTCTCATCTTCAGCAGCAGCCGGATCTTCCACAGTTATTTGTTCGCTAGGCATATTATGCATCGACCTGGCTGTTACATGGGCGGTTACCATGTACTTGCCGCCTTCACCAAACGTTTTCTTGATCACATACACACCTTTCCCTTCATGGCTTGCGGTGATCATTTCCGAATCCTCTTCGCCCACTTTGCGGATTTCGAACTTCACTTCATCCGCATCTTCCACATTTTCTTTCCCTTGGGAAACAATCGCTTCCAGGGCTACTTCATTATCAACAGCAATCTCTTCCGGCACATTTATCGATACTTCCAACAATTCTGGCGTCTCCGAACCTGACTTCGGGTCCGAGCTCCCGCAGCCCGAAAGGACAACCATTATTGAAAAAATAACAAATAGAAACTTATTCACATGAATGCACTCCATTCGATTTTGTCTGCAACAATTTTATATTATACGCCCTTGATAAAACAAATAGGAAGTCTAGAGCCACTCATAATTTTTTCTAAAGAGAACATCATATTCAAGAGAGGTGATTTTTGTGAAGGATAAGACATTATTAAATCTGATTACTATATTCGGACTGGCCGGGAGTGTCTTTTTTTTAGCCCGAAAAAGAGGGCAGGTTAAAGATTGGTTTCTCATCTTCCTGTGTAAAACCTTAGTCTCGACTTTACTTGATGGCCCAGTTATTAAGAAAAAGTATGTGAAGTATCCACATCGCTATTTCCCGAATTTATTTGATTCAAATATTGTTTTTCTTTATATACTATTTCCTTTATCCTGTGTCATGTACAATCAATTCACGAATAAAATGAAGCCTTTACCTACACTATTGAGTGTCTTCCTTTTTAGCGGCCCGATGACACTGGTGGAGAACTGGCTTGAAAAGAACACCAGTTTAGTGAGATACAATAAAGGCTGGAACGGATATTATACTTTCTCTATCCTCTCATTTACCTTTTTAATCGTGAGAGCGTTCATAGAATGGATTCGTCGTCTGGATCAAAACCACGAAAAAAATTCAAACGGTGCCGAGCAAAATAAAAAAGAGGCCTAAGCCTCTTTTTTGCATTATTTATTCACATACTGCATCAGCGTTTCCGGATCAAAACCGAGAACCCAATGGCCGTTCACCTTTGTTTGCGGTACGCCCATCTGGCCCGTTTCTTCCACCAGCTCGCGAGCAGCATTTTGATCAAATTGAACATTCACTTCTTTGTAGTTTAATCCTTGACCCTCAAGGAATTGTTTCATCATTGTACAGTAAGGTCAAGTATTGGTTGTGTACACCGTAATATCGTTCATTTTCCTGCCTCCTTCATCTTATATACCCTTATCTGTATTTTGAATCATCCCGGCAATGCTGTCAATTGATCAACTTTCCGGGATACACTTGTTTTTCCCTATTTGCTGTGAAAAAAAACAATACCCATAACCGAATAGGAATCCTGGTTACTTTTTCGTTTGTTTTTCAATCCATTCTTTAAAGAACTCTTTCGTATCCTGGTGTGTCAGCATTTCTCCCACCTGATCGAATTCGATTAGTTTTATGGAATCAATCTCCTGATCTTTAGGAGTTAGGGAATCTGCATTACCTAGGAACTCCACAAGAAACATCGTGGTCTCCTGTTTTTCAAATCCGATTTTCTCCTTGATGTGATCTGGAAAGCTGAAATGAATCTTCTCTTCGAATTCCTTTATAACTTTATATTCTCTGGAACCTGTTTCTTCATATAATTCACGGAGAAGTGTCTCCTTAGTATTCCTATCACTTTCTTCTATTCCGCCCTTTATGAAGTCCCATTCCCCTTTAATTCTATGTTTACCGTTCACTGTATTGATGTTTGTTTTATGTACGATTAAGCATCGGTCTCCCTGAAAAACGATTGCCCCCACCGCTTTTCTAATCAATTCTTTACCGCACATTCCAGGTGGGACATATCCCCCTCGACGACAATGCTGCAGTTTTCCCCGTCCAGTTCCACGATGGTAAGGCTGGTATCATGGATATATGGAGGCTCCCATAATTTTTCCGCAGGTTGATTTTTAAAAGAGGCCAGCAACGTTTTGATGACAACTGTGTGTGTAACAACGAGAATCTTCCCAGTCTCATGCTTCTCCCGAATGGACTGGACTGCCTGCAACACCCTGGTTTTCAAGTCCTCAAAACTTTCCCCGCTGCTTGTTTCATACAAATGAGGAGCATTCCAAAACGAATGGAATTCCTCCGGATATTGCTCCTGGATCTCAGTGGCCGTCCGCCCTTCCCAGTCCCCCATATGGATTTCCCGAAGCTGTTCTTCAAGATAAAACGGAAGCTCCCTGTCACCCATTATTAATTTCGCAGTCGAAACCGTTCTTTCACTTGGGCTCGCATAAATGGCATCAAACTCAATATCCCTCAAGCTTCCCCCTAAAGAAACCGCGTTGGCCATCCCCTTCTCCGTCAATGCAGAATCAAGCCAGCCCTGCATCCGCTTTTGCGTATTCCAGACCGTCTCCCCATGCCTGGTTATGTATAAAGTCAGCAAAATAACCCCACCTTTTGTATATTGGAAAAATCGCTAATGACTTCTTTAAAAATCGTTATTTCTCCTGCCTTCGAACTTATAAAAAATGCTGTCAAAAGTGACAGCATAGTTTTCAACTTGAATTTCATTGAACTCTCACGGCTGCAGGTTCCTAATGTTAGCCATAAACTCCCCAACGTTAACTCCAAGAATGTAGGACCCATACCAGATCCAAATTGTTAACACAACTGCTATAAGGACAGGATGCTTTTCTATAAGGCTTTTTCGTTCTTTTGAGAAATCGACCATATTGTCAGCTCCTTGTTTATGTAGTGGCAGTATTTTTGAAAAATTTCACAAATACTATTATAGCATTTAAATAACCCTATACAGGTTTTTACATAAAAATATCCAAATTTGAAATAATATGATTAAAACAATTACCTCAAGGAGTCATTTACAGTGGAAAAGAGCCGCATCGAACAATTTGATGAGATCGTAAAAATGAGACAAGAATCACAACAAGCACTAAACCAATATTGGCTTGATAACGCCCTTTATACCTCATTTGAATATTGGATGATGGTCTCTTTCCTGCTGGTTCCGCTCATTATCCTGTTTTTTAAAATCGACAAATCCAAAATCTTTTTCATGGGCTTCTTTGGTTACAGTATTCATGTTCTGTTTGGTTTGGTTGACACCTTCTCAAAAAATACAGGATTGCTGAACTACCCTTTTCCAGTAATTCCCACCATTCCAGGACTATCACTCGAAACCAGCCTGGTTCCCGTAACATTCATGCTCGTATATCAATGGACATTGAACCACCAGAAAAATTACTACCTCTACATGGGCCTGACAGCAGCCATATTAGCATTCGCCTTCAAGCCCTTCATCACAGCCCTAGGACTATTCAAACTATACGGAAACTCAACCTACTATCACCTTTTTTTCGGGTATATCCTCATCATACTCGGAGCCAAACTCATTACAAACATTTTCCTGTGGACAGAAAAGAAGTATCGCAAAACATAGGGACGGTTCTCCTGTTTTTGGAAAAACACAGGGACGGTTCTCTTGTTTCATATCTTAAAAACAATCAGAAACCCTGAGCGCTAGGAGAGCAACCCTTTTATTGACACCAAAAGGATCAAAAAAGATAAAAAGAATAATCCGTATCCTGAGTAAGACTTTCGATCTTTCTTAAACTCTTCAAGCCCCATTACTGACATAAGAACACCCAGGAGGAGGATGGTGTACGGGAGTAATTCAAAGTGATCGGTGAATAATCCATACAAGGCCATTGATAATATGATAAGACTGATGACTCTTCTGAATATAGTTAACATGATATAACCTCCAAAACGATCCCATTCTCCCAACGCCATATTCTCTCGTTAAAAGACCTGTTTGAGTTTCATCACAATTTTCTTCCTTTCACAAAAAAATCGTGGTGCTCTAACTCTTTGTTCAAAACAAAATCCCCTTTTTCATTTTTCAAAAAGGGAACAACTTTAACAACGGAATCAAGATTTAATTCACCATAAATATGCGGGTATTCTCTTCCGCAATGATCATGGTCTTCCCACTTTATTTCGGCAGTCACTTTACTACTGTCGATGCATAACAGTAACAGAGGTTCTTTAACACTTTTAAAATTAGGAGCTACTCTCCAAAAATCATCGATGGAGGAACAGTGAATAAAACCAAATGCCTCTACGGACTCTTCTCCATAACTGGTTTTCCCCTTACATTCGTTCCACTTGCTTTCCGTTATACAATGCAAAATGATCATTTTTCATCTCTCCTAATTCGAACAAGCTCTCACAATTAAAACAAAACCGACAACAATCAGAATCGAAACGACATTGACCAGACAGCCGCTGCTTGGGGAGCCAGTATAAGCTTGAGTCCACGCATTATTCAGGGCAGCACCAGGATTCTTAAGCATTTCCTTTGCCTTCAACCTTTCTCTTTCTTTTTCAGACATGAGCCTCCACCTCTCACTCTTTATCCACAAGCCTGATCTCTTCTATCCTCAGCTTTCCGTCTGGTCGAGATAGCCGGCTGCCTTGGTCATGATTAGTTGATAATCGTGTCTGAGCTTTGCAGTGGTTTGATAGGTTAGCGCTATTTTTCCTTCTTCAAGCGTAAACTCTTTTAAATCCGTGATGACATTCGGCTTCCATTCTATCGATCGATTGACAAATGAGAAACTGCACGGGCAAGTGCCTTCGCTGTCCAGGGTGGAAAAACCCGTAAAGTTGACGAGCGCAATGAACTTGATAGCATCCTCAAATGTATCCACTGATTTATACTTTTCAACAGCACTGATGGCTTCTTTAAAATCTTGGTAGCGAACGGGAGACTTCATTGCAGAATTTTTCTGTTCCAAGTCACCAACCACCTCTTCAAGACGTTTCTGCTCTTCCCTTAGCTCATCAGCCTCACTCAATGTATTTTCCAATTCCACTTGCAAACTGGAGACTTTCTCGGCTGCTCCGTCCCGGTCTGCCTGCAGTTCTGCCGCAAGCCTGGAGGTTCTGAGATTATCAAAAATGGCGATTCCTGCGATAACCAGCAATAAGACAATAGCCCACGTTAAAAACTCTTTCTTCAAATCCATAACAAGCGCCTCCAGTTCCCAAGCTCATACTAGACCATACGGATTTGATCCTCATAAGTTTCAGAATAAACCAAAAATATCCAGGAAGTTTCTTAATCAAACGTTTGATTAAGAAAAAAAGAGCCGCAAAATAGCAGCTCTTCTCACATTCAATTAATTCGCGTTTGATTCAGTCGCCACAGGCTCTCCTGCTGCAAGCAGCACCTGGTCGCGCCCGAGGAAGAAGGTCAGGACGATGAGCAATACTCCCGTTCCAATCAGCATCCATTCGATGGCGACGAAATCCGCCAACGGCCCAAAGATTAACATGCCAATCGGCATCATCGAGGTAGAAATCATCCCCATGACCCCGAACACCCTTCCCAGATAATTTTCTTCGACTTTCTCCTGCAGCAACACGGTTGTCGGTGTATTAAAAATCGGCATAGCCACTCCGAATAAAGCCATAAATCCGAGATACAGCCAGAAGATTGGAACAACACCGAGCGCCAATGTACAGGCTCCCATGATAAAACTGGCCAGTGTCATCGTCCTGACTCTATTTTTATAACCGCCCCATGAAGCGATGATCGCGCCCCCAGCCATCATGCCGATGGAAAAGGCAATCTCGATGGCAGTCAGTTCCCACACATCGCCGTCAAAACTGCGCGTCACTTGCAATGGCGTCAAGAACGCAGCTGGCGCCATCATCACCAGGAAGATGGCAAAGAAGAAAAAGAGCCGTTTCAGAAAGGCATGCCCGCCAACATACTTGATTCCTTCTTTAAAATCGCTGAAGTAGCTGGTAGTTTGTTTTTCCGCAGCCTTCTCATGGACAGCAATTTTCAAGAAGAATAACAGAGTGACAATCGCAATCGCCGCCGTGATCACATCGATAAAAAAGATGATTTCAATCGATGCCATTGCCAATAGCGCGGCACTGACCATTGGCGATACAAACATGATGACGGCCTGGATACTTCCGTTCGCGCCGTTCACCTTCGTCAGCTTATCCTTTGGGACGATCTGCGGTAAAATTGCCCCTACTGCTGGCGTTTGGATTCCCGTTCCCAGCGCGCGAATCGCCGCCATCACAAAGAGCAGCCAAATGGAATCGTATCCCATCAAAAAGAGGATCGCCAGGAGCAAAGTGGAAAGAGCAATCATTCCATCAGCTAAAATAATCAGCCATTTCCGGTTGTACCGGTCCGCCCATACCCCTGCGACCGGCGATAATAGAAAGGTTGGAATGAAACCGCAAATGATGTACAAAGTCATCATCAAACCTGATTGTGTGGTTAACGTGATATGCCACATAATCGCGTATTGAACCAGAGACGACCCAAACAGGGAAATCGTCTGGCTGCTTAAAAAGAGAATGATATTCTTCAGCCAATTCTCTTTGAGTTTTTCTGCAGTCATGGACTAACCACTCTTTTCTTTTAGTTTTTTATATGCTGTGCCCACGCTTATGCATATAAAAAAAGAGGGACTCCCCCTCTTATCACATACTGGCTGTATAAAAGTTTCCTTAAAATAGACAGACCAATCGCATAGGCAGTTTTTTTCAAACGTATTCAGTTCACGATTGAAAAGACTCTTAGTCTCATTGATGCTGTCAAAAGGAAAACCCCCAGTGCTTCATAATGTAATTATCATACCAGAACAACTTTAAGAATGGCAATTGATACTGGAAAACGCGCACTGAATTAGAAACTAGTTGTCTGCATTTGACCCGCGGGTTATGATATTGCTAATTTATTATACAGATTTGAGGGCTATTTTATGGAAATTAAAATCGATGATTTAACAGGTTCTGAAATAATCTCTCTCATTCAGGAGCATCTGCATGGGATGACGCTCCACTCCCCTCCTGAAAGCATTCATGCCCTGGCTCTTGACGAATTGAAGAAGCCGGAAATTACCTTTTGGACTGCCTGGGATGACGGGCAGTTGCTGGGCTGCGGCGCATTGAAGGACATTGATAACAAGCACGGCGAACTTAAATCCATGAGGACAGCCTCTGCCCATCTGCGTAAAGGAGTTGCCCAGGCCATGCTCGAACACATCATGAAAGAAGCCCAGCGACGCGGATATCAAAGAATCAGCCTCGAAACAGGATCCATGGACGCGTTCCAGCCAGCGAGGAAACTCTATGAAAAATACGGCTTCCAATACTGCCCGCCCTTTGCTGACTATGAGGAAGACCCTAATAGTGTATTTATGACGCTGAAACTTTAGGGGGGAGTTTGCCGTAGAAGAACTATCCCAATTTTTCAGGAGGATTTATGCAAAAAGGAAAACTTAAAAAGCCTAAAGAAACCTGCAAGAAGAAAAACAGCGGACCCTCCCCTGAACTTTGGATAACCATTGTATTGGTACTCTTAATTCTTTTAGCTATCCCCTTAATCATGATGATTGACTTTTTTGCTTATTGGATCATGGTAACGGACCTTTTATCCTCATTTTCATGAGGGAAGTATTCTTAACAGGTGTGTGGGGTTTAATTTTTTTATTAGCTGGTTTATTTGTAGCCCTTGGCAGTACTTACATGATTTTGACCAAGAAAGCAATTAATCCTAAAGGATTGATTATGCCCGGTGCCCTGCTCACTGTCATCTTTCTAGGACTGGCATATGGATTTTTAGGAGTTTACTGGGATGACTATGCAAAAGACGCGCTGACGTATGTTAGACAAGGAGCGGAAGAAAAAATCATTGTTTTGAAAGAATATGAAGTTGATCAGGATTTCGGGAGATTCAGCGGACCAACCGAATATATTTATATAACCTCACAAGGAGAAGCCTTTACAACGCAGACCATTTTTGAGGTTGATCTTATATTAGGAGCAGAGTATAAAGTCCACTATCTTTCGAAAACAAATTACTTGGTTGGGATTGAAAGAATAAACTAATGCTTTTTATTGAAAATCCACCTTAATCTAAGGTGGATTTTCACTTATTTCAATTCAAAATAATCCATCGTAGACGTTTCCACAAAACCGCACGATTGATATAGATTGAGCGCATTCGAATTCTCCGCTGCTACCTGTAGCATGATTTCCTTGGCATTCGCTTCCTTCAGCTTCTCGATAGCCATCAGCAGAAGCGCTCTGCCGTAACCTTTTCGACGGTGCTCGGGTAAAACTCCGAGCCCAAAGATCGCACCTAGCTTTGAGGTTAGCTGCAGGTTGACCTTACCAATGATTTCCCCGTCTTTTTCAGCGAGATAGGAAGTCATTCCGCGCTTTTCCTCTACTTCAGGAAGAATCATGTCATCTGTTTCCATTTCATTTTCCTCAGAATACTCATCGTTAAAATAAATCGCGTTTTGCCTCGCGATTTCCCTGGCATCCGCGTTCGTTGCTTTTCTAAAAGTAATGCCTGAAGCTTCTTCCGCAGCTGAAGCTTCTTCCTTCAAATACATCTCATACTCTGAATGTTTATACTGTGCGCCGGTTTTGGCAATGAATTTTTGTCCCGCTTCAGAGTTTCGGTCGCTTAGCAGCAGCATGCTGCCTGAATCCCTGCGCTTCCACTCGGCAAGCACCAGCTCAAATAACTTCGTGAAGACACCCTGGCGCCTGTAGTCCGGATCGACGACCCCATTCACTTCCCATGGACCGCCAAAGCTGCAAATTCCGATATAGCCAATCAGCTTCTCCCCATCGAAATAGAGAAATTCATTCAACTCTTGAAGACCTTTTTCTCCGCTCTCCACACCAAGCTTATAATCCAGCTCAAGCTTAAGAGCCGTTCGATCGTGCTGGATGCACTTTTCCTGAAGCTGATTGATCAGTTGATAATCTTCCGGATCAATCGTTTCTTTCAGCTTAATCCATGGTTTATGTATGGTTGTCACAGGCACTCCTCCAGATTTCTCCATTTTAATTTGATTATAGTCTATCTGGCGGACGATTCACATCCATTTTTTAGACAAGGAGTCACCTACTCCTTTTCGGCGGATTTGTCAGCCACCTTCCACACATGTGCCAGATGAACTTCCCACCGTGGCATTGAGTTCATCTAATATTGCTGGCAGAATGTCGCTTTCCACTAATGTCTCTAGTGGTTTATTTACAATAAGTATATTGTGCTTAATAAAAACATCAGCTGTATCTCCCCAGATCTGCACGATTGCTTCTGGTGTCATATTGGATTGGATGACCATACTGTTCCCTCCTTCAGTTTGTCTCCTTCTACCGTAACATTTTTTGTATAAAAAATAATGGCTGCCGAGACTCTCGGCAGCCATCTTTTTATAGTTAAAGGGGGATTTAACTAGCATTATGCAGCGTTCCGTGCGGTTTCTTCACCGCGTTTGAAAATGTTTTTGCGAAGGAATGGAACGACCCAGCGGTCCAAACCGTATTTACCAGCATTGTAGCCAGCGAACAGGATGATGAAGCCGAAGAAGATGTCTGTTGGGTTGTGAGATACCGTTCCAGCCAGGAAGAAGCTGAAGTTCATCACTAGTCCGAAGAACATCGCAGCAGTTGTCAGTGTACCTAGGATTAACCCAAGACCAACAAGGAATTCACCAAGCGGAACGATGAAGTTGAAAATCTCAACGTTCGGGATCGCGAAGCTTTCAAGGAAATTCACGTACCATCCGTAAACCATGTTTCCGTCTGGGCCTTTTACCGGATTGGCAACCGCATTTTTCAGATAGCCGGTAGCATCAAATCCTTCACCAGTCAGCTTGCCCCAACCAGCAGTCATCCAGTTATATCCTAGCCAAACCCTAATCACAGTCAACAGGCCAGCAGCAATGTTGTTTTCTCTTAACCACTTTGCAAACATTGTCCTCACTCCAATAAGTTAATTAGTATTATTACACTTATAAGATAACAAATAAATCTCGAAAATAGGGGTTTTTGTGAATCAATTCACAATTCTGTTGAAATGTTTTGAACGAATTATGACAGCATGGAAAATTACTAAGTTTGTTGTGAATTCCCCCTTACTTGTCTATACTAAAAATATATCTGAATTTTCAATAAAGCGGGGATGAAGGAATGAAACTAGGTGCATTTTCAGTAAGTTTAAATGTCAAAGATCTTGCGGTTTCAAAGGCTTTTTACGAAAAGCTGGGCTTTCAGGCTTTAGGGGGAGACCCTGCTCAAAATTGGCTGATCATGAAAAATGAAAATTGCATTATCGGACTGTTCCAGGGAATGTTTGAAAAAAACATCCTGACCTTTAATCCTGGCTGGAACCAAAACGCCGAAAATCTGGACACTTTTACAGACGTAAGAGAGCTTCAGAAGCAGCTGAAAGAAAGCGGAATCAACCTCCTGTCAGAAGCAGATGAAACCGGTGAGGGTCCGGCACATATTATGATCGAAGACCCAGACGGCAACCCGATCCTATTGGACCAGCACAGGTAAAAATTTTTCAGCCGAAAGGAGTCACTCCTGACAATGTACGAACTGAAGACAAAGGAAAATGACAATAGTGTGATTGAGTTTATCGAGGCAGTAGACAGCCCGAAAAAGCGTGAAGACGCCTACCGTTTATTGGACATTTTTACAGAAACGACGGGTTATTCGGCGAAAATGTGGGGACCGAGCATTATCGGATTTGGTTCCTATCATTACAAGTACGATTCCGGGCATGAAGGAGATGCCCCGCTCGTCGGCTTCTCGCCTCGGAAAGCAAAAATCAGCCTTTATTTTGCGACGGGCGACACGGAAAGAGAAGCGCTATTGAAGGAGTTCGGCAAGCATACCTCAGGAAAAGCATGCGTGTACATAAATAAAATCGCAGATATTGATGTGGAAGTATTAAAAGCACTGATCCATCAGTCTGTGACATTTTTAAAAGAAAGATATCCGACCAAGTAAGGAGAAACATAAATGGAACCTATCACGATACCCGACCTTTCAGCCAGGCCTCTCGGTTTTAAAGTCGAACGGATAATGAAGTCCCAACCAGATGTCCTTTACAGAGCCTGGACCGAAAAGTTCGATGAATGGTTTGCCGAACCCGGGACACTGATCATGAAGGCAGAGGTCAATTCAGTCTTTTTCTTTGAGACCGTCTTTAAAACCAGTGAACAAAGTGAAAAAATGCGCCATCCCCATTACGGAAGATTTCTCAAATTGGTGCCAGACTCCCTGATTGAATTCACCTGGCTAACCGGAGCAGATGGAACCAAAGGCGCGGAAACAGTCGTGACGATCGAACTTGAACCCAGAGACAACGGGACCCTTTTAAGCTTGGAGCACAAAGGCTTTCCCGATGAAGAATCTAAAGGAAGGCATGATGATGCCTGGGTGATGATTCTTGAGTATCTGGATGAAAAAATGAAATAAAAACAATGGCTGCCGAGCAATTCGGCAGCCAATTTTATAGTTAAAGGGGGATTTAACTAGCGTTATGCAGCGTTGCGTGCGGCTCCTTCACCGCGTTTGAAAATGTTTTTGCGAAGGAATGGAACGACCCAGCGGTCCAAACCGTATTTACCAGCATTGTAGCCTGCGAACAGGATGATGAAGCCGAAGAAGATGTCTGTTGGGTTGTGAGATACTGTTCCAGCCATGAAGAAGCTGAAGTTCATCACTAGTCCGAAGAACATTGCGGCAGTTGTCAGTGTACCAAGGATCAATCCAAGACCGACAAGGAATTCACCAAGCGGAACGATGAAGTTGAAAATCTCAACGTTCGGAATCGCGAAGCTTTCAAGGAAGTTTACGTACCATCCGTAAACCATGTTGCCATCTGGACCTTTTACCGGATTCGCAACCGCATTTTTCAGATACCCAGTAGCATCAAATCCTTCACCAGTCAGCTTACCCCAACCAGCGGTCATCCAGTTATATCCGAGCCAAACCCTAATCACAGTCAACAGGCCAGCAGCAATGTTGTTTTCTCTTAACCACTTTGCAAACATTGTCCTCACTCCAATAAGTTAATTAGTATTATTACACTTATAAGATAACAAATAAATCTCGAAAATAGGGTTTTTTGTGAAGGCATTCACAATTCTGTTGAAATGTTTTGAACGAATTATGGCAGAAGAGTATTTTTGCTATCAGATGTTTCCCCCTAGTGACTATTCCCCTTCAACACCTTAGCTTTTGAGATGCCAAAAAGATTTATTGGTGACCTCTTTTTCCCCAATTTCGTTTTTTAGGTCACCCATACGCTTCATTGGTGACCTCTTTTTCTCCAATTCCGATTTTTTGGGCACTCATACGCTTCATTGGTGACCTCTTTTTCTCCAATTTCGTTTTTTAGGGCACTCATACGCCCTATTGGTGACCTCTTTTTCTCCATTTCCGATTTTTAGGTCACCCATTCGCTCTATTGGTGACCTCTTTTGCTCATTTCATTTTTTTTAGGGCACCCATTCGCTTAATCGGTGACCTCCCTTCCACAATTGGATAACTAAAACATCTCCCAAGATGCATAGTCCTGGTTTTTCAAGCCATGATAAAAATGAACAACAAACAACAAGGAGTGAACATCATGAAGAAGCCTATTCTTTTATTGAGCAGTGCGGTTTTTGCGCTTGGTCTTGCCGGCTGTGGTGCGAATAACAATGCTGCTAATGATACCAACGGGAACACTGGAATGCGTATTCAGACAAACCAGGCGGGTCGTGGCACGGCTACGGATAACCAGAGACTTCGTGTTGCCGATCGTGCCGAGCGTCAGGTTGAGCAGATGGCAGAAGTGTCTGACGCACGTGTCATCATTTCCAATAATAATGCGTATGTTGCCGTCAGACTTGCGGACGATGAAAACGGGAATGCAAGGGTCAATAATGCGATGGATGGAAATGGCAGAACGTTTGCCAATAATGGTCGCGTCGATCAGGATGATGATCGCGCTGGCAATAACGGAATCATTGATGGCAAAGGCGACGCTGGAACCGGTCAGAGACAAAATGCTGGCACTGCTGGAAACCGTAACAATATCTTTGGTGCGGATGATGGCAACGGAACCGATATCGGCAATGCTCGCGGTGGAACTCGCGGCAATTACAGCCTCGCTAACAATGCTTTTGAACAGGAAGTCGCTGACAAAGTCCGCCAGGCTCACAGAGGAATAGATAATGTGTATGTATCTGTGGACAATACAATGTATGACCAGATGGGAACATTCTCAAACGATATCCGTACAAACAGAAACCGTGATGGCCTATTCAGGGACTTCACCAGAACGATGGACGGATTCTTTGGCGGAAGATGATTTTGTAAAAGAAAGCACAGGACACGTTTCCTGTGCTTTCTCTTTTTACCGAATTGTTAATATCTGGACTTTTAAAGTCTGAAAAATCGGGAATATACAGTTCAAAGAGAAGTTACATTTCGAATGGAGGAAACGACCATGAAGAAATCAACTAAAAACTTTGTCCTGGCTTCCCTGCTTTCGGCCGGCGGTGCGGTCCTGCTGACTGCCGCATACCGTAAGAGCCAGAGAGATGTGATTCGTTTTCTTGAAGATACAGATATGAGGAACAGCGAGAAAATCGACCAGATGGAAAGTGTCGATGCAGGTATTGATCCTGCTGAAAGAGGCCTGACACAGCTTGATTCTGCCTACCGCGCAGAATGGGTCGCCAATGGATTCCCTCAGACCCATATGGAAATGGAAGAATTAGAGAAGGAATCGGATAATCCCAACTATGTTCCCAGCCTATAATGATACTGCCCGCCTTTAACGGCGGGTTATTTTTATAGGAAAAATTGAAACTTCCTCCTCTTGTGAGCGTAAATGTAGGTAGTATCGTTTCGGAGAGGGTGGATCTCAATGAATTACGCAAACATGACAAAAGAGTGTCCCAAGTGCGGCGGCACGGACCTTGGGAGAGGCAAGCACAATGGATATGGAGTTATGTATCCTGATGGCAAAATGAGTTTGGGTTCCGAAGTGCTGTATATCATTTGCACGACCTGCGGGTATGTGATTGAAAGCTATGTGAGGAAACCTGAGAAATTTAAAGGGACGCTGTAGTGACCCTCTTTTATGCAAAAAAAAACCTCGCCAGCTAACTGCCGGCGAGGTTTTTACCATTACTTACTCAGACATAATGTTTTCCATTTCGTTAAACTCTTCTTTGACTGCTTTTCCTGGGCCGGTTGTCATTTTACTTACGACAATCACGGCAATCAGGCTCAAGAAGAAGCCAGGGATCATCTCGTACATGAATTCAGACAAGCCATCGATGCTGATCCAGATAATGACGGTAAGCGAACCGACGATGATACCGGCTAGCGCACCCCAGCGGTTCATCTGCTTCCAGTACAAGCTCAGAAGCATAACCGGACCGAATGCTGCACCAAACCCGGCCCATGCATTACCGACCAATGAAAGAATCGTATCGTTAGGCGTATAAGAAAGGGCAATACCAACTAATGCAACAAGCAGCACGGCTGCACGGCCGACGAATACCAGTTCCTTATCAGTCGCTTCGCGGCGGAAAAACGCTTTGTAAAAGTCCTCCGTCAACGCACTTGATGTAACAAGCAGCTGTGAAGAAATCGTACTCATGATCGCAGCCAGGATCGCTGCAAGCAGGAAGCCCGTGATATAAGGATTGAACAGGATATTCGCGAACATGATGAATACAGTTTCCGGATTTTCAAGCGATACACCGTTCACCTGTACATACGCAATACCTACAAGACCGACTGCCAATGCACCAATGATGGATACAATCATCCAGGTCATCGCGATTCGTCGTGCAGGTTTCAGCTCATCCATCGACTTGATCGCCATAAAGCGGACGATGATATGCGGCTGGCCGAAATAACCGAGTCCCCATGCCAATAGTGAAATGATGCCAAGGAAGGTCGTCCCTTTGAAAAGATCCATCATCGTCTGATCGATTGCGCTCACCGTATCCATGACGTTCGTTGGTCCGCCAAGCTCTGTGAAAGCAACGACCGGCACCAGTACAAGCGCAATGAACATGATGACGCCCTGGACAAAGTCCGTCAAACTAACAGCCAGGAAGCCGCCGAATAGTGTATAAACAATGACGACACCAGCTGTCAGGAACAAGCCCCAGCGATAATCGAGACCGAATGCTGACTCGAATAATGTACCGCCTGATACTAGACCCGCAGATGTGTAAAGTGTAAAGAAAATGATGATCACGACTGCAGATACAGAACGCAGGATCTTTGTCGTATCAGAAAAGCGGTTTTCAAGGAAATCGGGGATTGTAATTGAATCATTCGCCAGCTCCGTATACGTACGAAGTCTGGGAGCCAAAATGAGGTAGTTCAAATAGGCACCAATCGATAAACCAATGGCAATCCATGCACTGGAAATACCCGACGTGTACATGGCGCCCGGCAAGCCCATCAGCATCCATCCACTCATGTCAGACGCACCTGCTGATAAAGCCGTCACCGAAGGTCCAAGGCCGCGGCCTCCAAGCATATAGTCTGACAGGTCAGACGTTTTGCGGTATGCATACAATCCGATCAGGATCATTGCTATAAAATAAACTGCTAAAGAAATAAATACTTCAAAAGTCACCAAATCTCTCCTTTTCGTTTTCCCTAAACGAAATAATTAACATAGTGGTTAGAACAAGCGCAAGCGCCTTGGTCAGCCCCGATAAGCGTTGGAGGGCCGACCAGGGAAGTCGGTCTTTGACTTCATTGGGCGGACCGAAACGTCTCGAGCTGCTCAAAGCTAACGCTTCTCGCAAGATACTCGGAGAAGTCTTTCGGAGATGAAAACTGGCTAGGCGCTGGAGCTAGACAATAAGAAATCGGCTAACGTAGAAGAATCAAATTCTCAAATATAAATAGCATAAAAGCTATCCAGCCAAACCACACAGAAAAATTCTTATGTTAATTATGCCGTCCAAGTTTTTTCGTCCCCTCAGGGGGGCTACGGTTATCTAACCTAACAAACATTCTAAGGTGTTTCAAGGATGTTACATGATATTACATGACCGCAAAACCCGCGTCCTGACCAGCATGTCAGGATTGAGAGCGCTTACAAATTTTATTGAAGTAAATTTATTTAGAATATTCAAAACAATTATTTGCGGTATAATTCTCTTAGAAAGGAAGATGAAGATGACAAGGATTCTTTATGAAAAAATAACCCCTGATCACGTGGACCTGATTAAAGATCTCTGCAACGAATTAATGGTCTACCAAAAATCTTTAGCAACCATAGCTCCCGAGCGTTTTGACAGCATGAGCTTTGAAACAAGGATGCTTCCTTCAGTGGAAAATGCTTCAGCGAACTTCATCCTGGTCGCAAAGGATGGCGAGCAAATTGTCGGCTACGTTTATAGCAACGTCTCTCCGAAAGATGTGTATTCAAGCGAATTTGCCACCTTCTTCGATATGGACTCAGTGAAAACCGCTGAAGTCGGCTGCCTCTCGCAGTTTTACATCAAAGAAGGCTACCGCAGTCTGGGGATCGGGTCAGTGTTATTCGAAAAATCAATGGAATGGCTCGACACCTTCCCGGAGATTGAAGACCGATTCATCTATGTCTCGAACGGCAACGAAGCCGCGCTGAATTTTTACATAAGCAAAGGCTTCAAGGTCAGCCATCAGATTCTTGATGGGTTCATTACAGTACTTCGGAATACATAACAATGTCCCCCTGGATTCAGGGGGGACATTTTGACTCTGATTAATCCAAACTTTGAAAACGGGCAGTTTAGCGGTTATGCTATTCCCCAAATTAATCCTCCTTCAATTGGCCGGGCCTCACTTCCTTAAGTATCCTGCAAGCACCCGCACGGAAGCTTCCTATTTCCCCTCCATTTAAGGGACAGGTACCCTTACCAATACTTTTTTCCTACATATTCTATAGAGAACGGCCAATGATAAAGGAGGAGATTCTATGAAATTGTATCTAGATGCAGGCCATGGCGGTTCGGATCCCGGCGCACAGGGGAACGGCCTTCGGGAAAAGGATTTGACCCTTGATATTGCGCTTAAAATCCGTTCAATCCTGCAGAACGGCTATGTGAATATTGAGGTTAGGATGAGTCGGACAAGCGATATTACCAAGAGTATGCGAGAGCGAACTGATGAGGCGAATGCGTGGGGAGCTGATTTCTACCTATCCATTCACATTAATGCCTTTAATGGTGCGGCGCAAGGCTACGAGGATTTCATTTACAGCGGCCTGTCAGACAGTTCCGCAACAGCTAGATACCGCGATATCATACACGCTGAAGTCATGAAGCTGAATCAGCTGAACGACCGCGGAAAAAAGAAGGCAGATTTCCACGTGCTTCGCGAGAGCTCAATGGACGCGATGCTTTCAGAAAATGGCTTTATCGACAACACGCGTGATGCAAATCTGATGAAGCAGGATTCCTGGCTTAGTGATGTGGCCCAGGGCCATGCGAATGGGATTGCGAGAGCATTCAACCTTACACCAAAACAAAATAGTGACCGCGGAAGCGTAATGTATCGTGTCATCGCCGGCTCATTCAAGGAACGCAGCAACGCAGACAGACGCGTAACAACTTTGAAGGGAAATGGGATCGACAGCTTCGTAACCACTGAAACCATTTCAGGAGAAACCTGGTATCGTGTACAAGCCGGGGCTTTTTCCAGCCGCGAAAATGCTGAATCAAGAGTCCGAGCAATCGAACGCCTTGGTATCGACGCTTTTGTTACCACAGCCTAATAACAACTCGGGACATTATTATGACAGCCTACAGTAACTTGGGACCACGTCTTTATCACGCCAGCCTATATATATTAAGAGCCGGATCGCTATTGATCCGGCTCTCGATATTAGATCTCCAACGTCCATCGTTCTTCTTCCGTCTTTTTGAGCTGCTTTTCCGTTTCCTCCGGGTAGACTGTGCGAAACTTGTGCTGATCAGCCGGGATGATTTCAACCATTTTATCGATCATATCCTCAGGATCGAACTGATTTTTCAAAGCTTCTTCCTGCTTTTCCATATCCTCTTTCCGGGTAAAATTCTTTTCCTCATCGAACCATTTCCATTTTTCCTCGGCGGCCCGGTCGTTGAAACCTGTCTTGAACGCTCCTGGATTGATCGTTGCTACTTTTACATTGAACTCTTCAAGCTCCGACTTCATCGTTTGTGCAATTCCTTCAATCGCATGCTTTGTCGCGGTGTATGGCCCAACATAAGGTGTTGCCGAAATCCCGGCCATCGAGCTCATGAAAACAATCTTCCCGCTGCCTTTTTCCACAAGTTTTCGCGCAGCGAGCTGCACTGTTTCAAGCGTAGCGAATACGTTCACCTCGAACAGGGTGCGAAACCGGTCCATCGGCACCTCCGCAAGCGGTCCGCCTTCATTGATCGCTGCATTGGCGACAAACACGTCAAAGTCGTATTCCTTAATTTGTTCCCGGTCCCGCTCGTTGGTAATGTCTAGCTTGAACACTTCTATATCAAGATTCTGCTCCTCCACTTCCCTCATCAGGTCTGTCTTTTGGGAGGTCAGCTCAGTCGTCGCAATCACTCGGTGGCCTTTTTTCGCAAGACCGAGTGCTGCGCCTCTGCCAAGCCCGCTTCCGGCACCCGTGATGAAAATCGTTTTAGCCATTTCAAGTTCCTCCAATCCATTTGGACTATCCTATCCATCTTCCCGTGAGCCTGCAGGATGAAACATTATATAAAAAAGACTGCAAGGGAGTCTGAGCAATCGACTCTCCATGCAGCCCTTTCGCTTTTAATAAGGATCGGCCTCGTGGCTTTTGTTCACTGCGTCTCTTGTTGCTTCGTTAGCAGCCAGTGACCCTTGTCCATACTTTGACTTGCCGGCTTCACGGCCCGGAACGGAGCTCTCAGCCGATGCTTCCTTCAATTCTTTCGTTCTCATTTCGATGCCTTCCTTCACCCGGCGGCCATAGTCTTCATCAGCCTGCGTGAAATGCTCGATCATCGCATCCTGGATCTTTTTGTTGCATGCCGCAAGTGCTTCGGACAGGTTTTTGATCAATTCGTCGCGCTCCCAATCCTCAAAGCTGCGGTATGTGTGTCCGGCCTGGCCATAGTTGTTCGGGCGGTCAATCGGCGCACTCATTGCTGCCGCATTATAGGTTGGGTGATGCGGTTTATTTTCACTGCGTGCTTCCTCAAACCCGCCGAGCATTGATGGTTCATAGTTGATATGCGGATTGTCTCCGGACTCTTTCGGGTCACGGGTGTCCATTTGCCCGCGGTGCTGGTTCGTGCGCACAGGTGCTTTCGGCGCGTTCACCGGCAACTTCAGGTAGTTGGCCCCAACACGGTAGCGCTGCGTATCAGAATAGGAGAACGTCCTCCCCTGCAGCATTTTATCATCCGAGAAATCCATGCCATCCACAAGAACCCCTGTACCAAAGGCCGCCTGCTCAATCTCAGCGTGAAAATCGACCGGATTCCGGTCAAGGACCATGCGGCCAACCGGCAGCCATGGGAACTGATCCTCTGGCCAAAGCTTCGTATCATCTAGCGGGTCAAAATCGAGTTCCGGATGGTAATCGTCCTCCATGATCTGGACAAATAGCTCCCATTCCGGATATTCCCCTTTCTCAATCGCTTCATATAAATCCTGTGTTGCATGCCCGACGTTCTTCGCCTGAATCTCATTTGCCTCTTCTTGCGTCAGGTTGCGGATCCCCTGCTTCGGTTCCCAGTGATACTTCACGAGCACAGCCTCACCATTGGCGTTTACCCATTTATACGTATTAACGCCTGAACCCTGCATATGGCGGTAAGTCGCCGGAATTCCCCATGGCGAGAACAGGAAGGTGATCATATGTGTCGCTTCCGGTGTACGTGAAACGAAGTCAAACATCCGCTCCGGATTTGGCACGTTCGAAGCTGGATCCGCTTTGAACGCATGAATCATATCTGGAAATTTCATCGCATCACGGATGAAGAAAATTTTCAGGTTGTTGCCGACAAGATCCCAGTTGCCTTCCTCGGTATACATTTTTACCGCGAAACCGCGAGGATCACGTGCTGTTTCCGGCGAATCCTTCGCACCAGCAACTGTGGAGAAACGAACCATCAGCGGTGTTTTTTTACCGGCGCCTGAAAAAACCTTTGCGCGTGTGTACATCTCTACGGGCTCATCGCCTACTTTGCCATACGTCTCAAAATACCCGAAAGCACCAGACCCTCGTGCATGAACCACTCGCTCCGGAACCTCTTCACGGTCAAAGTGGGAAATCTTTTCGATAAAATGATAGTTCTCGAGAGTGGCCGGCCCCCGGTTGCCGATCGTCCGGATGTTTTGGTTGTCCCTTACCGGATGGCCCTGGCGAGTCGTCAACGTCTCGCGTTTCACATCTTCCTGGTTCGTTTTTTTGTCCTGATCCAAAATGAAAACCCTCCTCCAATTTGTCATCTTATCTTTTCTCGCATTAGGAAAAATATACAGGGTCCAAGTTGATATGTATCATTAGAAAGCTTCTATACGTTCATCCCTTTATAAAAATTTTCCAATATACCCATACCCTTTAAATTTCCAGCTAAAATGCCTTTTGGAAGCATAAAAAAAGCCCATCCTTGTCAGATGAACTCCCGATCAGATCAATGCGGCACCTGGGTGGCCCAGAGATACACCGCTATAACTAAGCTGGTAACCGCTATTAAACTTAACACTGCATAAAATACCTTTCTCCATACGCCGCCGATAAAGTAGATGTTGACTAAAAAGAAATAGAGGATTGCACTACCCACATTAAAAAGGACAAACCCGATGAAATACTTGTCAGGAACCGGACTCGTGACATTCGTCAACGCGATCCCGCCAAAAATGAAAATACCTATGATATTGAATATTTTTCTTAGAGTCATTGTTTTCCCTTCTACCTTTTTTTTCCACTTCATCACCATTTTCCAAAAAGAATCGCTTATGCTGCCAGAATCAGGTTTGTAACCGTCAGGAAAAAAATCACCCCGGCCAGACCAAGAATGATATAAGGAAAAAAGGCCTTCTTATTTTCTACAAAACTGCGAACACCAATAAGGACCAGATTGGCTACGATCAATAGACTGAATGCACTTTTGGTCCAGAGGTAATTATCATTTGTAATCGAGATGAATACGACTATAGCAGCCGCCACTGTCACTGCCTCCTGAACCTTATCCCATTTATCAAAAGTTTTCTTCACGTATTTCTCTCCTTTTTTTCTAGCAGCTCCACGATCCTTTCATTCGTAGCATTGAGTTTCTTTAACTCTTTCTCGATCGATAAAAAGGAATTAATGACGAAAAAAACAAATAGCAATACGGCGATTCCGGAGATTACTTCCATAGTGACTTCCTCCTTATCTATCCACTACTAACTCTCACTTGTTTTCCTTAGTTCCCAATCCCATCTGCACCATACACTTTACGATTTTTTGTGCTTTCCTCTAACCACTCATCCAGCGATTTTTTTGAAAAGACATACTCGTCGTATACCTTTGTGTATGGAAACATCATTCCAGAAAATGATCCAGTTGTTTGTAAAAACTCCTCTTCCTGGCTTATGACTTTTTTGATATCTTCCTCACTCAACCCCAGGTAGTTAGACGCTTCTGTTAATGTTAAGACTTCCTCAACCCCTGCACTTACTGGGGGCCTTGACTCCTTCTTTAGGGCACTTCCAATCCAGTACCCACTCACCAAAATACAAAGTGACAAAATGACGATTCCATATTCAATTTTCATGCAGACTCCTCCAACACTTTTGGCAATTATATATTTGTTGCAAGACTTCTCTTTTCCTGTAAAAGAGCGTTGATACTGATTGATCGATCAAGGCCTTCATTTACTGATCAACGTATAAAAATATTTTGCCTCCTGCAAAGCACCCATTAAGTCGGTCGATGCTTCGATGGCGACATAGATCGCAATCCCTGCCAGTAAGGTTATAACCGGAGCACTATTTTTAAGCATCTTTCGGTTTTTCTTCAGGATGATTAGAGTTGTAATGACCACAATAACTAGATAGAACAATGAAATCAGGAGCGTTCCCAGGGCTGTTTGGCTTCTGTTGACATTAAGCATGAACCTCTCTAAACCTTCTTTGTTGCCGCTTGTCTCTTCAATCATCGTTACCTTTCCTTTGTATCCAATCATCCAGTTAAATTGCTCGCGTTCTTTTGTTACCCGATACTCATACCCCAAAGCCTTGGCTTCTCCGATGACGCCGGAGTAGTTTTCCGTATCTTCAACACTTTGGGAACAACCCGTGGCGATCAAGCTCAAACAAAAGAACAGTGCCAGAAGATATAGTTTAATTTCTATCCCTCCAACTCAGAGTTTCTTTCCGACCTAAATTCTTCACCCCTTCAGCTGCTTATCCGTCGGCATGACCGCTGCAGCAATCAGGTAAATCAACCAAACTATCCCGCCGGTAAAGAAACCGGACAATACCGTAAGAATCCGAAGAATGCTGACATCAATTCCATACATTTCGCTTAAACCGCCCAGCACACCTGATAATTGCTTATCCCGTGTTGATCGATAGAATCTTTTCATGTTAAAAATCCCTCCAGCCTTTTACATTTTATACGTTTATATCCATAAAATGTTTCACTGGATTCACAACTTACTTTCTAACCAGCTGTTCGATATAGTCATAATCCACTGTCTGGTTTTTTGCAGTGTAGAAGAACCCTTTATACCGAATCGTATCATTTGAGTTGATGATGAACTCATTTACGACTTTTCCATCCTGATTAAAAATGGTTGTGTTGAAGCTGTATCCCAGATACCCCAGTGCTGATTTGTCTTTTTGGAAGGTCACTCCGTTCAAATTATTGATGATATGCAGAATCTGCGCTTTGTCAGTGATTTCGGCCTCGTACCCGGTGGTGCCATCAAAAATATGAATCTTCGAAACTTCTTCTGGAGCTATATTGACGATTTTATGCGGAATATAGGTACATCCATATGCAATTCCAAGAATAATTGGAACCGCCAAAATCACAAACCTGAACTTCTTTTCCTTTCTTTTTAAAATCCAGAAAACCAGGATCGCCACAGATAAAATAGTAAAAAACGAAACTAACAGATATGCGAAGCTCAATACCTCTCCCCCTCATCCTTGCTCACACCAACTATTTCAACATATAAATGTGTTAATCCTTCCGCTTGATATAATCATAATATTCAGATTAATATTAAAAATACAGGATTCACCACAAGGGGGAAATGTGGATGTCATTAAAAGTTGGGGAGATCATTTCATTTGAGCGGACTTTTTCAGCGAGGGATGTTGAGTTGTTCACAGAGATTTCAGGTGATGAAGGCATTCATCATCGAACACCGGATGAAAAGGGCCGGCTTGTCATTCAAGGCTTGTTGACAGCCACCCTCCCGACAAAGGTCGGCGGAGACAATAATGTACTTGCGCATACAATGAATTTTGAGTTTCTGAGGCCTGTTTTTACAGGCGATACCATCGTATGTGAAGTAAAAATCGAGCAATATGAGCTCCAAGAGAAAAACCGAATGGCCATTATGGCCACTTTTTCATGTAAAAATCAGTACGAAAAAGAAGTGCTGAAAGGTTATTTCGCAGGGATCATCCTTCAATAAAACAGGAGCAGCGCTATGCCAGCGCTGCTCCTTTGCTATCATTTCATTCCAAGTGCCTTTTTAGTCGCAGGACCCACTACCCCGTCGGCCGTCAGTTTTTTATCCTTTTGGAATTTCTTGACCGCCGCCTCTGTTGCCGGGCCGAAGACTCCGTCGATTCCCTTCGTGCTATAGCCTTTGTTGGTCAGGACCTTCTGCAACTCCTTTACCTGCGCACCCTTCATGCCCTTTTTCAGGACAGAGCTTGCAGGAACGGCAGACACAGGCACAGCAGTCCCGCCCGTTACCTTGTATCCATTGGCTGCTGCAATGGAATTGAAGGACTTCTTGGAAGTCGTGATGATGACAGGGGTATCAACCTTTACCTGGTCATACAGCCATTCCACTTCGTTATCGTACATCCGGATGCAGCCGCCGCTCACATATCCCCCGATCGACTTCGGATTATTGTTGCCGTGGATTGCATAAGTGGTTCCCCACGTCCCCCTCGCATTGATCCCCAGCCATCTGTTGCCGAGCGGATTCCTCGGGTCGCCGCCAGGAATTTTTCCAGTGTAATAAGGTCGGTTCTTGATTTTGTTGACGATCTTGAACTTGCCCTCCGGTGTATAAGAAGGCATCCTGCCCGTTCCCACCTTGAAGGTTTTAACCAGTTTATTATTCTTATAATAAGCCAGTTGATTGTTCGACTTATTGATGATGATGATTTCACCGCCTGCAGCCAGTGCCGGTGCCCCGGTAAACAGCATTGATACAAAAAGAACAACACACAGAATAAGCTTTTTCATTCCCCATCCCCCTTGAGTTCAGAAACGTTTGCAATGATTAATTTTTCAAACGTCTTTTCACTCTTATAAACGAGGAACATGGATAAAAGTTACATATTTTACCCTTATATGGCAATAAAACATTTCTTGTTTTTTTGACAAACGTGTCGGATTTTAGCCAATAAAAAAGAGCGCGATTCGTCTCGCACTCTTACTTTCTACTTTTCACGCAGCATCATGTTCAAGGAACTTAATTCCTCTTCGATGGCCGCCAGCCGTTTTTCCAGCGGATGCAGGTTGCCTTTGACAGACTCCAATTTTTCAAGATTATGCTGGAGCTGAAGGTACTCGTCCTTTAATTCTGTAATCTTGTATTCAATCTCTCTTTTATCCATGTCGCTCTCTCCTGGGTTAAGGGTTTTAATTTTAGAATAGACATTCACGTGTTTTTAATCAACTTCAGAATACGAAAGGATGAATTCTTTCAGGCTGGAAGCCATTTCTTCCAATTCGCCACTTTCGTGATTCCAGAGATACACTTGGTCTTCCATTGCCTGATCGACGATGCGGTAACACAGCTTGTCTCCGGTTCCATCCTCCCCAATGGTAACAAGGTCGCCTGCCATTCCTTCATCTCTTGCCTCTTTATTCTGCCTCACCACGTCATCCCAGGTCCGCTTTATATTTTTAGGGTCTTTTATAGGAAACAGCGTCCATTCTCCAACCTCAGCATTGTTCGTCTTTTTAAAAAGCTCTTTGTATTCTGCTGGGAAAACTGCATCCAACTCTTTCTCGGCTGAGATTATATCCTTTTCAGTAACACCCGGCTTTCTTGAATCAAGCAAGTTGATGACGTCCTCCATATTTGTTGCCCCCTCCACCCAATATTTAGGACTTGCCTAATGGCATCATAAACCGCTCGAGCCGTAACTGGCAAGCTGAAAAACGGCCGTTTTCATCCAACGGGGAATAAATCGCTTGCAACGGGGAATATCCTCCGGCCAACGGGGAATAAATCGTCTCCAACGGGGAATATCCTCTGCCCAACGGGGAATATCCTCCTCCCAACGGGGAATAAATCGCCCGCCACGGGTAAGATCCTCCACCCATGGAATAACACCTAAATTAGCAGCTTCTTAAAAGAAGATCGAAGGATTTCTGTAAAAGTCACAAAAAAATCGAGTATGACATGGCATACTCGATTCCATTCCTGCTTATTTGTTCACTTTTGATAAAAGCGTGAATCCGTACAGTGCTGCGAGGCCGACCAGGATGTAGACTACTTTCGCGATCGGGCTGTCCATGCCTCCGAAAAGGCCGCCGACTAGATCCCATTCAAACAAGCCAACCAAAAGCCAATTTAAACCGCCGACAATAAGCAATACTAATGATACCAGATTTAATGTTTTCATTATGACACCACCCATTGTATAATTTTTGTATAACCTTACAAGTTTAATTATACAAAACCTATACAAATATGGCAAATGTTTTTTATAATAAAATTAAAACCCGCTGTTTATAAGGATTTTCCATGTGTAACTTTTGTATAACTTATCTATAATGGGGAATGGAGGTGAAATATTTTGTATAGCATCAAGCAAGTTTCTGAATTACTGGATATTCCGGCTGTAACGATCAGGGCATGGGAAAACCGCTACAACGTCGTGACCCCTACCCGGACTGAGGGAGGGCACCGTCTGTATAGCCAAAATGATGTAGACACATTGAAATGGATCAAGGAACAGGTGCATGAAAAAAAGATAAAAATCAGTGACGCTGTCCGAATGTTACAGGACACTCCTCCAGCCCCTGTGCTTCCAGCCGAGAGTGATAAATATGAAGAATTAAAAGAAAAGCTTTACAAGGCGCTGATCAATCTTGATGCCCAGGAAGCGAACTCGATTGCTGATCTTGCTTTTTCCTTGTACGACTATGAAGAAGTTTTTCATCACATATTGGTCAATGTTTTGTATAAGGTTGGCGATGAGTGGGAGAAGGGCGCCATCAGTGTGGCCCAGGAGCATTTCTCGTCCCAGTTTATCATCAACCGATGTACCCAATTCCTGCGTGTACTTCCTGTAAATCCCGTGCTTCCAAGAGTGCTGGCATTCTGCCCCGAAGGAGAGCATCACCAGATCGGGCTGCTGATCTTCAGCCTGTTTTTAAAGAAAAAAGGAAACGAAGTAATTTACCTCGGGCCGAACACGCCTTTGGATGGGTTAGCAGATGTGATCAAAATGAAGGATATTTCTGTTGTTGCAATTTCGATGACGAACCCCGCTCCGACCAAAAAGGTCAACAACTGGATCCAAGACTGTCTAGAAAAAAATCCGTCGCTCAGGTTCATCATTGGCGGCAGTTGTGTCCATGGCTGCTCAAAGCTGGAGTCAAAATCCGTCACCTACTCGCTCGGATTCGATTGGGAGGAATGGTACCACTCTTTCATGAGGGGAAAATGACAAAAGCAACGCGGCTTTGGCGTTGCTTTTGTTTTTATAGCTGAACCTGGTTGGCCATTTCGATGAAATCACCAACATCGGCACCTAGGTCCCTTGTATTGCCATGGGTAAAATAGACAAAGCCAGGTAAGCAGCCAAACTCAATTTGACTGCTTGAAAAATCACGTCCCGCAGAAGGTCCTGTATGGTTTTGCCGATGGCGGAGCCGGCTTGCAGAATTCGGTCTGTTCTTGTGTATGGGCATAAGGATCGGCCAATACCTGAAGCAGGTTCTCCATTACAGTAAAGTCCCCTTTGACCGCCGCCTCCAGCGCTTCTTCCACCTTGTGGTTGCGCGGGATTATGGCTGGATTGCTGTCGAGCATCAGCTGCTGTGAAGCTTCCTTCGATTCCTCCTGGCGGCTGAGTCTGGCCTGCCACTTTTCATGCCAGTTCGTGAATCCCTCTTCTTTGAACAAGTCCGTTTCCTGATTGGACGTCAAAGCCCGGAAGGTATTTGTAAAATCCGCTTTATGCTTTTGCATCAGATTAAGCAGTTCTGAGATGAGTGTTTTATCTTCTTTTTCAGTATTAAAAATACCGAGTTTAGCTCTCATTCCGTTGATAAAGGCTGTTTCAAAAAGCTCCGGGAATTCGGACAGAGCTTCCTCTGCCAGCTTGACAGCTTGATCTTCGTCATCATGCAGCAATGGCAGCAGTGCTTCTGCAAACCTCGATAAATTCCAGCCGCCGATATACGGCTGATTGCCGTATGCATATCGGCCTTCCCTGTCGATCGAACTGAAGACGGTCGCCGGGTCATACGTATCCATGAACGCGCATGGACCGTAATCTATCGTCTCGCCGCTGATCGTCATATTATCCGTATTCATGACACCATGGATGAAACCAACCATTTGCCACTTTGCAATCAATTCAGCCTGGCGCTTGATCACGCCTTTTAGCAGCTGAACATAGCGGTCATTTTCCCCTTCAATCTCTGGGTAATGGCGCTTGATCGCATAGTCTGCCAGGTTCTGAAGATTGTCCTTCTTTCCCCAGTTTGCGGCGAATTGGAATGTACCGACACGCAGATGGCTTGATGCTACGCGGGTCAGGATCGCACCCGGCTGCATCGTTTCGCGGATAATTTGTTCACCTGTTGTGACCACGGCCAGACTGCGGGTGGTCGGGATGCCAAGCGCATGCATCGCTTCACTGATGATGTATTCGCGCAGCATCGGCCCAAGCCCGGCACGCCCGTCGCCCCCGCGGGAATACGGTGTGCGACCCGGTCCTTTCAGCTGGATATCAATCCGGTTGCCATCAGGCGTGATTTGTTCGCCAAGCAGGATGGCACGACCATCACCAAGCATATTGAAATGTCCGAACTGATGCCCGGCATATGCCTGTGCAAGTGGTGTGCCTCCCTCGGGAATCTCGTTTCCGGCAAGCAGCTCTGCCTTCATTTCATCACTGTGCAGGCCGAGTTTCTTGGCCAATTTTTTATTAAAAATGACCATTTTTGGCTCTTTTACAGGCGTTGGGTTTTGCAAACTGAAAAAGATGTTCGGCAGCCTTGCATAGCTGTTATCAAAGTTCCAGCCGGATTCATTGGTTGTCATTGGCTTTCCTCCTTTTTTTCCTACTGCTTTTCCTTACTATACCCTTCCTTGAAAAAGGAAAGCGGCGGTTCATCTGAAAGGAATATATACCCAGTACCATCCATATATTTATCATACCATCATCAGAGGAGTGATGAGCATATGGCGGCTTCATCAAATTGCAAGGAAAGCCAGCTTCGCTTTGCCGGCAGCGCAGCCATTATTGGCGGGTTCCTGATGGGTGCAAACTGGATCTGGCAAGGCTATCTTGATCTGACACCCGGCGCTGACGCCATCCTTCATGACACAAGCCACTTCGCCTATTACTTAAACAACCTTATGCTATTGGTCTCTTCCTGGCTTTTATTGCACGGCCTGTTTGCTTTCCGGAACCAGGACCCCTCTGCCGGAGGAGGGCTCTGGAAATTAGGCTTCTTCCTCTCGGCATTCGGACTGGGCCTGTTCGGTCTCGGTGCAGCCGGATTCCTATTCCACGGACTGATCGGATTCGGAGCCTTGCTCGACTTTATCAACATCAGCACAGGCATCGGCAGCATCGCCATCCATCTCGGAGCCCTGCCCCTCGGATATGCCATTCTGTACCACACCAGCACACCTCGCTACAGCTCCCTGCTCTTGATCCTTCAAACACCCATCGTAATTGTTTACCTTTTTGGACTCGTCCCTTTGAATCCACTGCTGGCTGGGATCCTGATTGGCGGTATGTATGGAGGCGCGTGGATCATTATCGGGTCTTACTTGCGGAGATATGTTTGACGGCACCCTGGGTGGGTGCTTTTTTTATGAGGTTGAATGGGAAAGCCTTTTCATTATTGCGATTTCAACAGGACTAAAACCAAACCACCATCCCCACACTGCAGATAAGGTAAAATTCCATTTTCATCCAAACTTATTGAACCTGCTCCTCCTACGTGCTATAAAGGAATTAGGAATGATTTTATCCAAAAGGAGGGTGGCCAAAATGATGATCAATAGGAGAATCCTGATTAACGCAGATGTCATTTTGATCGCCACCATGAGCTAAACCCCGTTCAGTTGCGACGTCTTTGTTGATCAAAGGCGTCTTTTTATTGGTTATCCATAGACAAAAACAACTGAAATGGGGCTGATAAAATGAAAATCACTTTTACCGAGGGCAGTTATGTACCGAAGGAAGACGAATTGTTGGAAAGCTTCCAGGAAGAGCTGATCTTGGACTCCAAATGCTTTACTATTGAGATTGACGGCACCGCTCTAGGCTCTTTCGCTTTTTGTGAGAATGTGTTTGATGTTCAAGGTTTTACGGTACTCACTCAATTCGCACTCGCCCCAGAAGCGATCCGCCATTTCCAGAGGATCTTTGAAACAATCCTTACCCAATACGAGATCAAGAGCGCAATGGTTGCTACAAACTATGAATTCTTTCTCGCCACCGCGATGGACTTCCATAAGTCCGTAACCATGCAAGCCTACCTTTTCACCACGAGCAATGCGCCTGTCCGCCCACCTGAGTTCCCAAGGAGCCATTTCACGCCAGCCAGCCCTGAGGATTTGCAAGAAATCCTCCGGCTAACCAACAATCATTTCGACTTCCTGCTCCATCCGCGAAAAAAGGAAACGCACCAGCTCTATGTTTTAAAAGATGGAGAAGAAACTCTCGGGTTCGGCCTTCTGGAAACCGGACTCATCCTTAAAAACGCAAGCAGCCTCGGTATTTACACAATGGAGAAACACCGCCGGAAAGGCGCTGGCAGGAGCATGATGATGCACCTAAAGGACATCTGCCGTGAAAATGGCATCAAGCCCATCACCGGCTGCAACTGGTATAACAAAAAATCGAAGGCCACACTTGAAAGCGCCGGGTTCATCTCTGAAACACGGCTGCTGAGGGTGGAATTCACGACTGAGGAAAAATGGCTATCGCTATAAAGAAAAGGAGGCGAACTAAGTTCGCCTCCTTTCACCTTATTGATTCCCTTTCGTCACCCACTCAGCCACCGTCACGGTACGCTTCGCCTGGTGCTTCACCGCTGCTTGAACGTCCTCGACCATGTTGCCGTCCTGGTCTACGGTTACGCTTGTTCCGTACGGATTGCCGCCGGCAGCGAATGTAACAGGATCTGTGTAGCCAGGTGCTGCAACGATTGCGCCCCAGTGGTACATCGTTGTGTAGAGTGACAGGATGGTTGCTTCTTGTCCGCCATGCGAGTTCTGGGCTGAGGACATCGCGCTGACGACCTTGTTCACCAGTTTCCCTTTCGCCCACAGGCCGCCTGTCGTATCAAGGAATTGCTTCATTTGCGACGGCATGTTCCCGAAACGTGTAGGGACGCTGAAGATGATCGCGTCTGCCCACTCAAGATCTTCCGGGGTCACTTCCGGAACATCCTTCGTCGCCTCCACTGTTGCCTTCCACGCTTCGTTCCCTTCAATCGCGGATTGAGGAGCCAATTCCTTCACTTTAAAAACCTTGACCTCGGCTCCTTCTTCCTTGCCGCCTTCAGCTGCCCATTTTGAAAGCTGATAATTCGTTCCACCCATGCTGTAAAAAATCACGGCTAATTTGACCATATTGTTTGCCTCCCTTTTTTTGAGACTACATTAAGGTATTTCCACAAAACGCCCGGGACAAACAAAACTTATAGATACTCTTTTTCAATTTTGCGCGTGCTGCGGACCGTATCGATCGGTCTCACAAATTTTTCGATCTGCTCGCGCTTTGGTTCAAGGAATGGCGGCAGCGACAGTTTTTCCCCAAGCGTTTCGTAAGGCTCGTCACCCATGAAGCCTGGGCCGTCGGTTGCCCATTCGAACAGGATGCCTGGGGCTACGCGTGCGTATAATGATTCAAAGAAGAAGCGGTCGACATAGCCAGATGTGCCAAAACCGGCTGCTTTCATGTGCTCAATCCATTCATACAGGACGGACGTATCCGCAACGCGGAAAGCCGCATGGTGCACGGTGCCGAAGCCCTGGCGTCCTGCCGGCAGGACTTTATTATCCTCGACGATGACCTGTGCGCCGTTCCCGCCTTCACCCATTTCGAATAGGTGCAATGATCCTTCATGGGCGATTTCTTTCATATGCATGACTTTTTCCAGCACTTCTTTAAAATAATCGAAGCGGGAGATGCGGAGGTGGATTGGCCCCAGTCCGGTGATCGCAAATTCCAAAGGAACAGGACCGTCCTGCCATGGCGTCCCGGAAGCCACTCCCTTGTTGAACTCATCGGAAACCAGCATATATTGCTGATCGTCAAAGTCGACGAATGAGATCGTTTTCTTGCCGAAAAGTTCCTTTATGCCGCTGTGCTTGACATCGTACTTATCGAAGCGCTTGACCCAGTAATCCAGCGCAGCATCCGTCGGCACGCGGAATGCAGTTTTGTAGATCTCATCTGTTCCGTGCGTTCCCTTCGGAATGCCAGGGAAATCGAAGAACGTCATATCCGTTCCGGCACTTCCCTTGTCATCCGCAAAAAACAAATGATACGTACGGATGTCATCCTGGTTGACCGTTTTTTTCACCAGGCGCATGCCCAGTACATAGGTGAAAAACTCATAATTCTTCTCAGCGCTGCTCGTAATTGCAGTTACATGGTGAATCCCTCTTAATTCGTTCATAGTCCCTCTCCTTTTATCTTGGAATCGAGATATATACCCAAAAAATATCTACCATTACTCTATCCTTTTTTACCGCTTAAAAAACAATATCTTGAATTCGAGATAATTTTATCATGGGCATGACTTGGTGTCAACGATAAGAGCCTTTGAGAAAACCCAAAGGCTCATCCTTTATTGCTGTAAAACATCTTTATAATCAGACTTCCGGTCGAACTCTTTTTTAGCAAAAGAACAAACTGGATCGACCTTCATCCCTTCCTTCTTCGCCTTGTCGACGACCAGGCGAACCAGTTCCTCCGCCACACCCTGGCCCCGATTCGCCGGGTCGACTCCTGTATGGTTGATCACCAGGACCTCATCCCCGTCACGGGTAAACGTCACTTCCCCAACCTCAAGCCCGTCCGCATCCTTCGCAACAAACCGGCCATCTTCCTCCGCATATTCAAACGACATGTGGACACCTCCTGATTGATTTAGTCTATCCTATATTCTTTTATCAATTAATACCCGTATTCCGCCGAACATATTCCTGCAAAACAGGGGGACGGTTCTGCTGTTTCACCAAAACACAAGAACCGTCCCCCTGTTTTTCCAAAAACTTCCCTATTTGATCCAGATGTATAGTATAATCAGCGTTGAGAAGGGGTGATTACTTGAGAAGTAATATGAACCAATTATTCGAGAATGAAAGAAGTGTTCATGTACTGTATTCGTATAAAGAATCTGAAAGCTACATCGAACAGGTTGTGGGCTTCATCCAGGATGGTATTGAGGCGGGAGATTACGTGATCTTAGTTGAAAATGAACGTGTATACCCCATGATTCATAAAGTGCTTAGCACAAGGTTATCGAAAGATCAGATGGAACTTGTTCATTTTGTAAACAACTTTGATTTTTATTATTCAAGTGGCAGTTATCATCCTCCAGCAATTACAGACTACTTTACCCAAATGGTTCAGCCATACCTCGAAAAAGAAATCCCTTTCCGGTCCTGGGCCCATGTGGAGTGGGCAACCATGAAAGATCCCCTGCATTTAATAGAAGATTTTGAGAAGATCGTCGACGAAGCTGTGAATTCATTATCATTTCCTCTGATATGTGCCTATGAAGGCGAGAAAATGCCTGAACACCTTAAGAAGATCCTAATGGAAACTCACCCTTTTGTTTTAGTGGAGAATGAACTCGTCGTTTCTGAACAGTATATCCCGATGGCAGATATAAAAAAATAGTCATCCCCAGGCAAGGGAAGGAATCCGATGATTCCTTCCTTTCTTGTTCTTTAAATAGGGGTGGCGGCATACCATAGCACCGGACTCCTCGGCTATAATGAAATGGTTTGCTTATTTCTTATATTAAGGAGTCAATCATGTCATTAACCAAACCCATTACCCCTCAACACGACCCCTGGGAGGCGTATCTTGATATAGAACAATACGGCCGGCCCGAGCTCACCAACATTGAATTCACGACGACCACTCTCTGCAATATGCGCTGCGAGCACTGTGCCGTTGGCTACACACTACAAACAAAGGACCCGGACGCCCTTCCCTTGGATTTGCTTTTACAGCGGCTGGAGGAAATCCCGAAGCTTCGCTCATTGAGCATTACCGGCGGAGAACCGATGCTTTCTCTTTCTTCGGTAAAAAATTATGTTGTGCCACTCCTGAAGTACGCTTCGGAACGCGGAGTCCGCACGCAAATCAACTCAAATTTAACGCTGGATTTATCCCGTTATGAAATGATCGTTCCGTATCTGGACGTCCTGCATATTTCCCATAATTGGGGAACGATTGATGACTTCGTCGAAGGCGGCTTTGCGATGATGGAGAAAAAACCGGATTACCAGCAACGTGAAAAGTATTTTACGAGGATGATCGAAAACAGCAGGGAGCTCGTGAAGGCTGGTGTCATGGTCTCCGCTGAGACAATGCTGAATAAGCGCACCCTGCCTCATCTTGAAAAGATCCACAGGCAAATCGTTGATGAGATGCATTGCCAGAGGCATGAAGTGCACCCCATGTACCCTAGTGATTTCGCGAGCAGTCTTGAAGTGCTGTCGCTCGAAGAAATTAGGGAATCGATCCATCACCTGCTCGACATCCGTGACGAAAACGTCTGGATGCTGTTCGGCACACTGCCATTCTACGCCTGCAGCGACCGGAAAGAGGATCTTGATTTACTGAAGCGCCTCTACCGCAGCAAAAACGTGACCGTCAGGAATGACCCAGATGGCCGTTCCCGCCTGAACGTCAATATCTTCAACGGCGACATCATCGTCACCGACTTCGGCGACACCCCGCCACTAGGCAACATCCAGACAACCAAGCTTCAGGACGCCCACCAAAAATGGCAACAAACCGAAATCGCCAAGGAACTAAACTGCCACTGCCCAGCCGTCACCTGCCTCGGACCGAATATCCTGGTCAAGAACAGCTACTACCCAGAAGTTGATTTCAGGGAAAACAGCGGCAAAACAGAGGGACGGTTCTAGTGTTTTAAGAAAAACAGGGGG
>NZ_RSFW01000006.1 GCF_003937825.1 Mesobacillus subterraneus | reverse complement strand
CGTGGGCTCGGAGATGTGTATAAGAGACAGGGGGAATAAAGTGTCTCCAACGGGGAATAAAGTGTGACCAACGGGGAATAAATCTGGCCCAACGGGGAATAAAGTGAGGCCAACGAGGAATAAATCCGGCCCAACCCGTTTTCACTGAAAATCCCCGTATTTGAGCCTTCCTTATAAAAACGTAATGAATCGTAGCATCTGCGCGAAATCAAGATTCTTCACTACGTAAAAGCATTATAGCTTTACACCGTACTCTTGAGAGGGATGCTAGAGTTGCTATAAAATAATTTTAAATATTGTAAATATTGAAACAGGAGGGATTATCATGCAAGAAAAAGTAATGGTTTCTGCGCAAAACACGGAGGATTTCTTTCCAGTGCAGGATGTTGATTATTTAGAACTTTATGTGGGGAATGCCAAGCAGGCTGCTCACTTCTTCCAAACAGCTTTTGGTTTTAAGGTCGTTGCGTATTCCGGCCTAGAGACGGGCAATCGCGAAACGGCTTCTTATGTGCTTCAGCAGCGCAAGATCCGTCTTGTTGTGACTGGCACTTACAATGATTCTTCTCGTGTAGCTCAGTTTGTCAAAACCCATGGAGATGGCGTCAAGGACATCGCGCTTGCGGTTGATGATGTCGCGAAGGCATACGAGGGAGCGGTGAAGCGCGGCGCAATCGAAATCCAGCCGCCACATGAGGTTTCCGATGAGCATGGTATTCTAAAGAAAGCTGTCATCGGTACATATGGTGACACGATTCATACATTAGTAGAAAGAAAAGATTACAAAGGTATTTTCATGCCTGGATTCGTTGAGCATGAAACGACTGTACCTGTCCAGGATGCTGGCTTCATCGGTATTGACCATGTTGTTGGCAATGTTGAGAGAATGGAAGAGTGGGTCAACTACTATGCGAATGTCATGGGCTTCAAGGAAATGAAGCACTTCACAGATAAGGATATTGTTACTGAATACTCTGCGCTGATGTCAAAGGTCATGCACAATGGCGGCCGCATCAAGTTCCCGATCAACGAGCCGGCTGAAGGGAAGCGCAAGTCGCAAATCCAGGAATACCTTGAATTCTACAACGGACCTGGCGTGCAGCACCTTGCGATCTTAACAGAGGACATTGTAAGCACTGTCACGACACTTCGCAATAATGGAGTGGAGTTCCTGAACACTCCTGATTCTTACTATGAAATGCTTTCAGAGCGCGTAGGTAAAATTGACGAAGAGATTGATAAGTTAAAAGAGCTTAGCATTCTTGTAGATCGTGACGATGAGGGCTACTTGCTGCAGATCTTCACCAAGCCAATCGTAGACCGCCCGACGCTGTTCATTGAGATCATCCAGCGTAAAGGTGCAAGAGGCTTCGGTGAAGGCAACTTCAAGGCTCTATTCGAGTCAATCGAACGTGAACAGGAAAGACGCGGCAACCTTTAATAGCCGGGACGGAAGGGGGCGATTCGCTCCCTTTTGTCATAAAACGGCACAGAAAAATGGGGGATGAACATGTATGTAAAAGCAAGAACAGAGCTGGAAAGAATCACACCATATGCCCTCGGCCAGACAATTGAAGAAATCAAGGAACAATATGGGATCACGACGGTAAGGAAGCTTTCGGATAACGAAAATGGATATGGAACATCACCGAGAGTCAGGGAAGCAATCATGCAGGCATCTGCTCATTTGGCATTTTATCCGGATGGAATGACTTCCGGGATTGTGGAGAAACTGTCGGCCCATTATCAATTGGACCAGAAGCATTTCCTTGTCACGAACGGTTCAGAGGAAATTATCCGCCTGCTGACAAGGGCATACATTGATAAAAATGATGAAGCGGTCATGGCAGAAGTGACCTTCCCTCGCTATAAGACGAATGTGCTGATTGAGGGGGGAAGAGCGGTCACGGTTCCAATGGTTGACGGAAAACACGATCTCCAAAAGATGCAGGAAGCGATCAGCGAAAAAACAAAAATGGTGTTTGTATGCAATCCGAATAACCCGACCGGCACGATTGTCGCAAAGCAGGAGCTGCTCTCGTTTATTGACAGCGTACCGGGAAATGTTCTGATCATCATGGATGAGGCTTATTTTGAGTACGCCGATTCTGAGGAATACCTTGATACGATGCCGCTGCTTGATCAGTACAAGAACCTTGTAATCCTCAGGACTTTTTCAAAAATCTATGGTCTTGCCAGTCTGCGCGTGGGCTATGGCATCATGCATGAAGATATCGCAAAGGAGCTCCATAAAGTCAGGGACGTGTTCAATGTCAACCAGCTGGCCCAGGCGGCGGCGGTAGCGGCGCTTGAGGACCAGGCTTTTGTCCAGGACTGCTCAGTTAAAAATAGTGCAGAAAGATGTTTCCTGAGTGGGAAGTTCAAAGAGTTGGAGATTGATAGTTTCCCTTCTCAATCCAACTTCCTGTATGCCTTCACGAACAGGCCGGTCATCCAGACCTTGACCGAGAATGGTGTCCTGGTCAGGCAGATGCAGCTTCCCGGTTACAAGGAAGCATTCAGGATCACATTGGGAACACGTGAAGACCATGAATTCATTTTACAAATTGTCAGCCAGCAGTTTCATGAGAGGGCGGTGTAAGCCTTGGAAATCAAAACGGATATGCTTGAATGGCGAGACGCATACAAGCTTTTGCAGGGCTCTGTCCTCCCCAGGCCAATCGCCTTTGTATCCAGCCAGGATGAAAACGGGAACGCCAATTTGGCACCGTTCAGTTTCTTTACCGTCATCAGTGCGAATCCGATGATGGTCTGCTTTTCTCCTATGAGAAGAGGGACAGATGGAGCGAAAAAGGACACACTGCAAAATATTGAAGCGACAAAGGAATTTGTCATCAATATTGTTAGTGAGGAGTTCGTAGAGCAGATGAATGACTGTGCCACTGAATTCGCTGCAGATGTAGATGAATTCGAAGCATCAGGCTTGACCAAGGCTGATAGCGTGGCGGTTAAGCCATCGCGGGTCAAGGAGTCAAAGGTCCATCTCGAATGTGTGTTGGACCAGGTCCTTCATTTTGGCGGGGAAGAAGCTGGAGCAGGAAGCCTTGTCATCGGCAAGGTCGTCCATGTGCATGTTGCGGATGAGCTTTATGAAAGCGGGCGCATCAACTCCGAGAAATTGAATCCGGTGGGCAGGCTGGCAGGGGCAACCTATACACTTCCGCTGGCAAAAACATTTGAGCTGCAAAGAAAATAGGTGATAGCATGAAATTCATTACGTTTACAAAAAAAGACGGAACAAAGAGTGCAGGCTGGATCAACTCCAGGAATATGGCAGTTGATATGCACGAAGCATCGAACGGCACTTTGCCTGACAATATGCTGGCATTCATAGAAAACCATGAGGAATTCATGGAGTATATTGAAAAAAATAAAGGCCTGATCGAAACAGGAAACGGCTCCTATCCATTTGAAGAAGTAAGCTTAAAAGCACCGCTGCCGAATCCGAAGAGTGTACGTGACTTTTATGCATTCGAGCAGCATGTAAAAACAGCCCGTGAGAACCGGGGCCTTGAAATGATTTCAGAATGGTACGAAATCCCGGTGTTCTATTTTACCAACCATCTCGCCATCAAGGGGCATGAAGAAGAAATAAGGCGTCCGCATTCTTGCGAATGGATGGATTACGAACTGGAAATTGCCTGTGTCATCGGGAAGGAAGGCCGGAATATCAAGGCGAAGGACGCGGAAAAGCATATTTTTGGCTTTTTTATCATGAATGACTGGAGCGCACGCGACCTGCAGCGCCGGGAGATGAAAGTCGGGCTTGGCCCGGCGAAGGGAAAGGATTTTGCCACTTCTTTCGGTCCTTACCTGGTGACGAGAGATGAACTGGAATCCAGAGAAGCGGGGAAAGGATATGACCTTGAGATGGTTGCCCGCGTCAACGGCAAGGAACTTTCAAAAGGGAATATGAAGGATTTATATTATTCGTTCGGTGAAATGATTGAACGGGCATCTGCCGGCACGACGCTCTATCCTGGTGAGGTGATAGGTTCGGGCACTGTGGGAACTGGTTGCATCCTTGAGCTTGGAACCGAGGTTCACCGCTGGCTTGAGCCAGGAGATGAAGTAGAATTGGAGATTACTGGACTTGGTGTCCTGAGAAATAAGATTATACAAGATTAGAAAGAGGTGTTTTCATGTATTACCGCCAGCTTGGTGAAATCCCGAAGAAACGGCACACGATTTTTAAAAAGGAAGATGGTTCGCTGTTCAGGGAGCAGGTAATGGGAACAAAAGGTTTTTCTGGCACACAGTCAATACTTTATCACCACCACATGCCAACTGAAGTAGTGAAGAGTGAATTGATCGGCAGCTATATGCCTGAATATGAAGACCAGGAGTCGCTGAACCACAGGCACTTCCTGACAGATCAAATCACCAAAACGGGAGACGCTCTGAATGGAAGAGAGTATATCCTTGGAAATGATGACCTGTTGATCGGTTTTGCCAATATCACCGAGCCGATGAAGCAATTTTACCGCAATGGTGATGGAGATGAGATGTTCTTTTTCCATCATGGATCCGGTAAAGTGGAGACGATGTTCGGCACATTGGATTACCGTCCTGGTGATTATATCGTGATTCCAATCGGAACAATCTACAGGGTAGTTCCAGATGAGGCTGAAATGACAAAGGCACTGATTGTCGAGTCGTTCAGCCAAATAACAACACCTCGATGTTATCGCAACGAATACGGACAGCTGCTAGAGCATAGCCCGTTTTGTGAGCGTGATATCCGCGGACCAGAGGTGCTTGAAACATTCTCCGAAAAAGGGGAGCATGAGGTCATCACCAAGACGCGCGGTCATTTGCACCGTCACGTCCTGAACCATCATCCGCTTGATGTGGTCGGCTGGGATGGATATCTTTATCCATGGGCTTTCAATATCGAGGATTTCGAGCCAATCACGGGCCGTATCCATCAGCCGCCGCCAGTGCACCAGACATTCGAAGGACATAACTATGTTATTTGTTCCTTCGTTCCAAGGCTTTATGATTACCATCCTGAAGCCATTCCCGCGCCATACTACCACAGCAACGTCAACAGCGATGAACTGCTGTACTATGTAGAAGGCAATTTCATGAGCCGCAAAGGAATAAAGGAGGGCTCCATCACCCTGCACCCAAGCGGCATCCCGCACGGACCGCACCCAGGTAAAACAGAAGCAAGCATCGGCAAAAAAGAAACACTCGAACTCGCAGTCATGATCGACACCTTCAAGCCACTGAAAACCGTGAAGAAAGCGAAGCAAATCGAAGACGAACAGTATATGTATACATGGATTGAGAAGTAAATAGAAAAAACAGGCGAAAAAAATCGCTTGTTTTTTTATTGGCTCATATCAAGCCTGATGTTGAATTAAAAATCTGATGATTGTAGTGGAAGGCGCGAAGACTCCTGCGGGATCAGCTGGACAGGTGAGACCCCGGAGACGCCAGCGGCGTCGAGGAGGCTCACCGCCAGCCACGCGGAAAGCGAAGCGCCTGGAACGGAAATCAACAGCCTTTATTACTTCAAAAAAAACTGTAGACCAACCCGATTTTCTTGAGTTGGTCTACAGTTTTTTTATTTAAACAAATCCATCAACAAATCCCAGAACCCTTTTTCTTTTACAGGTACTGCTTTCTTTGTTTTTTGTTCTTCTAATTGAATGCTTTCAGTCTTGATGACGAATTGAACGGTTTTGACTTTTTCGTTCTTGGATGAAACAAAGGATACCGGTTCGAAATCAGACTTGTCATATTCCTGGATCATTTCATTGATCTCGTTTTGCATCTGTTCAGGAAGGTCTTTTGTCTCCTGATGGAGCTCGTTCGTGCCGTTATGGAGCTCATTTACACCTGTTGCCAGTTTGTTCGTGCCTCCTGACAGTTCAGCAATTCCTGAATGAAGCTGAGTGTACGAAGAGGAGAGCTGGCTGACTCCGTCTGTATATTTTACAAGTCCGGAATGGAACTCTCCATAGTTGGAAGATAAAGCTGCCATTCCTTTTTGCAACTCTGCGATTCCGCCGGCGTCGATATTCTCAAGTGAACCTGATACTTCATTAGCAATCGAAGTCAGTGCAGCACTCATGTTTCGTAAAGCATCTTCTGATTGCTTTAAAGCAGGGTCCACTGCAGCAAAAGCTTGTTTCACCTGGTCATAGGTACCCTTCACTTTTTGTGCAGCTGTATAGGACTCCACTAAACTCTTCACGACTCTTTGATCTGCATTGCTATTATATAATCCAGCGATATCGGTTTCTGTAAGCTGCGCCGCAGGGATTTCCTTAATCGCTCCATCCAAAGCTCCATAGGCCTGCGAGTAGTTCTTTCTCAAAGTGGCAAGGCCATTTGAAGTTTCCTCCAATCCGGCTGCTATTTGAGTAAGTCCCTTAGGCAATTCACTAAGGCTGGACATATCCGTTTGATCAGCACCACCGGATAGGGATGTGCTGATCTTCTTCAAAGCATCACCGATTGAACGGGATGCGCCAACCAGATCTGAGCCGGCCCCGTTCATTTGGCCGATTCCATTTTTATATTTGCCTGATCCGTCGCTCAATGCAGCGGCACCGTTGTTTAATCGAGAAACGCCATTTCTCAGTTCTGTCACTCCGCTGTGAAGCTCCCCAATTGCATCAGATAAGGTAGACATATCTTCTGTCATATTTTCCATTTCTGAAGTATCAATCGGCAGGGTTGAAGGAACAGCCGCAATATCAATTCCGTTAAATTCAAAATCCTCAACATCTGCTTCGACGCTGAGCCTTTCCTCCTGAGCAGGCATTACGGTAAAAGTCACTTGCTTATTTTTACCTGCATTAGCGACCATTCCGCCAGAAGCTTCGATATTCTGATAGGAATTGGACAGCATGAGAGAAATCTGCAGCAAATAGTTTTCATAAAACGCCGGGTCCACATTTTTATTGGCCCCTGTTTCGATGCTGATTTCAAGGTGTCCTTTTTGGCCGGCAAGCTCTGCGGGTTGAATCTTTCGTCCATTCAATGAATAGGAAATGCTGAGATTCCATGGAAGCTCGGAGTCCTCAAGGTTTCCCTGATAGTAAAACTTGCCCTCGGGCGCTTCTAATCTCACGGTTTGATCTTCCTGGCTGATTTCCGCTAAATCAGTCAGATTTTTAAGGTTGCTATATTCCCCGTAATCGAGTATTTCGCCAGCCTGTTCCACATCCAGTGTGTTGACTACATAGATGCTGTCCAGGTCGCCATTGGCTTTAAGCGTTGCATACACTACTTCATCTTTGGAAGTGAGTTTGCCTTCTTTTTTTACAGTTTCAGCTTCAACTGTATAGCTAAGAAATGAAGGCAAGAAACTCATGAACGCCAGGGTGACATACAGTAATGGTTTTGTTCTCATCATCATTTCTCCTCGTAAAAGTTAGCGTTATAAGTTGTCTTTTTAATGAATTTATCGAGTACCACAAGCAATGCAGGCAGCAGGAATACAACCATGACAAACGCAAGCAGCGCTCCTCGGCCAAGCAGCAATCCGATCGAGGAAACAATCGGGTTGGATGAGGTAATCCATAAGATGAACCCGACGCTTGATAAAATCGCAGCCGAGATCGAAATCGAGAATGTCTTTTCATCAAGCGTTCTGATCACTGCTTTTACAGGCGGCATTTCCCTGCGGTTATGCTGGTAAGCTTCTGTAAGCAAGATTGCGTAATCAACTGTTGCGGCCAGCTGAACGGTACTGATGATCAAATAACCTACGAATACCAATGATGAATTGGTAAAATAGGGGATCGACAAATTGATCCAGACTGCAGATTGGATCGTGATCAGCAGCACGAGCGGGATCGAAATCGATCGGAACGTTGCCAGCAGGACAACTGCAATCGTGGCGACTGTCAGCACATTGACGACAATATTGTCTTTATTGACAACATTTTTAATATCATACAGCGTCACGCTTTCACCAAGGCTGAGCGCATCGTCACCATAATATTTGGCAGCGGCTTCCTCAACTTTTTGGACAATCGAGAAGGGGAGATTGCCTTCTGTTCCTTGATTTGTATTGATGACGATCCTGCTGTAATTCTCTGAGTAAAATTCATCGGTGATCGATTCACCCAGGTATTCAGGAGGGATAACTGATCCGACCAAATTCACATAGGCAATGACGCTCGTCACATAATCCAACTCTTCTAATTCTTCAACAAGGTCGGTTTCTTTTGCCGCGTCCCCTTTAGGGACTAATAAGACAATCGGCGTCGTCTGGCCAAATGCTTCCTCGATTTCAATAAAGTCCATGCCTGCGCGTGTGCTTTCCGGCTGGTCACCGAGGCCGTAGGTGAAAGCTGTATTGCTCTGCGCGAGGAAGCTTGGGATCAGAATCGCCAATACAAGGAGCAGGCTTGGGAATTTCATTTTCATGACAAAATTGCCGATTCCCGCGAAGCTTGGAACAAAGCTTTTATGCTGTGTTTTGTCCATCCATTTAATAAAAAGAAGAGTGAAAGCCGGAAGGAAAACCATCACACTGATAAAACTCAGGACAATTCCTTTGACCAGATTGAGCCCTAAATCAGAGCCGATTTCAAATTTCATGAACGTAAGAGCGATAAAGCCAAAAAATGTGGTAGCCGCACTCGCCGTGATTGCCGGGAACGACTTTTTCATAGCCAGTTTCATTGCTTCCTCCGGATCCTGCAGTTTTTTACGGTAATCTGAAAAACTGTGAAGCAAGAAAACAGCGTAATCAAGAGAAACAGCAAGCTGCAAGATTGGGGCTACCGACTGGGTCACGAATGATACCTCTCCGATGAAAATATTCGTTCCCAGGTTGATCAAGACAGAAACTCCGATGGCTGTCAGGAAAAATACAGGCTCAATCCATGAATTCGTTGAGATGACCAGGATGAAGATAATGATCGGAACGAGCAGGAGGGCCGCATAAAAAGATTCTGTACCCGCCATTTTTTGGGAGGTAGCAGTATTAATGGCTTCACCAGCGATAGCCCCGTCCTCACCAATCAATTCATAAATCGCGTCCGTTACAGCCACTTCATCGCCAGAGCGGACACTGATTGAAAAGAGCGCGTGGCCATCTTTGTAATAATTTTCAACCGTCTGTTGATCTTCCATCTCCAGTGGTGTTTTCAGGTCCACGACATCATCCAGCCAGATGACATCGGAGACTCCGTCAATCGCGGCCATTTTATCCTTATAGTCAAGTGCCTCCTGTATGGAGATATCTTTGACCATGACTCTAGTATCAGGAACAGAGGCTATAAATTCTTTTTCCATAATCTCTATTGCCCGCGTCGATTGAGCATCCTCTGGCAAGTAATCGACCATATTGTAATTGACTGAAACAAAAAATTGCGCAACCGATGAGACTAACGCGAATAACATAAACGCAATCACAACAGCTTTTTTATGTTTTATAATTTGTCCTGAGATATTGTTCATTTTTCTTCCTCTCTTGAGCCTATTGCATTTACACTTTATCATTATATCGACACGGTGTTGTCCATTCAACAAACAGTTGGGTACATTTTGTTTGATTTCCAACACAATCTTATTTTCTGTTGGGGAACGTAATGAATTATTAATATGGCAGGAAAGGTATGACTTTTCATGGACAGACGAAAAAAATATACACAGTTGGTTTTAAAGGATAGTCTTCTGGAATTATTGAAACAAAAACCGATTTCAAGCATCACAATCAAGGAAATATGTGAACTGGCAGACATCAATCGTTCTACATTTTATTCGCACTTTTCCAATCAATACGAATTGCTTTCTGTGATTGAAGCTGAATTCATTGAAGATATGGTCGCAACACTGAGCCAATACAATTTTTCAAAAGAAGAAGAAGCATTGCAGATGACCGAGAAAGTAATGGAGTACATTTCGGTTAAGAGCGAAGTTTGCAAAACGCTGCTCAGCGAGAACACCGATATTCACTTTCAGAAAAAGGGCATGATGATCACGAAGGAATTCATTTTTAAAAATTGGATCCCTGACCGCGCTGGCGATCAGCAAACCTTTGAATATATTATCATGTTCGTGATGAGCGGCAGCATCTATGTCATCAAAAACTGGCTAGAGAATGGGATGGACAAAACACCTAAAGAGATGGCCGAGATTATCATTAATTTTATAAACAGAGGACTTTCCAGTATGCGGTAAGGAGCAGGTTCATTGGGAGAGCATGAAAATTTCTGAAGAAATGACGGATACTGGGTGGCATAAAGGGTACATATGAGTTCAGAAGCCCAAAAAACAGTTCTAAGGCCCAAAAAGGTGTTATAAAACATTTCAATAAGCCCAATGCCGGGTGCCGAGAGCAAAAAGTTCCAATCGAACACATAGAAACCTGCAATCCATAAATAAACAAATACTGGATAGGCAACAATAAGGAAATCTAGTATGGATTAGGAGGACGAACAGTGACTTTATCGATTTTTGCATTAGGCGGTATCAATGAAATCGGCAAGAATATGTACGTGGTACAGTATGATGACGATATTTTTGTGATTGACTGCGGCGGGAAATTCCCTGATGAGAGTTTGCTCGGGATTGATTTGATCATTCCCGAAATGACTTATCTTGAGGAAAACAGGGAAAAGATCCGCGGTTTGATCGTGACCCATGGGCATGAAGACCACATTGGCGGGGTTCCTTATTTCTTTAAAAAGCTGAAAGCCCCTGTGTATGCAACAGATTTTACACTTGGGTTAATTGAACTCAAGCTAAGTGAGCACAAGCTTTTGAGAGGAACCGAACTGAAAAAAATCACTTCGGATTCTGAAGTGGATTTTGGCAAGGTGAAGGTGAGCTTTTTCAAGGTAAGCCACAGCATTCCTGATTGCCTGGGGATTGTCTTCCATACACCGGAGGGAAATGTGGTGCATACAGGGGACTTCAAGTTCGACCTGACGCCTGCGAATGATGAACAGTCTGAAATCCATAAAATGGCCAGGATTGGGACAGAAGGTGTACAAGTACTTTTATCTGAAAGTACAAACGCAGAGCGGACGGGGCTCACCCCATCAGAACGGATGGTGGCTAGCCATCTGGAAGAAGCGTTCATGAAAGCGGATGGGAAGATTTTTGTTTCAACATTTGCCTCGAATGTGAATCGTGTTCAGCAGGTGGTAGAGGCAGCGATCAAGACAAACCGAAAGCTTGCTTTGCTGGGCAGGAGCATGGTGAATGTTGTGGACGTGGCGATTGAGCGCGGCTATTTGACTGTACCGGAAGGCATGCTGATTGAACCGAATGTCGTGGACCAGCTGGATCCTGACAAGGTGGCGATTTTATGTACAGGCAGCCAGGGTGAACCGATGGCTGCTCTGGCGCGGCTCTCCACAGGGAACTATCGCGATGTGTCCATTTATCCGGGTGACACAGTGATTATGGCTGCTTCGCCTATACCTGGGAATGAAAAGGATGTTTCTAAAATCATCGATAATCTCTTCAAGCTTGGCGCAAAAGTGATCTACGGGTCCGGAAGCACAACAGGCATGCATGTCTCCGGCCATGGTTATCAGGAGGATCTTAAGCTGATGCTCACACTGATGAAGCCTAAATATTTCATTCCGATTCACGGTGAGTATCGTATGCTCCATCATCACAGATTGCTGGCAGAATCGGTCGGAGTCGAGAAAGGGAATACCTTCATCATTAAAAATGGTGATGTCGTGGATGTGGAAAACGGAGAGGCGCGGCAGACGAGGAATGTACCTGCCGGTGATACGTATGTGGACGGTGTAAGCGTCGGCGATGTTGGGGAAATCGTCTTACGAGACAGGAAGCAGCTTTCAGAGGACGGCATGCTGGTCATTGTGCTGACCTTGAGTAAGGCTGAGCGGAAAATCATCAGCGGTCCTGACACGATTTCGCGGGGATTTGTTTTTGTCAAAAACTCTGAAGATCTTATGAGGGATGTGAATAACATCGTGACAAAAACGGTGACTGAACTCCAGGAGGAAAATATCCATCGCTGGAATGTCATCAAGCAGGGCATCAAAAAAGCAGTCGGCCAGCACATTTTCCAGCAAACGAGACGGAAGCCGATGATTCTGCCGATTATCATTGAAATATAAAAAATTACGACCAGGTACTACTCAGTGCCTGGTCATTTTATTGACATGACACCAAATGGTGTTATATTTTATAGATATTACATTTTTACATACAGGAGGATTAGATATTGGATACTCAACTTGAAATTCGCAAAACCGTAATTTTGAATGCTCCGATTGAAAAAGCATGGAAAGCTGTCTCCACATCTGAAGGCATCGCAGGCTGGTGGATGCCAAATACATTTGTACCTGAGCTTGGCGCAGACTTCATCCTCCATGCTGGTCCATTCGGCGATTCACCTTGTAAGGTGACGGAACTGGAGCCCCCTTATCGATTGGGCTTTGACTGGGGCAAGGATTGGCATTTGCAATTTTTATTAAAGGAACTGGACAGCAGCAGGACTGAATTCACTTTGATCCATTCTGGCTGGGATCCTGAAAAAGTCACCGAGTTTGGACAATCACATACAATGATCATGGAAAGAATGGACAATGGCTGGGATCAGATTGTGAACGAAAAACTGCCATCTTATATCGAGGGCTGACATGTCAGCTTCCCAGGCGAAACATGATGTTTTTCAAGCGGTGGCAGACCCGACCCGGCGGAAAATTCTGAGGCTGCTGTCAAAACAGGAAATGGCAATAGCCTCTATTGCAGACAGTTTCCCGATCACAAGGACGGCCATCAATAAACACCTGTTTGTGTTATCGGAAGCAGGCCTGGTGACTGCTAAAAAGGTCGGGCGTGAAACACGCTATACATTACATCCGGAGCCGCTTCAGGAACTGCATGAATGGCTATCGTATTTTGAGCTTTATTGGGATAACAAACTATCTGCACTCAAACATTTTGTTGAGTCCGATGAATAAGGAGGATTTATGGAAAAAGTCACCCCGTTTTTAATGTTCCAAGGCAATGCTGAGGAAGCAATGAATTTCTATACTTCAATCATCGAGGATTCGGAAATAACCAGTATTACAAGATATGGAGCAGAAGGGCCTGGGAAAGAAGGTACCGTCCTCCAGGCAGCCTTTTCGCTAAAAGGGCAGGAATTCATTTGCATTGACAGCAACATCGAGCATCAGTTCACTTTTACACCATCCATTTCGATCTTCCTGACTTGCAGTACAGAAGATGAAATCGACCGGTTGTTTGAATCACTCTCGGAAGGCGGCTCTGTGCTGATGCCGTTAGGAGACTATTCATTCAGCAAAAAGTTTGGCTGGACAGAGGACAGGTTTGGAGTTTCCTGGCAGCTTACTTTGCCATACTAGCACGGAGATTTCTCCGTGCTTTTTTACTTTCTGGCTTAACAAATGATTGTTTTACGACTACACTAAGAACTATCAATCATTCGGGGAGGAAGCAGGGATGGACATACAGCTGAACCAAAAAGTCATCAAGGATCTGTGCGGAACTGTTTCCTACAAGCGAGGAGATGCGTTTCACAAAGCGGGTAAAGTGAGCATTGGCCGTTTTGATGGAGAAAGGGCAGAAGGAACCGTAACAGGTGCGGATGAGTTCTTTGTCACTGTACATAAAACTGAGGTAGAAAAGTTCACAGCAGAATGTTCCTGTCCTAAACTGGCTTCGGTCAAGCATGAATGCCAGCATGTTGCCGCTGTCTTGCTGGCGATTCTTGACATGCAAAGGAGCAAACCAGAGAATGCTTTGCTGAAGGGCGGGGAACAGAACACAGCTCTCGCTGAAGGGCTATTGTCAATTTTCAATGATGAACCACGCCGGACGAGCGGACACCAGGTCCATTTTGAAACGAGGAAGGTCTTGAATAGCGAGTTCATCGTCAAAATGGTCCAATTAGAAGAACAATCAATGCTGGGAATCTCAATGGCAATAGGACCAATTGAAATCAGGGACATTCACACCTTCTTAAAAACTGTTGCCAAAAGTGAATCTGTCTCACTTTCCGGCCTGTTTACCTATGATCCGAAGCTTCATTGTTTTCTTAATGAAACAGATGCGGTGATCAAACTTCTCATGCAAATTTGCCTGGATGCTGAGCAGGAGTACGGTAATGGAGAAACTTTACTCATTCCTCCTTCAAGCTGGCCCAAGTTGTTATCGCGCATTCAAAATATGTCCGGTGTGAAGATAGAATTCGAAGGCAAGCTGGTTCCCTTCAATGTTTCCACAGAAAAGCTGCCTTTGCTGTTCAATTTTGAAAAAGACAATGAACAACACTATTCATTAAAAATAGCTGGCCTGGATCAGCTGGAGATTCTCCCAAAATATAATTTGGTCATGATCCATGGGCAAATGATTGTTTTGGAAGCTTCTGATTGCGCAAGACTCTTTGAACTGAGAAACATGCTTGATGGATCAAGCACAAACAGTATTCCGATTTTGCCAGGGCAGATGGGCTTTTTTGTGGAGAAAGTGGTTCCAGGGTTGCGCAGGATCGGGGAAGTACAGATTGATGGCGATTTGACAAAACAGTTTTTGACAGAACCTTTGGCAGCGGGGCTGTACCTCGACAGAGTGAATAATAGATTGCTTGCAGGGCTTGAATTTCAGTATGGAGATATAGTCTTCAATCCTTTGGAGGACAGGGAGCCCAGAGTGAATTCTCTATTAATCAGGGACCTTGAAAAAGAAGATCTTATACTTGAGATGCTAGATGAGAGTTCGTTTGCCAAAACGGATGGCGGATATCTCCTTCATAATGAAGAACTTGAGTATGAATTTTTGTACCATATGATGCCAAAGCTTCAAAAGCTGGTACAGGTGTATGCGACAACTGCGGTGAGGAACCGGATTTTCAGGGAGCCCGCCCGCCCTCAGATTCGGGTCAGAGTGAAAAAAGAACGTACAAACTGGCTCGAATTCAAGTTTGAAATGGATGGCATCCCGGAAAAACAAATTCGTGATGTGCTTGAAGCTCTTGAGGAAAAACGCAAATACTACCGCTTGAAAAATGGTGCGCTCATGTCGCTGGAGACTCGGGAATGGGAAGAAATCCAGCGGTTTTTAAAGGCCGGTCCAATCCAGAATGAAGATTTGGAGAAAGGGCTGAATGTGCCAATTATCCGAGGAATGCAAATGCTCGATCTAGCTGATAATGAATCTGTCTTTTTGCAGGAGGAATCGTTCCGCCAGTTTTTAGCTGAAATCAGCAGTCCTGAACGGGACAAGTATGAGGTGCCGGTAAAACTGAAGCAGATTTTGCGCGAATACCAGATCCAGGGGTACCAATGGCTGAAGACTCTCGCAGGCTATGGATTTGGCGGTATTCTTGCTGATGACATGGGACTGGGCAAAACAGTACAAAGCATCACATATATAGCATCCGAACTCGAAAATGTACGGGAACAAAAGCTTCCCATCCTGATTGTTTGCCCTTCATCCTTAGTCTATAACTGGCTGAGTGAGTTCATGAAGTTCACTCCGGAAATCCAGGCGGTCATCATCGATGGGGATAAAAAAGAACGGGCCCAACTGCTGGGGGATATGGACGGCATAGATGTTGTCATCACGTCCTATATGCTGCTCCGCCGGGATATCCATTTGTATGAAAAAGTGAATTTTCATACTGTATTCTTTGATGAAGCCCAGGCGTTCAAAAATCCATTGACGCAAACAGCGAAGGCAGTCATGAACATAAAGGCTGACCATCATTTTGCTTTGACGGGGACGCCGATCGAGAATTCAATCGAAGAGTTATGGTCGATCTTTCGCGTAGTTTTTCCTGAACTTTTCCAGGGTCTGAAGGAATATAGCCATTTGACTAACAAAACCATTGCCCGCAGGATCCGTCCCTTTTTGCTGCGAAGGGTGAAGGAGGATGTGCTGGCAGAGCTGCCTGAAAAGGTTGAAGCAATCGATACTGTCGAATTGCTGCCTGACCAGAAAAGGCTTTATGCAGCCTATCTTGCAAAGCTGCGTCACCAAACATTAAAGCAGCTTGATAAGAATACAATCAGGAAGAATCGGATCAAGATCCTCGCCGGTTTGACCAGGCTGCGCCAGATTTGCTGTCATCCTGCCTTGTTTGTGGATGGATACAAGGGAAGTTCCGCAAAATTTGAACAGCTGAAACAAATCATCGAGGAATCAAGGCTTGCAGGCAGAAGGGTCCTGATTTTTTCGCAGTTCACCAAGATGCTTGGATTGATCGGCAGGGAATTAGCCTATCAGGGGATACCGTTCTTTTACCTGGATGGACAGACCCCATCCGAGGAACGGGTTGAGACCTGCAATCGATTCAATGATGGCGAGCGGGACTTTTTCCTGATTTCCCTGAAAGCCGGCGGCACTGGGCTTAACCTCACGGGAGCCGACACGGTTATTCTGTATGATCTATGGTGGAACACCGCGGTGGAAGAGCAGGCTGCAGACCGGGCACACCGTATGGGCCAGAAAAATAAAGTCCAGGTGATCAAATTGATTTCACGAGGAACCATCGAGGAAAAGATGAATGAACTGCAGGACAAGAAAAGGAACATGATCGAGGAAATAATCGAAGAAAGAGCTTCTTCAACGCTGACAGAAGAGGATATTCGAGAGATTCTGATGATTTAATAGCTCAATCCCTTTCATAAGAATGATGAAAAAAAGAGAGTGTCCGGTTCAGGCACTCTCTTTCTTCATCCTTTAGTATCCGCTGCCTAGTCCGGCAGGGATCGTGCCTGCGTAATCAGTCATGTACCCGGCAAGAGGATAATACGGAATATTATACCAGTCATCAGGGTTTACGGTTCCGACTTCACCGGTAACATATCCGTATACTAAAGTTTTTAATGCGAGATAATTCTGTTTTGTCAGGTAGCCATTTGATTTTTGGCCAAGGCTTCCGTCCGAAGAGTTTCCTTTCGTTTCAAAGAATACAGCTGGGTGGCTGTGTCCTTCAGGATTCAGGTTATCATAGTTCAGCCCGAGCATCATGGCTGAAACAACTCCGCCTTTGATGTCGATATCATAGCCAATTCCTTGCTCACGATTAACTCCAACTTGGTAACGGTCAATATGAGTATAGCCATAATCTTTCAACTCATCGTAGACATAAGCCATCATTTGCTTGGTAATGTCATTATACGGTGTTTTTGAAAGTGTAGGCCCATCCGGAGACAGTGAGATTCCAAGCGAGAAAGAAGTCGACTCGTTCGTCCCATAGACTTGCTTTAAACCCTGATGATGAAGGTCGATGGCAAAGTCAGGCTGAACGTCTGCCCAGTAGGCATAGACAACTTTTGATTCTGCTGCCTCAAAACCTGAAAGAGTCCAATCACGGTTCAAGTCAATTAATTTTCCGTTCTGTGCCACCTTTGTATGGCGGATGTTCATCTCCGCTCCATCAGGATTGTACATTGGGATAAAATACAATGTTGCCTCTTGCAAAACTCTTTGTACATCTCTCTCTCCGCTGTTTGCATAGGTCTTTAGCAGCTGAAGCGCTGCTTCGGTAACCAATTTCTCATTTCCATGGATTTGGGCCTGGATCCAGATTTTTTGAGGGCCTGTCCCAACTTTAGCGACGTAGATGCTACGGCCTTGTTCAGACTTTCCATACTGATCGAGAGTGGATACTTCAACCTTCCCTTTGCTTGTTCTTTCAATGTCTTCAAGGATTTTGATCACTTCCTTGTAAGAGAGGGTGCTGTTGATGTTAGTATTGCCATTCGTGGATGGTCCCCCAGGTTGGAGAGCTGCGTAAGATGATGAGCTGAAAGCAAGCAGCAAAATCAAAGCAGCAGTTGCGATTTTCATGAACCTCTTACCTAATTTCATGTATGTATCCCCTTTCGGAAAAATTGTCGTCCCTGTATGTCTAATTCTATGATTAAACATTTCGGGACGCTAAATAAATGATAAAACACTTTGCTAATCTATTAATAGTGTAAAAAGTACGAATGTTTTGACAATATGAGACAAACCACGAAATAGGTCTTTGTGTCTACTTTCACCAAAAATGAAACGTCCTCAAAAATAAAAAAGACTCAAAAGCCGTTTAATACGGCGTATTGAGTCTAGAACTTAAATAGAATGAATGAAAAATACTATAAATATGATTTCAATGTTTGCTGCAAGGTTCCTCTTGTTTCTGCTTTTTGTTCAAAGTTAATTCCGGTATGGATCATCTTTCTTACGAGCTCAGGACGCATACCGGTGATCACGGCTTTGGAGCCCATCATTACTACCCCGTTCAGGACTTTTTGCAAGTGATCGATCACGTTCATTTCCATATCCGCAATCCCTGAAAGGTCCATGATTAAAGTTTGTACCTTCAATCTGGCAATATCCATCAGGACTTTTTCTTCGATGATACGCATTCTGTATTCATCGATCATTCCGATCAAAGGTAATACTGCCACTGAATTGCTAATTGGGATGATTGGGACAGACAAGTGCTCAACCAATTCTCTTTGTGAGTTAAGGATTTCTTCTCTGTACGCCGTATAGCTCAGGAAGAAAGTATTCAGAAACTGGTCCACACGGTCATTAATGGTCTTTTCCAACTCGAAAAAATCATCGCGTTCATCATAACGGTCATTTAAATGGCCGTATTGATTCAGGAAATGCCATAATGTGCGCCGGATTGCCTGAACCCATTCCAGTTTGAAGGCAACAGTCAGGGAATGCTCTGCCCAGGCTACTCCTTCTTGTTCCGCGAATGCAATCAGCTCAGCTTCCTGCTGTTTAACAATATAAACAACCAATTTTTCTGCGTTTTTAAGAAGGTCGATATTCCCCTTTTGAAGAATTTCATGGATTTTAGATGCAACATTCACGGCTTCTGATAATAATTTTTGTTCAAATAGATCCCGGTTCACTCGGATGAACTCGGTTACTTCATCACTGTGCTTAAAGGTTGCTTCCATATTATGTACACTCCTTATTTTATTTGCATCAAAAGAAAATTAGTTAGTAACATCTATATAGTGAAAACTCTCCTTACTTTAACTGTAACAAAGAGTTTTTTAAAAAACAAATAAATGAATGGATTGAAGGCGATAACCTTCTTTTTTGAAGGATTTGGTAATTTAGAAGGCGAAATAATCATAACAGCACTACAATTAGCAAGGAGGTGGGAAAGGTGGGATGGTTCATCATAGTAATCATTGCATACCTGCCGATTTTCTATCGCATCCATAAGCGACTTGATTTTCTTGAGAAAGAGGTAGAGAGATTAAGCAAGGAATAGGGAGAGGGAGAGGGAGTATCGAATGAAACAAGAAAAGGAAATGCTCGGTCTATTACTGGATTGGGCCCGCAAGGAGGAGAATGTCCGAACCATCCTGATGACGAGCTCCCGGGCAAATCCCCATGCTCTTACCGATTTGTTCACAGATTACGATTTTGAGATCTTCGTTGAAGATTTAGATACGTTTATGCTCGACGATGGCTGGCTGGAACAGTTCGGATCACTCATCAAGAAGGTGAGCTTGCAGGATGGGGAGTGGCGCACGCGCCTTGTTCTTTATGAAGACGGAACGAAGATTGATTTTCAGATCACGAGTAATGATTATGTTAAAAGTTTAGCAAGTATGTCTGAACTGTCTGCAAAATATGACAATGGATATAAGGTATTGCTGGATAAAGATGGCGTTACAAAGGGAATCAAGCCTCCATCCTATCAGGCATACATAACGAAACCGCCCGCTGAGGAAGTATTCGCAGATATCATCAACAGCTTTTGGGGAGATACTGCGTACGTTGCAAATAGCTTATGGCGTGATGAACTGTACTTCGCGAAATACATGCTCGATTCCGTAATCCGTACTCATTACCTGCAGCCGGCCATCGAGTGGTATATCGGTGTGCATCATGAATGGAGCGTAAACCCAAATAAATACGGACGCTGGTTCAAGCGCTATCTGGACTCGGAAACATGGGCAGAACTTGAAGCCACTTATGCAGGAGCGGGTCTTGAGGAAAATTGGGAAGCCCTCTTTCGTATGGCAGACCTGTTCAGCCGCTTGTGCCAGGAGGTGGGAGCAAGTCTTGGCTACCCATATCCGTTTGAATATGAACAGAGAATGAGAGCGTATTTAAATAAAGTCTGGGATTTGCCCTTGAATGCAGAACGTTTTCAATAATAGGTTAAAAGGCTGCTTTTCAAGTGAAGGCAGTTTTCTTAATTCAGGAATTTTTAAAAAGATGGTTGAGTTCCAAATTCCCAATGGTAAAATTAGCTAAAAGTCATAAAAGGCATGATGGGGAGAGAGAGAAGTATGGGCTTAACATTAGTACCTATAACAAAAGACAATTGGGAAGAAGCGATTGAATTAACGGTGAAGGAAGAGCAAAAGCAATATGTCGCGTCCAATTTATATTCCATAGCGGAAGTTCAATTCCTGGACCAATTCCATGCCGCTGGAATTTATTCAGGAGAGACAATGATCGGCTTCACGATGTATGGGATTGATCCAGATGATAAGAATTACTGGATCTATCGCCTGATGGTAGATCAGGCGTACCAGGGAAAAGGGCATGGGACTGAAGCTGTGAAAACAGTTGTCGAAGAAATCAAGAGAATAAACACCTCTGGGATCCGGCTCATCATGATTGGCTATCATCAAGAAAACGATGGTGCCAGAGCTGCATACAAGAAGGCAGGGTTCGTGGAGACGGAAGTGGCACCGTGGGGTGAACAGTTGGCTTCATACCATCTATAAGGAGTGGGTTATTTGAAACAAAAGGTTCTTGCTTATATCATTCGTGAAAAGCATGGAAAGCAAGAGTTGCTAGTCCATGGACACCGTGATTACCCTGAAGCAGGATTGCAGGTTCCAGCCGGAACAGCAGAGGCTGGCGAACCATTAGAACAAGCATTATTCAGGGAAATCCAAGAGGAAACAGGGATCACTGATGTGCAGCTTTTGGAGAAACTGGAGGTCTACTCCTATTTTAATGAATATAGGAATGAAGTTCAGGAAAGGCATGTTTTCCTGCTGAGGATAATAGAAAAATTGCCAGAGAGATGGGATCATATTGTCGAGGGTGACGGAGAAGACGAAGGTCTTGTTTTCATTTGTTCCTGGCTGCCAATTGAGGGACTGCAGTTATCAGGAGAAATGGGGAAAAGTTTGAAATTGATTCAGGCAGCGAGATTCAGGGGTTAGTAGATTTTATTTAGTGTGGGTATGACGGACTCATAATGACATTGTAAAATCATAAAACAGAAAGTTTATAAGCCTTACATTATAGACAGAGGAGAATCACAATGAAAGAGAATGTGTTTTTGGCAAAGCCATCGGTTGAATTGGAAAAGGAGTACCTGGAATTTTACGAGGAATGGAAAGCTAGCGGAGAGGATATGATTCCGTGGGTGATTGAGAAGGAACCGTCTGATTTTGCAGGCATGGTTCAATTCTTGATGAATAATGAAAACGGTGTGGACCTGCCAGAGGGCTGGGTGCGTGATTCGACTTATTGGCTCGTCAATGAGAGCAATGCTGTCTTGGGTGTGGTGAACATCAGGCATGCGCTTACGGAAAAATTGTTAAATTGCGGCGGCCACATAGGGTACGGTATTCGTCCGAGCGAGAGGCGGAAGGGATATGCGACAAAAATTCTTGCCTATTCTTTAGAGAAAACGAAAGAATTAGGGATTGAAAAAGTACTAGTTGTTTGCGATGCGGACAATGTAGCATCAGAACGGACAATTTTAAGGAATGGCGGAAAGGAAGACGCCAGTTTTACAGAAGAAAACGGTAATGTAGTGAAAAGGTTTTGGATTGAGCAGAAAGCTGAGTAAGGGAAAATTGTACATAAGGGTGAGAAATCATGCAAGCAAACGATTTTGAATTGGAAGCACATGCGCCTTTTTCATTGAACTATTTGGTTTTTCTTCAGAATATTTTTCTAAACCAGGACAGGAAGGCTGAAAACCGGCTGCTGCACCCCTATTTGGATAGCAGCAAGTGGGGGCTGCTTCCAGGGGAGGAGTTCATAACTAACTTTAAAGCGGTATGGAAGGAAACTCTTCAAAAAAATTCGGATAGAAGGTTGGATCACTACGGAATCATTCATGACCAGCAGCTTTTGTTTGAAAGATTATTTGTCCAGAACGAAGAGGGCCACCATGGGTTTACTGAAAGCTCAGCGGCATTTTTAGCCTGGTGGGATAGCATGGCTGGCAGGATTGCTGTGGAGAGGGTATTTGATGCAGATATGATGCAAAAGGTGTACCAGGAGTTGGTATTATCTCTGACGACTAACCCGAAAAATAATCGGCTCGTTATTGATTTGTTATACGATCGGCCAGTACTGACAGATCAGTGCATGGGTACCTGGTACATAGCCCTGCCAATTGAAGATCTATTTATAAAAGATCGCAGGAACCATGCTATGGAACTTATGCGTGCTTCCTGCTTATAGTCATCAGTTATCTTCAGGCTTGGTGCCATATTGTCTGAAGGAAATGAAGCGAGTCACTAGACTGATCACCGACCCCAGAAGCGCGCTGCCGAGTATATCGGAAGGATAATGGTGTCCGACCCAAATTCTCGAAAAACCAGTAAGGACAGACAGCCATATCAAAATTTTTCCCAGTGTCCGATGAAACATCAAGATTGTTGTTGAAGCAGCGAACGTGAGCATGGTGTGTTTGCTCGGAAAGGATGAATCCATTTTCGAGGGAATCAGGATTCCGACTTTTCTCCGCTTGAAAGGACGGGGCCGATGATAAATCACCTTAATAAAGAACTGCGCAATGATGCTCAACAAGACTGAGCTGGATGTTTCCAATGCAATGCGTTTGTTTTTTCGATTTTTAAAAAGCATCAACACAATGATCATTAAATACGTGTAGCGAATACGGTTTGAAACGAAAATCATCAAGCCGTCCACTAATGGAAACCGGCCTGAAAGCTTGCTGATCATCTTGAAAAGTGTAAGGTCCATTTTGTTTCCCCTTAAAGTTTTATTCTTACTTTTCCCCGGCTCTTCTGAAAAATGTAAAGGGAGTGAAAGGATGCGCCAATTGACTGACATTGTTGATTTGATAAGCAAAGTCAATAACCAAGCTCACCATCATTGTGGCTATGCTGGAACTGAGACAGAAGAAATTCATGGTACACTTCTCACTGATTTCTCAGATTTGCCATTGGAAGAATCCCTTGTTTTTTCCTGCGAAAATGGGAAAGTAAAAGGGGTTCTCGGACTGGCTTATGACCAGAAGACACATACCGGAGAATTATGGGGTCCTTTTATAAGTGATAACGGAAATTTGGAAAGTGCCTTAAGCTTATGGAAGCAACTTCTCAATCAGCTTTCAAACGTTCCTGAAAAAGTGTATGGATTTTATAATGTACATAACGAACTTGGTCAATCTTTTATGGAGAGTTTAGGGGCAAAAAGGAAAAAAGATCAAAGCATCCTTGCAATCCATAAGGATGCTTTTCAAATCAAGACAAACTCCGATCTTTCCATAAAAGAAGTGACAGAGAGTGACCATGAACTTTTTAAAGTGCTGCACGATGAAGCATTTCCCGAAACCTATTATGATGCAAAGATGATTATTGACAAATTGGATGGTGAAAATAAACTGTTCATCGCTCATAAAGATGACAATTTTCTTGGCTATGCCTATTGTGAAGCAAATCCTGAATATGGTGAAGGGGATCTTCATTACCTGGCTGTCATCCCGGAGGCGAGGAACCATGGAACAGGCAGCAGTTTGATTCAGAAAAGTCTCGAATTCATGTTTTCTTTTCATGAGATTCATGAAATCACTTTATGTGTGGAAGCAGGCAATCAGGGAGCTGTTCGAGCTTACAAACGCGCTGGATTTATAGAGAAACACATTTTGGCGTTTTATGAGGTAGCTGTTATGAGGTAATAAAAGAAGAAATGGATGAGGAGAGATTTTCCCAAGTTCATTTTTATCAAAAAAAAAACAAGCACTTTGGAAGCTGCTTGCCCAATGGCTTTCGCAAACTTCTTTCTATCAGGCTGAGGTATTGGTTTTTTCACTGCCAATTTCCTCCCCGCCGTGGCTACTGCTGCCTATTCTGAATAATTCCAGTCCTCGTAGTAAGGCATCACCGCCAAACCCGGCCATGATGGACATCAAAAAAACCCTAAACAGTGAATCTGCCTCTGAGGAGACGACCAGCAGGGCTGCTGCCAGTGCTCCGGTTAAAATTTCCTCAAGGAAACCAAGATAGATGAATTTCTTTGTCTTTCTTGGCATGATGATCTTGCCTCTTCTTCTCACATGCGCCGTAAGCCCGACAAAACCTCCAATGACCATTGCGAAAAGAATGTTTTCCAACATATTCTTCACACTCCTAAGTCCAGATTTTTTTGGGGCGACCCTTCGGTAACTCTCTGGGTGTACTACTATTATACAAGTTGTAATGTTGGAAAAGCATGTGTAAATTTATCGAATTTTCAGTATATTAATATTAGTTCAATTTATGCGTAACTTTTTAAGGAAAAGTCGAAAGTCTGACATCTAAAAAAAGTTACAGGTCTTTTGGCTTAAACGAGGGATTTCCAAACAGCTCGGAAGCCAGTGAAACAGATTGTAAAGGAGATTAAGAAATGTTCATGATCAATGTTGAAGGTGCTGTTTATCGAGACGGTAAATGGTTGATTATCCAAAGGAGTTCCAAGGAAGGGCATGCAGGGGGATTGCTTTCACTAGTTGGAGGCACAGTGGAGAACGAGGGTTTCTCAAAAGACCTGCTTGAACGCACTCTGAAGCGGGAGTTGTATGAGGAAGTTGGAGTCAGCATCAAAGATGGCGTCCAATATGTCAGGAATACCTCTTTTGTCCTCGAGGACGGAAGAGAAGTACTTGATTTGGTATTTCTCTGTGAGCTTACCACTGGTGAGCCATTTGCGAAGAGTCCCGATGAAGTAGAGGCTGTCTATTGGATGACAGCTGAAGAGGTCTTAAACCACCCGAAGTCACCCATCTGGCTGAAAGAAAGCATGCAAGAAGCAGAACGAATGATCCGACTGACCATGTTTTCAAATGGATGAAAAAGGAAAAGTGCTTTTGGTTAACGAATAGATAGAGTGTACAAAAGACATTAATTTGAAAAAGCAGGAGTTGGACAATTTGAATTGGAAAAAGATCTTTACGTTTGGGAGGAGCCAGGAAACAGAGGTGAATCCTGAAGAAGCAGGGATTTCAACTGAAGCTCTATCCGTTGTTAAACAAAATTCTAACAGCCGGTTGCTGCCATTTTATAGAACGGATATGTACACAGAAAATCCCCCGGAACTGGCAGGACTTAAAATCAATACAAAAGAAGATGAGGCAGAAGAGCTCGTTTTGAAATTGCGAAAAGAATTGAATCAGCTAGGGTATCATGCGTTTATTTGCGACCATGAGCGCAGCCAAATCGCAGTTATCAAAGGGACTGATCAGATGGATATTCTTAGCGTCCAGCAGACGAATGGCGACAATTATGATATAAGCAATGAGATGGTCATCAAGAAGTTGGAGGAATGGCATAAAAAGTATCCATTCACAATCATAGGCGCGGATTTCGATTGGGTCGAGGCAAATTTCATTGTCTTTCCCGGTAAGAAAGATTTGAAGTCTTTCGCGAAAGAAGCTTATAAATTCTGTCCTGATATCGTGGAACAAGGGGCAGGCAGTCTTGGTGAATTGATTGAAGAAATGGAAGAGACAAAAAAATTGTATTTGTGGTGGGATTAAGTTGCTGATTAGAATGCATGAATATAGGTTATGGCTGTTGTCATATTTGATTGCCTTGATCGGAGTATCAATTACACCGCTTTTTGATTCCGTGACTGTTACATCGGGTTATGATCTCAGCAAACACAGACTTGGCCTCCCATTGCCGATCATTGAGCAGCATACTTCATTGGAACCATTGCCCGATGCGTTTCCGTTTGAACTTGGATTTGTCAGCCCGCAGGAACACCCTACTGAACTGTTGCGGGGAAACTATCTTTTACTTGTGTTTTTGGCGTGGTTTATAGTGTATTTCAGTTTTTTTGCCATCAAATGGATCATTGGAAAAATTCAATTTAAGTAATGAGGTCATGAACATGCCTAATCGCCTTTCGCTAAAATTCAAGGATTTTGCCATGAAGGAATGCAGAGGATCCAGTTGATTATATGAAATCCTGGCATTGAGAATTTCTGAAGATCAGGAAATCCTTGAACTGGCTTCAACTGCCAGAGTAGGACAGCCGGTACCTAATTTGCTTTTTGGCGCGGTACACTATCTACTATTGATTAGGGAAAAACATCCACTAAACACCTATTACCCAAGCATGACTGTAAAACCCGGGAAGCCTGAAGATGCGTATGAAGTATTCGCTGATTTTTGCAGGATGTACTCTAAAGAAATAATCCAGCTGTTAAACAGTAAAATTGTCCAGACAAATGAAGTCAGAAGATGTGCTTATCTTTATCCTGTTTTCAGCTATATATATCAGAAAGCCGGAAAGCCTTTAGCATTGCTTGAAATCGGTACGAGTGCAGGCCTGCAGCTCTTTTTCGACAAATACAGTTATTCTTATTGTTCTGATAAAGTCTTTGGCAATGTGAATTCTCCTGTCCACTTAACTTCTGAAATCAGAGGGAATCTTTCTCCTTTAAAACAGATGTCCATCCCAGAGGTAGCGATTAGGATTGGAATGGATCTGCATATTAATGACGTGAGGAACTATGATGATTATATGTGGCTTAAGGCCCTGATCTGGCCCGAACATCAGGAGCGGCGCGAGCTTTTTGAAAAAGCAGCCCAATTGGTAGGCAGTAAAGAAGCGAGGCTGATTGAGGGGGATGGTGTACAACTTCTCAATTCGTTGGCTGATTAGATTCCGGATGAACAGGTTCTGTGTGTTTTCCATACCCACGTTGCCAATCAAATGCCACTGGAGACGAAGGAAAAATTGTTAAAGCAAATTAAAGAGATAGGATCAAGCAGGGATATTTTTCATATTTATAATAATATTTTTGATAGGAAACTCCATCTTGATTTTTATATGGAAGGGAAGGAATATTTGACTACAATCGGGGAGACCGAAGGCCATGGCCGATGGTTCACCTGGGAACTTGACTATTAAGTTTTTTGAGGCATGGTGATTGAGCGATGGATGATAGCCTGGATTTTGTCGGCATTCTTTTTATGATAGTTTCCCTGGTATTATCCATATATCAGGTATTCTATTCAAAAACAGCAAAGGAAATGGTTCTGGAAGTATCGGAAAAAATGACTTCCCGCTCGCTGGCGGGAATCATTCAATACTTGATCCTGATTGCCTTTAATACGTATTTTGTCCATATGTTATTTGATATTACCTGGATGCTGTGGATCACCCTAGTTTCGATCATTGGGCTGGAAATCATCCTGGCCGAAAAAAGATTCAGTAAGTCCCTCATTCTTGCCACGGGTTTAATGCTGCTATTTATTTACAGCTCAAGCATACCAACACACTCAGATTCCTTCACAGACTATATAAATGAAAAAACAGAATATCAATGCTTGTCCCTGGAATGCGTGAAAGTGATTGAGAAGATAACATCGGATGATTTGTTGCAGACCGAGGTAAACACATTTTCGATTGTTGAAGAATCGTTCGATTGGTATATGGTTTTTGCCAAGGGGGCATTAACACTAAAAGACAAGGAAGGAAACATCGAAGAAGTTAAGGGATTGAATATTGGTGGTTTTTGGCTGCTTAGCGATTAAGAATTTAAGGAGGGGAAAATCATGTCAGGAAACATTTTTTGGCTGTTGGTTGCTGCCTCAGGTGTGCTTTTTGTATTTGGCTTGCTGAGTAAATCGTGGAAGCACCTGGTGTTGAGCGGGGCAGCGGTACTTCTGCCATCTCTCTATTTCCTTGGAGCGGAAAATTGGTTCCGTATCCTGGCATTGATGCCGCTGCTTCCATTTGGATTGGCCTGCCTCTTTGGCAGAAGAGAAAAGAGAAACTTAAAAACGGGGTGAAGCCATTGTTGCGGACAGAACGACTTGTCCTTTCAAGGTTAACAAAGTCAGACTTTAACGATGTAAAGAAATTATACATGGATCAGGAAGTAAGGAAATATCTTGGCGGTGTGATTGAGGAAAGAGTACTGTTGGCTGCAGGAGAAGCGTTGCTATTGGAAGAGGGCTCTCATTTTTGGATTGTCAAAGAAAAAGAGTCTGAGGAGTTTATCGGGATGGTTTCGATCACAAACCATCATGATGGTGAGTGGAAGGAAATCTCCTACCAGCTGTTGCCTGAATGGTGGGGATTAGGATATGGAACGGAATGCGTTAACGCTATAATCAAATACGCATTTGAAGAATTGAAGCTTCCCAGAGTAATAGCCGAAACCCAGACAGCAAATACAGCTTCATGCAGACTTCTTGAAAAAGTCGGGATGCAGCGGGAGAAAACGCTGATTCGATTCAATGCGGAACAGGCCATTTATTATAGACCAGCGGGGGAATCTTGAGTGGAATATCGATTGGCGAAAAAAGATGATATCGAGCAACTCATAAAAATGAGATGGGATTTTACCGTGGAGGATTACCCTGAGATGGGGGAAGGTGTTGCATTTAGTGCATTTGCGGAAGAATGCAGCAGTTTTCTTGAGCAAGCCATTGACAACGGTCAGTGGTTCATCTGGGTTGCAGAGGATCATGAAAAAATTGTATCGCACATATATGTTGAATTGATTCAGAAAGTTCCACGTCCGGGACGGGTGACAAATCCATTTGCATATATGACAAATGTCTACACTATTCCGTGTTACAGAGGGAAAGGAATAGGGAGCCAGCTGCTTTCTAGTGTAAATGAGTGGGCAAAAGACCAGAAGTATGAATTCATAATTGTATGGCCGAGCGACACTAGTATCGAGTTTTATAGCAGGAATGGATACGCCAATTGTAAAGAACCGATGGAACGTCAGTTTTAATTATACATACAGATAAAATAATTCGTTTTCTGACTTTTTTGAAACCTCCCCTCCTTTTATCCGTATATAAATCATACTGGAAAAAGGAGGGAAATGATGTGGGGCGTCTAACCATTAATACAGAGAAAACCAGTCATATAATCCTGGTTTCGGCCATTATATTACTCATCAGCAGTTTGTTTATGCCACTGGTCCTTGTTTATTTGATACAGGACTATCTCTATCTGTCACATGACAAATGGTTTTATGTAACACCGCCTTCTGCTTATATCATTTTTATGATGGGGATGGTTTGGATTGCGATCGTTCTGCTGATCCACTTAATTATAAAATGGAAATTTGATTTCAGGTTTTCTGGTTGGATTACGCTTTTCCTGATGTTGGGAAGCATTCCATTCTTCATGTTCGGTGTATCGAATTATTATTACATGGATGAGGAAGGGCTGCATTTTAACGAAGAGAAATCCTTCAATGCCATCCAATCATATAAATGGGAGGAGATCAAGAAAGCTGAAGAAATCTTTGTGAAAAACGACAACGGTACAACAGTGCTGGACCAATACAGGTTTACCACCATGGATGGGTATGTCATCGACCTGCCGTACGACAGCAAGGTACAAAGCAATAAGTTCAGGATCCTGGAAAAGTTACAGGAAAACAAAATTCCATTGACCAGCAATATGGGAGACTTGTATGAATAAACCTATGCTGAAAAGAAAGTATGGCGATCGGAGGGAGTGGCTGCGAGTAACACGCAAAAAGTTCGCACAATGCCATTTGGATGAGCCTGGTTTCAGGGGATATGTCACTTTAGTGAAGATGGAAGAGGTAACTGAACCATTATTCGTCGAGTATGGAGATAAGAGACTCTGCATAGCGGATGACGGATATATTTGGCTGCAGCATTTTCCCGAAGCAAAAAGGTATTCAGTGACGACCATGTTCAATGAAGAAGGTGAAATCGTTCAATGGTACATTGATATTTGCAGTGAAATAGGTTCAGAGAATGGCCGTCCATGGATGGAAGACCTTTTCCTTGATCTCATCGTCCTGCCGGCAGGGGGAAGTGATCCTAAAAGATAAAAGTGAATTGGAGGAGGCCTTTTCATCAGGTTTAATAAATGAAGAACTTTATGCGTCTGCAATTAATGAAGCCAAATCAATTAAAAATAAGATCGTAACTAATCGATTTGAACTGCTTGCATTAGCGGAAGGGCATAAAGCCCTTTTGCTTAAGGCTCTTTCATAGAAAACAGGAAAAGGAGTTTGGTGACCGGTGGCCTATAATGTACGTTAAAGTATACAGCTATCATATAAAGCCAGGCATGGAAAGGGAGTATCTCCAGATCCAGGAGGAAGCTGAGCAGATTTATGCCAGATACATAGACAAGCAGACGCTTCATTTAAAAAGTAAGTATAACCAAACAAAGTGGATGGAAATACATATGTATGAAAGTGAAGAGTTATATAAGGATAGAATCCAATTAATCGATCAACAATCTGATATACAGGAGTTATACAAAAGGTTCCTAACAGTGGTTAACACGGACGATTGTCTATCCGAAGAAGAGTACGAACTTATTATAAGGAGATAAAGCTGTGAAAAAGACTGCAGTTTTGCTATACCCCCAATTTAGTGAATACGAGTTAAGTGTAGCATTATAGATTTTGATGCAGGGTCAAAAGCCCGTGTTGACCGTTGCGATCGATCATTCACCAATAAAAGGTGAATCAGGTTTAACTTGCCTTGCAGATCAAACGGTTAGTGAAACCGACTTTGAAGAGATTGACAGTCTAATATTACCTGGGTGTATGGATATCATGGCTCTGGCAGATATGAATCATTATGTACAGTTCATTAAAGAGCTGGCTGAAAAAGGATCTGTTATTGCGAGTATATCCAGCTCACCGCTGCTGCTTGCAAAAGCAGGATTACTTAAGGGCAAGAAATTTACCGTGGGATTAACAGATGAAGCGATCAAAGAGTCAGGAGTTTTTGAGCTGAACAACCTTTCAAATGATTTGGTCGTAAGGGATGGCAACATCATAACAGCTCGAGGAAGTGGATTTATTCGGTTTGGCAGCTGTATTGGAGACGCATTGAAACTGGATTTTGATGAGAGATGGTATAAAGAGAATCATTTATGAAGTTCTAAAACAGGGGGCCACAATGAGATTACTAACTTTCGCAACTTTAATTTTGTTTCTTTTAACTGGCTGCAGTTCAAATTTCGAGCCAAAGCTGACGCGGATTGATGTGCAACGAATGTCCTCAGATGGTACTAAGATAGGGGAGGAAAAGATTATCCCTGACAAGCAAACGCTTGACCAAATTGAGAACGCTTTTGCTAAAATCAAATGGGAGCCAAACACGAAGGCAGAAATGGTGAGAAGAGAAGACGTGCTTGCGATTTTCTTTATTCAGGAAGAAAAGAATATGCCTGAAAGTTTATATGAGTACCGTGTCTGGTTTCAAGAAGGAACAGCTACCATCATTAGCAACAAGGAAAATGAAGGATATGGCAGATTGACAGATGAAAAAGAAGTCCAGTTTTTAAAGTCTGAGTTTATGATTGAATAGCAGGAGAGTAAGCATTGGAAACGATTATGAAGAAAGAACCCATTCAAAAGAATTACATAAAGCATTTCATCTTTATCCTCCTTATTGCTTTGACAGGGGTAGTTTGTGTATATTTTTTCATCCTGAAACCGGCAGCAGGGGATCCGTACCAGAATGAAATCCAGGCGGAACTGACTGAACGTTATGGTGAAGGATTTATCTTCGTCGGGATGAAACATTCAGGGAATGCGGGTAATCCTTTATTGATTTTTGCCCCTGAACGCGAGAAGGATATGACATTCTATGCAAAAAGCTACAGGTATAATGGAGAAGAAGAAATCGAGGAGAATTATATATTCACGAATTATTTATACCACTCACCCGCAGTTTATGGAATTAACGCCGGTGTGCAGATCGATCGGGATGAACTATTCAAGGAATATGATGCCTATCTGTCCAGGGACGGCTGGGAGCATGTCGATCTGGAGGATTTTTATCAGTTCTTAAACCATTCAAAATTGATGATTACCGATATCAATGAAACGAATATTGAGAGTAAGGCAAAGGTGATTTCATCTATTTTGAATGACTACGCAAAAATTGAACCATTCAGCCGTTACATGCCTACATTCAAGGAGGACCAATACCTTGATATTGGATTGTACGACTTGTGGATTCCTTATCAGATGACAGATGAAAAAGATGTTGAGGATGCCTTCTATATCCCAAAGATGTTCAGCATCTGGGATATCCTGCATATCAAGGACGATGAGGATTTGGTGCAAAGATGGCTGCAAATGGATCTTGATGAATTGGAAGATGGTCAACTATGAAAAAAGGGAAATGGATCAATATCAGTTTATATTCGTTATTTTTCCTGGGGCTTTCTATCACAATGTTCATCATTTATATGGATATCGACACCTCTATAGCATTCATGTTTGTCATGGGATTTGTCATCTTCATGCTGCTCTTTGTGCTGTATCAAGTGATCCTAGTAATGTTGAACCTGAGGAGATTGCCGAGGATTGCTATCGGAAGAAGAATCATGAAATTTTTAGGTGCCTTTGTATTATTCATGGCTGTTAATCGGCTGGCGGACTATTTTTATCGCCCAGAGGCTCTTGATCAATGGGATTTTGGAGCTCCGCTTGGTCTGGCATTCGCCATAGCATTTTTCGATTTAATCTTTAACCCTAAAATGAATCAATAGGGAGATGCACTTATTGTGCAACTCCCTTATCTAGTCTTACTTTTCCTTTCCTGACATCAAGGAACCCAGAAATCGATTTGTCTTCAGACTGAAATCCAATAATGTACGTGCCTTCCCCCGGGTAATAACCTTCATTGTTTAAAATGAACTTCTGGCCTTGGAATTGTTCCTCCAGATATTCGACTGCCAGCTCCTGCGCATAGGATTTTGAGAGCGGATTTCCATTGAAGAAGAAATTGACAGAGGTCAAAAAAATGACCAGAAAAAGTACCGCTTTTTTCATCAAACACACCTCATTCATTAGGATTTCTTCATTATATGCTCTTTTGGTGTAGAATTACACTTTGAGAAAGTGGTAAATCATATTCACCCAAAATAAAAAAGTGCCCAGTTAAGACACTTTTGTTAAGTATTAGCTTACTGCATTAAAAGCAGGAGGATATTCAATCTTTCCTTTCAGCCCAGTGAGCGATCCTTTTTCAAGTTCCTGAGCCATGAACACTTCTTCAGGAACAGGAAATGGGGAGCTGATTCCAAACCCGCTGGCAGGTGAAAAGCCGAATCGTGGATAGAAATTTGGGTGTCCCAGGACAAACACATGTTTAAAGCCTAAAGTCTTGCAGGCATTTAATCCCTTGGAGACAAGGGAAGAACCGATACCGCTATTTTGACATCCCGGCTTTACAGCCATGGGGGCGAGACCGAGAGTGGGTACAGTTCCTTCTTCTGTTACAAGATGGATTAGACTGAAAAGAATATGGCCGACGATTTCCTCATCTTCATTCACTGCCACAAGACTTAGCTCAGGTACAAAATATTCTGAAGTGCGGATGAGCTTTACCAGGCGGGCCTCGTTTTCCTGACTGTTAAAAGCTAAATAATTTACTTCCTGAATGCCTTGGATGTCGCGATCGGTTTCTGGCCGGATAAAATAATTCATTCCTCAGCCTCCTCAACAAACTTTTTATATTCTTTCCAAACCAGATTCGATGTTTCTGAATCGGTATTGGTGAACTCCTGATAATATTTCTTTCCATTTTCACCTGAAATAGCTTCGGCTTCTTTTAGAACTTTTTGCAAAAAGGATGAATTCCGGATAATTTCCTCTGCGTTATGGTCATAGGACATACCATTATGAATATTCACGGCTAGTTCTCGGTACTGATCCGCTAGCAAATTCAATTGTTCGCCGATAAGCAGGATTTTCCCGTCCATTTCCATGAACTTCCTGCCTAAAAGAGTCATCTCGCTTAGATGCCGTTCTAAGGTTATTTGCCCTTCTGCCTGTTTCAGAGTTTGAACCCAAAAGTCCACGTCACCATCTTGTTCCAGGAGAAAAATAGCGGACCGAACATCTCTAAAATAGCCACTTCCGACTGCCGTTTTTAAATCTGAAAATCGGTTATTCTGATAAACGATTACTATAAGCAATACTGCGATCGTTGCGATATATATATACTTCTTGTTTTTCTCAAACATACTCCACCTCCCTTAAAAAATTTTAGCAGAAAATCCCAAAACTGAAATCTTAATTTAAAACCAAATTATGAAGACATTTTTTTCACTATCTGACTCGTTTTCTGTTATGATAAAAGCTGGCTTTTTTGCCGGGAATCAATTGTGAGGGAGAACATGCATGACAAATAAACTTCCATTTACCATTACCAAGAATGATACGTTCTTTGATTTATTGGGTGATTATATTGGTGATGTGTTTTACGATATATTGCCTGAGAAAGGCTATGAACTGCGTGATGAACAAATTTATATGGCGTTCCAGGTGGAGCAGGCGTTTAAAAATAAGGGAATCGTCTTTGCCGAAGCAGGGGTAGGAACTGGAAAAACTTTTGTCTACCTGATTTATGCCATCCTATATGCTCGTTATATGGGAAAGCCTGCAATCGTTTCCTGCTCGGATGAAACGCTCATTGAACAGCTTGTCAAAGAGGGCGGGGATATTGAGAAACTCGAGCAGGCATTAGGCTTGAAGGTAGACGTCCGCCTTGCAAAGGCAAGGGAACAGTATGTCTGTGTTAAAAAGCTGGACGATCTATCCAATACGTCTGATGACTTTGAAATTCTCGATGTCCACGATCAGCTTCCTGATTTTATATTTGATGAAGGAATTTCAATGAACTCGTTCTCTCGGTATGGAGACCGCAAAGAATACCCTTGGGTAACGAATGAAAAATGGTCTTCCATCGCCTGGGACCCATTGCAGCAATGTTCAACCTGCAGCTGGCGTCATCGCTGCGGACAGACATTGAATCGCGATTATTACCGTCACGCAGGTGATTTGATCATTTGCTCCCATGACTTCTATATGGAGCATGTGTGGACAAAAGAATCACGCAAGCGTGAAGGGCAGATGCCGTTGCTTCCAGAAGCAAGCACCGTCATTTTCGACGAAGGGCACTTACTGGAATTTGCAGCCCAAAAAGGCTTGACGTACCGTTTTAACTCACAAACACTGACCACTGTCCTGACAGGATATATGCATCAGGACGTAAGGGAAGACTCATTGTACTTGATAGAGGATATTCTCGAGCTGCACGATGCATGGTTTGATCTGCTGATTGAGAACTCATCAGCGGTCGAAGGGTCAACTCGGAAGGAAGTACCTATGCTTCCTGTGATTAGAAATACTGCTGAGACACTTGAGAAAAAGGTCAGTGAGTTAATGGACCAGCTGGTATTTGATGCTGAAATGTTCCTTATCGACGAGTACCATTTAAAAATCATGGAAGAATATCTTGAGTTTTTCGCATATGGTTTATCCATTTTCCTGAAAAATGATGAGGGGATTTTCTGGCTTGAGGAAAATGAAGTGCAAACTTCTCTTGTGATTATGCCCCGGCTTGTTGAGGACATTCTGAAGAAGGAAGTGTTCTCGCAAAACATTCCTTTTGTCTTCTCTTCTGCGACATTATCGCAGGCCGGTGACTTTGAATATATCGCAAAGAGTCTCGGTATAGAGAAATATTCTTCTTTTACTGTGGCGTCTCCATTCGATTATGAAGCACAAATGGAAATGGCAGTACATGTTGAGAATGATGAATCGAATAAATGGCTGGCTATTGGTGGAGATCTAAGGAACAATCGAGGCAGTTCGCTTGTCCTGTTTTCGTCCATGCAAGAAATGGAGCGCTTCAGGAGCTGGTCGGATAACCAGGAATGGGAATTCAATATCTTGTTTGAAGGGGACCGGGAAATCAGCGAAACCGTCAAGGACTTCCAGAATGAGGTGACTGCTGTCCTATGTTCATACAGTTTGTGGGAGGGGTTGGATGTGCCAGGAGAGTCATTGACCCAGGTCATTATCTCTTCATTGCCGTTCCCGCCGCACGATCCTGTATTCCAGGCCAAACGGAAGCATGCGAAAAATCCTAACAAAGAAGTAGATATACCATATATGCTGCTGCGTTTGATACAGGGAATGGGCCGTCTGATCAGAACGAGCCAGGATAAAGGCGCGGTCCATCTGTGGGTTACTGAAAAACAGAAAGAAGATTACATGGCTGCCATAACAGATGTACTGCCTGTTACAGATATAAAGTTAAAATAGAAAAGGTTTAATCCTTGTTGAAAAGTAAAATCCCGAGAGGCTAGTTGCCAATCGGGATTTTTTGATATTACCAGAATCCGCATCCGCATCTCTTGCGGTCGCGACGGTCGTCACGACGGTCACGGCGATCATCACGGCGGTCACGACGGTCAGCGTCGCGAAGGTCTTCGATAATACAGCGGCGGACAGCACGGCACAGGTCATCAAAATCTACAGTAGCCCTGACTCGATCCCTGTCTCTGTCCCTGTGAGGGGAAAAAATGCCAGCTACATCGTTATCACTACGATGGTATCCCATAACATTTTCAACTCCTTCCCAATCCGTAAAATACTTACAGTACATCATATGTAGATTAGGACAAGGCGCTAGTGCATCTACCCATTTCCAAGCTAAAATGTGCTTATCTCCCATTAGGTACGTCTTTATAAGTTTAATAGAATGAAAAAAAGCAAGCGATGGACGCTTGCTTTTAGTGCATATGGCGATATACTCCGATTACTTTTCCGAGAATCGATACATTGCGAAGAATGATCGGATCCATTGTAGGGTTTTCCGGCTGGAGTCTGAAATAATCCTTTTCTTTGAAGAAACGCTTAACAGTCGCTTCATCATCCTCCGTCATCGCTACAACGATGTCCCCGTTGTTGGCAGTCTTCTGTTGTTTAACGATTACATAATCGCCATCGAGAATGCCGGCTTCAATCATACTGTCTCCCATGATTTCAAGCATGAATACCTGCTCATCATGTGGAACAAGACGATCCGGAAGAGGAAAGTACTCTTCTACATTTTCAATCGCCGTGATCGGCATACCAGCTGTTACCTTACCGACAACAGGTACGTTAACCACCTTATATTTAGGGATGCGGCTATCTTCTTCTATTTCAAGGATTTCTATAGCACGAGGCTTGGTTGGATCGCGTCTGATCAAGCCCTTGCTCTCAAGGCGAGCAAGATGGCCATGGACAGTGGAGTTTGAAGCAAGTCCAACAGCTTCGCCTATTTCACGTACGGATGGTGGATATCCTTTTTTCTTGACTTCGCCTTTTATGAATTCAAATATATCTTGTTGACGCTTTGATAATTTTGTCATATTCACGCACCTCGTATATTTTCTTGTCCTTATTATACCATGTCCTTCCTATAGATACAAACATAAGTTCGAATATATGAGTTGACACAAAACAAATGTTCGATTTATAATGAAAACAAATAAACCGAACATATATTCGTTAAGAGGTGTTGGATATGAAAAAATTATGGAATAACTATTCATACGCAATCGTGTTGCTGGCTGTCAGCCTGATGTTTACCTTAGTGGCGAAAGTCCATTTGAATACCGATGATGCATACATAACTGTTACTATAGAAGAAGGGCAATCATTATGGGAGCTGTCCGAGAGTTTCGGACATAAACACAATCTTTCAGATCGTGAATTTATCAGCTGGGTCGAGAAAGAGAATGGAATTATCGGTGAACGAATTTATCCAGGTGATGAAATCGTCATCCCTGTCATCGCCGATCATTTGGAACCCACCCAGATTGCAGGAGCGGAAGAATAAATCATAGCTGGAATTAGGAGACACCATGAAAGCACTAATCTATTGCCGTGTGAGCACAACAAAGGAAACACAGGAAACCTCCCTGGCAAGACAGGAGGAGGAATTGCTTCGCCTGGCAAGTCATTGCGGATTCGAAGTCGCCAGGATAATAAAGGAACAGGCCAGCGGATATGACCTTGAAAGAGATGGTATATTGGAACTGTTGGAATTAATCAAGGACGATTCAGTCAATGCCTTGCTCATCCAGGATGAAACACGCCTTGGAAGGGGAAACGCGAAAGTAGCCATTCTTCATTGTATATTGAAAGAAAATGTGAAGCTATACAGTATTTCCCACAATGGGGAGCTGCAGCTGTCGGAATCTGATTCGATGGTTTTGCAAATAGTCAGTATGGTCGAAGAATACCAGCGGAAAATCCACAATATAAAAATTAAACGCGGCATGAAACGTGCCATCGATCACGGGTACAAGCCCCAGCGAAACCTTAAGAATCAAGGAGACCACGCTGGACGGGATCGAAAAGAAATGCCGATTGAAGAAATCATCAGGCTTCGAAACAATGGTCTCACTTTTGCAGAAATAGCCGCTACACTGAGAGGCTTCGGCTATGATGTGTCAAAGGCAACGGTGAATCGAAGATACCTGGAGTACATGGAAACAAAAGAATGAGGAGCTCAATTCTTGTAAAAACACTCTATTTTTAGTAAGATGACTTTTGACGTATCTTTTTTACAAAGGAGCTTTACCATGCTATCAAGTGATAAAATTACTAGAATCAATGAACTGGCAAGAAAAGCAAAGTCATCAAAGCTGACAGAAGCTGAAGCCAAAGAACAAACAAAGCTTCGCGCTGAATATTTACAGTCTTTCCGCTCTTCCATGCTAAACACGCTTAAAGGAGTTACCATTGTTGACCCAGAAGGAAACGATGTTACTCCAGAAAAGCTTAAGGAAGAAAAAGCAAAGAACAAGCTGCATTAATATACTCAGGGATACATGTAAAATAGTGTATTCCTTTTTTATTTTCCATGTGTGTTCTTTACACATCAAGCAGGCTCCTGAGCCAGGATTTAAATGCAGTGTTTAGTAACTTCAAGATATGAGAAAAACACGGTTGAGGAACTTCAGTTTTATCTTAATTATTTGTATTTATAAATGCTAACTCTGCTAGCTTTACATAACAGAAGCGAGTTTGTGTCAAAATAAATAACAATACGGCCTTTTCTGTCTCCTTCAGGCACAATTTGTTGTATAATAATTTCTCTCGCTATAATATTAAGGATGTAGTCAGTACTTATAGAAAGGATGTATTTAATGTTTAATAAAATTGATATGCTTTCAATTGATTCCATTCGTACATTATCGATTGATGCAATTGAAAAGGCAAATTCGGGCCACCCTGGCATGCCGATGGGCGCTGCTCCGATGGCTTACACTCTATGGACTCAATACATGAACATCAATCCTAAAAATCCTGAATGGTTCAACCGTGATCGATTTGTATTGTCTGCAGGACACGGATCCATGTTGCTTTACAGCTTGCTGCACCTTGCAGGATATGATTTATCAATGGATGATATCAAGAACTTCCGCCAGTGGGGAAGCAAAACACCGGGTCACCCTGAATTTGGACACACTGCAGGGGTAGATGCAACGACTGGTCCTCTGGGTCAAGGGATTGCGATGGCTGTTGGTATGGCAATGGCAGAGCGTCATCTTGCGGCTGTATACAACAAGGACAATTACAATATTGTAGACCACTATACATACAGCATTTGTGGTGATGGCGATTTAATGGAAGGTGTATCGGCTGAGGCCGCTTCCCTTGCAGCTCACCTGAAGCTGGGCAGAATGATCGTTCTTTACGATTCAAATGACATTTCATTGGATGGCGATCTGGACAAATCCTTCTCTGAGAGTGTAGCTGATCGTTTCAAGGCATATGGATGGCAATACATCCGTGTAGAAGACGGCAACAATCTTGACGAAATCGCCAAAGCGATCGAAGAAGCGAAGACTGACGAAAACCGCCCTGCTTTGATTGAAGTTAAAACCATTATTGGATACGGTTCACCAAACCTTTCTGGTAAATCGGATGTTCACGGTGCTCCACTAGGTGCTGATGAATTGAAGCTTACCAAGGAAGCTTATAAGTGGACGTTCGAGGAAGACTTCCATGTTCCAAGTGAAGTTTATGATCACTTCAAGCAGCAAATCGCAGATAAAGGCGAACAAACTGAGCAGGCATGGAATGAGCTATTTGCCAAGTACAAGAGTGAATACCCTGAACTGGGTGCCCAGCTTGAAAAAGCCATGAAGGGTGAGCTGGTTGAGGGCTGGGATAAAGACATTCCAGTTTATGAAGAAGGCAAGAGCCTGGCGAGCCGTGCTTCATCTGGAGAAGCACTAAACGGAATCGCTAAGAATCTTCCATACCTTATCGGTGGATCTGCGGACCTTGCGGGTTCAAATAAAACGATGATCAAGGGAACAGGTGACTTCTTCCCTGGTTCATTCGAAGGCCGCAACATCTGGTTCGGTGTGCGGGAATTCGCAATGGGTGCAGCTATGAACGGTATGGCTCTTCATGGAGGATTGAAAGTATTCGGCGGAACATTCTTTGTGTTCTCTGACTACCTGAAGCCTGCGATCAGACTTGCAGCATTGATGGGCTTGCCTGTCACTTATGTTTTCACGCATGACAGCATCGCAGTAGGAGAAGATGGGCCTACTCACGAGCCAGTTGAACAGTTGGCGGGCCTTCGCGCTATGCCAAACCTGTGTGTCATTCGTCCAGCTGACGGAAACGAAACAGCAGCAGCATGGAAACTTGCGGTAGAATCAACTAAGACACCTACAGCTCTTGTATTGACTCGCCAGAATTTGCCGACAATCAAGGACACTGACAATAACGCCTACGATGGTGTATCTAAGGGTGCTTATGTGATTTCCCCAGCTGGTAAAGATACAGCAGATGCATTGCTTCTTGCTGCAGGTTCTGAAGTTGGACTTGCTGTAAAAGCACAGGAAGCACTGGCTTCTGAAGGAATTGACGTTGCAGTCGTAAGTATGCCTTCATGGGATCGTTTCGAACAGCAATCTAAGGAATACAAAGAAAGTGTCATTCCTAAGTCTGTTAAGAAGCGTCTGGGCATTGAAATGGGATCTTCTCTCGGATGGCACCGCTATGTTGGGGACGAAGGAGAAGTACTAGGGATTGATACATTCGGTGCATCAGCTCCTGGTGAAAAAATCATGGAAGAGTATGGTTTCACAGTGAACAACGTCGTTGCACGAGTGAAAGCATTGCTTCAACAAAACTAATCACTACTAAAACGAGCATGAATTTATCATGCTCGTTTTTTTGTGCAATTTATTGGAAAAGAATGTTAATATGAAGGCGAATGAATCATATTATGTACCTGTGTTTAAGTTTGGCATAAAGACAAAAGCTTAAATATCTCTGAATAAACAACTCGCCAGCAGGCGGGTTTTCTTTATGAATTTTTTTTAGGGAAACGCAACCTTTACTCAACTACATGCGCCTAAAGAATAGAACAAATAAGGAGGTGCTGCCGATGGAACAGAAGGAATTGATGCAACGGATCCGAAACGGTGAAGATGCGGCATTCGCTGAGCTTATTAATCCGCTGATTGAAAAAAGCTACAGAACCAGCTTCAGTATTGTCCGTTCTAAGGAGCAGGCAGAAGAAGTCGTTCAAAACGCGATGATTGAAGCATACCGGAATATCATGAGCGGGAAAGAAATTATCTACTTCAGTACATGGTTTTATAAATTGGTTACACATCGGTCCATCGATATTTTAAGAAAGAACGGAAGAATGAAAGAGACCGTAATTGAGTTGGACTACATAAAGGACAAACGAGAAGTACTGGAAACTGTTATAAAAGAGGAGACCGATCATGAGATCAGACAGGGAATCCATTCATTAAAAAACAGCGATTATCGTAATGTCCTGCTCCTTTACTATTACCAGGAGCTATCGATACAGGAAGTATCAGATCTGCTGGGATTAAAAGTTTCAACAGTAAAATCCCATCTTCATAGGGCCAGGAACGCTTTAAAAGAAAGATTATCGGAAAATCAAATTTTAGGGGTGAGCACACAATGAAGATGGATGATCAGATTAAAAACGAGATAAAAGCAGATTTGGATAAAATCGAGGTACCCACATCCTTATATGATTTTGCTAAGAATATAAAAACTGAGGCGGACCCAATAAAGAAAACAACAGGAAGAAAAAGAAGCAGGAAGAGTTTTCACTTTGCAGCAGCGGCCATTATCGGATTTGGCGTTCTGACCTCTTCAGCGTTCCTTAATCCTTCAGTTGCTGAAATGGCATCTAAAATTCCATATTTAGGCCAGATTTTCAAATCAGAACCTATGGATGTTCTTCTTTGGGAAGCGATGGAAGAGGAAGGTTATAAACATTTCGCTTTAGGGTTGCGTCCAGGAGAAACGAAAGAAATCTCTGTATCCATTGAAGGGTCGGAGAAGGATGCTGACCGTGAACGGGAAAAAATCACCATGATCATCGATAAGGTGATGAAAAGCAAAGGGTATGATTCCTATAAAGTTCATGTATCATCATACATGCCTGAATATACGCCGATGACAGTCGAAGAGAAAAAGGATGAAGAACTGGGAATACAGGTAGACGAAAAACTTAAATCCTTAGGGTATGAAATCTTAATGGTCAACCCATTCAATGAGAAAATCGAAGTTGAGATTCCACTTACTGAAGCAAGGGGAGAAGAAATTAGAAAAGCAGCCCTTGAGATTGCAAAAGCAGCTGGTTCTGAAAAAGATGTTTTCATTACAGATGTGGATGTAGAGAAAAATGAGCGAGAAGGAATATGGACATCATATTTAAGAAGTATCTTTGAAGGGCTTGGCATGAAAAAAGAGTATAAGGTTTCCGGTTATGGCTATTCCTATAAAGATCGTAAGATGAAAATGTTCATCAAAACCAGCCTGAAGCCCTCGGATGAAAACGCAAAAAAGACGGTAGAGAAAATTCGCAGCGAGATTGAGGATTTCATAGAAATGGAAAAAGCAAACTCACTTGTAAAAAATGATGAATATGAGGTCATTATCCGGGATAAGAGCGGAAATGACTTTCCATATTAATTATTGAAAAGCGGGCCCCCTCCGCTTTTTTTGCATTCAATTACTTGTTTGTGTTAACTAGAATCTGGGCAAAATGAAATATTGTTTATTTATGAAAATTCTGGTAAGCTTAAAAACGAACGTTTGTTCTTAAATTTGAAAAGAGGTGCTCTCATGATCACAGGTATTGTTCCCTATCTTGTAACAAATGGAAATGGCCAGGAAGCAGTGAAATTTTATCAGCATGCATTAGGAGCTGAAGTGCTCAGTCTTCAAACTTTCGGTGACATGCCCGGAAATCCGGGGAATCCGCTGCCGCCAGAAGCAAAGGACCTGGTATTGAATGCCCAGATGAAAATCGGCAATGCGAGTTTAATGCTTTCCGATAATTTTCCTGGAGGTCCGTACCAGCTCGGATCTCAGGTGACGATTGCTCTATTGATCAACGATGTTTCAGAAGCGAACGAAGTCTTTGAAAAGCTGCAGGATGGCGGGAATGTCACAATGCCTATTCAAGAAACATTCTGGAGTCCTGCATATGGACAGGTTACAGACAAATTCGGCGTACAATGGCAAGTTTCTGCTGAGAGTCAAAAATAAACGAAAAGGCCAGGCTTCCAGTCTGGCCTTTTTTCGCCGTTTCAAAAAATGGTGCATGGGTTTCATGATTTTATTAGAATGGGAAAAACTAAAAAAAAAGTTGGAGTGAAATCCATGCACTTTGTTTATAACGCTTTGTTTCTAATAGCCGCCATAATATGGGGGGACTGGAAAGGGTGGAAAAAGTATTATCCCACCATCCTGTTTTTCTTTACTGGAGATTTGCTCAAAGGTGTCCTGCTTTATAATCAAATGAAATGGACGTATCAAGAATCGATTTTCGGGCAATCGATTCTTGTTAATCATACAGTCATTGCCTTAATGATTATGTTTGTCGTCTACCCTTCTACCATCCTGATCTATCTTGGCCGGTTTCCGAGTGTCCGCTGGAAAAAGATCCTGTGGGTTTTCACCTGGGTAGGAGTATACACATTGATCGAACACATAAACGAACGGTATTTGAACTTAATAAATCATCATGGCGGCTGGAATATTGGATGGTCTGTTCTATTCAATATTGTTATGTTTTCTTTATTAAGGCTGCACTTTAAAAATCCACTTTTGACATGGGGACTGTCTGCTATTTGGGTCATTTTCTTGCTTAATGCTTTTGATGTCCAGTTACATAAAATGAAGTAAGCCTTAATTACAAGACTTGCATCTGTGGTAATGTAAAGAGAGAGTGCTCTGCATTGAACTCAATTCTTGGAATGAAAGGATGAGAGTATGAAAGGAAAGTACACCGGGGCCACAGTCATCATTACTGGTGGTGCAAATGGGATTGGCAAAGGGATTGCAAAAGCGTTCGCCGAAGAAGAGGCGATCGTTTGTATAGCGGACAAGGATGAAGAAAAGGGGAAAGAGGCTGTACGATTACTTGAAGAGGCAGGCGGGAAAGCGGTCTTTTATCGGACAGATGTCAGCATAGAAGAGGACATCTTAAATCTGATAGATCGAGTAATGAAGGACTTTGGAAGGATTGATATTCTGGTCAACAATGCAGGGGTCTCCAGATTCAAGCCTTTGTTTGAACTGACAACAGAGGAATGGGAGGACGTCGTATTCACGAATCTCAGAAGTGTCTTTATAGGCTCCCGTGAGGCGGCTCGGAGGATGAAAGAGGGTGGACGGATTATCAATATCGCGTCTACCAGGGCGACCATGTCTGAACCCAATTCAGAGGCTTACGCTTCTTCAAAAGGTGGAATCGTTTCCTTGACCCATGCTCTCGCAGCTTCACTTCAGCCAAATGGAATTACGGTCAATTCCATCAGCCCTGGCTGGATTCAAACGGAGGATTACGATCAGTTGAGGGAAAAGGACCATCTTCAGCATTGGTCAAATCGTGTTGGGAATCCTGAAGATATTGCAAAAGCATGTCTCTATCTGGCTGATCCGGAGAATGACTTCATTAACGGGCAGGATTTAGTCATCGACGGCGGAATGACGAGAAAAATGATTTATGAAGAATAATGAGTAGGGAGCTGCAAAATAATAGCGGCTCCCTTTCATCTTTCTTTGATTAATAATAAAATAGAAATCAAGTATATGATTTGGGAGAGAAACGATGAAATACAATAAAAAGAAATCCAAAAAGAAAAAACAGGTCCAACGTAATTTCAATCTTGTTCTTTTGCTGTTCACGTTATTTGTTGGATTTATTCTTTTTGATAGATTCTTTGATTTATATCATCAGAGAGTGCAGACAATCAATCTTGATGTTAACAATTCAATCGGAGAGGTCGCAAAGTATACTCCGATCATTGAAGAAGAACTGAAAAAAGTCGGACTCGATGAACATACTATCACGGTGTCAGCGTTGATGATGCAAGAAAGCAGGGGAAGAGGAGGCGATCCTATGCAGGCATCTGAATCATTGGGACTGGCCCCTAATACGATACAGGACCCTCAGCAGAGCATCCAGCAGGGCGTGAAGTATTTCCAACGGGCCGTTACCTATGGAAATCAAAAACAGGTTGATTTCCCGACTGTCATCCAGGCCTATAATATGGGAATCGGCTACATCGACTTTGTCGCCATAAACGGAGGCAAGCACAGTGAGGGTCTGGCAAAGAAGTTTTCGATGATGCAGGTTGAGAAAAACCCGCAAATCTACAATTGCGGAGGCGATAAAAACAATTTTCGCTATCCTTACTGTTATGGTGATTTCACCTACAGTACCAAGGTAGCCCAGCATATGGAAACCATCACTGTCAGCATTCCGGCTGATCTGGGTGAATCCATGACAAAGCGGTCATTCTAATTCCAATATCAATTTATTTTGACACACCCGAAAAAAATTCGGGTGTTTTTTTATTTTGTAATCATATCTATATAAATATAAAAAATTTCCCAAGTCAGCAGGAAAAAAGACTTAACATGGTAAATATATTAGTAACAAATACCTATACTAAATATCAGGAGGTGTATGCAATGTTCGAATATGGAAAGGATATTCCATTGGAAGGTGCGGTACTGAACCAGGCTGCACAGCAGGGGGCTGCAGAAGAACAGGCGATTGCTGAAGGGACTTTATTCAGTTTCGACCATCGCAAAGAGATTCCTTTGGACGGAATAAAATAAGTAAGAAAAAAAGCCTGTTTCCAGGCTTTTTTTGTTGTTAAAATTGTTTTGCCAGCTCATTGGCGCGCTGGATGGCTTGCTGCTTGATTTCCTGTGCTTTATCTGGCATTGCCGCCATGCCTTCAATTGCCAGTGTTTCAATATCGGTGATACCCATGAATGCTAAAACGGCACGAAGGTAACGGTCGCCGAATTCAAGATCCTTCGCTGGACCTTCTGAATAGATTCCGCCGCGAGCCTGGATATGGAGGGATTTCTTGCCGCCCAGCAAGCCTACAGGCCCATCAGCAGTGTACTTGAAGGTTTTGCCGGCAATTGCGATATTATCAATATAAGCTTTCATCTTAGGAGGAAAGCTGAAATTCCAGAAAGGTGTTACGAAAATATATTTATCACCAGAGATAAACTGGTCTGTCAGCGTGTTTATGGCACTGACCTTATGCTTTTCGTCGTCGCTTAACTGATCAAATGCAGAACCCTGTTGCAACTTCCCCCAGCCGCTGAAAACATCTGTATCAATTAGCGGAATATCCATTTTATAAAGATCAAGTCTGATGACTTCATCATCAGGGTTGTTTTCGCGATAAGCTTTGAGGAATTCCTCTCCGACAGATAGACCGAAGGATTCCTCCACGGGTTTAGGATTTGCTGTAATATAAAGTACGGTAGCCAAATTCATTCATCCTTTCTCTTTCTTTTCAACAATGATATATTCCCCTGTAAATCGGCAAGTATTCCATTTCAGCTGAACAATTTGGCAGTTTTCTAATTCCGTGACAATTTAAATGGGAAAATTTATAATTAAATGTAAGAAAGTTTTGAATTCGACAAAATTAGTTGATTTTTGCAGCATCTTTAGACAAACGCAGGCCAAACGTTTTCCTATAATAAAATAAAAGCTTGTCTGCAGAGGAGGGGATCTAGTGAGATCCTACCAGCTATATCTAATTGAAGATGAATTTGCCTCTCATTATTTTGGTCGAGAACGGATGTTTTATCAATTGTTTTTGGAATATAGTCAAGCAAACGGCGAATTAAAATCAATCCTCGCGAAACAGGTCGGATTTGTTACGAAATCGATACCTGTACTGCGCATCCATCAGCTGCTGCATCAACAGCTTTCTAAAGTAAAAGGATTTAAACTGGAAGACGGAGTTTATATTTTTGAAAATAAATCTAATAATAGCTCAGCGACATTAAAGGTCCATGATAGATGGCTTGAATTGGATTCACGCGGCCCCGTTGACGCAGAGACAGTATTTTTTGAAATCCTCCGCAAATGCGAGTCTTCTTTTTTGGCAATTGACCTAGATTCAACAAAATACGGCTGGCTAAAGCCGATCAAGGAACGAAAATATATATAAATATATGATGAAATTATAGAGAAAAAAATCGACAGATATTGTATAATAGCTTTTGGTTTAGTACACTGTATGTTAGACAACATGAAGGAGGAAGTTTTTTATGTGGACTTATATTCTAGTTGGCTTCCTGGCATTGCTTGCCGGTGTAGCGCTAGGATTTTTCATTGCTCGCAGATATATGGAGAGCTACCTGAAGAAGAATCCGCCAATCAATGAACAAATGCTTAAAATGATGATGATGCAAATGGGAATGAAACCATCCCAGAAGAAAATCAATCAAATGATGTCAGCAATGAACAAGCAGACAGGAAAATAATAGAGGAAAAGCACCCAATTCAATGGGTGCTTTTCTTTATGGGCTGGTAGCCAGGATGATCAATGTTGTATTGAATGTATAAAAAATAACGCCAACCAGGCGTTATTTTTGTTCATCAGGTTCCGATTCGTCCTGTTTCTTTGCTTTTTGCTGGAAGATCGAATCGAAAAACTCGTCAGCAGTTTCGAGCATTCCTCCGTGCAGCTGTCCGTCTATCCCTCTTTTGCGTTTATCACCGGTTACTGGATTGTGGATTCTTACCATCATACACACCTCCTGAAATTAGGCTTTGCTACTATGGAGTAAATTAAACAGTCAATCCCAAATGGTAAAATTGGCAGGATATTCCATCTATTGCAAAGAATATAATCCCTTATAAAAAAGGGGGAAATCATTTATGTATCAGTATTTTAACGGACTGGTTATCCTAGAAGGAACAGAAGGGGTTCCTGCAGAGATGGTGGAGAAATTGTTCAAGGATGCCGGCTGGGTAAGGAATACGCCAGAATGGCAGAAGGAAAAGTTTACGCTGATTTTCGAGAATTCAACTTGGGCATTCACGGTATGGGACCAGGAGGAAATGGTCGGAATGGTCAGGGTTATTTCTGATAAAATCATGGCCGCCAATATCATGGATCTAGCAATCCTATCGGAGTACCGCGGTAAAGGCATTGGCCAAAAGCTGGTGGAACTTTGCCTGCAAAAATTGCCTCACGGAGACTGGTTTGCCCATACATCTGCCAATAATTTCAGTTTCTATAAAAAATGCGGGTTCGAGGTTAAAGATTTGAGTCAGAATGGGACTTATGCCTATTATGGGTATATCCAGGCACGTAAAGACGGCCATCGATAGGGGGATTATCATGATATATAAAAATAATGCCGCGGGGATTTCAGCTGGAATGCTGGAAGGATTCTTTGTCGGTTGGCCGGATGCTCCTGACACAGAAACTCATATCCAATTGCTAAAGAAAAGTGATAAAGTCATCATTGCGGTAGATGAGGAAGCAAATAGGGTAATTGGCTTTATTACAGCCATAACAGATCATACTCTTTCCGCTTATATTCCATTTCTAGAGGTATTGCCAGCATATCATAACAAGGGGGTTGGCAAGGAGCTGGTAAGTCGGATGCTTAAAGAGCTGGAGGGCACTTATATGATTGACCTGATGTGTGACGAAAACCTGCAGCCCTATTATGAACAGATGGGGATGATCAAGTCATCGGGAATGATCATCAGGAATTATCAGAATCAATCAGGGAAGAATTAATAAGTTCGAATAACTTTGCGGTTTTCACCTAAATATATTTTTTTTTAAAAGGCAGGTAGAAAGTGCACTTATAATATACCTGAAGTGGTATTATGTAGTTACAAATGATATTCAGAAAGAGAGAGCTGAGATATGAAACAACAGTCTGACGATGCAGCGGCCATAAATGACCAGCCAGCCTGGCTGCAGAGCTATATAGAATCACCTGAGAAACAAAAAGCACTGTATAAAAAGACCCTTCTGATTGTGGTCCTGTCCCAAATATTTGGTGGTGCTGGCTTGGCTGCAGGCATTACCGTCGGTGCTTTGCTGGCAAGGGATATGCTCGGTACCGATACAGTGGCCGGTTTGCCTACCGCCCTATTTACCCTCGGTTCGGCAGGAGCCGCCCTGGTTGTCGGCAGGCTTTCGCAGCGGTATGGCAGGCGGGCAGGTTTGGCTTCTGGTTTTTTAACAGGGGGCATTGGGGCTATTGGTGTCATCTTCGCTGCAGTGACCAATAACATCTATCTTCTTTTTGCTTCACTTTTGATTTATGGTGCAGGCAGCGCGACAAATCTGCAAGCTCGATATGCAGGTACAGATTTAGCGAATGAGAAGCAGCGTGCAACAGCGATCAGTATTGCAATGGTGTCGACTACTTTCGGCGCGGTTGCCGGCCCTAACCTGGTTGAGGCGATGGGAGAGTTTGCTTTGTCAGTCGGGGTCCCTGCCTTGTCAGGACCATTCATTCTGGCAGCTGCAGCCTATATCATAGCCGGGTTGGTGCTGTTGTTTTTCCTTCGCCCTGACCCATTTGTTGTAGCAAGGGCCATTGCGCTGGCCGAGCGGAATGCCAGCAAAGCTAAAGATTATATTGAAGAAACCTATTCGACTGATAGGCGCGGGATTGGGGTTGCCGCTTTAATCATGGTACTTTCCCAGCTTGTGATGGTCGCGATCATGACCATGACACCGGTCCATATGGGCCACCACGGGCATGGTTTAAGTGCAGTCGGAATGGTAATTGGATTCCATATCGGAGCAATGTATTTGCCATCCCTATTGACGGGCGTTTTAGTCGATAAAATCGGCCGTAAGACGATGGCGATCGCGTCAGGTGTGACACTGTTGATTTCGGGGGTAGTGGCTTCCATTGCACCAGGTGAATCGATGCTTTGGATTACACTCGCGCTGATCCTTCTCGGCCTAGGCTGGAACTTTGGTTTGATCAGCGGAACAGCGTTGCTTGTCGACGCAACCAATCCGGTCAACCGCGCTAAAATGCAGGGTAGTATTGATGTGATGGTTGCCTTATCCGGAGCAACGGGCGGTATGCTTTCCGGTATGGTAGTAGCCAATTCCAGTTTTGCCTTCCTGTCACTTGCTGGCGGCATTCTGTCGCTCATCCTGATCCCCTTTGTTATTTGGGCAAACAGGAAGTAAATGTGGCGTGCCTGACTTTCAGTCGGGCTTTTTGCTTTTCTGCAGAGGAACATCCGATGTTTATGACGAAACATTATTTATATATCGATGTAAAATCAGAGGTGTGAATATGTACAGATTGGCTTTATTAAGTAATGTGCGCGTGAAAAATCCTTTTTTAAAAGAGAAGATTTCGAAGCTGATTGGCAGTGAAGGATTTAAGCTTGCATACATCCCATCCCAAACTGATTGGGATAAAAAGTATTTCTCCATGGCCAAACCGGAACTTGAAGCGTTAGGAGTTACAGAGTTTCTTTATGTGGATGTGGACCAGGAATGCCAGGAGAATATAGTAGAAGAATTATCCAACTGTGATGGAATTTTTCTCTCTGGGGGCAATACCTATTATTTTATGAAGAACTTAAAGGAAAAGGGTGTTCTGCCCCTGATCAAGCAGATGGCTGAAAGCGGTAAGCCGTTGATTGGAGTAAGCGCGGGGAGTATAATTATGTGTGAAACAATCCAAATAGCCAAGTACTTTGATGAAAACGAGGTGCAATTGGACCAGTTAGACGGGTTGGGGCTGGTTGTTTTTGAATTTTTTCCCCACTGGGAATCCTATGATCAGCAGCAGGGAGCCATTCTTGATTACTCAATGGTTCACGACTCCAGCATTTTTGCTTGTGGAGAAGAAGATGGAATCATTGTCAATGGCAATGAAATCGAATTATGCGGAGCGATCAATGAAGTGCGGAGAGGGAAAAATCCTTAGATAGTAAGCAGCTCGACGTATTACATAATTAATTTGAAGAGCCCTCCGTGGATGGAGGGCTTTGCATTTCTTAGCTTAGCAGTGCGTTTATTTTTGTGACGACATCCCGAGGACTGAACGGTTTCAGGATGTATTCGTTCGCTCCTAACTCTTCTCCTCGTTTCAAATCCTGAGACTCACCTTTGGCAGAAAGCATGATGACGGGAGTGGTTTTCGTTTTTCTTACTTCCTCTAAAACAGAAAAGCCATCTCTACCTGGCATTAATATATCCAGGATGATGAGGTCGAATGATTCCGATAGAGCTTTCTTTAATGCCAGTTCTCCGTCAGCAACCAATTCAACTGTATATGTTTCTCTTTCCAGATACATTTTTAATAAATGGCTGATTCGTACTTCATCCTCAGCAACCAGAATTCTCTTACCCATGTTTTCCCCCTGAAAAATTCATGATTAAATTAAGTATACACTACCAGCTTGTTGTTTTCTTCAGTTGAAGGGATTCTTTTCCGGAAATTATAAATTGATTTCAGAATCTTCGTATGCTAATATGTGACCTATAACGTTTTAATTCATAGTATACTTATAGGAATTATAAAATATAAAAACGGAGTGAAAAAAATGGGCAGGGAATTCATCCCTTTGTTTGATGATTGGGCAGAGTTTTATGACGAAACCGTCTCAGGTAACGATGCTGAGTATAAAGAAGTTTTTGAAGATTATGATAAAATATTAGACGTGGTGGCAAGTAAGTCGGAGGGTATCGTGCTTGAGTTTGGCGTCGGTACTGGAAATCTCACGGAGAAATTGATTGCGCTTGGCAGGAAAGTATATGGAGTCGAGCCTTCCAAAATCATGAGGGAGAAAACAAAAGCGCGCTTCATGAATCTTTCTTTATATGATGGAGATTTTATTGAATTTCCTGAGCTGCCTGAAAAAGTGGATTCAATTGTCAGCACATATGCTTTTCACCATCTGACGGATACCGAAAAGGACACGGCGGTAAAACGGTATGCTGATTTATTAGAAGATGGCGGAAAAATTGTATTTGCAGATACGGCTTATTTGAATGAAGATGACCGCAAAGAAAGACATAGACTTGTAAAGGAACATGGATATGAAAACCTCCTTGAGGATCTGCAGAGAGAGTATTATACAACCCTTGAAGTCTTGGAGGAGATCTTTCGGCAAAATGGTTTCCTTGTCGAGTTCCAGAAGTTAAATACCTATGTTTGGCTGATGGAAGCCGTGAAAGGAAGCAAAAAATAACGATAGTTTAGGAGAGTCGTAGCTATGAGAGTTGGAATTATCGGGGCAATGGATGAAGAAGTGGAGCTGCTTCGCAGCAAACTTCAGGACAGGGAAGATACCAATCTGGCAGGAAGTGATTTTTACCTTGGGAAAATTGATGGCCTTGAGGTTGTATTGCTGAAGTCAGGAATCGGCAAAGTGAACGCAGCCATGGGGACGGCAATTATGGTTCAAGAATATCAGCCAGATTTTATCATCAATACAGGGTCTGCAGGTGGGTTCCACGAGGAGCTGAATGTGGGCGATGTTGTGATTTCAACAGAGGTTAGGCATCATGACGTGGATGTGACCATTTTTGGATACGAATACGGGCAGGTCCCAAGAATGCCGGCATATTTCGCACCGGATGAAAATCTGGTCGATGTCGCAGTTAAAAGCGCAGAGCAGATCAAGGACATCAAGGTCATGAAGGGCTTGATTGCTTCAGGGGATTCGTTCATGAATGATCCTGCAAGGGTAGACTTCATCCGTTCAAAGCTGCCGGATCTATACGCGGCAGAAATGGAAGCTGCTGCAATCGCGCAGGTGGCACACCAGTTTGCCATTCCTTTTGTGATTATCAGGTCGCTATCCGATATCGCCGGAAAGGACTCGAATATATCATTCGACCAATACCTTGTTACGGCCGCTAAAAATTCCGCAGAATTGATTTTACTAATGTTAGAGGAGCTGAAGAAATAATGGTCAAGAAAATGAATGTTGAAAGCTTTAATTTGGATCATACAAAGGTTGTCGCGCCATATGTCCGTTTGGCAGGTACCACAAAGGGTGCAAACGGCGATGTCATACATAAGTATGATCTCCGTTTTTGCCAGCCGAATCAGGAACATATGGAAATGCCAGGTCTCCACTCTTTGGAACACCTGATGGCAGAGAATATCCGCAATCATCACGACACAGTCGTCGATATCAGTCCAATGGGATGCCAAACTGGCTTTTATTTATCGGTAATCAATCATGATGATTATGATAACATTCTCGAGGTTCTGGAAGAAACCTTGAATGATGTACTGGCTGCAGACGAAGTCCCTGCCTGCAATGAAATTCAATGCGGATGGGCAGCGAGCCACAGTCTCGAGGGAGCCAAGGAGATCGCTGCTAAGATGCTTGAGAAGAAAGATGAGTGGCGCCAGGTATTTGCAGAATAAGGAGAGAGTGAAATGACGGTTTATCGAAGCATCCATGAACTGATCGGACATACACCGATGATAGAGTTGACACAATTCGATTTGCCCGAAAATGTCCGTTTGTTTGCCAAATTGGAATACCTCAACCCTGGGGGAAGCATTAAAGACCGGCTGGGAATGGAATTGATCAATGAGGCATTCCAGACAGGCAAATTAGCTCATGGAGGGACTTTGATCGAACCAACTGCTGGCAACACTGGGATTGGATTGGCGCTGGCAGCAATCAATAAAGGAATTAACGTGATATTTGTGGTCCCGGAGAAGTTCAGTCTGGAAAAACAGGCGATCATGAAGGCACTTGGGGCAAACATCATCCATACTCCTACTTCACAAGGAATGGAAGGAGCAATCCGCAAAACGGAACAGTTGTTAAAGGAAATTCCTGGCTCCTACTCGCCTTCGCAATTCTCCAACCCGGCGAATCCCGAAACCTACTATAAAACACTGGGTCCGGAGATTTGGGCAGATCTGGATGGAGAGATTGATATATTCTTAGCAGGAGCAGGTACAGGTGGTACCTTCATGGGAACAGCAAGGTACTTAAAAGAGAAAAATCCAGATGTAAAGACTGTGATTGTAGAACCAGAAGGATCGATTCTTAACGGCGGCCAGTCAGGTCCGCACAAAACAGAAGGCATTGGCATGGAATTTCTGCCAGGCTATATGGATAGGGCTTACTTCGACGAAATCCATACCATCTCAGATGAAGACGCATTCGAACGGGTGAAACAGCTGGCTTCCAGGGAGGGAATCCTTGCGGCCAGTTCATCCGGTGCTGTCTTGCATGCTGCATTGATCGAAGCCAGGAAAGCCTCATCCGGAACAAATATAGTTACAGTTTTTCCGGATGGAAGCGAGCGATATTTAAGCAAAAAAATTTATAACGGGGGTATCTAAATGAAACGGAAAACAAAATTGATCCATGGCGGTATTCCCGGCGATAAAACGACGGGCGCAGTATCTTTTCCCATTTACCAGGTTAGCACCTACAAACAAGAGGATGTGGGAATTCATAGTGGATATGAATATTCACGGACAGGAAACCCGACACGGTTTGCCCTTGAAGAATTAATCAAGGATCTGGAAGAGGGGAAAAGAGGCTTTGCTTTTGGTTCGGGGATGGCCGCTATTACTGCAGTAATGATGCTGTTCAGTTCGGGTGACCATGTCATCCTGACAGACGATGTCTATGGCGGCACATATCGAATCATGAGCAAAGTCCTTAACCGAATCGGCATTGAGTCCACTTTTGTAGACACAACGGATCTGGAAAAGGTGAAAGCAGCCATTCAGCCAAACACAAAAGCGCTGTATATCGAGACGCCGACGAATCCTCTGTTAAAAGTGACGGATATTCGTGCATGTGCCCAATTGGCAAAGGAGAATGGCTTGCTTACAATCGTTGATAACACATTCAGCACACCATACTGGCAGACACCACTTACACTAGGGGCGGACCTTGTCCTTCATTCTGCAACGAAATATCTCGGAGGCCACAGCGATGTTGTTGCCGGATTGGTCGTTGCTAATGATGATCAACTTGCAGAAGACCTTCATTTTGTTCAAAATTCAACTGGCGGGATTTTAGGTCCGCAAGATTCCTGGCTGCTGGTGAGAGGGATGAAAACACTTGGACTGCGAATGGAGGCTCACGAAGCAAATACGAAAAAAATCGTCGAGTTCCTTTCAAGTCATTCCAGTGTGGAAAAAATATATTACCCGGGCCTTGAAACGCATCCGCAGCATTCACTCGCCAAGCAGCAGGCTGGCGGATACGGGGGAATGGTGAGCTTTGATGTTGGAAGTGCAGAAAAAGCGGCTGAAGTATTAAGGAAGGTTAACTATTTTACCCTCGCTGAAAGTCTGGGAGCAGTCGAAAGTTTGATTTCTGTACCGGCAAAGATGACTCATGCATCCATTCCTGCAGAAAGAAGGGCTGAACTAGGCATAACTGATGGCTTGATCCGTATTTCAGTCGGAATCGAGGATGCAGAAGACCTGATTGAGGATTTGAAGCAAGCTTTAGAATAAGAATTTGAAAAAAGGGCGCTAATGCCCTTTTTCTTATGGGAAAAATTCTTATATGGGAGACCATGAAAGACCAAATCTTATTTGAGTAGAAGATAAAAAATCTTCCCCATTTTACAAATATTTGTTAAACTATTTAAGCATTTGAGGGGTTTGGGGGATATACATATGAGCGTATTCAAAGATTTGATGTGGTATTTTAAAGCGGAGAAAAAAGCGTATATATCAGGAATCATCCTGCTGCTGTTTGTCGCGCTGCTCCAGCTTGTGCCGCCGCGGGTCATCGGCATTATTGTTGATGAAATAACGGAAGGTACACTTACGGCAGGGAAGCTGGGTACATGGATGTTTGTACTGGCTGCTTCAGGGTTGGCGATGTATTCCCTCCGTTATTACTGGCGAATCATGATTTTTGGGTCGGCTGTAAAATTGGCTCGTCTGTTGAGGAGCCGGCTGTATGATCATTTCACAAGCATGTCGCAATCCTTTTACCAGAAAAGGAGAACGGGCGATTTGATGGCGCACGCCACGAATGATCTTTCGGCAATCCAGCAGACAGCTGGTGCAGGTGTTCTTACGTTTGTCGATTCTGTTTCAACGGGTGGATTTGTCATCATCGCCATGGCAGCGACAATCAGCTGGAAGCTGACGCTGATCGCACTGATACCGATGCCGCTGATGGCGTTGCTGACTAGCTGGTATGGTACCATGCTTCATAAAAGGTTCCATAAGGCCCAGGAGGCTTTTTCAAGCTTGAATGATAAAACACAGGAAAGCATCACCGGAATCAAAGTGATTAAAACCTTTGGTCAGGAAAAAGAAGATATAGAAGACTTCCGCAAACAGTCTGAGGATGTAGTAAATAAGAATATATCGGTAGCTAAGGTAGATGCTTTATTTGATCCAACCATTTCAATCATCGTCGGCATCTCCTTTTTCTTATCGATTGCTTTTGGTTCCAGATATGTACTGAATGGAGAACTGTCAATCGGCCAGCTCGTTTCCTTTACGTCCTATCTTGGCCTGTTGATTTGGCCGATGCTTGCTTTTGGCTGGTTTTTCAATATTGTGGAACGGGGCAGGGCTTCTTATGACCGTGTAGCTGCATTGCTCGATGAAAAAATCGATATCCAGGATAAGCCGGATGCACTTGATATCGTACCCGAAGGCAGCATTGCCTATGAGATCCGTTCATTTACCTATCCTAACGACTCGGAACCAATCGTGAAGGATTTGAAGTTTGAGCTGGGAAAAGGGCAGACGCTGGGCATTGTAGGAAAAACAGGTGCCGGTAAAACGACTTTGCTCAAACTGTTGATCAGGGAATTCGACCTTTCAGATGGAAGTATCAGTATTGGCGGCCGGAACATTCAGGATTATAAGATGGACCGCTTAAGAGAAGCAATTGGCTATGTTCCCCAGGACCATTTTCTTTTTTCCGCAACGGTAAAAGAGAATATTGCCTTCGCGAATCCGGCAGTTGACGACGAAATCATCTTTACTGCAGCAAAAGTGGCAAACATTCATGATGACATTCTTGAATTCAGCGATGGTTATGGAACGGTCGTTGGCGAACGTGGGGTTTCATTATCCGGAGGGCAGAAACAGCGAATCTCGATTGCCCGTGCACTGGTGATGAATCCTGAAATCCTGATTCTCGATGATTCATTGTCAGCAGTAGATGCGAAGACAGAAGAGCAGATTTTATCGGCATTAAAAGAAAACAGAAGAGATAAGACAACAATCATCACTGCTCACCGCCTGAGTGCGATCCATCATGCTGATCTGATCCTGGTCCTTGAAGGTGGTCGCATCGCTGAACGCGGCACACACGACCAGTTGATGGAGCATGATGGCTGGTATAAAGATATGTATTTGAGGCAGCAGCTTGAAGAACTTGTCGAGCAGGGAGGGTGACCAATGGAAAAAACGCCAGTATTAAACGCGAAAGAGCAGCGTTCCGTGCTGTTCCGGCTTCTAGCTTATGCTAAGCCGCACATGAAAATGATCTTTGCCGCATTTGGTCTCCTGATGGTCGCAACGATTGGCGACGTGCTCGGACCGATTTTGGTGAAGATCTTCATTGATGATTATCTGAGCCAGGGCAACCTGCCATTTACACCTCTGCTGATGTTAGGGTCCGCCTATATCGGTATCCACATCCTCAATGTGCTGGTATCTTACTTTCAGCTGCTGAAGTTTCAAGAGATCGCGCTAAAGATCATCCAGCAAATGCGGATCGATGTTTTTACGAAAGTTCAACAGCTTGGACTGAGATTCTTCGATAAAACGCCAGCCGGGTCTTTGGTTTCGAGAGTAACGAATGATACCGAGGCCTTAAAGGATATGTTCGTCAGTGTCATTGCGACCTTCATCCAGAGTGGCTTCTTATTGTTCGGGATTTTCGTGGCCATGTTTATCCTGAATGTCAAGCTCGCATTGTTCACGATGCTGATTTTGCCGCTGATTGTCTTCATCATGAGCTTGTATCGTAAGCTGAGTTCGAAGTTTTATCAGGATTTGCGCGAGCGCCTGAGCCAGTTGAACGCAAAGCTAAGCGAATCGATCCAGGGGATGGCGATCATCCAGATGTTCCGCCAGGAAGAGAGGCTGAAAAGTGAATTCGGAGCTATCAATGATAAGCATTATGAAGCTGGAATGAGGAATATCAAGGCGGACGGATTGCTGCTGCGCCCGGCCGTTGACCTGGTTTATGTTCTTGCATTGATTATCGTATTAAGCTTCTTTGGAATCACCTCTTTCGACAGTCCAATAGAAATTGGTGTGCTGTATGCGTTCATCAACTATCTGGACCGTTTTTTCGAGCCGGTGAACAATATGATGATGCGCCTTTCCATGTATCAGCAGGCAATCGTCGCAGCGTCACGAGTGTTTAAATTGCTAGATGAGGAAGAAATTGCACCAGGCCAATCAGGAACGGAACAGAAAGAAATCAGTGAAGGAAAAATCGAATTTAAGGATGTCAGCTTTTCATATGATGGAAAAAGAGATGTGTTAAAGAATATCAGCTTTACCGTGAAACCTGGGGAGACTCTCGCGTTTGTCGGCCACACAGGAAGCGGAAAGAGCTCAATCATCAATTTGCTGATGCGTTTCTATGAATTCGAACGCGGTGAAATCCTGATTGATGACCAATCGATCAAAAATTATCCTGCAAAAGAGTTGCGTGATAAAATGGGGCTTGTCCTTCAGGATCCATTCCTGTTCTATGGGACAGTCGGCGATAATATCCGGCTGCATAACACCAGCTTGACAGATGAGGATATCAAGAAGGCGGCTGAATTTGTCCAGGCAGATTCTTTCATCGATAAACTGGAGGACGGATATGCCCAGAAGGTGACAGAACGAGGTTCGACTTTTTCAAGCGGACAAAGGCAGCTGATTGCATTTGCGAGAACCATCGCTGCAAATCCGAAGATTCTTGTCCTTGATGAAGCAACTGCGAATATAGATACGGAAACGGAAGAAGCCATCCAGACAGCACTGGCCAAAATGCGGAAGGGCAGGACGACCATCGCCATTGCCCACCGGTTGTCGACCATCCAGGATGCCGATCAGATCATCGTTTTGCATCATGGTGAAATTATCGAACGGGGTACACATCAGGAGCTTCTTGCGCAGCAGGGCCTGTACCACAAAATGTACCTGCTCCAGAATGGGACAGTTGAGCGGCTTGAGGATGTGGTTGGTTAAAAGCAAAAATAAAAACAGCTACAACGCTTAGATGCGTTTAGCTGTTTTTTAGTGGGCTGGGACCTTTTTTATGTATTCCCGGTTGTATTCATTTAATAGTTCATCGAGCTCCTGACTATAATGAATCGCAATCGTTGAGCTCAGGCCATTCTTGGAAGCAATTTGGATCAATTCCTCCCGCTTTTTTTCGATAAGGGTAATCAGCTGCTCTTTAGACAATGTGAAAATCCTTTCTCTTGAAATCTATTAACCTGCATTTATGTAAAATGGTTATAAATCTAGAAATTATTTCAAGTGCTATATTAGTATATAGCATTTACTGACAAATTTCAAAAGAAACATTTGTAAAAAATTTTCCTGTAAAAATAATACACCAAAGTATATTACCCTGTATTTTATAACTTAAACATCATTTCTACAGAATTAATAAATTGTTCACAGCTTATATATTAAATAAAGAGATCAGGTTTGTTAGAATGGGACTATCGAATACGAACTGGAGTGGGAATCATGACAGATGTAAATATTTTTCTAGCGTTAGGAGCGGGGTTCCTCAGCTTTATCTCACCATGCTGCCTGCCGCTCTACCCGGCATTCCTTTCCTATATTACAGGGATGTCCGTCGGGGAGTTGAAGAGTGAGAATGCCATGCTGCAACGAAGGAGCCTGTTGCACACCCTTTTCTTCTTGCTCGGCTTTTCGGTCATTTTCATTGCGATTGGCTTTGGCACATCATTCGTCGGCCAATTTTTTATCCAGTACCAGGACTTAATCCGTCAGCTCGGAGCCATTTTCATCGTAGCATTCGGATTGGTGGTCATCGGTTTCTTCAAGCCTGAATTCCTGATGAAAGACAGGAAAATTGAGTTTAAAAACCGTCCATCCGGATACTTTGGGTCGTCTTTAATCGGAATGGCCTTCGCAGCCGGCTGGACACCATGTACTGGGCCGATCCTCGCATCCGTTATCCTTCTGGCAAGCTCCAATCCAGGATCAGGAATGCTGTATATGATCGCCTATACACTGGGCTTTGCCATCCCGTTCTTCATCCTTTCTTTCTTTATCGGGAGAATGCAGTGGATTCGCAAGCATAATGTCAAAATTGTCAAGGCAGGCGGCTATATCATGATTGTCGTCGGAATCATGCTGTTCTTTGACTGGATGACCAAGCTGATTTCCATTTTATCCATTTTCTTCGGAGACTTTACAGGATTTTAAAGCTTATAAGGATACAAAGTCATATACGAGGATTATTTTAAGAAATGAGAATTTTGTCGGTGTCTTAACATTGAAAATATAATAGAAATATAGTTATATTGTAATATAGGGGAAAAATTAACAAATTTATACTTGTTTGTGATTGTCGGGGAGGATACAGCGATGGCCAGAATTTTGATAGTGGACGACGCAAAATTTATGAGGATCACCTTAACCAATATTCTGAAGAAAGCGAATCACGAAATCGTAGGGGAAGCTGAAAACGGACGTGAGGCAGTCGAGCTGTATCGCGAATTGAAACCCGATTTAGTGACAATGGACATCACAATGCCAGAAATGAGCGGTCTGGATGCCGTAAAGGAAATCAAAAAGGATTTCAAGGATGCAAAAATCATCATGTGCTCGGCTATGGGCCAGCAGAAGATGGTCGTGGACGCAATAGAAGCGGGCGCAAAGGACTTCATTGTCAAACCTTTTGATGACTCGCAAGTAGTCGATTCCGTATCAAGAGTGTTGAGATAAAATTTACAGAAGCTATAAACCAAGATGAAAAACGCCATTTAAGTCTATCTTAAATGGCTCGTTTTAATTATAATGGTAGTGGAAATCTAAAATAAGGGATGAAAAAGAAATGAACTATGTTCTGGCATCAACTGTTGGAGCAGTCGGCATGGCGATTTTTGTGACAATCATGCGAATGAAAGCCGCCAAGAAACCAGCATCCGCCAAGAAAATCATTTTACCGCCTATCTTCATGAGCACAGGTGCGCTCATGTTCCTTTTCCCAATGTTTCGAGTACATTTTTTACAAATCATTGAGGCATTGATCGTAGGAATCCTGTTTTCCATCCTTCTGATTAAAACCTCCAAATTCGAAATCCGCGGCGAGGACATCTATTTGAAAAGGTCGAAAGCATTTGTCTTCATCCTGTTTGGTCTGTTGGCTGTACGAGTCGTTGCCAAACTTGTGCTAAGCAGTACAATTGATTTCGGCGAGCTAAGCGGAATGTTCTGGATTCTTGCATTTGGCATGATCGTCCCATGGAGGATCGCCATGTATATGCAGTTCAATAAGCTGAAAAAAGAATTACATGGAGACACCGTTAATCCAAATATGAATTAAGTGCAAACCCCCTAGCCAGTCTGGTGAGGGGGTTTTCTTTTATTGGTAAAAATGGATATTAATGTGATTTGTTGAATGGTATGATGAGTTGTAGTGGGGCTGTGATGGGGGACGTTTAGCTAAGCTATTAACCTACAAGGTGAAAAGCAAAATGGATTGTGGAAAACAGGGGGTAAGTATGTTAAACAAACAAGGCTTTGATTTATGGGCAGATGGTTATGACAAAACAGTCCAAATCAGTGAGGAGAATAACCAATATCCCTTTGCGGGGTACCGATTGATTCTCAATACTATTTTTAATAAAGTGATGGAAAGAGATGCAGCAAGGGTGCTGGATATTGGGTTCGGGACAGGTGTATTAACCTCGAAACTCTATGAAAACGGCCATTTGATAAATGGTGTAGATTTCTCCACTAGAATGATCGAGCTGGCCAGGGAGAAAATGCCGATGGCAAATCTGGTGGAAGGCGATATTGCTGACGGACTTCCAGAAGAATTGAAAATTGCGGACGGACTTCCAGAAGAATTGAAAATTGCGGGATACGACTTCATCATCAGTACGTATGCTTTGCACCACTTAACCGATGAAGCAAAAGTTGAGTTTATCAAGGAACTGCTGCCGTTGCTTGCTGAAGATGGGGAAATCCTGATAGGCGACATCGCTTTTCGTACGAGACAGGAACTGGAGGCTTGCAGGACTAATAGCCTGGAATTTTGGGATCATGATGAGTTTTATTTTGTGTTCGAAGAGCTTGAATCAATGTTGAGCGGAATCTGTTACTGTAAATATGAAGCGATTTCACATTGCGGTGGAGTAATAGAGCTTACACAGAAATAGATAGTGTTTATAAAGGAGGAGGTAACAGTTGAGCAATAAAAAAGGATTTTTCACGTTGATTCTGTTTCTTTTTATATGCGTTACCTCTTTTCCCACCATCAGTCATGCTTGTAAATGCGAATGGCCGCCGAGCGTCGAGGAAGAACTTAAAAGATCCGACGCAGTTTTTTCAGGGGAAATCACTCGTATAAAAAATGAGAATGACTATCGGAAAATCTTGTTCGAAATCGAGGAGACATGGAAGGGAGATTCGAAGACCCAGATCATACTCTATGATGAGGTGTCCAGTTGTTCCCTTGATTTCAGTGAAGGGGAGTCATATCTGGTTTATGCTTATATTGATTATAAAGGTGAATTGACGACCAATATATGCGACCGGACAAAGGAAATAGGCAACGCACAGGACGACTTAACCCACCTGGGAGCAGGAATGGCTCCAAAAGAGGAAGTGAATCTGGAAAAAGAATTTGAAGATTCTAGCTTTAGGTACATGTTTATTTGGCTACCAGTGTCGCTTCTATTAGTTGCCGCTGTATTCTATTTGATTAATAAATCCAGGAGATGACGGACAGGAAAAGCGGGAATGGCAAGATAAGTGACCGTCATGACCATTTTGAGGACACCATAAGCGCAGATGATCTAAGTATATCCGTATTGAGAGCGTCTCTATTAATGGAGACGCTCTTTTTCTAGTAAAAAAAGGGATATCATGAAGTGTTGTCGAAATTATGTTCTTCTAGCAAAATTCAGGAGGATATTATGGGGTACATAGAGGATTTGCGCAAGGTGGTTGGTAATCAGCCTTTAATTTTAGTCGGTGTCGCAGTAGCAGTCATAAATGAACAAGGTGACATTTTATTGCAGAAGCGTATGGATGGCCAATGGGGTGTTCCTGGTGGGTTTATCGAGTTAGGTGAATCCACTGAGGAAGCTGGCAGACGGGAAGTTTTGGAGGAAACAGGACTTGAAATCGGTAAGCTGGATCTGGTGGGTGTGTTTTCGGGTAAGCAGCATTATGTAAAATTGAAGAACGGGGATGAATTTTTCCCAGTAACCGTCGCATACATAACAAAAGAGATAATAGGCGGAGAACTTAGGGCAGATGGAGTTGAAACAACTGAAGCAAGATTTTTCTCAGTTCAGGAATTGCCTGATAGACTTAATCCTATTATTAAAAATTTGATTTTAAAAGAGAGGGATAAATAATGGATGCGACATTTCGCATGGAAAAAGCGGTGTTTAATTACAGGGTGGCCGCTATTATGATAGTAGACGACCACGTTCTGATTCATAGACAGGCACATGAACAACACTGGGCGCTGCCTGGCGGAAGAGTCGAAATTCTGGAAGATTCCCAGACGAGTATTGTGAGGGAAATGAAAGAAGAGTTAGGAATAGAGATAAAGGTAGATCGGCTGCTCTGGTTCACCGAGAATTTTTTCGGTTATAACAATAAAGATTATCATGAGATTGGATTGTATTATAAGGTTTCTCCTGTGAGTGGGAGCTTCGCCTTTAAAACAGAAGAATTCTTCGGTGAAGAAGGAGACCGACTTGTATATCAATGGGTGCCAATCAGCAAGTTGGAAAATATCCAGCTCTATCCAGAGTTTGTCAGGACCTCACTGGCAGAATTGCCGGAGACACAGCAGCATCTGGTAATACGAAAATATAGCATCAAAAAATAAGGAAAAGGTAATGTCTTTCGTATCACTACTATAAGTGACTATTTTTTGATATAGAAGTGATTAAGAATATGTTTAGAATGTATAGTGGTTACCGGGATACAGGAAAACAAGAAAAACAGGTCACCAATAGAGCCGATGAGAGCCCAAAAATCGTTAGATGGAGAAAAACAGGTCACCAATGAGGCCGATTGGCGCCCAAAAATCGTTGGATGGAGAAAAACAGGTCACCAATAGAGCCGATGGGTGCCCAAAAATCGTTGAATGGAGAAAAAAAAGGTCACCAATAGAGCCGATGGTTGCCCAAAAATCGTTGGATGGAGAAAAACAGGTCACCAATGAGGCCGATTGGTGACCTAAAATCGTGGGCTGAAGAGAAATAGGTCACCAATAAAGCAAATTGGCGTATTCGAATCTCTCTGTAACTGCTCAAACTATTATTTTCAAAGCTTCTAAAACCCGGGTTACATGCAGGTCGTCCTTCATTTGTTCGAGCGGGTGCCATTTCAACTTCGGTGAGTGTTTGATGGCTTCCGAGTTCGGGGGCGAATCCGAGCGATGGTTCTTGATCATTCAGCAAGCGTACTAAAAAGCATCGTTCTTCGCCGCCAGGGTATTGGCCGGTAAATAGATGTTCAACGACGTCGACATCTAATCCTACTTCTTCTTTTACTGCTCTTACAACTGCTTCTTCGAATGATTCCCCTTTTTCCAGGCCTCCACCTGGGAGTGTCCAGAAAGTTTTATCTGGGCAAACATGTTTGGTCATCAGGATTTGTTGGTCTTTTAAAATGGCAGCAAATGCTCTAGGTCTTTGCTTAATGCGATATCACTTCCCCTTGGAATAGTTTACCATAATTTACTTTGAAAGGAGAGAAAAATGGAGAATACAGACACAATCATTATCGGTGCTGGAATCGGTGGTCTTGCAGCAGCAATTGCTTTACAACAAATCGGCCATGAGGTAACGGTTTATGAGCGAGCAGCTGAACTGAAGGAGATGGGGGCAGGGATTGTGCTTGCTGCGAATGCGATGAAGGTGCTGGAAAAGCTCGGTGTCGCGGAGCAAGTGCGCCAGGCGGGAGCACCAGTGAAAAAGGCAGAAATCAGGACATGGGACGGGAAACTCCTTGGCAGTATGCCGGTACACGAACAGGCGAAACGATATGGTACATACAGTTATTTAATCTATCGTCCTGAGTTGCAGAGAATTTTATTTGAGCAAGCTGGACCCGAAAAAATAAAGCTGGCCAAAAAGTTTATAAAGCTGGAACAGAAATCTGAAAGCCTCACAGCCATTTTTGAAAACGTTGAGTCAGTGGAGTCAAAGCTCGTAATCGGTGCGGATGGAGCCAACTCGAGCGTAAGGGAATATGTAGCCGGAAGTTCCCCGCTTGTATATTCTGGATTTACTGCCTTCCGTGGAATTGCCCTTTTTGAGGATGACCGATTTCCAGTTGAACTTGGCGGCGGGTTTGAAGCGTGGGGAAAGGGAACACGATTTGGCTTTTCACATCTTGGGAAGGGTAAGGTGTTTTGGTTTGCAGCGATCAATTCTCCGAAGGGGAGCCTCAGTAAGCCGGAACAGCCAAAAAGATCTGTTCTGAAGCATTTCAAGGGGTGGTGGGGGCCGATTGAAGGAGTCATCCAGGCGACAGAGGATTCCCAAATTCTCGTTCATGAAATACTTGACCGAACCCCAATCAAGTGCTGGCATAAAGGAGGAGCTGTTTTGCTCGGTGATGCGGCTCATCCGATGCTGCCGAATTTGGGGCAGGGAGGGGCACAGGCTATGGAAGATGCTTATGTACTTTCTCGCTGTATTAAACAGTTTCCTGGCAATCTGGATTTTGCAATGTCACTATATGAACAATTAAGAGTCCATAGGGTGAACAAGATTGTGAAGGGATCAAGGATGATGGCCAGGATTATGCAGCTGGAAAATCCGCTGGCCATCACTGCAAGAAATCAACTTATGCGGGTAATGCCTGACAAGATAAAAATGAAAAGACTGGACTGGATTTTAGGTCATGAAGTGTAGTGGTCTAAACTGGTGATCGGCAAACAGATATCTATACCCTTGAAAAGAAGGAGAATATCCAATTTATGTAGAATGAGTTTTAAAAGGCGGAGGGCGTCAAATGGATACTAAACATGTTCGTACATCTGGTGCTTATATTTTATTCAATGGATATTTCCCCTTCCAGGTTGGTCCGACGAGAAAAGGGGACAAGCTTGGGATTGTCAGGTTGGGGGGACACCGGGAGAAGGATGAAACTGCCCCCGAAACGGCTATTCGGGAAGTCCTTGAAGAAGCCGCTATGGACATAAGGATCGTGAGTTCACCCACCACATATTTTAAAAGGAATTGGAATGAGCCTGCTGTAAAAATACTAGTGAATGAAGAGATTGCTCCCATCCTTATAAAAGGAAGTGACCCAGCCTCTTCAACAGCTATGTATCTAGCATATGCAGATACCGAGCCAGTACCATCAAACGAAACGAACGGGCTTTTATTGCTGACACCTGAAGACATACGATTTCTATGTTCAAATAAATTTACTTTGAATAATTTCATGGAACAAGGAGGCAGGGGCGTTCTCAAAAATGATTTAAATGGTGAACTTCTGCTTGAACCTTTTCCTCAGTTGTTATTTTTAGGTGAGCTCTTGGAAAAAGAATCGGACTTAATGGAGGAATTTTTTACTGGGGGAATTTAATCAATCTGGATTAAGTTAGAAAATTGATTCGGTTATGGTGTAAGTGCTTTTTGGAGGGGAGTTAGAGATGGAAAACTTCTTAGAAGAACTAATATATGATTTACAGAAGAAAAAGCAGGGACATATTTTTTACTATTTCAACGATAAAGAGTCATACATTCAAAATGCTTTTACTTTTATCGTATCAGTTATTAACAGTGGTTCACACATCATGCTGGTTGAGAATGACCGTAATTTACTGCTTTTGCAGGAGCAGCTGAACAAGCAGCTAAACGAGGATCAATGGAAGAGGCTGCACATATTGAACAATTTCGATTTCTACTACTCAAATAGGGATTTCCACGCCGAAACGATTCTTAGTTATTTCAAAAAAAATATTGAGCCGTTATTGGATACGAATGTACCTATTTGTACTTGGGGACTTGTAGAGTGGTCGGATGAAAAGAATATAACGGCTAACATCGAGAAATATGAACAGGAGTTTGACCAGTTTGTGAGGGAGAAGGGGATAATTTCTGTCTGTGCCTATGATGCTAAACGAACTCCTGAAAAAATGAAAGAAATACTAATGAGATGCCATGAAATCATGATGACTGACGATCAATATGTATACCTCGAAAGCCATTCAATATAACTATTGAAAAGCTGCCTTTTCGGCAGCTTTTCACCGTTAGGCAGGAATTTATTGGTGTTGTTTAGAATTATGGGATTAGAGGGGTGTTCATAATGATTTACGAAATGACGTATCAGGTAAGAGTGGGTGATTTTGCAGAGGGTCTTAAGTGGTATACGGCTCTCTTCCAGTGCGAACCGAAGTTCCAGCCTCATGCTGGATTTGCTGAGTGGGAAATTCTGCCGGGATGCTGGCTGCAGGTAGCGGAAGGAACGCCAACTGAAGGGAGCGGGCCGCTTCGGTTAGGTGTTCAGTCCATTGAGGATGAGATAGCCAGGATGGTCCAAGAACTGAATATGGAACAGTTTGAAATATTTTCGAGAGAAGAAGTTCCGGTGAGATGGACAACGTTCTCCGATCCGTGGGGGAATCGAATTGGATTCTTTGAGTATTTAGATGCTGAGGAAATGGATCAGAAGATAAATATGGTACAGGATGTTGTTTTGGGTAGAAATGAAATTTATTGAGTTTGGAATAGGTAATACTTGGCCAGTTCGTACTGAATTCGAGTTGGAAGAAGGTGCGGAGTATGAAGAAAAAGGAATCAAAGGACCAATCGATTTTCAATCTTTTTACATAAGAATTTGGCTGAGTCAGACGGTTTTCATAATGGATACCAAAGATGGTTTCAAGAAAATGAAGAAACGCAGGCGAAAATGGAAATTCATCATTGGCATCGTCAGCAAGTAAGCAGTTTGTCCGAAATCATGTTACGGATAATCTTCAGACACGTTCAACCTGAAGATTATCGTTCACTATCACCTATCACCTATCACCTATCACCAGTAAATACTGCGTGAAGTTCTGCGCTGGCTGTTATAAAGCAAGTCTGATGTTAAAAAGACACCCGCAGGCGGTATGGCAGTGGTGTTAACAGGCTGGCCTGTCAGAAAGGTATCAGTTGTGGCAATCCAGTTCCCTGATTCTCCAGCCTGCAGTGATGGTGGTTTCATGGTAAAGCGCCCACTCAACACCAAGTGGCGGACTCTGATGGCTGCATCATCATAGATGGTTAAGCTGCCTGTAAATGAAGCATACGGTGAATCGAACATAATTTGATTACTGTTTTCATCCCAGGTCCCCTGAATCGGTATCGGTGTTCCACGGAAATCAGCGGTTCCGATTATGGTATTGCCTGTAATGGAATTGATGGTAATGGTACCTCTTACGATTGGTCTGCCCGCAATATCAGCATCGATTCCCCAGCGCGAAGGTATTGGTAAAACTCCCTGTGAATTCTGTCTATATTGCAACACAATCTCTCCTTCTTGGTAAAATAAGGGTCATAGCCTAATAAGAAGTATATGCATAAAAAGAGGAAATGGGGAATGCAGCCATGAATAAGTGGCGGAGCATGCTGGTTCTTAACTTGAAAATTGGTTTTGATATTACGACACATACATCGACCGAAGTGGTGAACTTAAGATTGTTCTTGAAAAAGTATTATAGAGGTATATGAATGATAAATTATAAAATTTGGACTTTATGCATGATTCAAAAGGGTGATGAGGTTTTGCTTCTGGATCGACAGCACGATCACTTTAAGGGATATATTCCGCCTGGTGGGAAAGTGAACTTTCCGGAAAGCATTACGGATAGTGCAATCCGGGAGGTTAAAGAGGAGACCGGGCTGGATGTTTGGAATTTAAAGTATAAAGGTCTTTATGAGTACATAAATCCCGTTATGAATGACCGTTATATGATTTTCAATTACATAACAACAGATTTTGATGGCGAACTAATCCAGGATGCTCCCGAAGGAAAAGCAGTTTGGGTCAAAATTAACGATGCCTGTAAACTTCCGATGCAGGAATCAATTAGAAGAAGGTTCCCTCTATTTTTTGAAGAGGGGAGCTTCGAGATTCAGGTTACATGGAATAATGAAGAAAATAAAGAGGGAAACGTCTCAATTAAAGAAACATAGGGGTGCTGACTCATGACGGTGTCAGAAAGAGAAGCTGTGTCATTACGTTTTTACGAGTCTGATGATAAAAGTAAGTTATCCACTTACAGTTTGCTAGAGGAACAGATGAAGTACACCGCGCTTCCGATAGCAGCACTGGAAAAATGTGAGACGGAGCCAGATCGCCATCCAATCCTTATTTTATATGGAGAACAGCTTGCTGGTTTCTTTGTACTTCATGGCTGGGATGGAGTAAAAGAATTCAGTGAAAATAAAAACGCTATCCTATTAAGAGCCTATTCCATTAATACTGAGTTTCAGGGGAAGGGAATTGGGACTGAATCAATCAGATTACTGCCTTCTTTTGTGAAACAGCACTTTGAAAAAATAAATGAAATCATTTTAGCTGTAAATCATGGCAATATGATCGCCCAAAATCTATACAAAAAAGCTGGCTTTGTTGATCAAGGCAACAGGGTTATGGGCAGCCAGGGAGAAATGTTCATTTATCATATTGATTTAAGATAAAGTTTAATGACGAAAGGAGATTCTAACTATAATGGCGGAAATAAAACAGCTTCCAGAAGTAAAGTTAGTGGGTTTCCGGGTCTTATGTCCAGGAGAGCAATATATTGAAGAAATTCCTAAAGCTTCGCTTCGATTGGCCGATCGCCTTAGTGAAATAAAAAATGTGGTCAATCCCTCGTTTCAGTATGGAGCATTTATTGTAGATGCCCATTCTGAGGAGGAGGATGGGTATTGGGTTTGCGCTGAAGTTTCAGATTTTGATGAGGTCCCTGCCAGTTTTGACAAGCTAATCATACCTGCACAAACGTACGCTGTATGCAGACACAAAGGAGCAAACCACAAGATAAGGGATTCTTATGAGGAACTGCACAAGTGGATGAAAGAACAAAAGCATAAAAGATTAATGGATAAATGGCATATGGAAATTTTCCGGTCATGGTCCGATCCAGAAAATCTAGATGTTGAGCTTTGGGATACAGTTGCACAGTAAGAATAGTTTGAATCTTTTCTGCTATCTCAAACGTAATCATGATTACATAAATTAAAGGGAGCTCAATGATTTAAAGAGGCATTGAGAAGAGGGAGGTTCAGTATGGTCGAAGCGCCAGGGGATTTTATGTTCACGATAGGTCCTATTTTTATGGTTGTGATATTCGTAATTGTATTCGGTATGATTATTTTTTCCATTATTAAAGGAATTGGGACGTGGAGCAGTAACAATCAGGCTCCAAGGGTAAATGCAAATGCGAGAGTAGTCACAAAACGAACGAGTATACACGGCGGAGGGGAGACGCACGCTCATAATTCCTATTATGTTACCTTTGAATTTGACAGCGGGGATCGTTTAGAGCTTCAAGTCAATGGGCGGGAATACGGACAACTCGTTGAAGGCGATCATGGCGAATTGCAATTTCAGGGAACCCGCTATTTGGGCTTCACCCGTTTTTGTTTAGGAGAGTAAGAAGAACTGTATCCGCAGTTCTTTTTTTTATGGGCAAATTTCATATTTTGGGGCAATACTAAGTTAAAAAAGTAGGTGAGACTTTGCCACGGAAGTCAGCAGCAGCTCCTGAAGGAACGGAAGATACGGAAGTTGAGAAGAAAGAATCACCTGATAAAGAAAATGAGGTAGAAAGGCTGAACCGTTTGTTAGCAGCTGTTTTGGAGTATCTCTCAGATGACGAGGTAGAGGTCATTGATATTGAGTACTTACTCGAAAACACAGAGGGTTTGCGGGAATGGTGGGACCAATATCGCGAGAGGAACAGGAAAAAGATAGAGGAAGAAATTACGAATGCACTCGGGGAATTGTCGATCGAGGAGTTGGAAAGCCTTCGTGAAAAAATTAAAGGGAAATGATTCGCAAAAATGCACCATAGAAAATAGGGGAAGAAATTAGGTGGTTAGCAGTATGTATTGGGCGCCGTACCTCGCTCTGGTTATAAACCTTCTTATTATCTGGTTTATGCCAAAGCGTCTGACGAAGAAAGAAATCTATGTCACTTGGTTCGTGATAGCATTAGTAAATTTAAGTACTGATGTTCTTTTTGATTTGTATCTAAAATTATACGAATTAGGGGAACCTGGGGTCCAGCTCTCAGTGCATATTATTGAATTAACCCTTGGAGCTTCTTTTGGGATCATCTTCCTGAACTTCATGCCAAAACAGCTGCGGCCGTTCCTTATTTACTCCGCATTCTGGATGGTTATCATCATTCTATTCGAATTAATGATGGTCAGTGTGAAATTCTTAAATTACACAGGATGGCATCTTGGGTACTCCGTTGTGTTCTATATTGGCGCTCTTCTTTTTGTGAGGTGGCACTTATTCTTCTTAAGAAAAGGGTCTTGAGATTCTTCGAGTTGTGTGATACATTTAATGGCAATCAGGAGTGGATAATTATGGATTTTCAGGTTATGAGCAATTCGTTCTCACAATTACATCATCATTAAACAGCCTTGCTATTCGATTTTAAAATCGCAAATAGGAAGGCTATTTTTCATGAACCGTATGGATTAAGTTTACTAACTTCAATCTATGCGGTTTTTTATTTTTTAAAAAATGGAGGACTAAACAATGAAGAAAATGGATTACCAGAATGTAAGAGGGACTCAGGATTATTTGCCAGAAGCGGAAATGACCAGGAGGAAAATCAGAAGGACTTTGGAGGATGTGTTTATCCAATATGGCTGCAAGCCTTTAGAGACCCCGATTCTAAATTATACGGAGCTAATGGCTTCAAAGTATGCAGGCGGGGCGGAAATACTCGAAGAAATGTACACTTTATCCGATCGAGGCGGGAGAGATTTGGCTTTGAGGTATGACCTCACGATCCCGTTTGCAAAAGTAGTAGCGATGAATCCAACTTTGAGGATGCCATTCAAAAGGTATGAAATCGGCAAGGTGTTCAGAGATGGACCGATCAAGGCTGGCAGGTTCAGGGAGTTTACACAATGTGATGTCGATATTGTCGGGGTCGAATCACAGATTGCCGAAGCGGAATTAATGATGATGGCGCTGGACGCTTTTTCAAAGCTAAGCGTGGAGGTAAGAATCCAGTATAACAATCGGAAATTGCTGACGGGCATGCTTGATGTATTTAGTACCCTTGGTGAGAAGCTGAACAAAGTCGTGCTGATCCTTGATAAGCTTGAAAAAATTGGCCTGAAAGCTGTTGTCGATGAACTGTCTGGGCAGGGGCTGGAGAAGTCGACAGTTGAGTTCATAAAACAATTCCTCACTGATGAGAAAAATAGGAACTTCGCTTATTACGAGCCGTTTGCAGAAAATGAACAGGTAAAACAAGGGTTGGCAGAATTAAAGGAGCTTGATGAATATTTGAGATTCCTTGGAATCAGTGAAAAATGCATTTTCAATCCTTTTTTGGCGAGAGGATTGGAAATCTACACAGGAACAATTTATGAAATATTCCTGGCAGATCAAACGATAAAATCAAGCATCGGCAGTGGAGGCAGATACGATAATGCGATTGGCGGCCTGATTGGTACCGGTGAAAGCTTTTCCACGGTTGGGATATCGTTCGGACTCGATGTGATCTATACGGCAATGGAGCAGAAAAAAATCAGCACGAAAGCTGAAACGGATTATTATATCGTCCCACTCAATACCGAAAAGCAATCACTGGCAGTAGCTCAGACACTACGGAAAAAGGGGTACAAAGTAGAAGTGGAATTGGGAAAAAAGAAGCTTGGCAAAGCCATGGAAAAAGCAAACAAAGAAGGATTTCCGAACCTCATCATCATTGGTGAACAAGAGGTAAGGCAGAAGCAATATAAGGTGAAAAACATGGCGACGGGGGAAGAATCCTATTTGGCATTTGACTAGCAAATGCTTTGTGAATTTCGAGAAATAAATGGAAAAAAATAGATAAAAAGAAGGGTAAATAAAACGAATAGAGAATTTCTATTATGAAAGGGGTGAAGCAGTTTTGAAAAATCAATTGATCAGGGTGGGAACAGTTTACATACCTGTAAGCGACCCAGCTCTTTCGGCAGAGTGGTATAAGGGGAAGTTAGGCGCAAAATTGAATTTCCTGGACGAGGAAAAAGCCATTTTGGATATAGCGGATATCAGCATTTTTTTGGTGAAGTCAGCGGATCAAAGCTCCAATTTTTTTGACGCAGAAGGGGTGGAACGATTTGTGCTTACTTATGAAGTCAACGGTTTGGGCGCCTTGCGTTCTCTGCAAGCAGAATTAAAAGAGCACGGAGTAAAGGTTGGAGAAATTGAAAACCGAGGGCATGCTGGACGGAACTTTGTCTTTTGCGACCTGGACGGCAACAAGTTTGATGTCTGGAGTGAACTTAGCAAGGATTATAGACAGCCTGTATGAAAATATTGAACTATGTTCTTATCACATTATTCCTTCTGTTCAATTTCCCCGATATAGCGTATGGAAAGCCGGCTGGAGGTTTTGTTGTCTATGATGGGAACCGTTATATGCTCAGTGATGAATATGTTACCGAAGTTGAGCGGAATATTGGGAAAGTCACCATGTATTCTGATGATGAAAGTCACGATTATTACGGGGATTTTTCCAATTTCTATCCAGAAGGAACGAACTATTACTCAATAAAAGGTATCAGTACGGATGAAGCGATCGCGGTCGAAGATAACGGCAAATATCGGAAAGCGACTTGGGATGGGAAAAGCTTCGGCCCCAGGTATCACCCATTTACGATTCCGTTCCTGCTAATGGTCGGTCTTGCCGTGTTTATGTGGGCCGTCTGCCCTAAAAAAAAGAAAAAGCAATAATGGAGGATGTCATGAAGTTTGTTCTACTATTTGGCCCGCAGGCTGTCGGCAAAATGACAGTCGGGCACGAGCTGGAGAAAATCACAGAGTTAAAGCTGTTTCACAACCATATGACGATCGAACTGGTGAATCCTTTCTTCGACTATGGTACGAAGGAAGGAAAGAGACTGGTGGGATTGTTTCGCCAGGAAATTTTTGAAGCGATGGCCAAAAGCGATCAGTACGGATTGATTTTTACCTTTGTCTGGGCATTCGATCTAAAGGCAGACTGGGATTATGTGGACAGAGTTTGCGATATATTTGAAACTCAGGGTGGTACGGTGTACTTCGTTGAGCTCGAAGCGGATTTAGAGGAAAGGCTTGAAAGGAACAAAAGCCAACACCGTCTGGAACATAAACCTTCAAAGAGAAACGTTGATTGGTCGGAGCGGGAATTGGTGTCTTCCATGGGCCGATACCGGTTGAACTCTTTAGAAGGGGAGATTACGCGAGAAAACTATCTTCGGATTAATAATACAAGTATGAGTGCAGCAGATGTTGCACAGAGAATTAAAGAGCATTTTAAGCTGTAGTGAGGAGGGTTGGGATGAATAAACAGATGGCGCTAGAGGACGTATTGGGAGAGGTTGTCAGTATTGAAAAATTGCCTGAGCAAGGCTGCACCTCCGAAGTGAGCAGGGTTGTTACCGAAAGTGGTACCTATTTGCTGAAAAGCGCTTTTAAGCAGAAGTATCGTGAATGGCTGAAGGCCGAGGCCGCTGTGCTGCAAAACCTGTCTGAAAAGTTAATTCCTGTACCGGAATATCACGGTTTTTATGAAGAGAAGGAGAGCAGTCACTTAATCATGTCTTTTGAACAAGGAGTGACCTTGACTGCAGCATTGAGAGCTGCTGAAACACAAACAGAAAAAATAAGCCTGATTCGCAGTTTTGGGCGATTGCTTCAAAAGCTTCATGAAGGGGAGCTGATTTTTCAATGTGAAGGTGACTGGCTTGACCGACAGCTGGCGAGAGCGCAGGTTTACGCGGAGAGCGGTCAATCGGACGGCAATCTTGAATTATTGGAACAATTGAAATCCAGTAGACCGGCAGCTGTCAAACAAACGATGATTCATGGCGATTGTACGACGGATAATGTATTGGTAACCGATGGCGAAGTCCGTATGTTCATTGACGTAGCTGGCATGACGGTTGGTGATCCGCGTTATGATGAGGCGCTTGCAATTGGCAGATTTACCGGAAATAGTGAATGGATGTCTGCTTTTTATGAGGGCTATACCCGCTATAAAATCACTCAAGCAGAATTAGAGTATTTTAATGATGGACTCTATGAATTCTTTTAAGTAGGAAGGAATGTGTTTTATGTGCCAGGTGTTGACGAAGGAATTTAAAATCGTAGGTGCGAAAAAGTACGGCGCTTTTGTAGAGTATGCACAGCTAGTTCCAGAGGCAGCGCGACAATTTTTACAGCGCGCAGATGAAATCGAGAACAGTACAGGGATAGAAGTGACCGTTTATGAGCCAAAAAGGGATGAGACCCATAAAGAGGGAACATTTTATGTAGGCATACTGGTCAACGAAAGGGTGGCAAGCCCCCCGGAAGGGATGGAATTTCTTGAGTTTCAGTACTCTTATGCAACAATTAAAGGCAAGGAATCCGATATGGGGAAATTATATTCTCAGTTGGATGGGTGGATAGAAGCTCAAAAATATACGAGAAACAATAATTTTATTATTGAAGTCTATCATCCAGAAGAGCTGGTTGAAATTTACATACCTATAGAAAATGCATGATTCTACAAAATCTCCCAAAACTCGAAGTGGACTTACTATGAACCTATGACTAAAATTAGAGTATTAGTGCCAGCCAGGAGGGTTCACATGGAGATTGTTATGGATGAATCATCACTCTACAAAAACCTTTTTTTGAATATAACTTATCCTGTTATTTTGTTGGAAGTAGTCGATCAAAAACGAGGCGAATACCGATTTAATGACATGAACGAGGCCGCGTGCAAACTTCTGGATTTTTCAAAAGAAGAGTTGCTGAAGAAGGATATTCAGTTCTTTTTAAAGAAAATTAGTGCGAAAGTGAGAAAAAGGATCAAGAATCTGCTTTTCTCTGACGGAGAATTTTCCACCATTCTTGAGTTGCCTGATAGGAACAATCAAATGGTAACAGTTGAAATGAATTGCTCTTTGAATAGGCAAGGAGAGAGACAGTTCATTTTTTGTATGCTGAAAAGGTATAAGGAGCCTTGCTGTTTCCATGAAATGCTTTCAGAGGAAAATGCTTATTTGCATACCATTTTCAATACTGTCCAATCACTGGTTGTCATCCTGGATCAAGAGGGCAGGATCTATAATTGGAACGAATATGCAGAAGAAATGACCGGTTATTCTTTGGAGGAGGTACAGTGCAGGCCATTCTGGGAATTCCTTTTGGAGGAGGAAGAGCGGGAACGGATCGTTTCTAGCTATAAGCAAGGCTATATTCCAAGTGAATATGAAAACTACTGGATTATGAAGGATGGCCAAAAGCGTTATATCAAATGGAAGAGTGTTGTCCATACGGATTATATTATCTCTACAGGAACGGATATAACTGAGCAGGTTCGGTCCTATAACGCCCTGGAAAGAAGCAAGGAAAAGTACCGTACACTCGTATCTTCGATGGATGATCTTGTTTTTACTATTGATCAGTCCTTGACTATTACAAGCGCGTTTGGGAAGTGGATGGAAACGAACGGATTCACAAAGGAAACCTTTGAAGGAAAAAAGGTTGGCGAGATCTTTATAGATACGAATCTCCAGGAAGAACAATGCATGAAAACGCTCGCTGGTGAATCTGCGGAATTTGAATGGGAATTGAATCTAGAGGGCAGGACGCATTATTTTCACAGCATTCTGTCACCTATCATATTAAAAAATAATGTAATTAATGAAATAGTCAGCGTTACCCGAAATATAACGGATAAGAAAAAGTTGGAGGAGCACCAGAAAAGGATTTACGAAGCCGTTACCAGTGGTGTATTGGTCCGTGACCAGAGTGGCCGAATCGTAATCGCAAATAAAAATGCAGCCGACATTTTAGGATATCCAGAAGACGAATTGGTTGGGATGTACTCGGTCAATGATCAGTGGAACAAAGCTAATGACAGTGAAGACAAGCTGCTGGATGTGGAACACCCAGCAATTAGTACATTGCGGACAGGGGAGGCCATCAACAATTTGGAACTGGCGATTTATAATCCGGCCAGGAATGAGCAGAGACTGATTCTCATGGATACTCGTCCAATCTTTGAATTGAACAACTCTGGAAAAGTAGAATATGTCCTTTCGACTTTTCATGATATCACTGAAAAGAAAGAGATGGATTTCCTGCTGCAGCAATCAGAAAAGCTTGCTGTCATCGGACAGCTGGCGTCAGGAATCGCGCACGAAATCCGCAACCCTCTTACGGGAATAATGGGATTCCTGAAGCTGATCGATGAGAGCACGGAAAAAGAAAAGCTTGTTGACTATTTGCCAGTTATCAAGCATGAATTGAACCACATTCATCGGATTACCGAAGAATTCATTGAGCTGTCGCTGCCGAAGGATCCAGTGTGGACAGATGTGGATTTGGAGGGTTCGATTGGCGCAGCTTTGGAATTCCTGAAAACCGAGCTGGAGTTTAATCAGATTCAGGTTTCGATTGAAAGAATTGCTGATGGTCCTGCTAAGTTATGGGGAGTGGAAGAGCAGCTTAAGCAACTGTTTATCAATCTTTTTAAAAATGCAGTTGAAGCGATGGAGTTGGGCGGAAGGCTTGATGTGAAGATTGAGAAGAATAGCGAAGCCTTGAAGATCAGCGTGGTGGATGACGGGAAAGGGATTAGCCCTGAGCGGCTTAAGCATCTGGGAGAACCTTATTACTCGATCAAGGAGAAGGGAACGGGCCTAGGATTGATGCGCTGCTTTAAAATCACTCACGACCATAAAGGCAAGATCGAATTTTTTAGTGATACAGGCCAGGGGACCAAGGTTGAAATAATATTGCCAGTGGAGTCTAGATAGACTCCCTTTTTTTAGGGATGGAGGAAGTATTCTTTGGAATATAGAGGCTCTTCAGCATATGAGGACACACAGTTTTTCGAGAATTTCATGAAAAGAAGGAACCGGGCAGAAAGCCCAAATAACGTGATAGAAAAACCTGTCTTGGAAGAATTGATGGGGAATGTGGCAGGTATGAAGATTGCGGATTTAGGCTGCGGTGACGCTGAGATTGGTGTGGAGCTGCTGGAAAAAGGATGCGGGGAATATTGTGGAGTGGAGGGCTCCGAAAATATGGCACAGGCTGCAGCGGAGAAATTATCTGGTACAACTGGAAAAGTGCTGCGGGTTTCGATGGAGGAATGGGCCCCTTCGGCTGAAGAATATGATATCGTCATTTCGCGGATGTCACTGCACTACCTGGCTGATTTAAGAAGTGTTATTAAGAAAGTTCATGCAGCACTGGCGCCTGGCGGGAAGTTTGTTTTCAGCGTTCAGCATCCCATCCTGACAGCTTCTGCAAAAAGTGCCGAAGCTTCCGGCAAGAGGTCAGACTGGATCGTCGATGATTATTTTGATGTTGGAGAGCGCGTGGAGCCATGGATCGGGAAGAAAGTGATTAAATATCACCGGACGATAGAAGAATACTTCCGATTGCTGCGGGAGGCTGGCTTTAAGGTGGAGGATTTGCGGGAGGGAACACCGAACCCCTCGCTTTTCAGCAGTCCGGACGAGTACGAAAGGCGTAAGAGGATTCCGTTGGTGCTGGTGTTTTCTTGCGGGAAGTAATAGTTTTGGCTGGATTTTTTCTGGGATACTTTTGCCTTATTTCTACAGGGAATATCATGGGAAAGTTTACAAAATAGACGATTTTCTTTTAATCTAGCTTTACATTGCTATGTTAAAGTGAAGATGTAAGGGACTCTTAAAATAAGGAGTGTTGACGATGGTTTACAAAGTCTTCATAAATTTCTTATTGGTCTGTACCCACTTCTATCTACTTTAACAAAAAAGCTTTAACAAATTTCGGCAATGTACTCAATCTTTTTCTTTTATTATAAATACTAGGATGGATAGCAAGTGTGGCTATCATGGCAATCGGCGAAGGTGGGGCCGGTTGTTTTTTTGGTTTTGGCAGCTCTATTCATCTTTTTCAGAAGAATACCTCTTCTTCCCATAACTGCATTAATGCTATCTCTTCTCTTCTTTGAAAGCTCTAGACTTCTTCCTTTCAGCATAAGTAGCAGTACTATCTTCTTATCTTAAAAATAGTGAATTTATTGAGAATATTGCCTAGCCTTCGCCAATACAATGATAAAACCACCAAATTTCAGTCAGGAGGTGAAGGTATGTCTCAAAAGCATTATGCAATTTTACTGAAAGCTTTAGGTCTAGCCGTGTTCCTTGTGCCCCTTTTTATGAAAGGTATGGGATATATTGCGACGATCTCTGCTGCGACGATGATTTCGTTGATTGTCCTTGGGGTGATTCTGCTGATCATAGGGAATGTTTTTGAAGCGAAAGCGATGCGTGCAGGTGCTAATTTTGACGGAAAAAAAGAGGGGAAATGATAAAAACGAGTTCCAGCGATTGAAACTCGTTACTTTTTCAAGGTTAAAATGAACCATACCAGCAAGTAAAGATAGCCCGCAATGGCGAAAATCGCCCACAGCGCTCCTTGCATGAACTCCCTCGCTAAAAATTCGAATTCATTCATTTCCATCGGCCTGCCGATACTATTAATCAAACTGACCATCGGAACAGAAATAATAAGAAGGATGGCAATCATCGACATTGCGATCCTTCTTTTCTTGATCACACTGATGATTGCTATGATAAACAGAATCATTAAAAACAAATAAAAAACGACCCAAAGCCAGATTTCACTCATGTAAAACACCTCCCAAGTTATTCTATCAGAAAGTTGTTAGATTGTGGTAAAATTGGCATGAGGTGATCATGTGGTAGTTATCAATATTTGGTTGACGGTTATTTTAGCGGCAGCCGTACTGGCGGCAATCTGCGCCTGGCTGAATACGAGAATCATCATGAAAGATTTGGCAATCATTAAAGCGAAGCTTGGAATCAAGGAAGAGCGACCACCATCAGCTTTTGATGATGATTTAGATAAGAATTAAGGTGAAAAACAGTGACAAAAATACATATTATCGGCGGTCCTGGGAGCGGGAAATCCTACATTGCAGGGAAACTTGCAAAAATGCTGAAGGTGCCGGCGCACGACCTGGACAACCTATTTTGGGACAATGAGTCTGAATATTACGGATCCCAAACCCCACCTGCTAAAAGGGCGGAAAAGCTTGCAGCTGTGCTGGTGCAGGAAAAGTGGATCATTGAGGGCGTTTATTTCAGCTGGCTGGAGGAAAGTTTCCGGCAGGCTGATTATATTTTTATCCTGAAGACGAGTGTTTATGTCAGGGACTGGCGAATCATCAAGCGCTTTATTTTACGAAAAATAAAGCTGGCACCTGTATCAAGGAAAGAAAATATCAAGTCACTGATTGACTTGCTAAAATGGAATCATCAATACGACGGCTCAAATTTGGTCAATGCGATCAAACTGATGAAACCGTATAGAGACAAGGTCATCATCCTGACCAAAAATGATGATGTATTCAAGCTTTTTCGAAAGAGAAAAAAGGTCTCTTAATGCGAGTGGAGTTCACTCGTGTTTTTTTATGAATACTAATGAGGTGGAAGATGACTATTAAGGGGATTAACCATTTTTTATTTTCTGTATCTGATTTAGAAAGATCGATTGATTTTTACAGGAATGTTTTTGATGCGAAGTTATTAGTAAAAGGGAAAAGTACCGCTTACTTCGATTTGAACGGTATGTGGCTCGCACTTAATGTCGAGAAAGACATACCTCGTCAAGAAATACATCAGTCATACACACATATAGCTTTTACAATCGATGAAGGCGATTGGGACAAAATGAATGCCAGGTTAAAAGAGTTGGAAGTAAACATATTACCTGGACGGGAACGGAATGAAAAAGACAAAAAGTCGATTTATTTTACAGATCCAGATGGACATAAATTTGAGTTCCACACCGGAACACTTAAAGATCGAATGGACTATTACAAACAAGAAAAAACATATATGGAGTTTTTTGATTAATTCATGTACATAAATTTCATTGATTTGAACATCCTAATGACGAAACTTTTATTAGGAGGTCAAAGGATGAAGCTTTTTCAACGTTTGTCATTTTTGTTGGTGGGAATCGCGTTAATCACTGGTTGTACGATGAGCAATGGGGCAAGAGAAGGTGCGAACAATCGTGACAATAACAACGCGACTGTTCAAAACTATGATGGAAACAGAATGAACAACAATGGTGCAAGGGTCCAGAATACGGACAACGATTCTAGGATGCGTGTTGCTGACAAAGCACAGGACAAAATCGTAGCGATGGATGAAGTAAGAAGCGCTAATGTCATTGTGACAAACAGGAATGCTTACGTTGCTGTTGTTTTGGAAAATGGCGAACGTGGTGAGGTTAGAAGAGATATCGAAGAAAAAATCTCTGATCAGGTGAAATCAACTGACCAGGATATCCAAAATGTGTACGTATCAAGCAATCCTGAATTTGTTGAGCGAATGAGAGGCTATGGTGACCAGCTTCAGGGCGGCAGACCGGTGCGCGGCTTGTTCGAGGAATTTGGCGAAATGGTTGAGAGAATATTTCCTAATGCCCGCTGATATGAAGGGAGCCTGACAGGTTCCCTTTTTCTATTCATAAAAACCCTTGGCCATTGGCATGCTAAGAGGAAAGGTGGTGGATTTTATGAAAATGAAAAATAAATTGGCTCTTGGCCTGATTGCATCTTCTTTCGCGGGGAAGGTCATGGAGAACATGAAAACGAAGGACAACGTAAGTCCGAACACAGAAACCACATTCAATCTGTACAAAGATACACCAGTCATTTCCGAAAGATCATATATCCATCACTTCGCTTCGGTCATAGGCAGCGTGGAGATTAAGGAAGAAGTTTTCGTCGCCCCTTTTGCCTCTATCCGAGGGGACGAAGGGCTGAAAATACATATTGGCAAGTTTTGCAGTATCCAGGATGGTGTCGTCATCCATGGTTTGAAAAATTTTGAGTTGGGAAGCAATGTTGTGCAGAATACGGTATTCAAGGACCGTTTTCCGTATTCTGTACATATAAGTGAGAGCTGCACACTGTCACCTCAAAGCCAAATCCACGGTCCAGCCAGATTGGATTCCAATGTGTGGATTGGTATGCAGTGCCTTGTGTTCGATTCATTTGTTCAGGAAAATGTCGTGCTTGAGCCGGGTGCCAAGGTGATCGGGGTGACGATTCCTAAAAACAGATACGTGCCAGCAGGCATGGTTGTCACAACACAGGAAGAGGCGGATCAGCTTCCTGTTTTAAATGGGAAAAATCGATACTTTGAACTGAATGAGAAGCTGGTCGATACGAACAGGGAACTTGCTCTTGGATACAAAGGGGATCAAAAAGAATGGAAACATTGATGGAGATTTTAAAGGTATATGGAAGAATCGTGACGGTCATCCCCTGGCTGCTGATTGTGACCCTTTTTATGGGTAAAAGATCAATTGGCGAGGTGCCGGTATTCGATTTCCTGATTATCATTGTGCTGGGAGCGGTCGCGGGGGCTGATATCGCAGACCCGGATATTCCGCACTTATATACTTTTTTATCGATATCCGCCATTGGGCTGCTGCAAATCATAGTCTCTAAATCAAAACTAAGCCATCGACGTTTTGGAAAATTGATTACGTTTGAGCCAACCATCGTGGTTAGGGACGGCACGTTTTTAATGGGGAATATGAAAAAAATCAGGTATTCTCTTGATAATATCCTGCAGATGCTCAGGGAGAAGGACGTGTTCGATGTCAGTGAGGTGGAAATGGCGATTGTCGAGCAAAACGGAAAACTGACTGTGAGTAAGAAGCCGCAAAAAGCTATGGTCACCAAAGAGGATCTGGGCCTGAAAAAAATTTCTTCAACGATTGCCTATCCGGTTATCGTCGAAGGGAAGGTGGATCAAACCGTCTTATCGCAGCTGGAACTGAGTGAAAAATGGCTTAGGGAAGAGCTTCAGAAGAAAGGCCTGCAGCTGTCGGATATCTTTTTCGGCTCCGTCAACGCTCAGAATGAATTGCACGTATCCCTCAAAAACGGCACTAAGAAATTCACTCCTGAAATCAACCATTAAAAAGAGATGCTCATCGTTAATGATGGCATCTCAAATTTTTAGAATAAGCTTTCATATGGAGTTGTGCTAATCTGCAGGTCAGACAGTTTTTTGCGCAAAAACTTATGATCCCGCTTTGGAGTCGCAAGGATATATCCGCGAATCACCAGCTCCTGCGTAATCATGTCCGCGTTTTCCTTCAATGCCAGCTCACCGATCTTGCCGGCAATCTTGTGCCTCGCCACATCCCTGAACAATTCAGGGACCGGGCTGACCAAATCCTCCAGCAGAGCCTTCTGATCATCAGGCCATAAATGCCGGGTTTTATTCACATAATACTCTTCCCAATCCATATCCGATTTTCCATCCTCCTTCGGAAGCTTCTTCAAAAACTTCCGGAACATGAAAAATCCGCCGATCGCGAATAGCCCAACCAATACAACAACCCAAAACATAATAAACCACAAAAACCAGCCTTCAAGCTCATACATAACCCTTCACCCACACATTCTAATATCTGTCCTTATTATAGTATCAGCCAACAAAAGAAGACAAGTCCTGTGACAATTTGAGTAACTCTCTTGTAAAAAAGACAGGTTGTCAGTATAATAGACCTTGTTCTTCAAAACGGGGCTGATTGGGGTGCTGGTGCCCTCCACGGTCTTCAAAACCGCTTGTGACCTGCGTGCCAGGTTAGCTGGGTTCGATTCCCAGGCGGTCCCGCCAAAATATTTTTAACGATTTGGTTATAATATGGAAATTTAATGGTTTTCCTCATAGATCGTGTAACCTCCTTTGCTAATGTTTGGGTTCCCCCCAGATATCAAAGGAGTTTTTTGTATGGTTGAACAGAACAAATAAGTTATAGGTTTTTTTACCTTATAAGCTGGCTGCTAATCAAGAAGGTTCTCTGGTTATAATTAAGGATGTAGTCTTACTACAAGAAAGTGGCGGTGTAAGCTCCGGACCACTCTGATCCAACTGCGGCGTGATTCAGGTTTGGCCGCAGCAGAGAAACCATAATTAGATTAGCATCAGTATCGAAGCCATGTGAACGCACAATATCGAGTGAAAGGAAGTACTATAATGGATTTTTTATTTGATCACCTAGTTTGGTTCTTTAAGGAACCAGAGAAAGCAATTCTACCATTAAAACAAAGAGGGCTAAATGTTGTCAAGGGGGGCCGTCATGAATCTTGGGGAACATATAATACCCTAACATATTTTGGCTTAAGTTATATTGAATTTTTAGGAATTGAAAATTTATCAATAGCTGAAAAACATAGTGAAAATCGATTGATTACGCAAATCGTTGAAACGCTAGCAAAAGAAAGTCGGGAAGGTCCTGCGAAATTAGCGATCCGAACTAATCAAATTGAAGAACTAGGAATAAAACTTAAAGCAGAAGGACTTACAGTATATGGGCCGTTAACTGGGGAGAGAGTTCGTGCTGATGGTCAAGTAATCAGATGGTCATTGTTATTCCCTGAATACGCAGAAAACAAGGTTTCTCTACCATTTTTTATTCAATGGGAAAAATCGGATGAAGAAAGGTATTCGGAATTAGAGGAACAAAGACTCATAGGGTCACACATATTAGGTCAACCGAAGTTGGAAAGTATTGGTATTGTCGTGAATGAATTAGATGAAGCATTAGAAATTTGGAGAAAATTGTTTTGCCTTGAACAAGGCGAGGAGTATATCGATACGGAAATCAATGCACGTTGTAGAATTTTAAAATTGAGCAACACTAATTTATTATTTGTTACACCTATTGGAGATGGTCCGGCTGCTAAGGTATTAAAAGAAAAAAGGGAGGGTCCTTTTTTAGTGAACCTTACTGACACGAATCAAGGTCACTTTTTTGAAATGTTGGATGGTTATTGGAGGTTCCAGTAATATATTAAAATCATTAAATAGTAAATCACAGATTGAAATTGAATCTGATCCTTTTATAGATTGCAAAAGGTGCCTGATACTACTCTTAATTTGTCTAGGTGTTCAATTGGATAGGTACAGGGTAGTGACAGGCACTTTTAATATTTTTTAAACGGTTCAAATTGTGCACCCTCCACGCTCTGACCGAATAAATAAATACAGAGTGTGACGTTTTCCCAATACATTCGTCTATTTAGTAAAGGATGTAATTTTTATCCAAAATAATTGAATGGATGTGCGGGTCAATGAAAAGAATGTCAAAATTCCTCTTTTATTTTATTTTCGTCTTTTTACTAGTTTCCTGTAATGCTCAAGTTAACAAAAATGGTATCTCAAATGCAGATGGGGAATCTCAATCAACAGGCAAAGCAAGCCAAAAACCTTTTGTGGAGAAGGTAGGGAATGTTGATGTCTTGAATACACATGGAGGCATTGAAGGAATTGAAAGGTTGCAGAGTTTCTATAAAGATATGAAGAATGGGGTCCCATCTGATTTAAGAATCGTTTTCTACACAATTGAAGGGGATCCGATTGTAAAAGATTTGAAATACAATGGCAAATCTCTTGAGGTAAAGAATGATTCAACCAGGGATGCATATGGCAGCGGGGGAATACAAACGATTAACTGCAGCCAATTGGTTGAAGAAGTGAATCCAACCAATACATCTTACATAGCAACAGGTTGTAAAGAAGTTCAATACGGCATGGAGGAAATCTTAGTAATCGAGTATAACGTGAGACAACAGGATTTTTTTGAAATTAACCTGAAGCATGGAGAAAACCTAGAGAACGAAATAAATACAAAAACCGGTGAGATCAGAAAAGAAACCGGTAAGGCTGAACCGTTTCAAATGGCGGATCATGTAAAGCAAGAGCTGTATAAAAGGCTAGTCTTTGCAAATTACTTGGATGAAAAAGAGATGGTTGAGTCATGTGATCTTCCTAACGCCATAAAGTACAATTTAAAGGTGTATATAAATGGAGGTCAGCAGGAAATCAGCTGGATGGATTGTGATGAGAGCCAACATGGGGTGACGTTTACAAAGATTGCCAATTACATTATAGAGCAATCTGAGCAGGATCAAACGGAAAAACAAGAAGTAATCGTTCAAGGCTATGTGCTAGAACGGAAAAGCAGCACTCTGTTAATTGGAGAAGAATTAAATAAGCTGGAGTATGAATGGATAAAAAGCGAAATAGACCAGGTGGACATGAATTCATTTATATATGATTTTACCGAATTAGAAGGAGTTCCTGTTGAAGAGTACCAACCTGGTGATAAAATCCGAGCAACAATAGACGGTTACATCAGTGGATCGAAGCCAGGAAGAGCTAAAGTGAAGGAAATCAAAAAAATAAACTAGTGGTAATGCAATGTTCCATTACTAAGCTTGGTTCAATTCCCACATAGTCCCGCCAATTTTCATAAGCTGGTAATCGCTCAGTATACTGGGCGTTTTATTTTATACAGAATTGCTGTTCAATGCAACTTGGTAATGAAAAGTACCTTTTTTCTTTGGTACGTACTGTGCTTAGGTCATAATATACTTCAAAAAGCTCAAAATGCTACCTTTCACTAATAAAAATTAAGATTCTCGAAATATTTTTTCCGCAAAGACATACAAAATAGGACAAAGTTTTTTGAGCACTATGTCATTAAAATATGAAATTATCTTCCAGATATTATCTTTTATTGATGTTTATATAGGTCCCTAGTTTGGTATTAACTGTGAATTCATGAAAGATACTCCCTACTACAATTTGACAAAATATTTCAAAAACTATATATACAATTATTTTGTCCACTATAGTGGAACACATTAGGAGGTGTGGGAGTTTGAAGAAACGGAAAACAATAATTCAGGGGTTGGTAATGGCCAGTGCGCTGACCGGGTTGGTCATTTCAACACTTGCCCCAGGTTTTGCAGGGGCTGAAAAGGACAAGGGGGACCCAATTCCAGTAGAGGAGTCAATCTCTATTGTAGAGCTTGAGGTGCCAAATAGGGAGGCATTGGACAAGCTAGCAGAACTAGGGATCACCTTTGATCACGGAATCCATCAGCATGGGGAAGAATTTGAGGTTGAGGTTGTCGCAACACCATCACAAATTGCGATGTTAAAGGAAAATGGAATCAATGTTAAGGACACGCTCTTAAATGAGGGGCAGTTCAACCGAAATGTTGCTGAAAGAAATGAAGCCATGCAGATTCAAGCAAGTGGTGCTGCAGCAGAGGACACGATAAAGGTTCTAAGGGCAAATTTTTACACAAACCAATCGGGTACTTTCCTTTATGTTGAAGCAAAATCCAGTGCAGGTACCTCTGCCAGCACGGCCCTTACTGCAAAGTGGGATGAAGGTGGAGAGGAAAAGACTGTGACGATGTCCAGGTTTGTTGATTATGGTGAGTACATGTACCACTGGTTTGAGGTTCCAGTTACAGCGGTACCTGAATCAGTAACGATCAATAGTAACCAGGGTGGAACAGCAAATAATGATGTAACAGAGTGGTTGGGAGATAGGAAAGCAGGTAATCCGAAGAAACATTATGTAACGAACTTTGTTGACCACTATATGGATCCAACTGAGTTATATGAAAGAGCTGAGCAGCTTGCAAAGGAATTTCCTGATTTAGTTGAAATCGTTGAAATGCCTAATAAAACAAACGGATACCGCCGTTTAGCTCAAGCAACAATGGGTGGTTTCACCAATACCGCAGTCGTAGTTTCTTCAAAAGCATGGGGTCATGAAGGCGGAAATGATATTTCTGTTGAATTTAAAAATCCGGGAGTGGCAAGTGCACCTCTTTCCGTAAAGGTTGATGGAAAGAAAATTACTGTCGAGTTAGCAACCAATGCGAGTGGAGCAGCAGTAAGTACTGCAAGGCAGGTTGTAGATGCATTGAATAGCCAAGCAAGTAGTTTAGTGACAGCTACTACATATCGTGGTAATGCTGGTACTGGCACAGTAACACCTGTTACGGGAAAGTTAACAGATAATCTTAATGCACCAGAGCATATTTCACGAGAACCGCAAACGGTCAAAGCAATCCGTATCGGAAAGCACCGTGACGGATCTAAACCAGGGGTACTGGGATATGCACAAGAACATGCTCGTGAGTGGGTAACGCCGCTGGTTACAATTGAAACAGCTGAACGTTTGCTAAGAAACTATGCGCATGACGGCGAAACGAAGCAGCTTGTCAACAATCTTGATATATTCTTAATTCCTTCAGTGAACCCGGATGGGGGTCATTATAGCTTTTATGATTACAATATGCAGCGAAGAAATATGACAAATCACTGCGGTCCAAATGAATCTGATCCTGGATATAGAAATAATTGGGGAGTTGACCTCAACCGCAACCACTCAGCTGGTTCAGCCTATAATGGATTCGTTGGAGCTTCTACAACCAATTGTAGAAGTGACACTTTTGCAGGACCTGCTATTAATTCAGAGCCAGAAGCCAAAAACCTGGTTTGGTTAGCGGATCAAAATCCAAATATCAAGTTTGCAATGAATATCCATAGCCATGGTGGATACTTTATGTGGTCACCTGGTGCTTATGATCCAAACCGTGTAACATTGCCTCGTCCTACTGCTGGCCAGGAAGCATTCTACTGGGCAGCGTCAAATGAAATATTAACGGATATTAAAGAACACCGAGGAACGGTTATTAAACCAAGCCGTACAGGCCCAATTCCTGATGTATTATATTCAGCCGCTGGTAACTCTGCTGACTACCTATGGTATGAAAAGGGAATTTACGCATGGAACTTTGAAGTAGGTGCACAGCTTTGGAATAAGGACACGAACAGATGGGTTTCAGTTGGCTTCCAGCCGCCATATGAAGAGGGGCATGAGGAAGCAATGGAATTTGCCAACGGATTAATCGGATTAATCAAAGTTGCTTACAACCAAGCAAAGGATAAGCAGCCGCCTTCCACAAAAGCCGTGCCTGGAAACGGCAAGTACTCAGGTCCTGTGAAGGTTGCATTTGAAACAAGTGAAGCTGCGACCATCTATTATACTCTTGATGGAAGCAAGCCAACATTTGAATCAGCTCATATCCGCCTGGCCGGTACTCGTGAGCCTGCTGAAGTCTTGACGATTGATAAGACAACAACAATCAACTGGTTTGCGGTGGATGCTGCAGGAAATATCGAGAAAAACTATAATCCATTAACAAATTCCAAAAACTTCAATTCTGTGACTGTTACAATCAAGTAAAATAAAAAGGAGCCTGGCATCATCGATAAACTGATGGTGCCAGGCTCCATTTCTAATTCAGTTGTTTTACATGCTGTTTGCGTTTCGCGGGATTTATGTGCCTATTAAACAAGGGGGGATCCTATTATACTATTTTTCCTCCCGTAAAAATTTTTCCAAGGCACCTTTATTATGCTCTAAATCTACTTCCAGCACTTCGCCAATTCCTTCATAGCGCTCATTTTGGAAGCTGCCGTCTTCAGGGATGCGAATTGTTTGTATTTCACTGTTTTTGTTTGTCAATAGATCTTTTCCGATTGTCAGAATGGTGGAAGTTTCAATATTTGTGTCGACGTATGATTTTAAAAGATCTAATAGCTCAGGAAGCTTTGACACACTGTTAAGGCTTATTGCTTCTTCTTTTAATTTTGAGACGACTTCTTGTTGTCTTTGGACTCGGCCGAAGTCACTTAGGCGGTCCTGGCGGAAACGGACATAGCCGAGCAGTTCGTTGCCATTCAGCTGTTGTGTTCCTTTATCTAAGGTCATGTCGATCCCGTCAGACATTTCATATGGAATATCTACTTTGATTCCGTTTGGTGCAATCAGATCGACTGCTTTTTCGAAGCCTTCAAAGTCTACGATGGCATAATGATGGATATCCATCCCGAGATTCGATTTAATCGTTTTCCTAAGTAATTCGGGACCTCCATATGAATAGGCAGTGTTCAATTTTTGCATCCCATGTCCGGGTATTGAAACATACATATCCCGCATGAGAGAAATCAGCTTGATCTGTTGCGTTTCCGAATTGTAATGAGCCACCATGATGGAATCTGTCCTTGCACTGTTGTCTTCACGTGAGTCACTCCCCAGCAGCAGTACATTCACTTCATTAAGTTTGTTTTTCTCTCCTTGAAACGAATTTGCTTCGGCCTTTTTTAATGGTTGATTCAATGCTTTCAACGTTCCTTCTATGTACTGAAATATGGTTAAAACACCGACCATAAAGATCCCAAGGAAAAGCAGGGCACCAATCACTCTTTTCCATCTTATTTTTTTGCCCCTCTTTTTTGACATTACTAACACCACCCAGATTGTTCTACCAGAAGGGCCATTATCCCATAAACAGATTTCAGCTAAAGGAAGATTAGGTTACAGTTATTTAAAATTCTGTTAACAAGGTTGAAATCTTTAGAGGATTAGTTTAAGTGAGGTTCAGCCAATAGAAAACCGCACGGCCATTTAGCTCGTGCGGTTTTGGTTATATAAATGTCACTTCTCTCATCAAAACCGGGCTAGCTTTATATGCAGCAACCAAACCGTATTTCTGGATGAGTTCTTTTTTTACTGCTCTATAGGGCAGTGAGACATGAAGCGAATTTACAAAAGGAGATACCGATAGGGAGACAGTTTTTTGGTCAACCCATACTGGCATGATCGGCTTGTTATGGGCGAATGAGAACTTCTGCGGAATTCCATTCTTGTAAAAGTAGTGCTCATGCTGCTTTGGGGTTCCGGGTTCGTTCAGGCAGATGTAAAGAGAGAGGTTGTCGCAAAATTTCAGCAAATCCAGATGGAAGTTGAGTTCTTCCAGTGCTTCCTGATCGTTTTTTATGCCCAGGTCTATAATCAGCTTCGCTTGTTTGCTATTTTCCTCGTTCCAGAAATTCTTTCCGATTTCACTTGTGGCGTCTTTCAGGAAGGAGGCGTAGTGCAGACTGCATAAAAGGCCGGCGTATTGGTTAATATGAACTGTTTCGTCAATTCCTTCTTTATAAAAATGGAGCTTGGGACGCCCAGGGTAATCCATAAAGGAGTAGGGCTGCTGTTTTTTTTTATTCCATAAGGGTGTTTTGTCTGGCTCAATCCAGCAGCGGTCGTGTTCCCGCACAGCAAGAACGACTTCCTTTTTTCTTTCAATGCCTGTAAAATAATCATCTCTCCACGCTAGAGCTGCATCCTGTGATACCGCTGCGTGATCATGCTGGGCCACCATGACGAACTCGTCTATTCTCTCATAAACGATCATTTTCATAACCCCCTTACATAAAGATTACCAGAATCAATCGTGAAACTTCTAGAATTTAAATGTTTAATGCGGTGTATCAAAAATGTTATAATTTTTTAGATTAGAAGGTTGGTGTAAAAAATGAATGAAAAAGTGATAGAACGTTTTCGCATGATGGGTTTAATCGAGGGTGGATCGTTGCTGGTCCTGGTATTTATAGCAATGCCGCTCAAGTACTGGGCTGGCATTCCGGAGGCAGTAAGGCTGGTTGGTTCTTTGCATGGTTTCTTTTTCATACTGTATGTGCTGATGATTGTCTATACTACTTTTAAAATCCGATGGTCACTTTTCTGGGCAGTGAGTGCGTTTGTGGTCGCGTTCATTCCATTTGGCAATATGATTTTGGACAGGTTTTTACCGCGGACTTTTATAGCAAAGGAAGTATAATGATGAGTTTGATTCAGAAGCTTTTTGCAAAACAAAAGAAAGCGAAAATTGAATTCTGCCAGCGGAATTTGGAGCAGTTTTTACAGGAAGAGAATTATGCTGATTACAATGAATTCATGAACCGGAAAAATGTTACCTATAAAGAATTTGAATGCCAGAGCAGGTGCAAGGAATGCCGGATGTCTCCGTATGCGGTCGTGAACGGGGAGTTTGTCGAGGCGAAGGATTCTGCCGAGCTGCTGAAAAAGATGGCAAAGTATATAGAGTAAAACCGCTCCAGGTCCATGCCAGAGCGGTTTTCTTTTTACTTGGATGTGCTTGTTTTCCCGAAAAACTTGAGCAATTCTGTCAGCACCTGGCTATAGGTGGACAGACGCTCCTCGATACGGCCAGGGTAGGCATTTTCGATGAACTCAAGGGAGTCATTTCTGGTATGCCATACACCACCGTATTCTTCTGTTTGTTCATATCCGTCCAAATCGCCAATTTCCCAGTTGGTCGATTCAAAGTAAGCAAATGGGATGCCCAGCGCATTAAATGGTGCGTGGTCACTCCAGTCACCTGTTGTGCCGGCAGGATAATCTGCGTTCAAGCCAGGGTTAATGCCGATATCAAGCTTCTTTTTTTCAGCGATGTTCAAGGCCTGTTCGCGGAGAAAGCCAGCTTCACCCGCACTGCCGTGGACATACATTTTATCGCCAACAGCTAAGCTGTCGAGGTTGATCATTCCGACTGTATTGCTGATCTCATCTGCAGTCATTTGCTTTGCGTAGTAATTTGATCCGTTCAGTCCGCCTTCCTCAGCTCCGAAGGCTATGAAAAGAATGGAGTAAGGGGTCGATACTTTTTTCAGCACCTCAGCGACCTCAAGCATGACACCAACACCTGAAGCGTTATCGTCTGCGCCTTTTCCAGTAGCTACAGAGTCGTAGTGGGCACCGACAATGATTTGTTGGTCTGATTTTCCTTGCTTGTATGCGATCACATTTGCAGACTTATAGGTTACACCTCTCCTTACAAAAGAAAAGTCTTGCTCCTGGGGAGTGTATCCCATCCGTTCAAATTGCTCGGCAATGTATCCTTTTGCCTTAACTTCTCCTTCTGTTCCGTAGACACGGCTCCCAATTACCTCAGATAAATACTTGGTATGTTCATAAGCCAACGCGCCATCCTTATGTACCAAAGATGAAGAGTAGGCGGACGCGCTTCCCACTGTTGAGATTAATAATGCAAGTACGGCCAGCATTGATAGCCAGATTGACTTTTTCATTTTATTTCCTCCTTATATATAAAAATACAACAATGTGTATAATTATAATATAAAGTTCATAGTTATGTAAATGGCTAAAGTCCTAGATTGGTATTAATAGACTGCCTTAATACATATTTTATGTAGGGGGGGTGTTAAAATGAACTTCGAAATGCAAAAAGCAAACCTGCTGGCGGAGAATATCAAGGGTTTTGTTGATTTTATAAAAAATAACGAAAAAACAGGCTTGTTTTTGAATCATGATAAACTGTACCAGGTGAAACTCTGGGTAGAGGAGTATAAATTCCGTTCTCTGGCTGATGAGCTTTTAAGGATCAATATGTATGAATGGGATGGAAAATACACTCTCTTGCTGGTTGAACGCTTTTGGAAAGGGTTCTGTATCATTGAGGATTATGTGGAAACGAACTTGGATGATCTGTTTTTTCTTTCGGGAAGAACGCATACGCTGAAAAACTTAAGTGGATTTTTTATCAAATTAGATTAATTACAATTTTTGCCCGGGATGGGATTAGTTTAATAACCTCCCAGTGATTAACTAGTGTAAAGCATATGTAAACCTGTTAGCCTAATATAGGGCCTGTTCAGTCTAAACAACAAAAACAGGAGGTTTACAATGAAAAAAATTCTTATGCTAGTTTCCATTCTTACATTAGTAATTGGTTCATATACAGTTTATGCCGAATCAACGAAAACCAATCAGGCTGAGACTCTGAAAACAAAGAAAGTCGATGTGAACACAAAGGAATCTTCCGTTACCGATAAACGCTTCATTAAGGAAGAAGAAGTGAAGCTGCTGGCCCGTCTTGTGCATGCTGAAGCAAAGGGAGAGCCGTATGAAGGCAAAGTAGCGGTCGCAGAGGTCGTTCTGAATCGTGTGGAGAACGAGCAATTTCCTGATACGGTAAAAGAAGTGATTTACCAGAAGAACGCATTCCAACCGGTCCAAAATGGTGCGATCAATAAGCCTGCAAGCGAAGAGGCAGTCCAAGCAGTTGAGGAAGCACTTGAAACTGAAACAAATCACGAATTCCTTTATTTCTACAACCCGGACACTGCGACAAGTGACTGGATTTTCACCAGGGATGTAATTAAAAAAATCGGAAATCACTCATTTGCGATCTAAGAAGCGCGTACAGCTATTAAAAGCTGCGCGCTTTTTTGTTGTTTTTTCGCAAAAATAATCCCTTAAGCACATTGTCATAGTATTATCATTTTTCATTGCTGGGAAATTATTATAAAATAAAGCTTACCAATTAGTGGAATGCGGGGTGGTCAGGTGAGAAAGTATACAGTGCAATTGACGATGATGATTTCAGTGCTTTCATTAGTATTGATGCTGTTTGGTCTTGGATGGACAATCCAGAACCAATTCTTCAGCAATGGTACAGCTGGAATAGTGGAGCAAACCCAGCCAGAGGAACAGACTGAAAAAGAAGGGAAAGTGGTCGTGGCTCTTGGCGATTCGCTTACCCGGGGGACTGGGGATGACAGCGGCAAAGGATATATTGGGTATTTAGTGGACGAGCTTGAAGAGAAGTCTGAGGAAAAAATCACGATCCATAATTACGGAGTGAAGGGTTATCGTTCGAACCAGCTGCTGGAACAGCTAAAGCAGGGAGAGGTCCAGAGAAAGATCAAGGATGCGGATTACATACTGATTACGATCGGCGGCAACGATTTATTCCAGAGCGGCCAAACATTTTTGGAGATGAATGAGGAAAAAATCGTCCAGGCAAGGGAGAGTTATTTGAAAAACCTGCAGGGAATTTTGAGCGAGCTTCGGACTTTAAATGATTCAGCAGTGATTTTTCATATTGGTCTGTATAATCCATTTATTGATTTGAATGATTCAGAGCTGACGACGAAGGTTGTCCGGGACTGGAACTATGAAACGAATAAGCTGCTTGATCAGCAGGCGCAGGCCGTCTATGTGCCGACATTCGATTTATTCCAGCTTAGTGTGAACGACTTTTTATACACAGATAAATTCCATCCGAACGCAGAAGGCTACAGGCTGATTGCCGAACGGGTGGCATCCTTGATCACATGGTAAGGGGGGAGAACGATGAGTGAAATCACGCTTTCTGTCAAAGGGCTTAAGAAGACGATTGGCAAAAAAGAAATCATCAAAGGCATTGACTTTGATTTGAAAAGAGGCGAAGTATTTGGGTTCCTGGGTCCCAATGGCGCCGGGAAAACGACGACAATTCGGATGCTGGTTGGATTGATCAAACCAAGTTCAGGGTCTATTGAAATCGGCGGCTACAATGTCCGCAAGCATTTTACAGAAGCAATGTCGCAAATGGGCTGCATTGTGGAGAATCCTGAGCTTTATTCGTTTTTAACAGGATGGGAGAATCTTGAGCACTTTGCGAGGATGCTGCCGGAAGTGGACCGGAACCATATGAAGTATGTTGTTGAGCTTGTCCGTTTGGATGAACGGATACATGACCAGGTCAAAACTTATTCCCTTGGGATGAGGCAGCGGCTTGGGATTGCACAGGCGTTGCTTGGAAAGCCGAAGGTGCTGATCCTTGATGAGCCAACGAACGGTCTCGATCCGATGGGAATCAGGGAGATGCGTAACTTCATCCGGTATTTGGCGGAAGAAGAAGGGCTGACGGTCCTTGTTTCAAGTCACCTCCTAAGTGAAATTCAGTTGATGTGTGACCGGGTGGCAATCATTTCGAAGGGAAGCGTCATTAAAGTTGACTATGTAGAAAACCTTCTGGCCATGCAGGAAAGGGTCATTTGGCAGGCGGAGCCGCGTGATGTCGCGAAAGAGATTTTGGCCGGTTTTACAAGTGTAACCGACGGTGTGGATGGGGCGCTGATCACCCCTTATATCGAGGGGGAAACGGCAGGCTGGAATCGGGCTCTCGTAGAGAAAGGCGTCGAGATAAAAGAAATGAACAGGAAGCTGCCTGCGCTTGAGGATCTATTCCTGGAATTGACCGGGGGTGAGACGATTGATTAACCTAGTGAGAAACGAAATGCTGAAAATCGTCCGTAAAAAGAGGATCCTGGTTGTAGCCGGAATCATCGCGGTGCTTGTTGCTCTTTTTACGTATTCGCAGTTCAGGGAAATTGAGAGAAGGCTGGAGCGTTTTGGGGATGTTGACTGGAGGACTACCCTCCAGCAGCAAATCATCGATACTCAGAACAGAATCACGAGCAGCGGCATTTCCGATGAATGGAAAAGCGAGCTGCAGCTGCGTATTCAGCAGCAGCAATACTACCTTGATAACAATGTCAATCCGATGGAACCGGGCGCACCAACGTTTGCCAGGGTATTTGCGGAGCACTCGATCAATCTGTTCATTCCACTAATGATCATGGTCGTGGCAGCTGATATCGTTTCCTCCGAGCGGAGTGCCGGCACGGTCAAATTACTGCTGACAAGACCGGTGAAGCGCTGGAAAATATTAATGAGTAAATATCTTACCTTGATTTTATCCGTATCATTCATTGTTGTTCTATTCGGGGTGCTGTCGTTTCTAATTTCCGGCTTGATCTTTGGCTATCAAGGATGGTCGGCACCGGTTTTGACTGGATTCAGCGTGGAAGGAAATGAACTGCAAACAAATGCAATCCAGATGATTCCACAGTGGCAGTATCTTTTGATGGAATTCAGCCTCGTCTGGTTCGTGGCATTGATTGTTGGTACAATCACATTCATGTTGTCGGTTTTAATCCGTAACACACCAGCAGGAATGGGCGTCATGCTCGCCGCGCTAATTTCAGGAGCGATTCTAAGCAATATGGTTTCGTCCTGGGATTCAGCCAAGTACCTGTTCATGATTAACTTGAATCTGACCGGGTATCTATCCGGACAGGCACCGCCGATTGAAGGGATGACACTTGGGTTTTCGCTGCTGGTGCTGACCCTATGGGGAATCGCCGCCTTGATTGTGTCGTTTGCGGTATTTATTAGGCAGGATATTTATTGAGTTTTACAAAACCCTGGCCAATTTGGTCAGGGTTTTTATTAATGGTTAGGAAATGGTTATTAGAGAGGCGGGAACAGATGATTTTCGCGATGTAAACCCACGTTCTGTAATAATAATCTCAAATTGAAGTAAAAATTAAGACAGTGCAGCATGTAAAATACCTGATTGGAAGAAATATCTCCAGTTACGGCGAATTTATCTCCAGTTGAGGCAAATATATCTCCAGTTGCAGAAGTACTTTGCGTCATAATAATTAGTAGCAAAAATTATTTGAGATCAATCCAGCATAATTCCAGTTGAACACTATGCAGGCTGGGCGGACCGAAATTCTCGTCTGAAAACTGAAACAATTACGTTTTTAAAACGTATGTAAAACCGAGGTGAGTTTCATGTTTAAAATCAAGCCGCAATGTTCGGTATGTAAGAAAGAAATTCAAAGCAATGAAAGATGAGGTATCCGGAAACTCGGGGTATGACGGAGATTAAAGCGTTTCTTCAGAATGAAGGAAAAATAATCTGTGAAGAGTGTTATAATAAGTAATCTTTACTCGCGGGGGGAGTCTGACAATGTTTGTTGAAAAGCGGGCAGAAAAGAGAAGGAAGAAAAAGCAGGATGGAAGCTATAATTTTTGGGATTTTGTGTTTGATGTGCTGTTTTGGATTCCGGAGTTGATTATTTTTCCGTTCCGGGTGCTTTTCTTTTTGTTCAGGTTCCTCCTGAGGTCGGTGTTTGATGGTATTTAAAAAATCCTGCGGCACTACCGCAGGATTTTAATATTTTATAGCTTTTTAATTCTGAAATTATTCTGGAGCACGGGCCAGTTTTGCGGGAAGGAGACGCCGAGCACCCAGAAGCTCACACCGCGCAACCCGTATTCTTTTACGGTATTGTACTTTGCCTGGACGCTTCGTGCGTCTTCGTACCAGACTTCATGCTGCTGGCCTTCACTGTCTGTATAACGGAAAAATGGTGACTGGTATGTTTCATGGAACTGGATGTCCACACCGTATTGCGCCGCAAGATTGACGGCCGCTTTTGGACTTACCGTACGAGCGGAGGTCCCCTGTACCCATGGAATCCGCCAGTCTCTGCCATATAGCGGTACACCCATCATGATTTTTTCAGGAGGGATGGCCGTAACAGCATAATCCAGGACCTTCCTGACCTCATTCAGCGGAGCGATCGCCCACGGTCTGCCTCCGGACCAGCCCCATTCATAGGTCATGATGATGACGAAATCGACAATCTCACCATGCGCTTTATAATCGTGGGCCTCATATAACAATCCTTCCTGATCTGCCCTCTGTTTAGGGGCAAGAGCTGTCGAGACGGTAAAACCATCAGGATGCATCTTGGCAACTGCTTTGCGCAAAAAATTATTATAGTTTTCACGGTCCTCAGGATAGACATATTCAAAATCGATATTCAGTCCGGTATAACCTTTTTCCTTCATTTTTGCGAGGATGTTGGTGAGTAAGGTATCCTGCACGGACGGGTTCCTTAAAATGGCTGCTGCCCGGTCGGAACTGAACGAACCGTCTGCAATGTTTGTAATCGTCAATAATGGTGCTGTATTGGTTGGTCCAGCTGCCTGGAGAACGAGCGAATCCTGAAGGGTGACAAGTGAGCCGTCCGCACCAGCTTCATAAGAGAAGGGAGCAAGATAGGTGAATTGCGAGCCATGTGTGAGGGCAATTTGCCGTCCTTGTTCGTTCATCCTTGTGATATATGCATTGACTTCAATGGTTGGCTTAGTGGGAGCAGGTATTCTCAACACCCTGCCTGGATAAATGAGAGCGGGGTTCGATATTCCATTGGCCTCTGAAATTTGATTAACGGTGACCCCGTAACGCTGTGCAATCAACCAGAGCGTTTCCCCTTGCTGGATCGTATGTGAAAAATAAGGAATCTGAAGCATTTGGCCGACAAAAATCAAGGAAGGATTGGCGATATTATTGTAGCTTGCGAGCTCCTGGACAGTTACCCCGTAACGGGAGGCGATTACCCATAGACTGTCTCCGCGCTGTACGACATGGTCCCTGCCTGTTTCAGGGATTACGAGTGATTGACCCACAACAAGGACATTCGGGTCATCAAGCTCATTCGCTAAAACAATTTGATCGATGGTTGTCGGGTAATTCTGAGAAATCCTCCACAATGACTCCCCAGGCTTTACAACATGTATTCTCATTGGTTCATCATCTCCCATGTCATGATACCTTTTATCATGTTATGCTGGCAAAGCTTGTACTATATGAATTTTTCCCTCTCAAAGATTTTTTAATATTTAGAATAAAGGGTATACCTTTTTGAAAAAATGTATATAATAGAGAGAAAAACTATTAAACAAAGGGGAAAATGGATGGTTACGTATGGTACTTTTTTACGATTAGTAGAAGAGGCGGAAAGGTTGAATTGCAAAGTGATTTACGACTCGAAGAAGAAAATCAATTTTAATCCCAATATGACCATTACGATACCGTTATCTACGACACTGGAGAATATCTATGCATTTGCTCACGAAATCGGCCATTTAATTGATTTTGTCAACGACGATCTAGAATACGAAAAGTGGCTGAATGACTGGTCTTACAGGATCACAGCTGAAATGAGTGCATGGGTCCATGCTTATAAAATCTTGAAGGAATTGAATGTTCCTTTAGACGGTTGGAAAGATCACGTTGATTCCAAACTGTCGACTTATTTTAAATATCATGAGGTTATTGCGTGACCGGACTGGCTGATGGAGCTGGTCTTTTTTTTACGAAAAAATAAAAATTGTATAGTTTACGAACATCTGTTCGGGATATAATAGCTGTAACTACTCCCGAAAGGATGGTCAGCATGAGAATCAGAGACAGAGGAAAAATCAAGTTCATGCCTGCACACTTCATGCCGGAACATCGGGCTCTGCTGCGGGAACTCGCCCGTGATGAACTCCGGCAACCCAGGCCGCTGCTCGACGAATATGAACTGGAAGAGCTTGAAAACAGGGTGTGCTATGCCATGGAATATACATACCCAGTCAAGATCTCCAAGTGGCATGATGGATTTACATATGAAGAAAGAGGGCACGTCCATTATCTCGATCCAATCAGGAAGGAGGTACGAATGATCACAGCAGACGGGAGTGCAGTGACTTTAAAGTTTGAGGATATTGTTGCGGTTGAAGTGGTTGAAGGCGGAAAGGAGAGAAATCAATAAGTTCCAAATGGGTCTATATGAAAAGCACCATCTACAAAAAAACAGGAAAAAAGTGAGTTTTTAATTCCTATTTGTTGAAGCCAGTTTTTCATCAAAAAAGAAGATTAGCGACTCCTTTTTTGGGTAGAATATCGGCGTTAGATGAATCGCAGGAAGAAGCAGGAGTGATCGGTATGAATGAAAAGCAACTTGTTGGTGAAAAGGCTGTTGAATATATAAAGGATGGAATGGTGGTGGGACTAGGAACGGGGTCCACCGCTTATTATATGATCAAAAAGTTAGGGAAGTTAGTACAAGAGGGTCTGAATATCAAAGGAATTCCCACTTCAAAGCAAACGGCCGCGCTTGCTTCAGAGCATGGAATCACACTGGTAGATTTTAAAAATGTGAAACAAATTGATATTGCGATTGACGGAGCGGATGAGTTTGATGCTGATTTGAACTTGATTAAAGGCGGGGGCGGAGCACTGCTCAGGGAAAAAATTATCGCAAATGCTGCTTCTGCCTTTATTGTCATTGCAGATTCATCCAAAGCAGTGAAGAAATTGGGAGGTTTTCCGCTGCCGGTTGAAATCGTGAAGTTCGGAGCCGATATGACGTTGCAGAAAATTGCTGGGCTTGGCTGTGAACCGAGAATAAGAGTAGATGGAAACCAGGCATATATCACAGACAATGGAAACTATATAATCGATTGTGATTTTCAAGAGATCCAATCCCCTGAGGAGCTGGAGAGTCAGTTGAATATGATTCCTGGCGTCGTTGAAAACGGGTTGTTTGTGAATATGGCTGAAAGTCTGATCACGATTAAAAATGGTGTATTAGTTGAAGAAACACGTTAAGTTCTAGGGCGGTGCTTCTCGATGAAGGGCCGTTTTTCTTTTGGCATAGAGGGGATTTGTGCCAAGTTATCGAATTACATTGTAGACATTAGTTGAAGGAGCTGTCTGGATTGAAGGATTACAAAATTAACACATATAATGAAGCCATCCAGGTAATTGAAGAGGTTGGCTTGCTCCCGCTGGCGCCTTTGGTGCCTGAATACCCCGCGTTGAATACGATTACTGCACCAGAGTCCTGGCATTCGGATACCGAATTTGATCCGTGGAAGTGGAGGACAAAGTTCTCTGTTGATGGCGTAGCTGGTTATGGGAAATTCATGAAGAAAAAGTCCATCCTGATTTCGCGTGAATTATTGCCCTTTTTAAGGCGGTTCTTGGCAGTTTTGACGCGGTTGAAGACAGGTACAAGAAGGGACTTGTATCAAGAGAAGCGTTAAGTATTTATCGAATCATTAGTGATGAAGGGATTATCGATACGAGAGAATTACGGACTCTAGCGGGCTTAAGGGATAAAGAACACAAGAAAGCATTTGAAGGAGCCTTAGTTGAGCTTCAAGGTGCAATGGATATCGTCATATCGGGAATCAAGGAAAAAAGAAACGCAGAAGGCGAGAAGAATGGATGGAGCAGCACATCATTTGAAACTTACGATTCCTGGGCAGGCAGAAATAATATTGAATTTATAGCTATTGAAAAGCAAAAGGCAAGAGAATTTTTATTAGATCATTTTTATGGCATAGCAAGCGATAACGCGGTTAAAAAACTGGAGAAACTACTTTTATAAAACGGGAGAATGATCATGAATAAAAAAGCATTACTCGTCATTGATGTTCAAAACGCTATGTTCGTCGAAGGAGAAGAAGTTTTTAATGGGGCTAGTCTGTTGCAAGGGATAAAGAATTTGATTAAGCAGGCCCGCTCAGCCAAGATTCCGGTCATCTACATCCAGCACAATGAAACAGCTGGTTACCCTTTGGAGAACGGAACACAAGGCTGGGAGATCCATTCAGAAATAAGTCCGGAGGAAGGTGATGTTATTATTCAAAAAACTACGCCGGATTCCTTTTTGAAGACAACCTTAGACCAAGAGTTAAAAGAACAGAGCGTTGTGCATCTTTATATCGTCGGCATTCAAACAGAGGTTTGTGTGGATACCACGTGCCGAAGCGCATTCGGCAAAGGATATAAACTTACTTTAGTTTCGGATTTACATAGCACATGGCCTGGAAATGACTTAAGCGCCCAGCAAATCATCAACCATCACAACGGTACTTTGCGCTGGTTTGCAGATGTGCAGTCCAGTGAAAATATTCAATTTGTTTAGCAAGAGGCAATTGAATGAGGAAGTAGAATCGATTTCTTTTATAAAAGGCTCTGTTATAGCTCGATGTTGATTTTATCTCCTTTTGATTGTAGTGGAAGGCACGTAGACTCCTGCGGGCTCAGCGCCAGCCCCGCGGAAAGAGAAGTGCATGGAATGGAAATCAACAGCCAAATTTAATAGAGCTAAAAAAACAAGTGAAATAGAACATGAAGAAACCTTAATGGAACTCATTAAGATACATTTGGCTGGTGAAGAAAAGGTAGAGCAAATTCAGTATAAGATGAAAGAACAAGAGGACTGTTCAAAATGGAACCAAGATTACAAATGAATAAATTCTGGACTGATGCTGACTTCTTTGAGGTTAATCTCGAATTGACCGGAAACGATTGCCGCATAAGGCTTGATTCTTATATGGATAATAGGCAGTTAGAGGAACTCAGGCGAGGGCTGGAGCGTTTTCCCACTAATATGGGCAAGAGTGCTTTCACTTGGAAAATAGGAAGCGATTCTGAGACCGCCCCGTTTTTGTCGATGAAGTTCTTTTTGCATAACAAGAGAGGGATTGTAGGCATAGAAATCCAGGTGGATAACAGGATGGAATTGCCTGAAAGAATGATTGCCCATTTTTACATCCTGACAGAGATGGCACAATTAGACCGCCTGGCAGAAGAACTTCGTAAAATGATCAATGAAGAGATAGATGAATTACAAGGGTTATATTGAATAAGAGATTAAATCGGAAAAAACATGCGATATTTTTTAGGGGAGAAACTGAATGTACACGGCTGAGGAGCGGAATGCATTTTTTGAAACGACGGTTGAAAGATTGAAGGCTTCCAATTACATAGAGGGCATTATCCAACTCGGGTCTGGCGTTATTGGATATAAGGATGAGCTCTCGGACATCGATTTAATGGTAGCGGCGACGAAACCCGAAACTGTGGAAGAAACCAGGGATTTTGTCCGGGACACACTCGTCAGTGAATTTCACCCGCTCTACATCAAAGAAAAACAATTAAGGGAGAATGTCTATCTGTTGATTGTTTTCATGGAGAATTCGCTGGAATTCAATATCTCAATCGTGCCAAGGGAGTCATTGAAAGTCAAATCACCTTTATGGAAAGTAATTACCGATAAATCAGGGTTAGTTTCCGAGAGAATGAACAGGGAGGATGCCAAGTTCCAGGACCGAGCGGTTCAATACGATGTTAATGAGGATGCTGTATTTGAATTTGTTTATTGCGCGTTGAGAATGGAGAAAGAGCTTCGGCGCAACAATTTAATCTACGCACTTAAGATGCTTGAGATGATGAGGGACGTTGTATTGCAAGTACAGGCATTGAACGAGGGGAAGAAGCTTCACCAGTTTAAGGCCTACGATACATTGAATCCGAAGTTTATTGAAGCATATCTTTCAACCTACCCAAATAAAATAGATGCTATGAATCTGGGAGAATCTACAAAGAAATTAAAGGAGCTTTTTATAAAAACAGTCAAACAAAGCCCTATATTTACTTTGAATGAAGACTTAAATAACCTTATGAGATTAGCAGAGCATACAGAGGCTTAGAGAAGATCTGTAAGCTTTTTATAAAGGGAATTTCGGCCATTAAGCAGAATATAGTTCTGTAAAAAGGAGGGGCCGGTTTGGAAAAAACAAATCTTCATCCATTCAAGTTTATACTGCTTGTCGTTGTTACCACGTTTCTCATGGGCTCTTCTTTTACAGTCGGAAAATTTGGATTGAACTATGTCTCTCCATTATTACTGGTGGGTTTAAGATTCACGATTGCCGGGCTGCTGATGGCGGTACTCGTCAGGAAAAAGCTGAAACCGGGCAAGCTGGCTGACTGGGGGAGGATTCTCACAATTGGGCTGGTGCAGACAGCTGGCGTCATGGGCTGTATTTTCCTCAGTCTGCGGACGATCACCGCAGGGGAGTCCTCGATTTTAACCTTTACCAACCCGTTAATGGTGGTAATGATGGGGACAGTGTTCCTTGGGATCCGTTACAGGCTTGTTCAATGGATTGGCGCGATTGTAGGGTTTATTGGTGTTTTCATCACATTGGGTTTCCATCTGCAGCTGACTATTGGAACGCTTTTCGGCCTGGGTGCAGCTGTGTTTTGGTCAATTGGGACGATCCTGATTAAACAATGGGGACACCGCTTCAATGTCTGGGTGCTGACCGCTTATCAAATGCTTTTCGGAGGCGTTTTCCTGTTGTTTATGGGACTCACCCTCGAAACACCCAAGCTATCAATCACACCGTTTTCGATTTTTATTATTTTATGGCTGGCAATTATGGCTTCTATTGTCCAGTTTGCGATATGGTTTTATCTGATTAATCAAGGTGATCCAGGTAAGACGAGTGCATTCCTGTTCCTCGCTCCATTTTTCGGTGTTCTGACAGGCTGGGTCCTTCTCGGGGAAGTCGTGCAATGGTATGTATATGTGGGCGGCGCGCTGATTTTTATGGGGATCTTCCTGGTAAACTGGACGTTTAAAGAAAGGGTAAGCTTGTCACTCACGGAGAATGGTTAGTCCTTATTCAAGTTCTGTCAATCTTTTGGCCTATCCATTTCTGTACCATAATTACCATAGGGCTCAAAGTAACTAGTATTATAGTTTTAAAATTAAGAAAATTCAGCAAATGATTTGCTATCAATCTCTCTTTTCCCCTACCATAATAATGAAATCAAAATGGGAACAGGAGGGATTCTTTTGAAAAAATTCTTACGAACCGGGCTGTTTGCTCTGATAAGTGTGCTGTTGCTAGCGGGTACACTGCCTGCTGCTGGACAAGCGCAAAAACCTAAATTCAGCTATGACCAGTACAGCCAGGTCGATGTGGGCGAGGACGGCATGGTTGCGACAGCTCACCCGCTTGCATCTGAAATTGGTGCCGAGGTCCTTCGCAAGGGCGGGAATGCGATTGATGCAGCTGTGGCCATCCAGTTTGCACTTACGGTTGTTGAACCAATGATGTCCGGAATCGGCGGCGGCGGATTCATGATGGTGTATGATGGTGAAACAAAAGAAACCAAGATTGTGAACAGTCGTGAACGCGCTCCAAAAGGCGCGACGCCAGATATGTTCCTGGATGAGAACGGGAACCCTATTCCTTTTTCTGAGCGGTCAACTGGAGGCACTGCAGTGGGAGTGCCTGGCACACTGAAAGGGCTTGAAACAGCTCTTGAAATGTGGGGAACGCGTCCGCTTCAGCAGTTGATTGGTCCTTCCATTAAGCTTGCTGACAAGGGATTCCCAATCGATTCGGTCCTGGCTGATGCCATTGCCGATAACAAGGGAAAGCTATCGAGATCAGCAGCCGGTGATGTTTTTCTGCCTGGCGGGGAACCGCTTAAGGAGGGAGATACCCTGGTGCAGGACGATCTGGCAAAAACCTTTAAGCTGATCCGTTCGAAAGGTACTGACGCGTTTTATAAAGGAGAAATCGCAGAAGCAGTTGCAGAAGTCGTCCAGGATTTCGGTGGTTCTATGACTCCTGCGGATCTGGCCAAGTATGATGTAACCGTTGATGAGCCGGTTTGGGGAGACTATCAGGGCTACGAAATTGGCAGCATGCCTCCGCCAAGCTCGGGCGGTGTCTTCCTGTTGCAAATGCTGAAAATCCTCGACGATTTCAATTTGTCCCAATATGATGTAAAGTCTGCTGAGAAGTATCATCTTCTGGCAGAAGCCATGCACCTTGCCTATGCTGATCGTGCAGCATACGCTGGGGATCCTGAATTTGTCAATGTTCCCGTGAAAGGTCTGCTGCATCCAGATTACATCAAAGAGCGACAAGAGCTGATCAATTTGGATTCTGTCAATCAAAATCCAACAGCCGGGGACCCTTGGAAATACGAAACTTCCAAGTCGAACTATTCAGCCACAAGCCAGCCAAATGACAGGCAATATGGAGAAACAACCCACTTTACCGTGACAGACAGATGGGGAAATGTTGTCTCCTACACGACCACAATTGAACAGGTTTTTGGAACGGGCATCATGGTGCCTGAATATGGATTCATGCTCAACAATGAGTTGACTGACTTTGATGCAGTCCCTGGCGGTGCGAATGAAGTTCAGCCAAACAAACGTCCATTGAGCAGTATGACACCGACCATTGTTTACAAAGATGGCGAACCAGTCCTGACGGTAGGATCTCCGGGAGGACCAACCATCATTACCTCTGTACTGCAAACCATCCTTCATGCAATTGAGTTTGATATGGAACTCAAAGATGCAGTTGAGGAGCCAAGAATCTATACCAACAATCTTAATTCTTATCGCTATGAAGACGGCATCAGTTTGGATACAATTAGCGAACTGAACGCCATGGGTCATAGATTTGGACCTAGCCCGACGACAATCGGCAATGTCCAAAGCATCCTGATCGATCGTGATAACGGAATGTTCAAGGGAGTCGCCGACTCAAGCCGGAACGGTGCGGCCATCGGAATCACCTTGAAAGGCAATCGAAAATAATCATAAGGAAGGGAGCGGATTCGTCCGCTCCTTTTCTTTGGGTTTTTGACTGACCTTGTTTATTCTTGGAAAATGAGGGTAATAAGACCTGAGTAACAATTGGATAAATAAACCTTTAAACCTATATTCAGGTAAAAATATTTAATTAATAATCTTTCTCAAATATAATGAATGGTATGGAAAACTTCACCACCTACTGGTGTTGTTAAATGAATTTTTTACAGGAAGTGATTATTCTTGTCGTCAAAAATTAAATTCAACATCAATGAGGTCAACAGTTCGGTAACAGGCTTAGGGCAAACAATCTCACGGTTGCAGAGCATCCAGAATAATGTGGCGGGGGTCAGATACAGTGTGGATCCTCGGATTCTTGGTCGAAGCGGTGTTGATGGCCAATTCAGACGGGCGGCAGCTTCATTTGACCGAATCGAAATGAAGATGAACCAGCTTAAAACGTTCACTGCCAATTCTGCTGAACGATACGCCAATTCCGACCAGCGGGTGAACCGCCAGGCCGACGCGGTCAATAAGGCGATCGATGCAGCGCGGAAACAAATCGATGAGCGTTTCGCCAGTAATTTGTATGAGACTTATAATAATACCTATGGTAGATGGGTGGACTTCCTGCATGGTGCACAATATGCTGCCGGTGCAGGGCTCATGCATCTCCTTGGATTCAGGTTTACCGATATCGATGGAGTATTGCGCAAGTTCCAGGTAGTCGATGATGTCTTACTGGGAAAGATGCGTCTGCCTGTAGCTAGTCTGGTCCATAAAATCGAAAGTTCAAAATTGAATATGCTTGCTAGATTGATGGTTAATCCAACCAGGGCCTTCAGCAAAAAAACGCTTTCTGAACTAATATACAAGCGGGCAGCTAATTATTTTCCCAAGGATATCGCAGGTCTAAGTAATAGCGTTCAAAAATTGCTTGCCGATGCTAAAGGCGGGACGATGGTCAATGCGGTGAAAAATCATGCGGGGAGTGTTTTGAAGAACGGGTTGAGACTCGGAAAATCAAATGCAGCCCTTGCCGTATTGATTACAGCAGGAGCCGAGACAATTGGCGCAGGAATCAAAATTACCGAAAACTATAATTTGTATACCGGCGAAAAGTTAAAAGAAGAAAACGCAAAAGTGGTAGGCAGGGCAGTCTATAAAACGACTGTTGTATCTGCGACGTCTGTCGCTGGGGCTGTCGCAGGTGGAGTAGTCGGAAGTGCATTCGGACCTGTAGGAACAGTGATTGGCGCATCAATCGGCGGTTTTGTCGGGAGTTGGGTCGGCGACAAACTTACAGAGAAAACACCTGCATTTGTCGATAAGGCTGCATTACACTTTAAAGATGGCATCCATAGTGGAACAGAGGCAATTGCTTCAGGTGTGAGCAAGGTGAAGGATGGCTTTAATGATGTAAAAGCTCATGCTTCGAATTTATTGGGCGGAGCTAAATCAATCCTTGGTTTTGGGGGTTAGGAGAAAACATGAATAAAATTTCACTTTCGATTGAGGAATTAATTTATTGCTTTTACAATGAAGGATATTTTGAACATGGAAATGCCTTGAAGCAGGTATATTTTGGGGATCTGGACGATGAAAAAATGGATCTTCTGCTGCAAATCACGACGCGTTCACTTCTTTCTAAAAACCTGCTAGTATATGAAAATCACAAATTTATGTTGGTGAAAGAGCTGGCGGAAATCATATCTATGCTCAATTACTCTGAACAATCCATCAAAGCCTCACGTCACGGATTTAATGGTAGTGAGGAGTCAGTATCTTTCCATTTTGAGGGGGATAAGATACTTCAGCATTCTTTACTTTACGATGAGCAGGTGCATGTTTTTGAACAAGTCTCAGGAGAAGCAGTGGCAGAGCTCATTTCTGATTTTTACCGACTGAGTAATAATAATAATGGAAGTCGGAGGGGATTTGAACTTAGCCAGGCGGAATTGGAACAGCTGCTGGACTCGCTGGAAAATAATCAGCAGCTTTTTGAACTCCCTGTGATGCACGGTGAAAAACAGGAATTCTATGAAACTTTAAAAAGAACGAAGGGGCTTGTAAATACGCTGCTTTTCATGGAATTCACGGAGCAAAAAGAGCCGGTGGCGAAAAATGTTGTGTTATTCACAAATGACAACAAGAACAATTGGATTATTGAAAAGGTTGATGATGTCTTTCAAATCAATCATGGTACCAGCATAAAAGTTGAACAATTAATCAGAGAAAATGTCATAGAGTCATTGGAAAAGGTGAAATATGGAAAATAAAATCGAAGAGCATAATATAAAAGTTTATGATGATCGTGTCGAAGTAGTCTACACAAGTGGTGGAGTGGGATGCTTGCTTTTTTCTGGTATTACCATGACATTGACTGCCCTATTTATTTTATTTTACATAGTTCCAGATTCGAATGTTGTCAGAGCCTTCATTGGAATAATCATTGGTGTGATTGGTTTATTGTTTTTTGGAACGATGCTGCTTAAGGTGTTAGGAGCGGTACTAACAGGAAAGGCAGTATATACTGTCCAGGATGGGTATTTCAAAGGAAAAAAGCATGCCGTTCGGATTAGTGAAATTAAAGATATGGAGTGGGCAGGAAAGTCTTTGAAATATCTTGCGGTCATGACCGAAAACAATAAAACAGTCAAGCTGTCCTCCTATAACCTTGTGAATGAGGAGAAGGTGAATCAGGTGATAACCGAATATGTCATCCCTCAGGGTACCCCTGAATTCAAAGCGAATTGGGAAAAGCGCAGGGGCGATAAAGGTGCTTAACCTTCAAATTGCTTGTAGAGTTAGTGTTCTTGCTCTGCAAGCTTTTTGTGTTAATAATCGATGGGAAAGGTGATTCCTAATGGAAGAACACAATATTAAAATATCATAAGACAAAGTGGAGGTTCTTTATACCTCCCCCGCTGCGGGCTGCATGGTTTCTTCAGCTCTTTTTGGCACGTTGCTTTCGGCGTTCGTCCTCTTCATCGTGGCCCCAGACTCCGGGATCTTAAGAGGCTTTTTTATCTTTGTCATTGGGCTAGTGGGCTTGTTGTTTTGCGGCATGATTTTGTTAAAGCTTCTCGCTGTATTACTAAGGGGCCGTGTTTTGTTGCGCATTGAAAAGGGCCGCTTAGCAGGGCAGAAAAACGAGGTTCCAATCGAGGAAATAACCGATATAGAGTGGGCAGGGAGCAGTTTGAAATACCTTGTCATAAAAACAAAGAGCAACAAGAAAATGAAGCTGTCTACTTATAACCTGGTCGATGAAGATAAGGTTCAACAAGTCATAAAACAATACCTCATTCCAAATGGAAACAATGATTTAAAGGCTAACTGGAAAAATAGATATGGCAGTTTATAGTGCTTAGGTGATAACATAACCCAGGCATTTTTATTTGGTATGGAAAAAGGGTGGCTAGTGGTATAATTTGGGAAAGATAGTTATCTATCTAACTTATGAAGGAGCCTTTCCTGTGAAAAAATTACGCTTTTTATTCCTTGCTGTTGTATCAATCGTACTGATGGGTTTTGACCAAAGTGAAATGGAAAATCAGGCTCCTGCTTTAGCGGAGAGGATAGCGGAAGAAAATTATCGGGATTTCATCCTTAGAATTATTAATGACAGCAATGCAGCTAGGTTTAATTTTACAAGAGGAGATAAGGATCTGGCACTTGGTAAGTTAATTCCTGAAAATAGACTCGTAATTGACAAAAATCTGAATATCTCCGTTGAAGCTCCAACTCAGTGGATTGCACCTGTGTATCAAAGCGGTGAGGTGAAGAATGTCATTGTTATTTGGGAACCTTCCGAAGGTAAGTATGAGATTGCAGGGACTGGCTCTTCATATTGGTTAACAGATGGTGTTTCCCAATTAGAGGATGATGAATACTATCTTCACAGCAGGCCATTTGAATTCGATTTTGCTTACTCCTCCTCGAAGAATAGGGTTCGGCCAATGGGAGATAGTTCGACCAAGTATTTTAACGAGAATGGTCTGGATCCGGAAGGAGTCACGAAAACGGAATTTATTGCTTTTGTCCAGCAGCATTTGAAAAGTAATTTCCATGATGAATTTAATGGGGAAAGTGAAAGCAGGCTCCCCTATTTGTTTGGCGGAATGGGTGTCATTCTCTTTATTGGCGGCTTAATCTTTCTAAAAAGGCAAAAACGGTCAATGAATGGATAGGATGCATTCATTCGTGCATATACTGCAAGCATCGAGAAGAATTTTTTTTAAGGCCGTATCTTTTCTCCACCCCAAATCCGTTTAAGGTATAGAGAGGTTCAAAGGAGTGAACAGGATGTCGATCGATAAACTCAGGAGTATTATCAGAGCAGAGGATTCAGGAGTCATGGGGCATTATCATAGCCTGCAGCAATATTGCCGTTTTCTTACCCAAAGCAGCTGGGATGGCGACGACCTCGTCCAGGAAGTCACGGTGAAGGCGATGCGCCATTATGAACCGTCCCAGATCAGTTCGGCTTTACTGAAAAAAATCGCTTACCATCACTGGGTGGATACGATTCGAAAACAAAGCCGTGAGATTACGGGGATACCAGAAAATCTTTCATCATCCACTCAGAGAAACGTAAGGGATACGGTCGAGATGGTGATGGCCAAATTGACGCCGAAGCAGGCGGTGATTTTTATCCTGAAGGAAGCGTTTCGCTTTCAATCTCGTGAGATCGCTGAGCTGATGGGGTCAACGGATATGGCTGTTAAAGCAGCGCTGCATCGTGCCCGGAAACGTCTTGAGCGGGAAGAGAGCCTGCGTGAAGCCAATCAGGAACTGGATGAAGAAGCAGAAGAGCGACTGTCAGAGTTGCTTTGCGAATCGCTCCAGTCTGAGGATCCGACTGTCTTACTGGAAAATATCCACGCAATCCCGTCGCTAGCTCCATGCTCACCGGAAATGTCAATGCGCTCCTGTTCACCTCTCTCTACATTCAAAATGGCTGCTTAGGCAGGAAAGGGAGGCACATAATGAGTACGATTCCTTATGTCATCGAACAATCCAATCGGGGAGAGCGTTCCTATGATATCTATTCCCGACTGTTAAAGGACCGGATCATTCTGCTTGGCGACGAAATCAATGACCAGGTGGCGAATAGCGTTATTGCTCAACTATTATTTCTTGAGGCAGATAATCCTGACAAGGATATTTCCATCTATATCAACAGTCCTGGAGGATCGACAACAGCTGGTTTTGCAATCTTCGATACGATGCAATACATCAAGCCGGACATCAGCACGATTTGCATTGGAATGGCCGCTTCATTTGGCGCGATGCTGCTGCTTGCAGGTACAAAAGGTAAGCGTTTTGCCTTGCCTAACAGTGAAATCATGATTCATCAGCCACTTGGAGGTGCAAGAGGGCAGGCAACCGAAATTGAAATTTCGGCCAAAAGAATCCTTAAGCTGCGCGGCCATATAAACCAAATCATTTCCGAGCGGACCGGCCAGCCAGTGGAGAGAATTGAAAAAGACACGGACCGTGATTACTTTATGAGCGCCCAGGAAGCCTTGGAGTATGGGATCATTGACAAGATTATCACACGAACTTAATGGAGAGCTGCCCCTGGCAGCTTTTTTTTCGTATGGAGAAAAAAGAGAATTACTGCCCGGTTGCCCAAATGGTATTAAAACGTGTCCAAGTGGTATTAAATCATCGGCAACTGGTGTGATTCGCAGAGCTGACTACAAGGTTTTGGTAAACGTAGAGGAATTCCATAAGTTCAAGTCGAAAGTAAATGAAAGGATTAAAAATAATTAAAAAGACTCTAATTTCATGGTACTTTGAATAATGTTTAATAAAGGTACAACTTCTTTCGGTAACTAGAAGAGCGAAAGACGCTCCTCTCTTACGGATAATCTGAATAGTCTAACAAAGGAGGAAATCATGTGCAGAACACACCTGAAGTGAACACCGGCAAACAGCCGGAACTAACCTCTTCACCCGTAAGTATGTTGAAGTTTTTCATCTTTAGTGCGATTGGGATCTTCATGTTTTTTGTTCCAATCACGGTTGGTGAAAAGTCATCCATCCCGCTCGACCACCTGGTTACCTGGATTAATACCACCTTATCTGCAGCCGTCCCGTATTATGCATTCATCGTTATCTTATTAGGTGCCATTTATCCATTTTACAAAAAGACGTGGAACAAGAATTCGACGACGATGGTTTTTTCGTGGTTAAAAGTACTTGGAGTAGTCGTGGCGTTGATGTTGCTGACGAAGATAGGGCCAGCATGGCTCTTTGAACCTGGCATGGGACCTTTCCTATATGAAAAGCTGGTCATACCAGTTGGGGTCCTGGTGCCGATTGGTTCCGTATTTTTAGCGTTGCTTGTTGGCTACGGGCTGCTAGAGTTTTTAGGTGTATTGCTGCAGCCAATCATGCGGCCAGTCTGGAAGACACCAGGACGTGCGGCAATTGATGCAGTAGCATCCTTTGTAGGCAGTTACTCAATCGGGCTTTTGATTACCAACCGGGTATTCAAGGAAGGCAAGTATACGATCAAAGAAGCCACCATTATCGCCACAGGCTTTTCTACCGTGTCTGCTACTTTCATGATTGTCGTCGCCAAAACGTTAGGATTAATGGAGGTGTGGAACACGTATTTCTGGACGACACTTTTCGTTACATTCCTTGTAACCGCTATCACAGTCAGGTTGCGTCCTTTGCGCACTGTGAGCGATGAATACTATGAGGGCAAAGGTGTACCTGAGGAGCCAGTAACAGAAAATCGTCTGAAAACAGCATGGGCAGAAGCTATGAACGCATCGCAAAAAGCACCTTCCTTAGGTAAAAATATTGTGGATAACTTAAGAGATGGATTCGTCATGACGATGGGAATATTACCATCGATTTTGTCTGTAGGTTTGTTGGGGCTTGTGCTGGCAGAATTCACACCGGTGTTTGATCTAATTGGCTACATTTTCTATCCTTTTACCTTGATCCTTCAAATTCCAGAACCAATGCTGGCTGCAAAGGCATCCGCAATTGAGATCGCTGAAATGTTCCTGCCTGCACTGCTTGTTGCAGATGCCCCAATGATTACAAAGTTTGTGATCGGAGTAGTTTCTGTTTCGGCCATCATCTTTTTCTCTGCGTTAATTCCAAGCATCATGTCGACAGAAATTCCAATCAGTTTACGGAAATTGGTGGTCATCTGGATCCAGAGAACCATCCTGACGCTAATTATTGTTGCGCCAATCGCTCATCTTTTGTTTTGATAAAACTCGTATTTTATGGGCTGCCTGCAGCCCATTTTTTTATTTTTTTCTAGAACTGAAAACACGACACTGTTATAATCGAATTTATATTTTAAAAATTTCGAATTAGATAACATGAAGAAAATAAACTGCAAAGGGGAATGTACATGAATCTCTATGGATCAGAAAAGATGAAAAAGCTAACATCCAGTATTTTTCAGGAAGTGGTGGACCGGAAGCAGGCTGCATTGATGAACGGGAAAGATGTCATCGATCTGAGCATCGGGAGTCCTGATTTCCCTCCGCCTTCATTTGTCATTGATACTCTCGTTGAATACACAAAGGGTCCAGGAAAGTATGGGTATACGCTTAAAGGGATCAGCGAATTTAATACGGCCGTCCAATATTTTTATCAGCAGCGTTATTCGGTGGAGCTTAATGATCAAACAGAGGTCCTCCAGTTGATGGGTTCGCAGGATGGGCTTGCACACCTGGCTACAGCGATGATTGACCCGGGAGATTATGTGCTTGTACCAGATCCCGGTTATCCGATCTATGAAGCCAGTGTCACCATTGCAGGCGGAAAAATCTTTCCAATGCCTTTGCTTGAGGAAAACAACTTTCTTCCTCAGCTGCATGAAGTCCCTGCAGACATTTTACAAAAGACAAAAATGATGATTTTGAGCTATCCAGGTAATCCGGTAACCGCCCTGGCAGATCGGAGCTTTTTTGAAGAAGTGGTGCAGTTTGCAAAGTTACATAACATTTTGGTTGTCCATGATTTTGCCTATTCTGAATTGATATATGACGGAAATCCGCAAATCAGTTTCTTATCCGTGCCCGGTGCCAAGGAAGTAGGTGTAGAGTTTAATTCGCTTTCTAAAACGTTTAATATGGCTGGGTGCCGGATTGGCTATGTGGCTGGTAATGCTCAAGTTATTAATCTTTTGGCAGCCTTTAAATCACATATCGACTATGGAATTTTTTATCCGATCCAGAAAGCAGCCATTGCGGCCCTGACTTCTGATTACTCATTCCTGCAGGAACAGCTTCAACAGTATCAAGCACGGCGGGATGCGCTGATCACAGGACTAAGAAACAGCGGCTGGCAAGTGGCAGATTCACCGGCAACGATGTTTGTCTGGGCGAAAATCCCATCAGGCTGGAAATCCCGTGATTTTGCCTTCAAGCTAATCGAGGAGGAAGGAGTGGCCGTTGTTCCGGGAGATGCGTTTGGCAAGCAGGGTGAGGGCTATGTGCGGATTGCGATGGTACAGCCACCGGAACGGTTAAAAGAGGCAGCACAGCGGATTAATCAATTCTTGTCTCAGCTGCCGGTTGGGATATAAAAATTATTTCGAAAAACGAATTGACTTTTTACTTAATTTAGAATATTATCACTTTAGTGAACTAAAATTCAATATGTGAGATCTTCTTATCAAGAGAGGTGGAGGGATAGGCCCTATGAAACCTCGGCAACAGGTTCGAAACGAATACTGTGCCAATTCCTGCGGACAATTTCTGTCTGAAAGATGAGAAGAGAGTATGATTCTGGCTCTCTTCTTAATGAAGGGAGCTTTTGTTTTTAAGGAGGCTTATTTGATAAGTCTCTTTGTTTTCTTTTTAAAACCAACTTAACAGGTTGGGAAAGTAGAAATTATTTGTACAGGGAGAGATGACGATGAAATATGGATTTTGGCTGCCGATTTTTGGCGGATGGTTGAGGAATGTGGATGATGAAAAAATGCCGCCTACATTCGATTACGCGAAAAAGGTGATTCAATCCGCAGAAGAATGGGGTTATTCAACCACTCTCATAGCTGAACTCTATTTGAATGATATTAAAGGTCCGGAGCAGGATTCTCTTGAAGCCTGGACAACTGCTGCAGCATTGGCATCCGTTACAGAAAAAATCGAAATCATGTCTGCAGTAAGACCTGGTTTTCACAATCCCGCGATTACAGCAAAGATGGCTGCAAATATTGACCAATTGAGCAATGGCCGTTTTACCCTCAATGTCGTGTCTGCATGGTGGGAGGAAGAAGCTCGCCAATACGGAGGAATTTTTACCGAGCATGATCAGCGATATGATCGTACTGTTGAATTCATTGATGTACTGAAGGGACTTTGGAGTAAGGACAGTTTTTCTTATGAAGGAGAGTTTTATCAGCTGAAGGATACAAAGCTGTTCCCGAAACCAGTACAACGTCCCAATCCGATTTTGTATGCCGGCGGTGAAAGTGAGAAGGGAAAACAAACAATCGTTGAAAAATGCGACGCATACGTCATGCATGGTGGGACTGTTGAAGAAATAGAACAGAAAATAGCGGATATGAAAAATCGCAGAGCGAACACTTCCAAACCTGAACTGGCGGAATTCGGAATGGCTGCTTATGTTATTTGCCGGGATAGTGAGGAAGAGGCGTTAGCCGAACTAGAGCGAATCACGACAGTAAAAGAATCAAGCGCTTATGCTGGCTTCAAGGATTTTACAAGTAAATCCCAGCTGGAACAACAGATCCAGCTACAGGATTATTCGGTATCAAACCGGGGATTGAGACCAAATCTGATCGGCACGCCTGAACAAATCGCAGAAAGGATTTTACAGTATGAAGATGCAGGATTAGGACTTCTGCTGTTGCAATTCTCACCACAGCTTGAAGAAATGGAGCGTTTCGCAAAACAGGTTATGCCGCTTGTAGAGGAGAAGAGGAAGCAAGTTTTAGTTTAATAGAATCACAGGCTTTTGGAGGGTGACAGAACATAAATGCAGACAAATAGTTGGGAGTGAAATGAAGATGAGCAAGGTTTATATCATTCATGAAAATAGTGAATGGACAGTTCATTTGACAAAGCGGCTAGAGGAGCTGGAGGTGCCTTATGAGGAGTGGCATCTGGATGAAGGGGTGCTGGATCTGACCCATGAGCCGCCTGAAGGAATTTTTTACAGCAGGATGAGTGCTTCGTCGCATACGAGGGGCCACCGTTTTGCTGCAGAATATACGGCTCAGGTTTTAGGCTGGCTGGAGGCTCACGGCCGGAAGGTATTCAATGGATCCAGGGCGCTGGAACTGGAGGTCAGCAAGGTTAAGCAGTACTTGGAACTGAATAAGCATGGAGTGAAGACACCTAAAACAATCGCAGCTGTCGGGAAACATAACATTGTAAAGGCTGCAGAAGAATTTGAAGGGAACCCTTTTATCACAAAACACAATCGTGCCGGGAAAGGGCTGGGAGTCCAGCTGTTTCATTCCGTAGAAGCGCTGAAGTCGTATGTAAATGGTCCAAGCTTCGAAGAACCGGTCGATGGAATCACGCTAATCCAGGAGTACATTCAGTCCCCTGAAAGCTATATTACTAGATGCGAGTTTGTCGGCGGCGAATTTTTATATGCAGTAAGGGTCGACACCTCAGAAGGTTTTGAATTATGCCCTGCTGACGCATGCCAGATCGGTGACTTATTCTGCCCCGTCGGTGAAGAGGTAGAGCAGAAACCAAAATTCCAGGTCATTGAAGGATTCTCAGATCCTATCATTGAAAAATACAAAAGAGTGCTAGAGGCAAATAACATTTATATTGCAGGAATAGAATTCATCCAAAACCAGCAAGGGGAAATCTTTACTTACGATATTAATACAAATACGAATTATAATTCGGATGCTGAGGCTAGCTCAGGAAAATTTGGCATGCTTGAGCTGGCAAAGGCTTTGAAAGAGGAGTTACATGCATATACCGACGCGAAGACAGAAGTCTTGCCATCTTCGGACAATTTCAGGGCTTCTCCGCGTGACTTTGTCCGAAGTTAGGGCAACTTCGGACATTTTGATGGCAATTGCTTGTGGTTTTGTCCGAAGACATGGCAACTTCGGCCATTTTGATGGCAATTGCTTGTGGTTTTGTCCGAAGACATGGCAACTTCGGACATTTTGATGGCTATTGCTTATGGTTTTGTCCGAAGTCATGGCAACTTCGGACATTTTGATGGCTATTGCTTGTGGTTTTGTCCGAAGACATGGCAACTTCGGACATTTTGATGGCTATTGCTTATGGTTTTGTCCGAAGACATGGCAACTTCGGACATTTTGATGGCAATTGCTTGTGGTTTTGTCCGAAGTCATGGCAACTTCGGACATTTTGAGGGAGTTTGCTTGCGATTTTGTCCGAAGTGAAGCCGCCTTCGGACATTTTCACGACAGATCCATGAAATTTTGTCCGAAGTCATGCCATCTTGTGACTTAGTGACCGTTTAGGTAATTTGTTTGGTTTTTGAATATCTGGGTAATTTTTGAAACTTTAGTCCAACTCCCCCGTATTATTGATCAAAGGGGGAGAAGCGTATGAAGAAATTTTGGTTTATACCCATGATCCTGGTACTCATACTAATTGGCTGCACTCAGAAACAAAATGGAACGCTCGACACGAGTGAACTAGAAAAGGAAGAAGTAAGAGGGAATGCCACCGAAGAACAATTGAAGAGCATCCCTATACAGTATCATGCACCAACACTAAAAGCAGGGCTGGAAGCATTACCATTTGAATTGAAGGTTCCGGAAGACCTGCCTTTTGATGCCGAACCACTCAAAATGACAATCGAGGATTTTAAGCATGATGGTAAGGAGTTAGTTGTTAATCTCGAGAGCGTTTCCAAGAAGAGAGATGACAGTATCATTTTAATTATCACTGCCCATAATTTCAAAGTCGAATTTGGGGAAGGACCAGGTGAGGAAGTAAAGTTAGCAGATGGGACGGCCGCAGATTATATAAGAGGATCATTGGTTTTTGAAAAAGACGGAATCATTTATAGCGTAGGGTATAGCAACCCAAATATTTCAGCAGAGCAGCAAAAGGAAGAAACCATTGATATTGCCAATCAGCTGCTGTAAAAGAACGCAAATTCTGCGTTCTTTTTCTATAGATGAGTAACTTTTTCTTTTTCCCATAAACTACCCATGGGTGATAAAAAATGAAAAAGATTCTAAAAGGGATCCTGTGGATAGGCTGTATTGGTTTGTTATCTTTTGCCTATGAGGATTATTTGCTCTCGGAGTTCTATGTGCAAACGAGCAAGGGCGTAGTGATGGATAAAGGGGTAGTAAAAAAGATCAAGAATACATATGGGAATTTTATAGAGGAAAAAGAATATTGGATGACAGTGAATAACGAAAGGTTTGTGATCAGCAAAGGTCAATATGATGGGGTAGAATTAGAAACGGAAGTCAAGGTTAGCCGCACCAAGCATGGAAACCTCATTGAATAAGTAAAATTATTACATTAATGAAGTTAAAGCAGTGGATTCCACTGCTTTTTGTTATTTTATCAGGAAGAATATGCTAAAGTTTATATAAATTTATAGTTCGTGATAGGAATGGAGACAAATGAACGTATTAATAAACGAATAACAAAAAAACAAGAAAGGAGGCCAAGGAGTTGCTAGTTTCCGATGAGAATGTGGTCGAACAGATCATGTTGAAAAATGAAGAAAGCATGGCCTTTGTTCTTGATCGATATGGTGGTTTGCTAAATGCAGTCATTCGAAAATATTTGCATGCAAACCAGCAAGATATTGAGGAGTGCCTGGCTGATGTGCTGGTGTCTATCTGGTTTCATATTCATTCTTTTGACCAGGAAAGAAATGAATTCAAGCAGTGGATTGCCGCTATCGCGAAGTATCGTGCAATCGATTATGTACGAAAAACGGAGAGAGAGAAGAAAAGTGTTAGCAGCCTAAAAATGAACGAAGGGATAGGCTCCGGCCAACAGCCTGGCGGATTTGATGCTGACAGTATATTGAGTAGGCTATCTACTGAAGAAAGGGCCATTTTCGAGAAGTATTACCTGGAGGGTGTACCGACAAAAGAAATTGCGAATCAATTTCATGCTAAAGAATCCTGGGTACATAACAAGCTCTCTAGAGGCAGAAGAAAACTGAAAAATATTCTATTAAACAATGAGGTGTAACGAGAATGTCAGTTTACAAGGAACTCAATGACTTAAAAATAGATGTGAGTGAAATTGAAGAAATTCCTCTTTCAAAAAACGAGCAAATGCGAATTATGAAAAAAGTAACTTCTCAAATCCAAACGAAAAAGTCCAAAAAAAAGTGGGTTAGTGCTGGGCTTGCTGTTGCTGCTGTCTGTATTCTGAGTTTATCTCTTACCCTTGATAAAGAAACGGTTGCCAGTATGCCATTTGTTGGCGAAGTCATTGAAAAATATATAAAGCCTAATGAAAAACTTGATTATTCATCTTATAAAACGGCGATTGGCGAAACAGCAGAAAATCAATATGGAAAGTTAACATTAAATGAAGTGATGGTAGATGACCGCCAATTGTTCTTAAGCGCGACATTCGAACCAGCAGATCATGTCGATTTCGATTACAAGACTGTTATTTTTCCAAAAGTTACGATCAATGGCGAGGATTATACAGATACGGCAGGCGGAGAATCAATAGAAATCAATAATCAAATGTTTACTGTTTATAACGATATAAACTTAAAAAAATCTATTGATACAAGTGACTTGAATATTGAAATTAGTTATGAGAATTGGGATTTCGAAAAAGAGATTGAGCAGCCTTGGGTCTTCAATGTGGCTGTATCTCAGGAGAAGCTATTGAAGGAGAAGAAAACCTTCAGTATGGATAGAACCATCACTTTAGTAAACGGAGAATCGATCACGATTCAAAAAGTGGTAACCACCCCAATGTCGACTGCGGTTTACTATGACCTGTCAAAATCAAATAGTGAGGATATTTATTTTCATATCCTGGGTGAGGATGGAACAAAACATGTCTACACCTCAGCTTTTACTTCCAACACAGTCGGAGATGTTTCGGTTGCAAGGTTCAACGGAGTAGCTCTGCAAGAAGGTAATTATGTATTAATTACTCAGGATTCGGAGGGGAATGTACTAAGCGAGACTCCCATTCCAATTGAATAATCGATTTGAAGAACAGCGGCTGATCTGCAATAGCCGCTGTTTTTTTTAAAAGGAACTTAAGGAAGTAATGTTGAATTATATACAAATAAAATTTTATAAAACGGAGATTCTCTTATGAAAAAATCATTTAAAGTGGTGTCATGGACTCTGCTAGCATTGATTTTGATGTTTGGTGGTTTGTTATTGGGCCTTTATTTGCTGTTTTCATCCGAAAAATTTGATCAAGAACAATGGTTATCTCAACCAGCAGAAAGGGTGGAAATGGTAGACAATCTTCTTGCTGAGGTTCAGTTAAAGGGGATGTCCAGGGAGAAGATCATCAGTTTATTAGGGGAGACAGAGGAAGAGGGGTACTTTAAAGAAGAGAACAATTTTGTTTACTACTTAGGTGATGAGCGGGGCTTCATCAGTATTGATAGTGAATGGCTCGTTATTTGGTTTGATAATAATGATAGGGTAAACGAATATGAGATTAAAGCAGATTGATTACATAAAGAAGCAGAGACCGTTTTCACAGGATCTCTGCTTCCTTTACGGAGGATTTTACCACAAATCTCCGCGTTCTTTTCTCAGTTCTTTCATCTTTGCTACCCAGTCGTCGACTCTTTGCCTGATTTCCTGGCTTTTGGCGTCTGCTTTCTCACGATTGGTTTTCGACATGGTGTAGTGAAGTTCTTTCATCGCTTCGCTTCGTTGAAAGCTCCAGTCTCTTAACTCGGAGTATTGCTCGGCCGTAATCCATTCGTTTTCTGACATAATCGCGGCGGCTTCGATGATCCGGTGTGCTTCTTTTCTGCCAACTGTCCAAAGTTCCAGCGGGTATCGGTCAGCGTTCTTGTACTCGGCAACCATGTCCCATCCGTCCGGGGCCATTGTGAAGGCGAAGGCCAGGTCAAGGGCAGAAGGGAGCCACTCATACTGAATCGTATTCTTTAGTTCTTCGGGATTATCCGCTTTAAAGTATTCACCGTTCCCAGCTTCGGCAACAGCTTTTAACTGATTCTCAGCTTCGCTGTCAACATCAAAGCCAATGATATTGACGGCATGGCCGGAATTGAGTGCGATCAGGTCCTTGCTTGCCTGGACAGGGTCACCATCACATGTTTCGGCGCCGTCACTGACGATGTAGATGGTCGTGGTGCCGTCATCTCTGCTGCTCATCTCTGCTGCTTTTTTTATCGCACCGGCGAGTGGTGTCCAGCCTTTGCTTTCAAAAGAATCGACGGCTGTGTGGAACGATTCCTTATCGTATTTGGCCATTGGGTAAACCTCTTCAATTCCGGAACAAGACGCACCCTTTTCAGCATTTGAATCGGAGCCCTGGTGTCCATACACGACGAGGGAGACTTCGCTGGTTTGCCCGATGGTTTTTGCAAAGCTTTTTACAGCATCCTTGGCAATTTCCATTTTCACACGGCCGTCTGTTTGCTGCAGCATGCTGGAGCTGGCATCAAGCAGGATGATGGCCTTGTCGGAAGCCTTTGTTTCTTCTTCGTTTTCCATCCTCGTTGGGTCTGGAAGGAAGGGCTCTTCAAAATGAGGCTCATAGCTTTTCGCACCTTGTATGATTTGCTGATAGTGCGGGCTGGCCAGAAGCGAAACAAGTCCTTTTTTGATGGTCTCCAAATCATCAGTTTCTGTTGTTAATTCTTCAAGCTTTTCCGGAAGTTGGCTTTTCAGCCCTGAATCCAGTTCAGGTGTATTGAAGCCCAAATCCTCAATGTCCTCCTCGTAGTCAAGGTCCTCCATCATCGACCCAGGCTCCGATTTCATTAAGCTTTCCTCTGTCACTTCTAAACTTATATCCTTTAAATGGTTCAGCATGCTTTCGGTTGCCTTTTCTTCCTTCACTTCTTCTTTTGTGGGTGTTTCGGCAGTGGCTTCCTCGGGGTCGTCACTGCATCCAGTGAGTGCGAGCGAAACGAATAATAGGAATAAGAGCGAATGTCGTTTCAAAAATAATCCTCCTCATCACCTTTTTTCCTTATGTAAACATCTCCATAGAGTTTACCATGATACATGATGTGTTTTGTAGTGATTTCCTGTGGTTTATGTTGAAAAAATGAGAAAGACTAGGAATGTGAAGTGTGAGGAGGTAGAAACATGCCCGGTTTACGTGAGCTGCCAGCCCTGCTGATATTGGATGTACAGAAAGGTTTTGATGATCCGCATTGGGGCGAAAGGAACAACTTACAAGCGGAGGAAAACATCGCCCGCCTTTTGAATGAATGGAGAAATAGGAATGGACCTATTATTTACACAAAACATTTATCCGTTGATCCAGCTTCACCATTGCATCACCGGAACCAACTTGGTACCGAATTTAAGGAAATCATCAAGCCGCTGGTCAGTGAGGTCGTTTTTACGAAAAATGTGAATAGCGGTTTCATAGGTACTGAGCTTGAGTCTTACTTAAAACAGAAACAAGTGAAATCTGTTGTCATTACAGGGCTATCCACTCAGCATTGTGTTTCTACGACTACAAGGATGAGCGGAAACCTTGGCTTTAATACTTTTCTGGTATCTGATGCGATCGCGGCATTTGGCATTACGGACCAAAATGGGGTATACCATCATCCAGATTCCATTCAGGCATTGGAATTGGCGATGCTGCATAAGGAGTTTGCAACGGTTGTGACAACCGACGAGATCCTGGGTCAGTTATTGTCACAATAACAAAGCGCAGGGACCCAAACCCTGCGCTGTTATTTTTGGATGCCAAGAAATTTCAGTGCCTTATGGTAGGGACACTTCGATAAAGAAGACTCATCATCGCGCAGGAAATATTGTCGCCACTCAAAATTGTCGTCTTTGCCGTACGTATTCAGGTCAGGGTGGATGGGAATTGTATCATAGCTCGAAAGTCTTTTACGAACCATTTTCCTGATGTTTGCCGCAAAGCCCGGGGATTTATTGAACTCCTGCAGGACCCATCTAGGCGTAATGGCTAGCATCATCACATCAAAATGCCTGCTCTGGCGGTTTTTATGGTCAGGTGTGGCGCAATACATAAAATACTTTTCTCCATGAAAACAAAACTCCCATATCGGATCATGTGGGTCGGTCGGAATATCCTCCGGCCATTCGATTTCATCGATCTCAGATAACCCGCTTAAATGATTCCAGAATAACTGCTCATAATCTTCCACTGTATAGGTTTCTTTCAATTCTTGTGGAGTTTTATAAAAAACAATCAGGGAAGTATATTGGCCGAAATTAATAGAACTCTCAGTGTAATTTTTCAATAGTCCGGCAAGTTCGAGAATGGTAGAGGGAGCTGACGGATCGTCTATAAACCCGTATCTTAGCTGATTCTTTGAAAATCCGATCGTTGCCGGGATGCAGGGAAACGGCTTCTCTTTGTCGCTCATTTTGGCAAAGAATTTTGCCAGCGCTTCTTGTTCCCAATCCTCCAACTGATCTTGCGATGAGGAGCCATGCGTATACAATCCTCTCACCAGCATCACCTCCAGTAACTTCTACACTATATTCAAAGCTTGGGAATGAGGGGAGATGTCCCGGGACAAATGGGCGGGAGAGATTGGCATGTTTTATATTTGTGATTAAGGATAAATGATAAAATAAAGACAGAGTCCAGAGGAGGAGGGATGGCTATGCACCCTGTGATCTTGTTTGACGGAGTTTGTAATTTTTGTGATGCCAGTGTCCAGTTCATACTGGAGCGCGATCCAAAAGAGACGTTCCATTTTGCCTCGCTTCAAAGTGAGGCTGGGCAGGAGCTGCTGCGAAAGTACAATGTATCCGACGACGTGGACAGCATGATTTTAATTGAAAATGATAAAGTCTATTATAAATCGTCCGCCGCTTTGAGAATCAGCCGCCATCTGAAGGGAGCATGGAAGCTGCTGTATGCCCTGATGATTGTTCCTGCACCGATCCGGAATATTGCCTACGATATTCTAGCTAAAAATCGATACAAATGGTTCGGCCAAAAGGAAAGCTGTATGCTTCCTCCGCCAAATGTCCGGAAACGATTTTTGTAAATCAAAGAAAACGGAAAAGCCGACAAATCAGCTTTTCCGTTTTTTTATTGTGTAAATGTCGAGTAGCGCCAATAATGATCGGCCATAGGTGCTGCCATCATTTCAAGACCCTTGCTTTCTGCCTGGTGGATGACTTCCCAATTGCCGGCTCCGGGCTCCTTGAGGTAAACCTCATGCTCAGGTGCCTGGTCATGGGCTCCGACGAGATCGAAATCCCCGTTTTTGTAAAAGGTACCGCAGACCAGGTAGTCTATCGCAGGGGAGACGACTAGCGGATTGCTGACGGCATGCTTCAACTGGAATTTCACCATTTCATCGTCGGTAAGTACTTTTTCAAGCTGAATTCCCTCATCGGATGCTTGACCAGTTTCTATCTGTTCGTTATCCTTGCTGAATGCGTCCGTGACCCCGGTGTCTTTGCTTAAAAGCGCTGATAGGTTTTCGGTATCGATGAACACATCTGCTCTAGTCCGGAAATTGCTTGATTCCGGATCGAACATGCGGCCATCTCCTTTAAAATAATGATCCGCTGAAGCAGCATTGGGGTTTGTAAGGCACGTTTCTTTTAAAAAAGTGGTATAGCGGAGATGCCAGTTCCCGTTTGCAGATTGGCTCTCCATCGGTGATTTTAACAGGTTTTTAATCGGACCGATCTTTTTTATGATCGAGAATTCTTCGGCAGCGGCCATTTCTGTGGACGAATCTTTCTTGATGATCCCAACTGCATTGGCTACGAGTGACTTGATTTCTGATTTTATTTGTTCTGATCGCTGCAGGGGCCTTTTTGCTTTGATACGGTAGATGTACTCCTCTTCGTCATTCAGACCGCTGTCGGTAAAAGTACAGCGCTTAATCGTATCAAGCTTGATTCCATTCCTGAAAACCGTATATTCCGAGACACCCTCGATTGGTTCCCAATCAAAGCTTACCTGACCGGTGCTGATAATAGTGGTCAGCAGCATATCCTGCAAAATGTTTTCTTTTTCCTTGGAATCATGGGAAGCAGTTGTCTGGACACGCATCCTTTTCGTTACGTCTCCATCTTCATCCAGTGTTTCAATGCAGTAGGTATAAAGGGTACCGGAAACAAGGTTTTGGTCTACCAGTTTTGGTTCAGGTCCCTCGTAAACTAGCTCTTTGTCCCTGAATGCCCGGTAACTGGTTCCATTCGGCTTCCAGGCGAGAAAAAGGCTTCCTTGCTGGTGCTCAATCTGTTCTAGCATTCGAGTTTGAGAAGATTCTGCCGTTTTCCGCCGGCGGTTCCAGGTGACCGCATACAGGGTGCCGGCAATGCCTATGGCAGCAAGCGGCAAAATCATTCCTTTGCGTGAATTCTTATTTATTTGTAGTACAGTATTCATCAATCCACCACCTTCATGAATTTTCCTTGCATAGGTTTTATTTACCCCACAATAAACCCGACAATAGCGGGAACATGATGGTAATTATAGGTGATTTCTTGCAGGAGCTCTTCGCATGCAGGATAGTTGTTGGGATTTTTATGGTAGAATAATATTTAAATAGAAATGGAGGGGACGAAGGATGGAAACGAGCAAGCATTTATATAAAGAAGGTCATTATCGATTTTGGCTTGATACAGAAACGGGGTCGCTGCGAATTAAGTTTGACGGTAATAAAGAATTGTACACGATTCCGAAAAACTCCAAGCTATATGACCGGTTGATGGAGGACTTTTTCAGCGCTAAGGCAGATGAGGAAATTGAATCCTAGAATCTAACTTAATAGAGGTGTATTTTTACATAATTGACCATTTAGGAGTGTACCAATCATGTTGCGGCTAAAGGGAATACTTATGATCGTCACCGGGGCGATGCTGTGGGGAATGACGGGATCGATCACGGAATGGGTGCTAGCGAACACGGCTTTGACAGTGCCTTTTATTCTGACGATTCGGATGATGATTGCAGGAGGGAGTATCCTGACGTACCTGGCAATCAAAAGAGCAGACATTTTTACAGTCATGAAGACACCTTATTGGCGGAACCAATTAATCATTTTCAGCATTATTGGAATGGTCGGACTGCAGTTTACTTTTACAATGGCGATTGAGACAAGCAATGCGATTGTAGCGACCTTGCTTCAATTCTCAGCGCCAATCTTTGTCGTGCTCTATGTTTCGTTCTCTCACAAAAAATGGCCGCCGCGCTATCAAATGCTGGGGATTGCCGGTACTTTGATTGGCTTGTTCCTGCTGTTAACGAATGGGTCAGTGAGGAGTCTGCTTGTCAGCAGGGAGGCGCTGATTTGGGGAGTTGCGGTCGGCCTGACGTTTGCTTTCTATACCTTATATCCTGCACGGCTGATGAAGGAATGGAGCGTATTGATGATTGTGGGATGGAGCATGCTGCTTGGCGGAATCGTTCTCGGTCTGGTCAACCGTGTCTGGCTGTCTGAAGAATGGCAAATTCTTGCTCAGCCACAGATGATCTTGATCTTGGCAATCCTGATTGTCTTTGGCACATTGGCCTTCCTTTTATTCCTTGGAAGCCTGAATTATATCAGTGCAGTCGAAACGAGCATATTATCGAGCGTTGAACCCTTAACCGTCATGGTGATTTCGGTTATCTGGTTCGGTACCATGCTTCAAAGCGTCCAGCTTATGGGGGCGATGATCATGCTGATTTTCGTGACATGGCTGTCAATCGGCGACAAGAAAGCAACTGTTGAGGGCAGGGTTGCTTCACAGAATAATAGTTGACTGTTCATAGCCGCCTAGTTGGCGGTTTTTTTTTCGTACCAATCGAAGGATTTCGGGAGTTGGTCGATATAATTGTAAATGTGGTCGATATATTTGGAAATTCGCCGATATAATGAAAAATGTGGTCGATATATTTAAAAATCCGCTGATATATTCAAAAATGTGGTCAATATATTCTCAATAGTGGTTATAAATTGGTCCAAACATTAAATGAAGAGCGGCTACATTGCCAGAAAAAGATGAAAAGAAGCAGAACTGGTAAAAAGAAAGCCTTTGCAAGCCACAAAAAGAGAAAAAGCAGATAATTTATGATTATATGGCGTGATTTTAACGAGTATAGGTTAATTATTATTAAAAGGGATACCGATAACTTTATGTAAACATATTTTCAAACAGGGGTGGTAATATGCCTATTTTTCCAGACGAAACTGATCTTCTTTCATTATTTGAATGTGAACCAACTTTATTTGATAAGTCAAAGGATTTTCCATTCTATTATAACGAAGCCAACTACAAATTTACGAATGGGGTTGAGGAGTTTTCGGTCACGATTTCACCTTCATATGGCGAAGTGAGGATTGAGGTGAAAGAGCTGGATTCGCATAACTTGATGATGCAGCTGGATTTGAAGCGTGTAGAAAAATATGAGATTACTGCGGATCGAAGGGACTGTTCAAGTATCCTCATGACCAGACAGGAGGAAGACCTTCTGCAAACAGTAGAAGTGGTTTTCAAGCCGCGGTTCAAGGTGATTTTTAAGGACCATCTAACTGAATAAAATGCCTCTGACGGGATTCGAACCCGCACTCCTTGCGTAAGCATAGGTTAGGGGAGAACACGCTTCCCTACGGAATTTCACCGGCAGGAATTCCACCTGCCTCAGCTGATTTGCTTTTCGGTGCTTCTGAAACCCTCACCTTGCGACCCGGTCGCTACAATGTTTTCCGGCGCTCTTCCCTTCTAGAGCTACAGAGGCTTAGTGATATGTTTTCATTATACAGAGGTGATAGCAGGTTGAGAACTCAATTTCACATACATTTCTATCAATTTCAATAACCCTTACATAAAAAACATATTCTCTGTTCATCCTAACGACCATATTGCTGAAAAGGGAAGATGGTCTGTGAAAGAATATACCATTCAAAACATGATAATTGATGTAGAGTCCTACGATGAGGAGCATGTGACTGTAGAATTTACGTATGAGGATGATCAGTACATCATAACGTTTCAAAAATCAGATTTGGAATTGATGAATGCCTGGATTCTGCAGGATGGCTCATCGCTTCCTGCGAATTTGCCTCATAATGTCATCGATGGACTCAGGGAGGATATCAAAAAGAAAATCTAGTCACAGCGACTAGATTTTTTCTTTTGAAAGGTTCTTCTTACATGTTAAAGCCTTAGGAATGGTAGGCTGCACAGATCATCCCGAAATAAGTAGGGGCTTCATATGATAGGAACTCCACATTTCTTTCTTCAGGAAATATGGCACCTGCAAGGATTAGAGTTTGCCATATCCCGTCTGGCTTGGCATTTTCGATGTATTCTGCGTCAAATTCCATCATGCTTTCTAATCGGTTGGATGTAATCAGTCCGGCCACTTGCTGATCTAGTTTACCGGCATCCGGGTGGAATCCATATGGTCCGTTGTCACCATGTGCATGGGACCAGTCGCAGCTGGCTATCAGGCCCACACGTTGGCCAGATTTTGCGCCGGCCTCACGAAGAGAAACACCGAAATCGATATGCTGCTGGAAACTGAGCTCTCTGGAAGGTGTTATGACCACAATCGGGACGTCTGGCATGAACCTGAGCGGCACAATTGCTCCCCAATCAAGTGGCAAGCAGGAAATCGGTCCTTCTGCGGTGCCAAAATTGATTGTTGAAGACGGCAATCCGTCATTAAGAACTTCCTCATTAATCAATCTCGCCAAATCACGCTGTACACGCTTTTCCATCATAAAGGCAGCGCCATTATCTTCCCAGCAGCCTTGCATCCTTTCAGAATCAGCAATAGAAAACCGGCCATTGATTCTTGTTCCATGAGGAGTGAGAACAATGATGCAATCAGGTTTTGCCTCTGTCATATAGCGCCCTAGTTTGAACATGCTTTCTCTGGTAACGGCCATTCTGCCGGGATCCGGTCCTTGTAATTCAGGGATAACCTCGCCGCCATGGGGGGCAATGCAGGCAAATACGAATGGATTCATCTTTTAGACCACCTTAAATTGTTTATATAGATAATTAGATAGCGGCGGTTAAAAATCCTTTTAACGAGAAAGCAATTTAATGAGAGGAAAACTTCCAATTGGGAACAATATTCCCATGGTAAAAGTTTGAATAGAGGAGAAGCCAGCATGGTCTTGTTATTTTATCTCATCCTGAATGGCATCATATTACTGTTTTTCATCAAGAAAAAGAAGAATCTCCATATCCTTGAAATCATCGCCTATTGGATGGTGGGGTCATACATCGGGGAGAATTTTTCAGCTTTATGCTATATGAATTTCAAGACGCTGCATATTCCTGAAATCTTAACACATGAACTTTCGCACTTTTTAAGTCGGAATACCATATATCCGCTGGTGATGGTTCTATTTGTTGATTACTACCTAACCTCGAGTACCTGGTTTAAGAAATCAATCTTAACAGTTGTTTTTGTGGCTATTTTGACGAGTATTGAATGGGTGAATCATTTTCTAGGCGTTCTGATTCATGTAAATTGGCAATTCTGGTGGTCCCCGGCTATCTGGTTTGGCGGGCTGGCGAGCTTGCTTGGTTTCATGAAAATTTTTCGCATTTTGTTGTTCAGGGGAGGGGAGTACAAATGAATGTAACCTATGATTGGAATGAATGGTTCTTCCTAATTTCTTCAACGGCTGCATTGCTAGCGTTTTGGCCTATACGAAGATATTTTCCCCCTGTAATGGTGTTATTGATTTGGATTTACAATCTGTCACTCGTTTCTTCAATAGATTATTTCTTAATCGCAACACCTTTTAAGCTATATTATTTTGGCGATAATCCCACATATGAACTTTCAGGTGCATTGTTTCATTTTTTCATGTATCCTTGTGCATCCTTGGTATTCTTATATATCTACGATAAGTTCGAACTTTATGGTAAAAAAACAGCCTGGTATATCCTTTTTTGGACGGTGTTTGCCGTCTTTTATGAATGGATCTGTGTCATAAACAAAGCCCTTGTTTACACCGGCTGGAAAATCCTTTATTCCATCCCGGTATATCCAGCGTCAGCTATATTATTGCTCTTGTTTTTTCATTTTGTAAAAAAGAAGCTAAAGGCATTATCTTATCACTGGACTGTACAATAATATCGCTTGGCTATAAACCAAGCGATTGTGGTTATTAATGCCCACGACCCAATCCACGACGGAATGCCTCGAGGTGATTTTTCGATGCGTTGCCCAGCTGTGTGAACACAGCCTTCACATCCTCCGGTAAGGAGGGAATGCCTTTTAGCTTGTCATACATCGCGATATTTTCAATCTCGCCGTCCACGCCTTGTTTATATGCATCCTTAAGGGTTTCAGGGGCGGTCACATATTGGCTGGCGTTGTTGTCTGGAATCTTAATATTGTATTTTTGGAAAAGGTTGACCAGGGCACTGATGTGGCGCTGCTCAGCAGCCTTAATATTGGTAAAAGTACGGACATTGCCGAATTTGCCAATGATCGCATCATATCGGGCCTGTGCCAGGTACTCATCCTGAATAGCGTACACCAGTGCTTCTTCGAGGGTAATCGAAGAGTCCTGGAGTGCTCCTTTTGCTCCAAAATCTGGCGGAACCGGGGTCTGGGCAGAAGCATTCCCTGATAATCCATAACTGAGGATTAGACATACCATTAACAATCCGAATTTAAACTTCATGATGATTCACTCCTTCATGATGATTCTTCAAACTTATTTTTATCTAAAGAATCGTAATGATACGCTAAAAACCAATGGGTTTAAATCCTTTCAACTTTTCGCTATAATGGACGTATCTTTTCAATAGGAGACGATGTAATGCTTTCAAATATAGGGTTTCCAGGATTAATCCTGATTCTGGTGATTGCGCTGATCATCTTCGGACCAAACAAGTTGCCGGAGATCGGACGAGCAGTAGGGAAGTCAATGAGAGAATTCAAAAAAGCAACCGAAGGCCTCACAGATGAGGTCAAGAAGGAAATCAGGGAAGATAAAAACGACAGTAAGTAAAACAGGGGGACGGTTCTTGTGTTTTGAAAACACAAGAACCGTCCCTCTGTTTCTGCATGTTTTCTCTCATTATTTGAAATGATAAGGGGGAGGAGGTGTAAAATGTCTAATCCTTTCGAAGCGATTTGGAGTATGCTGAAAATATCTGTTGATACTGCGAATGAACCAAAATCACCTATGCATATCATTGAAGCGGGAGATTGCTGGACTTATCTGACCTTAATGGTTGAATTCATTCGTTATGAGGAAGCGGGCTTGAACACGACGACGGATGATGAAGTCAAGGAAATGCTTAATGATCTTATTAGGATATGTGAGGCACAAGTGCGAAGCTTGAATGATTTTATGAAAAAAGAAGGACTTCCTTTACCGGATACAACTGCGGCAAAACCGAATTCGGATCCAAATGATATTCCCCTTGGTGTTAAGTTAACAGATGATGAACTGGCGAATGGTGTTGCATTTAAGTTGGTCACTTGTATGCAGGCGTGTTCAAAAGGACAGGCAGATGCTGTCCGAGACGATGTAGGCCGGATGTGGCTGCAATTCTACCTTGAGTGGTCTGCGTTCGGAACGACATTAAAGACATTGATGCGCAAAAGGGGCTGGCTTAAAGTTCCGCCATATTATTATCCGCCTGGATCACCACAATGACAAAAACCAACTCAACGTGGAGTTGGTTTTTTGTTATGTTTTACTGAAGTGGATGTGGATTGAAGATAACAGCATTCCGAGTCCGTTCAATATATATAAACCAGAGGCAATGACAGTAACAATGCCCGCTCCCCAGCCGGAATCGTCCCAAAGAGCGCCGATATACAGCGTGATGAAAAAGACTGCTGGTGTGCACAGAAGAAAGATGATTCCTGCAGCAATTCGTTTTTTTACATTTTGAACGGAATGTTTAATGGCAAAGTAGTTTGCCAAACCAAACAGGGCAATATTGACTAGAATCGTGATAATCATTCCGACTGGTTCAGACATTTTTATTTTCCCCTTTTCTGATAAACTTCCATACAAAGGCAAAGATGAAGGCGACAATAGTGCAAGCCAACATGCCTGCCGCCAGCATCCCAACACCAATGCCAGCCCATGGGTCAATTGCCGCAGCTACAATGAAGCTGGCTGCAACGGATAGGAGGGCGATTGCCAGGCTGATGAGCGAGGGCAAATAAACTTTTTTTACATAAACAGTCAGCAGAAGGAGCAGCAAGGTATATAAAAGCCCAACGGTCCAGCCGTTCACGGTATAATTAATCGCTTTCATGACCGGGTTTCTGGACTGTGACGAAGTTATACCCAGATTGATTTCATTCATTTCTTTGGTTTTCAAATCAATATTCATCAATTTGTATTCTTCAGGGACATTTGGCCAGTTCACATTCTCGAGGAAAAGAATGTTCTCCTGTTGATGAAAAAATACTGGCGATACCACTGCCGTATTCAAATCAGTCAGCCTCTTGGTGTGGTCTTTCGTGAAATCACGAAGAAACAATTCATACTTGAAAAGAGAGGAATCCTTCGATTCATTGGAAACGGCAGTGTAGGCGGCCATATTTCTTGACGGTGAATAGGTCAGGTAAAAGAAGTCATTCGGAAGCTTGCTGCTGAACCCGGATTGGTAGATCCGTTTTTCCTCTAGATCAAAAGCCAGAACGTCCTGATCATCCTGAAATAAGATTTCCTTCGTTTCATCCAAATGGATTAGACTGTGTATCGTGATTAAGTCTTGGTCTGTGAGACGCTGCAGATTGTTTCCGTCATGTTCCACCGAAAATAAATGAAAACCCTCTTGTGACTCACCTTCCGATTTCATGAATTCTTTTGCAGGCGTACTCGCGTAAAAAATAGTATTGCCGTCCTCTGAAAAAACAGCTCCAGATACATGCTGTGCATCTTTGGAAAGTTTCTCTGGATTGGCACCATCAATATTTGCTATGTAAAGCGATTGGATGCCATCTTGATTTTGCGATAAATACAGCAGCCTGCTCCCGTCAGCTGAAAAAACAGGTTGCCTGTGATTCTCACGATCAGGATTGCTTACCTTTTTAACTTCTGTACCATCCAGTGCCGATGTGTAGATAGCTTCCGTTCCATTTTGGTAAAAAGAAAAAGCAATCACCTTGTCATTAGGAGATAAGGCAAGGCTATGACCAAGCCCGGTATGATATCTATAATCATCTCCATCTGCAAAAAGCAGATAAAAGATGCTCGCAGCCATCAATACAGTGACGATTCCAATGACACTTAATAACCCCTTCCTTTGAGTCATGTTTCCCCCTCCTCTGGACTATTTACTTAATATACAATATAGTGTAAATTTACACTAATTGAAAGAGTTTTTCAGGGAAAAGTAGAAATTTTTTCTAAAAGAAGGAAGCAAGAGGCAGATGAAAAAACTTATTTTAGTCAAAATAGGACTTGTATAGAAATGGTAAAATAAAAGTAAGGAGTATCTCTTTTAGAGGGGTGATGAGATGGTTCCGCGAAATTCTCAACGAGGTCGGCTGCTTTCCAAAAGAGTGATCACCGCTAGAAATGAAATGCGCTCTTCCCATTTCTTATATGAATTTGAAGACGATGACCATGACTGGTCAAAGGAAAAAAAACTGAATTCCTTAAACTTCCCAAGGGGCGTCAGCATGAATAGCAGCAGGAAATCGAAGTTGAAAAAAAGGCTGGCGAATAATGTTCATCAAGAATACGATTGAGCTGCTTCAATTTAAGCAGCTTTTTTTATTGGAAACTGAAGCAGGGGAGGAATCGTCTGTTTAGTAAAGAAATAGATAATAAGTGGAGGGATAGATATTAGGAAGCTGGTTGGCACTTTTATCACGTTGATGGTCATTGTCATGCTTTCATTTTGTTTCGGTATAGGGGAAGCTGGCTTTGATATTACAATTAAGAATCAAACAAATGAAGACGTTTCTGGCCTGACTATTACATACAATGAAATCGTCGCGGATATTAAAATTCCAACCATACCTGCTGGCGGAACATACGAATTAACCATCACGCCAGAAGAAGAGTTCGGCGAAAATAGCATGATCCTTTATTATAATGATCGCATGAATCAGCAACGAGAAGAAACGGTAATCGGATATTTCGAGCAAGGATACTATGGAGAGGCGATCATTCTGCTGGAGAAAGTTAATCCGGACGGGACAATTCAAATGAAAATAGAAGAGAATTTGTTTTAGGAGGAGTTTATAGTTGGAATACCTATATTTTTTTGGCTTGCCTGTACTAGGAGGGGTTTGGTTTTACAATTTGATTGTGCTGTTAAGGAATCTGCACAATAGAAGGGACATCCACAACCAAATCGTACTTGGCACCGCTTTTAGCGTAACCTTTGTATTCCTGTTTATGCTCGCATTTTTGTCGGTACATTGAGGAAGAAGACATGGTGGAGGGAAAATCGTATATGCTCATGTTTGTCACCTAACCAGTCAGTGTTAGGCATCTGAACGAATATACAGTATTTGGGTTTTTAGAAGACGAGATGAAGGACGGCAAGCTATTGTCGGGATGATTTTGTTATCAAGTTCAGCTGTTTTGGTGGGCCTTGTTTTACAATCCAACTACTCTTTAATCTTTTATGCTTTACATTTCACTTTGCTGCTTTTTGCTTTGATTTTTGCCATAAAACAAAACATAAGAACTTCTCAATCTAAAATGTAAGAATTCACGCCTCTTTCCGAAGGAGTTTAGCCTAAACATTTTAATGGTATAAGGTTATATCGTAAAAGGTCGACAAAGAATTTTACCAGGGCACATGACCCGTGCCTTATTTGGTCATTCTATTGTTAATGACCTTTACATAAGTTTGTTATTTGGAAGGAGAGAGGCGGATGGAATCCATTTGGCTCGAGTATTTATGGGCATTATTGATTTTGATTGGTCTGGAAGGCCTTTTATCAGCTGATAATGCACTCGTACTGGCGGTTATTGCAAAACATTTACCTGACGATCAGAAGAAAAAAGCAATCAATTACGGAATCATCATGGCTTTCGTCTTCCGATTTGGTGCTCTATTTGGTATTTCCTTTATTGCAAATGTCTGGCAGATACAAGCGCTTGGAGCAGCGTACTTGCTTTACCTTGGATTGAAGCATGTCATTAAGGCGCGTTTCGGTAAGGAAAATGAAAACATACGCAAGGATGAAGCGAAAGAAGCAGCGGGAAAGGGGTTCTGGCCTACAGTAGGGAAAATTGCATTGGCGGACCTGGCCTTTGCCATTGACTCGATTCTTGCGGCAGTAGCACTTGCCCTCGGTCTACCGGATTCCCCACTTGATGACTTTGGCGGAATGGATGGCGGGCAGTTCATCGTCGTTGTCCTTGGCGGAATTGCTGGATTGATCTTAATTAAGTTCGCAGCATCATGGTTTGTTAAGCTTCTCGCAAAAAGACCTGCTTTGGAGACTACAGCATACGCTATTGTTGCCTGGGTCGGTGTCAAGCTAGTCGTAATCACACTTGCACATGATGATATCGCGATTCTAGATCATGACTTCCCGCATAGCACGTTGTGGACGATTATATTCTACGGAGTATTAATTGCAATCGCCCTAGCCGGCTGGTTCGCACCGAAAAATAAAGCCGCGGCAAGAGAACTTGAAGAATAACTTGAGAGAGTGCGTCGGTCGTAATGATCGACGCACTTTTTTTGAAACTTTTTCCATATGCAAACGTAATGTATGTACACGTTTATGGAAAGGGGAAACAAAATTGACTGAAACCAATTGCACAAAATGTGGAGGCACGGAATTTGCAGAAGGAACAGATTACACGGCGATCAGGCCGTTGGATAAAAAATTCACCACTGGCTCCATTAAGATCTACACATTTTGCTTAAAGTGCGGGGAAGTTGCTTCCATTCGTATTGAGAATCCTGGCAAGTTTCGAAAATAAGTTGGCTGAACGAAACCGTTCAGCCAATCATCCGATTCCATAAAGGCTTGATTTTATCAGAGTCGGGGACTTCTTTAAAAATCCATTCTGTTTGTCCTTTCAGCAGCTCGATGAGAAGTACCACCGCTGCTTGATGTTTTCCAGGAGTTGTGTGTTCCTGTATCTTCTTGACCTCTGCCAAAATCGCCTCAGGCAGGGATGTCTTAAGAGTTTTCAGTCCAAGCTGCGCGCGTTCGGGCCTGTAGCGATGGAGAAGGACTCTTGAAAGGTTTGTGATGACATTGTTCAGCAAATTCACCGCCCAAAGATCGTTCGAGCGGGCTGATGCCTTTCTATATTGAAAAAGGAACCAGGCAACATCATCGACGGCATCCTGGAATTCACCAGCAGACAATCGCAGGCTTTGCTTTGGTTCATATTGAATCAATCGCTGCTGCGGATCATGGATAACTTTATAATAATCCTTTTCCACGAAGGTATCGGGTGTGACCGTAAATAAATCCACATGGACCATATTTTCATAAACAGCCAGGATTTGTGGCGCAATAATGTAAATGTCATCATGGAAGAGCAATTGATTATAGGACTCCAGATGGCGAATACGGTCTTTCAGGAATCCCTCAAGTTCACAGTCTTCTACTAGACAATACAAATCAAGATCCGAATGCTCGTCATGCTCACCACGTCCGACAGACCCTTTGACGAAGATCGCCTTGACTCGCGAATCCTGTATTAGGCTATTTGAGATGGTTTCCAGTGCTTCATTTAGCTGCATAGGATATCTCTCCTGACAACCAGTCAGCGAGGCAGGCAAAATCCTTTTTGGCGTCTTCATAACCTAAATCATAAAGCTGGGTCAGCTTTGAAGGATTCCGCTCGACACGGCCGACTTTGAGGTCCTGGGATGGCCGGATTACAAACACCTCCTGCTTGGCTTCGAGTTCCTCAATGTAGTCAAGGGTCTCATTATAGATTTTGTACCTTGTCGCAAGTGCCTGATTCAGACCGGTATATTCCTTGTAAACGTAGCGGGGAAGCCAGGAAAAGGAAGATTTCTTTTTGCGGTATCCCTTTGGCTTGGTCAGGACAATGACATTCTTTTTAACCATATCGCTTTGAGCCTTTCGGATTGGGATCGGATCAGCAATCCCGCCGTCCATCAGGATCCGGTTTCCGAACGGAATGGCTGGAGCCATAAACGGCAAGGTGCTCGATGCCCTGATAATTTTCAGGAAATCATCAGGAACCTCATTTTTTTCAAAGTAAACTGGCTCACCTGTCAGGCAATCTGTCGTCCCGACAAGGAATTTTTCAGTAGCGGAATTGAACGTTTTGAAATCAAACGGAACGAGTTCATTCGGAAGCTTGTCAAAAATGAAATCCATTCCAAATAGTTCTTTCTTTAAGAACAGGTTGCGGTAGGAAATATATTCAGGATGACTTACATAGTCAACGGTAACCTGCTTATTTCGCCCAGGCTGCCTCGACACATACGATGAACCCTGACAGGCGCCAGCTGACACCCCGATGACATACGGCAAAAACAGCTCTTTCTCTAAGAAATAATCCAGAACCCCTGCAGTATAGGCGCCTCTCATTCCGCCGCCTTCTAAAATCAGGCCACTTTCGTACACTGCAATTCCCCCTTTTATTTTTGATGTTTAAAAAACAGTCTATCACAAAGAAAGGAATTTTGTGTAAATATAAGATTAACATTTGGATATTTATGTTAAAGTTGTAAGAAAAGTTATCCTCAAAATAGGGAGGGTTAATATGTATTTGTTGTTATCCATCATATTGAGCATTGTATTAGGTTATTTTCTTTTGATAATGGGGCCTCTAGCTGGTGGAGTGATCGCATTTGGGATCATTGCCGGGTGCCTGTTCAGAGGCGTATTTCTATTGAATTCTTTGCATAAAAAGCTATCAAGATTAATGCTCGGAAAAGGAGAACAGATTCAAAAGGAACAGGTGCTCGAGCATTTACCTGAACATTTGACTAGTGCCATGGCATAAAGGGAATTTTTAAAAGATAAAAAGAAATGAAAAAGAAATAGCTAGGATTAAATTTTACAGAAAAATGTATATTTTGAATATTTTTACAAAATGATTCGTACTACTTTTAAAGGGGGAATTGTCATGATGCAATTAAGGAAGTACGTCATTTTGAGTGTTGCCATCATCTTTTCTTGGGCTGTCGTCACTGGCTGTTCAAAAACGGAGGCTAAAGAAATAAATGGGAAAGTGGTTGAGGAAGTTTTGAAGCTGCAATTTTCTGGTCCTGATGAGAAGTTAATGGACTTAATCGAAAATCCGAAGTATAGGACAGTAAAAGATGGTGTGGAAGAAAACCAGGAATTCGATCAGTATATGGATGAGTTATACGGAGCTTATTTTACGGGACGCGGCCTTGAATTCTTTGTCCCTGTGTTCGCGAATTCTTATCAGGTTTATGCCTATAACTTTGATTATAAGTTGACCTATAAGGGTGCAGCAGTTGAAAAACACGGCTCGATAGCAAACCGTTATGATTTTGTTGCTGAAGTAGGATATCAGAAAGAGGACGGAAAAGAGGAAACCGTTGAAGTAGAAGGCTACGTTCTGTTCTCAGAGAAAGAGGAAGGGAAAATCGAGAAGTTCCATTATGGGAATGACAATGGCCTGTCTGATCGATTAAGAAATTAAAATTCAACTATTGAAATTTAGTAGAAGGAATTTTGGGAAGTTTGTGGAAATATATTCCTAACGACAGAAAAAGGGGACTGGAATATGACCTTAAATAAAAATGAAATTTGGGATTGGGTTAAAACGATTGCGATTGCCATTCTGCTGGCATTTGCAGTACGAGTGATTTTTTTGACGCCGATTGAAGTGAAGGGTCAGTCGATGGAACCGACCTTGCAGGAAAACGAGCGGATGATTGTCACGAAAGTTGGGCAGCCAAAGCGGTTTGATATTATTGTTTTTCATTCGCCTGTAGAGGACAAGGATTATATCAAGCGTGTGATTGGCTTGCCAGGGGATCGGATCGAATACATAGAGGATGTTTTATATATTAACGGTAAAGCTTATGATGAACCATATTTGGAAGATAGTAAGAAGAGTTTAGCATTTGGCTGGTTAACGGGCACTTTCACATTGAAAGACACGCCTGTCAACAGTGATGTGGTTCCTGAGGGGCATTTGTTCGTATTAGGGGACAACAGAAGGCACAGCAAGGACAGCCGGAGTTTTGGTGCCGTCCCGTTTGAAAGCATAATCGGAACAACAAAGGTGATTTTTTATCCATTGGATGAAATGAAGATTCTAGGAAACTAATTTTAACACTACGTTAATTCAGGATCTGAATTAACGTATTTTTTTGCTGATAAGGGGTAGCGAAGAGTATAAAAAGTTTGAGGGGAAGAGGCATGGAAAACAAGAAATATCTTTTTTCGTATGGAACGTTAAAGCAAAAAGAAATCCAGAAGATCCTGCTCGGAACAGATGTTAAGATGAGGGCTGCGACACTGCCTGATTGGCGTTTATATGAGGATGTGGATCAGTATTATTTTATCAAGCCTGAGGCTGGCTATCAGGTAGGCGGGTGCATATTGGATTTGACGAAAGAGCAGTTCTGGGTGATCGATCAATGGGAGGATATCCCCTCCTATACGAGAATGAAGGTCACCGTGGAAAGCAAGGGACAGCTTGTTGAGAATGTGTATATTTATGTCCGGCCAGGAAGTGAGGGAACACCGGTCCTGAATCCTGGCTTATCAGGACACTCCAAAGAGACGGATCTTGCAACTGCCAGGCTTTTTCGGGAAAGGCTTGATGGAACCGAACGCCTGCCTTTTGCTGATGTTTATCTTTTGCTTCCTTGTACAATTCACGCTGCGCTAGGTAATTTTCGTTTACATGACGGTTTTTCCGATGACTTTATTAGGCAATATCCTGACTCTCACTCAAGGAGTTCATTGGGCATGGCGGATTTGATGGTCGTCAATGAACATTCTTCACCCATTCAGAAGTGTCCGGTATTTATTCGTTTACAACCTGATGGTAGGGCGATTGTGACCATTGCTCTTCCAGCTGCAGTTCTTTCAACCTTTGAATTAGGAAATGTCCATGTTTCCCAGGAACAAACAGCCCCGGCAGCCCCGATGGAAGAATGGCTTGCATCATATAATCTAAAGCTGAATGGAAAAATAGGAACAGTAATTTTTTCACAAGTTGAGTTGAAGGAACAGGATATTCAGAGGTTGGCAGGTGGTGGGGTGAGAACGGATGTCAATGTTAATGAAATTCAATATGCGTATTCTAAGGTCTATTATACAGATTCTACTATTATTGCTGTGGCCGCTGAATTCGAGGATGATTACCAGGTCAGAATGCGGGATCAAATTCCGGTTATAGCGTATATGGAGGGCGTTTTTTACCCATAAGATGGAAAAAGTAGTGTATTAGGCGAAAAACGTAGTGGAAAATCCACTTTTCGTAGCGAAAGAGGTCAATTTCGTAGTGATAAAGCTAAAAATCGTAGTGAAAATCCTTTATTTCGTAGTGATTGTCACGTGATTGAAGGGAAAGAACTTAATAATTAATAAATTTTAAAGAAAGAGTTGGCTGCAATGGATTTAAAAATTATAAGGTTAACCTCGAACAATTTTTCGAGGGTGGTCCTGAAGAAAAATACGGAACTGCCTGATTCAGATGCTCTGAATAGGCTGGAAAAAAAAGCGACAGGTGATACAATTTTAAGTCATTGGGGTGTTGTGACCCCGAACGGTGATTTAGTAGGATTCGGCGAGTTTGCCACTGGTGCATGGGATCCGGTTTTAAAGCCGGGAACCGCTCAGGTTACAATCAGGGTAGCTTCAGATTGGCGGAACAGAGGTGTAGGGAGTTTAATTCTACAGGAGATTGAGCGTTTCGCCCATAAAAATATGGTTGAGGTTCTGCTGACGGGTATTCAAGATACAAACGATAAGGATCTTCGCTGGGCGGAAAAGCAGGGATTTATGAAAACTTGGCACACCTTTGAATCTCGGTTGGAACTAACAGGATGTATGATTGGACATCATTCGGATCTGAAGCCAAGGGGGATTCGTTTTACGACGCTTGCTGATTATCCCCAAACCAATGACTACTACAAACGTTTTTGGGATTTTTGGTGGGAGCTCGTATCAGATGTTCCCGGTATGGAAGGGAAGCCGCAGCCTGACCTTGAATATATGCTAAACCTGACGAAGGATTTTGATAAGCAAGGATTTATCTTGGCTGTCGAAGATGATCGGTGGGTGGCATTGTCTATTGTCATCAAGGAATCAGAGGAGGCGTGTTATAATTCCATGACTGGGGTCAGTCGGGATTACCGTGGAAGGGGCTTGGCGCAGGCAATAAAACGGAAGGCGATTGAATATGCGCTACAAAAAAATATAAAATATATCCGAACTCATAATGATTCCAGAAATGCATCCATGCTGGCTGTTAACAAAAAATTAGGATACCAGCAGGAACCTGGAATCTATGGATTGCAAAAAAATATCGGGCGATAACCATCGCTCGTCATTCATACCCGCCTGATGCTTGTGGCAAGGCCTTGTATTCCTCTTTTTTCATAATAATTCCTTCGTGTAAAAACCGATAAACAAATTCAGCCAGTTCATTTCGTGTGTCTTCATCGTAGATATTTTCTGTCCACGACAGATTGTGTTTTTCCCCGTTCAGTTGCAGTTTGAGTTGGTATTCTCCCAATGGCTCTACATGCACTTCCTCACCGAATGGACCTTCATATTTGGCATTCTTCACTGTGTCTACGATCTCGATTTCCTTCATTCCTTGATAGATTGCTTGAAGATTATCTTTTGTCAGCTCCAAGTCCGTCGTGATTGTTCCGTCCATAATAAGATCTTTGGTATATGTATGGTTAAAGGTGTCGATTTCATTTAACGCCTGTACGCCATATTTTAGCGAGAACTGGAAGTCGTCGGGCATTTCCGATGGCATGCTGGATTCGTTGCTGCAGCCGGCCAGGTTTCCCCCGATGAACAAGATCAGGAACAGGAATTTTTTAATCATTTTGGCTCCCCCTTTTAAAATTAGACGGATTCCGAATGAAATAGTTACTTATTTTAAAAAAGGGACGATGATAAACCGTCCCGCACGTCCTCTGTATTCAGGGTCCGAATCCAGTTCCAGCAGAATGACCTCTTGGATATGACCGATAAGCAATTCGATGACACCTTCAAAGTGAATATTTACTCGCATTTTTACTAAACAAGAGATGTTCTTCTACATTTAAACTCGATCATAAACACGGCCTCTGCAGTCGCATATCATGGACACGAACAGCTGATTGACTACAGTGCTGCCAAGGCTTGAAAAAGCTCCAACCTATGTTTACCTGGCATCGGATGATTCACGGTTTGTAATAGGACAGCCCCTGCATGTTTATTGCAGTAATGGGGTTCATAAAGTATGGGACAAATATCTCATGCTTTTTTGATGGAAAGGATTAAGAAATTCCAGGAAGGGAAAATACTTATTATTGTCGAACTAATCAAAATTGAAAACGATCATTTTTTACATAATCATATACTAGTGGGTGAGTTCAAATGGAGATGAAGAAGGAAATTACGGTTGGAGGAGTAGAGCTGAAGTGGGACCTGTCTACCGGGGAAGTGTTGTTCGAGGGGGGAGATGTGGTCTTCTTCTGGGTGTCAGCCATGAAAACCTTTTTCGATACGATCCAGGAAATTTCCGGGGAAGAGGCCACCAATCTCGTGCTTGAAACTACAGGCTTCAGGCAGGGCGTCATAGTCGGGGAAGGCTTCAAGGGCATGAAGGATATCAATACATCTAATGTAGTGGATTGGCTTTCCAATACATACGTACCCGCCGGATGGGGTTATGTGAAAATAGAAAATATGGACGTTGAATCCAACCGCTTCACTTTGTTCATTAAAGACGATTGGGAATACAAAATGAATCAACTGGGCAGCCGGGATAAAAAGGGGATTTTCGTGCCTTCCCACTATGCCGGTGTTTTTACAGGATTATTTGAGGAGAACTTCTGGTATAACATTCTCGAGTATCAAAGTGAGACAAGCCCATATACAGTGGTGGAATATTTCCCGTCCGAAGTGAATGTCCAGCAAAATATCCGGGAACTCGCAAGAAAACAAGAGCAAATGCACATCCAGGAGCTAGAAGGCCTTGTGGAAGATAAAACAAGGATGCTGCAGAAATTGGTGAAAGAATTATCCTCCCCATTAATCCCGGTACTTGACGGCATTGTGGTTGTACCGTTAATCGGAAGATATGATGAGGATCGAGCCGAAGATCTGATTATGAATACCTTAACGAACTTGCCGAAATATCAGGCTCGCTTCGTTTTGCTTGATCTTACGGGGCTGAACAAAGAGATTTCCCCTTATACCGCAGAGTTGATCGACAAATTAGGGTCCGCTGCCAGATTATTAGGAGTTGAAGTCATCCTAGTGGGAATTTCAGCTGATCTTGCAATGGTGATTTCACAAACATTGACTGGCCTGAAAAAATATGAATGCTTGCAATCTCTGCAGCATGGAATCTATTACGCACTTGGGAAGAGCGGGAAAAGAATCGTATAAATATGAAACATTTTATCCAGTTATTCATATAATTGGAAAATAATGACAGTGGAGGTACCATATGGACTTTTTGAACTGGTATGACTGGATTACACCGACAAATCCTTATGCAGCAATTTTCTTTGGAATCATTTTTACGATCATTGTAGCTTTTACAGTCTGGTTTGACTCGAAAAATAAGAGAACGGTGGGGATTGCGGCCATTACCGGACTGTCGGTTATACTCATTGGCGTTTTCTTGCTGAATGTAATTGGATTTTATGGAGGATAACAGGCTATCACAAGAGATTGGAAATTCCAGTCTCTTTTTTTGTGTTATGCTTTTTCTTTGACAATACATTCCCACGAAAAAACAATAAATTTTTTCTCCAAACTTATTTTGTGATGCATCGTCTATAACTATGAAGGGGGAAAGGTTGTGGATGAATTAACAGCAGGGATCTTTGATATCGAGAACGCCGAAGAGCTGATGGATGAGATCATGAATACATATGGTCAGGAAATTTTACAGCTTGCTTTTTCCTATGTGAAAAATAAAGAGATTGCGGATGACCTGACTCAGGAGATTTTTGTGAAATGCTATAAGTCGCTTCATACATATCAGGGAAAGGCGAAATTCCGTACCTGGCTTTGGAGGATTGCTTCCAACCATTGTCGGGATTATTTGAAAAGCTGGTACAACCGAAATGTTTTTACAACTGATTATCAGCCTATTTATGATTCGCTCCAAACGGGCAGTGTGGAGCAAACGGTGATTCAGGATGAGGAGGATGGCCAGCTGGCCGCGGCGGTCATGGAGTTGCCTGTCAATTACCGGGAAGTGATCTATCTGTATTATTTCGAGGAAATGTCAATCAAGGAAATAGCTGTGGTGACCGAGGTTAAAGAGAACACAGTGAAGACGCGGATGAGGCGAGCGAAAGAGCTTCTCAAGGAAAGATTGGAGGCAAACTAAATGGAAGAACGTTTGAAAAAACTCAGAAAATCAATGGAGAATTCCACTTTTAAAGAGTTAAGCTTTTCCGAGAGAATCAGAAAAGAAGTTCATAAAAATATCAACCCCCCCGAGGAAAATGAGGAATGGTTGACAATCGCTATTCTCCAGCTCCTTCAACAGGAAAAAACGGGCTATGAATTGACAGGCCTTTTGCGTTCTCGCGGTTTTGGCAAGATTGAAGGAAACGAAGGTTCGCTTTATACCAAGCTGCACACTCTCGAACAGAAACGATATATAGAAGCTAGTTGGAATGACCAAGGTGCGAAGTATTACAAGATACGCAACAAGGGGATGAAGTTTCTTCGAAAACAGGAGAAGAATGCGTCAGTTGGCCGGGTTGTGATGAAGGGATTGGTGGAGGAGTGAGCAGGGAATGAAGAACAAACGAGACCATTTTTTAAGCGAAGTCACAAACCACATCCGCTCAAAGGAAGCGAAGCAGTTTGTCGCATCGGAACTGGATTTTCATCTTAATGAAGTTAAGAAGGAATGGGTGGGAAAAGGGTTAAGTGAAGAAGAAGCGGAGGAAAGAGCGGTCAGTCAGATGGGAAGCCCGGCAAAGCTTGGTGCTGACATGAATAAGCTCCATAAGCCGAAAATTGATTGGTGGCTGATCGGATTGCTGGTCATTACGATGGGGTTGAGCTTTTTGCCGGTGATTTCGCTTGATCACCCCATGGCAGATATCCTTTTTGTGAATAAAATGATTCATGTAGCATTGGGATTAATCGTTGTTGCAGTCATGATGTTCTTGGATTACCGGCGGTTGGAGCGGCTTAGATGGACTTTTTATCTGATTGGAAACGGGATATTGTTTGCACTCGTGAAATTTGCGACAGAGATGATAAACGGTGTTTCAATCATTAGGATAGGTGCTCATAAATTTGACAGCTTCATGGCCCTGCCATTCTTGTTTCTTGCCTGGGCTTCATTTTTCAATCATGCCAAGCTGAAGGTATGGCACCAGCTTTTGTTATTCGCCTTGCCAGTTCTTCTTTTTATGGGCGTACCTAATATTACCGGGATTTTTATTTATATAATTATGGTTTTCGTGATGATGTGGTGGAGCAGGATTAGTAAAAAAACACTGAAGTGGATTACTGCGGTTTCAGCCGTTTCAGTCTTCAGTTTTATCGGTATGGCGTTGTTCACCGCAAAGCCGTATCAACTTGCAAGGATATGGGGCTTCCTTTACCCTGAGGAAAGTCCAAGTACGTGGGGCTATATGTACCTGCGGTTAAAAGAGAAGTTATCAGCGGCAGGCTGGTTTGGAAGCTTTGGTGAAAGGGCACCATTAGCTAAGGAGCATTCAGTTTTTTTAGTAGAGGAACATACCGATCTGGTTTTTGCCGGGTTAACCTATCAATATGGCTACCTGTTCGCAATCGTTCTGCTGCTGATCTTATCATTGTTTGCGGCAAGAATGTATATGATCACTACCAACGTTAACACTCATTATGGAAAGCTTCTGCTTGTTGGCGGAATAACCCTCTATCTTGTCCAATTTGTCTATAACATCGGCATGATTGTAGGTTTATTGCCAATAACTTCAATTTCATTGCCTTTCATCAGCTATGGTTTTACCCAATTGCTTTTCAATGCTTTCATCATGGGAATCGTGCTGAGTGTGTATCGCAGAAAGGACTTGATTTCAAATCGGGTGGTTGGTTGAGGTTTTTTAGGGAGTGGGAATAAGGTAAGCACAGGGACGTACCCTGTGCTTTATTCATTTGAAAATACTCCATCATCAAAAGGAATCTCCCGGTGCTGCGTTACCCAGAATTTTTTATACGTGATTCGTACCAGATTGATGTCATTTTAATGATTCGTTCTATTGTATTCCACTGCCAGGACGAGTCTAAAATCCTTATCGACCTTCTGGCCTTTTATCTCGAACAACTCTTCCATCAACCCATCTTTTAAGACCGATTCCTCATCGAGTATACCAATTGAATTTGACTTCATAAAATAGGGATGATTACGGAATCCATCTTCATCTTTCGCTAAAATGGTGCCATCTTTCTTTATAAACTCTACCTTTTCAATCATGGGGCTGCCGATTCCTTTCCAGGTAAAATCGTAGCCTAAATACATCGTCTTCCCTTTAAAATAGTCCTCATCCATGGTCGCGTGACTCCATTTTTTAAATTCTCCATGGAGGATTATATATTGAAAAGCTAAGGTAATCCCAATCACAAGGACGATCGCAACCAACATAATACTGATGAGTTTCTTCAAACAATCACCCCCTAAAATGAGATCCTTGATATTCACTATATTGAATCAAAGAGCAAGTGGCCTTCCTTTCGTCGGGGATGGAATTGATTTAATAGACATTTTGAAATGATAGGGTGGTTAATAAGTCTATTAAAAATGGTTTAATAGACATTTCAAGACGATTGTTTTTAAAATATCTATTAAAAATGACTTAATACACATTTTAAGATCAATGCCTAGTCAAAATGTCTATAGAATTTATTTCATGCGTCATAGAACCATGAAAAAAAGAAACTGCAACCTGGCTGTCTTGCTGGGACGGCCATTTGCAGCAATGGTGTAAGGAAGCGTTAATTTTATGGTGATCAGACAAGCTGAGGTTTTTCTATGTAGGATTCCATTAATGAAAGCAGGTTAGAGAAGGGATCACCTTCATACGCGCCAAGTTCATATATGGCATCTGTAAGATCCGCTAGCGCAGAAGTATCGGTGACATCCTCAAGGAAGTTCCTGAATTCCTGATAGATTTGTTGTTTATGAGGCTCTGGAAGGTTTGATAGGGCGTAAAGCTCGTCCAATTCCATGTAGATAAAGGACCTTTGTGACTCAGCGACTTGTTTCTTCACATCAATCACCCCTTGTAGGTTTATTAGTGAATCTATTGAAGGAAAAGTCTTCCTTTCTATTATTATAAAGAACGAATGTTCTGAAAGTAAAGTACATTATTGACCATTTTTTTCATTCGTTAAGTGCCGACCATGTAATTTCCAGAAACAGGAGAACCGTCCCTCTGTTTCAGCCCATTTTCTTTATGGATGAAGAATTAGGCTTTTGTATTAGTCGCAACGTCTGGGTGGTTTACATAAATTGGTGGGGAGTATTCTGATTTGATAATTTTTCCACTTTGGTTATTGTACTTTTTTTTGTGGAAGGCTCGTTTGTTGGTTGTTTCTTGTTTTTTGGACTGTGTTATTACTGGAGGAGGTTATACAGATGATGAATGATTTTCAACATGATCTTCAAAGTTTGCATGTAGGTGATTTCCAGGCTTCTCAGCCGGTTAGTTGGGATCAGAGCCAGTATTACAATGCTGGTGATGAGCGTATTTTCCTTGGTCTTGGCGGATTTGGGGGCTGCTTTGGGTTTTTTAGCTGCTTTGGCTGTTTCGGCTGTTTCAGATGTGGAGGTTGCTTCAGGTGCGGAGGAGGCTGCTTCAGATGCGGCGGATGTGGTCGTTGCGGTGGCTGCGGCGGCTGCGGTGGACGCTGCCACCGAGGGTAGTAAGGCTATATCTTTAGAAAATGTATGGCCCCTGCGGATGGTTGCTGCAGGGGTTTCTTCTTCTTATGGAAAAGACATATGGGACAAATTGAACTACATACGATGATAGTGGCGGTTAAGGATAGGTCAATCAGGATTGAGGAGGATTGAGATGGGAAGAATGGACCCTTCTATGCGTTTGAAGGTGAAAAGAGATACGTTTTATGTCCCTGAACCGAACAGGGGTGTGTACTTAAGGAACAATTCGGTGTCATTTCGTCTTGAGGGAAGCGGCCTGGATCTCTGGGTTGAAAAGCTGTTGCCGATGTTCAATGGTGAGTATTCACTTGGAAAAATAACAGAAGGATTGCAGGATCCACATCGGAATCGGGTGTTTGAAATTGCAGAGGTACTGTTTCAGAATGGCTTTGTCCGTGATGTCAGCGAGGATCATCCCCACCAGCTGACTGAACAGGTCCTAAAAAAATTCGCATCCCAAATTGAGTTTGCTGACAATCTGGCTGGCTCTGGCGCGTACCGGTTCCAGTGCTTCCGTGAGTCTAATGTGCTGGCAGTGGGTTCTGGTCCTTTTTTAAATTCACTGGTGTCGTCATTGCTTGAATCTGGTCTTGCCAGAGTGAACGTCGCCATTACAGCTGATGGTACGACTAATCGGAATCGCCTGCGTGAGTTGGTGAACCATGCTCGTAAAACAGATCCTGAGGTAGAATTACTCGAATTAGAAGTGAATGAGCAAGACTGGTCTGAAGTCATCCGGCCATTTGATAGCGTTTTGTGTGTTTCTCAGGATTTAGCGGAGCTGAGGCAGCTTCATTCTGTCTGCATAGAAGAGCAGAAAACGTTCATTCCGGCCATCCTTCTCGAACAGGTCGGCATAGCTGGACCGCTGGTGGAAACAGATTCTGAGGTGACGTGGGAAACTGCATGGCGGCGATTGCATTCGACTGTATTTGAAAAAGAAACACAAGTACCAGGAGCATCTGCGACGACAGCAGCATTGCTGGCGAATGTCATTGCATTTGAATTTTTCAAAGATGAAGCGGGACTGACACAAGCGGACCAGAAAAACCGCATCTTTCTACTGGATGTCGAGACGCTTGATGGCAGCTGGCATTCTGTGCTTGCGCATCCAAATGGAGAACCGGAACTGGAATGGCTGGAAGACCTTGAGAGCAGGCTAGAACCGGATATAAGAGGAACGGAACCTGAAAAACTCCTGACTTTTTTCAGCCTGGTGACTTCAAAGGAGACAGGGATTTTGCATATGTGGGAGGAGGGGGATTTAAAACAGCTTCCATTGGCACAGTGCCGGGTTCAGGCAGTTGATCCGCAGACAGAGGGGCCGGCTGGATTATTAGCGGAACAGGTTTGCTGTTCTTTCACACATGATGAAGCACGAAGGGAAGCGGCACTAACTGGTATTGAAATGTACGCTGCATCATTAGCTGGATTGGAACAATATGATGAATTCATTGGCGTGGGAGCAGGAGTCAGCTACGGTGAGGCCGTTAGCAGGGGACTGCAGAAATGCCTGGACGAGGAGTTGAAGAGTCAGCGGCATGAGGATTTCATCAGCCTTGTGGGATTGGATTCGGTCGGGGATGAAACATGCCGTTTTTACTTAAATGCTTTGACAACGATTCAGGGTACTCCAAGATTAGGGTTGGGTAGGGATCTCTCCGGTTTTCCTGTATTTTGGGTCGGTACACAGGATGGGTGGTATGGAGCCGTCGATTTAAACGAAACCCGGGCTCTAAGAAAAGCTTTGCAGCATGCCCTCTTTAAAAATCAGAACCAATTGGATGCTCCAAATGCCTGTGTCTTGGCAGAATCAGCCATTCAGTTCAACGAAAGAAACCAACAGAAACTGAACATCCCAGAAACAGCCCAGGAAAACCTCCAGGAAGCTTTTAAGGTATTGAAAAGTAACGGAAAACAAGTATTTGTATGCGAATTAAGTGTAGAACCGTTTTTAAAACAGGAACTTGAGGGAGTGTTCGGGGTCTTGCTGCGAGAGGAGGGAGTGTATTGAGTTCCTTCATCGTCATCATAGGAGATGGATTGCTGGCTGACAGGGTGTACGAAGAATTATCAGCGCGCTGCCATGTGTTCAGGCGATCTGATTTTGAATATGGAATACCCGGAAATGCAGATCTGATGCTGGTCCTGCATGACAGCTGGGATCCACGTGCACACCAACAGGCGGAAGAAGTGATAAAACAGACCGGCAGTCCCTGGCTCCGGGGATTTGTTTCATTTGGTGAGGGAGTAATCGGCCCTCTTGTCCGGCCGAATACACCGGGATGCTCACAGTGCGGAGATCTGAGGCGCCTCCTTGGAGGTCAGGAACGAAGCGAAATGCAGCAAGTACGGCAGAAGCTGGCAGCGACAGAACATAGATCGATCGATCCTTGGGCGTCTAAAACTGGACTTTTACAAATGGCTAACGTGATTGTCGCTGAAACAGAACGAATCCTTGCGGAAAAACAGGCTTATTCTGAAGGCCGAATGTTTTTAACGGATTTAAAAACATTGAATGGCTCCTGGCATTCCTTCCTGCCAGACTCTTTGTGCCCGGTCTGCAGCCAAATTCCTGATGACTCACCGGAACTGGCACGAATATCATTGGAGCCCAGCCGGAAAATCAGTGAAGGCAGCTACCGGTGTACACCGCTTTCTGATTTGAAAACCGTGCTGACGGATGATTACCTGGACAATCGGACCGGGCTCTTCAACAGCAAAATGTATGATTTGATCACACCGTTCGCCGATGCGAGTGTCAATCTGCCGATGATGTCGGGGGATGAAGGGACAGCGGGTCGCACACAATGCTATGGTGATAGTGAACTGACAGCTATTCTCGAGGGCCTTGAGCGGCATTGCGGACTGGAGCCGAGAGGGAAACGCACTGTCGTTCATGACAGTTACCGGAACCTGGAGGGTCAGGCACTCCATCCTCTGAAGGTTGGGGTGCACGCAGACGAACAATATGAGAAGCCTGGTTTTCCTTTTCAAAAATTCGACCCTGACACTCCGATTGATTGGGTATGGGGCTACTCTTTGACAGAGGAGCGGCCGGTTCTCGTACCCGAGCTTTTAGCTTATTACAGCCTGGGCTGCGGTTCGGCTGGTTTTGTCTATGAAACTTCTAACGGCTGCGCGCTTGGCGGAAGCAGGGAGGAGGCCATTTTTTACGGCATCATGGAAGTGGTTGAACGCGATTCCTTCCTGTTGACCTGGTATGCGAAGCTGAACTTGCCGCGCCTCCATCCGCAAAAGGCGGGTGATGAAGAGTTGCAGCTGATGGTAGAGCGGATGCAGGCAGTCGCAGGCTACGATTTATATTTGTATAATGCCACGATGGAAAACGGTATTCCAAGTGTCTGGGCGTTGGCGAAAAACAGGAAAGATCATGGGTTGAATATCATCTGTGCGGCAGGTGCGCACCTGGATCCGGTCAGGGCTGCTAAAAGTGCAGTGCAGGAGCTTGCAGGCATGATGCTCAACCTTGATGATAAGCTGGAGGGGAACAAAGAGAAGTATGAACAGATGTTGAAGGATCCTTCGCTGGTTAGGCAGATGGATGATCACGGGATGCTGTACGGATTGCCACAGGCAGAGGAACGGTTAAGCTTTTTGCTGGAAAACAATGACCCAATGAGAAGTTTTCAAGAGGAATTTAAACGACGCACGACGCATGATGACCTGACGGACGACCTTAAGGACATACTAGAGGAATTCCACAGGCATGGACTTGAGGTGATCGTGGTGGATCAAACGACACCGGAAACGCGGAGAAATGGGCTGTATTGTGTAAAAGTATTGATCCCTGGCATGCTGCCAATGACATTTGGACACCATCTGACCCGCCTGAAAGGACTTGACCGGGTGCTGATTGTACCGGCGAAGCTCGGCTATGTCGCAGAGCCATTGACCTTTGAACAACTCAATCATGATCCGCATCCGTTCCCGTAGGAGGTAGCAGGATGAGTCTGGAAGAGTTTCTGAATAATCTTCAATTTGATATTGAACGGGCCAATCAGCCTAACTGGGAGCCGGACTGGGATGATGCACCATTGCCCTACAAATTGTACCGAGGGTTGCCTGTGGTGCCGCTGTCCTCTGAGGTCCCGCTGACCCTTGAGGAAAACGAGCACCCCGTTAAGCCTGACCTTGAACGGATTGGACACTTTCTCTGGTATGTGTTTGGAATCTCACAAGTAAGCCAGCAGGTTTTTCCTGATGAAGAAGCAGATCCATATCAATCCTTTCGCAGGTTTGCACCATCCGGCGGAGCATTGTATCCGAACGAACTGTATATGTATTTAAAAATAGACGGTCTGAAAGATGGAATCTATCATTATAATCCCGCGCACCACCGTCTCGTTCTGCTGCGGGAAGGGAACTTCGATTCCTATATTTCACGTGCGCTTGGCGACAGATGTGATGTTGCCACTTGCTTTGGAACGGCTTTTGTTTCAACAAGATTCTGGAAAAACTTTTTTAAATACAATAACTTCTCCTACCGCCTGCAAGGATTGGACGCAGGCGTTATGGTGGGCCAAATGCTGGAAACCTCAAAACGATTCGGCTATGCAACAGGTGTGTACCATCAATTTTTGGATTCAGCGGTTAATCATCTCCTCGGAATGGATGAGGAGGAGAGTGTATATTCGGTCATTCCGCTGACAGTGGAGCCGACGAATTGGGTATCATCCCGACAGGAAGAAAATCTGACTTCAGATGAGTTGAAAAGGGAAATACAGCCGATATATAGCCAGAAATTCGAACGCTCAAAAAGAGTACTGGAGTTTCCGAGGTTAATAGAGGCCAATCAAGCTGCGAAACTGGAATCTGTTTTTTCCTTTCAAAGGTGTCGAGATGAGCTTGACATTGAATTTAAAGAGGCACAGTTCAAACTGCCTGAAATCGAACCAGCATCCTATGACCTGGTGAAGGCGAGTGAAAACCGGTTTTCTCCTGAAATGGATTTTATCATGGGAAAGGTAAGCCAGCAGCAGTTGGCAGCGATTTTGCAGGATACAATGTCCTCACTCTTTTACCGGAATGATGTAAACCAGCATGCACCCGTTTCCATCTATGCGTGTCTCTATAATGTCGAAGGAATACCAAATGGCGCCTATTATTATGATCATGCCGAGCATGCATTAAGAGAAATCCGTAAAGGCGATCAACGGCTGGTTTTACAGTCAGGCTTGTCGATGGACAATGTAAACATGATGCAAGTACCGATCTGCGTGCATCTGGTCGGAAACAGCGATTTTTATAAAAAAGAACTGGGGTACAGAGGATACCGAATACTGCAGGTGGAAGCAGGAATTTTGCTGCAAAGAATGCTGCTGGCTGCCTCAAACGTGGGACTGGGGAGCCATCCGCTGCTAGGGTTTAACGCGAACCTGGCGGATGAAATTTACGGACTGAAAGAGAAAGGGAAAACGAGTCTGATCCAGGTGCCGATTGGACCGTATCGACCTCGGGCATGGCTGAAGGGGAGTTTGCGGAGTTAGGGAAAAGGGAGATTGAGCTTTAATTTAATAGATGATTTCGAAGTGGAAAATCATTAAAAGTCAGCTGAATTCCAGTGATATTAATTAAGCAAACAAACGCTTGGCTTTTGCCAAGCGTTCTGTCATATTATCTGAATTTCCCGAGCCCCATATCCCCATATTGATAATAAATGAAATATAGAAAAAGAACTGTATTGAGTAAAAGATAGAGGCGGTAATATAATTTGCTAATTCCTACTTTCCTAAATAAAAATAAAAGAAAGTAATTAATCAACATTGGAACAAATGTAAAGGTCATTCTTTCGTCTATAAGTGAAACGGCATTAGGATTTAACCAATAAATAAAATTGTCTGACACCTGTGCGATAACGAAAAAGATCAACATAATCCAAAATAAAATCAGCAAAATTCCCTTCTTCATGATTAATCCCCAGCTCTCTCTAAGACTTGTATTTTCTTTTAATGTTAGCATAAATTTATATATTCTTTAATATGGTTCGAAAATCATTGGGAAAAGACTGATGTATAAGCGAATTGGTTTGAATTGGATTTTTATTACCTTTGATTAATCTTCTTTTTTAGTTGGACAGTGCATGTGGAAAATAATGGCCGTATTAAGTAAAATTAAATAAATTGAGAGAGTTTAATTCTCTTAATCTCCAGAGGTGTTTGTTTTAGTTTAATGTCCAATTTGAGGTGCCATTATGAAAAGAAAACTTGTTTTAAGCTTTTTAATAGTGATCTCGATTTATACCACTATTTCAATTTTGTCCTTCATCCTGTTAAGTCAGATCGATCGGGATTTCATCGGTATGGGTGGTTTGCTGGCGGGCTTCCTGCTTTTGATCTCAATCTTGCCTTTATGGAAAATAATTTATTTTGGCGGCAGGGGAATGATGGGGGTACAATCACATATCCTTCCACCTGATGAGCATCTGCATCAGAAGCTTCATCAGCATGTTAAAGAAGAAAATAGGAGTAAGAATGAAAGAAAAATGGATGATATTTTGACGATTTCTGGGGGGATAGTCATCCTGATTTCTTTGTTTATGTTATAGCTACTATATTTAACAAAGTATTGATTTTTTTCATCGTAGGTACAATACTTTATCACGATGCTCGTATATTGGATATTGATCAATCTAATTTACCCGTCAATGAACAATTAGCGATTACTATATCACAGCGTTACCTTGCTGGTAACTGGACACATCCAGTGAAGCTACATTTAACACCTTACGAGATGAAGAACGTGAAAGAAACATCTGAGACTTATGTGGTAGATATAATTGATGAAAGGGATACAACCATTTGTAAGGGGATACAAGTTGTTGTTGAGAAGAATACTGGTAAAGTTATAAATAAAGAAAATGTGAATTATTGCAACTAAAACAATAATCTTCTTCATAAACGGGTGCGCAGACCCAAGGAGGATTGGCAGCCTTTTTTGTTGAATTCATTATAGAACATAAGGTGTTATTCATGGTGAACAAGAGCAGGAGGATAAAAGGTTGAATAAAGAAAAATTAGAATATATAAAGGTCGGAAGTTTAGTAGTAATTGCAATTAGTTTAGCTATAATTGCTTATGTTATTTGGCAAGTCATGTAGTTTACTAAACAAACGAAGCGGTTTGTGGAAGAAGGAAATGAGCTAAACTTGGCAGAGTTTATATCCATAAATATGTTTGTGAGCATGTGAATTATATGGAATCCATAAGCAAAAGCGAAGTGATGTTGCGAGATATCATAGATGAAGATCTTCCTGTCTTTTTCGAACAACAACTTGATTCAACGGCGAACCATATGGCAGCATTTACAACTAAAGACCGCAGTGATAAGGACGCATTTTTTGACCATTGGACAAAGATACCCCTCCAGTTCAATTAAATATCTAAACGCCAAGAGAGGGGGTAATTAATAAAAGAATAATTTTCATAGGTTTATTTCTTAGTATATTAGTTATTACAATACTTTAGTGGCAGAAACAAGAAAAAGAATATATGGAGAATTTGCTACACCACCAGCCAATTCAAATAATTAAAGTGAATGCTATTCATGTTTGGAAAAAAGGAAATGAAATGAAAAAGGTATCAACAAGTAGTTATATTAAAGTAATAGAATGGTTTAAGGAATATAAATCTAACAGAGTTGCAGAAGAGGAAGTTCCACCTTCAGAAGCACAATTATTCATAGATACTGATATAGGAGCCATAATAGTTTTAAATTTTCTAATGACAAGATTTATATAAGTAGAAATGATCTAAGAGCTAATGGGACAGAGTTTAGGTTTCTTGATGATGCTCCAGAAATTGAAAAATTTTGTAAGGACCTGATTAAATAAAAACCTATTTATGAAAAAAGTATTGATTCAGTCCGAGAAATAGGAAAGCACTTTTGTTTAAACTCTTCTTGTTCTGACGATGTGTTTAGTTTAACTAAGAATAAAGAATAATTATGAGAAGGAGTTGAAATACTGAATTTGAACTTCATCGAATTACTTGCTATCTTTACTGCTTTTTATTTAATAAGGTTCTTCTTTGACACAAAATACAAAGAGAAGAAAAAGAGTTATATCATTTTAGATATTATTATAACTACTCTTTTTGCTTTTGGTGTCCAACTGTTAATATCATTCTTCTTCAACTAAAGATGCAAAATGTTGAAGAATAAGGACTTTTATGAGGTGGGATTTTATTTATAAGAACTTTTATTAAAGCAAAGACGAGAGAAGTAGCACATAATTACTTAAATGATATGTTAAGCTTAGCAGAACAATTAAATATAAAGTTAACAGTTACAAATTTTGAGCCGTACTGGAAATTTAATGATAGTTTTCAAGTAGAACTGAGTGGAACTGAACTATCAGAAGAACAAATGGGTGAGTTTCTAGGGAGCATAGCTTCAAAGTGGGATAGGTTTACAGATAGTTTTTTGGCATCTGAAACACTTGATGGGTGTACCATTTTCCTAAAAAACTTTGATGTGATTGAAGTATTTGATGAACAAACCTAACAGAGAAAGATAGTTTTGAAAAACTGTAATTAATTTAAATGGTGCTTTAATCCAGGAAGGATTAAGCACCTTTTTTATTGAATTCCTTATTAACCAAACGGGGCAGCTTCATTTATTGAGGGAGTAATGTTGAACAAAGGTTATTGTATTAATTACAAATTGGAGAGAGTTTTATGAAAAAGTTAATAGTCCCTATTTTAATTGTTCTTATATCGGTTGTTTATATCTATCAACAGAATCCTATGGTTACAGGAGAAGCAGTAGTCCACTCAGTTGAACTTATGCAAAAACCATCAGAAGAATGGGGAATTTCCATTTCTCCGATGGATTTGAGCGAGTTAAAAGGATTAGGACCTGATAACGTTAACGCAACACTAAATATAAGGGAGGAGCTTTGGTATAGACTTTTAAATAGGAAGCAATGGGAGGTCACAATAAAATTTAAAGGGAATGAACCAACTGTTGTTTTTGATGCAACTACTGGTAAATTGATTGACCTTTATGGACCTTTAAATTAAATACTCGCTTGTTCAACTATCGGGGAGGTTAGCTTAATAAGACAGGAATTAATTCTGATATATTTTATATAAGTCAAAGGTGGAAATCAAATGCCGAGTAAGGTTTTTAAAAAGTTGGATTAGATAGCAATTAGTGATTGTCCAATTTTGACACACAGTGAAGCAGTATACCTGAAGAAGGAAAATCCTACAGTCTCATTGAAGAAAAAGTATACAAATTAAATAGTCAGGGTGTGGGGAAATTGATAAAATTGGCGATCATTATTATATGCGGCATATCAAATTTTATTATTTATTGGGCATTGCTAATTACGTCACCAATTTTTCTTGCTCTCTCTATGAATGTAGATGAAGATAAAGCAATGGTAATCTTTATGTTCCTGGGTATCTCGATCGTACCGCTTGTGTCGGCCTGGCTGGCAGGTGTTACGACAAAAAAAATAAATAAACTTAATCGACAGAAAAAAATTATAATAATTCCGGTTCAATCCTTTTTAGCAATATGTATATCCATCTTTTTATTTAAAGGTTAAGTGAGATTTAATTATATTCACTTTTTTATGGAGAATTCATTATTAAACAAACGTGGCAGGGTTAGTAGAATAAAGGAATTATCACTAAGGAAAAATAATCTTGAGGTGGTGATAATTCGTGAAGAAAATAATCATGATGTTTGTTGTTGGATTACTATTAGTTGGATGGAATGGAATTCCCAAAAATGAATTGCTTGAAGAAACATTATATAGTAGATACCATTCTTATCTCGAACAAACCTATTCAGATTTTATTCTGTGTCCCAAAATAGATAAAATTGAAAGAATAGATGGTGATATCCGTAGACATACTGTTAACGCAAGTGGTTTAGATTACGATGGTCATCATGGAGATATCCCCTACGATAGAATTCATTTCACACTGACTGACACTCCAGAAAAGGGTGTTGTTATCAATCAAGTTAGATTAGAAAAAGGAATTCCCGAAAAGGAAAGTCTTAAACAGTGCGGAAAGCGAAACTAAAATTCTGAAAAAAAAGCTAATGGGTGTGTTAATCCAGGAAGGATTAACCGCCTTTTTTGTTGAATTCCATATTGAATAAACGAAGCAGGTTGAAGATACTGTTAAGGAAGTGAACGGAAATTTGAGGGTATACATAGGATTATTTATTGCCGCTTTACTTTTACTAACCGGTTGCAACAATGATTTACCAACATATATTTTGGATAAAAACATCAATATCATTGAAATTGATGATATGGAATTTGCGATTCATAGATTAAGTTATAAAGATAAAACGTATATTTCTGAGCCCGAACAATATATCAACTCAGAATTTTATGAAAGGCTTGAAATAGGAAAACAAATTGGTAGAACAAGTGATAATTTACAGGTCCATATTGTTAAAAACGGTGCAAAGAGGCTGGTAATAAAAGGGTTCATGTATCCAGAGGATTTTTTTATCTTAAATAATTAAAATAAAGCAATGTTCAGAATGGGGAAGGGCTTCTTTTCTTATTGAAGTATAGATGCAGTAATGTTCAAGAAGGATTGACATCGTAAGGAGTCGAATATTATCGGTATCCTTATGATAAGGGAATGATATAAATGGAACAAACCATTTCTATAGAGGTAGAAGTAGATTCACTAGAGTTCAACCAAAATATTATTGGGAACATTTCTTTTGTTGTTGATTACCATCGTTATTTTCCCGATGAAGGATGGTCTGATTTTGTAGTAATTATTTTATCTTGGTGGATTAAATCATTTAAAGGATTGTTAGTTTCTTCTATAGGCCGAACATTCAAGTTTGACTTTATGGATGGAACTCCTATTATTCTCGGGAAAAAAGTATGTCCATCTCGTATTGAATTATCGTTCGAATTTGAAAAGGGAAAAAGGGTATTGGAATTCACCGCAATTTGCAAATTAGAGGAGCTGGGGAACAGTCTGCTTATAGCTTCAAAAAAGGTTCTAAGAGCTGTTGAAAGAAATAAGTGGAGCAGCGAAGAGATAGCTGAACTTAAAGACTTAACATTGTCACTCGAACGTTATTTTCAAAGTAATTAAACTATCAATAAAGTTATATTTAAGAAGGAGTTGCTATGCCAGCTCCTTCTTTTTGCTATAGGAGCCGATAAAAATATAAAGAAAAATAATAAAACAAACCAAAACCTTTTTCGAACCCACACGTCTAAGAATTAAGTGAATTAACAAGGAGAGAAATTAGATGGCTGACTACAGGGAAGAGGATATTCATGAGTGGTACAATCTGTATCATCAAACAATTTTTAAATTTATTTTTATGCTTACAAAAGATTATCAGCAAGCTGAGGATTTAACTCAGGAAACATTTTTTAAGGCCTATAAATACCATCATACTTTCAAAGGGGATTCTAGCGAAAAAACATGGTTGTTCAGTATCGCTCATAATGTGACTGTTGACCACATGAGAAAACAAAAGCCAATTCGCTTTTTTAAAGAGTTCTTCCAACCTCAAATTGACATTAAACTATTGCCGGAAAATGTGGTCCAGCTTAAAGAAAGCTCAAAGGAAATTCACGAAGCATTAAGTGCACTTAAACATTCGCACCGGGAAGTTATCATCCTTAGAAAGATCAAGGGTTTTTCAATTACCGAAACAGCGGAGATATTGAATTGTTCGGAAAGTAAAGTAAAGTCCACATTGCATCGTGGGATGTTAGCTTTGGAAAAAAGATTAATTAAGGAGTCGGGGTTAAATGAACATACAAAGTGAATTGAACACTTATAATCGTGCTCTTCAGAAAGTAGAATATGATTTGGAATGGAGTCAGGAGCAAGCCGATTTAGTCAGGAGAAAACTGGAGAGGCAAATTTATAAGGAAAAGGTTAAGTCTCGTGCTTTCAAAATTTTTGGATACGTATCGACTATAAGTATCACTTTTTCTCTCCTTTTTTTGCTTGTTATTCAATTGGGAAATGGAGATTCATTTGTTTCAGGGATGCTATCAAAAGAAGAAAAGCTGTATACAATGGAAGTAATTGACGGGATAGAGAGACCGGTTTTAACCGAAAAAGGGATGGAATATGTTGTTTATCCAATGGATGCCCACAAGGAGATCAATACAATCTCAGGAGAACCATTTCTTGGCGTATCTGTTGGAAAAATAGGTAGTAAAGAACAAATATATACACAGGCGATTTACCCGACTTCAGAAGGAAGGTTTATTTCAGTACATTATTCAATGAATGAAACGGGATCAGTTGAAGAAATGAGTAGATATTTTTTACCCGAATATCCCCTCTACGGAACAAAAGTCACGGAAATAAATGTTTCAGGGCAACGGGCATTTCTACATGAACCAACAACAGAATATGGAACAGCTGCGCTATATATCGTTACTAAAAAGTATGTATATTATATGACTAATCAGGGGTTGATAGATAAGCAGAAGGGTGATTCTGGGGAGTTAATCGAACTTGCCAACTTGTTTAACTTTGAGGTTGAAAGATAAAGATTGGATTTTAGAATTATAACCTACCTATATAATTGCCGTTGCATAAATTGGGGGAATAATTAAATTCAGTGAGTTAAGTGAACCGTTATAATTTAAGGCAAGGGTGCTTTGCTCCAAGAAGCATTAAGGCCCTTTTTGTTAAATTCCTTATTGAGCTAAAGGGAGGTTAGTATAAAATGGATTCTGGATTGATATAAGAAATACTAATAATAGATTCGAATTTTGTTAAATAGGAGAAAGATTTCTTTGTCTATATCGGTTAATTTATATGATTAGATATTGTTATAACTTTCGATAAAATTATTCGAATTTTTAAATCACTTTAAACGTGATAGGCTTAAATTGAATGGGAAGGAGAGATAGTATGAAAGCAATAATTCAAAAAGAATTTGGTGATGCTAGTGTCCTTACATACACAGATATTGATTTGCCGAAAATAGGCGAAAAAGAAGTTTTAATAAAAGTGGCTTATACGAGTGTTAACTATGCGGATATTAAACAACGTAAAGGAAATAAAGGTAAAGGTAATTTTCCTTTAACACTTGGATTGGATGTTGCGGGGACAATTGAAGAGGTCTCTCCTAATTCAAACTTTTCAAAAGGTGAAAGGGTTATAGCTTTCCCAAAAGCTGGCACCTATGCAGAATATGTAGTAGCAAATGAGCAATTAGTATTTAAAATTCCAGATAGTCTATCATTTGAACAAGCTGCAACAATGCCAACGGTTTCTATTTTATCTTATGTACTTCTTTTTGAAATTGGGCAAGTCCAAAAAACAGATACTATTGTTATTCATAGTGCCGCTGGTGGCGTAGGTTCTATGCTTGTGCAATTGGCAAAGTTAGTTGGTGTTCAAAAAATTATATGTACCGTTGGAAATCTAGATAAAGAAAATTATGTGAAAACATTAGGGGCCAATATCGTATGTACCTATGATACATTTGTAGAGAAAGTTTTAAAGGAAACAAATAATTTGGGAGCAAATATTATCTTTGATTCTGTTGCTGGTGATGTCTCTAGTAAGAGCTTAGAATGTTTAGCGATATATGGGACACTTGTTCAATTTGGCAATAGTAGTGGAAAAACTGGTGCTTTTAAAACGAGCGATGTCCATAGTAGTTGTAGAAATATTAAAGGTTTTAGCTTAGGGACAACGAGAAAACATTATCCAGAGAGATTAGCTCCTGTCGCAGAAAAAGTTTTAGAACTATTTGCCTCCAAGATATTGACTCTTTCCATAGCACGAGTATTCAATTTATGTGATGTAGCACTTGCTCATAAATTAGTTGAAAGCCGTAATTATGAAGGTAAAGTGTTAATAAAAGTTTAAATAATAAAAGCTCAATTTAAGATTACTGTTATCAAGAACAACAGAAAATAAATAATAATTTATGAAAGATCGCACTTAAACTATCGGGTGCTAATCTTCAATAAGGATCTAAGACAAAAACTCCAAATTTGGGTCCTTATTTTATGGTCATTTATCATCAACATTAGGTAATATTTATGGGGAAATGAGGGAATAGAATGATAGAGAATTTAACTTTACCTCTGTTCGGTGAGGAGCGAAAAATCAGGGTTTATCTGCCGGCTGACTATGCTGGTGGCAGTAAGCAGTATCCTGTCCTGTACATGCATGATGGCCAGAATGTTTTTGGGAGTGAGGATGCCATAGGCGGAATTTCGCTTGAACTGCATGAATATTTGGATGACAATAAAGTGAACCTGATTGTGGTGGCGATTGATCAGAAGAGCGAGGAACGGATGAATGAATATTGTCCGTGGGAAATCGGGGAGTACAGTGCAAAGCTCACTGGCGAACAGTGCTCTGACGGCGGAAAGGGAAAGGAATATATTAAATGGGTTGCGGAGGAGTTAAAACCTTTCATTGATGAGCAGTATCGCACTGATCGGGCTGAAACTTACATGGCCGGGATTTCTCTAGGTTCGCTGATCACAACATATGCCGTATGCGTGTATCCCCAGGTGTTCAAGAGGATTGCAGGACTTTCATCGGCATACTTCCGAAACTACGAAGGAATCACTGCTCTACTAAAAGAGTCTAATCTCTCACACCTTGATAAAGTATATCTAGATTGTGGCACAATGGAAGGCGGAAAACAGATCGCTCCAGGATTCCTGCAATCAAATATAGACATCTATGAACTTATCAAACAAAAAGGAATACAAACAGAATTCAAAACCATCCAAGACGCAAAACATCATTACTCCGACTTTAAAAAGCGATTTCCAGAAGTTATGAACTATCTAATAAGCTGAAACAGGGGGACGGTTCTCCTGTTTCTTCCATTTGTAGGACATGTAACCATACCCTTGTCTTCCTCCTTGAATACCTTGTAATAAAGGAGGTGAGAGGAAGATGCCGAGGGAGAGAAAAAAACAGCCTAAGAACGATATTTCCGACCTATTGTGCAATCCTAATCTCAGGTCTGTTCCGTTTCCGAAGTTAAAGGTCATTCCTGTAAGAGATATTCCTGATGACTGCACTTTGGTTTGTGTCGGGCCGATTTGCTATTTAGCGTGTTTTGGTGCTGATGAAGCCTTTACCGATTGTGATATTGTCTGTGATGAAGAAGATAATTGCTTTATAATTTGTCATTTTGATAACGATTGAGCGAGCATGAGATGATTCTCATGCTTTTTTAAATAGTCGTTTTAAACGGGAATCTTAGGATCATAATGTTCTATTGGTGCCCTACTTTTCTCGATTTAGGGAACTTAGGTCACCAACAAGGGTGATTGGTGTCTTTTTTTTGCGGTGTAGCCAAAAAATAGGTCACCAACAAGGGTGATTGGTGCCCTTTTTTGCGGTGTAGCCAAAAAATAGGTCACCAAAAGGCACCATTGGCGCCCTGTTTTACGTAGCAGCTGGAATTTAGGTCACCAATAAGGTGTATGGGTGCCCTGTTTTGGTAAAGAGTCGAAAATTAGGTCACCAATAGGGGTGATTGGCGCCCTGTTTTGAGGAAAAGACGAAAACTTGGTAACCAATAGGAGAAAATGGAGCCTTTGCCGAAGTTCGGATCACCGCAATAGGGTGTATAGGCGCCCGTTGTTGGACACACCCATACATTCAGGGCTCAAACTGAATTTACTGGATCACTTCACGCTTCAAGTTATTTGAAAATTATGACATAATAGAATGGAGAATTCCTAAAAGGGGTGGATCTGGTTGGTGAAAGAGTTTCCGATTGAGCGTGTTAGAGAGAGGTTTCCTGCTTTGAATCGAATGGATCATGAGCAACAGGTGATTTTCTTTGATGGTCCTGGTGGTACGCAGATGGCTGATCATGCGATTGAATCGATGTACCGGTACATACGGAATGGAATGGCGAACCTCCATGGGACTTTTCATTCGAGTAAGGATACGGATGCTATGCTGGATGAAGCGAGGGAGGCGGTAGCGGATCTACTCGGGTGTCAGGCGAAAGAGGTCGCGTTTGGAGCGAATATGACTACGCATGCGTTTGCGATTGCGCGCAGCCTTGCCGGTTTTATCAATGAAGGTGATGAAATTGTTGTCACAGAACTTGATCATCGTGCCAATGTGGATCCGTGGATAACACTGGCGAAAGACAGGGGAGCAACCGTTACGTTCATCAAGCTGGATCCAGAGACTTTCACATTGAAATTGGATGAGCTGGATGAGGTGATCACCTCGAAAACAAAGCTTGTAGCTGTCGGCATGTCATCCAATGTCACTGGAACGATGACGGATGTCAAAACGGTCGTAAACCGTGCCAAAGAGGTTGGGGCTATGACCGTTGTGGATGCTGTCCACGGCGTTCCCCATCTGGCGATTGATGTAGAAGATCTAGGATGCGATATTCTTTTATGCTCTGCTTACAAGTTTTTCGGTCCGCATGTGGGAATTGCTGTAGTCAGGGAAAAACTGTTTGAGAAGCTTCCTGTTTATAAGCTGCAGCCGGCCCCAAATGAAATTCCTTACAAGCTGGAAACGGGTACGCAAAATCATGAGGGTATTGCCGGTGTAATCGGCGCTATCAGGTTTATCGAGGAACTTGGTTATGGTGAAACAAGAAGGAAACGGCTTCAATCGGCAATGTTAGTCATCGAGGAGTATGAGAATGAACTGGCAGCTGAAGTGGAGAACTTTTTGCTCAGCCTTCCAGAAGTGAAATTATTTCGTGCAGTTTCTTGTCGCAGGACACCGACCTTTGCTTTTACGATCGAGGGACAGAACTCTCGTGATGTCACGGCCTGGCTGGCTGATCAATACAATATGTGTGTAGCCGATGGAGATTTTTATGCTTCGAACATGGCTGAGGTCCTCGATGTGTATAACACCGGAGGATGGGTTCGCATTGGGCTGGCACCTTACAATTCGATTGAAGAAATTCAACAATTTAAGCAAGCTCTGACAGCATATATCGAGCAGCATTGCAGGAAAGCCGTTATATAAAAAGAAAGTCCGGCATTATTATGCTGGACTTTCTTTGAGTTATTTTTCAAATTTCTCAGGAAACTGTTTTATCACGGCATTCGCAATAGCATCGGACATCATGATGATATGGGTAAGCCCGTCATCAATCGAAACAATTCTAGCTTCCCAGTTTTTTGACAAGCTTGCCGATAAATCATCCGTCACCAGTTTTAGATGCATATACATCATTTCTTTTACATCAGCTTCTTTTAAATTTGGATTGGCTTTGCTCAGGAAGGCGGAAATGTCATCAGCATTCCGGTACCATTCTTTGTTCAGCCTGTTTACCTCGGTGGTGTTGCCATTTTTAGCGGCTTCAACAAGGTCACCGGCAATGACAATATGCTCTTTAAGCAATTCCGTCAGTTGATTTCCCGCTTCGTCGCCATATACCGGCTTGATTGCATTGCCGATATCCTCCTGGTTCCTGAGCAGTCTTTTAAGCACATCCTTTTGGTCCTCAGCCCCGGCGGTGGTGGCACTGGTAATATAATTGCTTGTCCATAAAACATGATCAACCCAAAGTCTGCGGAAATCATTTTTGAATTTTATAGCTGGATGACTGACCCGATGATGATGTCCTTTAGCATATGCATCCATTTGTCCAGCGATATTGAGCGAGAGGACAAGAATGAATGCCAACAACAATGATTTTTTCATACGATCTTCTCCTTTATGTTAAAAATATCCTCACTTAGTATTCATATCTAATTAATTTTTATACCATTGAAACTTCTTGTGATAAAAATCGTATAAATAATCGGAGGTGCAGTGTGAAAAAGCTTACTTTTATTCTTGTGATGGTAGTTGCCTTTATCGTTGGCTGTTCTTCAGAGCCAATTGAAGAAGTGAATGTCTACAAAATGAAAAGCTTTAGTGAAACGGATATGGACATCCTGGTTAAGTATACCGATTCAAAAGTTATTAATGCTTTTATAAAGGCCTTTAATGCTGCTCATAAGGAACCGGGTGTAGTAAATATGGCCGATCCAGATTACAAAGTTGAACTTGGAGATGAAACGTATTTTTTATGGCTTGAAGATGATCATGGAACCATCATGAATATGGAGGACACCAACACGATCTACACACTTTCAAAGAGGTCGGCAGGAATTCTGTATAAAACGATTATGGAGAAATAAGGGGGAGAATAAAATTGAACAACGAAAAAATGAAGACTTTTACTCTAAGTGGAATTGGCGTGGGGCTTGTCGGGTTTATTATGATTTTTTTTAGCACAGACTTTGGATCGTCTTTCGCTGATTCCTGGCTGGCGGACAGGGGTGGCGCAGATACAGGTTTTTATCACATCATGGTCGAAACTTATATTCACAACTTCCAGATCGCCGGAGGTATATTGTTTGGGTTAGGTCTTCTGGTGTTGTTAATGGCATCGTATAAAATGCTGGATTCAAAATGATTGCTGCCCTTTAAAGGCGGCATTTTTTTGTGATGTACAAGCATCATTTTTTAAAAAGGAATTGACATAGTAAAACTATAGGAGTATTTTAAATTTATTAATTTCATAACAAAGCCTTTTTGCTGAATCATGATGAGCGGGGGAACCAATTTTGATCGATGTATTTGATCTTGGGGTGAATTTTAGCAGGTACGCTAAAAGGGGATGCTCTCAATCCCTAATCCGACAGCTAACTCCGTAAGCCTAATTTCTGAGAGAAGGGTTAATGCAGCCATTGACCATTCTTTTATTTGGAATGGTTTTTTGTTTTGCGAAAAGGCGGAAAGTTTAAAGGGGTTATCTCTCTTGGGAAAAATATTCAAGGACCGGTTAAAGCCTGCACAAATTATTGTGTTATTTTATGTGGTTGCTGTTTTTTTATCAGCCAGCCTTTTGAGTTTGCCTATCGCACATAAGCCTGGAGTGCATTTGTCATTTCTCGATGTTGTGTTTACCGCGGTGAGTGCCGTTAGCGTTACTGGTCTGACCGTTGTATCAACACCTGATACGTTTAGTACACCAGGAATTTTTATCTTGATATTCATCCTTCAGTTTGGTGGAATCGGAATTATGACGCTCGGGACATTTTTCTGGTTATTGCTAAGAAGGAAAATCGGGCTGAAGGATCGCCAGCTGATTATGACGGACCAAAACCAGTCCCATCTGTCTGGATTAGTCAAACTAATGAGACAAATATTGTCCATCATCCTGGTAATCGAGTTTTTCGGAGCGATCATTTTGGGGACCTATTTTCTCGCCTATTTTCCAACATGGCAGGAAGCGTATTTACAAGGCATGTTTGCTGCGGTAAGTGCGACGACCAATGCCGGTTTCGATATCACAGGCAGTTCACTGATCCCTTTTGCTAATGATTACTTTGTTCAAACGGTGAATATCCTTTTATTAACTTTAGGAGCAATCGGATTTCCTGTGTTAATTGAAACAAAGGAATTCATTTTTAATCGAAAAACAAAAAAGCGGGCTCATTTTTCGTTATATACGAAGTTGACGACCTTGACATTCTTTTTCCTTATGTTTTTTGGCACGATCATGATTTTGCTGTTTGAATTTAATCATTTTTTCAAAGAGTTAAGCTGGCACGAGTCCTTCTTTTACGCATGGTTTCAATCCTCGACCACACGAAATGGCGGTCTGGCAACGATGAATGTCAGCGACTTCACAGATCCAACGTTATTTCTGCTGATCTTCTTGATGTTTATTGGGGCCTCGCCAAGCTCTGTAGGTGGCGGAATCAGGACGACGACATTCGCTGTGATTATTTTATTGATTTATACGTTCTCGAAAGGTCATAACTCAATCAAAATTTTCGGTCGTGAAATCCACGAGGAAGATATAAGGAAATCAGTTGTTGTCAGCTTTTTAGCGATCATTCTCTGCTTCGCAGCGACGACCATTCTAACTTCTACGGAAAACTTCACTACAATGGAAATCATGTTTGAAGTAAGTTCTGCCTTCGGGACAACAGGATTATCAATGGGGATTACACCAGAATTGAGTCCGATTGGTAAAACAATCATCATCTTGCTGATGTTCATTGGAAGGATTGGAATCCTCTCATTCATCTTCCTGTTCAACCGCGGAGAAATCGAGCCGAAATGCCATTATCCAAAAGAGAGATTGATTGTTGGATAATGGAAAATTTGTTTTAGAAATGAGCGTTGATCCTGTGTGGGTCAATGCTCTTTTTTTCAAAAGGGAGCCTTTGTAAAGCAAATTTAGACCAAGTCGGTGACGGGAAGGGTATAATAAAAGAATCAGTTCTTTTTGAATAAGGAGAAGAATATGTCAGTAAAAATCACACCTAATGGAGAGCGATTGATTCTTCAGCAAATAGCTGATCTCGAGCAAGAATTGAAGCAGGTAAGGATTGATAAGAATATTGCCTTTAATGCTTGCGGGGACGACAAGCTGGCCAATCCTAATTTTCATAAACTCGAGCAGGATGAACGCCAGCTGGAGGAACGCATCCGTGATTTTCAGCATGTGTTGAAAACAGCAGAAAAGATTGAGTTTGTTGAGCGTAACAAAGAAGTGGTTGAGATTGGCTCGATTGTCAAGTGCTTGATGGAGTATCCGGATTTTACCGAAGAAGAAGTGTATGAAATTGTCGGCTACGGAGAATCCAATATTGAGGAGAACAAACTGTTTTACGGCACACCGGTGGCCATGAAGCTGCTCGGTTTAAGAGTTGGCGAGGAGACGGTTATGATTGTGCCTTCAGGAAAAGTGAAATGCAGGATTTTGAAGATGTATGGTTCGTGGGATGAAGTGGAGAAAAACTAGCATCTGAAAATGTATGGTTCGTGGGATGAAGTGGAAAAAAACTAGCACCTGAAAATGTATGGTTCGTGGGATGAAGTGGAGGAAACTAGCTTCTGAAATGTATGGTTCATGGGATGATGTTGAGACAAACTAGCACGTTGGTAAAATGATTTGAGGTGATGAAATGACGCTTGGGCTTTTTTTAGTTGGGATAGTGGTCGTTGCCGCTCTAGTAGCAACCCTGCTGCTGGCCGGCAGAGGGGAGAAGGAGTACAGCGAGTCAACCAGGAGAAATACTGTCAATCTTTCTTTGATTTATATTGTGGTAATCGTGTTATCCTTTGTCGCTGTTGGGATTTACATTCGATGGTTTGCATAGTGTTGAAAAATGGACCAGCAAAAGCTGGTCCATTTTATTTTATAAAGGGTGAAGCATGGTTGGAGTTGTGTGAGGTACGTTAATTACCGCATTTTAGCAGGTATCACCAGTTATCAATAAAAAATGTTACTGATTACTAGCATGTTTGCGTTGTTCCAACTGAGCCATTGCAAATTTCTGAGTTGTTGGCTTGGTTCATGCAGTGGATAAGGCTTGATTAAAAGCCGTCGGTCAAATTTTCACTACGAAATGGAGGTGATCCACTACGGAATTTGTGTTTTTCACTAAGAAAACGGAACTTTTCACTTCGAAATAACACCTTTTCACTACGAAATTCGGCCTTTACACTACTTTTTACAAAATATAGCAAAAGTGCGACTTACTTATTTCGGAACGCTGAGCTTAAATCCAAATATTGAACTGTCTTCAAATCACGGTCAAATTGAACAATCAGCTTCTGCTTGTTGAATGAATAGATGTACTGTTCGCATTTGGCGCTTTCGTAACAGGAGACTGATTTAACTTCATTCGGATATCCGTAAACATTCAGAATTTGGGTTTTGTTTTTAGGCAAAGTGTGACTTCCTAAATATTCAGGGTAAACCTGCAGCCCGAAAACGGATCCGTTTTCCATATTGAAGTTAACCCGGACACCAGCTCCGTCATTCTTATAATAAAGCGAGCGGATGTTCAATTGATCCTCTGTTTTTGCAGGTTTTCCGAACTGCCACAGAAGGTGTTGATAGGTGGATTCAATTTGGACACCATTAATGTGAAGCGGCTTTTCTGTCAGGACATAGGCATCTTTGATCCCATGTTTTTTCAAGATGTCTTTTTGCTTCTCGGCGTTGTCTTTCTTTGAAAAAACACCAGCCTGTATCCGATAATAATGTTTTCCATTGATTACCTTTTTTACAACAATCGCTTCAATCCCTTTCTTTTTCCAAAAGGAAACTTGCTGGTCGGCATTGTCTTTCTTGGCAAAAGAACCGCCAACTACGACATACATGGGCTCAATGTCGGAAGCGGGGAGTTGGAGCTTCTGGCCGATATAGATGGTGTTGTTCTTCAATCCGTTGTAGTCTTTCAGCTCCTGGACGGTCAGGTTATATTTCTTTGAAAGGCTGTACAATGTATCACCTTTTTTCACGGTGACTGCATTCCCTTCAGCAAATCCGAAACCATTGGCAAAGAACAACAGGGAGAACGTCAATAAAGCCGTAATACCTAGCAACATGAACACTTTGATTTTTTTCATTCTAATCACCTCATATATTCTGACGAGATGATTCAGGCTTTGTTGCGAAAGGATAAGCCCGTTTTTTGAAAATGTGAGCGGAATTACTTTTTCGATTGCTGAAGCGGGTTAAGGACCAAGGGAATGAAATCAGCGAAGCTTTCAAAATGGTAATCGGCTTCGATCCCCTTGTTCTTGAAAGCGGCGGTCTTGATGTTCAGTTTCCGTGCGGGAATGAGGTCCAGCTCCCGGTCGCCTACGACAAGATCGATGTGGTGACTTTTTAGCACATACTCATAGGACGCGCTATCTGGTTTCCTGGCAAATCCCTGCTCTTCAACTGCAACGACTTCTTTAAAATAGTTCCTCAGGTTAAACTTCTCCAGGAGATAAATGGTCGATTCCTGATCCCTGTGTGTGACGATGATATTATCACCCACCTGTGATAAGACTTCCTCCAGATGGTTGAAGGGGTTGCTGATTGTTTTTGCGTAGTGATTATGTAATTTCGTATATTCTCCCCGTTGTGATTCATCGATGCCATAATGTTTGAATGCCGTTTTTGAATCTTTTTTCAGCCAATTCAGTACTTCCTCACGATACAGGTCTTTGCCGCTCAATTCAACAAATCCCTCTACCAGCGCTGGATACGTGTCAAAAAGAGTGCCATCGAAATCCCATAATATATTCATTTTCTGCCTCCTTCATATAAAGTACAAAACTGCACCGCCTGAAGTTCAAGGGTGCAGTTTGAAATTTTCTTTTTATGGATTAGTGGACCATAATCCAGCCGTTTTAACAAGGACCCGAGGGTGCAGCTTCAATCCTGATACGATTAAATCAGCAAGATCCTCAGGCTGCATGACATTCTCAGGGTTGCCGCTGATCAAATTGCTTTCGACTGCCAAATCCGTGACGACTGTGCTCGGCGTTAAGGCTGTCACACGGACATTGTGCTTTCTGACCTCGAGCATTAGGGATTCTGTCAGCCCTAAGACTGCGAATTTGGAAGCGGAGTATGCACTTGTGACAGGCGCACCTTTTTGGCCTGCAGTAGAGGAGATGTTCACAATGTCTCCTGACTTTCTTTCGACCATTTCAGGTAAAACTGCACGGGTCACATTGTAGACACCCATCAGGTTGACGCGGACGATATGCTCCCATTCTTCAGGAGTCAGATCCATGAAGCCGCCAAATTTCGCTGTACCGGCATTATTAATCAAAATATCGATCTGGCCGAGGTCGGATTTGATATGTTCAACCGCATGCTGAACGGCTTCTAGGTCGGATACATCCGCAGAAGCTGCTGAAATGTTCACATCATATTGTTCAAGCTTTTCAGCCACTTTTTCTAGATTGGACAAGTTCAATCCGATCAACCCAAGATTGACGCCTTCTTTAGCCAGGGCAATCGCGGTCGCACGGCCAATCCCACGGCCTGCTCCAGTAACGATTGCTGTTTTTCCTTTAAGAGAAATCATGAGATCATTCCTTATCATTAGATTTTTTACGAGTAAACACCTGAAGTCCTCTCCAGTTATCCTCTATTATTATTCAAGATCAGCCTGCTTGTCATACATTTTGATTCGGGAGTTAAATTCCTTATTGACGAAATGAACTGTAAAGTTTATTATTACAGTATTACCTAACTGTAATGGATCAGGTTACAGTATTAAAACAACTGTAATAAATGAAATTACAGTACGAGTTCAAAGGGGACGATGTAGAATGGTAACTTTGTATATCACATCAAGCTGTGGTTCTTGCCGGAAAGCGAAAGCGTGGCTGCAGGAGCATCAGATTGATTTTATCGAAAGAAATATCGTGAATGACCCTCTGACCGTCAGTGAGATCAAGTCGATTCTTCGCATGACAGAGGACGGAACAGAAGATATCATTTCAAAGAATTCGAAGAAGTTTCAGCAATTGGACTTGGATATCGACTCTTTGCCGCTGAATCAATTATATGAATTGATCATTAAAAATCCGCAAATGCTGCGCCGTCCGATTATCCAGGATCATAAAAGACTGCAGGTTGGCTATAACGATGAAGAAATTCGCAGTTTCCTGCCTCGTAAGCTTCGCGCATTTCATGGACTCGACGAGGAGAGACTGGCCAATTAATAACGAGAAGGGAGGAAGGGATATGATGGAAGTATTCCTGACGATCGCATACAAAGGGAAAAATTATCACACCAATGTGATTGTCGATAAAGGGATTTCATGGGAAGAAATCCACCGGGTGGCGGAAGCCCAAGTGGAGAAGCAGTGGAGCAAAAGGGCTTTTAATTTGACTGCCTAATCTGTAACGTATATTATTACAGTATAAATAGAGGTTAGGAGGCAGGCAATGAATAGTGATTTTACCCTAGCCATTCACAGTTTAACCTATCTTGCGTTGCAGCCGGACCGTATGTCTACGAGCGACGCGATCTCGGAGAGTGCTGGCGTGCATCCAGTGCGTATCCGCAAAGTGTTAAGTTTATTAAAAAAACACGGATTCATTGTTTCCAAAGAAGGCACCGGAGGCGGATTCATTTTTGCAGCCGAGCTCGAAAACGTGAATCTTTGGGACATCTACAAGTTAACCTCAGAAGGTGCTCTTCAGCCGAAATGTCCGGACTCAAATGAACGTTGTCTTGTCGGGGCGAATATGCACAAGGTTTTGTTTGCGATTTTCCTTGGAGCTGAGGAACATCTGGGAGAATTTTTGAAAAACTATTCTATAAAAGAAGTAGTCGATCTGATTAAGCACGAGAAGTAGGATGGCTCTTCTTGATATAAATGTAATAAAAAATTTTACAGTTTAAGAGGTGAAAAGCATATGTCCAATCATAATGACATTTTAAAAGTGGGGGATTGGATCAAAGGGAACTCAAGGGACGGAGAATTAATCATTGGTTATGTCGAATCATTTAATATCCTCGAAAACCTGGTCGGTGTGACAGTCACAAAGAGTGACCATGACGCTTTGGCTGGTAAAACAATCCCTCTTTTACAAACTGATGTGAAAAAACTGCCTGACCCCCATGTGAAAAATAAAGAACAAATTCACTACCTGATTGACCTTGCGCTTGCAACCGGGGATGAAGCGTGGTTCATGGAACTCTCTGAAAAGCTCAACTCGATGAGGGAACTTGTGAAAGGTGTATAAGCAGAAGACGGTCCTCCTTTGTGAAAAAGAAGGACCGTTGGTTTGTATATAGGCAATTAAGAAAATTGAAAGCTCGGAAATTGACCGTATTATCAGCTGTGCTTAATTACTCTGCGATTTCTTTTCTATTGGGTGCTAGAGGTGGTTGTTCTAACCATCTGTTTTTCTCCATAATGTCAAACCATGATTTTGTCACCATTAAATTTTTTAAAATGATACTTTCATACGTTGTGATTAGATCTGTTCTCATAGCTGAAGCCAAACCTGTCCCGTGATAAACCTGAGCGGCCTGGTACAAGAAACCCGTATGATACAACATTAACTTATCGGAAAATGGAGATACAGTAGATGTTGTTACTTCTGTTTCCCAGGAGGATGGAACAGGTAAGTTATCGTTATGCATGATTTTGGAAAAAGTTTGAATTTGTTGGTCAGCTGTTTTCTCCGAATCCGATAAAAACTTTCTCACTTCACTTGATTTTGCAACCTGACTGAATGCAATTGAAAGAGTTTTCGCCATTATGGTCTTCTTTAGATTGAAAGAAATGCTAATAATCTCTGTGGCTGATAAATTTCTGCCTCTGCCAAATAATCCATCTATGAAGTCTTCGCTTTCAATAAATTCCGGGTTCGCTGCAGGATAAAATAATGGATCTCTCTGAAAAATGCCTTTTGCCAGCAGTAGTTCAATCGTCTGGTGGTACATTTTTTTCGCGTCATTGTCACATGAGTCATAAAAATCCCTTAAATCTTTCCGGACAGAAACCCCTAATGCAGTGGTGTGGCCTACCAAACCATGCAAAGTCATAATATGTAAATAATTCAAGCAAAAAGTGTCTGTAAAAAGCCGCTCGGCACCTTTATTTAGGTCGGTTTCATTAAAGCCAATAGGTACTGGGAATCCTTCGTCTTCAAAAAAAATAGCGATTTGTTTCTTTTGTCGTTCAAATATGTTAATTGCTTCCTCAAAAATGGCTTTTATTGCGTCGTCTTCAATGATGGTGTACATATACCGATTTACAACATCTGTCATCGTCCCGTTAACATATTCTCCCCACAATGACCCTATTTCAGAAGAAGTTAGTTTTAATTTTTCCTGATCCATATTTTCACCTCGATAAGTAGTATTCCTTACTGCGGATAAAATATTGATAAGTTGTGATTGTAAATTGAATTATTATCAAAAAAGGTTGCAGTACCATACTAAGGAACTGAAGAAAAGTCTTAGCCAATAAGATGCACATGTTCTTCGGCTGGCAAGGAGCCGTACTTAATCTGCGTTGTTCTCAATCTTATCTTCAATTCTCCTGAAGCTTTCACGTTTGCTGAACCAGTCGGCGATTAAATACATGATGGCCAGCATCAAAAAGGAGTATGTGTATTTCCAGTCTATTTGTTTGTACAAGTGAAGCTGTTCCATGATGGGCATTCCGATGTATGCACTGACTCCGCCAAAAAGAATCCCTTTAATGACCGGGTGTATATTTTGCTTATATTGAATCAGGAACATGATGGTGACCGGGACGACCGAGTAGCGGAAGGAGTAGCTAATAGTTGGCAACGGTATTACCTTTACTGGGTATGACCATTTCCCTCGGTCCACTCCATAGGCATCCAAAATCGATGACAGAAAAATGACGACCAGGGCAGCAGAAAGCAAACGGGCTGTACTGTCTTTTTTTCGGAAAATTGCCCACAGGACCCATGGAACAGTCAGCATGCATAGGGCGACCCACCAGCTAGTTGTATAAGCAAATCCTTGAAAGGAAGCATCCGCTATCATTTTATTGGCATCGACAATAATCTTGTTGGCTTTTTCGACTTGGTCCAAGGCTTCCTGAAAGGTCATTCCAAACACTCCTATGTAAGATACTAACTCATAGTTTTTTATTCCAGAATTTTTTTATGCATATTTTTCTAAAATCAGGGGTTCAAGTTCTTCGCTTTTTCCCATAATGGGTAACGAAGGAGTGGGAGTCTTGAATCATTATTTATCAATAGCATTGGAGTTAACAAGCGGGTTTGTCTTCTTATTCATCATGACGAAAATGCAGGGGAAGACTCAGTTTTCCCAAATCACCCCGTTCGACTTTATTTCGGCGATCATCCTTGGTGAATTGGTGGGGAATGCCATTTATGACCATGAGGTGAAGATTGGCGAAATCGCTTTTGCGGTCGCGTTGTGGGGTGTGCTTGTATATGTGACCGAAATCGTGACTCAGAAATTCCTGGGATCGCGAAAATTGCTTGAGGGTGAGCCGAATATTGTTGTACGCAAGGGGAAAATCAAATTCGAAGCGTTGAAAAAAGCAAAACTGGATATCAATCAGCTGCAAGGGTTAGTACGGCAGCAGGGCTATTTTTCGCTTAGGGAAGTTGAATATGCAATCATCGAAACGAACGGAATGGTCAGTGTCCTGCCAAAAGCAAAGTACGACACGCCTAAAAACAGTGATATGAAAATAAAAGCACAGGACCCTAGCATTCCAGTCAATATGATACTTGATGGGAAGGTCGTTTCCGAGAATCTCAAGGAAGCAGGGGTCGATGAGCAGTGGCTGAAGAGGGAGTTGGAGAAGCAAAAAATCCATCACGTTGATGATGTGCTGTTCGCGGAATACATGGAGAACGAGCCGCTTTATGTGCTTGGTTATGAGAAAAAAGGCTGAACGAAGGAGTTCAGCCTTTTGATTTTAACGCAAAAAATAGGATTGGGTTTATTATGGTGAATACCATGACAGCCAGGGCTGTTGTCGTGCTGGTTGGATCTCCTCCAAAGCTAAGCTCATCGACTATAATAGCATCATAATAGATCACCTGAACGGTAATAATTCCAAAGATGGCAGACAAACTGATCACACTGAATGTATTCAGCATTCGCTGCCGGGTCCTGGGATAAAGAATCAACAGCAGCAGAATGATCGAAACTAGCAATAGAGTGAAAAAAACAGGCCTTAATAATGTAAAAACTCCGTCTGATAAAAATGTTTCATATGTATACATAGGCATCTCCTTTTATAGGATTTAAAACGGGTAGGAAAGTGTCGGCAACTGGATTTAAGCATCCTCATCTGGTATTAAATCATTCTCAACTGGTATTAAATCATTCTCAACTGGTATTAAATCGATGCCACCCGGAATTAACCTCAAAAAAGCTGAACCAGCAAGCTGCAGGTTCAGCTTCTTTGTGTGGACGGTCCCGAAGACAGGGACCGTCCTGCTGATAGAAGGAGTACATAAGGACTATCGGTCAGCGACCTTCCATTCGCCATAGTAGGTTATAGGTTACAGGTGAAGAAGTGATGGGGCAATGTTCATTGGTTTGCCATTGGCCATTCCTAATCTACTATTAGATTTGAATAAGAGGTCTCCTTCTATCCCTTGGAAGGGAGTCTCACCCCTCCAAGGATCAGAAATATTTATCGCTGTCAAAATCTAATTCTACTGTGTAATTCTTGGCATTGATCAGGTTGGAAAGCTTGTTTGCCTGGCGCTCGGCTTCGAGTGCTTTTACCCTGTATGCTTCAGGTTCAAATGTTGCGACGCGCATCATCAGCACAGTCTCATTAAAAAGGTAAGCAGTCTCTTCCTTAGGTGCCATGGCGAACTCCTTCAGCTTCCGGGCCTTTGCGCGGAGCTGTGTAGCCAGTTCAATTGCCTCGACTATTGTTAACGTCTCATTGTTAAAAGGAACTTCGTGATCGATATTGGCACGATACACGAGTTTGTCCAGAAGACGGAAATCCTTCCGCACCTCATCCATCTCCCGCTCAACGTCTGCGAGAGTCCTAGATTGCTTGGGAAGCGCACTGTCTTTTTCAATCGTCACAAAAGCAACGCGATCCATTTCATCTTCAAGCTCACGAATTCTCTTAGCCAGTACACTTTTCAGCTTTACTGCTTCAGCTAGTGTTATTTTATTCACGGGTAATCTCCTTTGATTGGGGATATGTGGTAATAGAATACCATATTCTTGAAAAAGGGCACAAATATTTGTCAGGATTTCTGATATTTTAAGATGAGTTTATCAAGATTCTGGCTCAGGCGGATGGTTTCAGAACTATTAAAACCTTGGGCGGTCGCAACCTTGATCAGTTTCCTGCGGCAATCTTCAATTTTTTTACGAAGGAGTTCTTTTTCAGTATGCATTAGGCTTGCCTCTATCCTTGTTTTAACTATAGTTTAATAAAGATGTACGTAAGACTTATTTTACCAGCACTTTGAATTAAATGTAAGTGCATTTTTATGAGATTTATATGGTGATAGAAGCGCTTTCAGTATGCACGAATCCCATCTAGAAGGGATTCGTGCTCATTTGTAGAATTTATTTAAGGAAGATGAAGAGGAATAGGAGGAGCAGATGATAACACCGTTATTAGCTGGATCTTATTATCTGATTTGGGGCTTTTTACGAAATCGATCAAGCAAAACGAACCATAACATTAACAAGGCGATTAAAAGTAGTTTATCTGCTGATGATTTACCAAAATACCTGAATCAAACGGGAACAGTTTTTATGGCAGTCGGGGTCCTCATCATTTCAATCGGGCAAGTGGAGCACTGGTATAATCCTCATCCATTTGTCCTGATACTGGGCGCAAGTCTATTAGGTGCCATTTGTTTAGCTTTTCTATTAAATATAAATAAGAAGTATTTAGGAAGATTTATTCCTCGGTGGGAAGAGTAAGTTCGTTACGGTTTAGTCCCCTGGTGCAAGAAGATAAGGCTGGTTCTTTATATGAAGCACAGGCTAGGCGGTGGGTTAGAATTTTTAAAATGAGCCATGAAGCAACATGGGGGGGCTGGGAACCCTGCCAGGGTCATCAAAAATATTAACTAGAGGGCTTGGAGGACAGCATGGATGAACGGGATTGGCAAATCTTAAAAGTTTTACATGAAAAGAAGAATATCACGAAAACAGCTCAAAGCTTGTACATATCCCAGCCTACTTTGACGAAGAGAATCCAGCAGATGGAAAAGGAATACGACCAGCAGCTCATTATTCGAGGGGCAAAGGGAGTCCAGTTCACGCCGCAGGGAGAATATCTTGTGAAATGTGCGGACGAAATGCTTGCCAGGATTATTCAAATCAAAGAAACCGTTCAAAACATGGACAATGAGATTAACGGAACTTTACGGCTCGGAGTTTCCAATTACATCACAAGGCACAAGCTGCCGGGCTTGTTAAAACTGTTTCGTGAACAATTTCCCAAGGTGAACTATAAGGTAACAACAGGGTGGAGTTATGAAGCGCTGGATCGCGTTTACAATCGCGAAGTCCATATAGGATTTGTCAGAGGCGATTATGATTGGGGTGGAGCCAGGCATCTCCTGTTTGAAGAGAATATCTGCGTCACCTCGAAGGGGAAAATCGATCTTAAGGACTTACCGGCATTGCCGAGAGTACAATATGATACGGACCATGCCTTTAAGGCATTGATCGATAATTGGTGGACGAGCACATTCCCCGAACCTCCATTGATTGGGATGGAGGTCGATAAAGCGGACACATGCAAGGAAATGGTGAAGAATGGATTGGGATATGGGATTCTGCCGAGTGAACTTGTCGGTAATGAACCGAACCTGCATTCCATTCCGTTGCTTGATCGAAATGGGGTACCACTTGTTAGGAAAACGTGGATGCTGTATCACGAGGAATCCATGGACCTTCGAGTCGTGAAGGAATTTGTTGATTTTATCAAGGCATTGGATGTTAAAAATGATATTTGATTCATGCATGGGTTCTCATGACCCATGCTTTTTTTTATTCGTTTTTCGAATGGCTCTTCATAGCTTTTTTGAATTTTAACGATGCCTAAAAGCTCCTTATAATTTAAATGGAAAAGAGGTGAGTGTATGGAAGTTTTATTTCTTATTTTAATGAAAGTGATTATGCCGGTGTTCTTCCTGATTGCTGTCGGTGCATTCCTTCATCGGAAATTTAAGTTTGATATGGGGACACTGTCCAAGTTGAATAATTATTTGCTCATGCCGGCTGTAAGCTTCGCCAATATCTATGAAAGCAGTTTAGGAGGAACCATTGTTGTCTATATTATTGGATTCCTGGCTGTACAAAATTTCTTTCTGATCGGTTTGAGTACCGGCATTGCCAAGTTACTTAAATTCGAAAAAGGGTTATCGGCTACTTTTAAAAATAGTGTCGTCCTGATCAACTCTGGCAACTTCGGATTGCCTGTAAGCCAACTGGTTTTTCAGCACAATCCGATCGGTTTATCGATCCAAATTGTGGTGATGATTTTTCAAAATCTGCTTACCTTTACATACGGGATCTTTAATTCAGTATCCGTTCAGAGTAAGGGCCTCCAGGCGCTGAAGATATTTTTTAAAAACCCGGTCATTTATGCTTTATTGTTAGGGGTGTTCCTTCGGGTAACTTCCATTACCATCCCCGAATTTATCTGGACCCCAATAGAAAACACGTCAAATGCATTTTTGGCGATTGCTCTGATCACGCTGGGGGCACAGAGCGCATTTATAAAATTCCATCGCTTTTCTACGCCGCTGGTACTCACTTTATTGGGCAGGCTGGTGGTGGCACCTGCCATTGCTTTCGTTTCCATCTTACTTTTAGGCCTGGAAGGTACTGTTGCACAGGCGCTGTTAATCGCCAGCTCGTTCCCGACTTCCAGAAACAGCTCTCTTTTAGCGCTGGAGTATGGAAATCATCCGGAGTATGCCGCTCAGGCGGTGTTATTTTCGACGATATTCAGCATGTTGACGGTTACGTCGGTGATTTATTTGTCTGAGTTTTTATTTTAATGGAGATGAGTGCTGCAGGAAAAATTATTCTCTTAATAATCCGTGATAATTGCGTAATCAGTTGGTTTAATTGCACAAAACCCTACAATAATTGCACGAAAAACGAATGGAATTTCTTACTCAGGCTGCTTAATTGCACGTTCGTCCAAATAAAGGGAAATAAGTCGATTGATCGCTGAATGTAAAATTCAATAAAAATTTATTGAAAAACGATAAATAATCTATTACAATCAAATTATAAATTTACATTCGAGGTGTGAAGGATGAAAAAAGAAACATTCTTTTTAAAAATCGTGTTGTTTTTAATGGGTCTTCCTGTTTTAGCTTTAGCAATCTTTGTGTTGCCGGAGATCGCTGAGTTTTTTGCGGAGTTAAATCCTACGTTGGATTTTTTACAATATCCATTTTTGCTTGGATTGTATGCAGCCGCGGCTGTATTTTACGGAGCTCTTTTCCAGACATTCAAACTCTTAACCTATATTGACAAGAACGAGGCGTTTTCGGATTTGTCTGTGAATGCATTGAAAAAAATTAGGAACTGCGGCATCATCATCGGCGGACTATTCGTGATTTTTATGCCGTTGATCTATCTGATGGCCGAGATGGATGATGCACCAGGAATGATCTTGATCGGAATGGTCATCATTTTCGGGTGCATGGTGATCGCAGTCTTTGCCGCTGTTCTCCAGAAGCTTTTAAAAACAGCCATCCATATAAAATCAGAAAATGATCTTACGGTCTGAGGTGAAAAACATGGCGATTATAATTAACGTTGATGTAATGTTGGCAAAAAGGAAAATGAGCGTCACCGAACTGTCAGAGAAAGTCGGCATCACCATGGCCAACCTGTCCATATTAAAAAACGGCAAAGCAAAAGCAATTCGCTTCTCCACATTAGAAGGAATATGCAAAGCCCTAGACTGTCAGCCCGGAGATATATTGGAATATAGAAGTGACGAGTAAAACACGGGGACGGTTCTTGTGTTTTGATAGCAGTCGCTGACAAATTATTAAAACAGTAGAACCGTCCCTCTGTGTTTGTTTTAGGGGATGAGAAAAAGGTAGTTGAATAACATCGGATATAAATAAATGAAGCAGGCGTACACTAAGAAGCGAAACCTAAGCTTTTCGATATCGATATCAGAGCTAGTAGGAATATCCAGCTGGAATTTTATAAAAATGGAACACCTGGTTATACTAACCTAGATAAAATACTCGGAGGTATGGTACATATATGGAGAGTCAATATCATGATACCAAAATAACATCATCGGAGCTTGCAAATCTTTGGATGCAGTATATAAATGATAGCCTGGCACGATGTATTTTTCAGCATTTTCTATACCATGTTGAGGATCAAAATATTCGGGAAGTGCTCCAATACGCCCTTGAATTATCGGAGAGTCACCTAGGAAAGATCGAGGGATTTCTAACAAAAGAAGGATATCCTAAGCCAATGGGTTTTACCGCTCAGGATGTTACAGTTGAAGCCCCGCGATTATTTACAGATACTTTCATGATAGTTTATACACAAATCATGGCTATACATGGTTTAACCAGATATGCCGGGGCAATTGGGAATATAGTGAAGGATGAACAGCGGCAATACTTTAGTCAAGTTATGATTGAATCGCTGGAACTCTTTAATAAAGCAACTGCGGTACTTTCAACTAAAGGGATTATTAGTAAACCCCCTACATTTAACAATCAACAAAAGGTAGAGTTTATCAAAAAACAAAGCTTTATAACAGGATGGTTTGGAAAACGCAGGCCAATAAATGCAGTGGAAGTCAGTGGTACATATCTAAACTTACAGAAAACAATGGTTAAAATTATCTTGGAATTAGCATTCGGGCAGGTTTCCCAATCAAAGGAAGTAAAAAAATTTATGGAGAGGGGAAGGCAAATTTGCATAAAACATTATGAAATCCTTTCATTAATGTTGAAGGAAGACAATTTGCATCTCCCAAGAACATTTGAATCGGAGGTTACCGATTCAACAATCCCTCCATTTTCAGATAAGCTCATGCTATTTCATGTTTCAACCCTTCTTTCATCTGCTATCGGATATTATGGAGAAGCCTTGGCTTTGTGCCAACGGAGAGATTTAGCTGTCAGCTATGCCACAATGATAGCTGACATTGGGATATTAGCAGAAGATGGTATGAATCTTTTGATAAATAAGGGCTGGATGGAACAACCTCCACTCGCTACTGACCATGAAGGCTTATCAAAGAATTAATTCATGCTCTTTTTCTGTAAAACACGGGTAAAACACGGGGACGGTTCTTCTGTTTTGGTCGCAGTCGCTGACTAGTTATTAAAACAGTAGAACCGTCCCTCTGTTTTTTACCAAAAGTGCATGACCCCAAAAGGGTTCGTGCACTTTTTTGTTGAATGTTTAATGGAAGGATTTCTTAATAGAGGTGTAAAGTACGTTGAGACGTGCGTGGTGTATGAAGAAGATTAAAGGGGATAAGCCAGTTTTGGTTTGAGTGTTAAGTTTGCTGATGAAATTGATTTCTCAGAAATGGAAGCGAAAATGAATGCAGTGATGGAATATTTCCGCTTTGCAGTGAAAAATGTGGAACGATAATGAAAGCTGCGATTTCAGAGGAATTGGCATTTAAAGAAATGAAGGATATCTCTTTAGGGTGATAAGTCTTAAAACTGGGGGAGACAATGTTCGAAAAGTTTAATTTCGATTTAATTTTTCGTGAAGCAAATCGTTTCGCTCCTATAGTTGTAATGATGTGCGGTGTAGCTGGTTCTGGTAAAACCACTTTTTCGCAAGAGTTGGAAAAGGAAGGGTTTGAACGCCTATCCATTGATGAAGAAATATGGGCGACTCATGGCCGCTATGGGATTGATTTTCCTATGGATAAAATTGAGGAATACAAAATCGATGCAGAAAGAAAAGTTCAAAATAGTTTAATCAAGTTAATTGCGAGTAAGCAACACGTGGTGATTGACTTCAGTTTCTGGAGCCGTGCAACAAGAAACCAATATAAAAAAATGATTGAGGATTCAGGCGGGAAATGGATCCTGGTTTATATAAAAACGCATCCAGATGAATTGCGCGAACGACTGAAGTTACGTAATAAACGGTTAGATGCAAATGCGTTCCCTGTTACAGAAGAACTCCTAACTGCCTACCTAAAAGGTTTCGAAATACCAAATGGTGAAGGTGAAATTGTCATAGAAAATTAAGACACGGGGACGGTTCTTGTGTTTTGCTGGAACTCGTTTACTATTCTTGTAAAAACAGGAGAACCGTCCCTCTGTTTTTCCGAACGGTAAAATGGTAATTGGACGTATTGGAAAGCGTCGACCCGGGATGGTTATCCTCGATGTTTTTATTAAGCTGGGGGTAAATAAACAACAAGCAGTTATTACTTATAAATGGAACCTAATGCAATTCCTCGTAATAAGGAGTCTTCAAAACTATAATAATAGAGTCTGGAGAAAAAGAATGTTTGAAAAAAAGAATCCGATGTTCGAAAAGTTTACTTTTAATACTCCTGTATCGGAAAAAGAAATTATAGAAGTTGAAAAAGAATTAAATGTGAAATTTCCTCGGGATTATCTCGACTTTATGCAAAAAACAAACGGTGGAGAAGGTACAATTGGCGAAGTCAGTTATCTTCGAATTTGGAAGATTGAAGAATTAGCAGAAAGTAATGAAGATTATGAAGTAAGTGAGTACGCTCCTGGATTTGTAGTTATAGGATCAGATGGTGGCGGAACTGTGTATGGGTATGATTTCCGTAATGATATTCCCAAATTGGTTGAGGTCAGTTTTATTGGATTAAATATAGATACTCCAAATTACAGTACAAATAACTTCTTTGACTTTATTGACTACCTTTACAATGATTAGAGTCAGTATTCCATACTGAGCTGGTTAGTGAAAGAAGATTTGCATATAAAAATAAATAAATATGATTTTAAAGTAGTTGAAAAAGGAAGCAAAACTGCTTCCTAGTGTTAAATTAAGGTTCTATTCTCTTAAAGCTATCTAGTTTTACTACGGTATACGCGGCATAATAAAGAAAAAGAAATATACAAAAGTCATATAAGGTCGACCAACTCTTAGGGTTATAAAATTCAATTGCATTAAAGAAATTCATACCTAAAAAAGCAGCAGCCGCTGAAAAAATCACACCTTTTAAAAAGGAGTTCATATTAGGTTTGATTTGCAGGGCAAACATTATTCCTACAGGAGCTAAAGAAAAATGATAGGGCAAAAATAAAAAGGGAGCTAATGGTATAAGAACCACTGGGTAAGACCAAAGCCCTAATGATAGTGCAGCGAGGTCTATCGTAAGTGATAATACGATTGTCAATAGTCCACCTAAAAGTAAACGCCCCGTACTTTCCTTTTTTCTAAATGCAAACCACATAATCCATGGTATGACAAAGAGGGCTATGCCAAACCACCACTGCCATGTAAATAAAAAATCTTCCATCACTATTTTTGCAAATAGCGAACTGCTGTCAGTAAATTGATCATAAGCTCTCTCGGAATCAGTTAGTCCTTGCTTAAATGACATTGATTAGGCTCCTTAAAAACGTGTTAGTTATTTTAATTTTTCATTAATAAAGGAAATTTATGTATCGTTTTATTGACAGATTTGAAGATAAGCATTCATTTTGTCCAGTTAATCCTTGTATGCAATAAATAAAAGCACTAATGAATAATGTTTCCTGACTAAGGTAAATGTAAGAAGGTCAGTCAAGAACACATGAGAAGGGTGTTTTTATGGAGAAAAAACTGTTGAATTTACTTACCTCTCTATGTTTTATTACTTTGCCGTTTTTATTTAAAGGGGAGAAAATGAGAGAAAATCTGCTCATTCTTTTTTCTAAAGGGGTTCTTTCTACGCTTATTGATGCTTATGTAGTTGGAACAAAAAGAGTGGAATACCCAGTTCGTCCTTTTCCTAAAGTCTTTAAAACGAATATAATTTATGACATCTTATTTTTCCCGATTTTAAGTGTTATCTGGGTGAAAATATCGTACAATGATCATTTCGTGAAAATTTTATTGAAAAGCTTGATCTTTAGTGTGCCTATGAGTTTAGCTCAGTGGTTTATGGAAAAAAACACAAGATTGTTTAAATGGAATCAATGGTCACCTTTGCACACTTTTGTGAGTGTTAATTTCACTTTATTTACAATCAGAGGATTCGTAGGTTTTATAAAATTTTTGGATAAGATTAAAGCAAAGGGCAATGAGGGAATTGCTGACCATTAGATGGAAAATTTAAGTCCTTCCAGGTGAGGAAGACACATATAATGGAACAATTTTTATGAGCGTTGATCCTTAAAATGTGCTGTATCCTTTCAGTTAGAGTTGTCTAACAATTGAGGTGTAGTACAAGAAGGGTTAATGCTTATTTTTGTTGAATCTCATATAGGGCTTATAAGTTACATAAGAAGGGAACTGCACAATAAAAGGCTGGGAACAAGCTTTTCCCGGTCTTTAGGAAGATGATTTATTCCTTATATCAAATAAGTATATCTTTTAGTGCAATTCGGATTGTAAATAATCGACATGCACTCTTTATTTATCAAGGATTTTATGAACAACTTGAGGCTTTTTCTCATCAAGACCTATCCTGAACTAATTTTTCCGTCATTTTGATACCATCGAGATTTTCTCCTTTAAATGCATGTTTCAGGATTCTCTTTATTATGTGATTGATCAAATATTTGGCAAATGAAAAGTTCCTAATTATCCCTTGACTAGTAGCTGGCTTTCCACGAAATATTTGGATTCATTCTAAATGTAAGTCTGCGTGATGTTTTAAGTCCGTTTTTATGTACATTAGTCCTGAAGTGAGAAGAAACTAGGTTTTTAGCATAGAATGGACGTAACCAATAGGCGCATAAAAATAGTAGAAGGATAAAGATATATAGTTAAAGAAATATATACTATCGGCTTTCAGATTCTGTGGGGGTAATCAAATTTGAGGTTTTCATATGTAGATATTAAGAGTGGTAATTCAACTTGCATTTTAGAGATTAACGGACAAAAGTATGAGTTTTATCCTTCATTCCATTCAGATGCTCTTGGAGATTTCGTTTCATACCTAGCATCGATACATCCTTTATGCAAATTAAGTTGGAAAGAAGGTGCTTTTCACAAAATAAATGGAGGTATTAATTGGTGTACGGACGCTTATTTATTGCGTTGGGAATTTAAGCGTGACTTTGAAACCCTAGAAATTATAGTCACAGAAAATCAAAATCTAGACGTAGATCGAAAGAAGAATCCTAATTTACCTAGAACAGTATTAAAAACAAAATGTAACTTTAATGAATTCACTTTGTGCGTAGTAAAAGAGTTGGATCGGGTGATCAAACAAAGGGGGATATTAGGATATCGCCAGGAGTGGCAGACTCATACTTTCCCTCTCGATGGATTTTTAGCTCTAAAACATGCATGTCTTTATAATAAACCTTTTGAAATTACTAAGAAACAAAATGGTACATCACTTAAGGATGAACTTAATTTATTGTTAATTGATATGGGATGAGAGTAGTGAATTAAAAGAGAGAGGTGCATCTTGTGAGAGAGCCTGTAAAAATAATGCTATTAGGGATATCCATTATCTAGTTAGCTTTATTTATTCAAAATACTTCAAGCTGTGAATCAGGGCCTTCAAATGTTGTCCAAATTTTAATGGCAATAGGGTTCATTACTACATTAGCAGGTTTTTTTGTGAAAAATAATGGGCATTGAGCCAAAGGATTAACTTCCTTCCTGATAAATCTTCATTTTATAGTGGAAACACAGGGACGGTTCTTGTGTGTTGGTGGGATTCATTTACTTTTTTTGAAGAAACAGGAGAACCGTCCCTCTGTTTTGTAAAAAAACCTTTCTTTTTTTTCTGAATTATGTATACTATAAGGGAACTGAATAGCAATAACTAGGGGTGCCCAATGGCTTGGGCTGAGAAAGGAACGCGTTAAAGTTCCTTGACTCTTTGGACCTGATCTGGATCATACCAGCGTGGGGAAGTTAAGATGTGCAAGATTTTTTTGTGCCAAAAACATTCGCGGTTAAGCCGGTCCATCTTTATGTGGACCGGCTTTTTTACATACTATGGAACTTCCTTGGTGCCAGATCTCGTCCCACCATTAAAAAAGGGAGAGATAATCATGAAAACAGCAAATTCTTTAAATCAGGACAGCATTTCGATTATGGCAAGCTTTTCTGGAAGCAAAAAAGTCTATGTTGAGGGATCGCAGCCGGATATACGGGTTCCGATGCGGGAGATTGGATTAAGCCCGACCAGCGGTTCTTTTGGAGAGGAAATCAATGAGCCGGTTCGTGTGTATGATACGAGCGGACCTTATACTGATCCTGCTTATACAGTAAATCTTAGAAAAGGCCTTCCTGCGCTGAGAAATCGCTGGATTCAAGAGCGAGGGGATGTTGAAGAGTATGATGGACGGAAAATAAAGCCAGAGGATAATGGCTACCGAAGTGAAGATGACCCTCGTGCAAATGATAAAGTTTTTCCCGGCTTATCCCGCAAGCCTTTGAGGGCGAAAAAAGGGTTGAATGTCACCCAGCTTCACTATGCAAAAAGGGGATCATTACGCCAGAGATGGAGTTCATAGCCATTCGCGAGAATATGAATCCGGAATTTGTTCGTTCTGAAGTAGCAAGGGGCAGGGCCATCATTCCTTCTAATATCAATCACCCAGAGACTGAACCGATGATCATCGGCAGGAATTTTCATGTAAAAATCAATGCGAACATTGGGAACTCGGCTGTTTCCTCCTCGATTGAAGAAGAGGTAGAGAAAATGACCTGGGCTACCCGGTGGGGTGCAGATACAATTATGGATCTTTCTACAGGAAAAAATATTCATACAACACGCGAATGGATTATCCGTAACTCAGCTGTTCCGGTTGGTACTGTTCCGATTTACCAAGCGCTTGAAAAGGTCAATGGCATTGCCGAGGATCTTACCTGGGAAGTGTTCAGGGATACCCTTATCGAACAAGCGGAGCAAGGGGTTGACTATTTTACCATTCATGCTGGCGTCCTGTTGAGATATGTTCCGCTTACAGCCAAACGATTGACTGGAATTGTATCGCGTGGCGGCTCTATCATGGCTCAATGGTGTCTGCATCATCATAAAGAGAACTTCTTATATACACATTTTGAAGAAGTCTGCGAAATCATGAAAACCTACGATGTCGCATTCTCATTAGGAGATGGGCTGAGGCCGGGATCGATTGCGGATGCCAATGACGAGGCTCAATTTGCGGAGCTCGAAACACTTGGGGAGCTGACGAAGATTGCATGGGAACACGATGTACAGGTAATGGTTGAGGGCCCGGGACATGTTCCGATGCACTTAATCAAGGAGAACATGGATAAGCAGCTGGAAATTTGCCAGGAAGCGCCTTTTTATACACTTGGCCCGCTTACGACAGATATCGCTCCAGGATATGATCATATTACCTCTGCAATTGGTGCTGCGATGATTGGCTGGTATGGTACAGCCATGCTTTGCTACGTAACACCAAAAGAACATTTGGGGCTGCCGAACAAAGATGATGTGCGCGAGGGTGTGATCACTTATAAAATTGCCGCCCATGCCGCTGATCTGGCAAAAGGCCATCCAGGTGCCCAAAAGAGGGATAATGCCTTGTCAAAAGCACGTTTTGAATTCCGCTGGAGAGATCAATTCAATCTTTCCTTGGATCCTGAGCGCGCATTGGAGTACCATGATGAAACATTGCCTGCTGAAGGTGCTAAAACCGCTCACTTCTGTTCCATGTGCGGACCTAAATTTTGCAGCATGAGAATTTCTCACGATATCAGAAATTATGCAAAAGAGCATAAGCTCGGCACAGATGAAGCAATTGAGAGAGGGCTCGTTGAAAAAGCCGAGGAATTTAAAAAAGCCGGAGGAAGCATTTATCAATAATTAGAAGATAATCTACTTAGTTGAAAGTGAGTTTAAGAACCGCTTCTATTCAAAAGGTGGTTCTGCTTACTTTTAAAAGGAGTGTTGCCTGAATGAGGAAACAGCTGCATGTCATTTCTGATGGAAGACTTTCTCTAAGGGCTTTTGCTGGAATTGCAGGGAAAGTGGAACCCTTCGCAGACAAGTTTCACCTAAGGGAAAAACATCGGACTTCAAAAGAAATTTTTGAAGGTGTTGAACTGCTGGTGAAAAAAGGAGTCCCCCTTCATAAAATCGTGATCAATGACCGGGTGGATGTGGCATGGGCATGTAAAACAGGAGTGCAGCTTGCTTTTCACAGCCTTCCCGTCCATGTTGTCAAAAAGCATTTTCCTGACTTAACGATTGGCTGTTCCGTTCATTCTCCTGAAGATGCGCGGGCAGCGGCCAAACAGGGGGCCGACTATCTCCTGTTTGGCCATTTATTTGATACGCAAACCAAGAAGGGAATTCCGCCAAGGGGCACGGAAGCTCTTAAGACTGTAAAAAAGGGAATCGGAATCCCGGTCCTTGCGATTGGCGGTATCAAACCAGAAAATGTTCATGAGGTTATAAGTGCTGGAGCTGATGGGATTGCTGTCATGTCAGGGATTTTACAGGCAGCGGATCCTCTGGAGGCGGCAAAGATTTTTGCAGAGAAACTGAACGGGGAGGCATAGGTATGAGAAAGCATTTTGATTCCTTAATTATTGGAGGAGGAATCATCGGTAGTTCTATCGCTTTTCAGCTTGCGAAACGAGGATATAAAGTGGCGGTTTTAGAGAAAGGGAAAATAGCAGGAAAGGCCTCCGGAGCCGCTGCAGGAATTTTAGGGACGCAAACGGAGCTTACAGAGGACGGACCGCTTTTCCGGCTGGCATGCAAAAGCCGCTCGATGTACCAAACCTTGATACCAGAACTGGAAGATTTGTCGCAGTTGCATATAGGCTGCCGAAATAACGGAACGTACAAGGTGGCAGTCGATCAAGACCAGGAGAGTGAACTGAAAAGATTAATAGAAAGACAGGTGGGCTTAGGAGAACAGGCCGAGTGGCTTACGATTGAAGAGCTAATCGAACGGGAGCCCTCCGTATCAAGAGAATTGCGTGGTGCCATGTTTATCCCAAAAGATGGGCAGCTCGAGGCTAATGAATTGTCTCTTGCCTTTGCGAAAGCTTCCGTTACCCTTGGAGCTGAAGTTTTTGAGTTTACTAATGTAATAGATTTTATTTTAAAAGATGGAAAGGCTCTTGGGGTTAAAACGATAATGGGGGAAATCCTTGCTGATTCTGTGATCGTCGCTTCTGGTGCCTGGAGCAGGGAGGTTCTAGAGAGGACGGGTCTTACCCTTCCAATCATTCCGGTAAAAGGGGAGTGTTTCACGGTTATCCCTGAAAAACAGCTTATACAAGGGACAATTTTTTCACATGGATGCTATATCGTCCCGAAGCGTTCAGGAAGAGTCTTAGTTGGAGCCACCGTAAAGGCCAACTCATTCGATGAGAGAGTGACTGTTGAAGGGTTATCATCTCTGATGGAAAAGGCCCAGACCCTGCTTCCTGACATAGGAAAGGCAGAATGGGACCGTGGATGGGCAGGGGTCCGGCCGCAATCAGCTGATGGACAGCCATTTTTAGGAGAACATCCTGATTATAAGGGATTATATATTGCCACCGGTCATTTTCGTAATGGAATCCTGCTTGCCCCAGTCACAGGAGTTTTAATTGCAGATCTTTTAGAGGGAAAAACCGACCAGCCGAACCCGTTTGGGCTGGCCCGACTTCAATCTAGTGAAAAAGGGGTGCTTTTATGAAAGTAGTGATAAACGGAAATGCTATGGAGCTTCCGGACACTGTCAATCTGGTTTCCCTTCTGCTTGAGCATTTCAATTTGGAGGAGAAGGTCGTCATTATTGAGCAGAACCAGCAAATTATCGATAAAAACTTGCATGCTGAAACCATACTGTCAGATGGGGACCGGATTGAAATCGTACATTTTGTAGGAGGCGGATGAGATGTTGGAAATTGGACCTTATAAATTCAAATCACGTTTGTTGCTTGGAACAGGGAAATATCCCAGCTTTGATGTTCAAAAAGCAGCAGTAGATGCTTCTGGATCAGAAGTGCTTACCTTTGCTGTCAGGCGGATGAACATTTTTGATGCGGACCAGCCAAACTTTTTGGAGAAGTTGGATTTAGAAAAATATAAACTTTTGCCCAATACGGCAGGAGCAAAGACAGCCGAGGAAGCGGTGCGAATTGCCAGACTTTCCAAGGCTTCCGGGCTTTGCGACATGATCAAGGTGGAGGTGATTGGCTGCAGCAAAACGCTTCTACCCGATCCTGTTGAAACACTTAAAGCGGCGGAGATCCTTTTAGAAGAAGGCTTTATTGTGCTGCCGTATATTTCAGATGATGTGGTGCTTGCCAGAAAAATAGAAGAACTCGGCTGCCATGCGGTAATGCCTTGTGCTTCGCCAATTGGAACAGGACAGGGAATCATCAATCCAATGAATCTCCAATTCATTACGGAGCAGGCGAATGTACCAGTAATTGTGGATGCGGGAATAGGAAGCCCTGCTGATGCAGCACTGGCGATGGAGCTGGGCGCTGAAGGAGTTTTGTTGAATACAGCAGTTTCCGCTGCGAAAGATCCAGTTAAAATGGCCAAAGCCATGAAACTGGCAGTTGAAGCTGGCCGGTTGGGATATGAAGCAGGGAAGATGCCGCGAAGACGTTATGCATCAGCCAGCAGCCCGGAGGAAGGAATGGTTTTTAGTTGAATGAACGCTACTCCCGACAGATTTTATTTTCACCAATTGGCATTGAAGGACAGACGAAGCTCAGGGACAAACATGTCCTGATTATCGGAGCTGGCGCGTTAGGGTCTGCAAATGCCGAAACGCTCACAAGGGCTGGAGTCGGAACGATCACTATCGCGGATCGTGACTATGTCGAATGGAGCAATTTGCAGCGTCAGCAGCTTTATAGTGAAGAAGATGCAATCCGAAAAACACCAAAAGCGATTGCGGCAGCCAACCGATTGAATGCGATCAATTCAGATGTGCAGATTCACCCCGTTGTTCTCGATGTGGGCGTGCAGGAATTAGAGGAATTGGTGGAGGGCGTTGATGTAATGATTGACGCAACAGATAATTTTGATATTCGTTTTATCATTAATGATCTTGCACAAAAGCATGGAATTCCGTGGATTTATGGAGGCTGTGTTGGCAGCTATGGGGTGAGTTTTACCGTATTGCCCGGTGTGTCACCGTGCCTGAAATGCCTGATGGAAAAATTGCCTCTCGGCGGAGTCACCTGCGATACTGTTGGAGTCATCCAGCCTGCTATACAATTGGTCGCATCTAAGCAGTCCGCTGAAGCATTGAAGATTTTGGTCGAAGACTTTGAATCTCTACGCAGAGCACTGGTATCATTTGATCTTTGGAAAAATCAGTTTAGTTCTATTGAAGTGTCGTCCTTAAAAAATCAGGAGTGCAAATCATGCGGTGTGGCTCCAGCTTATCCCTTTCTCGACTATAAAAATCAAACCAAAACCGTTCTGCTATGCGGAAGGGAAACGGTTCAAATCAGGCCATCAGCATTGCAGAACCTGGACCTTTCAAAGCTGGAAACATCACTGCAATCCCAAGGCATCCAGGTCGAACGGAACCCATATTTGCTCACCTTCACAATCGACCAAACCCGATTAGTCATCTTCAAAGACGGAAGAGTCCTCGTACACGGAGTCACTGACACACTTCAGGCCAAAAACCTATATTATCGCTATCTGGGGTGAAACACAGGGACGGTTCTTGTGTTTTTTGTGGGATTCATTTACTTTTTTTGAAAAAACAGGAGAACCGTCCCTCTGTTTTTTTTTCGCCTTCACTGTACAACCTAATGGAAAATGGGTTTGGATTGGGGGTACGTAGATGAATCTTGATGATGTGGTGATTGCGAGGGAGAGGATGAAGGGGATTGTCCATATGACGCCGCTGGATTTTTCTCAAACGTTTAGTTCGCTTTCGGGTAATGAGGTTTATTTGAAGCTTGAAAATCTGCAAAAGACGGGTTCTTTTAAGGTTCGAGGGTCGTATAATAAGCTCAATTCATTATCAGAAGATGAATTGAAAAAAGGGGTGGTGGCAGCTTCTGCCGGAAATCATGCCCAGGGGGTGGCCTATTCGAGCAAAATGCTTGGGATTCCGTGCACGATTGTTATGCCGAAGGGAGCACCGCTGAGCAAGGTACTTGCGACAAGGAGGTATGGAGCTGAAGTCATCCTCGAAGGAGCCGTTTTTGATGAGGCCTTGTCCCATGCTCAGCAGCTGAAAGATCAAATGGGAGCAACTTTCATTCATGCCTTTGATGACCATGCAGTCATTGCGGGGCAGGGAACAGTCGGGCTTGAGATTCTCGAGCAGCTGCCGGACGTTGACGCAATCATATGCCCTGTCGGTGGGGGAGGACTGATTGCAGGAGTTGCACTGGCCGTAAAAAAGAAAAAGCCTGATATTAAGGTTTATGGTGTTCAAACACTTGCTTGCCCAAGCATGAAGCACTCGCTGGAACAAAATCAGCCAGTGGCGGTTCAAGCAGCTCCGACTATGGCAGACGGAATTGCCGTTCAGAAACCTGGCCAGGAGACTTTTAAAATCATCAGGGATTATGTGGACGATCTCTTTTGTGTAGATGAAATGGAGATTGCCCGGACAATGCTGATGCTTCTGGAAAGGAATAAGCTTCTAGTCGAGGGTTCAGGCGCAAGTCCTCTGGCAGCACTGTTAAATAATGAAAAAACAAACCTTAAAAACAAGAAGATAGCTGTTGTGTTAAGTGGCGGCAACGTCGATGTAAATTTCATTTCGCGGATTATTGAGCGTGGATTAGTAGAGTCTGGAAGGTACGCACAGTTTACACTTACCTTAAAAGATAAATCAGGTGAGCTGCAAAAGGTGCTGAGTTACATTACGGAACTAGAAGCGAATATCCAAACGGTTAACCTTCACCGTATGGGCAAGCATATCTATCCCGGCTATGTTCAGCTTGAACTTTCCGTGGAAACGAAGAACCAAGAACATATTGAGCAGTTATATAATTTGCTGCAAATCAAAGGTTTTCACATAAAATTGGAGGAATGAAATATCCTCCTGATTAAGTTAAGGAGGACTTTGCTGTTCTCCTGTTTTTATTTTTTCATCATGGTCGGCTAAAAATACTGTGGTAAAGGGATCGATTTTTTGAAAAGAGCTTTTTTACCTAAATTGTTTGCCTTGACGAAAGATGCTATTCGGTGTTACTATATACCAGTACTAAGTAATACAGAATATCGGTTATACAAAATACTTGTGAAAAAAATACGGAGATAATATAGGGGCAAATGGAGGTGGGAATTTGGAGAATATCACGGAAATGCTAAAAGGGGTGCTCCAGGGCTGCGTGCTTGAGATTATCAGCCGTGGCGAAACCTACGGCTATGAAATTACGCAGCAACTGCGAGAACTTGGCTTCACTGATGTGGTGGAAGGCACAGTTTATACGATTACAATAAGGCTTGAGAAAAACAAGCTGGTTGATATAGAGAAAAAGCCATCCACTATGGGACCGCCCAGAAAATTTTACACACTCAACGCACAAGGTCAGGAGCAGCTCATAAACTTTTGGGCAAGATGGGAATTTGTCTCTAGTAGAATGAACGAACTAAAAACAAAAAAAATTAAAAGGAGAAATCACATGAATATATTTGAAAAAATAATCGGAAGTCTTGATGACAAGCGGGAATGGAGAGCGATGGAGGCGCGTGCGAAGACACTTCCAAGTGAATACCGCAACGCCTACAACGCCATCCAAAAATATATGTGGACGACTGGTGGTCCCACTGATTGGAAGGATGTCAGCCGTATCTTTAATGGCCTTATCGACCTGTTCGAGGAAGGTGCAGCGGACGGGAAAAAGGTCACTGAACTCACCGGTGAGGACGTGGCTGCTTTCTGTGACGAATTAGTGAAGGACTCGGAAACCTGGAAGGATAAATATCGCGCGAAGTTGAACGATACGATTGGTCGTGGATAATTGTGAAGCTTTAGTCGATGCGCCAGCTCCGACAAATAAACAGGGGACAATTAGGGGGTCTGATTCTTATCGAATTAGACCTTTATTTAATTGCTGGAGGTTTCAGCTAAGAAAGGTGCCTTAGGTTTTGCATTTTGCTATAATGACGACTACGAAGTCTTAATTTTTTTAATAGGGGATTTGGAATATGGACATTAACGTTTTTGAACAGATGGCAAACCGATACGATACTGAAGAGAGAATGGAATTGGCTAAAGTGATTGTGAAGGAAGTAAGGCAAGAATTACGAGCCAGTAAGACGAAATCATTAATAGATTATGGAAGTGGAACAGGTCTAGTTAGTTTAGAGTTAGCCGATTTGGTTGATACCATTTTGCTGGTGGATTCGTCAAAACAAATGCTGGAGGTTGCGAAGGCAAAAATTTCTCATAAAGGAATCACAAACGCAAAAGTACTTTATTCTGATTTCACTCAAGAAACCCCTGAACTCAAGTCAGACGTCGTTTTACTGTCATTGGTTCTTCTTCATATTCCGGATACTAAAAAAATCCTTGAAGAATTGTTCAATATTTTAAATGATGACGGAAAGCTCATTATTATAGACTTTGACAAAAACGATAAAATAAGTCACCCAAAAGTACATAACGGTTTTTCACATGAAGAACTCACGAAAATATTATCTGAAGTTGGGTTCAAGTCCATTGAAATGAAGACGTTTTATCATGGAAAACGGATCTTCATGAATCAGGATGCAGCCATGTTTAGATTAAGCTGTACAAAATGATGTAACGTTCAATAATACGGCTGAACGGAAAATCATCAAAAATTCCGCACAGAAGGCTAAGAAAGGAATCATAATAAATGATTTATTTATTGGTTTTTTTAATAGTAGTAAGTGTTGCTGTAACATTGTTTTTGAATCTGCATCCAGTATTCGGCGGAAACCCAAGCGAAAAACATGAGGTTGAATATAAGAATCTTGATCATTATGTTAACGGCAGGTTTGTCAATCAAGTTCCAACAAGTATGAATATGAGTTTTACCGACAGTTTCTCCATGATGAAGGACTTTTTTTCAGGTGATAAAGAGCGGTCTCCTGTGGGTCAAATTCCTATTTCTGAGATTAATTGGGACAAAATTAATAGTGATAAAGATAGTTTGACCTGGTTTGGGCATTCTGCTTTTTTGCTGAGCATCGATCATAATAAGATTCTTGTAGACCCAATGCTGGGTCCAGTTGCTTCACCTGTTTCATTTGCCGGAAGCAAACGATACACTGGAGGTCTTTTGCATATCATTAATGAAATGCCGCCTATTGACGCGGTCTTTATTACCCATGATCATTATGATCATTTAGATTATCCATCCATACGAAAGCTGAAAGATAAGGTCGGTCACTTTTTCGTTCCTTACGGAGTGAGTACGCACTTAATTCGATGGGGCGTTGCAGAAGATAAAATCACAGACCTGAATTGGTGGGAGGAAACGGAGTTCAAGGGTCTGACTATTGCACTGACTCCATCCAAACATTTCTCTGGAAGAGGTCCTTTTAATCGAAATAGTACTCTTTGGGGCGGATGGGTCATTCTTGGAAAACAAACACGTTTCTATACCAGTGGAGATGGTGGCTACGATCAACATTTCAAGGAAATTGGGGAAAAATATGGACCCTTTGATATCACTTTAATAGAAGGCGGTCAATATGACCGGCGATGGTCATGGGTTCATATGACACCCGAAGAAGCTGTGAAGGCCCATTTGGATGTGAATGGAAAGATTATGATGTTAATACATTGGGGATCTTTTACCCTTGCTTACCATGGATGGACAGAACCAATAGAACGTGCCGTGGTTGAGGCCGAAAAAGAAAAAGTTAACCTCATCGGTCCTGAAATTGGCGAAACAGTACTTTTAACCAGAGAGATTTCTGTCCCCGTTTCATCATGGGTGGAATGAGGAAGAGACAAGCAGACAAAGATTTAGACTTAGAGGCAGATATATAGCAGGTGCAGAGCAAATGCAATTGGTCTCCATGATCAGTTGCTGATCGAGATATTGTAAGAAAGAAGATCTTCCTAAGAGGTGATCTTCTTCTTTTTTTGGTTACCAAATTTATAGTGATAATATTTTAGGAATCTGAAAAAAATAGTATTAGGAAAGGAGGGAGTACGAATGTCTGTGAAAAAGTGGGTAAAAGGATTAGCCGTTGTATTAACAATGGTTATGGTTGTTGCAGCTCAAGGTTCACTCGGCGTTATAGCAAAATCCGGTGAGTTAACAACGGTGAAATCGATTGAGGTCGAGTTGAACGATGATTACTTTAACCCGAAAGTCATCACTATTCCAAATGGAACAACCACAACTCTGATATTGAAAAATAAAGGTACAAAGGAGCACACCTTCACAGTGGAAAAGCTCGGAATAGACGCCGAGGTCCAGCCAGGAAAAGAAAAAACCATTACAGTGAAACCGGAACAGGCCGGTACATATGAACTGATATGCCGGTACCATGTCCAGCAAGGAATGACTGGTAAAGTAATAGTCCAATAAAGAGCGGGCCAATAGGGCCTTGCTTTTTTTATAGGCAAAAATAACCCAGACTTCAGCATGACAGCTAACTTTCCTCCACACACTGTTATTCTTCATTACACAGGATCTTTGATTTGGATTATTAATAGTAGTTCCACCTCTAATAACTGGAAAATATAATGTATTGTATTGTATAAACCATTTAGAATGAGGTGGAAAGGTGTATTTTTTGAAACCTATTTCGGAAGAGGTTCGTTTATCTCAATTAATATTCAAGAAATATAAAAGAACGCTGAAGCTCATGTTAGTGTCTTTTTTTGCCTGTATAGCTGCTATCCTACAGGCAGCTGCCGGCTTTTTTCCAGGTGTCGGATATTTAGTAAGTCCGCTTACCACAGCACCTATTCTGTTATGTTCCATGTTATCGATCCCATTCGGAGTAATGACCTACGTTCTGACGATAATGTTATTATTCATCCTGCAGCCAAGTGAACTAATTGTATTTCCTTTTACAACAGGATTGTTAGGGCTTGGCATCGGAGCAGCTTTTTACTTTTTTAGGAAGAGATTAAGTATTATTGCTTCGGGTGCAATTCTTTTAATGTTAGGGATTATGAGTCTAATAGTAATTTTTAACTTTCCGGTTTTAGGTCCAGCCGTCTCTGGTTCTTTTTCATTTTTTTCAGCGGGAGGTATCTTTTTATTTACATTCCTTTACAGCTGGTTATGGGTTGAAATTGCTTTAATTATTTATAAAAGGTTAAAAGTGATAATAATATTGTGATTCCCCTTATCAACAGTGGAAATGATTCATGGAACGATCTCAAAAATAGTGCCTTGGTTAAGATCAGTCACTTTCATAGAGGCATAAACCCCTAAATATAATCTGGTTTGATTTAGATTCGTTCCCAAATTGACATAATAGGCTGATTGAGAGCCAAAATCATAATCGGTTTGGATCACACTAAAATCATTTTGCTTACCATCTGGTCTTACGAAGGTGTAAGCTAAAACCCCTCTAACCTCAGGTTGAGATTCTTTCCGGGCAAGATCGGTAAACACAACACTTCCTGTCAAACCAGGAATTTGGTTCCCCATATATGGCTGAACTCCTGTTAGAGCAGTTCCTCCAAATTTATCGGGTCTGGGATCTTTATGGAAATAACTAGTTAATGGCTGGAGACGACTTCCTGAAAGTGTTACTGCTTCATTGTAAAAAGCAAATAGTTTTTCATCCAAAGTCGGAGTTGAATTGCAGCCTCTTATTATTGAAGCAGGAAAAGCACCTTCCCAACCTCGCCAGCCAAAGTTTATAAATCCATCTTTGCCAGGTAGAGAATTCATGAGAGAAGCTTGAGTAAGCTGAGTAACCGGGATTGGTTGATAATGGACAAATGAAAAAATCGACTCGACCAAATCCTGGCCGACATTTCCGGCATATTTAATATATTGATTATAAAACCTCTGAAAAGAAATGCCTGGTATATTGCGAACCCCTTTGGCCATTACCGTGAGTGTTTCCTGAATAGATGCGGGAAGTTCATTAAAACGCGTGACAGTGGGTGGGTTATTGATGTATGTATTCTTGGCTACATCAATTTCAATTATTTTACCTGCGATTTCCAAATCGTCCTGGCTTAAGTTAAATGGATCATTGGCTGATCCGCCATCTCCTGTTGTTAAAACAAGTTTTCCTGTTTCAGGTGAGAAGTTTAAACTATTGAAGCCATTATGATTGGAAAAGGGTCTTCTTAAGTTAAGTAATGTCCGACGCTTTTGCGGTTGACCATTCGATTGCAAAACCCATTCTTCAACTGTATCAATATGGTCATATTGATTTTCTCTATTTAACCATTTTAAGTTTAAAGTTTGAGGATCACACGGGTCAGGCTGAAAAGATTCAGGAAGAGCACCTGGTCCTTGTGTGCCAGCTGCTGAATAATGAAGATAGAAAAGACCGTTCTTATAAAATTCAGGATGGAATGCAAGCCCCAGCAATCCCCGCTCATCATATCCGCCACTAGAAGCCCCCAGTTTGATAATATTTTGGCGAATATCTAAAAAAGTCCTAATATCTCCGTTTCCTACATAAAAGATTTCTCCTACCTGGGTGGCAATAAATAATCTTTCAATCGAGTCACCTGGAAGTAAAGCTGTTTTTAGAACAGTGGGCAAATTGATGTTGCTTACAATGGGCCGTAAACCAACCTTGACTTTTCTCAACTGACTTTGCACTCCTTCTAATCGTGTTCTTAATTAAAAATATGATTAGAACAGCCTAATAGTACAAAATTAGGCTGGCAAATTTGATAAGCCATTGGACCAGTTTCCGGACCTTAATTAAACTAAACAAAGAATGGCACTCTTGATGAGCTAAGGATGAATTGATGTTCTCCTGTTTCAATTTGCTCCCTGCCTGGGCGGCATTTTCTATCTTTGTAAATAAATTCAGCCTAATTAATTGGAAAATTAGAGGGATAATTGACCAATTTATAGAAATTAGAATTACATGAAACATCTAATTTTAATTAAATTGTACTAAAGGAGAACTCTGTGATTTCTTTTAAAAGAAAGTTAAGACTAAGAGATTTAGAAATTTTTCTGCTTTATAGGAACAACATTTCGTTAGGGTACTTGATCATTGAAGATTTAAGAAGACCATTGAATCGTGATGATCTCAACACATTCATCTATATGACAGAAGAAGACATCGGAGTCTACCAGAATATTATAAAAGTAGATTTTCTTACGGATGAGGAATTGAACAAGGAAGATGCAGTTGTATTTGAGGAATTCGCTAATGATTTGGTAGATACGAAAGATTTTTGTGCCACGATTTTTAACTACAAAGTAGATAAAGGTATTTTTCTGGAAATGCCCACAGAGGAGGACATCGGATTTTATCAAAAGATGCTTATATTAGTGAACTCACAATACGAACTATCATCTGTGAATTTAAAGGATTTGGTGTTTCTCTCGCAAGATTGAACAGAATGAAATAATTTGCAGGGAAAGAAGAGATTATTTAAGAGGGGTATTATATGAAAAAAAGAATCTTGTATATTGGATTAGTGGTTGTGATCTTCGCGGGCCTGATATATACACAGCTAGGTAAAGCGCATGGTGCTGAGGTGAGTATTGGGAAATCGACCAAGTTTTCCGAAGAGGAAATAAACGATGCCGTAAGTCGTGTTAAACTGAAATTTTTAGAGTTTAATGGATGTAATCTCACGAAAATCTGGTATTCAGAAGATAAATCAAATGAACTGGCTGAAGATTATATAAAGTATGGACGTGGCTCCGAAACTGGTGTAAAAGCAGAAAATGTCATGGTGCTTTTATCTAATTTTGATGTCGATTCGTCCGGTGGGGATGGAAGCTTTGAGCCAAATTCAACTCAGACAGATTGGAAATGGATATTGGTTAGGGATCATAAATTGGATCGCTGGAAGCTTGATGGATGGGGGTATTGATAGAAGAGTAAGATTTTCCCTGAATAGCAAGAACATAAAATCATCGTGTTAAGGGGTAAACAAAGTGGACAGACAGAGAATTTTATTTTATGGCTTTATCATAGGAGCAACATTAATGGTATTACCTATACCAATGTTTTTTTTCTGGAGAGACGTTTCAGACGTAGTTGATGCTGCATTCGATTATTTAGGTTTCATTTTATTTGTAGTTTGTGGTGTCCCTTTGATAAAAGATATTTTAAAAACTGTGCTTGGAATTGATAAAAACATAATGAAATGATTTAGCTTAAGTGTTGCAGCTCATAAATGAATGATAGGTGAGGGATTTTTATCAAACACACCATGTTTCTTATGCTATTCTTGTTGCTTGTTGGCTGCGGACCAAAATTAGAGCCGGATTCTACTGGTGAGTTGGCACGGCAGTATCTTGTGGACCAAGGTTATTCATTAAAATCTTATGAAGGAAGTCAGGTTTATTCATTTGAAAAGCATGAACTTGTTGATATGCCGCATAAATCGATCTGGGCCAGGCAAACCGTTCAGCCAGATCCGTACATAGGAAAAGAAATCATTCAGGAAATTTTTATTGTGAAGAATCATCCAGTAAGCAAAATTTATGGCAAAAAGGTCGAGGTAAGAGTATTCATTGTTGATGGGAAAATAATTGGCGGTACTTCCTATCCAGATGATGATACCATGGGCGGCTGGGGTTATTCACTTGAGGGTAAAACAGCTGAAGAAGTGCAGGGGGATAAGTTGGAAGAATGGAGTGAGGAATGGAATAAGAAGTATGGGCAGTGAAAAGAAATGCCTGAAAGAACAAAAGAGGGAAGTCGAATTCAGAAATACATCTGAAAGTTCGAATTCCCATTGTCATATTAGTATTTTTTATAACGAATATAATCAAAGTTCGAGGTAGGCACCTGTTTGATGATTTTTCCGTTTTGATCCCTGTAAACTTCATATTCCTGGTGAGTTTCGACGATATAACCGTCGACTTCCTCGTCTAGGTCTTCGTCATGAACGTATTCCAACTCAGGGACGATGAGCTCCAAAACGTCTTCCGCACTTTCGGATTCCGTTTGTACACCAGCATCTGTTTCAATATAATCCATTTTAGAGTTAGTCTGAGAAATGGCAGCATTGTTATATACCAAATACACACACAATAACATCAAGATGACAAAACCAATTATTCGCTTCAAAATGATTTACCCCTTTAATTGTAGTCACACTTAAACCATATGCCTGTCCATTGAGGAATATAACCAAAACACGGGGACGGTTCTTGTGTTTTGCGAATCAGAGGGACGGTTCTCGTGTTTAATTCATTCGGGATCAATTAGATTGTGAAAACAGTAGAACCGTCCCTCTGTTTTAAAAGGGTGATAGGAAATGAACAAAAAGATTGGGTTTAGGTTGATTACTTCTATAATGGTTGTTTTCTTGATTTTCATTATTTATTCGGCTTTTGATATTTGGACTTTTGGTGATGAGGTTCAATTGGTTAAAACGGATGTAGCAGTGGTGCTTGGTGCTGCTGCCTGGGGTGATGAGCCATCTCCTGTTTTACGGGAGAGGATTAATCATGCAATTTGGCTATATGAGAATGGTTATGTAGACAAAATTATTTTTACAGGCGGGAAGGGCAAAGGGGGTCAGTGGGCAGAATCTGAGGTTGCAAGAGAGTATGCTATTAAAAACAATGTTCATTCTGAAAATATCCTGATGGAAACGAAATCTAGAATTACAGAAGAAAACCTAAAGTATGCTTATGAGTTGGCCGCCAATAATCATTTCAGGACATTCACAATCGTAAGCGATCCGTTGCATATGAAAAGAGCCATTGTTATGGCGAAAGACACTGGCATGAAAGCTTACGCATCACCAACACAAACATCCGTTTATAAAACATGGAAGAGCAAAATACCCTTCTTTCTAAGAGAGGTGTTTTTCTATGTCGGATATATTTTGAGTCTTCCTTTTAGGTAGTGACCAAAACACGGGGACGGTTCTTGTGTTTTAATCATTCGGTGTCAAAGGATGTAAAACATAAGAACCGTCCCTCTGTTTTCAGTCTGCCTGTGAAAATGGTATAGTATGTTCAGGAATTGGGCTTTACAATATAAAGAATTAGAGTTTAGTGAAAACAGTAGAACCGTCCCTCTGTTTTATAGGGGAATTGGTAAAAACAGGAGAACCGTCCCTCTGTTTTCGGAAATGGGGTGCAGGATGCAGTTAACGATTCGGGCTGTGGGTGAGGGTGTTGGGGTGGTTTCGCATTTGTTGGCGAAGAATCCGCATAATGTTTATGAGAGGTCGCTGAAGGGGCATTTGGTGCGGTTGTTTTTTAGCCGGTTTGCTGAGTCTGAGGTTGAGGCGACGGTGTTTGTTGCGCCTGATTCTTTGGAACTGGTTAAGAATCAGGGGAATCAATATGATATTACTCATTATATAAATGACCGTGAGTTTGCGGTGAGCAGTATTTTTTTGTCTTTGATCAGGAATGCGCTTGGCACAGCTCTGAACGGGCAGCCAAAGGAAGAGTACATGGATTGGGTAGGGCACCGGTTTGACTTGGAGTTTTTTTTGGGACCGGTGGCTTCTGGTCTTTCGGATCAGCAAATACAGGATTTGTTCGAGCCGCTTGGATTTGAGGTGGGGATCGTCACCCCGGAGATTCAATATACTTTTGCCCTCAAATCAAAAAGCACAGCCAGGTTCATCACGCTAAAAGGAAACACGACACTGCAAAAAGCGTTAAGACAGATTTTTGTTCTGATCCCTGTAATGGACAACTATAAGCATTATTATGTCGATGAAAAGGAAATTGAAAAACTGGAGCGCTATGGAGAAGGCTGGCTGGATGAACACCCTCAAAAGAGTTTTATCCTGAAACAGGCCCTTCGTTTTAAAAATGTTTATGAACTGGTGGAAAAGCCTGAAAAAGAAACCCGTGAGAAGGATGAGAAAAAGGTTCGTCTGAATGATCTTCGCTATGAAAAAATTGTGGATACAGTCAGAGCGATGGATCACAAGGAAAGTGTGGTCGATCTCGGTTCAGGTGAGGGAAAGCTTAGTGTCAGGCTCGGTTTTGTCAGCGGTGTGAAAGAGATACTCGCTGTTGAACCTTCCGAAGAGGCCACATTAAGAGCGCTGGAACGCTTCAATCAAGCCGAAGGAAAGGTCGGTTTTATGAAGCCAACCCAGCTATGGGGCTCCCTTTTCTATTATGATGAGCGGTTGAAGGGCAAGGACATCATTATTTTATGTGAAGTCATTGAACATATCGATGAAGAGCGGCTGCCTAAGGCTATTGAAACGATCCTGAATGAATATCGTCCGAAAAATCTATTAGTCACTACTCCAAACAAAGAGTACAATGCAATCTATGAGATGGACACTGAATTCCGCCATGGGGATCATCGATTCGAATGGACAAGAGCAGAGTTTGAGAGCTGGTGCAGGGACAGGAATAACAGTGAAGACTACGAACTGCTTTTTGACGGGATTGGCGAGGAGCATGAACAGCTGGGCTTCCCGACACAGATGTGTATTTTTAAAAGGAAGGAGGTTTAACTCATGAGAATTGTGTTGCCTTACGCAGGAATTGTTCTTCTGGTTGGACCTTCGAATAGCGGCAAAACGACCTTGCTGAAAAAATGGCAGGCGGAAGGGCTCATATCTGAATCCGAGGTGGTCAGCTCCGATCAATTCCGGATTCTTGTGAGTGATAAAGAGTTCATTGACTGGGCTAACAGGCCGAAGGAAGCAGCGGACATCCTCTTCGATGAATACAGCCAGATTTCGAAAGAAGCTTTTGACATGATGGATAAGATGATTCAGGCAAGGTGCAGGCTGAATAAGCTGACATTTGTCGATGCGACTCACCTTCAGCCTGATGACCGCAAGCGGTATATTGCGATGGCGAGGGAAAACCATGTCCCAATCATTTCAATCGTCCTTGATGTGCCTGAAAAAGTACTGCTGGAACGGGATGAAAAACGTGATCAGCCTCGTGGCAAACGGAGGATTAAACAGCAATTCCAGGTGTTTACTCGCGAAAAGCGTTTTATGAAAAAAGAAGGCATCCGCTCCTTATACTTTTTGAAGGATATTGAGGGGCTCGAGCTTACGAGGAGAAGTAATCCGCTTGAGATCGAGGCGGATGGTGGAATTGACATCATCGGGGATATCCATGGCTGTTATGATGAAATGATTGAGCTGCTGGCTAAGCTCGGATATAAAAAAGATAATGACGATTTTTACCGTCATCCTGAAGGCAGAAAGTTTCTGTCGATTGGCGATGTAATGAGCCGCGGTCCTGAGTCGCTGAAGACAATGATGTTCTTTTACCGGCATGTGGAAAATGGCTTGGCCTACATGATCGACAGTAACCATGGCTGGAAAATTGCAAGATGGCTTGATGGGAAAAAAGTGACGTTAGCCCATGGAGATGAAAAGGTCGAACAGGAATTTGTGCAGTACGAACAAGAGCACGGTTCCGAGAAGGCAGAAGAGTGGAAGAGCAAGCTGAAGGATTTCCTCCTCGACGCGCCATCTCATTATATTTTGAAAAAGAACTGCATTCCTTCGGTTGTCTGCGCACATGCAGGAATCAAAGATGAGTACATTGGCAAACAATCGCGTGATGTAAGTGATTTTAGCCGCTACGGGGATACGGACGGTTTTGATGAAAAAGGAAAACCGGTCAGGAAAGATTGGTTCATCGGTCATAAGACAAGTCAGTTGATTGTCTGGGGACATGATCCAAAACCACAACCGCTGAAAATCAATCAGACGCTAAATATCGACCAGGGTGTAGTCTTTGGCGGCAAATTGACGGCTTTCCGCTACCCGGAATCTCAAATTGTGTCTGTACAGGCGAAAGAGGATTACTCTGGAGCACCTGAAAATCCATTGGTGGAATGGGAAAAGAAACGCCTGAATCAGCCGAACATCGGAAACTTCCTGAATGGCTATACGGTTCTTACCGAGGAATTCGGCGAGATTTTTGTTCCTGGGGAGACGGTCAAGCCAGCGATTGATGCTGTATCACACCATACGATTCCGATTGAACAGTTGATTTATATACCGCCGACGATGAGCCCGACTCCAGAGCCATCTTCGCTGGAAACCTTTTTGGAGCACCCTTTGGAGGCCATTCAATATTATCGGAGCCACGGGGTTGATAGAATGGTCGCTGAAAAAAAGCATATGGGCAGCCGTGGAATTTTGTTGTTATTCAAGGACGAGGCTGTCGCAAAGAAATATGTGGGGAACGTGACGCTCGGTGTCATTTACACGCGTGGCGGCCGGAGGTTTTTTGACAAGGAGTTGGAGAAAGAGATCGTCCGGAAATTGACGGATGACTTGCACAAGCATGATTATTTTAGCGAGCATGAAACGGATTTTGTGTTGCTTGATGCAGAAATTATGCCATGGAATCTGAAGGCGAAGGAACTAATCAGCAAGCAATACGCCCATGTTGCCGAGAATGCGATCATGGACCGTTCGTTTATGCAGGAAAAATTAGCGCAAGCGGCCGAAACAAATGAGGCACTAACTCCATGGCTGGATGAGTATAATGAAAAACTATTGAATGCAAAGGAGTTTGCTGAAGTTTTTCAAAGATATTGCTGGGATGTAATCTGCCTGGATGACATTCAGATCGCTCCGTTCCACGTGCTGGCCCACAGCAACAGGACGTTCTTTGATGAAACACATGAATGGCATATGAAGATGAACCATCAGTTCGCAACCTGCTCGAGCCTGTTTGTCGCGACAGAATACAAAGTGATTACCGATTCGAGCAGCGAGGCCGAAGTCATCAAATGGTGGGAAGAAATGACCCGGGAAGGCCATGAAGGCATCGTCATAAAGCCCGAGCACTATATTGCACGAAGCAAAGGGAAACTCCTCCAGCCAGCAATCAAGGTGAGGGGCAGCAAATACCTGAAAATCATTTATGGCATGGACTATCTGAAGCCTGAAAACCTGAAACGTTTGAAAAAGCGAAATACCGGCAAAAAACAGAAGCTGGCGTTAAAGGAATTTGCACTAGGAATCGAAGGTATCCGGCGCTTCGTGAATGGAGAATCGATTGAAAGAGTACACGAATGCGTCCTTGCCACCCTGGCGATGGAACAAGACCCTGTCGATCCGCGATTATAGAAATGAGGAGGCTGAACCGAGGCGGTTCAGCCTTTTTGGTTTCGTGTCTTTAGGGAGGGTAATACTATACACCGTGAATTAAATGAACGCAACCGTTAATATAAATTGGGTAACCGTGAATATAATAAAGCCAACCGTTAATAAAAGTCTAGTAACCGTTAATAAAAGAGAGTCAATCGTTAATAAAAGTCTGGTGACAGTGAATAAAAGGGGTAACCGGAGATAAAAAGATTGAAACTGGAGATAAAACGAATATAACTGGAGATAAAAACGGTGCAACTGGAGAAAAAAAGGTTGAAACTGGAGATAACAGTTTGTAACCGATGATAAAGACTAGTAGCCGTAACATTAGAGTTGCGATTCAGGATTAAGAACTATGAAGATGGAATAAAAAATGTGAATCTAAAGTTAAAAGTTACCAAACTAGCATTAAAAGTGATGAATCTGGCATTGAACCTCCAGAATTATTTTTGAAACTGAAATATGACAACACGAATCTACTTGTGAAAGTTGATTTACCTGGACTTTAAAGTGGGTTCCGAAACCAATGAAAATGCCTGACGCAATAAAAGAGCGCCAGACATTGTAGTACGAAGATCATTTGTCTCAATCGTTCCCGATGAACATGCAGTTGTAAAAAACAGGAGAACCGTCCCTCTGTTTCACTGCCTCTGTTTCACTGTTCATCGGGATATGGTTTATGCAAGGGGCTTGCTTTATAAGCTTTTTCCCAGGCGTCTCCGGCTTGGAATAGCAGGTCTTCACGGAGGTGGTTGTCCATTAGCTGCATTCCTACGGGCAAGCCGTTTGAGGAGAAGCCGATTGGTGCTGAGAGGCTTGGTATTCCGGCTGAGTTGGCGGGTGCTGTGAATGGCATGCAGCGGTTTGTGAGTTCGGTGCTTTGGAGGATCCAATTCTCCTGAAAGCGTGGAACTGTGATTGGTATGGCAGGAGCTGCAAGGATATCGACTTCCTCAAACGATTTTTTTAATGCATCGGCGATTTTCCGGCGGGCTTGCTGGGCGCGTATGTAATGCGTGTGATCAAGAAGCAGGCCGGATTCGAATAGGATGCGGACATCATTACCAAAGCCTGCAGGGTTGGTGCGGAGCATGTCGTAATGATAGTTGCCTGATTCAACCGTCAAAACAACATATCCAGCGAAAGTGGACATCGACAACTCAGGTAGCTGGACTTCGGTCACGATTGCCCCCATTGTAGAAAATGTATTGAGCGCATTCATGAATAATTCTTTCACTTCCGGATCCAAACCTTGTAGAAAATAACCCGGGACACCTATTCGCAGCCCCTTGATTTCTTTATTGAGGCTTTTTGTATAATCCGGAACCTTCACTTTTAACGAAACGGGGGACTTCTCATCATATCCAGCCATCAAACCCAGCATTAAAGCGAGGTCTGAAACTGAACGGGCCATTGGGCCGGGATGATCCAAAGATGCAGCCAATGGGGTAATCCCATGTGGACTTATGAGCCCGTAGGTTGGTTTAATTCCATAGACACCACACATGGAGGCAGGAACCCGAATCGAGCCAAAGGTATCCGAACCGGTTGCAAGTGTCGCGAGCCCTGCTGCCAATGCAGCTCCGCTTCCGCCGCTTGATCCGCCTGTCAGGTAATTCGGGTTCCATGGGTTCCGGCTGGAGCCATAGAACGGATTAATGCTTGATACACCGCCAGCCATCTCATGAGTATTCAATTTTCCTGTCATGACCATGCCAGCTTTATGCAGTTTCTCTACAGTTGTAGCATTTATCTTGGGGATGAAGTTACGAAGCATCGCTGAACCTGATGTCGTTCGTATGCCCTTTGTATGATATAAATCCTTGATCCCGACGGGAATTCCATGCAGGGGACCAAGGTCTTCATTTCTCATGATTGCTGCTTCAGCCTGCTGGGCTTGTTTTAATGCATCTTCAGGAAGGGTAGTGATGTAGGATCGATAGGTCGGATCAAGCTTTTCAATTCTTCTGAAGACAGCTTTTATCACTTCCACAGGCGAAACCTTTTTCGATTTGAAGAGGGGTACGAGTTCAGAAGCAGTCAGGAATGCTAGTTCAGTCATCTTTTAATACTCCTTTGTCCACGACAACAAATGGAACTTCTTTGTACAATTCGTATTCGGGAGCCAGGGCCCTTTGGGCATGCTGGATAGTCTTCAGCACATATTCAATATAGGGAAGATCCGCATCAAATGGAGTGATCCCTTTGCAATACAAGGCATATTTCACTGACATCCGTTCCATCTCCTTATTTTAAAGAATAATAGATTTCTGGTTTCAAAGATTTAGCGGCCAGGGGATATGGCGGCAGACACCAATTCACCAACGGGTATCCGGAAGACGGTTGATTTCCGCGCAGATACCAGCTATCCCACCATAATGTTTGATTCAAGGCAAAGCCCTCCTTTTTAAAATGCTTATATTACTATATGCGTGGGGTCCGGTCGTATGCTTGCCGGTAAAACCTTTGGGGCAGTACTGCAATAGTTAGCCAAAGCAACTTTTTATATCGCTAGCCCTTCTTTATAAAGAAAACCCGGTTCTCCATGACCGGGTTCAAAATGCTATTTTCGTACAGGCTGCTCCAGTGTCAAAATTTCATCTTCCATTGAAGAATATTGTTGCTTAACAACGTGGATGGCATCCAAGACGGCAGCGTTGTAAAAATGTGGACCAAGTGATTCTTTTATGAAATCTAGTACTCTTTCAGCTGCGAATTCTGAAATTTCTTCATCCCTTTCCTCTGAAAAAAACCTCTGGATATCGGAAATCATCTCTTGCTGTTGCTCTTTTTTTAACTTATAAAACAAGGCAGAACACTCCTCTCGAATTCATACAAGAAACACTTTATCTTCTTTTTAATATCATTTGTAGTCTTTATTTTTTTGAATGTTTATGTCAATGGTAAGCGATATGGCCGAATGTTGATTTTTAAATAATTTTTTCCATAACACACCTTTTTATATTTACTAAAACTTTCATTTAGTGTAAAATTACACCAAATAGATGGTGAAGGGGATATGGAAATGAGGAAAGATGCTGGTTTTTTGTTTGTTTACATAGTTGTGGTTCCGCTGTTTTTATCTTTCATGAGTTTGGCTTTGTTGCCGGTCGAGAAGTATGGGCCACTGATTCTTTTGCTGGTCATTTCAATCGTTGCGGCTATAACAGGTTTCCGCTTTGGGAGCAGAGCGCGGGCTAGTTCGTTTTATGAAAAATATCTTCCTGTATATGTTCCGTTACTTATCACTGTCCTTATTGCCGGGATTGGTATGGTCGTATCAAAAGGGTTCTTTGGGCACCAGATTTGGGTCATCTTTGTTTTTGGTCTTTTCCCGTTTTTGCCAAATACCTTCATGTCAGCATTGATGGGGCAATTTCTTTATGCTTTTGCCGCCCCATTTGCTTACTATCTGCTATTTTTGATTGGATTTTTACTAGGAGAAAGAAGAACGAAGACAAAGGTCCAGATGGGCAAACTTCCTGTCGCAGTCGGAGCTGGGATGTTGGTAGTGTTATTGTCGCTAAGTGGGGCTATTTACATTGAGCGGAGCAAGCATGTCCTTCCGCCATCATATGGTTTCGATCATGGGAATGGATATTCCAGCGTCGATCTTGAGGTGTACAATGTGACGAATCCGAGCAATCAGCTGCCCAAGCTGGGTGAACCGGCCACTTTTACAATTGAAAAACAAAGCGATATGCCGGTCCTCGATGGAGCCGAGGCCGCGTATCCGGTATATTCCGCGTTTGCCAATGAAGTCTATCAAAATATAGGTTATCAAAATACTACGCCTACCGGTGAAGAGATTGTTTCTTTTACAAATACGATTTATGCCTTTGAAAGGCTTGTATCTGGCGAGGTCGATATCTTTTTTGGAGCGCAGCCGTCTGAGGCACAAAAGCGATTGGCGGAAAGCAGCGGGAAGGAACTCGAGCTCACACCGATTGGGAAGGAAGCATTTGTGTTTTTTGTAAATGAAAAAAATTCAATCGATAATCTTTCTTCTGAACAGATCAAGTCGATTTATTCCGGAAAGACGACAAACTGGAATGAAATTGGCGGTACAGATGCGAAAATCCTTGCGTTCCAGCGGCCTGCAGATTCCGGCAGCCAGACGATCATGGAGAAATTCATGGGAGACATTGCTTTAATGCCGGCTTTAAAAGAAGAAGTCGCAGGTATGGGAAATTTGATGGAAGAAGTCGCGAGCTACCGGAATTACAACAACTCATTGGGATATTCCTTCCGATTTTTCACAACCGGGATGAACCCAAATGAAAACATCAAGCTTGTTTCACTGGATGGAGTAGAACCATCAGCCGAAAACATCGCATCCGGCAAGTATCCATATGTAGTCAATCTTTATGCCATTACGATCAAAGACAATCAGAAGCAGACCATCAAGCCAATGCTAGAATGGATGCAAGGACCACAAGGACAGAAAATTGTTGAAGAAATAGGGTATATACCATTGAGAAACACGGGGACGGTTCTCCTGTTTTTGGTAAAACAGTAGAACCGTCCCTCTGTTTTTGAGTGGAACAAATTTAAAATATACAAAATGATATTTGGATGTGTAAATAAGTGAACTTTAAACCATCGCAAAGGATTCGACCGATTTATCGGATAATAAACAAGGACGAAATTGTAGAAGCAATTCGACTGATAAAAATTGATATTAAGGAATTGGAAAAAGAGTTAAACGGTGAATATCCAAGTATAGTAATGGATGCCGTTGAGGATACCTTGAGCAGATACAAATATGATTTAGGTTATTTAGAACGTAGACTGTCTAGAGTGAAAAAGACCAAAGGCAAGGGTTGAGGATATGAAAAAGGATAAGTTCTGGGATGCTGATTACTAATTATATAATTACAATGCGTTAACGAATGAGCGGCGGTGGTCCATGAAGGATTAACCGCCTTTTGTTGTTTAACTCAAGCTGTGCAGGTGATAATTTCAAAAGGAGTGCAAGTTCGTGCTGGGGCCGTATAAAGAACCGCCCGGACCATATGATATTTGTGCTTGCTAACTATCCGCTTAATTAGACACCAGCTACCTTATCAAGTAAAATCAAATTAGGTGAAATTACCATAACTTGGTGTCTGTGATTGAATAATGGAAAATCCACAATTAGTGTGAAAAAGTGTTCCTGTTCATATTTTGCAAACTCAGATGGATGATTTTAAATAGAAAAGTGCGTAAATAGACTGTCCCGAGTCTATTTAGATGATTCCTAGACAAATCGGAATTCTATTTTCAACATCAACCAGGAGGAAAGGGGTTAGCAATGGCAGAAGATTTGAATGAAGAATTATATAAAGCATTGATTGAGAATAAAACGGCTTTGGCTGATCAATGGTTACTGATGAGAGAGAAGAGGCCAAACTCCATTTACTCTGTTGATGCTGATGAAAAGTATGAGCAGCTTTTAAGGAAGCAGAATGCTTTGACCACAAAAACCATTGCCAGCTCGTTATTGGAGGATAAGAAAGAATATCATGAGAACCAGGAACAATGGGTATCGATAGTAGCGCAGAGCCGTGCAGATTTGGGTACTCCTATTTATGAAGTGCTTGAAGCGGTTCATCGATTCCGGACAGTTATTATGGATTTTTTAGATAAATATGTTGCGGCGCAGGAAGAAGCCATTTCCAAACAGCATATCCTGCAGTGGAATCATTCTATTCACTCTGCAATGGATTTTTTAATACAGGAATTTTCAAAAAAGTACTATCAAATCACAAGGGAGCGAATGAAAGCACAGTATGATTTAATCGCCGAGTTAGGAGCGCCCGTCATTCCAATAGGAGATACGACTGCGGTCGTGCCGCTGATCGGGGACATTGATACGGAACGGGCAAAAAGGATAATGGAAACTGTGCCAGCCAAATGCATAGAGAAGCAAGTGAACAAGATATGCATTGATCTATCAGGTGTCCCCATGGTCGATACCATGGTTGCGCAGCAGATTTATTCCATCATTCAGACGTTATCCCTTCTTGGCATCCAAACGGCCCTTTCAGGCATTAGGCCTGAAGTGGCGATGACATCTGTCCAGCTTGGCATTGATTTAAAAGGAATCGACACGTTTAACACATTGCAGCAAGCTCTGAAGAAGATGGGCAGGTAATTAATCTAAACAGGGAACGGATTCAGTGGTTGTGGAGAAAATTTGATATAACGCATAAATTGAAGGATGAAATCTCATGAGATTTTGTCCTTTTCTATTGAAATAACACGGGAACGGTTCTCCTGTTTTTGGTAAAACAGGAGAACCGTCCCTCTGTTTTAGACAAGTAACCATACTTTATTCTTTTACTTGAATATGATGAACGGAGGCCTTGTCTTTTGAATGACGGGGTGAATTTTTGAGTAAAAGGTGATTGGATGAGACGGAGAAGGTTGAAGGTGAAGAAGGAGTGTTTGATTGGTCCTTTGGGTAGTTATCAGCGTCGGATGAAGGCGTATGATCTTAGGCTGCAGGCGGCGAAACGCATGAAAACATCGATTGCGAGACACCGGTGCAATGGTGATGAAGAATTATTTGAAACGAAGATAGGGAGTTATACATAGGGTTTGCCGCATAATTCCCTTGGCCAGGTTGATTCCACGGCTTATCAGAAGTTGATTAATGCCCTGGATTCTGGGAAGTGGGAGGATTTTGAGTCGATTCCAATGGGAGGGACGGTGAAACAAGCCAACCCGCAAGGAGCTTATGTTTTCGATCTTGTTGGCGATGACTGTCACAGTTTGGAGCTGGCGGCACCTCCAGCTTTTAGCAGTGCGTGGGAAGCAAGTGAAATGGCAGAGGTGTATTGGCAGGCAGTGACGCGCGATATACCTTTTGACCAATATGGAACAGATCCGTTAATCAAAAAGGCCGCACAGGATTTATCGAAGTTTACTGATTTTCGCGGGCCCAAAGTCAATGGTGTGGTGACTCCGAAAACTTTGTTTAGGGGAGAGGCAAAAGGAGATCTTACGGGACCTTATATATCGCAATTCCTTTGGAAGGACATACCCTATGGATCTACGACAATCGTACAAAAGTATCGTACACCGGTTGCGGGTGCAGATTACCTGACCAAATACAATGACTGGCTGAAGATCGAGAACGGTTCTCCTTCATCATCACTGCAACTTGACCCAGTTCCGCGTTATATTCGCAATGGCCGTGATTTAGGAGAATATGTTCATATTGATTTTTCATTCCAAGCTGCGATGTCTGCGTGTTTGATCTTGCTGACCTATGGAAAAGAGGCGCTAGACCCGGCTAATCCTTATAATGGTTCGCTGACCCAAGGTGGGTTTGTTACCTTTGGCGGCCCGCATATTTTAGATTTTGTCGCGAGGTCAGGAAGAGCCGCATTGGAAGCAGCCTGGTTTCAAAAATTCCTCGTGCATCGAAGGCTGCGTCCGGAGGAATTTGGCGGCCATCTCCATAATCATATGACAGGAGCAGCATGTTATCCGATTCACGAAGACCTTTTAAAATCACAGGTTCATTCTCATGTTTTTCAGAAAAACGGTACGTATTTGCTGCCGTTAGCCTATCCAGAAGGCGCACCTACACATCCTGCCTATCCATCAGGACATGCCTGTATTGCAGGCGCGGGGATTACGATTCTAAAAGCCTTCTATAATGAGGCGTTTGTGATTAGCGATCCTATCAAACCAAACGCAGACGGGACATTATTAGAACCATACACCGGAGCAGCACTGACAGTCGGAGGAGAACTGAATAAACTAGCTTCAAATATAGCTATTGGACGGAACACCGCCGGAGTACACTGGTGTACAGACGCAATCGAAGGCCTGAAATTAGGAGAAAAAGTAGCAATCAGTATCTTAAGAGACTACAAGACAACCTATAACGAAAAATTTCAAGGCTTCTCATTAGAGAGATTTGATGGTGTAAGGATTACTATTTAAAACACGGGGACGGTTCTTGTGTTTTAGTCTGTCAGGTGAGTGAAGATTAAAACAGGAGAACCGTCCCTCTGTTTTTGGATTGGAAAAAACAGGAGAACCGTCCCCCTGTTTTTGTATACATATTTACTGTTTTGTCTTATTGTATTTTTAATGGGAAGTGAAATTTTCTGAAAAATGAAGAGGGTTTTATGATGTTTATTTATGTTTTGGTGAAGAGTGTGGGGAAGCGGAGAGATGTGGTTTCTAAGCAGAGGGTAAAGTTGCAGGGTACGCCTGGTTCTTTAAGGGTGTTGTTAACGGAATTGGTTACGGTGAATGTTCGGGAGTTTGTGGGGAAGGAAGAGGAGAAGCCTTTGGTGAGTTACCTGACTGAAGGGGAGATTAATCAGCAGGCTTCCAGCGGGAAAGTGGGGTTTGGAGCTATCTATAATAATAGTAAGCCGGATCTTAACGCTGCGATTCATACCGCTATCCAGGCTTTCGAGGATGGGTTGTTTTTGGTGTTCATTAACAGTGAACAAATCGAGGACTTGGATGCACCCCTAAACATGGCTGATGGAGATGAAGTGGCATTGATCCGTCTCACGATGCTGGCGGGGAGAATGTGGTAATTTTGGAGGATGGTCGAAATGGTCTTGTACATCAATCAACATTTTGAAAAAGAGCTTCTGGAAAAAGTAAAGAGTCTTGATGTCACCTTGCAGCCTCTTGCTAATCGATTACTGAAAATTGTCCAGAGCGATTATTATGACAGGGACAGGCACTATTCGTTATTTTATAAACTGATCAGAGATTCAGCGGAAAACACGCAACAGAAAATTAAGCATCTGATAGACATTACGCAACATTTGCTGGGTTCCAGCCGCTCGGATATTTTGGCATATTTCCTCACCCATGCACCAGAGTATCCATATAGCGAGGGTTATGACCGAAGGCCTTACCGCTCGAAAAATTGGGACAGGCATTGGGAACGGTTTCTTGAAAAATGTGTGTCGCTGTTTGATTTGGCCCGGGTTCAAAACCCGATTTACAGCCTGCTGTCAACCCAGGTTCATGAGCTCGACACGACAGTGCTACCTGATCTTCTTGCTTATGAGCTGGACAACGGGAATGAGCAGGCAGAGGAATTTGTGAAAAATAGCATTTACGGTGATAACAGCGTTGCCTGGCTGAACCGGGATATTTTAAAAGGGATTATGTTGAGCCACAGGGAGGATCTCTACAAACTCGTGGGGGATCTACTCGTGGCAGCGAGGCTCCAGGAAGGCCTTCGCCAGAGCATCGTTGAAACGATGGATGAGGGATGCCTTGCCGCAACCACATATCTAATGAAGGTCATCATCGACGAAAACCTCGTTCGCTACAGCTCGATCGTCCGGGCGATGGATGTTTGGACCGGCATGACCCTTGCAGCTACCAGTACAAGAGTCGCGAAGCAAGTCATCGAGATGATGCATCAGTGTCTCGAACATGAATCCATCAGGGAAGAGTGGCTAGAGAGCGAAGATGCCAATCAGCTTTATATCAGCCTCTGGGCTTCAGCGGTCATAGAGGAGGAAACTGCCCAGGAGAAGATTGCGGCCATTGCAAGAAACGGCAAAAGGTATCAAAAGGAAGTGGCCTTGTTTGCCCTTACCCAGAGCCAGAATGAGCAGGTTAAATATGAAGTCAGTTCCAGCATCCTGGGTGAAACCAACCATGAGCTTCGCGCGCTGATCCTGGAGAACTATCCGTATGAGTGTAACTATACCTGGAACTTCAACAGGAAAACGAATCAAACGATTACAAAGATGTCGATTCAAAAAATTCCAGCCCTTGCAGATAAGAATGAACGGCTGCGCCAGTTCTCCCTTTTCAAGCAAATGCTGGATGAGGCACCGAAAAAAGCAACCAACGTTCCGCTAAAAGTGTTCAAGGACGTTGAGGTTCCTTACTCAGCGGATTTAATTGCTCAGAAAATGATGTATCTGTTTGCATATGATATGGATCCGCAAATGCTTTCCATCCTTTTGGAGTATAAAGACCAGCTAGGTCCTGAAACAAAAGGCAATTTACTAGATTGCTTTATTTCGGAAAACATCAAAGAGCAGCGTGATTTTATTTTTGCGTGTCTGTCTGACAGGAGTATGACTAACCGGGAAAAAGCGCTAACAAAGATCATGAAGATGTCTCTTGCCGCCGATGAAATCAAACGGGTCGAGGAACTATTAAAACTGAAAAGCGGCAGCTTGAGGCAGCAGGCAATTAGGGTTCTGCTTGCCCTGGATGAAGAAAAACTGGAAGCCTCCCTGGATTCTTTGCTGACAAGCAAAAGCGAGTGGCAGCACGTCGGCGCGCTCGATATCATCCATGAGCTAAAAGAAACACAGTCTGGAAAATTTAAAAAGATGCAGAACAAGTGGCAGTTGATCAAAAGTCCAACTCCCAAAGAACAGCTGTTGATCGATAAACTCGCCGTACGCGAGGCACACAGCTTGAAAAATGGTTTCAATCTATATGATCCGAAAGCCACACCGTCGCTGCTTGCCACACAGAACGAGTTCGAACGCATCCCGTTGAGTGACTATTTTACGATGTCAGAAGACCGGATTCAGGAAATCCTCACCAGACTGTCAGAAACGGTCCATGAGTACAGGGATTTTGAATATGAATCGAACTGGTATGGAACAAGGGAAACATTATTACTCGGCACAGATTTAAGAAGAGATGATAATTATGATGAAGAACGCAAAAAGGGAATCAGCAGCCTTCCGCTTCCGAAGGTGTGGACTGAGCAATTTTCAAGTGCCAATGTTACTGTCAGAGAATTGATGGAGTTAGTTCTGCTTTTAAAATTGGACTATGTTTACCGTTATTACTCTGGCAAGCTTGAATACTGGGAACGGAACGGGCTCAAGCGGGTAAATGACTGGCGCCAGGAATTGCTGGAAGAGCTCTATCCTTTTGAAAAAATAGAGAAAGTCTCTAATTTTATCGAAAAGCTTCCATACGGTGAGCAGGTGAGGGAAATCCTGTACGCCTACATGGAGGATGCAGATCAAAAGGATGTGTTCGATTTTGCCTGCAAAATGTTTTATTCAATGATTGAAGTCATTCCGGAGGACAAGCGCAAGAAAGATCGGGATTTATATCAAGTTTTGGTTGAGCCGTGGCATGAGTGGTGCAAGGAATCCATTCATGATGATGCTGCCTATGCGGCATACTTCACTGGTTTGTATAAATTGTACGCCTATACCAGTTTCAAAGAGTTCCCACCTTCACTGGAAGAACTGGCCCATGCATATGACTTGAAGCTGCTGACAGAGAATGATTTTTACCTTGAGCTGTTGGGAAGAGAGGAGAGTCCAAGGCGGGTGTTTGAGCTCACCTACACCAAAGAATCTATTGAGCGGAAATATCCTTCTATTGTGCCAATCAAGCAAAAGACGGTTTCGAGGATTCTGGAGATTGAACTTCAACGCGGGGAAATGGCGACGGAAGTTTCTACCCTTGCCATGGAGATTCAGCATTTTGAGGGCATGCCATACTTGATGACCATATTAGCGGCCCTGGAAAAAGAAGCATTTGTCCGCGGTTATATTTATCATTACGATCACGAGTCAATCACGAAGAAGGAAGCGTTGAGCCACTTGCTCAGGGTTTGCCATCCGAAACCCGGGGAAACCCAGGAGGAATTTGTGGCGCTAGTCAAAGCGAAAAAAATCAGCGAAAAGCGGCTACTCGAAGCGGCAATGTATGCTCCGCAATGGATTGATCTGGTCGCTGGGTATTTAAAATGGGATGGCTTGCGTTCCGGAGCTTGGTATTTCCATGCCCATGTTAATGAGACGATGTCGGCAGAAAAGGAAACGATCGTCGCCCATTATTCGCCGATCACCCCAGAGGAATTCAGGGATGGCGCATTTGATATTGACTGGTTCAATCAGGCGTATGAGGCCTTAGGGGAAGAAAAGTTCAGGATTTTATATGAGTGTGCGAAGTACATTTCATCTGGAGGCAATCATCGTCGTTCCCAACTTTTCGCAGATGCCGTGGTTGGAAAGCTGGAGCTGGATGATATGAAGCTTTCCGCCCAGACGAAGCGGAACAAAGACCATTTATTGTGTTACAGCTTAATTCCTCTTGAGAAAAATAACCCGAAGGCTGTGCTGGAGCGCTATGAATTCATCCAGCAGTTTCTGAAGGAAAGCAAACAATTCGGAGCGCAGCGCAGGGAAAGTGAAGCGAAGGTTGTCAACATTGCGCTTGATAACCTCGCGAGGAATGCGGGTTATAAGGATGTGACGCGACTTCGCTGGGAGATGGAAGCGAGACAAATGGAGGAGCTGGCACCATTTTTACAGCCAATTACCTTGGATGATCTGACAGTGCAGCTAGTGATTGATGAATTCGGAAGAAGTAACTTGTCTGTTGTTAAAAACGGAAAGCACTTGAAGTCAGTGCCGGCAAAATACAAGAAGCAAGAAACAATCGTTCAGCTTAAGGAAATAAACAAGACCTTTAAAGAGCAATACAGCAGGGCAAAAATCGAACTAGAACGTTCGATGGAAATGGAAACGCCATTCCGACTGCATGAGCTTATGAATATGATGAAAAATCCTGTTATTGCGCCATTGGTTAAGACATTGGTGTTTAAGGTGGAGGAACATCTTGGTTTTGTGGTGGGGGATTTACTTCAGACGCCAGATGGGGAAGATTATCGGATTCAGCCATCGGATGAAATCATCATTGCCCATCCAGTCCATCTTTTTGAAAGCGGTAAGTGGAGTTCATATCAAAGGCATTTGTTTGATCACCAAATCAAACAGCCGTTCAAGCAGGTGTTCCGCGAATTTTATCAGCTCAATGCTGATGAACTGGCTGCCGGGACCGTTTCAAGGAGATATGCCGGGCATCAGGTCCAGCCAAGAAAAGCTTTGGCCCTCTTGAAGAATCGCCTCTGGACTGTGAACTATGATGAAGGATTGCAAAAGGTGTTTTATAAAGAAAATATCATTGCCTCCATCCATGCCATGGCTGATTGGTTCTCACCTTCAGATATCGAGAATCCAACCATTGAGACGGTCGAGTTTTTTGATCGGCATACCTATAAATCTCTCGAACTGAGCGAGATTCCGAAAGTCTTATTCTCAGAAACCATGAGAGACGTAGACCTGGTTGTCAGTGTCGCCCACGCAGGAGGAGTCGACCCAGAAGCCAGCCTGACAACAATTGAAATGCGTAAAGCAATCCTCCTCGAATCTTTAAGATTAATGAAGATCGAGAATGGGAGAATAGAAGGAAGCTTCGCACATATATCAGGCCAGCTGGGAGAGTATAATATCCATTTAGGAAGCGGAACCGTGTTCAAACAAGCAGCAGGAGCCATCAACATCCTGCCAGTACACTCACAACACCGAGGCCGAATCTTCCTGCCATTCATGGACGAAGACCCAAAAACAGCCGAAATCCTATCCAAAACCATCCTGCTCGCCAACGACACAAAAATAAAAGACCCGCATATATTAGAACAAATCAAGTAACACACGGTTAAAACACAGGGACGGTTCTTGTGTTTCGTGAAAAAGAGGGACGGTTCTCGTGTTTTCATTTGAAACAGTAGAACCGTCCCTTTGTGTTAAAATAGTAAAAAACATCATGGGAGTTGCCAGGCGGGATGATGAAGAAATATCGGCTAAAGAATAATTTTAGGGAGTTTAAAAAAGGTACGCAATTCTATATTATTGTCGAATCTGAATTTATCGGTGTTAAAGAGTTCGTCCTGCGCACCGAAGATTTATCAGAGAGAATATCCATTAGTGAATCAGAGCTAACCAGGAATTTCATTCAGCTGAAATGAGGTAAAACAGGGGTAAAACAGGGGTAAAACAGGGGGACGGTTCTTGTGTTTTGTTTGAAAACAGAAGAACCGTCCCTCTGTTTTCTTGGAAATTTTCTTTTGTTTGAGATAGAATTGTATTAATTCACAATTTTAGGGAGTATATTAATGGGAAATTCCTCTTACGAGATTAAGGTTAATAAAAATGAGTTTAGATGGAAGGGCGAGGAGGGCGAGCTGACGTTTGATGGTGCTCCTGCTTTGCTATTCTGGGATTCGGCGATTGAGCTGTTCCTGAATACGATTGAAGAAATTTCTGGCAGTGACGTTTCAAAGACTGTTTATGAAGTAACGGGTTTCCGCATGGGTCAACTGGTGAGCTCTTATTATGAAGGCAGAACGGATGTGGCCGAACTGCTGGAAGAATATGCCGAAATTTACAAAAGTGCTGGCTGGGGTGTCTTTGAGATTCATGAGTATTCTTATGAGGAAAAAAAGGCCGTTGTGAGAATACGCAACAGCTGGGAACATCGCATTTTCAAGCTTGCTGATAAAAATGAAGCAGGAGTTTTGCTTCCAAGCCATTGGGCCGGGATTTTCAGTGGGCTATTCAGACAAGACATGTGGTATAAGATGGTGAAAAGCCAGTTGGAAGGGCATGATTACGATGAGATTGAGATTTTTCCATCTACCTTGACCATTTCGCAAAACATCCATGAATTGGCGAGAAAGAAGGAATCGGAAAGCATCATCGAACTCGAGAAGAAAGTAGAGGAACGTACCCAAGAGCTATCCACATTGGTACAAGAGCTTTCCTCTCCAGTCATACCGGTCCTAAAGGATATTCTTGTCATCCCGTTGATTGGCAAATATAATGATGAGCGGCTTAGAAATATGATTGAAAAAGCCCTGGTAGAACTGACCAGGCTGAAGGCCAGATACTTATTAATCGACCTGACGGGAATCAAGCAGGTGGATCCATATACCATTCATGGGATTCAAAAGTTAATCCAGTCCATCCGCCTTATTGGTGGCCAATGTTTCCTTGTCGGAGTCTCAGCAGAACTGAGCATCCAAATTTTACATTCGCATGTAAAACTTGAAGGCATTAAATCATTCTCAAGCCTGCAGCAAGGAGTCGAATACTCCATCCAGCAGAACGGATACGAACTAGTTAAAAAGAAATAAATTTCAGGCTGAACTAAAATGTTCAGCCTTTTTTTCTTGAAACACGGGGACGGTTCTTGTGTTTTGATTTCAGCCTAAGGGTGAACATTCCCATTTTTTTGTGTTTGCTTTTGGAAAAAACAGGAGAACCGTCCCTCTGTTTTAGGACATATGTCCTTTCTGGCTTTCCTCGTTCTGTTCTTTAATAGGAGTATACGTTAAGTTAGGGATGAGGAGAGGTTTTATGAAGGGTCTTGTTTTTGCGATATTGGGTGGGGGGTTTATTACTTTGCAGGGGGTTGCTAATTCGCGGATCAGCCAGGATGTTGGTACTTGGCAGACGGCGACGATTACTCAATTGACGGGGTTTTTGATGGCGTTCTTGATTTTGGTGGTTGCCGGTGGTCGCGGGAGTTGGCAAGAGCTGAAGAAGGTCCAGCCTCTTTATTTAATCGGAGGGACGTTCGGAGCGATTGTTGTTTTCAGTAATGTTACGGCCATCCATTTCATTGGCGTTACACTCACGGTTTCTGCCATGCTGATAGCCCAGTTGGGTATGACTGTCATGATTGACAGGAACGGATGGTTCAACTTAAAAAAGCAAAAAATAAAGCTGCCGCAGCTACTTGGTATTACCATGATGGTAGCAGGCGTGATGATCCTGGGCATGTAATGAAAAAGGGGACGTAATGCACATGAAACAAAGCAAAACGATTGAGCAGCTTGAATCATATATACAATCCTACGAGATTGCGCATTTATTTACTGAAGAAATCTTACCGTATTTATCACTTTACCATTTCGAAAAAGGCGAAGTGATTTGCTCTCAAGGGGAGGCTGCTGAGTTTTTATATATTCTGGTCAAGGGGAAAGTGAAGATTTTCACCACTTCCGAAGATGGGAAGACATTAATCTTATCATTTAAAACACCACTCGAGGTAATCGGGGATATTGAATATGTACAAGAAATTCCTACAATCAATACCGTTGAGGCTGTTTCTTCCGTCGTCATGATAGGGGTACGCCAAAGTGTGGTGAGAAAATTCTTAAAGAATCATCCATCCTTCCTGCAATTTATGTTAGAAATCATTACAAGGAAATTCCATATTAAATCACAATTTATGCGTCATAACATTTTATACCCCGTAGAGACTCGGTTAGCCAGCTATCTAGTATCGGTTGCCTATGATGAAAATGACGCCCTGGTCAATGGGATGGTAAGTACGTCGAACCTCACTGACATCGCCAATCTGATTGGTACCAGCTACAGGCACCTGAATCGTGTCATAAAGGAATTCTGCTTAACTGGATTGGTGGAACGTAATAAAGGGACGCTCATCATTAAAGACCTGGAAGGGCTTAAGATACTGGCAAAAGAAAATCTCTATGAGTGAAAAGTTTGACATCTAGGAGGAGTATCTATGGTTTTTGGGTTACTATTTGCCATCGTTGCCGGGGCACTTGTCAGCCTGCAAAATATATTCAACAGTAAGGTCAACGAAAAGGCAGGGTCCTGGGCGACGACTTCATTAGTGCTGGGTCTGGGATTCGCTGCTTCTTTAGTTCTGGGACTGGCTTTTGAGGGTGGCCAGGTATTCAATTTTTCACAAATGAAGTGGTGGTATTGGTTCAGTGGATTATTAGGAATTGGCGTCGTTACCGGCATCGTTCAGGCAATTAAGTACTTAGGTCCGACCTTTGCCATTTCCATTGTCCTAACCTCACAATTAGGCTTCGCCGTCCTATGGGACTCACTCGGTTGGATGGGACTAGAAAAAGTACCATTCACACAACAACAATTCATCGGAGTACTAATCATCCTAGGCGGAGTCATACTATTCAAGTGGAGTGAAAGAAAAGCAACTTAAAACACGGGGACGGTTCTACTGTTTTAACTTGAAACAGTAGAACCGTCCCTCTGTTTTTGTTTAAATTTCTAGTTAGCAATTCAAACGTGTTATAATCTTAAAAAAAGAAAATATGGGATTGTTTATAGGAGCTGACATGGTGAATCCAATCGAGAGATTTTCTAAATACCTTATTGAAAATGCGGAAAGGATTAGCAGGGAGATTACGGATTATAACTTGAGCAAGCTTGATATTGAGCTGCCGGCTGATTTGATTGCTGAGTCGATCAAGACAAATATAGAATTTCTGCAATTTTTGGGCGAGACACTTAATCTCTCAAACGAGGAGGTGGCTGAGAGGTTCATAAGGTGGCATGATGAAAAGCAGTTGAAGCAAAAGCGATTTCAATATGTTGCGGAAGAGCTTGAAAACATCATGAAACCTTATGCGGAAACTCGCTTGCAGCTGATTGAAATGCTGACGAAGGTATCGGTTGCCGAGTGCCTTACTACTGAAGAAGTAGTCCATGTCAATAACCGACTGAGCTACCTGCTAGATTTGAGCATCACCCAAACGGTGATTGAGCGAGAAAGGCGGACAAAAGAACTAAACAGGAAGAATCAGAGAATCATCACTGAGCTTTCCTCGCCGATCGTTCCAATCGAAAAAGACATGGCAATCTTGCCGCTGATCGGGGAATTCGATTTCGAACGCAGCGACTATATCATGACACATGTCATCCCGAAAATCAGCGAATTGAGAATAAAGACGCTGATCATCGACTTCTCAGGGATCGCCACGATTGACGGTGAGATTGCCGCCAGGGTCTTCAATATCCACAAAGTCCTGAAGCTGATCGGAATCGAAACGCTGTTAACAGGAATACGAGCTGAAATGGCAATCGACGTCATCAATACCGGAATTGACTTCTCAAAATTAAAAACGTATGGAACAGTGCAACAGGCAATCCTTTCAAACGGGAATTAAAACACGGGGACGGTTCTCCTGTTTTTGGAAAAACAGGAGAACCGTCCCTCTGTTTTCAATCATTTAGATGATAGCATAGTTGAACCACACCAGAAGCAAACGTTTTTGTTTCAACGAGTTTAAGATTCACCCTTTGTTTAATGTCAATAAACATGGGTTTTCCTTCTCCCAAAACAATAGGGTGAACAGATAATCTGAATTCATCGACAAGACCTAAGTTTACAAAGGTAGTAATTAGACTCGCTCCACCATAAAGCCAGATATCTTTGCCAGGCTTATTCTTTAATTTAATGACTTCATCCTTAATATCCTCATTTATAAAAGTAACGTTATTTTCTGACCTGTTTTGTGTTTTAGAAAACACATATTTCTCTTTGCTATGTACTAATTCCCAAATTTCTTTTTCTGTATCAGAAAGTCCATTATCAGGTGTATAGTGCCCCCATAAATCATAACTTTTTCTACCATATAAAATTGTATCGATATGATTCAAGAAATTTTTGAAGTCCATATCAGGATCCATTATGCACCAGTCAATTTCCCCATTAGGACCTTCGATAAATCCATCTAAAGTAACTGCTAAATCTAATAGTATTCTTCTTGGTCTTTCGGAAATGGCCATAATCAATTCTCCTTTAACTCAAATGCTTTTGTTTTTACAAAACTATTTGATTAAGTATCAATCCTAAAATTATAAACCCAACAATAAATGCACTTACGTGAATAAGGATCTTATATCTCAACTTAACTTTTAAAAAGGAATATAATTTAAAGGTAAAATAAACTAATACCAAATCAATAGGTGTTTTAATCATTGAAACCACTAATTTATTACTGATTTGGAATTGTTCATACATAAGATCCTTAAAAAAATAATTATTCGCTATGCCTAACATAGAAATAACGATTTGATAGACAAAAAACTTAAAAAGGCTCACACAATCCCCCAACTCATCTATGATCTTATTTAGGTGTTGCAGCTTCGTCAGCTGAACAAGGATGTAATTCTTTACCAAGTTAAGCAATCAATATTGAAGCTTTATAAATTAAAGATAGTTGCAATCATGAGAAAAGCAGCAATGGAAAGCAATCCTGTTAAGGGTAAGGAAATATAAAACATCCCAGAAAAAGTTTGATATTTTTTTACCCCTAAGAAATGGGTTAACCCAAAAGCTATTCCATTACCAATTAAAACAAAGAGCACTGTTATATATGCACCAGCAATCCCTCTATTTACATATGCTCCATTAGAAAAGAAGTAAGCGTAAATTAAGATACCAGATATAATAAAACTTCCTAAAAGATAGACAAAAAAACCTGACAGTAATTTTCTAAAACGCAGCTTCTTAATAACTAAAAATAAAAAATACGAAACCGCAGTAATAATTAACAGTGTTACTAGGTAATAAGGAAGTAAATCCAAGAACACCACCCTTTTCATTATTTTAATTAAAGATTAGTGCCTCGATTGTGAAATAATCTCACTTAGAATTCTAACATAATACACGGTAAAACACGGGGACGGTTCTCCTGTTTTTGGTAAAACAGGAGAACCGTCCCTCTGTTTTGCTTAGCCTTGAAACTTTTCCTGGAAGGCTTTGAATTGCTCTTCGTATTTATGCAGCTTTTTTACATCTGCTTTTGAGTTTAAGAAGGGTTTTCGTTTTCCTATCACCATCACATCTTTTTCATCAATTGGATCCGATAAAAAGATGTAGGGTCGGAAGTAATCACATTGGGTATTTGGGAGGGCAACGGATAATCTGGCATATTCTTCTGTCGGGAACTGGTTGGAAATTTCAAGTTCCTTTAGCCCCGTTAATTCCGCTATTGGCTCTAAAGACTCGTCTTTCACTTTTAGATTTGTTAATCCCAGGTATTTTAAATCTTTGAGGTAACGTAAAGGATGAAGAGTATGTAAATTTAATGAATTCCAAATCCCTCCTGATAACTGCAACAGTTCTAAACTGCTTTCCTGGAGGGGACTTATGTCATTTAACTTTGAAAAGTCTACTATTGATAATGCTTTTAAAGAAGTGTTTTTTGATACATCCCATAAACTTAGGGTTTTAGTATTCCATTCGAGGGCCAAAACTTCAAGGTTTTCAAGAGTGCTTATTATGGATAAATCATGTACTCTCATTTCATAGACATAGAGCATCTTGGGATTCACTAAGCTCAGAATCGTATTGAATTCATTTTGGTTAACTGTATAAATCCACAATTTCGTCAGTTTAGAAAAAGACTTCAACTTTTCGATATTTTTAGTTTTACCACGGATTAACAACTCAGTCGAATGTACATCGACATCGGCTAAATCATTCACGAATTCCGGTCGTTCATCAATACGAAATATAAATTGAGGATGATTTTTTAACATACTTTCGCCTCCACACCGAATATCTAATATCAATTATACCAAGAATGAAAACACGGGGACGGTTCTACTGTTTTGTGAAACAGTAGAACCGTCCCTCTGTTTTTTGGGGTTTGCATCATTTTCCTAAAGGGAATTCCTATTATGTATATAGGAGAAGGGAGGAACCGAGGGGATATGTGTGAAAAACAAACGAAAGCTAAAAACGTGATCCTTCCGATTCTTTTGGTCGCGATAGGGCTGGGAACGTCCATGGCTTTTCTCTACCTATTTGCAGAGCTTGCGGAAGAAATGCTGGAATCGGAGGTTAAGAGATTTGATGACAGTATCATTCAATTCTTCAAGCAGGTAAGTTCAGATACATTAGATGTCATCCTGTTTATTTTTACTGAACTCGGTTCGGTCTGGTTCCTGACAATCTTTTCAATCATCATCATAGCCACTCTTTGGGTAAAAAAGAAAGACAAATGGAGCATCCTCTTTTTCCTCATTGGCATCGGAGGGGGAGGCATCTTGACTAAGCTGTTAAAATACTATTTCGGCAGGGAACGACCATCCATTAATGAAACCATTGATGCAATCGGCTACAGCTTTCCAAGCGGCCATGCGATGGGCTCTTTAATTTTCTACGGTTTCTTGTGCTATTTCCTGATTCGCTCCGGTCTGAAAAAAACATTCAAATGGGCGGCGCTGTACATAGGTGGGGTAATGATTATGTTCATTGGCATCAGCAGGATCTATCTTGGGGCACATTATCCAAGCGACGTCATCGCCGGCTATCTGGCAGGCGGAATCTGGCTGATCCTCTGTATCCTCGCGCTGGAGTATGTAAAGTGGAGGAGTGCTTCATCAATAAAGCCGATCAAAGCATTCAAGAAGTTCATTGGACAGCAGTTGGAAAGAAAGATGAAAACGAAAACAAAGTGACATAGCCTCGTTTCTTTTAATGTACTGTAATGATTATTGTCCATTTGTAAAGGGGTTGCAAATCGGCTTGTGAAAGGTTACTTCATAGAGTAAAAGAAAGGCCAGTCAATGGTATACATGACTGGCCTTCTTTTTATAAACCTAATGAAATGTATTTCACTTCCAAGAATTCTTCGATCCCGTAATGTCCGCCTTCGCGTCCGAGACCGCTCTGTTTGAAGCCACCGAATGGTACTTGCGGTGTTGAAGGGAGGCCGTCATTTAGGCCGATGATTCCATATTCAAGTGCTTCGGTGATTCGGATTCCTCTTGATATGTTCTCCGTAAAGACATATGCAGCAAGGCCGAAGATTGAGTCGTTGGCACGTTCAATCGCTTCCTCTTCCGATTTGAAGGTTGTAACAGGTGCGACTGGTCCGAAAGTTTCTTCTGTCATACAAAGCATTTCATCATTTACGTTGGTAATGACGGTAGGGGCAAAGAATTGGTCTTTGACCAGGTCGCCGCCAGTCGCTACATTAGCTCCTTTTTCAATGGCATCCTGAATATGTCTTTGGACCTTATCAACGGCTGAATCATCGATGAGTGGACCTATATGGACACCCTCTTCAAGACCGTTGCCCACTCGAAGCTGCTCAACTTTTTCAATGAACTTGCTTGTGAATGCGTCGGCTATACTCTCGTGTACATAAATTCTGTTCGAGCAGACACAGGTCTGTCCGGCATTCCTGAATTTAGCAGCGATGACTCCGTCAACGGCCTTTTCAATATTTGCGTCGTCCATGATGATAACAGGGGCATGACCACCCAGTTCAAGTGATACCTTCTTAACTGTATCTGCTGATCCTCGCATCAACAGTTTGCCTACTTCTGTTGAGCCTGTAAACGTAAGCTTTCTGACTCGGGTATCCTCAAGCCATATCTTGCCGATCTCCTGAGCGTTCCCAGTGACAATATTTATGACTCCCTTAGGAAATCCTGCTTTCTCCGCGAGTTCGGCAAGCTTGAAGGCGGTGAGGGGACTTTGTTCTGCCGGTTTTACTACAACGGTGCATCCTGCAGCTAAAGCAGGTCCGACCTTTCTGGTAATCATGGCAGCAGGGAAATTCCAAGGAGTAATGGCTGCCACAACACCAACCGGCTGCTTTTGGACAAACAGGCGCTTGTTTCTTCCAGTAGCAGGGATGGTTTCTCCATAAATTCTCTTTCCTTCTTCTGCGTACCAGGAAAAGAATCCATTGGCATACGCGATTTCGCCAAGCGCTTCATTGAAAGGCTTTCCTTGTTCCATGGTAAGTGTTCTTGCAAGGTCTTCCTTATTCTCGTTGATCAAGTGATGCCATTTCCAAATGAGTTCAGCTCTTTCGTATGCTGAGTATGCTGACCATACTTTGAAGGCTGTATGAGCAGCATCGACAGCCTGTCTTGCTTCCTCAGCACCACCATTAGGGACGGTTGCGATTTTTTCCAATGTAGCAGGATTTACAACGTCAAAAGTTTCGAGTTCTGATCCGGTCCATTCTCCATTTATGAATAATGAATAGTTTTCCAAGGTAATGCCTCCTTAAAGCTTTGTTAGGTGTACTAGAGTCGTAAAAAGGTTTATGAAACATTCTTCAAATCTGTTTCTCTATTATCCTTCGTAAAAGTCTGATCGTTTTCTCCAATGAAGAAGCGCTTACCATAGATGAGCAGACATAAAAGGATTCCAACAGCAAACGCCCATGTAGCACCTTTAGTAGCCAGTACGGCACCAGTAACACCGGCGATACCGAGGTCACGCTGACTGCGGGCCTCAAGAATACCAATCTTGACGCTGACATATCCCTGGATTAACAATGTCAATGCAAGTGCAACGCCAAGTATAGGCTGGACTAAGCTGACAATCGGAAGTAATAACAGCCCAGTATTTGTACCCCAGCGGAACGAACCAGAGCCTCCGAAAATAGAGTTCATGGCTTTTTTACCTTCCTTAAAACGCTCGACAATGACAACCTGCATGGCAGCCCACATCGGTCCGCACATCGTAACATCAGGTCCGAGGATACTCATCAATGCATTACGGCCACCAAAGATTAAATGAGCCCTGTTTGGATTATAATCAATCTTTTCATCTTTTCGGTTCTCTGCTGCTTCATCTACCAATGCCTTGCTTTGAAGGACATCACCGAAAAGAACAATATAAGTGGCAAGGACGGTTGGCAAACCTGTCAGGAACATCATCAAAGGAGGGAAGCCTAATCCAAAGACGGTATACTCATTCCAAAGGGTGGCAAAATCAGGTTTGCTGATCCCCCATTCAATTTTCGGCCAAGGAGCTTCTCTAAAGATAGGTGCGAGGATAATAGCTAAAGCAATGATTGGAAATATCCCTAGCTTTGAAAAGAACATCCAGAATTTATTGCGTAATTTAAGTTGCTGAAAATGCTGAGAAAAAATTAGATAAAATGCAATACCGATTGCAATTGAAATCGTCCACGGGAATGACTCAAACCTGCCCCCAACTTGGAATACTGAAATGACAGCTGCAAATCCAGCTCCCATGATTATGCCGGATTTCAGAGCAGGAGGAACAAGACTGACCACTTTTTTCGCCATTCCTGTAACACCTAACAGGATTGAAAAGAGCCCCAGTGTCAACTGGAATCCAATAAGGGCATAGACTCGCTCATTTCCTTCAGGGAAAGTAGATACATAAGTCATAATTAGTGGTATAGCAGGTGTGATCCATCCAGGTACCACTGGGTCGCCCAGTAGATGATGGGTAAGGTAGAGCAATCCATTCAACATAACCACTGCAAGAGCTACTTCAAACGGCATTCCGAGCAGTTCGGTCATCAAAGGGATAGCTGCTAAATCAACAGCACACAATAATAACCCTTGTACATAATCCGGCCATTCAAAACGATAGTGAATAAATGGAAGCCTGAGTTTAAAAGGCCCTAATGGGATATATGGTGATTCTTGCATATCTTCACGATTTTTCCACATAATTGATTCTCCTTGTAAGTTTAATAGGCGGAACGATAGATAGCTTCGATATCATCTGTTGATAAAACTCTTGGGTTATTTTTTAATAGTCTTGTAATTTCAGTGGCGTCCTCTGCCATGGAACGGATATCTTCCTCAGGTATGTCAAATGCTCTCATGCCATTTGGAATATTGACTATTTCGCATAATTGACGCATTTTCTGTACAGCTAAGTTGGCTGCATCTGTATCGCTAAGCCCCGCCGTATTCTCTCCAAGTGCTTCTGCAATATCGCGGAAGCGCTCAGGACAAGCAATTTTGTTCCACTCCATCACAAAGGGAAGAAGAAGGGCATTGCTTACACCATGAGGAATATGATACCTGCCGCCAAGAGGATAGGCAAGAGCGTGAACCGCTGCGACCCCGGCGTTGCCAAAAGCCATGCCTGCCATTAAGCTTGCGGTCGCCATACTTTCTCTGGCCTGGATATTATTTGGATTTGCGTAGGCTTTGGGCAGATCCTTTGCAATCATTTTCATCGCCCCGATTGCCAATGCGTCTGTGATCGGCGAAGCATTGTTTGAAATATATGCTTCGATTGCATGTACAAGCGAATCGATTCCGCTTGCTGCTGTCACTGATTTTGGCATGGTAAGTGTCATTTCAGGTGAGACGATCGCTACATCAGGAAGAAGGTAATCGCTTACAATTCCTTTTTTTAATTGTGCTTCTGTGTCTGATAAAATTGCAATATTCGTCACCTCTGAACCTGTTCCCGCGGTAGTGGGGATGGCGATTATAGGAGCGCCTTTTTCCGGGACGAGATCGGTTCCGATTAAGTCCTGAAGAGTTCCATTAAACCCAGCATAAGCTGAAACGGCCTTCGCAATATCGATTGCACTGCCACCGCCAAGTGCAATCAGGCCATCGTGTTGTCCATCAACATACACATCCTTGCACTCCTGGACGAGAGCAAGCTCCGGTTCGGGCTTCACTCCAGTATACATCCCGTAAGAAAGCCCTTCCAATAGATTGATGGCTTTTTCAGTCACACCGATTTTTACCAGAATGTCATCTGTTACGATTAAGGGGTTTTTCATATGCAGTCTTACTGCTTCTTCTCGGAGTCGGGTGGTAGCTCCGTTTCCTGTAATCAATTTGTTTGCAATTTTAAATGTTGAGACCGCATTCATGTTGAAATCTCTCCTTTCAATATAATGAAATAGGATGCAAGTTCCGTGCCAATATTCAAATAATCAGAAAAAAGCCTTAAAATAGACATATTTTAAGGCTGCAAAAAGTTCACATATTTATCACATGCGATTATAAAAATAATCAAAGTGGTGTTTTTGAATACAATTCTAATCAGACAAATTCCATTTCTTCATTTTTTGGACGATGGTTCCCTGGCTAACTTGCAGAGCATCAGCTGCCTTTCTGGTTGTTCGATACTTTTTCAGTGCCCGTTTAATTAAATCCCTCTCCAAATGCTCGACAGCTGTTCTTAATGGCATAATATACGTTCTAGTAACAGGAGTGTGAGGAGGAAGATCTCTTAATTCCTCGGGTAGATCCCGGATACCAATCTCATCCGGCATCGTCGTCACGACCAGCCTTTCGATGATATTCATCAATTGCCGGATGTTTCCCGGCCATTTATATTCCACTAAAGAATCTAGAGCTTCAATCGATATCGTTTTTTCATATTCATATTTTTGGTTGAAAAGCCTTAAGTAGTGATCAATTAACGGGATTAATTCCTTTTTCCGTTCCCTGAGAGCAGGGATCGTGATTGGTACAACACTCAAACGGTAAAAAAGGTCTTCTCTGAAGGTTCCTTCTTTGACCATCTGCTTAAGATCCTTATGAGTTGCCGCAATAAACCTTACATCTACTTCCTTTGTTTTCGTCGAACCAACCGGAATGAATTTCTGCTCATCGATTACCTTTAACAGCTTTACCTGCAGCTCAAGCGGAAGGTCCCCGATTTCATCGAGAAATAAAGTTCCTTGATCGGCGATTTCCAATAACCCTTTTTTGCCTTTAGCTGAGGCTCCGGTAAAGGCTCCTGGTTCATAACCAAAAAGCTCAGCTTCTATCAGGTTAGCGGGGAATGCGCCACAGTTCACTTCGATAAAACTTCCGGTTGAGCGGGTGCTGTTTTTATGAATATATTTTGCAATCAAGGTCTTTCCAACACCGGTTTCTCCAAAGAGGAGGACTTTTACATCTGTTTTAGCGACATGCATCGCCAGTTCGTAAACCTTCTTTGTTTCGTCAGTTTGTATGATGGAATCGAGATCATAGCCATCACTATTCAGGACCCTGGAAGACTGCTGCAAATTCCTGATTTCCTGCAGATCCTCAATTTCATGTTTTAAATGAATAAGTTCGGTAATGTCCCTGACGTTGTTGATGACATACAGTACTTTTTTGTTTTTATCGTAAATCGGCGTCCCGGAAACAATGACATTCCTTTTATTATGAAGTGTTTGCATCATCGTGATGGGCCGTTTTTCTTTAATAACCTGGGTCGACACGGATTTAGAGATATAACCCGCCTTTACAAGATCATCCATGTGGAATCCTACAAGCTGCTCCTGTTCAATTCCTGTAATCCGTTCATATGCTTTATTCACTTTGAGGGTAATTCCATTCCCATCCGTTATATAAATTCCATCATAGGATGAATTAATAATTTCGGTAAAGGCATCACTGGATATAATTCGGGTATATTCAGAATCTGAACTATTCGGAAGTTCTGGTTGAACCCGGCTTAATGTGGAAGTACTCATTAAGCCAGATATTTCTTCATTGATTCTGCCTTTTTCAATAGCTTCATGCAAATTAGTTATTGTAAAGTAACCTTTGGCTTCAACGTGTTCGTCCACAACCTCCAGAAAATCTCTGCCAGAAGAGATAAACAATTGCATCGCCTGCTGCACACGATCCGTCATTTTCAGATTCATTCCGTTCACCAACTTCATTAATTGAATTAATATAGATGTCCTTATTGTAGACAAGAACCCGCCTGCTGGCAAAGGCACTGAAACAGGGGGACGGTTCTTGTGTTTTCATTCATATTATGGGAGTGGAGATACATTAAGTTTTGTATGGATTTTTTTACTACTACTGTAGAGGGGAAAGTGGGCGCAGTTCATGGTCGGATTAAAATTAAAAAAGGTTAAAGAAGTAGGTTCTTCGAGCCAAAGGCGAATCAGAAAACCATTCTCGCAACTGAAATATGGAGATTCTATTCTAGAGGTATAATTGCAAAAACAATTATCTAACGAGTAGAAACAGAGGTAGAAACAGAGGGACGGTTCTTGTGTTTTCATTCCATATGCGGAGTGAAACAGTAGAACCGTCCCTGTGTTTTAATCATTCTTTTGGTTGTTGTCTGGCTGCGCGATCCAATTTTTCTTCGATTCGATCTAACTGTTCTTTTCTTTTCTTGGAGGAACGAACAAAGTAAATAATGGCTGCAATCAGGCTGAATGGAATTAATAGTGTAAATAACTGAAAAATAATGTCTCCAATGTTCAACATTTCTATCACCTCGGGGGGAATGTATTATACAATTTATTGTTAATTAACTACTGTTCCTTTTTATTTTTCTATTTCTTACTACTCCGTAAATTGTAAGAGCGATTATAAATAGAAATAAAATAGTATAAGTCACAGTAAAACCTATATTATTCTGGCTGTAATTTTCACAAGCAATGATTCCCATTGCGATCGCATTGATAGAAAGACTTATTAATATCAATGGATGAAACTTTGTCCCTTCCATTATTTACCGAACCTCCGCTTCTACTATTCTATCATATGTTATTCGTTCTATAGCACATATCTCTGATATAATATCTAATCCAAAAGATGACCTACTCTCAAATGTGAGTAGGTCATCTTTTCTATGTTTTCCTGGTAAAAACAGGAGAACCGTCCCTCTGTTTACCTGCTCTTTTCGATAAAGAAGGTTACGAATACGAATAGGATGAAGGCTAGCAGGAGGAGGGAGCCTCCGGCGATGAATAGGATCATGGTGATGGTGTCGTCTAGGTTGAATGGGTTTAGGTTGTACATCCACATTCCGATGGTGAGTCCTAATGAGCCGATCATGCCTAGGATGCTGTGTATGGCGACTAGTTTTTTGTATTTGATTTGATAGTTTTTGTAAAAGATTCCCCAGGCGAATACGGATAGCCAGCCGACTAACAGGATGTGGGCGTGGATGGGGCGCATGGCGTAATCCATTGCGCCGGCCATGTGGGAGCCCAGGAAAGTTCCGATTAGTCCGAAGACTGCTGAAAATCGTATAAGTCGAATACTCCAAGTTTGTTCCATTTTTTTATTCCTCCGTTTGTTTTTCTATCGGGAGCTTTATGGTAAAAGTTGTTCCTTTTTGAATCTCACTCTCCACTTCAATAGTTCCGTTGTGTAATTCAATGATATGTTTGACGATGGACAGGCCCAAACCTGTTCCGTCTTTCTTACGGGCGGCATCGACCCGGTAAAAGCGTTCGAAAGCCTTTGAGGCTTGTTCCGCGTTCATGCCGATTCCGGTATCCGAAAAGGTAATGGTGACCCATCCATCGTTTTGAGTCAGTTGGATAAAAATACTGCCGTCAGCCTGATTATATTTAATCGCATTTGTCAGCAGGTTGTCCCAGACCGTCATCAATAATTCCGGATCTGCCAAAATCGGGGCAGGGGGGAGGTGGTAGGAGATTTCAATTTCCTTTTCCTCCAGTCGCCATTGATGCCTTCTGACTGTATCCTTGATTTGCGAGTCAACCCTGATGACCGATAGCTTCATCGGATACGATTTTTGGTCCAGGGAGGTTAGCAGCAGCAATTGCTTCGTCAAATTGGACAGCCTCTTGGACTCCTGGTCAATGATTTCAACATATTCCCGATGCTCGTCGTCAAGCTGCTGCGTTTTCAACAGCTCAGCATATCCCTGAATATTCATCAACGGGGACTGAAAATCATGGGAAACGTTATTTATGAAACTTTTTCGCGCTTCATCATTGTGCTGCAATTGAGTCTGCATGATGCTGAAGCTCTCGGCAAGCTGGCCGATTTCATCCTTCCGACGGATGTTCAAAGGGAAGGTGAAATTTTCTCTTGTGATTTCCCTGGTCGCTTCCGTCAGCTTGGTGATGGGCTTGATCAAATGTTTGGCAAACCAAATCACTCCGCTGACGCTCACGATTGAAACTGCGACAAAGAACCAGGCGAAAATAACATGTACATCAGAAAAAAGCATTTTATTATTCGGTCTCAGGTATAAGCCGAAGTCCTGATCGCCAATCGTGAAGGGGACGCCAACGGTATTATCAAGCTGATTGGAAAAATGGCTCATCATCAGCCATGGAGAAGGTGAATGGTCCATCCCGTGATAGACTTCCTTCTCCTCAATCACATTCAGTGCCTCAACTGGCAGGTTCTTTTTCGAAAAAGGTTCCCCAAAATCGAATTCCTCGCCGTTTTCGCTCAAAACATAAATCTGGTAGCCAAGTTTACTGACCGAATCAAGATAAGCCTCGAAGCTTAAATGGGTGGTCGAATGCATTTGTTCAAGACTTGAGGCCACCTCTTGGGCAATGGCAACATTCTGCTGATCAATCTTGCCTCTTGTCGAATTCATATAGACGACATTGGCCAGTATAAAGGCAATCAGAATGCTGATTCCCAGAATGAGCAGGGTGGCAGTGATGAATTTCCTGTACAATGTTCTCATTTCAATTCCTCAAGTCTGTAACCGATCCCGCGGATGGTCTGGATTTCTAATGTTGCCTGATGCTTCTTCAAACGGTCACGGATCCTGTTGATATGGGTGTTAAGCGTTTGTTCGCTGCCTTCGTAGTCGGCTCCCCACGCCTGTTCAATCAATATCGCACGGGGAGTGGTCTTATTCATCCTTGATGCAAGGATGCTCAGCAGCTCGAATTCCTTCAAGGGAAACAGAATGGTCTCCTGATTGATCTCAACTTCAAAACTGTTGCGGTCGATCCTCATATTGCCAGCCTGGATGACCGAATCGATGACCTTCTGCATCCTCCTTAATACGACCGCAACCCTGAACAAAAGCTCCTTTACTTCGAAAGGCTTCACAATATAATCTTCGCTGCCCGACAGGAAGCCTTCCTCCTTATCGCTCAACTGGCCCTTCGCAGTGAGGAGGATGACAGGTATCTCATAATCATCGGTCAGAATTTTCGTCAGCTCGAATCCATTCATTCCTGGCATCATCACATCGACAACTGCGAGATCGACGTTTTGACTTTCAAGCAGGGACAAGGCCTCCTCGGCATCATTGGACTTGAAGACCTGATATCCCTCCTGGGTCAAATGGATGGTCACAAGTCTTTGAATATTTACATCATCATCAACAACAAGTATTCTCATTTTTTACGCCTCCTTAAGGGTAAAAAGGAGAGCCTTCACCCTTATTGAATCTCGACGCTTGATTGTTTTTCTTTTTCACTATCGACGTTCGTTTCCTTATCTTTTTCAAAGAAAAGAATCAGGGCAGGCAATAGCATGCCGCGGACGAGGAAAGTGTCAATCAGGATTCCGATAGCGACCATGAAACCAAATATGAACAAGTCAGCGATCGGCATTGTTGTCAAGGCAGCGAACGTAGCTGCTAATATGACACCTGCGGATGAAATCACTCCGCCTGTGTTGCGGATGGCAATTTCCAGGGCATCCTTCACCTTATGCTTAGAACGTTCTTCGATAAAACGAGATGCCAGGATAATATTATAATCGATTCCCAGTGCGACCAGGAAGATGAATGCATAGACTGGTACCCGGGTACTGATGGCGTCATATCCGTATATCACGTCGATCAGATATACACCAAGTCCAAGGGCAGAGGCATAGGAAAGCAAGATGGTTGCCATCATATAAATCGGCATTTTCCACTGTCGGGTCAAAACGACGAGCAACCCAAGAATCAGCACCGTTTCCAGCAAAGCGATCTTTATGATGTCGCTATTGTTGTAGTCACGCTCATCCACCAGTTTCGGAGTGACGCCGCTAAAATAGGTGGTAGCATCAACGCCCAGATCATCGATGAACTTTGAAGCTTTTGTTTGCAGCTCCTGAATATAGTCCATTGCTTCTACTGTGTATGGATTCATAGCGAGCGCGATACTGAATTTGGCTGCCTCCTGATCATTGGTTAATCCGGCCAGGCGGACAGAAGCGATTTCCTTTTCAGCTTTCAGTTTTTCCGTAATCTTCATGGTATCTTCTTCTGTTAATGGATTTTCGCTTTCAATTAATAGGGTAGTAGGGGCAAGTTCCCCCTTATCATATCTCTGTTCTACTATTTCATATCCAACCCGGGAAGGCAAATCCTCCGGGAAGCTTTTGACCATGTCGAATTCATAATTCATATTGAAAATGTTCAGCGCGGAAAGGACCAGGAACACGGCGACAATTCCGCCGGAAATGCCAGGCTTGTTGACAACAAATTTGGCAATCGGTCCCCACACACCATGCTTGACCTCTTTTTCAACACCGTACTTCGGTACCTTGGGCCAAAACGCCTTGCGACCGAATAAGGTGAACAATGCGGGCACCAGGGTAACGGAAGCAAGCATGATGAAGAACATCGCCAGCCCGAATACCGGAGCAAAGTTCTGGTAATCACGGAAATCCGCGAACAGGAGCACAAGCATCGCAGCCAAAACAGTTCCGCCAGCGAAGAAAACAGGCTCGCCCGTCGCGCGCATCGCATGCTTCATCGCTTCAAACTTACTTTCATGGATGTTCAGCTCTTCACGGAAGCGTGAGAATACAAACAACGAATAATCAATGACTGCTGCGAACAAAAGGATTCCCATGATCGAAGTCGTCTGATTATTGATTTCAAGCCCGCCCGCTCCCATGAGGGCGACACTCTGGTTGACAACTTGATAGACAATCATCGTTGCCATTAATGGGATGATGGCCAACAGCGGTGAGCGGTAAATGACAATCAGAAGGACCAGGATGATGCCGACTGTTGCCATTAACAGCACGAAATCAGCACGTTCGAAAAGCTTGATTGTATCACCGGAAATACCGGCAGGACCTGTAATATAGAATGAAGTGCTTTCAAGCTTGTCAGCAATAGCTGTCCCAATCTCGGTTGCGTGATCATTGATTTCAGCATAAGCATCGTTTCCGAGGCCTTGTTCAAGCTCCATCGGGACAATCATCGTCGACTGATCCTCAGAGATGAACGAGCCCAACGCCTGTGGAGGCAGTGCACGAGTGTCAACGATGTTTTCAATCCCTTCAATGTTTTCAGAAATGATTCCATCAAGGATTTGATTCACTTCATCGAGATTGATTTCGCCATTCTTATTGTGAAAGACAAGAATACCTGGCGTACCCTGTTCATTCGGAAATAAATCCTCCGTTTTATTTTGCGCGATGACCGACGCTGCTTCATCCGGCAACGACTGGAAGTTGGTCACCTTATAATCGGCAAGCTTAGGACCAGCACTTAAGCCGACCATCAAGACCAGCCAGGCGATCAGCGTAATCCACATCCCGCGTTTGGTTGAAACCCGGTCCGTGATGGAATAAAGCATTTTCTTCATGAATAAGCCTCCTATGATAAAAAAATGATGTATTTGTAACCCTCAGGCACGTTCTATTTAAAAACTGCGCCCTAGACAATGAACATCATAAACGATGAAAATAAACACAACCTCAACTTTCAGTTACAATTTAAGAAACAGGGGGACGGTTCTCCTGTTTTTGGAAAAACAGAAGAACCGTCCCCTCGTTTTCAACTTAAGAGAATCAGAAACAAAGGAAAAGACCATTCAAATGGAGAATGAATAGGAAGGCAAGCATTAAAGGAGATTCGTCATGGAGTTTGTACATAAACTAGCAAGCAAAAAAATTAAAGTCAGCAGTTCGGATGCGAGCGGAGACCAATTGCGGAAGAAGTGGGAGGAAGTATTCGCCGCACATTTAACAGCATTGGAAAAAAGGCAAATTCACCTTCACAATTATAAAGGAGCGAACGGATATCTGTGGCATCTGTTCAGTTATGAAAAGAGAGATTGCAAGAAGGAGGAAGATGCAGATCTGGCATTTGACAAGCAATACAAAAACACTTGCCTGATCTTCTTCCAGCACTCTGATGAAGTACTACTCGTGGAAGAAGCCTCCGATTTGAAGGCAAAAGACCTTATACTGGCAGAAGGCGAGTACGCCGATTTATACATAGTCGACCAGGAGTTTAAATGGACATACATCGTAACCCACGAAAGAGGCTGGATCGGACCATTTTTCTGCAGGCGATAGAAACACAGGGGTGGTTTTGAAAACAGGGGGACGGTTCTCCTGTTTTTGGAAATACAGTAGAACCGTCCCTGTGTTTTGCCAAAAAGGGGGAATCGAAATGTTAATTCGAAAAATCGTATCGGCATTACTCACTACTGTGATTATGGTTATCTTATATTCACTACCTGAAAGCATTGGGCTAGGCCTGTTTTTTGGCATGTACCTGCTGCCAATTCTGCTAATCTACGGAATCCCAGCTTCCATCTTATCAGATATGCTCACCATGCGATCAAGTGGGTATCCGCGAATGGCCACAGCTGCCTTAATACATATATTCCCAGCTGCGCTATTCGTCGCCATCCCAACCTTTATTGAACAAGGAAACCTGCTAACCGGTTTATGGAGCAACGCGTTCTTCCTGCTGAGTGCCGTCATATCATCCTTCATCTTTTGGTGCTTTGACGAACTAATGAAAAGCAAAAGGATCAGAGGGAAATGCCTTGGAGTATTTAAGAGAATTGGAGATTTGAGGATATAACAGAGGGACGGTTCTCCTGTTTTGGGAAAAACAGGAGAACCGTCCCTGTGATTATATTACTTCCGTAGTATCTTTTCCATTGCTTTTCCCTTTGCCAACTCATCGATCAGCTTGTCCAGGTAACGAATTTCTCTCATGGTTGGTTCTTCGATGTCTTCCACTCTAACACCGCATACTACCCCTTTAATCAAATCTCTCGAAGGATTCATCTGGGGAGCTTCTGCAAAGAAGGTCTCAAAGTCTGTCTGTTTTTCCAGTATCGATTCCAATTCATCCTGGCTATACCCAGTCAGCCAGCTGATGATTTCATCAACTTCTGTTTTCGTACGTCCTTTTCTTTCTGCCTTATTTACATAATGTGGATATACACTTGCGAAACTCATTGTATAGATTTTATGTTTGCTCAAAGTACCTACTCCCTTATAAAGGTTTACTTCATTATAAAATGAAGAATTAGGCGGGTACAAACGTGTTTTTTTATTTCATGAATCAAAGGAAACTAACCCTAATGGAAAGAATAATAAAGAATATGATTTTGAAAAAAAGAGGTGGGTTGATGGTTAAGTCAGTGTTCACCAATAAAGGGAGTAAAAACACCATTTCCTATTTCGAAGGAAGCTCTTTCTTTCGCATGCTCCGCTTTGCCTTCTTATTATTTCTCTCCTTCTTATTGGTGTATATCTACTTTCTTTATCTTGCAGGCAACCTTCAAAAGACCATTATGCATATTTGGTCTAATCATAAGCAAATCATCATTGCCTCTGCGATTTTTATTACTTATACAGGGATTGTTTTTCAGTTGGGTATTTGGAGAGGGAGAAGAAGTTAAAAGTAATTATATTGCAATAGAAGGGAAGCATGGCCCATAGTCCGCCTCAATTACAATTGAAAAACATTTTCTTTTTAAAGATTCTATAAATACTACCCCGGATGCATCCAACAGACAAATACTAACTCGTTCATTAACTGCAACTCTGTTACTGCTGAATAAAGTTCTACCTTGAAAAACTTATGAGAAGGTTTATAGATGAATGTTGTATCACAGAGGGACGGTTCTCCTGTTTTGGGAAAAACAGGAGAACCGTCCCTGTGTTTTAACATATTTTGCTGAATGTATGCATTTGCCGTAACGGGTCTTGTCCTTTTTTCATTTTCTAATAGTAGTTAATAGAAAAGGGGGTGTAATGAAGATGCCGTGTGTGATTCCGGGTTTGACTCAGGATGTTTGTTTAACGATTATCTACAATGTGAGTTCTCAAAAGGTTAAAGATTCTTTCGTTTCATGTGTTAACTGCAAAGAGGGGGAAGCTTGCAGCCTTGCTGTTGATTTTAATCCTGTTAATACGGACCTTACCATCAGAGTCCCTTTCACTCTTGAAGGAGAACTTACCTTTACAGACAATTTCCAAGCATTTTGCGTAACGACAGGTATGAGTTTAGCGACTTAATAGGCAGTATGAAGCAAAGGGACCCCCTTTGCTTCTCTTTAAAATGTGCTAGCTGAATATGAATGAGAGTAGAAAAAGCAGAAGGCATCATCTAGCTTAGTCTCTAAAATTCACCTTTACTTTCATTAATGATATACTCATTTTCAAATATAATGATAGAAAAGGATAAACAGACTCATATTGAGTAAAGGAGTTATTAGCATGGCAAATGTACATATATTCACTAAGAGAGAAGAAATCGCCAACGCAATCATCCATGGTATCGGCGGACTGTTAAGCATCGCAGCCCTCGTCATCCTGATCGTGTTCGCTTCCCTATACGGAACAGCATGGCATGTCGTGAGTTTCACCTTATTTGGGGCGACCATGGTTCTGTTATATACATCATCAACACTCGTCCACAGCTTCCCGCCCGGAAAAGCAAAGGACGTCTTTGAAGTTATGGACCACTCATCTATCTATTTCTTCATCGCCGGCACCTATACACCATTCCTGTTCATCGCGGTAAAAGGAGCATTAGGATGGACGCTGTTCGGAATTGTATGGGGGCTTTCCATCGCAGGAACAGTCTTCAAATCCCTTTTCGTCAAACGATTCCTGCATACTTCAACAGCACTATACGTAGTCATGGGTTGGCTGATCGTCTTTGCCTGGGGACCACTGACACAGAATGTATCCTCACAAGGACTGCTGTTCCTGGTGATCGGAGGAGTCTTGTATACTGTAGGAGCCGTCTTCTACGTATGGCGTGGGTTCCATTACCACCATGCGATTTGGCATGTTTTTGTATTAGCCGGATCGATCATGCACTTTTTTGCGGTTATGAGTTTGTTGCCATGAAATCACAAAAATTCCGTGGGTGTTTGGAGGCGTATTGAATGCTTCATGTGAATATTAGAAGACCGACCCCTGAAGATCGAGAAAAGTTGAACGATTTTTTTAGAACGGTAATCATCGATACATTTATTAAAGAAGGTATTGGAAACCAATTAAATGATCTCAATGAAGAGATTGAAACAAAGAAAAGATACTTAACCAGTGATTTTGAAAGCACTGGTGAGGAAAGATATTTTTTAATAGCAGTCTTTGGGAATAAAATTATTGGTTCAATTGAATTTGGCCCAGCAAATGAAATCATAAGAAATGTTTCAAATCCTGCCTTTGAAGGACTTGTCGAGGTAGGTACAGTATTTGTCCATCCTGATTTCCAAAGGAGTGGAGTAGGGAATTTACTATTGAAGGCAATGTATGAGACATTACGAAATAACGGGATAAAAGAGTTTTGCCTAGATAGTGGATATAAAAGTGCACAACTTGTATGGAAAAAGAAATTTGGAGAACCAGATATTCTATTAAAAGACTATTGGGGCAAAAACTTTGACCATATGATTTGGAAAATAAAAATCAGGGAGCAAGAATAGGATTTATATTGAAGGCCGCTTGCATAGTTCATGTTGCATAGCTGTACGGAAGCCAGATAGCATCTGGAATTCAAACTTATCTGTCGGAATATATTTTATGAGAAGGCTAGCAGAACGCCCACAAATCTTGAACCTCGTTTTGAAGAGTTTGGTGGCGAAAATAATTGCGGTGGATTGAGAGGAATATGGAAAGAAGCAGCGGGACGTAACCTATGCATCTTGTTTCACTATGTAAACCTTCAGTGGAACATGGTAAGGAAGCCCTGCTGTTATTCCGTTTGGAAGCATTAGGACGTCCCTTTGCTTACTTTGAAAGAGGTGCATAATGAGTAATAATAAATCGGCTATTGAAACGATGAAATATCGTCAATCGATCAGAGCATATGATACAAGAAAGCTTTCTGAAATTGATTACAAAAAGATCATAGAATACATAGCAACTGAAGACAATTTAATAGGACCTTTTGGCAATAAAGGACGAATTGAGCTTATTCAGATTACGAACAATGTATCAGAAAAAGGAATCAAGCTTGGAACGTATGGATTTATTAAAAATCCGCAGGTTTATCTGGTCGGTCTGTGTGAAAATAAGAAATACTCTTTGCTGGAATTCGCCTTTACATTTCATAAGCTGGTGATTTATTTGACAGAGCTTGGACTGGGAACCTGCTGGATGGGCGGCACCTTCAGCAGGAATTCCTTTGAAAGAGAAATTCAGCTTGCAGAAGGAGAGTTTATTCCATGTATCACGCCATCAGGCTATCCTCAACAAAAGCAAAGAGTATTTGATAAAGCGCTTCGTTATGTAGTGAAAGCCGATAATAAAAAACCGTGGGATCAGTTGTTTTTTTACGGGAGTTTTGCAGATCCGCTTGATAAAGCAAATGCCTTACGTTTTGAGATTCCCATCGAGATGGTGAGGCTTGGGCCTTCAGCATCAAACAAACAGCCATGGAGACTAGTATTGTCTGAAGATCGGCAAAAGTGCCACTTTTATATTGAACATACCCCGAATTACAGTACAAGGCTAGGATATGACATGCAAATACTCGATATTGGCATTGCTATGGCTCAGTTTGAGTTAGCATGCAGTGAACTGGAAATTAAGGGTCGCTGGGAAGTTGCAGACCCGGGACTAGAACTCCCGAACGGTCTGACAGAGTATATGGTTAGCTGGATACAGGTTTAATAATACCTTTACTGGCCAGGATTTACCACGAAATCATTGCAGCACAATCAGTAAAAATTGTGCTGATGAAGTCACAGAGAAATAATTGAAATGATTTGATTCGATAATGATACACAAGAACCGGCCCTGTATCTCCTTTTAGCTATTTAGTAGTGAAAAATAATTGGATAAAATCAGCCTAGAGTCAATTTAGTATGTTATACTGGAAACAAACCTTTTTATGTTTAAACCTTTTTACATTACCGTTCCATCTCCCTGCTCAAATTTTGAGCAGGGTTTTTTATTTTATTTTAGGAAATATAAAAAAACAGGCTCTATATAAAGAGCCTGTTTGTATAAATGATTTAAGATTAAGCTTTTTGAACGTTAGCAGCTTGAGCTCCACGAGCACCTTGCTCAACGTCAAATGTAACTTTTTGACCTTCGTCTAAAGATTTGAAACCTTCACTTTGGATAGCTGAGAAGTGTACGAATACATCGTCTCCACCTTCGCGCTCGATGAATCCGAAGCCTTTTTCTGCATTAAACCATTTAACTGTACCTTGTTCCATTTTTGTTGCCTCCTAGTGCGTTATCGCACAACGTATTACTATCCTTGCCCAAAGTGATCATCAAGACGAAAAGTTGATACTTATACAATCCTTTACACCGAACAAAAATAATTCTTATTCATCATAACAGGAAAGGGAAGATATAGCAAAACATTTCTGCCTCAACTAAAATAGCACACTATTAACGCTGACCATGACAAGACGAAGGCAGAAGCAGAAGCTACAGCAGCTGCAGCTTCAAGTGGAGGACCAGAGATCTTTGCCAATTGTACTGAACTGAGGAAGAAATACTCGAATGGCGTTCCCTCAGATCATCCAGCCTATCGGACTAAAATGGATAGAGATAATGATAATTTTGCATGTGAAAGATAGTGTATTATCAATTACTAGACCTTTCTAATGTATTGAGTTATGAATAATCCCCTCTCAAATAAGGAGATGGGATTATTTTTTTCTTATCAATTCTTAACCCTAATTACTAATTGAGGGTAGATTGAGCTGTAAGTGCTAAAAAAGTTCGAGTTGCAAACTGAAACTGTACAAGCATTTATTGAAATTTATTACTACACACATCGAACAATGTATATACTGAATTAAGGTGATTTCGGAATGTACTATTATCAATAGGTTAACAATGTTAATCTAGGTTATGAAACTATTGTAGGAGAGTCATAAAATGAAAAAGATAATGAACTATATAATTTTACTTTCAACGATCATCTTTATGGTTGGTTGTACCAACGTAGAAGATGCTTCCATTACAGATAGGGAAACAGATCCACAAGAAGTTACTACAGTTAACACAAATGAAGATAGTGATAAAGAAGAAACGAACACTACAGTGGTTGAAGAACCAGTAGTAGAAGAAACACCAACCCAACAAAATAATGAACTGTTCTCAGGATACAAACTTATTGAAGTTGATGGCGGTGATTTGTCTGGATATCGTGAAGCTAACGTGGTCGTAGACATTGGTTATGGGGACCGAGAATATTGGGCATTTACCAATGAATACGGGCAACTAGTACGTGTCGTAGCTGACGAAATCATTCTACAAGATGACCGTAACGAACCTGTATTATCTTCTGGCAGATACTACTCTGATGAAGCAAAGGTTCCCGGTGTCGTAAGTGACGTTTTAGATGAAGGACATGTGATTGCTGATTCTCTCGGAGGGGTATCGAATGCTTATAATATTACCCCACAAGATAGTGCGCTCAACCGACATGGTGATCAAGCATATATGGAAGAAGTGATCCGTAAAGCAGGCGGAGCCACTCATTTTGAAGCAATTATCACCTATCCGAATAAACAAACGCAGATTCCTTCAAGCTATAAGTATACTTATACTATATTGGGTAACGAGATCGTTGATGAATTTGACAATCTGGACCCTGAGGTAGTAAATAAATCAACCGGTTCAACAGGAAGTGAGCCTTCCGATTCAACCAGTTCAAACACAAACGGTGATATTTCAAGCGTTGATACAAACGGTAATGGACAGGTGACGATTAAAGAAGCAAAAGACGCAGGTTTCAGCATGCCAATCACGAGTGATCATTGGTTATACCCATATATGGACGATCGTGATAATGACGGTATGGTAGGTGAGTAAGACACGAAACAACTTTAAGGCAGTATAAATGAACGATGAACATTTTCTTGTTGGCCGATTAACAACGAATTTGCGAATGAGTGTGTATAGGAACAACTGAATTTAATGGTCATATCATCTAAATTAGTATGGTGAAAATATATTTGTCCTTCACTATGGGCTGCTGTTCCTGGTAATCGGAGGAGTATTATATACTGTAGGAGCGATTTTTACGTCTGGCCCGGGTTCCATTACCACCGTGCAATCTGACATTTTTTTTGTATTAGCCGGAACGGTCAGACACTTTTTTGCCGTTTTGAGTTTGTTGCCACAATTTTATATTTTCTAGGTATTAGAACTGAAAGCGGCAGTTACTATTTACTGTCGCTTTTTTGTTTGTCTTTTTAAAGGTATTCCGTATAACACCGAACACTCCTGTCACGATCCTTCAGCCCTGGACGATCCCAGATCTGAAACGCAGAGAAACAAGTACCACAGAATTCGAGATTCTTACCTAATGCAAGGAATGAGATGACACCTCTAAGCAATGAGATCATTAAGAAGTACGGCAGTCCAGAATACAACATTGTCGATTTGGAAACAGACCTTTGGATCTTCGAAGGATATGTAGCAACAGTAATGAATTAGGATACGATTGGGGATAACAGAGACGCTGCTTATTTGAGGTCAGAAAACTTTCAATTAACATCAAATGATGATTTTGTCATCCTGTATGGAGTCAACCACGAACAAACCGGTAAAGAAATCATCAATAATGCCAGTATCTACGGAGTGGAATTGTTTAATGGTGTAGCGGTCGCCCAAGTCTCCGCACAAATCGAAAATTCCGCGGCTGAATAATTTCCGGAAGGTTATGACAACGGTAAATTCTATTATGAATGTAAATTTTCAAGGAAAGAAGATGGAGAAAGCATCACAGTTTTGCACGGTCCCAGATGACATCCATCAACAAAAATCCTGTATCCAATGAAGGCGTCATTATGATTGTCTACTCCGTATGCTTTCCCATCAGGATTTCCTGCACTATATGACTTAATTTCTCAATTTTTTGTCGATATTGAGATATTACGTTTAATAAATAACTTTCTTCCCTTTAACTCCAATTTGCCAATTCCATCACTCCTCATTTTCTATACTGATAACTCCTTTATAAAGAAAAATATATGGTGGATAAATAGTGAAAATGATTCTAAAAATTTTCTAAGAGCTATGCCTAAAAATGGCAGGGAAGTAAAGTTCATTTGTTGAAAATTAACAATTATAAATTAAAGAAAGGTGATAAGTATGGATGAAAAACAAGCCTGGAATGCGATTGTGTCTCAGTTAACTGGAAATAACAACGAATTTCCTTCTGTTCCGAAGATCAACAAGACCCCTGTATGGTTCTCTGCAAGCACAGATGGAAATAACATCTATATAGACAAGGCAACCGAACATGTCCCTTCTAGTAAGTTATCAGCACAAAGAAAATTAAATTACAGCACGTTTAAAAAGGTTTATCCTCTATATTTGAGACGGGAAAAAGGAGAATCTGTGAGTCAGGAGGTTACTTCTATTACTGTAAATCAAGTATATTACTTCTCACTTATTAAACATCTAGCGAATGACACAAATCCGGTTTTAAAATAATTTTTTTATATTAGGGGGTAACTATGGGTAAATACTTTGTGCCATCTAAAGGTGCAGCATCCTGGAGGGAACTGCTGGCTGACCAAGATAAGCATTGGAAAGAAACTTATTCTGCATATGAACTGGCGAATTGCTGGGAGGGGGCAGAAAGCTTGCCTGGGTCTGTGAATAATGTTTTTAAGAAAAGCGGAATCTCCCTGTTTCAAGATGTACAAATTTTATATGGATTTCCGGAATACAAGATAGGTTTGCCGGGTGGAGGGGCTAAGTCTCAAAATGACCTTTACCTGCTAGCTAAAGCTAATGGTGATCTATTGACAATCATGGTGGAAGGCAAGGTAGCTGAACCATTTGGTGAAAAAATTATCACTTGGAAGGGAGAAGTACCTAGTGAAGGAAGACGGAAGAGGCTGGAGTATCTTCTGGACCTTTTAAAATTAAAAGAAGAAGATGCCCTACACACTAGATACCAGTTACTTCATCGAACTGCCTCTGTAATAATAGAGGCAAAGAAAGTCAATGCGAAAAACGCCCTAATGCTTGTCCACTCATTTAGTAAGGAAGGAAAATGGTTTGAGGATTATGCTCAGTTTGTAGAGTTGTATAACCTTGTAGCTATTAAAGATGGACTTGTAGGTCCGATAAATATTAATAGAATCGATCTTTATTTCGCTTGGGTTACTGGTAAATAAGTTTAATCAAAAAATTTCCCGAAGAAGCTGATTTTTAGGGATTCCAAAGGAATATGTCAATAGAACGGTAGCGGCAGTTATTTGACTGTCGCTTTTATTATTTCAAAAGTTGTACAAGGGAAACAAATGCCGTCATATATACGTGTTCCAAAATATTCAATAGTTATCTAATGGTTGTAAAAAGGAGTCTTTCCATTGGGTAACGAAGAGACGATTCTCGTTGGTAAAATCATTGAAAAGCTGCGAAAAAAGCAATTGCTCAGTCAGGAAGATCTTGCGTATTTTAGTCAAAAAGACCGTAGAACAATAAGTGATCTAGAAACAAACCAATATGGACCAACACTATTGACCATTTTCAAATTAGCCGCTGCATTGGAAATAAAGCCATCAGAGTTGGTGAAAGAAATAGAAGAAGTTGATGAAAACGCCCGATACTATAATCAATTTTTAGCTGAAGTTAAAGAGACAAAGTCCGTACATAAAAAGAGTAAAAACTCTAACTAGGTGATTGAATTAACGGAGGGACACATATGTCTTCAATAAATTATATTGATCGGAGCGTTTCTCAATTCACCAACGAGTACTTAGATGAAATTGAGATGGAAGTCATAAAGTATCATGATCACTATAAAGTGGTTGTGACTATTTGCCAGGAAGAACCGCCTTATAAGGATTTTATTGGGGTTGGGGTGGATAGGTGGAGTGGGAGGCGGGCTGCTAGGAAGGCTTTGAACGGGTTGTACATAGACGCCTATCCACAGCTTTTTCATAAAGATGTACTAAAAGGGTATTGACCAAAATTTTGGTTAATACCCTTTTTAATATTCCAAGTAAGAAGCTATTTGCAGATTATTGCAAAACAAATAGAAATTATTTAAAAAGAGAGGGTAGTTAATTAAGTCTAGAATACGTTATAATTTCTGGAGGCTAATCGAGTTGGCTCAGATAGGCAGTGCAAATTGGGTACATATAAAATTAAAAATAATAATTAAGAAAACCGGAATCCATATAAAAGAGTGCGTTTTCATGGCTTCCTAAAAAAGATATAAAAAATTTTTCTGATTTTTTCAGATAGTATTGAAAATCCCACAATTAACTTTACAAATAATGTTAAAATAATTATAACGAAATAAATAGAGGTGTTAATATGCATATAGAATATATCAGATATTTACAGTCCATGAACAACGCTAATAGTTCAAATGACAATTCAATAGCAGAATCTCAGTTTTCTAGCCCTTTTTATGAAAAAATCCGTGTGGAGAGAAAGATTGGCAGTTACCTAATAAAAAAAATTAAAGAGAAGCCATCATTTATAATATTAACTGGTCATGCTGGTGATGGAAAAACTAGCTTATTACATCAAATTTTACGTCAAGTTGATGCAATCCCAGCTGAAGAACAGCTAAAAGAAGAAGACACTGTTCAAAATCGGATGACTGGAAACCTATTATATTATGTAAAAGATATGAGTGAGTTGGTGAGTGACAAACAAAAAAATGTATCCAACAGGGGCTCACAACTATTAACAATGAGGGTTCAAGTATCATTGTTTCTAATACAGGCCCTTTAATTGAAGCTTTTAAAAATTATTATTCAGAATCAACTTTACATGAAAATGAAATAGAGATGGACATCCTTAAATTAATGGATGAAAATTCATTTAAAGAAGGATTTATAGGTGACATATCTGTCTTAGTAATAAACCTAGCATTATTAGATAATACTGACATTGTGCCATTTTTGATAGATAATTTATTAAATGAAGAACTTTGGGAAGGTTCTGAAACATGTGAATTAGGTTTATCATGTCCGGTACACAACAATTTTTTGACTTTGAAAAAACATCAAGAACAATTTAAACGGTTTGCAATAAATTATTATCGCTGGTTAGCTGATAATGACATGAGATTGACAATACGGCAAATTCTCTCACATCTTTCATATGCGATTACAGGAAACTTACAATGCAATAAATTAAATGTAATTAACCGTCAAACCATATTATTTGATTATCATATTAGCAACTTGTTCTTTGGCTATGTAGGTTTCACTGAAAATAGAGATGCATTAAAAATTAAATCAATCATTGAAATTCAAAAGTTGAAGTTAGATGAAAAGAAATTAATATACGATCAAGATCTTTTTGTGAAGGAGAACTTCGATATATTAGTTGAAGAAGTCCGGGCGATTACAAAAAATACATGGGATCATTTTATGCGTCGCAGGCTTTACACTACCGAACAATTACTTTATGGAAAAGAACCATTTTTAATACGGAAAGCAATGCGTCGTATGGCGATTTTATTCTCTGAGATGGATGAACAGCAAGCTGATCAGTTATTTGGTCTTTTATATTCGCCAATATATCCAAGATATTTATCATATCGTAAAAACGGCATTCGCTCCCGCTCAAAGCGCCAACTGAAAGAAATAGTTTTTAAGGCATTACAAGTCATTATTTTGGGGGAGAGTAGCGAAGTTAACTCTGATAGTGTACTGTATTTGCCATTAAAACGTAACGGACTCAGTAATCAAAATGTCTATCTATTAATAGGTAAGATTGATTTTGATAGCTTAGTAGTAGATTCGGAGCAAATCAAAAATACAATTTCGGATGAACCTACTTATAATATATATATGAAGTTTAATCGGTTACCACAGACCTATTCATTGCCCTTACCTATTCTTGATTATTTCTATCAAATTGCAAATGGGTCTCTTTCAACAAAGTTGAATCCAGTGCTATCTCATGGGATTCACCGTTTAAAAGCGCAGTTATATAAAGAATATAAATTTGCCGATGGTGAAGAAGTAATCAAGTTGTTAATTCAAACATTACAAGGACCAAAAATTATAGATATTGAGTTAGATATGGACAATAAAAAAATATATTTTGACTAGGAGATAGACTAAGATGACATTAGAATTCTTTCCTAAATATGAAGGATATGATATTAATTCACAAAATCCTCAAATTCAAATTTATGGTCATCGTATTTATAAAGACCAAACGTTATTCGAATATTTATTGGAATTTTTATTAGTATTTATATCACCTAAAAGCGAGGGCCAAAAGGACTACCTAGAAATAAAATCAGATGGTTTTTATTTCAACAAAATTGAAGATGAGACAAAAAGGCTACATTATTATCCAGCTCCTAAAATGGGGTTAAAACGCTTTATTTTCTTCAACAGAAGTGATCAGGAAAAACGATTTGAAATTGACCGCTATGCTTTAGAACATCATCGCGAACATTTAAAACAAACAATTCAAATAGAAGGTTCCAACTATGATAAGGATTTCGCGTTAGACATATTACAAGATTTATTCTACGGTTATACCGCTATTAGCGGAAAACGATCTTGGTTTGCACAATCATTATTGCCCTTAACACCCGAAATTATTTTTAGTGAATCAATAGGCAATAAGAAAACACGAACAGAAAATCTATCCAAGGAAGATACTTTCTTAAATATTGATCGTGAATTCAATTTTTCTCAACATATGTTTATGGCTCGAGGTGGCGAGGTCTATTATTTACACGTTTTACAAGGGTTAAATAAATTAGGCAATGATTACCGAAATCATTTATCTAAAAAGCTAAAAGAGATGATTATTTCCATACCGCAATTGAGTGCGCTCGCTAACTACATTCAAGGTGAATGGGAAGAAGTTGTAGATGCTCCTGTTATCCAGCAACGGTTTCATTATATCGACAAGAAAATGGAAGTTATTCCAAAAGACTACGAAAATGTAGCGCATTATACAGTCGAAGAACTGAATAATTTACTATCTAGTGAATTGGATGCTTTTGAAAAGGTGGAACTAGTAGGAAATTTAATAGCCATTCAGATTATTCGTATGATGACTTACCGCTCTACAACTGTTTTAAACTTAAAAGATAGACAAGCTTGGATAATCGATTTAACCAAGAACACCCAAGGTTCTATACGCAAAAAGGCTGTTCAGGGCTATCAGCAACTAGAAGAAAATGTTTTTAGAGCAATTTATAGAGTTTATGATGAAGAGATGGCTAAAACAAAAAAGAATATATTACAAGATGCTGCCAAAGATACGAGCCTGTTAATTCGCAAGTTAGGAAAGGATATTGGCTTGGTCATTCCTCCTACAGGAGGTTCTATGCGCATGTCCTTAAATGAAAATCTAGTAAAAATCCTTGTGTTAACGCTTATAAAACCTGGGGAACGCCTATTATTCACGACATTTTTAAGGTTATGCTATGAACACTACAATATTGTGATTGGTCCTAAAGAGGCAGAAAGACATTTTGAAGATATATCTTTTTTAAATGATTTTAATGAAAATGAGCATATTTTCTTAGAAATATTACGAAACAGTGGTTTTTTACGAAACTTATCGGATGCTACTTCTATTGTAGAAAATCCATTTAAGAGGTGATTAAATGAAAGCTTATATTGAAAAATTAAGTGCATATATTGAAGATAAAATTAATAGTACTGACCAAGCAACATTCATTCGTCTAGATTATTTTAATCATCCAACAATTTATTTAGAGGTAGCAAAATTCTTGACTTCTCGTTTTGACAGTATAGAGGTTCAACTTTCTGAAGAAAAGTACAATATTTGGAAAGATGAATATACAACAGAAATAGAAGAAATGCGAAAATTAGGATTCGTCAGCATAGATCAACGCTTCACAAAGCTTCGTAATGAGTTTGGAGAAACTAAAAAATCTGTAGTTTTATTAGCTACAGAAAGTGTACAGGATAAGGGCGGCTTGGCAGACTTCTATTCTATTTCTCCAGCTGATATTAATACATTATATAAAGGGAGATATGCAGAGTTTTTTGCTACTTTAGACATTGATGATCAACGAGCTATTGCTATAATCAATCATCTTTTTGCTAGTATCTTTAAACATGTTCCATTAGATCTTTTTAAAGTGAGCGAGATTGCTGATAGTGTATCTGAACAAAATTTGTATCAAGTTGAAGAAATTGTTGAATACGTTTTAAAAAACTTATGGGTTAAATTTGGATTACCTAATATTCTTACCGTAAATAATAAATTGCTTAGCGAATTGCATAAAGGCAAAACGTTCAAATTACTAGAAAACGGTGAGAAGTTTATTAAGCGCGAGACGTATAAAAGCGGATTTAGTAATAGTGCTGAAAAAAAATTACGTGAAAAATTCAACAAGTTTAAAGAACAAAATGAAAAGTTTATCGAGTATGAAGCAAGCATTAATTCCACATTTGGATCTTATGAAAAATATTGCGAGGATATTATAGACTTTGCCAAGGGTGGGAATTTAGATAAGTTACGTCCAAAACTAGCAGAATTTGACCAAGCGATAACCATAGAAATTCTAGGCGTTAAGACTGAAGGGGAAACTCCAATTAAAGACCGAGTGAATAAATTAACAGGCGAACCAATACACGCGTATTCACAGATGATCTTGGAAGTGCTAACCCAATTGCCAGAGCCAGTACAATCCTCAGATAAAGTTGTAATAAATGTAACTGCTGCTAAGTTAGCAGAAGGGATTCTAGAGGAGGATCGTACAAATCGGTGGAATGAAATATGCCTCTCTTTAGGAGGGCTAGTTGATTATCTGAATGTAAGCGTACAAAATGTTGTGACAGTTGAATATTTTAATAACGAAGACCCATTTGCCTTAAAAAATAAAGCAGCAGTAAGTTTAGACTTTATAAAAACACCTAACGCACTTTCAAAGATTTATTTTGAAGTTAAATTGGCTAGTGATGAAAAAACTAAGTGGTTCTTTGAATGGTCATTTAGTCCCTTTGATTATTGGCTACAGTCATTTAATTTAATACCTTATATTGAACAGCAGCTTGCATTAAATAATGAAGATAAGCTGCCGATCTTTACGTGCAAGCAGTTAGGAAATTTATTAACGAGTACTGATATTTCCTCATTCCACTACCAGTTAACAAATTATGAAATCGTTTTGCATAATACTCTTAAGATTTTTAAAGAATCTAGCACGAACGGTAACTTTGATGAAAGGAAAGTAGTAAACAAACTTTATCGTTTAATTAATCCATTTATGAAATTCGTCATGGAAATCAATAATAACGGTTTTTACAATGCAATTAATGTTCAAAAAACATTGGTTACTGCAGAATTAATAAATACTTATGTAACGATCTACAATGACTTATGGACATCATATAGTAAGTACCCTAACTTTGAAAAAGAACATTTTTATTTAATTTCAAATTTATTTTCAATAATAGAAGAAAAGGATTGGAAAGAGCGAAATAATATTGTGCAAGGAGCTATCATACCGCCAATTCATCCTGCTATGTTAGAAAAAATAGAGGCTCAGCATGCTTTTATTCGCCAAGGTTTGGTAGATGTGCTAACGGACTTGGTACAAAACTTTGAAAATGTTAAGTTGTCAGATTGCCTACAAAGGTTATCTAAAGTTGAAAATCAATCTGCTATTTTATCTGGTGTCGATTGTTTAATTACACAGAATGAAGTGAATCGCGCACCGACACATGTTTTAGGATATTATGCGTTGCATGGCGAGTCAAACCATACACAAATCATTGATAGTTCTTACCTAATCGAAACAGACTACGAGGATGATTTAGATGAAAATAATGAACTTAGGACGAGTTCATCAAAAGCATTTATAATCCAATCTCATATCGCGGAATATATTAAAACATTCCCATCCAATATAGATGCATTGTCGCTATGTTTCATTAATTTTGACCATTTATATCCGATTATTGAAGGAATTAAAAATTTCATCAAAGTCCAGCAAAAACAAGCTGGGAAATTTAGTTTAGAACTGGATATTTTGACGTCTAAAGTAAATTATAAAGCGCAAAATTATGTGAAGCTGTGGTTAGATCAAACGTTTAACGTAGACGACGATATTGAGTTGAACATTCAATTCAACACTTACAAAAATGCAGACATAGCTAAGTTAAATGAGTTTTTAGAATATAAAGCGTATGACTTAGCATTTATTGATAATTTATTATACACAAGTGATATTAAATACAAAACGAATGTTGGGAAGAAAATTGCACCGAGCGAAACAAAATTCCCAATGGTATTCAACCCTATTCCGGCACCTGAAAATAAAGATGAACGTAGTGTTTCAATAAGTCAGATGCAATTCGAAGCATCTTTTGCCCATTCTCAATTAGTTTTCTGGACACAAAATGCTTATGCGAAAGAAAACGAGTTTTACCGAGTAGAGAAAGTCCTATCAATCCAAAAAGGCATTATGGATCTATTAGATATCTTCCATGAGAAAGCCCGTTGGGTTGTTAGTATTGATACTGGGCTCGATAAGCAAATTTTTGATCCAGAAAATATCATTAGCTTTTCAACTGGAGAAGGAATTTACGGGGAATTAAATGTTGCGATTTCAGCTTCAATAGAAATGAAAAAGGATATTCAAGCACGATTAGAAATGCGATTACGAAAGCTATTTCCATCATGGCTGCCTGAAATGTATAAGCAAGCTGCAGAATATTGCTTAGGAGACTCAGTCATATTAGACGGCATTAAAATTCTAAGAGCTTTAAACCCATATGATTACGAAATCCATAGTTATTTATCAAGTCTATTAGCCGTTCAATCATTAAACGTTACTGAAATAAAGGAAGAAACACTACTGAAGAGCTTTATTTCATTGGACTCATATGATCATTGGTTTAACGATGAACCAAACCGTCCAGATCTATTAGAATTGGAAATTGTCCGAAATGAAAATGACAATTTACTATACATTAATGCGAACTTAGTAGAATGCAAAATGGGTAAAGAAAATCCAATACACATAGAAAAGGGGATGACACAACTAGAGAACAGTTATAAATTCCTTTCAAGCGTGTTTTCACCAGACTCAAAAGAGCATGATCGCAGATACTGGTTTGCACAATTGTATCGCCTGTTAGCTTTTTCGCCTATCTATTTAACGAGTGATGAATTTGAGCGTGAACGTTTAAACAGTGATCTGAATAAAATTTTAAACGGTGAATTTACAATTAATTGGAAATTAACACTTTTAACCTATTGGCTAGACTATAATGCTGAAGAGCTAGAGGTTATAACACATAACTTTTTCGGCCAGGAAGGTATTCAAGTAAATCATCATCCCTATGGACAGTTATATATTCAAAAACAATTGTTGCCTGAAGCTGAGCGTACTGCTGTACAGTTTGAAGATGCGTCAAATAAAGAATATGAAAATTTTGCAGATGACGAAAGAACTTTCAAAGAAATTGCCAAAGAAATAAATCGTCAGATAGAAGATGAATTAGTAGATGATCCAGTTGGTAATCCGGTGATTGAATATCCGCCACTAGTTGCTGAAACAAAACCACCAATTGCTCCTACTGTTTCTAAACCACCAAGTGATAAAACAATTAAGGAAAAGGGTGATCCTGCTTCAAAGCCGGATACAGTAATTATTTTAGATCCAGATCGGGAAGATCCAGTTTCTCCGTCGGTAGTAATAGAACCAGAGGTAGATGGGGAGCCATCAAAACTACAAGATGTAAGGATCCTATTAGGTAGAGAACAGCGTACTAATAAAGAAATTTATTGGGAGTACGGACATCCTAAATTAGAAAACCGCCACCTACTAATTACAGGTACATCAGGGGTTGGCAAAACATATTTTATGCAATGCCTATTGTTAGAGCTAGCAAATAATAATGTTTCAACACTGATTTTTGATTATACTGATGGCTTCAAGAAAAGCCAATTAAACGTTGACTTCAAAGAAGCTATGGAAGGCAAGATAATTCAATTTAATGTACAACGCGAAGGGTTTCCGATAAATCCATTTAAGAGAAACTTAAAAGAGTATGACGAAGATGAATACGATTTAGAATCTGAGATTGACGTGGCAGAGCGGATTGCAGGAATCTTTTATTCTGTATATAAAAAGAATGGTATAGGGGATCAACAGAAAAACGCGATCTACAAAGCAACTGTTAGTGGATTGCAAAAATATGGCGATAAGATGAGTCTAGATTATTTACGTAGTGAACTTGAAAGCTTAGATAAAGGTAGTGCAAAAACAGTATTATCTAAAATCGATCCGTTAATTGACCGCAAACCATTTGCTACTGAGAATCTGTTCGATTGGGAAGAATTGCGTCGTGAAGCGGGAAAAGTCTTTATTGTTCAATTAACAGGGTTTAACCGTGATACACAAGTCCTATTAACTGAATTTATCTTATGGGATATTTGGAGCTATAATTTATCACACGGTTCAGTTGAAGTGCCTTTCCCAGTGATTCTTGATGAAGCGCAGAATTTAGATCAATCAGAAACCTCACCGAGTGCGCGAATCTTAACTGAAGGACGTAAGTTTGGTTGGTCCGGTTTATTCGCTACACAAACGCTTCAGTACCCAATTACTAAAGATGCGATTACTCGTTTTCAAAATGCTAGTCAAAAAGTACACTTCTTACCACCAGAGGGTGATAATAAGAATATTGCTAGCTTCTTAAGTCCGGAGAGTGATGAACAGAAAACATGGGCAACAAAACTCTCAAAGTTGTCAAAAGGACAATGTGTGGTTGTTGGTTCGAATCGATTACCAGATGGAAAATTAGGACCTAAATCTAAGCACGTTATTGACGTAACACCGTTGCATGAAAGGAAAAGAGTTAAATGAGTAATAAAGAGTTAATAACATATCACCTTAACTTTCATCAAAGTTTTGCGCCTGAATTAGAGGCCATCTCACGTATCGTGAGCTTGGCCGATTCAGATGCGGGTTTTTTAACGAAAGAAGAGATTTCAGAGAAAACAATGATACCCACGGGCAAAAGTTCTGGAAAAGTAGAGCCCCATATTTATTATACGGCAGCGATGAGGTTGGTTACTTTTGAAAAAGTAGATAAGAAGTATGAATGTAAACTAACATCACTAGGCAGAAAGGTTTTTTTAGAGGATCCTTATTTAGTAGAGAATATTTCAAAATTATTATTGCATGCTTTTTTAGCTGATAAATATTCTGCGGCTACTTTGTGGTCATATTTGTTTAATGAATTTATTCCTAAGGTAATGCCAAATTTTAATGATGAACTTATTCAAAATGCTATAGAACGAAAATTTTCTTCTAATGTTAATCTAACACCTTTTAGAACTTGTTATAACAGTGATCTTTCATTAGGTGAAATAGGGTTAATTAGATTAGAAGGTAAAGGCTATGAAGTTGAACCACATCGTATATCCAGAGAAAATGTGTATGTGTATGGGTATCTATTATTTATAAAATGGGAAGAAATTTTAGCAGATCGATCAGAGATTACATTTAATGAGATTGCAGATATCTTATCTTTTGGTAAGCCTTTTTTATGGAGAGAGCGACAGTTGCGAGATGCATTGGATTTGATGCAAGATGCTGGTCTGATAAAAGTTAATGCACAATTGTCACCAATAACAATTATTAAAAATCAGAACTCTTCCCATTGCTTAGATAAGATGTTTTCACTTTTAATTTAGTTCCTAACAAATAATTGATTAATGAAACACAACAGTGGTTGAAAGTGAGTTGAAAAGTATGTATAAGTTTCGAGATATAATTCGATTTAAAAAGGAGTTATATTTTAATGGAGCGGTGCAGGTTGATTGGTTTTACAATGATGAGAAGCAGTATGATGTAGCAAGTAGTTTTGTTTTTCATGGCCCGGAATACTTTGGAGTAGCAAAAAATGAAATTACTTTTAAGAGTCATCGTTTATTAGATACTGCTTCATTTACAAATATGTTAGTAGATAAGATCTATGGGGAAAGCCCATTATCGAATTTCTTCTTAACAATTGCTCCGTATGGTACCGGTAAGTCGCATCTATCTGTTACACTAGCTAGCTTTTTGAGTGGGAATATTAAAGCTCAACAAGCAGTTTTGAGAAATTTAAAATCTGTGGATGCAAATATTGAACAACAAGTCTCTAAACATGACTTAAAACCAAACTTAGTGCTTATATTAAATGGCATGCGCGATTTCAACTTGAATTATGAAATATTAAATGCAACCCAAAAATCTTTAAAAGCCCACAATGTCGATTCAGAGTTTTTGAAAGAATTGACTAAGTCGTATGATATTGCACGTGTGTTTGTCGAGAACACATTTGATAATTTTCAAGAATTATATATAAAACATGGTGATATGTTAACTAAGACAGATGCTGACGCTAACTTGAAGCACTATTTGATTAAAAATATTTTGAATGACGCTGAAGTATTTGAAGTAATTAATAAAGTATATAAAGATATAAATGGTACATATATTCGTTGGGATGAGGGTGTATCTGCTGGTGATGTATTAGAAAGAATTGCAGATAAGCTTTGTGGTGAACGAGAACCATTTAATAAAATAGTTCTGTTCTTTGACGAATTCGGTCGTTATATTGAATTTGCTTCAAGCAATCCAACCAAAGCTTCTGATGCAGCATTACAACAAATATATGAAGCGGTGCAAAATGCTGATGATAAAATAGTGTTCCTTGGATTTATCCAATCAGATTTAAAGTCATATTTAACCCGAGTCGATCGTACAGCAAATATTAATCGCTATGTTGGGCGTTATGAATCCAGTGAAAAAGTACACTTATCTTCAAACTTAGAAACAATTTTCGCGAATTTAGTTGAACGGAAAGATGTAAAGGCGTTCAAAGATTTAATCACTAATAAAATCGAAAAGAATGATAATGAGTGGAAACAGTTCCACAAAAAGTTAATGAGATGGGCACCTGAAGCGGATAATTCAAGTGTTTGGAGTAACTATGAACATTTCAAAAAAGTAATTTTGGAAGGGATATACCCTCTTCATCCGCTTACTTCGTGGATTTTATCAAACCTATCTTCTTGGTTACAACAACGGTCTGCGCTAACATTTTTAGAAAGGCAAATTAATGAATTAGCAGATCAGCATGTTAATGAATTTGGGGACTTATTGTTAGTGCCAGCGACAAGTATAATTCGAACTGAATTCTTTAATGAATTATTAGCTGCTGAACAAGAAGGCCGTAAACAAAGTGAGTATTGTATTTTATACAATCAAATCTTAACTAAATATGGTGATAAATTTGATGAGCGTTCAAAGGAAACTCTAGCAGCAATCTTAATTAGTCGTATTGGTCGCTTTAAAACACATAATAGAGTTGAATCAGTTGAGCTAATAGCAAATGCTGCTGGCCTCTCCGTCAAAGAAGTTGAAATAGCAATTAGACAGCTCGAAGATCAATTTGGTGTTTTAAGTTACGATGAAGTAGCTAATGTTTTTGATTTTGTTGCAGACGCAATAGGTGTGAACGATTTTAAGGTGTTAATGAGGAAGAAAAAGCGGAATCTCGAAATTGATATGGCAGTTATTTTAGATATGGGTTTAAGTGACGAGCTGCAACTAGGTGATATTGAGCCCGCATTCGGTAAGCGTCATTTTATTAAGACGCGTGAATGGAAATTCACTCAAACTATCTTGCATATTAGTGATTTAACACCTCGAAAATTAGCCCAAATTAAAATAGATCATTTAGAAGCGCTAGAACCTGACAAAGCAAAGGGTCAAATATTCTGGTTGTATGTACCAAGTGATTACGAACCTGAAAAATTCAAAGTGATTCAGCAACTTCTGAAAAACGAAAGGTTTGATGATTTACCAATAGCATTTTTTATTTTAGACGATAAAGAAGATAAATTTTATGAAGCTATTGTGGATTATCGGGTATCTCAAAACTTTACACAACAAGAGATTGATAAATATCGACGATTTATTGCGGATTTTCAAGAAAAAGCTCATTCTGTCCTGTTAGATGTATATCGCGACTTAGCAGCAAAACGTTTGTTAATTACTAGTGCTACAATTGATAAAGTTTCAAGTAGATTGATAATGTTTACAAATGAAACATTTGAGCGACTATATACGAGAGTAATACCGTTTTCTTATACAGAGTTTGCTAATGCTACTTTAGGTAAAGCAAAAAAAGGGCTTTCAAGAATTAGTCGTATTGTTCTTTCCAATGTTATTTATCAAACATTACATTCTGAGAGTGCCGATATTAAAGGACGTATAGAATCGATTTTATATCAAAAGTCGGTAGAGTCTTGGGCTGTTTTAAACGAGGAATACAACTTAATTGCTCCAAAAAATCCAAAAGTCCAATCCATTTTTAGCGAGTGGGATCAGTTATTAGAGAAAAATGGTGAATTTGATATTCAAACATTGTTCGATAAATATCAAAAAGTACCCTACGGAATTAATGACTATGCGCTTTCTTTATTAGTAGCGGTATACTTGGCTTCACGTCGAGAGGAAACAAAAACACAACTTAATAATCAACGCATACGTTTAGAAGAATGGTCGACAAAAGTGTATACTGACAAAAATATAAACTTAAAAGAGATGTTTGCTACTAAAGTTGTTCAAGTAAAGCCTGAAGAATCAGCAAACAAATATTTAAATTTATATAAAAAGGTTACACAGAATAGCGATGTTAATGTCGCTAGAGATTTATATTCTCAGTTTCAAGATTTAAAATTAGAAGAGGACATTCCTGAAGAATTAGAAGATAAAGTAACCAATATGGAAATACTCTTGAAAGAAGGTTATAGACTATACGATGAAACTGTGAAATTATTCGGTTCTTTAAAACAAAAATTATCAGAAACAAAACGTAAAACTGACGATTTACGTGGAGTATTTGAAATTTTAGATATTACTAAAACAATTCAAAACGTAGTTGGAAGCTCAGATAAATACATTTATAATGAATCACATTTAATTGAAGCTCGTAGAATTGAAGAAGCAGCTCATAAATATTTTGAAGATACTTTCTCTATTTTTTTAAGATCATTAAAATGTCAATCTAGGAGTCAAGCTACTGCTTTTGAGAGATGGTGTAGAAAGTTAATTGATTCAATGAATCGATATGGATATAAGAAAGAAGCAAAAGCGCTAATAACTAAAGTCGAAGAAATTTTAGATAACTTAGATCCGGTTCAAGATAAAGTGAATGAGTACGTTACAAAGGCTTCCCCTGGACCAACCCTTGGTTATTCTAAGCTTATACAAATCAAGGAAAATGGTGAGAAACTATTACCACTCATTGCCCATAGCAAGCTAAATGAAAAAGACAAATTAGCCAATGAAAAGCAAGTTAATATGGTATTAGAACAAACTAGAGCAGCTCTAAAAGTTTTAACAGATGAAGTGATGGAAATCTACGATGCGATATATGATATTAAGACACTAACTGATTGCCAGAAGTTCTTCATGAGAGTAAAGATGATCTTAGCGAAGGACATTAAAGAAAATGATCGTGAAGGTATCGAGGAAGCGGCTAACCACGTGCAAAACTTCTTAAATGATATTCCAGCAATTAAAGCGAAGCAGGATAATCGATTTGAATTAAGACAAGAACTCCTGTTATTAAAAGATAAGTGGACAGAAATTGAATCAGAGGTTGATTTCATTCAAATCATTGAGAATTATGAAAATGAAATCCTAGATCGCTTAAATCAAAAAGAACAAGAATGGTTAAAAGCATTTATAGTTGAGAGCAGCGTATTAAAAACATGGTCTGCACAACAATGTACTACATGGTTAAATCAGGTTAAAAACGCACCAAGTTATTTAACTGATAAAAACCTACAAGTCTTATCGGGTTTTAAAAACCTTATTCATAACCGCATGAAAGAATTGAATATAGAAGCAGTAATAAGTTTGTTTAACGATTTATCAGGGGAAGAAAAAGTCGAAGCAATAGAAAAAATGAAAAACTTATTGTAATTCCTCACTGCACTTTATAAAAAGTGCATTTTTTTTGCGAATATATATTCGCTAAAGACGTGCACTATTGATATAATGTTCATTGGAGAGTACCACCAGAAGGAAATTATAATTCATAAATTAGTAGTTTTACTCTTCTGGGTAAGTTAACCAGAAGTGAATATGGGGGTTAGATATATTTGGCTTACGGTAGACATGAAAGTTTCTATTTAAGAAATAAATGGATAAGTAAAGGGCTTAGGTATGTTTCAAATAATAATAATTTCTTTTATGATAAAGATAATTTTGAAAAAATTGGTCTAGGTAAAAACATGGTCCGTTCCTTACGTTTTTGGCTAACAGCCTTAAACTTAATAGAAGAAAATAATAAAAAACATACATTAACTCCCTTAGGTGAAATTATTTTTAATAAAGATCGATTGCTAGAAAGACCATCTACTGTAGCAATTCTACATTCAGAGCTACTGTTAAATAAAGGAGATACAGCAACGGTATTTAATTGGTTTTTTACTAAATATAATGAAACTATCTCAACAAAAGCAGAATTAAGAGCAGCCTTTAAAGAATGGGTTAATATAAAAGAGCCAAAAGGTGTATCGGATAGATCACTTAATCGAGATATCGATGTATTAGTTCAACTGTATACTAAAGAAGCTATTGAAAGCGACCCAGAAGATACAATTTTCAGTCCATTTACTACCCTGCATTTACTTAAGGAGGAACGTTCAGGAGATAAAAGTGACACTATTCGTAAGAATTCAATATATTACGAAAGTGGAGATTTAACTGCTTTTTATTACACATTGATTCGTTATGCTAAACAAGAAAAAGTAGAATATGTTCAATTAGATGAAATTTTGACACATGATACATTGTGGGGTAAAGTATTTAATTTATCTAAAACAGAGGCGATTGATATTTTGAATAGTTTAACTTCACATAGAAAATACCCGATTGAGTATGTGCGTACAAATAATTTAGATAACGTAAAGATACCTCAAATTACAGAGCTGCAATTTTTAAAACACAATTACCGATGAATTAGGTGGAAAGAATGACATTTAAAACGAGTGTAAATATTAGATTTGATATTGGTAAAGAAGAATTTATTAATCGTTATATTCCGACACCCTCACATACCGAGGCTTTAAATGGTTTATTAGATGGTTTCGTAGGATCAGGGAATCGTTCTCATATTATTGTTGGGGCATATGGTACAGGTAAATCCTTATTAGCAACTGTCGTCAGTACCCTAATGTCTAATCAGTCCAAGTGTATTGAAAAGTTAAGTAATAAATTTCGTCATTTTGATGATGAAATCGCAGAAAAGATTCAGCAGGTAAGTGGAACCGAAAAGAAATACCTGCCAATCGCTCTAAGTGGTAACGAAGGACGTTTTCGTAAATCGATTATTAAAGCATTACTGCAAGCATTACGTAATGAAGGGGTAGAGATCATTCTACCTGGTGTAGCACACAAGATTATTGAGACAATTACTTTGTGGAAAGAATCTTTCCCACAAACATTTGAGCAATTCAAAGCGTTAGCGGAAGAAGCAAACTTCGAGTTAGAAGGCTTTCAAGCGAAGATAGTGGAAGAAGATGAAGGATCAATTGAATGGTTTCAGAGAATTTATCCAAGATTAACTTCAGGTGCTCAGTTTGAAATGGACTATAGTGATAATTTTCTATTTAAAATAGAACTTTTATTAAAAGCCGCTAGTGAGCATAAAAAAGTTTTAATTATAATTTATGATGAATTTGGTCGATTCTTACAAGGGTTGCCGAGTGATTTAATGAATGAAACTATGCAAGACATTCAAGATTTAGCGGAAATAGCTGATCGTGAAACATCATTACATTTTATGTTAATTACACATAAAAATTTACGCCAGTACTTTGTCGGCTATAATGACGAAATAGCGAAGGAATTCCAACGTGTTGAAAAGCGTCTGCGTCAATATAATATTTCGAGTGACCAAGCTACATTCTTAAAAATTGCTCAAGTGATTTTAACAGAAAATTTAGAGCATAAGCCATGCATCGATCCAAAGCTAATACCTGGGATGACAAAAGGGATTCAAACGTTCCCAATGTTCCCAATACTAAATGTAGAAGATCGTCAACGAGTTATTATTGAATCTTTGTATCCTGTGCATCCAGCCACAGTATATCTATTGCCTAAACTTTCTAGCGTATTTGGACAGAATGAACGGACATTGTTTACGTTTTTAGAAAGTAATGAAACAGGTGGACTTCAAAACCATATTTCTAAAACAAATGACTACTATTTGCCGTATAAATTATTCGATTATTTCTTCACAAGTATGGAAGATACGGAAATTAGTGGTTCTGTCTCGGAGGAATTTGTACTTTATCGAAAAGCCTTAACTCGTGTAAATACAAAGGAAGTTGATTTGGATGTAGCGGAATCGATATTAAAATTAATTTCCATATGGAAAATTTGTAACTTATCAATTCATCAAAAATTGACAACTGATTTTATACAGTTTGCATTAATACTAGAAGATGACGTACTTGCATTTACGTTAAAAAAATTAACGGATGCTAAAGCTATTCGGTTTAATCCCTTAACAAATGATTGGGAAATTCATACTGGTAGTATTGTAGATTTACAACAAAAAATTGAAAAGCAGAAAAAATCTTATGTATTAAGTCCTGAAGTAGTATGTAAAGTATTATTATCAGATTTTAAAGCGAAATATTTTTTCCCGAACTACTTTAATGATGAACATGAAATGACTCGTTTTGCTAAAGTAACCCTTGTACTAGAGTCGCAGTTAAAACACTTAAATCAGTTTCGGCTGAAAAACAGTCGATATGATATGAATATTTACTATATTATTGCAGAAAATTCTAGTCCGAAAAAGATATTAGAATACATTTCAAATAAACAAAGTTCTACCAAAGAAGTTTTTGTAGTCCATCCACAGACTGTAAAGGTTATTAAGTCTCACCTAATAAATGCTGCAATACTAAAAGAGTTTATGGCTGATAAAAACTTGTTAGCAGAAGATAAAGGTATTTTAGAAGAAATTAAAATTTTACAAAGTGAAACTGCTTTTGCAATCGCTAAGTATATTAATAAGTTGCAGCGATTAGATAAAGATTTACTATGGTATCACGTAGATGGCGCACAACAGCCACAGTCCGAAAAGGAGATATCAACATGGCTTTCAAGGATTTGCGAGAGGTTATATCCACAAACACCAAAGATTGTGAATGACTCATTTAACCGTATGAACTTATCCTCACAACAAAAAGCTGGTTCAAAGCAAGTTATTGATGCCATATTAGAACATCCAAAAGAAGAACAATTTGGTATTTCTGGTACAGGACCAGCCTATGCCATTTATGCAGCTGTCTTTAAAAATAATGAGCATTTTGAAGAAAATATTCATATGATGGATTATGAAAATATCATTTATCAACCATATGCTATGTTACGACAAGAAATCCTTACACTTTTAGAACGTAAACCTACAGGTAGCTTTGCAGACTTAATCCGTATCTTTACTGCTTCACCCTATGGTATCCGTCTACCCGTTGTGCCGTTGCTACTGGTAGCCTTGCTGAGAGATCGGTGGAGCGAATTTATGCTATATCGTAATGATATATTCGTGCCAGGAATTAACGGTGAAAAGTTATATGAGATTTTAGAAGAAGAAGGCGCTGAAAACTACCGCTATACTTATGAAAAAATTGCTGACAATCACTTGAAATTTTATAACCAACTTGATTCAGTGTTTGCAGATTTTACGGAAGAGCGTTTAGAAGGACAAAATGTTTCTCGATTGATTCAAACGTGTGGTACTTTAGTAAAATGGTTACGTTCATTACCACGTTATATACAAATTACACGGCAAGTATCATTAGAGTTTGAAACACTAAGAACCTTAATTAAACAAACAGAAGTAAAACCTCAACAAAGTTTAAATAATTTATATGACACTTTTGGCTACAATATTGAAGCACTTCATTCAGTAAAAGAATACGCAGAAACTTTGATTGATATAAAGAGACAACAAGCATATGAAGAGTTCAAACGTGTAACATCTTTAACCTCGAAAGTACAGTTAATAACATGGCTACAGCAGTATGAATCATTTAAGAAAACAAATGACTTAGTTAAAGCATTAAATTCTTCGCAAGATAACAATGAGTGGTTTAACGAGTTCTTAGAATTATTTACAGGTGTGCGTTTTGAAGACTGGTCAGACAAAACCTTTGACAAATTTGTTGGTGAACTAGAAGATAGCATACGAGAATTAACAGAGGTTTTGTTAGATGAAGAGGTAGCTAATCAAAGTAATATAGTATCAATTAAGATCGGTAATCAAACAAAGACAATTGCGAAAACCGAATTCTCAGTTAAATCTAAAACGGTGTATTCAAATATCGACCGTATTTTGAAAAATGCAGGACGTAATATCCCCAAAAACGAAATCGAGTATATGATACTTCTATTAATGCAAGATTACGTTGAATAATGAGGTGAAATGATGGAACAACATATTGTGGTGGGATTTGGAGGTATTTATAGTGCCTACACTGTTCACGAGCTGAAAAAAATATCCCACCAGAAGCAATTAAATTATTTTTTGTAGATTTATTTAGTGATGTATCGGATGAGCCGCTGTATTTAAATAATGCTCAATTTATGATCGATGTAGCATCGAAATTGGACGTAGAATTAGTTAATGTGGATATATCTAATAACTTTGAAAAAAATATAGATACTATTATAGAGGATAATATCGCTTTAAAATTAACCAGTCTTGCAGAACAAGTGTCCAAAATGTATGGAGATTTATCTAAGGTTACCATCCATTTTCCAGCAACACCTCTCTGTTTAAAAGGTCAAAATAAAATTTGTGTCGAAAGCATAGAAAATGAATGGGCAGATACGTATGAAGTAAGAGTGTTAATTGAAAAACTTCTACCACAGATAAATGTAGTTTTTTCTCTTGAAGATTTAGCTGAAGAAAACATTAAGGAGACAATTCAAGAAGAATGGGAACTTGAATTGCCACGGTCTGAACGTAAACGTGTTCATATTGCAATGTTCTCCGGTGGTGCAGGTAGTGCTTATGTATCTTATTATATGGTTCAGGCATATGGCAAAGAAAACTGTAAATTATTTTTCACTAATACATTATGGGAAGACGAAGATAACTTGCGTTTCATGGATGAAGTATCTGAATATATTGGATTAGAAATCACTGAAATTTTAGATGGTCGTACTCCTGAAGAAGTATTCTATGATATGAGATACCTAGGTAACTCTCGACTAGCGAAATGCTCAGAAGAATTAAAAGTTAGACAAACACTAATCTATTTAGAAGAATTGCGGGACAATGAAAAAGTAGAACCAATCCTTTATTTTGGTATCGCACCACATGAAAAGCATCGTAGAGATGATAGTCATGTTAAACGTCGTGAAAATAATATAGAAGAAAATAGTGCAGATATGAATATTCGTAAGGCAGCGGGTATTCGGTCATTTTATGCTCATTTTCCAATAGAGCCAATTGAAACCCGTTTCCCACTTATTGAAACATTACGTGAAGATATTAATGCGAAAGGGATTATTCAATATGAATGGGGTATAAAGTTGCCTCGAATGTACACAGCTGCAATAGAAGCTGCTAAATTAGAAGAAAATGTATTAGCACAAAAACTCGTAGCGAGAGGTATTAATGGATTCTCACATGCAAACTGTGGAGGTCGATGTGTACGAGGTGGATTCCAACACTATGCAACACTTTATGCTATTTGGCCAGATCAGTATAGAGAACAAGAAGATATGGAAAGGCGATTCCGTGAGCATTTTGACAAAAATGTTTCAATCTTAAAAAAAAATGGTGGCTCATATACCTTAAAACAATATCGTGAAGATATGGAAGCCGATGGCGTAGAGAAGTATCTATTCCAATCAGACGATACGATTCCATGTGTATGTTCGTTCTCCTGAAAAATATTTTTATAGAGCATGGAAAAATAAAAAGTCATAAGTAAAAAAATGTTTTAATGCATTAATTGTACTTTTGGACCAAAATATCATGTATTCCTGCTTTCACTTTAGACTTAGAAAAATGAAGGAAAATGACTTAAGATAAAATGAATAAAAGGTGTTCTTTCCTACAATGATTTTTAACTGAATTATAGCTGCCAGTGGCAGCTTTTTTTTTATAAATAAATTAATACCATTTTGTTTTTTAACATTATGTTGCAATATTTTCATAATCATTAATTAAGGCTTCAAATAGAAGATAATCAGCTAATGCCTTCTAGGCAATATCCATTTATAGTATAATTTTACATGAAGAAAGCTAATGAAAATTATATTTAGTCCTAATCCAAATATAAAACTAAAAAATTCCTTTTAAGTTGTTTATATTGGATTCACCGTTATTTTTACTTAAATGTTTTTTAAACTCGTAAGGATAGTAGATAGGAGATAATATGCAAACAAAAATCCATAGTTGGTCAAAAGTAAATAAACCTGGGTTAATAGGTATTAAAAAGGTGGACTGGTCTATTTTCTCAAACGGTACACCTATACCTTTTGAGTTACACGAGGATTTTATAAGAGCTAATCATGGAAAGCATTTATCAAAGGGAGAGAAACGTAATGTAACTCTGGTAATAGATGATAAATTATATGATGCTCGTCTAGTTAATATTGATCGAAAACAAGGGCAATCAGATTATTTACAGATACGATATGACAGTAATAAAGGACTAAAAGATTTACTTCACGATACTTTTAAATACACCTATAATTTTATTTTCAATTTCAGGATTAACAACGATAATAAGACAGTTACTCTTCCTGACAATGAAGCTGAGTATATGGAATTCTATGAAACGGACAAACCTTTTGTATATCGAGTAGTATTAAAACCAATAAATGAAAAGATTCTCGCGGAACCTTTTAAAAAAATATTCAATACTTTCGAAGCTGCTAATCAAGCTTTCGATTTTATTAGTACTACATTAAATAAGCTAGGTGTTGAAAAATCAAAAGATGAAAGGTTCTCAATTACTTATCGTAAAGACATGAAAGGCCTACATATTAATTTTGGTGGCTGGATTATATTAGGTTTTTACCGTTCAGAAGGAGGAGGGTTAAAATACAGAATCCCTTTGCTTGGCACTTTTGTTGAGACACTTAATGAATTTGATTATTTATCCAAGCAAGCGTTTACTAAAAAGAATGATGATGAATTAGAAGTCTTTACCGTAACTTTTGAATATAAAAAATTAATGGAAAATGAAGAAGTCTGGCAGGTTTTAGACAGAACGCTCGAATTTATTAAACGTAGATTCGAAAATCAGCTTAAATCTCAATATAAAGATAGTAGCAACGATCAATTAGCCAGAGCAGTTTTTGATAAAGAATATAGGGAAAATCTCTTTATTAATGGTCTTGAAGAACAGGTTAAAAAGTTTTGGTGGGTGAATCAAGGCCAGACATACAAGCAAGAGAAAGAAGGTAGTTTTCTTTGGGCTCCTCAGAAATCAAAGCTAGGAAGACCTCTGGCCCACCATGTTAATTTGGTCAATTCGAAACCTGGAGATATAGTTTTTTGCTATTCAGCAAGAGAATTAAAATCTATCGGGGTCGTTCAGGAAGCAGCTATTGAAGCACCTAAACCAACTGAAATGGCAAACCATGAATGGCAGGAAGAAGGCTATTTATTAAAGCTTTCTTATTACGATTTTGTTCCTCCAATCGAAAAAGAAGAAATACCTGAAGAATGGAGACGAAACGAAAGTGGTCCGTTTGATGTTAATGGCAATTTGAAGCAAGGGTATTTTTTCTCAGTTACTGAACAATTTGCTTATGAACTTTTAAAAAGGTTTGAAGAGAGAGTTCCTATGGAGGTAAATGGTATCTTGAGTAGTTATGTCAGTAATACGAATGCGATGACAGTGAATGAGAAGAAACCTGAGTATTTATCTTCGAAACAAATTATTGACTATATTGATCATTACATTAAAAGTAAAGGCTTCTACTACGAAAAAGAAGAAATCATCAACCTTTTCCTATCCCTTAAAACCAAGCCCTTCGTCATCATCTCTGGTATTTCCGGAACCGGGAAAACGAAAATTGTTCAATGGTTTGCTGAGAGTGTAGGAGCAACAGAAGAAAATGGGCAATTTAGTTTAATCCCAATCCGCCCTGACTGGAATGATGGCTCTGATTTGCTTGGTTATGTTGATATTAAGGGAGATTTTAAAGAAGGGCCTTTAACGAAAGTGATTAAGAACGCAAAACAGAATCCGGAGTTGCCGCATTTTGTCCTTTTGGATGAAATGAACCTTGCTCGTGTAGAGTATTATTTTAGTGATATTTTGAGTGTGATGGAAAGCCGTAAACGTGTTAACGGCGAAATTGTTTCTTCTTCTCTTCTTTCCAGTGACATTTTGGGTGAGGAGCTTACCCTCCCGAATAATCTTTATATTATCGGAACGGTTAACATGGACGAGACGACTCATCCGTTTAGTAAAAAGGTTTTGGACCGTGCGAATACGATCGAGTTTAACCGGGTGAACTTAGGCAATCTTGCCTTCTTAACTGACCTGGAAGAGGTGGAACCGAAACGAATCCATCAAGATCAATTTGCCTCAACATACCTTCATCTTAAAGATGTTTATAGTAAGCATGGGGACTTGGTTAATAAGGCTACGGCTGAGCTGGTAAATATCAATCATTCACTTCAATTGTTGAATGCCCATGTGGGATATCGTGTACGTGATGAGATTTGTTTTTACCTTGCATATAATGAGGAATCGAAATTACTTTCTTTTGATGCTGCTTTTGATCATTGCATCCTTCAAAAAATCCTCCCTCGTATCGCGGGAAGTGATTCTAGAGTTGAACAATTGCTTCAGGGGCTCTATCGTCAATTTACGAACAGAGAATTCGTAGAAGGGCAGAATCTCTCTGACGTGAATGGAGTTAAATACCCTCGAAGTGCTGCTAAGGTTGCTGAAATGCTTGGGAGGTTAAGTAGTGATGGCTTTACTTCCTTCTGGATCTCGTGAGGATGTTGAACTAGTAAAGATTGAAACCAATGATTTGTCACTGGTAATCAAGGGCAAACCTTATCACGTGCGGTATGAAGGTCTCATGCAATACAGAGCAATGGACCGGCATGATGTCATGGATTTTTCCGTGAACGGAGAGGGCATTCAAGACATTCATGTCTATGATATTTCCATAAAGGAAATGGTACAGCCAACAAACCAGCGTCCGATCTTTTTTGAAAATGGCGTCTATCAATTGATCGTCGTACCGAAGAATGAGGCGGAGTTAACTTTTTATCATGAGTATCCTCTATTAAGAAATGCTGTTTCACCGGTACTAATCGGCAGCCAGAGGATCCTCATGGGAAATCTTCACTTCCAGAACGAGGTAGGCTATACGACTTTTGAAATACGATCAAATGACAAGGTGATGCTGGAAGTAACGCTGGAGATTTTCCCTGTTAAGCTGGATTACAAACAGGATTATCAAAAGCTGTTAGAAGAGGTTAATGATGAAATCTATAATCTGGCCTTTCACTTTATCCGGAAAACCTATCATGGAGCAAAATTAAAGCTTGAAGGGAATCCGACTAAAGCGGAGTTTTACCGATTGATCAGTGAGCATTTTAACCAGTTCCTTCAGGCAGTTACAAGAATTGAATATCAGCCTCATCATAAGCTGGAGAAGACTTATGAACAAACCAGAGGAGATCAGTTAAGAAAGCTTGATTCCACGAGCAGAAGTTATTTGCGCAAAAAGGCAAACGTGTTTGCAGATGTAGCGAAAGGCATTTCCATCCAGGGAAGAACCGTCATGCCTACTGAAGGTTTGCGGATTAAAAAAGAGCTGACATTTGATACACTAGAAAATCGGTATGTTAAATGGATGATGCAGCGTTTGATCACAAAGCTTGATGACCTGCTGAATTCAGTCGTTAGCCAAAATCGCTGGTCCAGAGAGAAGCCTGATTACGATTTAGTCGAAAAGATCGAATCTATGACCAAGCAGTTAACATCCAAACTGCGAAGTTCATTCTGGAGAACCGTCGGCAAACTCGATCGTTCTGTTATGAGCCTGGTCCTTCAAATGGCTCCTGGATACCGTGATGCGTTTCAAATCTTTCTAACGGTTTCAAAGGGTCTTATGCTACAGGGAAAACTGTATCGAATGTCTGTAAAAGATGTAGCTACGCTTTATGAATACTGGACCTTTTTAAAACTTGGCCAGATCCTCGGGAAAAAATATAAATTGATCAGCCAGGATATTGTGCGAGTAAATCGAGAAGGGTTATTTGTTAACCTGGAAGCGAACAAAATGGCGAAACGGATTTTTAAACATCCTGTTACCAATGAGGAGATTATATTAGCTTATCAGAAAAAAGAGGATAACCTGCCGACAGTTTCGCAAATGCCTGATACGATGCTCAGTATTGAAAAGAAGGGTAAGGACTATAAATACCATTATATTTTTGATGCAAAGTATCGAATTGATTATGCTCAGAATGACAGCTACTACAAGAACCGTTACAAAACACCTGGACCGATGGAAGATGACATCAATACGATGCATCGATATCGTGATTCAATTGTTGCTGCAAATGATAAGCTTTATGAGAGGAAATCATTCGGAGCGTATGTATTGTTTCCCTGGTTTGATGAAGACAGTTACAAAAAGCATCCATTTTACAAAAGTATTGATAAGGTGAATATAGGCGGATTGCCGTTTCTTCCAAATGCTACAACGCTGGTGGAACGCTTTGTCGAAAGACTGATTGATAAAAGTCCAGAAGAAATTCAAAAGGAAGGAATCCTGCCAAGGGGTGCAGAAAAAGAGTGGCAATCCAGCTTAGATGAAATGGTTTTTGTAGGCCTGGTTTCTCATCAGGACGAATTTACTCTGTTTATGAGCGAAGGAGTATATGACATTCCTGTCAGTCAATTAAGAAACGGATGGCAGCAGGCAAAATATATTGCACTATATGGGAACAGCTCATTAGGGAGGAACAATGGTGTTCATTGGTACGGAAAGATCCAAGAGGTAAAACCATATCTCGATGTTTCTAAAGAATATATGCGTTTCAAAGTCGAGTCCTGGAGAAATGTACCACAAGTCATTAAGCCAGTGCATTACGGAATATCAAGCTATATTTTGACCACCTTGAACACCATGAAGGAAGCAAAAGAGCTTCCGGAGTTATTTATGAAATCTAAAGAAGAAATGGTCATCTGGAGGATGCTAAGACGGGTGTCAGACCGCATTAAGATTAACCTTGATAATCAGGACCTTAACCATGCAAGCGGAGTAGCGGAATACAATATTAAAGATATAAAGGTTGTTATGAACCACGCTGAAAGAAGTGTTACTTTTTCAAAGGGCGAGAAAGAAGAAGCTCTCCCTGTTACGGACTTAGAGGAAAATCCATCCGGAGTATTTAAAAAACTTATGAAGTTACTTCAAACCTAATCAATTAAGAGGGCAGACCATCAGTTACAGGTCTGCCTTCTTTATGTATTACCTTGTGTCCGGCTTACATATCTTACAAGGCACCACAGTTGGATCAGTCACTTCATCAAGAATCTCGATTGGCTGATAGTATCCATTTTTCTCGGCATTAATGAGGACTTTCAGATCAAAGTTCTTCTTTGTCACATAGGAACAGCTGGTTCTGTGAAGTTTATTTCCGGTTGCATAATCATAAACAACGACATAAGGATACTTTAGCAATTCAGCAAACATCTTAATTGCCATATAATAAACCTCCCTTTTTCTATGAATATATCACCATCGATCCCTAAATGGTATAATTTAACTAAAATAATCTGAATAGAGGGAAAAGAAATGCCAGCTTTAACTCAGGGGAAATTTGAATTGCCAAGAAATGTGAGAGGCAGAAGTATACATAACAATGTGATCCCTACAGTGTCGAACCTTAAGAATATGATCGATAAACTAATAATGGCAGAGGGAGACCTCAATCAATTAAAACAATGGGAGAAACGGAGTTATACGGCCTATCAAATTAGTAAGATTAAACTTGAACTGATGAATGCTCCTACCAAAGAAGCCAGGGTAAAGCTAATTAAACAGCATATTTTAAATGGTGAACCCACAGATTTCGGTGCAAGCTGCATGGATATCTACCTGGTTGCCTATGTTGCTGAAAACATTAAGCCAGGGAAGCAGGCGTTTATTGAATATGTAATGAAAAGCAATATCACTGATAAACTCAATTCCGCCCAGGCTATTTGGCAGGTAGGAAAGGGAGATGGTACGTACCTTGGTGTTTTGAATGAGGATGGAACTGTTCGAGATTGGGATTTCTTAAGAGATTGGGTTAATGGCCCAAAGACAGGGAAATCAATAGTTTATAATAAGTTAGTTAGAGATCGGATTCCTGAGATCATCAGGGAGTCAGGGAAAACACTAACGATCAGGCAATTGACCAATGAGGAATACATAAAGGAACTGAAAAATAAAGCGGAAGAAGAACTGAATGAATTTAAGAACAGTACTACCAGGGGAGAAGCAGGGGAAGAACTGGCGGACTTGCTAGAGGTAATGTACTCGTTAGCAGAAATTCATGGCTATTCTTTTAGTGAGATTGAAGAAATTCGAAAGCAAAAGGAATTGGATAGAGGCGGTTTTAAAGACAAGATTTATTTGATAAATGTTGAGGAATAGGACAAGGGGCAGGAATGATGGATAAGAGAACCTTTAAAACAAGTTTTAATAGATTGTTAGAGGAACAGGTGGATGGGATCCCAAATGAAAAGAAAATAAAGTATATGAAAAAATGGATCAAAGAATATGAGCAGTTAGAACAAACCACCTTGGAAAAACCACAAACTACCGATCATACTACACCTCTAGATAATTCAAAAAAGGTAGGAGAATTGGTAAGAACAACTTTAGACAAGATTATTCGTAAACAATTACTTAATTCTGATAGGGTCCGTGTTTTGCAGGACGCACGACACTGCAAAAATCTATTTGACATCAATTATCCTTTGCTTAAAAAAGTAACAAATGGATCTTCTCTGTTAGAACAAAGATTGGTGAATGGCTATTCCCGTTTCTGGGCGAACCCAATTACAATCAACAATGAAAAATATCTCGTTTGTAACGATTGGTATGAGAGAAATAAAACCAAATTCATTAAGTGGGCAGAGGAACTTTAGAAAGGAGCACAGAAAAATTTTTTCTGTGCTTCCTCTTTTCCTCTGGTGTAAGGATGAAAGCTATAGTTTTTTTAAAAACTTTTAAATTGCTAAGTTGGTTGTGAATTTCTTTTGAATTAAGTTATGATGCAATAATGCTTCCACCAAAAGAATTGTCTCAAACGTAGCCAAATAGTCAACTGTTTCAAAATCAGTATGCTCATTTTGATACCCAGCTGAAAGATTAACAGAAGGAATTGCGTGTTGTGCAAAAACTTTGGCATCACTTAACCCTCCTGGTGTGATTCGCCAATCCTCCATGCCAGCTAGTCTTCCTGCTTGTTCAAAGAGCATACCGAATTCTTCAGGACAGAAGGAGAACCCTCCATTTGAAGTGACAATATCTCTTTTTCCTCTGCGGTCTATTACGATTGCTGCATCTACATCTTCTAGAAAATCCTTGTCGATTTCACGTGATCCGCGGCAGCCAATTTCTTCTTCTACTGTAAAAGCGACCTTAATTGTGCCGTTGAAAGAGGTCTTACGGATTCTTTTTAGTATAGAAAGGATTGCAGCAATTCCCGCGCGGTCATCTGCTCCCAGGATTCCTTCAGAGCTTCTTAAATTGGTGCCTTCCTCTATGATTTTGCGGCCAGCAACAATCTCTTCAACAGTATCCATATGGGCTGAAAGGAGGATGGTTGGACCGGTACCGCATTCCATAAAACCAAGCAAGTTTCCTTTTCTATCAATGAAGGAGTGGTCAAGCAGGCGGTTTACCTTATTCCTTAAACTTAAGCGAACGGCTCTTTCATCTGTGCTTACACCGGGAATATTGAGCAACTCTATTAAAGAAGACTTAAAGTTTTCTGCTTGAAGATTCTTTAGGTAACCAGGATTCTTATAGACTTGATATAAATTTTCAGCGAACTCCAGAAGTACCCTCTGGTTTTCTTGCGCATAGGCAAGGCGGAAATTCTTACCTTCAATCCTGCATTTTATACTAGCTGGGACTGCCGCTTTAATTAGTTCAATTTGTTTGCTGTTTGGATATTTCTTTAAGAAAATGAATGCAGACCTTTTTCCGTGCCCATCACAAGAACCAAAAGTATAAATTCCTAACTCGTTCAGCCAGCGAACTGCACCACGAATGTAAGGGTCTATATCAGATAGTGGCAAATCACCTTTAATGGGATCAATCAACATACCAGGTCCAGGTGAGTTTATTTCTTGGCTAGCCTCGTTTATACCTTTCACCAATGATAAATCATTTTCTAATGAGCCAGGAGTCAGTCTGAACAACAATTGTGCAGCATTCCCTCGAGGTGAAGTAATGCAATCTTCCTTTTGTAAACCGTGTCTTGCTAATAAAATGTTGTTTTCCATCTAAATCATCTCCCTTTGTTTTGGTAAGCTAATTTTAGCAAGAGTGTCGTGACTCGGTGTCACAGTACAAAAAGAGGGATTTTGGGGAAGGAAGTTGAAACTTTTATTGAGGTGATTCACTGTGGAGATAAGAGAAAGGGATTTGTATCCTGCAGATGAGGAAAGAAGGCTAAGAGATGAATTAACAAAAGCCAGGAATAACAGGGATCGTGATAAGCAGCGCATCATTGAGGGCAAACTGGTTAAGCTCTATGTTTCCCAGGCTGAATACTTCAAAATGGCGGAAAAGCCCGATCCGTACATTGCTATGAAATATCTCCAAAAAGCTGTTCGTATCCAGGTTGACCATCCTGTAGCGAACTATCGGCTAGGTTATTTATTTTATCGTAATAAGGAGTTTGCCAGAGCCATTCTTCATTTTGAACGGGCACTCGACGGATCCGAAACTGAAGGCTTAAATGATACACAAGCTCTGCTGGCCAATATGTTTTTGGTGAATTGCGGGATCAGAATTGCAAAGGAATCGATTCAGGAAGTACAAAGTATTGAAGAGAACTTCTACTCCGACCTAGAGCAGGAAAGGATAGAAAAGTATCGGAAAGAAGTACTTGTATTAGACGAGGGTATTTTTGAAAGGATGTTTTATAAAAAAATTGAGGATGGGGTAGAGACAAGGATAAATGATATAGAATTTGGGACATACCACCCAGAGGGTAAACAAGTATTATTGAAAATCTCCGACAAAGGAAGAGAATTGATTCTTCCTGGTGGTTTGAATTATGATTTGAACCCTGTTGCATTTTACATGTTCTATGCCTTTTTATCGACTGATATCCCTTTGACATACCGTGACATAAAAGTCAAAATCCAGCTGTGGAGTGAAATGGAAGTTAACGAAGACTATATCCGTCAAATTATCAGCCGACTCTCCAGGAGTATCCCCGTATGGAACCAAATCATCGATTCTACTCGAGTAGTTAATCCTGATACCAACAGGCAAGTGGTTGCTTTTAAATTGGTGGAAGGATTCAGTTCATGCATTTTATGCAGAGGGGATGAAGTTCTGCCGGGGGAGTACTAATAGAATCTGTTATAGGCGACGAATTACTAATTGAGGTGAATAACCGTTAAACGACATAGCTAAAAACTAGTTTTCAAATTTCCCAATAAAAATAAGTCAAATTGAATTGTTTAAAGTTCATTAAATCGATTTTTAGGAGAGGTTTCCTAATTTTACAAAATAATCAAATTAGTTCTTTGTAAACTTTTCCAGCCTCTAATTCTACTATATTCTTAGTAAATAGATAAGAAAAGGAGGTTTTTACTATGTTTAAATTATCGTCAAAAGTTCTTGCCGGAACTCTTGCTATTACTCTGGCAGGAACAAGTATTGCCTGGGCCTGCGAGGATGGGCAGAAGAGTTATATTGAAGCTGGGGCTTCCACGTTTGGGGGAATTCCTCTTGTGAAAGGCACCAAAAACTTCATGAATTTGCAGGAAACAGCTGCCGTGTCTTTAAAGGAATTGAAGGGATCTCCGGCGACCACTGCTGACGTTTTTGCCCATAAAGGATTTGCCTATCTTGGTACCCACAGGGGACAGATGACAAACGAGGGTGTCAGGATTTTTGACTTGAAGGACCCGGCTAATCCTAAGGAAGTAGCTGTCATCGGAAATGATATTCCGGGAACCTGGCAGGAGAAAGTCATTGTACAATCTGTCAGTACTCCATCTTTCAAAGGAGATATTGCTGCAATCAGTGTTCAAAGGGTTGATAAGGAACGATATGGCTATGAAGGGGAAACTTCTCCAAATGGCGGTGTAGTCTTTTATGATGTGACAAACCCTGCCTCACCAAAGAAATTAGGTTTCTGGAAAACTCCTTCAGAGCTGCCGACTGGTACGCATGAATTCTGGCTGACTAAACAAAACAATCGTTTGTTGCTGCTCGCAACCAACTATCAAGCCGCAAGATATAAAGAGCAGGGAGTAGAAGTGAATGATTTCTCCATTGTGGATGTAACGGATCCATCTCAGCCGAAAGATTTGGCCAATTGGGACCCAACTGAGGTAGGGGGTGCCTTTGATGGCAATTATACATATAAGGATGAAACAGGAGCCTCCCGGACTGCATTCCTTCATAGTGTAATTGCTGACGAAACCGGTAAATATGCGTATCTGTCTTATTGGGATTTGGGAACGATCATTTTAAATATTGAAGATCCAGCAAATCCAAAATTTGTTGGCCGTACCAAATTCGAACGCGATGTCCAGGGAGCGGCTCATTCAGCAGCACTTGCCCATGGAGGAAATATTCTCATCGAAACAAGGGAAGTATTCAATCCTGATCCACATGATCCAGCATTCGAAAGAGGATGGGGCTATGTCAGGGTTTATGATATTAAGGATAAGAGCAACCCGGTCTTGCTCAGCACATTCCGTACGTTAAATTCAGCTGTCCAAATTAAGGCAGGCGAAAGACAGCCAGGAACCTATACAGTTCACGATCCAAAAGTTAGAGGAAACACCCTTTACCTGTCTCATTACTCAGATGGTATCCGAATGGTCGACCTTACCGATCCAAGCAACCCAGTTGAAGTCGGTTCTTATGTATCCGATAAGGCAAATGTTTGGGGAGTATTCGTAGACCGGAATTATATCCTTGCTTCAGATATGGGTCAGGGATTGAAGGTTCTTCAGAAGGTTGGAAGCGGATTGAGATAAAGTGGGAGAAGCAGTATGGCTTTAATGGCTATACTGCTTTTTTATTTGGGATCCAGCTGAATCAAGTAGTTCTGCAGTGGTTATTAGTAATAGATGTAATTCTATCAAATACAAATAACAGGGAAATTAAGCATCTAACTAGACAAAAAAGAGCCTGCACATAACAGGCTCTTTTCATCATCTCTCACAAGCAAAGTTATCCTTATCCCGGTCCATCTTGGACTGGTACGCCGGGTGGGTGGATGGAACTCCGTTTGGATATACTTTTCTTAGTTCTGTGCAGTTTGCGAAGTTTTCTGTTTGTCCGCTGCTTGCTGGTGCGGATGTGCTTGGTGCTGGTTGTGATGTGCTAGCTGCTGGTTTGCTTGTTGTGGTGCTTGCTGGTTTGCTGGTGCTTGTTGAAGCCGGTTTTTGGGCGGTCTCTTTTGGATCGAGATCGCCTTTTGTTGTTCCGTTTACGCCGAATGCCCAGAGACCGGTGCCTGCTTCGCGCGCTTCTCTTGCGAATTTTGTGAAGTATTCGCTGTATTTTACGTCAGGCGGGAAGGTGGATGGTTCGGCATAGCCATTCAGCACCAATTCAGCATTGAACATCTTGGATCGGATTTCGCTTTCGTTCATGTCATCTGTCGGGATTGCCAGCCAGATGATGCGCAGCTGACGGTCGTAGCGGTCAGTGTCGCTGACGTCTTTTTGCATCCAGACTTTCTTGCCGTTGAGCTTGGAAGTAGTGTAGTTGCTGGCTTCCTTGCCATACGTTTCTTTTCGCGTAGTAGATTCAGGTGTGTTCACCCCGATCAGACGGATTTTACGGCCATCTGTTGTTTCAATCGTATCGCCATCGACGACACGGCCAACCGTTACCGATTCAAGTCCAAGGCTGGAAATAAGCGCTTCTTCTGATGCTTTTTGTTCCGCTTCGGCTTTCGCTTTTGCCTCTTCTTCAGCTTTCGCCTTCGCCTCAGCCTCAGCCTTTGCTTTTTCCTCAGCCTCTAATTTCGCCTTTTCTTCAGCTTCCTCTTTGGCTTTTTGCTCAGCTAATTCTTTTTCTTTCTTCTCTTTCTCTATTTGCTCGTTCTTGATTTTTTCAGCTTCTTTTTTGGCTTGCTGCTCTGTTTTTACGTCTGAGGCTGTGTCTTCTGGAACGTCCTCAACGAAAATGCCGAACAAGACAAAGGTCGTGATGAATCCGGCTGTCAGGAACATCCATGGCTTCTCTTTATAGCTCTTGCCTTTATATTTTTGGTTTGACAGCCACATGCCGACAGCAAAAATCGCGACACCGATCAAAGCGATTGGTGCAGCTATTGAAAGGATCAACATCAGCAAAAGCACTGCGACCATAAGTATAAGCTTGATGATTCTCATTTTTTCTTTCCCCCTTATATTTTCCCAAAACAAGTATACCAGTTTATTGGGAATTAGGGGGCGAAAATTGAGATTTCGTCCAAACACAGAAAATTAAAAACCATCGAGCAGGAAAGCGAGTTGCTTTTGAGTGAGAAGGAGAGACCCAAAAAAACGGATTATACCGGCTTTACACCATTTATTTATGTTCGGCCACTTGCGGGGGCTCTTCCATCCAGCCATTTTTAATCAGGATTTTCGCACCTTTATGAGCATACTCAAATACATCCTTTGTAAAGATGGTCATTTTTAAAGGCAGATCATTCCGTAGACTGAAAGCTGTTCCGAGTGAGTTGCTGCCCAGTGAAAAGCTGCAAAATAGACTGGTACAATACATCATCAGCTTATCTGAAAATGGAGCCAGGGTTGATTCAGTAACATTTCCTCCAGGTGTTTGGGGAATCGGGAGGCTATCCTGAATCATTAATTCACTTATTTCTTTTATGATCCCTTTTGCAAGCTCCGCACCTTCATAGAAGAACTTCTTAACTTCTTGGTCATGGGCACTCTGCGCGAAGCCTAAAATCATTTGCAAGCCAGTAAGGTTCGACTCCATCCCCTTATGCAGATGGGCTACCTCTACCGTATTCAGTGTCCTTTTCTGGTTAAACGGATTGATGGCGAGACCGCCTAAATATTCATTGTCCTTAACGAACTCCACTGTTTTTGGCATCGAAACATAAGGTGTGCGAACCAGGAGTCCTTTTTCAAGTAAATATTGCGAACAAATCCTGAAATACTTCTGGGAAAGGGCCGTGAAGTCAGTTAATAAGATATTGATGTCATCCCGGAATGTCATTGTTAAATTCAAAGCATGCAAACCCATACTGATTTCTGCTAATAAGCGGACAAACATGATATCAAAGCCGTTATCGTATAATTTCGGGACTTCCTTGTTTACATCCTGTGCTGAATATCCAGCAGGAACGACAGCACCTTCCTGTTCAAAGATTTCCACGATCTTGCCGACGAAACCTTCAATTTCAACATGTAAGCTAGTCATAATGTCCCTGGCTTCAGTGTCATCCGCCTTCTCGATAAAGTATTCCAGAATGCGCAGTTTCATCGTCTTTTCCTGATAGGTGAGCCATAACGTTGCTAATTCGGATGATGTGATCGGAGCTTTCTCAGGCATTTGTAATCCTCCCTAATCTTTTTAGAGTTAGGGTGTGAAGAATGTACAATTTTATTCCATTAGCATGTCTGCATTTTCAGGGCGTGTACAGAAGCCCATTTCAAATAACTGGCTAAAATAAAGCTCCTGGAACTTCTTATTTAGAATACCTGTATAATACGCGATCGGATTTTTGACAGCTACCATTGACTTAAGCTTGCGGACAAGCTGTTTAAAAGAATCCAGGGAGACGGCCAGCATCGCGTCCTGGTTCGTTTCCTGGTTGTTTTTATAGGCAGAAATGATCGTCATTCTCCAGAATTCCTCAATGGCTTTTGCGTCAGGAAAGAAGTATTTCGCTAACTGTACGAATGGCTTTGGAATCCTGTCGCTGACAAACAGATGGTCTTCAGGTGCTTCTTCAAAATTTGTTGAACCAGTAGCCATATCTTCACGTTTATTATTCTTTATAATGTTTGTTTTAGAAGGAATGATAGTTTTATTATGGTGGTTCAGTATTTCCCTTTTCGGTGGCTCATTTTGGTGAAACCGATTGAATACATAGAGATTGCTGGACTGTGAGCCGTTCTTTCGTTCTGTTTCATGCACCGTGAAAATGCCAAGACCGCTTGCCTTCATGATCATTCTTTTAAAAGTAGAGCGGGAGATGCCCAGCTCGTTGTACTCCTCATGAATCGCTTTTAGCACAGTACCGATTTTAGCGTTGCTTACACCTGGTATTTTCGCAGCAAAACGAGCCAGCCGCTTCAAACCGACTACCTCACCTTTTGTAAAATCATGCTTATGCAGCGATAGCCACATCTCCAAATGCGTATTGAATTCCTCCAGCGAAATGAACTGTGAATACCCTTCAAAATTTTCAATGACCCCAGATCTGATTGTCATCATTTTGCACCACCCTTTCACTGTCTATATACAGAAGGGCGGGCAAAAGGGGCAGGGTAGGGCAGGGTATGTTGTGTCTGTTTTGTGTCATGTGTTATTTTTGCAAGTAGCTATTGAATCTGTTACGATTAAATCGCACACGA
>NZ_RSFW01000005.1 GCF_003937825.1 Mesobacillus subterraneus | reverse complement strand
TTTGGTTAAGTCCTCGAACGATTAGTATCAGTCAGCTCCACACGTCACCGCGCTTCCACCTCTGACCTATCAACCTGATCATCTTTCAGGGTTCTTACTAGCTTGCGCTATGGGAAATCTCATCTTGAGGGGGGCTTCATGCTTAGATGCTTTCAGCACTTATCCCGTCCGCACATAGCTACCCAGCGATGCCTTTGGCAAGACAACTGGTACACCAGCGGTGCGTCCATCCCGGTCCTCTCGTACTAAGGACAGCTCCTCTCAAATTTCCTGCGCCCACGACGGATAGGGACCGAACTGTCTCACGACGTTCTGAACCCAGCTCGCGTACCGCTTTAATGGGCGAACAGCCCAACCCTTGGGACCGACTACAGCCCCAGGATGCGATGAGCCGACATCGAGGTGCCAAACCTCCCCGTCGATGTGGACTCTTGGGGGAGATAAGCCTGTTATCCCCGGGGTAGCTTTTATCCGTTGAGCGATGGCCCTTCCATGCGGAACCACCGGATCACTAAGCCCGACTTTCGTCCCTGCTCGACTTGTAGGTCTCGCAGTCAAGCTCCCTTGTGCCTTTACACTCTGCGAATGATTTCCAACCATTCTGAGGGAACCTTTGGGCGCCTCCGTTACTCTTTAGGAGGCGACCGCCCCAGTCAAACTGCCCACCTGACACTGTCTCCCGCCCCGATCAGGGGCGCGGGTTAGAATTTCAATACAGCCAGGGTAGTATCCCACCGACGCCTCCACCGAAGCTGGCGCTCCGGTTTCTACGGCTCCTACCTATCCTGTACAAGCTGTACCAAAATTCAATATCAGGCTACAGTAAAGCTCCACGGGGTCTTTCCGTCCTGTCGCGGGTAACCTGCATCTTCACAGGTACTATAATTTCACCGAGTCTCTCGTTGAGACAGTGCCCAGATCGTTACGCCTTTCGTGCGGGTCGGAACTTACCCGACAAGGAATTTCGCTACCTTAGGACCGTTATAGTTACGGCCGCCGTTTACTGGGGCTTCGATTCAGAGCTTCGCGTGAGCTAACCCCTCCTCTTAACCTTCCAGCACCGGGCAGGCGTCAGCCCCTATACTTCGCCTTGCGGCTTCGCAGAGACCTGTGTTTTTGCTAAACAGTCGCCTGGGCCTATTCACTGCGGCTCATCCGGGCTATTCACCCAAATGAGCACCCCTTCTCCCGAAGTTACGGGGTCATTTTGCCGAGTTCCTTAACGAGAGTTCTCTCGCTCACCTTAGGATTCTCTCCTCGCCTACCTGTGTCGGTTTGCGGTACGGGCACCATTTATCTCGCTAGAGGCTTTTCTTGGCAGTGTGGAATCAGGAACTTCGGTACTATATTTCCCTCGCTGTCACAGCTCAGCCTTCACGCAAGCGGGATTTGCCTCACTTGCAGCCTAACTGCTTAGACGCGCATATCCAACAGCGCGCTTACCCTATCCTCCTGCGTCCCCCCGTCGCTCAAACGATAAAGAGGTGGTACAGGAATATCAACCTGTTGTCCATCGCCTACGCCTTTCGGCCTCGGCTTAGGTCCCGACTAACCCTGAGAGGACGAGCCTTCCTCAGGAAACCTTAGGCATTCGGTGGATGGGATTCTCACCCATCTTTCGCTACTCATACCGGCATTCTCACTTCTAAGCGCTCCACCAGTCCTTACGGTCTGGCTTCAACGCCCTTAGAACGCTCTCCTACCACTGACATCGAAGATGTCAATCCACAGCTTCGGTGATACGTTTAGCCCCGGTACATTTTCGGCGCAGAGTCACTCGACCAGTGAGCTATTACGCACTCTTTAAATGGTGGCTGCTTCTAAGCCAACATCCTGGTTGTCTAAGCAACTCCACATCCTTTTCCACTTAACGTATACTTTGGGACCTTAGCTGGTGGTCTGGGCTGTTTCCCTTTTGACTACGGATCTTATCACTCGCAGTCTGACTCCCACGGATAAGTCTTTGGCATTCGGAGTTTGTCTGAGTTCGGTAACCCGATGAGGGCCCCTAGCCCAAACAGTGCTCTACCTCCAAGACTCTTACAACGTGAGGCTAGCCCTAAAGCTATTTCGGAGAGAACCAGCTATCTCCAAGTTCGATTGGAATTTCTCCGCTACCCACACCTCATCCCCGCACTTTTCAACGTGCGTGGGTTCGGGCCTCCAGTTGGTGTTACCCAACCTTCACCCTGGACATGGGTAGATCACCTGGTTTCGGGTCTACGACCACATACTCATTCGCCCTATTCAGACTCGCTTTCGCTGCGGCTCCGTCTCTTCAACTTAACCTTGCATGTAATCGTAACTCGCCGGTTCATTCTACAAAAGGCACGCCATCACCCATGAACGGGCTCTGACTACTTGTAGGCACACGGTTTCAGGATCTCTTTCACTCCCCTTCCGGGGTGCTTTTCACCTTTCCCTCACGGTACTGGTTCACTATCGGTCACTAGGGAGTATTTAGCCTTGGGAGATGGTCCTCCCAGCTTCCGACGGGATTTCACGTGTCCCGCCGTACTCAGGATCCACTCAGGAGGGAACGAAGTTTCAACTACAGGGTTTTTACCTTCTTTGACGGGCCTTTCCAGACCTCTTCATCTACCCCGTTCCTTTGTAACTCCACGTAGAGTGTCCTACAACCCCAAGAGGCAAGCCTCTTGGTTTGGGCTATGTCCCGTTTCGCTCGCCGCTACTCAGGGAATCGCGTTTGCTTTCTCTTCCTCCGGGTACTTAGATGTTTCAGTTCCCCGGGTCTGCCTTCAATGCCCTATGTATTCAGGCAAAGATACTGTTCCATTACGAACAGTGGGTTTCCCCATTCGGAAATCTCCGGATCAAAGCTTACTTACAGCTCCCCGAAGCATATCGGTGTTAGTCCCGTCCTTCATCGGCTCCTAGTGCCAAGGCATCCACCGTGCGCCCTTTCTAACTTAACCGTATGACATAAAGTCATGGTTTGTTTCTCTAAATAAATAGAGAGAAAACTAAAATGGCGATCACTCGGTTTCTTCTTTGGTTCTTCTTACTTACGATTATCTAGTTTTCAAGGAACAAA
>NZ_RSFW01000042.1 GCF_003937825.1 Mesobacillus subterraneus | reverse complement strand
CTACCTTTGTTTCATCCTTTGAATGCTGGGATGGAAGATCTCCAAAAGTTGAGTTTTCAATTGAATGCTGTGATGGAAGGTCCGCGAGTTGAACAGTCACTGCGTTCAACGCAAATGCGCCAGCAAATACGGCTGCCAAAGCGGTTAATGATAGAACTTTCTTCATATTTTTCCTCCTCTGCTCCTGTATGAGTCAGCAGTATTTCAGTAATTTTTCCATTTCAGTTACTACCAAACTAGCAAACTTCTCATTTTTCTGCAGTTTAAATATTGTCACTGCTTTTTCCAAATAATCCTTACCTTTTTCTAATTTACCCAATTTAATACAATTCATGCCTGTTTGGTAATGAAGTTCTCCAAATAAATACATATTTTCTTCATATATACAATTATCAATTCCCTTGCTGCAATAAATCAAAGATTCTTCATACTTCTCCAGCTTTGATAATGCCTGTGCCAGTCCGTACAAAATTCGGAGCCAAATGCTTGAATCCTGCACTTGCGGCAGCTTTGTCAGTTCATTTAACGCATCAAGGAACACTTCGACTGCCCTGTCAAGATTGCCGCTGTCCTTTTCGATGATTGCCACACTCGTCAATATTTCAATTTCACGTTCAGTCAGGTTTGACTTTTCTTTATTTGTCATCGACAATGCTTCGTATAAGAACGAAACCGACTTATCCTTATCTTCCTCGAGGTAATAAGTGCAGATTCCTTTATGCCACACTAAAAACTGTTTAAACGAAGTATGCAAAAACAATGGATTTTCTTGTTCTTTTTGGATGATCTCATGAATTGCCGCATAGTCCCTGTCTCTTTTATATTTATTAATCAAATCCGTTACAGCGATTGCATAGTTATATGTATCTGTCGAGGCAAAATCGAAAAAGTGATTCAGTTCCACGTCCAGCTTTAAGGCGATTTTGTACAGCTGGTCAATTGTTGGATATTTTTCTTCCTTTTCAAAGCTTATGATATCCTCTTCAGAACAAATCTCCTCAGCCAATTCAGCCGCAGTCATATTTTTAAACGTTCTTGAAGATCTGAGAATTTCTCCGAAGTTATATCCAACCAGGCTCATCCCCTACACCCCATTTAGCATTAATAATATCTATATTATCACAATGTTGTAAACTTTTGAAAATCCGAATAACAAACCAGGAAAAATAGCTCCTGGTTTAAAAGAGATTCTTCACATAGGTAAAATAAGGAAGAATCAGACTGACAACGGAAAGCATAATCACCACAATCGCTCCTGACTTATTTTTTTGTTTCCATAGAGTCACGCCAAAAGCAATAGAGTACAGGCAGACGAGTCCAGCCGCTCCCCAAATAATCCACAGCATCTTAATCCCTCACTTCCCGCATCTCAGGCAATTTAGTCTGACGGCCAAATTCACCAAATCGGATATCGACACTCACATTGATTTCTGCATCCGGGTAGGACTTCATCCAGTCATAATCGCGAAACTCCTTAAGTGTCCCAAACTCTCTCCTCACTGGAATCGACAAATGGAAGGTGTCCCCTTTGAGTTCTTCCTGGGTCTTTTTTATGAATTTATTTAGGTTTTCTTCAATTTTAACTGTCATAGACTCCTTCAATTCATCTACTTTCTTCTTATTCTTGGCGTAGTTGATCATACTTGGGTCGGTCAGGATCTCAATGAACAAGGGTACTTTTATATCGATGATTGTTCGTCCCGACTGTTGTTTAAATTTATATACATTGTTTCTGATTTTCGAAAACCTTACAGATAGTCGATACCTTTCATTGAAGGGATCCTGGAATGTCGTCTTAAAGTCTTGAAGATATAATGTAGGATCAAGCAAGCTTGAAATTCGTGTCTCTTCTCCGGTAATCTTGCCAATCATGATGCCCTCCTTAAACACGGCGGAACCGATGAATTGAGCATCATTCGTTTGGCCTTCAATATGAATCTCACCTGCCATGAAGTTATCGTCTGATAAATTATGATTCCCATTCTCTTTTTCAGTTGTCGCGTAAATCGCCAGAAACAAATCAGAATCAGTTTCTGCTATGCGAAAAAAATCATTAAGGTCCGTATCAGGAATCAATCCCGTCTCTTTGCCCCTGCCAATCATAAATTCGAAAAATTTGTGGGGCCGCGTCTCCAGTTTCGGCTTATTGTTCGAGATGAATTTTTGGGCACTCTCCTTTGTTACGAGCAATTCTGTACTTCTTTTAATTTCCCGATCCTTCGCTGCGCTGTAAATCCATCGGATGAAATCAGGCTTTTTTGCCAAACTCTCTGACACCATGATCAACCTAAGCAGGTCATAGGAGATCTCTTTGGAAATAACTGTATTGGCAGTATTCCGTGATGTTATAAAGTCATCTGCAATCAAAGTGATGATTTCTTGCGGTGCTTCCTGTGTTCCTCCGCCTGTCTGCTGGGACCCTACCTCAGGATTTGCAATCAGGTAGGTTACCTTTATCTTGCCCTCCTGCTCATGCGGGTCAAGGCCGATTCCAATCACATAGGCTTTTTGGTCCAGTTCCTTCTTGTCCCAGCAGCCAGTCAGTGCAAGGATGAGGCTTATCCATATCGTGAGTTTAGCTAGATTCCAGAACTGTCTCATTTTTAAAATCTCCCCGTATCTTGGCAATCAGCCACATTAATGGCGGCAAGAACATGAAAGCTGGGCTAAGAATCATTAAAATCGTCTGCCTCATTGTATAGAGCAAAATAGAAGGACTATCTGGCGCAATTCCAAGAAAAATGACAATTAAAGTGATCAATGGGATTAAGTATTCAAACTCTTTAATTTTCAGGATTCCCCCAAGCATCACTGCGCTTAGATACAAATAAAAGGAAAATCTGATAAATGTGGCCACAAGCCAAAATGGGAAAAACAATGTTTCAACATTTGCCAGGAAGCCAATTTGGATATACCGGATCGTTTCGTGAAAAGGGTAGCTGAGCATTTCTGCTGTTGTATAGTCAAATAGCATCACAAATGCGGCCGTTGCCAGGCTAATTTCCGCTGTCACCATTCCCAGACCGATCAACGTTCCTTTTTTATAATCCTTAAAAGATGAAACAAGGGGAGCGATCAGCCCGATTAACAAAAAGTCGACAAAAATAGAAACATTCTTCCCTGCCGCTTTCACTACCTCCAGCCTGCTTTCCCCCCATAAAGGAAAGATAAAACCAGTGTGACCTTCCTTCAAACTAAAGAACAAGGCAACGAATAAAGTAATCTTTAAATACGGCAATAACAGCCAGGAAACAGACCCTATCTGTTCAATGCCCCTTTTTGCTCCATAGGCACACACAATCATTAATACCCCATAAATAATCAAAGACGGTGTCGTTGTAAAGTACATCGTTCCAATAATATCAACATAGATGCCTGAGTCTACAGTCAAGGCAGCTACTCCTATAATTAATATCAAAATAGAAATGAGATTCCCCAGGATTTTACCAAAAAGATAAATGAACACCTCATGCAAATTCTTATCCTTATGAGCGGAAAAAACCTTGATCAACAATAATATCGGGATAAAAGCCATTGCGCCAATTAAAAGCACGGAAATCCATCCCGCATTCCGCGCATCCTCATAGATGATCGAAGGGGTGTCATCGCTTAGCTTTGTCCCTATTGTCAGAGCAATGATAGCTATATATTCTTTGATACCAATTTTCCCTTTATTTTGTTTCATCTTTTATGTCCCATCAGTCTTTTTTTGTAAATCAGCAGGCCTTAAAAACCCTGGGCGCAGCTTTTCATTCTTGACCAGCCTCCGGAAAATCGTATCTTTGGAAGATTTATAGCTCGGTGATAATGGTGCAAGATACGGCACACCAAAGGATTTCAGCGATACCATATAAAACAGGCCGGCGACGAAAAATGCCGTCATTCCGTAGATGCCAAACATCGCAGCACTTAAAATAAAGGCAAAACGAATCAGCCTGACAGCAAAATTCAAGCTAAGATCACTGACAGCGAAGGAACTCAAGCCCCCAAGTGCAACGACGATGATGACAATCGGGCTGATGATGTTCGCTTCAACAGCGGCTTGGCCAAGTATCAAGGCCCCGACAATTCCGATTGTAGGACCAATTGGGCTCGGGACACGGAGTCCCGCCTCCCGGATTAACTCGAAGGCAGCTTCCATGATTAATATTTCTATTACTGCAGGAAAAGGAACTTTCTCACGGGTAGACGCAATTGCCAGCAATAAATCAGGTGGAATCATTTCTGCGTGAAAGGTAGTGATGGCAACATAAATGGCTGATGTAAAAATCGTGATGAATAGCGCCACCATTCTTAACGCTCTTGTGAAATTCCCATAATGGATCCTTAAATAATGATCCTCCGGACTGTGAAAAAACGACCAGAATGTTGCTGGCAAAACCAGGCCATCCGGTGAATTGTCCATCAATAAAACGATATACCCATCTTCAATGAAGGAGGCCGCCCTGTCCGGTCTTTCCGTCGTGAGGATGCTTGGAAAGAGAGAATAGCTCCTTTCCTCAATATATTCCTCCAACAGCGGCAGGTTTTGGATCGCATTTGTTTCGAGGCTCCCCAGTCTTTTTTTGATATTGTCGATCAGTTTTTCGTTGGCGAGGCCGCGGATATAAAGCATGTACACATCATTATGTGATCGCTGGGAAACTTCCACGGTTTCCACCATCAAGTTTTCATTCCTGATTTTTTTCCGAAGCAGCGAAATATTGGCGACTGCCTTTTCGTTGAACGCCTCTTTTGGTCCTTTGATAAGGATTTCATTATCAGGCTTTTCGATCGCCCTGCTTTGAAAATCAGGGCAATCCATGAGATATCCTTTTGCCTCTCCATCCAGGATCAGCAGGGCATGCCCTTTATTGATATTCTTGACCGCATCTTTAAATAGAGTGATTTCCTGCACCATTTGGATCGAGACAATGTCTTTTACCTTTTTATTGGAAGCCGTATTCTCGGTCAAAGGCTTTAGGATATTCTCTTCAAGACTTTTCACATCCGTGATGGTGCTGATAAAAATCAGGGCAGCTTCCCTATTAAAACCCTCCAGATAAAGCTCCCTAAGCTTAATATCCTTGTTATCCGGTATGCAGTAAAGTTGTTTAATTGTCGAGAGATTTTCCTGAAGGCTGTTGCTAAAGCTCTTTTCCTTCAGGTCCGCCCGATCCCCTGCCAGCTTTTCCGCCGAGGGAGGTGATTTCTTCTGCTGTTTATTGAACAGGCTAAACATTTCCTTTAGCATCGTGAACCTACTCCCCGCTTGTACGGAATCACATTTTCCTGTTCTTAACTTTTACTATTCTGCTAAATTTATGAGTGTTATTAAGGTAAAAAACATATTCTTTGCATTCATGACAGAGGGGGTGGGATAAGGTTTCAGGGTGAAGCCGCTAAAATGTCCGAAGGTGGCATGACTTCGGACAAAATCACGAGGGGATGCCGCGAAAATGTCCGAAGATG
>NZ_RSFW01000041.1 GCF_003937825.1 Mesobacillus subterraneus | reverse complement strand
TGACGCTTGTTTGTTTAGTTTTCAAAGAGCAATTAACTGACCAGTTCATCATGTCAGCTTTAACATACTAACACGATTGGATCATAAGGTCAAATGTTTTTTTGGTGGAGCCTAGCGGGATCGAACCGCTGACCTCCTGCGTGCAAGGCAGGCGCTCTCCCAGCTGAGCTAAGGCCCCGTTTAAATTAAAAATGATGGTCGGGAAGACAGGATTCGAACCTGCGACCCCTTGGTCCCAAACCAAGTGCTCTACCAAGCTGAGCTACTCCCCGAAATATTGAGAAAAAATAATGGCGCGCCCGAAAGGAGTCGAACCCATAACCTTCTGATCCGTAGTCAGACGCTCTATCCAATTGAGCTACGGGCGCATATTAAATATTCAGCTAACTTGGTGCCGAGGACCGGAATCGAACCGGTACGGTAGTCACCTACCGCAGGATTTTAAGTCCTGTGCGTCTGCCAGTTCCGCCACCTCGGCTAAAGAATGGAGCGGAAGACGGGATTCGAACCCGCGACCCCAACCTTGGCAAGGTTGTATTCTACCACTGAACTACTTCCGCAAACTTTTAAGTTTTTAAAGAATGGTGCGGGTGAAGGGAGTCGAACCCCCACGCCTTGCGGCGCCAGATCCTAAGTCTGGTGCGTCTGCCAATTCCGCCACACCCGCATATTCATATCATTTCACTTGCGTGAAAATGGTGAGCCATGAAGGACTCGAACCTTCGACCCTCTGATTAAAAGTCAGATGCTCTACCGACTGAGCTAATGGCTCGTACAAAGGTGGTGCCGGCGAGAGGACTTGAACCCCCAACCTACTGATTACAAGTCAGTTGCTCTACCAATTGAGCTACACCGGCATTCAATAAAGTTGTTTTATAAAAATAATGGTGGAGGATGACGGGATCGAACCGCCGACCCTCTGCTTGTAAGGCAGATGCTCTCCCAGCTGAGCTAATCCTCCATATAAATGCCCGGCGGCGTCCTACTCTCACAGGGGGAAAC
>NZ_RSFW01000040.1 GCF_003937825.1 Mesobacillus subterraneus | reverse complement strand
CTCGGCAATTAGCTGAGAAGGGGTATGTCACGGGAATTGACTGAGAAAGTCATTGGGTTTTTTGAAACCTTGAAAAAATGGTTTTCTGATTCAATTCTCGTGGGTTGCCTGCATGTTCTCAGCAATCGGGGATTGGTTAAATATATTGTTTGTAATCTTTGCTGAACCGTTGTGATGAATAGGGTTTATGGTTTAGAAAAACCTTACCATTCGTTTGGATGAATGAGCCATCATCATAGGTTTAGGAAGGGAGCAATATCTCTCATGAAGTGGAGAACGGCGAAAAGGAGAAGGAAGGACAGGGACTGCCGATGGATTCGGCGGGCACTTGACTGACTTCGAATTGAGCGTTCGGAACGAAATAGAGAGATATTGCTTAAGGGTAGGTCTTTTAAACATGCCTTTTAAACCTTAGAAAAAAAGTTGGTTTGCGTTTGGATTTTTCCAAGATCTATCCGTCCGCAAGCGGACGGGGAGTCTTGGGAAAAGAAAAACCAGACCAATGACCCTTTTGGCTTCGACCGACGTCTGGGACCTCGTGGCAACGAGGGGACAGCGAGGGAGAAACAACCAGGCGCGAAATTTTTTTGACACTTGGACTTTCCTAAAAAGGGGGGAGGATTATGGAAAGATGGAAAGTAGACGATCTAATCGATCAGTTATTTGATATGGGGCGTGAATTGGGATTTGTAAAAAAATCACAGCATGACTATGTAGAAGTAGTAAAAGGTTATGTAAAAAACTATATAGAACCATTATCCAAAAAGGAAAACAATCCGAAATTGTTGAATCCGAAATTTTGGAAATCTAAATGGTTTGGCGAATATTTGGATTATCGAATCGATTCTTATTACAAAGGAAAATTAGAAGCATCAACCATTCAAAAAGATGTTTCTGCCATTGAAAAAATGAAAGAAATTCAAAATGCTACGGGTTTTATAAAAGGTCTAAAAAAACTCCGAGTCGGCGAGGCAGGAAGTATCAAAGAAGAAAAAGGATGGCGATACAAATTGCACCAAGAAGGTGTCAAAGTCGATATCACAGAACGAAAATCACTGGTTGTGGATGCAAAAACATCAGAAACTATCGTTAAAAGATTTAAAAATACTATCCCTGCTACTTATAAACATGAAAAACTCCTGAAAAATATTATTGATTTGCAGCGTGCGACAGGCGGGCGAATATCAGCCACTTATAATTTACGGGCAAAAGACATCAATTTGGAAAACAGAACCGTTCGATTCTTTGACAAACATGACATGATTCGGACTGTGTTTTACGATAAAAAGTGGGATCAATTTATGAAGGAATTAAAAGGTAATAAAACACAGGGACAAAGAATTTTTTCGATGAAAAAACGAAATGGACAGGAACTTAATACAACCGAAGCGACAAAAAGAATCCATAAAATGATCGATGAAGTAAGCAAGAAGGCAGGATTGGACAAAATTCAAGAAGGAAAGAAATATACTAGTCACTTTAATCGCCGTCAATATGCCCAAAACATGTATGATAAATGCAAAATCTGGACAAAAGAAGATATCAAAAAAGAAATAGCAAAATACATCAGCAATCAAGGTTCAAATAAAGAAGGAATTATCAAGAGGCTGCAAAATGAGAAATACAGAATCAACTGGTATAACAGGCAAAAAGGAAAACCGTCACGAGACTTTACACAAGAAGAGTGCAGAAGACTTATAGTCAGTTTAGCGTTAGGTCATTCACGTTTATCGATCGTGCATAGGTACATCACCGTAGATGACAAAAAGAAAAGAACACCAAAGAAATGAGATTTCAAAAATAAAATCAACATCATTTTTATTTATGTAATCATCGTTTTGAAGTAATAGGGGGTAGTGGTAATAGTTATTGTATATACCCAGGTAGAAATATAGAAATTACTATAAAAGAAATGAAATAATAAGATATGGGGAGATAAAGGAAATCAGTTATTAAACTAAATGAAATTATGAAATTTTATTGAAAATTTTAACAAAAAAGTTATAATAGCAATGTGCTCTTCTCAAAACTCCCCTTATGATCCTACATAAACTAGATCCCAACAATATTTTTCTATATCTAAATGAAAGGAATGGCAGCTTGTTAGTAACTGAACTTAATAGCATGAAAGAAGCTTATGGAATGCTTTATACGCTTGAAAATTCTCTCCGCCTTTTTATTAAACTAAGAATGAGGGAGGAATATGGAATTAACTGGTTCCACACAGCGCCACGTCAAGTTTTAAAGAGACCTCCAAGCAAAGATTTTGATTCATTGAATTTTCATGATCTTGAAACTTCTTATATTCGTATTTACAAAAAAGCATTTCCTCATATTCCAACCGAATTCTTCAAATATCTTCAATCAATATATCCCTTAAGAAACAAGATAGCTCACAGTCACCCGTTATCGGAAAATGAATATCATGTCCTTCTCCAATCATATAATTACTTAATTACCTTTATTAACGAATAGATGGGAAGTGTTGCATATGTCTAGAATTAGTTATGACCGATTCGAAATCAAAAAGATTCATGGGACTGAAATCATACCCTCAGTAGACCCAACTAGAAAATACTATATCGAATGTGCTGATGTTGATTGGAAAGATGGAAAAGGTATACGTGAAAAAGTCATTTATACTCTGATTATCAGAAATAACACTCCTCAGTATTATCCAGCACACATACTGCCAGATGACCTTGATAGCGTAATGGATGTAGTTGCAATGCTAAAAGGAAAATTTCTAAAAAAAGAATAACTAAGGAAAAAAGATCGGGAGGACACTTAGATGGAGCAATTAACTCTTCATAAGGACCTTACTGCTAGACAAGCCATTAATGAGGTAATTCGAAATAATAAAAAATATAAATATAATCCACAACGGTTTATTCAAATGATGAACGTCCAAGACCAAGACAAGCTTTTATTAAAGATAGAGCAATTAATTCAGAACACTGATGAGAGTGTTTTGGGCACCTTATTTATTCAGGTTAAAGAAAAGAAAACAATTTTAACAATTGAAGACTTAGTGGTATTATTTGGAGAAAAATGGGGATATAGTGATAGCCTATTAAACATAGCAAATGAACGGGTTAAAAAGTTTAATGAATGGGCTAATGGAGAGCGATTTCTGATTGAACTAATATAATGGGTTGGAGTAGCACCATGTGCAGTTTTTTTTATTAGGACTAGTAATTTAGAAAATATTGATAAAGTGGCATGTTATCCATGTCATTTTTTTTATTCAAAATTATTTTCCTGGCAATGATAACAGAAGAAAATCATGAAAACAAATATTGGATTATTCTTCTATTACACTTAATAGCTTTCTTTTACATTAATGTAAAGTAATGAAAAGGATTAATAATATGGAAGATTATGATAAAATAAAGGAATAAAAATTCCTAAAATGGTTATTTAAGGCGGGATAAAAAGAGTGTCAAACGAGAGCACATTAATAAAGATTGAAGCACCAGTAGTTGAAAGAGTAACAAATCAGAACCTATTGCTTGGTAAACCTATACCTGCAATAGATCGATTAAAGCTTTTTTCACCTGATGAATATGAGGTGTTTATTCAAGAATGGCTTTATGGCTATTTAAATACTAAATATGAGAGAGTGAGACGGTCAGGTGGAGCAGGAGACAAGGGGCGAGACGTAATTGCATTCATTAAATATAGTAAAGATAATAATGAACTAATTTGGGATAATTACCAGTGTAAGCATTACGATAAACCCCTTATGCCGAGTAATATCTGGGTTGAACTTGGAAAACTTTGTTTCTATACATTTAGAAAGGATTTTACCATCCCTAATAAATATATGTTCGTAGCCCCTCAAGGGGTAGGTTCCTCATTAGGTGATTTGCTCGAGAATCCTGACCAATTAAAGAATGGATTAATTAAAAATTGGGACAAGTATTGTAAGGAAGCTATCACCAAAGAAAAAGAGATAAAGCTAGAAGGTTCATTTAATCAATATGTAAAAAAGTTTGATTTTTCAATAGTAGGTTATATGGAACCCTTAGAAATTATTGAACAGCATCAACAAACAAGGTACCATATTCCTCGTTTTGGCGGCGGGTTATCCAAAGCACGCCCGATAAGTATTGTTACGCCAACCGAAATTAAAGATAGAGAAATGAATTATGTGAATAAACTTTTCAAAGCATACTCAGATCATACGAAAGAACAAATCAATACTTTGGAAAAGCTGAATGATCATTCAACCTTAATAAACCATTTCCATCGGCAGCGCGAACATTTTTATTTAGCAGATTCCCTTCATAAATTTGAAAGAGATACGCTTCCAGATGGAACTAATGCCTTTAATGAACTAAAAGATGAAATTTTCGGGGGGATCATCGATATTGTTGAATCAACATTTAAAGATGGACTTGAAAAAGTAAAAAAAGTAACACAAGAGGCAAGAAAAATTGAAATAACCAGCAATTTACTTGTATCTGTGTTAAAAAGTGATGACAGAAGTGGTATATGTCATCATTTAGCAAATGAAGATAAAATAGATTGGGTGTAAAAAATGGATTTGAATAAAGAGAGGTATTCTGAAATAAATATTAAACTGTTTAATTCGCCTCTTGAAATAGGACTGCGTGTATTGGTATTTTTAAGTACAATTGCACCGAACAGTGTCGATATTCAGAGGCTTATCTATTTTGATTACTTAACGATTCACTCAGGTGATATTGAAAATGGACCAGAAAGTCTGCATGCTGCAACACCGCATCGAACGGGTGAAATAATCGTCCGCCGTAATATGCTCCAAGAAGGAATTAATTTAATGGCTAGCAAGGGACTTATTGATATTGTATTTAATTCAGAAGGGATAACTTATAAAGCAAATGAGATTTCTCCCAATTTTTTAGGTTATTTTGACTCCACTTATTATATACAATTAAAGGAAAACGCAAAGTGGGTAATAAATAAATTTGCTTCATACTCAAATGATGATTTAAACCGATACATAAAAAAGCATTTAGATGTTTGGGGTGGAGAGTTTTATAATGAATCTGTAATAAGGGAGTACGAATAAGAGATGAGAAATGGATTCCTACTCAAAAGATTAAGGATTATTGGACCAAATAAACCTTATGCTGAAATAGAATTTTTTAAAGGATTAAATGTAATCAGTGGTCCGTCTGATACAGGCAAGACATACATATTTCAGTGTATTAACTTTATGCTTGGAGCAACTAACCCTCCAAAACAAATATCAGAGAGTGAGGGATATGAACGGATTTTTCTTGAAATTGTAACGTACAAGGGAAGTACTTATACACTTTCAAGAAAACTATCAGGAGGGGATTTTTTTAAATATAGTTGTTCCATTAATGATGTAACATCAGCTAGTTCTTATGAAATTTTAAAACCAAAACATAATGCAGATGATTCTAAAAATATTTCATCATTTCTGCTTTCTCTAAGCGGGTTTAAGCTTGGAGAACTAATCAAGAAAAACAAAAAAAATATTACCAGAACACTCAGCTTTCGTGATATAGCGAGATTAATTCTCGCTGATGAAGAGAGAATCATAACAGAGAGTTCACCGATTATTAGTGAAAATAAAACAAATAACACGGCAGAAAAATCAGTATTTAAGTTATTGATAACTGGCAGAGATGATAGCGGAGTTACAGAAATAGCAGATCCGAAAATTAGAAAAGCAAAACTAGAAGCAAAATTAGAACTGATTGATTCTTTAATTGATAAAGTTTGCTCTGAATTAATAGCAAATAAATTGGCTGAAAATGAGAATGATCTCAAAGAAGAAGTAGAACAATTCAAAGAATTACTAAATGTAATAAGCACTCAAATAGAAGAAAGAACAAACAGTGTGAAAACCATTTGGAGAGAAATTCAGGAATTGGAATCACGGCAATTAACGATTAATGAGTTGTTAAAACGTTTCACTTTGTTAATGGATCAATACCGCGCAGATTTGCAGCGATTGGAATTTATAAATGAAGGAAATCAATATTTTACTCAATTACAATACGAAAAATGCCCCTATTGCCATCAATCATTGACAGTTCATAACTGTGATCGTGGCAACCAGTCTTCGGTTTTTAACAAATATGAGGGTGATGAAATCACGGTTGCATGTCAGATAGAGGCAGATAAGATAAACTTAAGCTTGAAGGATCTAGAGGAAACAATAAAAAATTTAAAGGAGGAACATATAGAAATAGAAAAAAATAAATTGGAAAAGAAGATTCAATATAATAACGAAAAAGAAATATTGTCAAACGATTTGGAACCGCAATCCTTTAAAATTAAAAATGAGTTAAGTACATTGTTCGATAAACAAAAAAAATATAACTTTGTTGTTTCAAAAAAAGAGCAATTCAATGATTTAGAAATAGAAAAAATGGATATACAGCAAAAATTAACTGCAAAACAATCACAAACACCTGAAAATGACGATAAATCGAACGGTATTACTTCATCACTAATGAAACTTAATGAAGTAATTCTGAGTTTACTCAATGAATGGAAATTTCCAGAAATATTTAGTGTTCAATTTGACCAGGAACAGTATGACTTTTTATTATCTAATAAACCAAGAAAGAATTTTGGGAAAGGTATAAGAGCAATTAGTTTTTCAGCTTTTATTATCGGTTTAATGAAATATTGTCGGGCATTCAAATTGCCTCATCCAGGTTTTGTTGTGCTAGATTCGCCATTAACAACATTTCGGGACAGAGATAAACAAAATGAGGATGTAAGTGAAAGCATTCAAGAAAGCTTTTTTCTATATTTGAGTAATATTGAGGAACAAGTGATTGTCCTGGAAAATAAAGAGCCATCAGAAAATGCAAAGGGAAAAATGAATTTTATTGAATTTACAAATATTCCAGGCATAGGTCGTGAAGGCTTTTTTATAAAATAATTAACTTAGAAAACTGACAGAAGCACCTTTTTTCTCAATCTAAAGGTTTAAAAATATAAAAAGATTAATAGTATTAAATATTTCTATCCGTAAATTGAAATATTGAGGTGGCTAAATGAAGTTTTCAAGGTCATTCTTGGACATGGACGGTTACATTCAAAGGAATTTAAATGAGATTACTTGCCATGAGATATTCCAAATAAAAGAGGATTTCTACGATATTGTTGAGTCACTTTGTGGTAGTACAGCAAATTTAACAGGTATCACTGAGATGTTGATTTTTAGATTAATGTATCATTTATTTGGAATGAATGGATCAATTGAAAGTAAAACAGCACAATATAGAGATACACGTTTGATAATTGGTAACAGATACATCGGTAAGAATGGTAAATACCAAGAGCCAGATATTGTTATTGAGCAAGGAAATAAAATATGTTATTTAATTTCCATTAAGAATTTACTAAGTACTGTAACACCCACTGCAAATGAAAAAGAAAGCTTTATTGTTCAAGAGTTAATAAAGGAAAATGGGGTTTGCACAACTGCAATTCAAGATTTATTTAGAATAGAGAATATTAGGTATGGCAACAATTCTGGATTCAGTTCCTTAACTGTTGTTTTTTCACAGGTTCCTAACAGGCATGAGAGAGCAATACAATTAATTCAAAATAGGTTTAATTGGCATCAATTTTTGATTCTTGAAAATAACCATAACAAGTTTATTGATGAACTAATGGATAGGTTAAGATTCAAACAACCATACTGTTTGTAGAAAATTAAAGTAAATAATTCCTTATTAAGCTATTAAGATCACTCTTAATGGCTTTTTTTCGTTGGACTGTTCCAATATCAATCTGTCTTTGCCTAGTTTATAAAAAAGAAATTAAAAAAATAAAGGGAAAGTAATTTTTTCTATTAATTGATAACTGTTGATAAATATTATTAATTTTTAATGGAAATTAAGGAGGCAAAAATATTATGGGTAAGGTTTTAACAGTAATGAGTACAAAGGGCGGAGTGGGAAAATCGGTTTTGTGTCGTTTTTTGTCGATTTCATTTAATGAAATGGGTTTTACTACATGTGTATTGGATTTGTGTCAAAATGGATCAGTTTCAACAGGTTTTTTAAAGAACAGAAATAGCTTCGAAAAAACATCATTCGACTGGTTAATAGGAAATGCATCCCCAAGTGAAGTTATTCAGCAATATGGAGATACAAACATATATTACATACCTGCAAATGAAACAATTGATGACTTTGAAGCATGGGCAGAAAAAGAATACAGTGCTTTAAAAAGAATCAATGCAATCAAAAACAAAGTTCAACCATTAACTCAGATGTTCGACTTTATTATCATAGATACACATCCGTCAGAAAACAGTGATTTAGTTAGTTATGCAATTGCTTCAAGTGATTTTTGTTTGATTCCGATGGAAGTGGATTTAGATTCTAGACTGGCGGCAGAAAGAAGTGCGGAAATCGTAACAGAATTCATGCAGGACTTTACAGTTGATTATGCAATTGTTCCTAATAAAGTATCAGCAAGAAACGGAAAAATCATTTCTCAACTAGAAGAAATGGTAAAAGAAATGAAAGAAAAAAACATAGGTGAGAGTAAATTTTTATCAAATGTTCGTTTCTCTGATTTGGTATCCACTTCAAAAATTGAAGGCATCATGTTGAATGAGTTGGAAAACAAATATGCCCAAAATACAATGGCAGACTTCAGAAAAGTTACAACAGAAGTGTTAAAAAGACTACAAGTGGAATTTAAACAAAATGAGGTGAATGGAAATGAGTAAAATGGATTTCGGAGAGTTAGATCAATTAGATAAACAAGTAAACCAAAAAGAAGAATTACAAAAAGAGGATGAAAGAGTAAGAAGAAGCGTACTAAATAGATTTAAAGAACTGGAAGAAAAAGAAATGAAATTGGATAAGAAAAAGAAAAAGACAGGACCCAAACCTAAATTAAAAAATTCAAAATTAGAATCATTTAATTTAGAAAAGGATTTAGTAGAAGCGATGGAACGCCTATGCGAAAAACATAACATCAGCAAATCTAAATTTGCAAGGGAAGTACTAAGACGTGCATTAGAAGAACATGAGGAATTATAAAAGTTAATAATGGTTAATAATAATTTTCAAATATTATTAACCATTATTAACAATTAATTAAAAGAAAAACGTTTTTTTTATCCACTATTTTCTTTTTTACATATTTCTATAATTTGAACTGGTAATAAAATAAATCTTTGGTAAGACTTCGGTTGGCAAGCCATAGAACCTAGTCTTTCTTATCTCCTTTTTTATACTCTTCTATCATAAATTTTGTATATTTATGAACCATGTCATATAAATGGGTAACTTTTTCAGGTTTTACTTTTGAGGGAATTGCTGCCAGCTCGTGTACCAAATGTCTTTGTTTGCTTAACAATAAAAGAATTCCAGCCATTTCTGATACAGACATCATAGATATATGTTTGTCTAATGCCATTTCAAACTTTTTTTCTAAATCAATAATGGGACCTAACGTCCCTTCTTCCATATCCCGTATTTGTTTACCTTGAGTAACATCATTAAATTGATCAATCAACTCTTGGGCTGCATCCTTTGCTGTTCGTACAGTTGTCTGCTCAAAGTAAAATGGACTTAATGCATCTTCGTCCAATCCTAATATTTTTACTATCTTAACTGCCGTTTCGTAGGGAATTTCGATTATCGACCCTTGCTCGAATTGCGAAATATAATTTCTTGATTTTCCGAGTCTCTCTGAAAGCTGTTTAGCAGAAAGGTTGTGTTTTTTACGTTCCTCTTTTAACCATTCTCTAAATTCCATCTTATCACTTCCTAAAATTTCATAATGTAATTATAAGGCATAAAAAAAATATTTTATAGTTCGATATAAATTGCTTGCCAAAAATAAAAGCTGATACTATAATTCAATTATAAAGTGCATAGTGCATTAATTCAACGTGCAATTAAAGGAAGTTTAAGTGTGTTTGAAAAAACAATAAGCTTTCTTTCTTTTTTTGGCTAGTCACTGTGCATTGTGCAAAAGATAAAAGTGCAAAAATGTCATTAAATAAATTGAGGAGTGGTAAAAATGGAGTTAAAAGTGGCAAAACGTTATTTGGGTGAAATTACAAGTGATGCAAGAAGGTATTTTAAAGATGATTATTCACAATATTTTATCCATGATCTCGAATATCACAGTGAAAACAGCGAAGAAAAATTTGAAAGTTTGTTAATTAAACAAGCGATCGCTTATTTAGAACAAATTCATTTTCTAGTTGAAACACTGGAAAAACCTATACGTGCAACGGGGAGAATTTATCACAATGAAAACGGAAGATATGAAATTCAAGGAACAAACATTGAGTTTACATGCGGTAATCGGTTTGAAATTTGGGACGATGATCGTGAGATGTTTGTAAGAACAAAGATGTTACACAGTGGGAGACGCTACTATGCGGTTGGCTTCGGCAGAGATGAAGATATCACTGGAAAGTTAGTGCGAGTAAGATAAAATTTTAAATTTTTTACCTGCGATGAATTAATTCAAAAATTGGAGGAATGAACAATGAAAGTGTATGAGTTAATCAAATTATTACAGAAAATGCCGAAATACAATGTCGTGAAGTTTGACGATGGGAAATATGTCCAAGACATTGAAGAAGTGGAATTGGACAGCAGAGAGTACGTTATCATTCGGAAATAAATAAGAGTCAAGCAGAGTGACTTCAAATTTGATTTCAAAAGTGAGAAAAATAGCGTCAAAAAGGGGGAAATATGATGAAGAAGGAAGGACCATTCAAGCTGATTTTCAAACCCAGTTTAAAAGGGGCTTCAGAGAAAGATGTAATTCAAAATTTAATTAGAAAAAGGATTGAAGAGGCATTAAAGGTAGCAGGGTAGACAGTCCTTAATCTTGGATATGGAATAGGACAATCATAAAACTGAATAAGGTGTATCAATGGGGGGAGATACACCTTGAAAAAGAAGAAGTACAGGTTGGTTCTCAAACCAAGTAAAAACGGTTCTTCAGCTAAGGGAGTTATCCAAAAATTGGTTGAAAGAACAATCGAAAAGGCGTTAACAGAAACTAACCCAGCGCGCTAAAATGTAAACATCCCGCCCCATAGAGATAATCTGTGGGGATTCTTTTTAGAAGGAGACAAAATGAAATCAGTTAGTAACAATATTGCAGCCATCTATGTACGTGTTGCCAATAAAAACTCCCATAAAGATTTATTTGAATATCAGAAGTCATTGTGTGAAGAAATAGCTAGAATGGAAGATTTAGAGACTCGACCAGAATTTATCTATGAAGACTGTGCACCAGGGACAAGTACTGCTGAACGGAAGGGTATAAAGTCGCTACTTGAAGATACAAAAAAAGGTCTTTTTAACACTGTTATTTGTACTTCGCTGTCACGATTTTCCCGTGATGCATTAGAAGCAATGATTTTTAAACGTCAACTTGTTAAAGAGCACAATATCCGATTAATTACAATTGAAGAAGGTTATGACTCAAAAAATGAAGAGGAAGAGAATGAGATTATTTCAACCATTATTTCTGCTGTTAATCCGAAGCTGCTTAAAATGCTCTGATTTTTATTTAGATAGAGATAGAAATAAGTGCTAAAAAGGGGAATTGTTAATATGAGCGTAAGAGTGAACAAGAAAATGATTGAAGATCCAAAAAAAGCGGCTAAAAAAATAGAAGATAGTTATATGGATGTGGTCAATTCTAAGCCATGGGATAGGGAATTAGAAATTGCAGCCATCTATGTACGCGTATCAACTATGAAAGAGTCTCAAAAGGATTCTCCAGAACATCAAAGGTCATTATGCGAAGAAAAAGCAAGAATGGAAGGTTTAGATGTTCAATCAGAATTTATATATGAAGATAGGTCAACTGGTACAAGTATTGCAGAGCGAGCTGACATAAAATTATTGATTGAGGATGCAAAAAAAGGGCGTTTTAAAACAGTGATCTTCTCCTCCTTATCAAGATTTTCGCGTGATGCAGCAGATGCCTTGTATTTAAAACGTCAATTGGTAAATGCACTCGGTCTGCGATTAATCTCGATTGAAGATGGTTATGATTCGAAGGATAAAGATGATGAAATGATTTTTACAATTATTGCTGCTGTCAATCAAAAATTGTCCGAACAGCTCAGTATATCTTCAAGACGTGGAATAAGAGAATCAGCAAAGAAAGGAAATTTTGTTGGAAGCAGGGCACCATTTGGTTATAAGAAAGTTAATAAGATAGAGGGTGGGAATGAAAGAAAAACTCTTGCTATTTCACCAAATGAAGCTGAAGTTGTTCATAAAATTTTCGATCAATATGTTAATCACAACATGGGTGAAAAACAAATAGTAAATTATTTAAATGAAGAAGAAATCCCATCTCCTAAAGGCGGTGTTTGGGGTATTACAACCATTCAGCGGATTCTCCAGAACGAGGCATACATTGGTTTAAATGTATTTGGGAAATACACAGTGAAAAAAGTTTATGAAGATTTAAATGATATGCAAAAAAGAAAAAAAACGCTTGTCCAAAAGGACAAAGGAATTTGGGAACGAAATGTAGAAAAAAAGTGGGAAGCTATTATTAAAGAAGAAACATTTCTAGAAGCTCAGAAGATCCGCTTAGAAAGAGGGGGAGGAAAAAGAGGCGGAGCAAGAAATGTACAGGTAAATCCTTTTTCAGGGATAATAAAATGTGAACATTGTGGTTCGAATTTTGTCTCAATGAAGAGTGGTAAGGTTGGAAAGGAGGGGCAAGAATATCGTTACCTTATTTGTTCATCTCGGAGAAGAATGGGAGTAAAAGGATGCAAAAATGGTCTTTGGATTCCTCTTGAAGAATTTAAAAATGAAGTGTTAAAAGAGATTACTAAATCGCTTGATCAATTAATAAATGTAGAGGAAATAAGTTCAAACGTTGAGCTTCCAGCAAAAAAGGGGAAAGAGAATAAAGAGAAAAAAAGAAATCAACTGGAGAAGATGGTCGCCAATTACAGGAAATATCTTATGGATCTGAGAATGGAAACTAAATTCCCTAATGAGAAAACTGACCATGAACAAATTAAATTTGAATTAATGTCAGTTGAAAATCAAATAAAGGAAACCCAGGAAAAACTTCAAAATCTACTTGTAACGGAAGATGAGAATAATAAGGAAGAAATAATAAAAAAACAGGTGAAAGATGGGTTAGCTAAATTAGTTAAATTAGAATTTGAAGATGTAGCTGAACTTCAGCTTGTTTTAAAACAATTAATCGACGAAATTAAAATAGACATGGATGGAGAAGTTGAAATCTATACTCCGCTTGGTATTTTGCAATCATAGTTATGCTTAAAAAACACATTTCGAACGCCATGCAAAAGCTTGGTGTAAAGGGGCGTTCCCAAGCTGTTGTAGAGCTCCTGCGTATGGGAGAGCTAGAACTTTAATCTAGACCGGCCAACCTTATGGGAGGCCGGTTAAGATGTTTATTGGGGGTTAAAACGGCTTGAAACTTAATTGTGTCTTGAAATTTGCTCGAAAAAAGTAGAAAATAAGGGCAATAGTATAAAATGTCGTGTAACTTGGAAAATCAAGTTTTAGGTAGATAAAGCGGAAAAAGCATTTTTTAGGGAGTTGTTATGGATGAAGCTAGAAGGGATCGAAAACAATCAGGGACTGGAAACCGTCGCTGATATTGAAAAGGATTTGCGCTACATATCGGGAATTATCAAGCAAAAAGGCCGTGAGCTGCTGAGCAATTACACAATCACGCCACCCCAGTTTGTTGCCCTGCAGTGGCTGTTTGAAGACGGGGATATGACGATCGGAGAATTGTCGAATAAAATGTTCCTTGCCTGCAGTACGACAACAGACCTTGTTGACCGCATGGAAAAAAATGAACTTGTTGTCAGGGTAAAAGATCCGAACGACAGGCGTGTGGTTCGCATCCACCTTCTTGAAGAGGGAGAAAGGATCATCGATGAGGTAATCAAGAAAAGACAGCTGTACCTTCAGGAGGTCCTCAAGGATTTCTCAGGCGATGAAATCCTGTCCCTCAAGAACAGCTTAGCGAAATTACATCATGAAATGCGTGGAGAATGAGGCGAGTTTTTTGAATCGACCAATCGGAATCATTGATTCAGGTGTGGGCGGGTTAACAGTTGCCAAGGAAGTCATGAGGCAGCTGCCATATGAACAGATTATTTACGTCGGAGACACAGCCCGCTGTCCCTATGGCCCGCGGCCTGTGGAAGAGGTAAAAAGGTTCACCTGGCAAATGACCCGGTTCCTGCTTGAAAAAGATATTAAAATGCTAGTAATCGCGTGCAATACAGCGACAGCGGTCGTCCTTGACGAAATCAGGAACGAACTGTCGATTCCCGTGCTGGGAGTCATCCAGCCAGGCGCGCGCACAGCAATCAAAGTAACGGACAATTACAAAATCGGAATCATCGGAACAGAAGGCACCGTGAAAAGCCGTGCCTATGAACATGCCCTGAAGTCAATCAACCGCAAGACAGCGGTTGAAGCTCTGGCATGCCCTAAATTCGTTCCACTGGTGGAGAGCGGGGAATACGATGGCCGCGTTGCCAAGAAAGTCGTGACCGAAACTTTAAAGCCCCTGCAGGATCAAGGACTCGATACACTGATCCTCGGATGCACCCACTACCCATTGCTGGAGCCGCTCATCAAGGAAGTGATGGGCCCTGAGGTCAAGGTCATCAGCTCAGGCGAGGAAACAGCCCGAGAAGTGAGCACCATCCTGGGCCATAACGATATGTTCTCGGTTCGTGATGAACTGCCTGAACACTATTATTACATGACAGGATCACGGACCATCTTTTCCACCATCGCCTCCCAATGGTTGGAGAGGCCGATTGAAAACGTGGGGAAAATTAAATTAGGTTAACAGAAGGCCTCCAGAGATGGAGGTTTTTTGATTGTATCTAATCTTGCGGGGCGATGAAAAGTCCAAAAGGATGTTCAAAACAAAATCTCCTAAGCTGCGGGCAAGACTCCGCTCAAAATGTCCGAAGATGGTATGACTTCGGA
>NZ_RSFW01000004.1 GCF_003937825.1 Mesobacillus subterraneus | reverse complement strand
ACTTACTCCCTCAAAACTAAACAAACAAGCTGGTCAACAGTACGAATCGAAAGATTCGCATTCCGATTGCCCTTAGGCAATATCCTTAGAAAGGAGGTGATCCAGCCGCACCTTCCGATACGGCTACCTTGTTACGACTTCACCCCAATCATCTGTCCCACCTTAGGCGGCTGGCTCCAAAAGGTTACCCCACCGACTTCGGGTGTTACAAACTCTCGTGGTGTGACGGGCGGTGTGTACAAGGCCCGGGAACGTATTCACCGCGGCATGCTGATCCGCGATTACTAGCGATTCCGGCTTCATGCAGGCGAGTTGCAGCCTGCAATCCGAACTGAGAATGGTTTTATGGGATTGGCTCGACCTCGCGGCTTCGCGACCCTTTGTTCCATCCATTGTAGCACGTGTGTAGCCCAGGTCATAAGGGGCATGATGATTTGACGTCATCCCCACCTTCCTCCGGTTTGTCACCGGCAGTCACCTTAGAGTGCCCAACTGAATGCTGGCAACTAAGATCAAGGGTTGCGCTCGTTGCGGGACTTAACCCAACATCTCACGACACGAGCTGACGACAACCATGCACCACCTGTCACTCTGTCCCCCGAAGGGGAACGCCCTATCTCTAGGGTTGTCAGAGGATGTCAAGACCTGGTAAGGTTCTTCGCGTTGCTTCGAATTAAACCACATGCTCCACCGCTTGTGCGGGCCCCCGTCAATTCCTTTGAGTTTCAGCCTTGCGGCCGTACTCCCCAGGCGGAGTGCTTAATGCGTTTGCTGCAGCACTAAAGGGCGGAAACCCTCTAACACTTAGCACTCATCGTTTACGGCGTGGACTACCAGGGTATCTAATCCTGTTCGCTCCCCACGCTTTCGCGCCTCAGCGTCAGTTACAGACCAGAGAGCCGCCTTCGCCACTGGTGTTCCTCCACATCTCTACGCATTTCACCGCTACACGTGGAATTCCGCTCTCCTCTTCTGCACTCAAGTTCCCCAGTTTCCAATGACCCTCCCCGGTTGAGCCGGGGGCTTTCACATCAGACTTAAGGAACCGCCTGCGCGCGCTTTACGCCCAATAATTCCGGACAACGCTTGCCACCTACGTATTACCGCGGCTGCTGGCACGTAGTTAGCCGTGGCTTTCTGGTCAGGTACCGTCAAGGTACCGGCAGTTACTCCGGTACTTGTTCTTCCCTGACAACAGAGCTTTACGACCCGAAGGCCTTCATCGCTCACGCGGCGTTGCTCCGTCAGACTTTCGTCCATTGCGGAAGATTCCCTACTGCTGCCTCCCGTAGGAGTCTGGGCCGTGTCTCAGTCCCAGTGTGGCCGATCACCCTCTCAGGTCGGCTACGCATCGTCGCCTTGGTGAGCCGTTACCTCACCAACTAGCTAATGCGCCGCGGGCCCATCTGTAAGTGACAGCCGAAACCGTCTTTCAGCTTTCCCTCATGTGAGGGAAAGGATTATCCGGTATTAGCTCCGGTTTCCCGAAGTTATCCCAGTCTTACAGGCAGGTTGCCCACGTGTTACTCACCCGTCCGCCGCTGATCTTCAAAAGCAAGCTAATGAAGATCCGCTCGACTTGCATGTATTAGGCACGCCGCCAGCGTTCGTCCTGAGCCAGGATCAAACTCTCCAAGAAAGAGTATGAGTTTAGCTCATAATTTAAAACGTTGGCTCATGGTTCATGACCATGA
>NZ_RSFW01000039.1 GCF_003937825.1 Mesobacillus subterraneus | reverse complement strand
CTTGTTTGTTTAGTTTTCAAAGAGCAATTCATGTTCGCCGCTCAGAAGCGACTTTAATAATTTAACATGTCACAGCAACAACTGTCAACAACTTTTCAAAATTTATTTTTCATCATCAAAATGTTGTTAACTTGTTCGCGACTGTTTCTATATATTATCACCGCCCATCCCCTAAGTCAACACGAATAAACATTGTAAAAAATGGAAGTTAGTCAGTTAGTTACTGTTTCTTTCTATAATAAATAAGTAAAAAGCCAGCCTCCCTTTTCAGGAGACTGGCTAAGCTGATTTCTATTTAGAGATCTTGATGATGTTTTCTTCTTTTACATCTACATTGCCCTGTTTATTGATGACGATACTTTCGCCTTCTCCAAGGTTCGTAAAGACAATTGGAGTCATAATAGAAGTTGCATGTTCTTTAATATAATCTAAATCCACTTTCAATAAAGGCTGTCCTTTAGTCACTGTATCGTTTTCGGATACAAGTGTTTCAAAGCCCTGACCCTTCAGGTTCACTGTATCAATACCAACATGAATCAGGATTTCACGTCCGCCTTCTGAAAGGATGCCGATTGCATGTTTTGTCGGGAACAGGTTGACAATCTTTCCGTTTACCGGAGATACAATGGTACCTTCTGTTGGAACGATGGCAAATCCGTCACCCATCATTTTTCCTGAGAATACCTGGTCTGGAACTTCAGTAATTGGCTTCAGTTCACCTTTAATAGGAGAAACAAAAACTTCAGCTGCTCCATCCGCATCTGCGTGATGTGTCTGCAACGCTTCAGGGTTCACTTCTTCAATCTGCTGTTCAACTTCGCCAGCTTGACTTGTTTCTACCGGACGCGGCCTTTTGCCGTTTATGATATCTCTCATCTGGCCTTTAATTGTTTCCGAACGTGGTCCGAAGATTGCCTGGATGTTGTTGCCGACTTCAAGTACACCGGCAGCGCCCAGTTTTTTCAGACGATTTTTATCAACATTGTTAATATCATTTACTGATACACGAAGACGTGTAATACAAGCATCAAGGTGAGCGATGTTTTCTTTACCGCCCATTGCTTCAAGCACTTCATACGGAAGATCGCCTGCTTGTCCTTTTGCTCCGCCTTCTTCCTCACCTTCCTCAACCGCTTCACGACCAGGAGTCATGAGGTTGAACTTGCGGATTGCGAAACGGAAACCGAAGTAATAGATGACCGCGAAAACCAGACCAACAGGAATGACGAGCCATGCATTTGTTTGCGGGTTAATCAAACCAAACAAGATGTAGTCGATTAGCCCCCCTGAGAAGGTCATACCGATTTTTACATTTAAAAGGTGCATTGTCATGAATGATAGTCCGGCAAAAAGAGCGTGAACTCCGAACAATACTGGAGCTACGAACAAGAATGAGAATTCTAGTGGTTCTGTGATCCCAGTCAAGAAGGTAGTTAAAGCAGCAGATAGCATCAGACCGCCGACTACTACTTTCTTTTCAGGACGTGCTTCGTGATAAATCGCCAACGCTGCAGCCGGAAGACCGAACATCATGAACGGGAACTTACCAGTCATGAATGTACCTGCAGTCAGGTTTTGTACATTGTCCGCAATCTGCGCCATGAAGATACGCTGATCTCCGCGGACTACATTTCCTGCTTCAGTCGTATAAGAACCAAACTCGAACCAGAATGGTGAATAGAAAATATGATGCAGTCCGAATGGAATCAATGAACGTTCAACTACACCAAAGATAAATGCTGAAAGAGTCAAGTTTGCATGTACCATGTTTTGCGAGAATGCGTTCAGTGCATCCTGGATTGGCGGCCAAACAACAAGCATTGCTAAACCAAGCAAGATTGCCGTTCCCGCAGTGATAATCGGAACGAAACGCTTACCGGCGAAGAAGCCAAGGTAAGATGGCAATTCAATTTCATAAAACTTGTTGTAAAGTGCTGCAGCAATGATCCCGACGATAATACCGCCAAACACCCCTGTTTGCAGTGTTGGAACACCAAGGACACTTTGGTAGTTAAGACCATTAACATCCTCTGCAGTAATTCCCAATACAGTACCCATCGTTACGTTCATGATCAGATACCCGATGATGGCAGCAAGTGCCGCAACACCTTCACCGCCAGCCAGTCCGACGGCAACACCGACGGCAAACAGCAACGGCAAATTGCCGAATACAATGTCACCGGCATTTTGCATGACAGCCGCGACCATATTGACGCCGCTGTTATCTAAAAATGGAGCAAGCTCCAGTAAAGCAGGGTTTCTAAGCGCAGCACCCAATGCGAGCAGGATACCTGCAGCCGGCAAAAGGGCAACTGGAAGCATTAGCGCCTTACCTACTTTTTGAAGAACACCAAAAGCTTTCTTAAACATAGGATTACCTCCTGAATATTTTTTCTCCTAAAGCGGTTACAAACATCAAAAAAACAAATAAAAAAGGCATGAGAAAGATGTATCGAAAGAAGCATACGGATATATTACCCATAAAACTCCATTTCAATTACATTCTTTACTCATGCCTGATCGAATCAGTAACACGTAAAAAATAATACCCTATTTAACTTTTTTCTGAAGCCTTTGCAAATGCATCGTCAGATATACGGCTTCAGCATCATATACTTGTTTTTTCAAGGTTTGCTGCATCACTTTAATGAGTTTCCATGAGAGATTGTAGCACAACGGGTATTCTTCTTTCAAGAGGGTTGCAAATTTTTCTGGTTCTTCTACCTTCTCGCCATTATTGACCCTTTCGATCGTGAAACGTATATGGCGCACGAGTCTCGTGTAATCGATGCCCTCTTTATCAATTTCGATGTGAAGATTTTCTTCAATCATTTGTACCAGTTTCGTCACAAGCTGTGAATGGCGGTTCACATCCGAGAGATTGCGGTTCATTACTGCGCTGTGAATGTGAAGGGCGACAAAGCCAATCTCCCCATCCGGCAGCTCGATGCCTGTTTTTTCTTTAATCAGCTGGACGACCTCTTTGGCAATCTCAAACTCAGTCGGGTATAACGTCTTCGTTTCCACCAGGAAGGGGTTCTTGAATTCCATCCCTTTGGCAATCCGTGTCACGGCGAACATCAAGTGATCCGTCAGGGCGACATGGATGTGTTCATTCAACTGGCTGTCTGTCCGCTTTTTGATCAGTTCAGTCGCCGAAATAATGGCTTCATGGAGCTCATTTTCGACGAACGGCAACAGCTTGATATAGTTGGCCTGTTCTTTTTCATCCTTGAGGACGAACATTTTTTCCGCCTGGCCCTCTTCTATAAGATCTCCTTTTTTCCGGTTGAATCCAATGCCCTTGCCGATTATAATGACTTCCCCAAAACTTGGGTGGTCGGCAATCAAGACATTATTGTTCAACCCTTTCTTTACTGCGATCTTGTCCATGCTGTATCCCCGTTTCAGCTTGTTCTATGGGAATATCGTATAAAAGGGGGATTAAGAAGTCAAACGGAGAGCGGTTGGTGACACTCTTCAAATTTTGGCAAAAGCTCTTTCTGATGCATAAAAAAATCCAGCGGAAAGCCGCTGGACCAAATACTCCTATTCTGTCAAAAACATAAAGTATAGAACGAAGATCACAAAGAACAAGTACATGATTGGATGAACTTCTTTTCCGCGTCCTTTTACGATCATTGTTACTGGGTAAAAGATGAAACCTGCCGCGATTCCTGTTGCGATGCTTGATGAAAGCGGCATGGAAATCATGGTCAGGAATGAAGGAACTGCTACCTCGAAGCGGCCCCATTCGATTTTACCAAGAGATGAAACCATCAGTACGCCCACGATGATCAATGCTGGTGCGGTTACGGCTGATGTGACGACGGACAGCAACGGGAAGAAGAACAGTGCAAGCAGGAAGAACCCGGCTGTCACCAGCGATGCAAATCCGCTTCGTGCTCCTGATGCTACACCTGCAGATGATTCGATATAAGAAGTCGTCGTCGATGTCCCGAAAATGGAACCGACCAGTGATGCGATTGAGTCAGCGAACAATGCGCGGCCTGCACGCGGAAGCTTGTTTTCCTTCATAAGGCCTGCCTGGTTTGCTACCGCTACAAGGGTACCGGCATTATCAAAGAAGTCAACGAACAAGAATGTCAAAATGATCCCCATCATGGTCGCTGTATAGAAAGTCGGGTCGCCAAAAGCGCTGAATACTGCTCCGAATGTTGGTGCTACGCTTGGTACCGCACCGACTACTTTTTCTGGTGTATCGATAAGGTTGAAGATCATACCAACAATGACTGTAAGGACGATTCCGAAGAAAACTGCACCATGGATCCCTCTTGTCAGCATGATGACAGTGATCAATAAGCCAAAAAGGGCAAGCAGTGTATTTCCGTTTGTCAGGTCACCTAGCCCCACAAGCGTTGCCGGGTTGTCGACGATGATGCCTGCATTTTTCAAACCGATGAAGGTAATGAAAAGACCGATACCTGCTCCGACTGCGTGCTTCAGCTCAACTGGAATCGCGTTGATCAGCTTTTCACGCCAGCCAGAAATCGTTAGAAGCAAGAAGAACACGCTGGAAATGAAGACTGCAGCGAGTGCATGCTGCCAAGGCAGTCCGTGACTTAGAACGACTGTGTAAGCGAAGAATGCGTTCAAGCCCATTCCCGGTGCGAGGGCGATCGGATACTTACCGATCAGTCCCATGATGATGGAGCCGACTGCTGCAGCAAGTGCTGTCGCTACGAAGACAGCACCGGTATCCATCCTTAATGCTTCCGGCAGATCCGGCACGTCTGCAAGTGTAAGGATATTCGGATTTACAACCAGGATATACGCCATGGCAAGGAATGTGGTCATCCCGCCAATGAATTCGCGGCGATAGTTCGTGCCAAGCTTTTCAAACTCGAAATACTTCTTCATTTTTTCATTCCCCCTGAATTGAATTCAGGAAATAGGGCCAAAAAGAAAACGCCACGGGTACCGGGGCGTTGACTAGGAATGAATAGAAAATCCTGCAGGCAATAGAGTAATGGATTGCCAGTCATGATTTTCAATCCTCGTAGTCAAGCCATTTACGGTAGCTCGGTAGAAACTTTTGGGCCATATCCCCAAGATTATACGACGAATTATGACAAATTATTAAGTTCAGGTTTATTCTATCAGGACTTTGGTCCTTCGTCAATAAAAAAAACGAACATTTTTCATGTTCGTTTTTAAATCGTTCGTATTTTACTCCCATTCAATGGTTGCAGGCGGTTTGCTTGTAATGTCATAAACGACTCGATTGACATGGTCTACTTCATTGACGATCCTTGTTGATATGATTTCGAGGACGTCCCAAGGAATCCTAGCCCAGTCGGAAGTCATCCCATCAATTGAAGTTACTGCGCGGATCCCGATCGTATAATCGTATGTTCTCGCATCCCCCATGACACCAACGCTGCGAATGTCAGGAAGCACAGTAAAGTACTGCCAGATTTCACGGTCGAGGCCGGCTTTCTTGATTTCGTCGCGCAGGATGGCATCTGATTCACGAACAATTTCCAGTTTTTCTTCAGAAATTGCACCGAGAACGCGAATCCCTAGTCCAGGTCCCGGGAATGGCTGGCGCCAGACGACTTCATCCGGAATGCCAAGCTCGGATCCAAGGGCACGAACCTCATCCTTGAACAATGTATTCAAAGGCTCGATCAATTTGAACTGCATATCTTCAGGCAAGCCGCCGACATTATGGTGCGACTTGATCGTTTGCGCTGTCGCTGTGCCGCTTTCGATGATATCGGTATACAATGTCCCCTGTGCCAGGAACTCGATGCCTTCTAGTTTTTCGGCTTCATCGTCAAACACATAGATGAACTCATTGCCGATGATTTTGCGCTTTTGCTCTGGATCGGAAACGCCCTCAAGCTTGGTGAGGAAGCGGTCTTTCGCATCCACCTTGATGACGTTCATGTTGAAGCCGTCCGCGAATGTCTTCATGACACCCTCTGCCTCGTCTTTTCGCAGCAAACCGTGGTCAACGAAGATACACGTCAGTTGGTCGCCTATCGCTTTATGGATCAGGACGGCTACAACCGAAGAATCGACACCTCCGCTAAGCGCACACAGGACTTTCTTGTCGCCAACTAACTGGCGGATTTTTTCCATCTCGATCTCAATGAAGTTTTCCATTGACCAATTGCCTTCGCACTCACACACTTTGAACACGAAGTTTTTCAGCAGGTCGTTTCCAAAAACGGAGTGGCGCACCTCCGGATGGAATTGGACGGCATACAGCTTGCGGCTCTCGTCGCTCATTGCCGCAATCGGGCAGGATGGGTTAATGCCATCCACTGTGAAGCCGGGCGGTGACATGGTCACGAGGTCCCCATGGCTCATCCAGACAACCTGTTCCCCAGGCGTTCCTTCAAAAAGCGCACTCTGGTTATGAAGCGTCAGCAACGCTTTGCCATACTCACGATGCTTCGCCTTTTCAACCTTTCCGCCGAAATGCATCGTCATCAGCTGCATTCCGTAACAGATGCCAAGGATCGGCAGGCCCAATTCAAAGATTTCCTCGTCACAGCGGAAGGCTCCCTCATCATAAACGCTGTTCGGGCCTCCGGAGAAAATGATTCCCTTTGGGTTCATTTCCTTGATTTCCGCTGCCGTGATGGTGTGCGGGTGAAGCTCACTGTAGACGCCAAACTCCCTGATACGTCTCGTAATCAGCTGGTTGTACTGGCTGCCAAAGTCTAATACAACAATCATTTCCTGGTCTTGAAGCTCGGTTTTCATAAAGTCACCTCATTAGAATGATTAAAACGGATTCCCATTGCCAAATGCGATTCTCCGCCACGCTAAATTCGTTATGTATAATGTTGGCTCGCATCCGCGTTTTTACACAGAAATAAAAAAACCAGAATCCTCCCGTCCTCAAATAAAAAGGAAGGCAGAATTCCGGCCGTAACGAACAAAAAGAAAATCTGCCTTCATAGTCAAATCATTTACGGTGATTTGGTAGATACTTTCGAACCTTATTATCGAGGATATATGAAGGATTATTCTATATAGTTGCAAACATTGTATCAGTATAACATTTTAACGGTCAAGTACCAGATTTCCGGATCATGATTTCCCAGTATTTTTTTGCATCCTGCCACATTTCCTCATCCAGATTTCCGCGATAGAGATACTCTTCATACTTGGCTGTCAGCCAGCGCATCTCGTTCGTGGAGAAGAACGAGTCTACATAATTGGCATAATCACGCAATGTCTGGCCTTTCTCCTTTTTCAGGCCGTAGCGCTTTAGTTGCTTCAAGAGAACCAAATACGCTTTTTCGAGGTACTTGTTTTGCTTTTTATACTTATAAAGAAGGATGTAGAGGCCTGGCAGCCATTTTGCCCTCAGTTTGTACAGGATGCCAGCAAATACACCAATCACAAGCAAGGTCAAGAGGATTTTCTGCATATTATCCATCAGGAAAGCACCCGCTTTTTTCAAGCTATCGGAAAAAGAAGCCTTAGGCTGGTCAGACTGTGCCTGTTCTTCCGGCATCTCCGGCTTTTGCGGTGCCGCTGGTGCAGCATTTTCTTCTTCATCCTGCCCCTCTTGTGATTGTGTATCGTTTTTCAGGTCATACTCAAATTGAACATTGTTTGAAAAACCTTGTGTCGGCTCGAATGGCACCCAGCCTACGCCAGGGAAGTACCCCTCCACCCATGAGTGGGCATTATTATTTGTGACTTTATACAATCTGCGGCCATCTTCCAGAGTATCGAGATAGTCGCCTTCGGTATAACCCTTCACCCAGCGGGCAGGAATCCCGATCGAGCGCATCATGACAACCATCGACGTGGAAAAATTATCACAATAGCCGCGCTGCGTCTCAAACAGGAACTGGTCGACATAATCCTGGTCCTCATCAGGAACCGCGACATCAATCTGGTCATACACAAAATTATTTGAACGGAAGTATCTTTCAATTGCCCTTGCCTTGTCAATCCACGCCTTTTCATCCTTGGTGATCTCCTCAGCCAGCTCGACCACCCTTTCAGGGAGCGATTCTGGTATCTGTGTATAGCTGGAGATGAATTCGGCATTCGCGTTTTTTTCTGCAGGCAGGTCTTCAGGTCCTGAAGATTTCAGTGTTTCCATGCTGAATACAGGATGGTCAAAGGTCAGCGAATAAGGCCCAATTGATCCTGACTGCCCATCAGGAATCGACGTGATTTTTTCCGTTGCTGGATTAAGCATGAATTCCAGAGTCGAATAGTTCGCTGTTGCCTCGACCTGTTTCACGCCCAGTGGATAAACCAGATGCGGATAGCCAATTTGCGGGACGACCTTGCTTATGCGCTCCTCAGTTTTGACTCCCTCTTCAAACGGATCCAGAGGAATCGTCTCCTTTGGCAAAAATTCCTGGGGTGGTTCAGCTCCCGGATTTTCAACCCAGCCTTTGCCGGTATAAATGTCCTTCGTCTCTATCCGCCAATAGTGGCGCCCATCCGCTTCGGCGGTGAAAACGACCCGGTCATCGCCAATGAACGGACCGCCAAGGGTCGAATCATCTGTACCGTATCCGACTTTTTTGACACCTCCGCCGCCACTGCCGGAATCCTCGTTGAAGGAGGTAATGAACGGGACAGGGTCAGGCCAAATGGGATCAGCCTTCGGAGCCGCATATCCAATTCCCACACTCAGGACAATCATCGCAATGAGCGGAATCATCCATCTGCGCGCGCTATCAAGGCTCCTTTTTACGACTTCCTTATCAGCAATCCGGTAGAACGACAACATTCCCATTACCGCGAACCCGGCAATGACCGTCCTGATGATTGCGGCATCCGCTTCATAAGGAGTGAACGTGTCAAGCACCGTAATATAAATCAGGGTCATGAAGAAAAACACAAAGATCTGCTTGCGGTTGATAAGCCAATACTGGATCAAATAGGCCATCAGCCAAAGCAGCACAAAGAACAGCAAGGTCCGGAACACATTTGAAAGCCCGGTCCATTCAGCATTGATGATATAAGCCGAATTTGCTGTCACCTCACTCAACAGCTCTCTAAACCAGCCCATGCTGAAAAAAGTTCCTTCATAATACATAAAGTGTACCGCGTACAGGATAATCAGAATCCGGATCAGCGCTGCCGGAATGAACGGCATCCCGAAAAATGACATCATCAGCGACATGAACACAAATCCGAGGAAAACGCTGAGGTGTCCGGTGTCCGTCAACTCCTTCAGCGGCCTCAACCATTCCCAAAGCAGCAAAAAGCTGAATAGATACAGTAAAAAGAACGAGATATCTTTTTTTGGTTTTTCCATCGTCATCCTCTGTTCACCTCCGAGAAGGCTTCAGGGAACTGGCCTTCATGCACCATGACAAGCCGGATTCCCCTGGCATTGGCCGAGGACCTCAAATTGGTTTCTGTTTTTGTAGGCGATTCCTGCGCATTCTTGATCAGGAAGATACTCACTGAGCCATTTTTCTGATTATAAAACGCAGCTTTTTCAATGAGCTCTTTCGTCAATTGTGCTGTAATCAGCATGATGGAGTTGTTCTGCTGCGCCAGAAAGCTCTCCGCTTGCAGTACGCGGTCAAAGGAGACCGGGCTGTCATCCTGAATTTTAGCCAGATGGTACAGGAGCTGCTGCTGCTGACCCTCCCCGCCCCGGACCGGAAACGCCTTCCGTTCTGAGCTGGATGTCAGCAGGCCCACCTGAGCCCCTTTTCGTAAAATCGCCCTTACCACTGAAGCCGTGAACGATACGACAACCTCAAACCTTGGATCAGGGGAGCAATCCATCAGGACAGTCACATCATGTGACTGTCTCTGTTCGAACTCCTTCGTCATGATATCATTCCGCCTTGCAGTCGCCTTCCAGTTGATCCATGAAAAACGGTCCCCGGGCTGATATTCACGCACTCCAATTGCCATCGAGGTATCGCGCTGGACGCGCTCCTTCGAGGCAGTCATGCCCTGGTCAAAATGATGGGCCACCGGGCGGTAGATCATTTCCTGGAAAGCTGGATACACAAGAATCCGGCTTTCAGCAGGAAGGACCTTTTCCTTTTCAATCAATCCGAGCGGATCGCCTGTTTTCAGTTTGATGCCTGACAGGATATGCTCGCCCCGCGGCAGGTTTTCAATCGAATAATCGAAACTGAACACCCTGCTGAAGCCAGGAAACACCATCGTTTTGGCCTGTTGAAGATCGCGGTTGCCCGCAAGCGTGTTCCCCGCCTGTTCCTCAGCGATCGCGTAGAACAGCGGGAAGGCGATATTCCGTTCAAGCACAATGCTTGCCTTGAACTTTTCACCTGCATTGTATTCCTGTTTCGTATACACCCTTTCCGCCTTGACTTCTTTGAGCGAATATAAGGCCAGACCCAAAGCATAAAGTGCGAATGGCAGGAAGCTGTAAAACAGGAACCAGCTGACAAATCCGCCCTGGAACATCGCATAGGAAAAGGTAATGGCAATCAGTAAAAGCAAAACGATGAGTTTCCAAATCTCTTTGAATCTTTGGAAAATTTTTTTCATATTACTTCACTAGCCTTTGCACTGGCACAGGCACTCTCGCCAACACTCGGTTGACGACATCCTCCGCTGTGATTCCTTCAAACCTGGCCTCTGATTTTAAAATGATTCTGTGCGCGAACACGGCTGGCGCCAGATACTGGACATCATCCGGAATGACATAATCCCTGCCGTAAATGAAGGCATAAGCCTGGGCAGCCTTCATTAGCGCAATCGATCCGCGGGGGCTTACACCCAGATAGACGCTTCCGTGCCCACGAGTCCGGTTGGAAAGTTCGACGATATAGCGCTTGATCGTATCGTCGACAAACACTTCCTTGATGCTGTTTTGCAGGTCGCGAAGATCTTCAAGCGATACAACCGGCTGCAAATCTTCGATAGGCAGGTTACGCTGAGCGCGATTCAGGACTTCCATCTCTTCATCAAGCTCAGGATAGCCCATTTTCATTTTTAACAGGAAACGGTCCAACTGCGCTTCAGGCAGCGGATAAGTTCCTTCGTAATCAATCGGATTCTGTGTCGCCATGACGAAAAACGGCTTTTCCAGCACATGGGTCACGCCATCGACTGTGACACTTTGCTCTTCCATCCCCTCGAGAAGGGCAGACTGGGTTTTCGGTGATGTTCTGTTGATCTCATCGGCAAGGATGATATTCCCCATGATCGGTCCCGGCCTGAACTCGAACTCCATCTCCTTCGGGTTGTAGATCGACACCCCCGTCACATCAGACGGCAACAGGTCCGGCGTGAACTGAATCCTCCTGAACTTGGCGCTCACCGATTTCGCCAGAGCCCTTACCATCATTGTCTTTCCAACTCCCGGCACGTCCTCAAGCAGCACATGGCCGCCCGCAAGCAGCGCAATCAGGCTTAACTCTGCCACATTCCGCTTACCCGTCATCACCTTATCAATATTTTCAAGAATTCTCTCAATCTGTGGATTTCTCTGTTCCCGCACGAAATTTCCTCCTCTTAAAATCTATCTATTTATCTACAAGAACATTGCAATTTTTTCGCCAATAAGTCTATATTCGCTATTTTTTGTAAATTTCCTGTAATATGCAGAATGAAAATATTTCCGCTCTGTGATAGACGGAGGTTTGGAGGAGAATGTTACATAAAACCAGCTGTTTGCGCTAGGATTTACTTCCCGAATAGCTCCGCACCCAAAGATATTACTCTACTATGCAGAAAACGCAGTCCTCTCCCTTTTTTGCAACCTGTCCGAATGAGGCGTGCTCTCGGACAACTTTCACCTATATTCCTTGCAACCTGTCCGATTGAGGCGCTCTCTCGGACAACTTTTACCTCTATTCCTTTCAACCTGTCCGATTGGAGCGTGCTCTCGGACAACTTTCTCCTCTATTCCTTTCAACCTGTCCGATTGAGGC
>NZ_RSFW01000038.1 GCF_003937825.1 Mesobacillus subterraneus | reverse complement strand
TTTCTCCTCTATTCCTTTCAACCTGTCCGATTGGAGCGTGCTCTCGGACAACTTTCTCCTCTATTCCTTTCGACCTGTCCGATTGGAGCGTGTTCTCGGACAACTTTCTCCTCTATTCCTTTCAACCTGTCCAATTGAAGCGCTCTCTCGGACAACTTTCTCCTCTATTCCTTGCAACCTGTCCGATTGAAGCGCTCTCTCGGACAACTTTCACCTATATTCCTTGCAACCTGTCCGATTGAGGCGTTCTCTTGAAAGCAATAAACTCTACGAAAAGAACCACAAATAAAAAACGGCTTCATCACTAGAAACCGTTCATCAAACCCTATTAGAATCCCCATCCTAGCTTGCGGCTTTCGGAATAGCCCCCATGCCCTCCAGGATGATTCTCGCATCTGTATTCAAATATGCTTCTATATCACTTCGCAGGAACAGCAGGGAATGGTCCCTGATGACAACCTTGAGGCCTCTCAAATCAAACTTTGAGGCATAGCTGTTCACCGCGTTGATGACCGCCATGTCTTTCCTTGTCAGCGGCTGCTGTCCCGCCTCGATTCTTTTCGTTAAAAACTCAAGCAGCTCGCGCGCATTCCTTTTCAAATGGCTGCGATTCTCGTTCAGGATTTCGATGTTCCCTTCCATATATCTTCTCGCAGCAGCAAAGTCGAGTTCCTCGACACTATTGTTGATCCTGGCAACCAAATCCAAAACGTGCATGACCTTCTCCTCCTGGTGTACATACTCTGCTTTCCCTTTATATCGACCCTTCTCCCAACTGCTCCACACCTTATGTAAAAATTAGTCAATTCGACTTATAGTCCAAGGGGTAATAGTAGGCCATTGGGTGGTGCGTCAGTCTAACAGCTAAGGCGGCTGAGGATCCAGCCGCCCCTGCCTTATCTATGAATCTTTCCGTTTCCGTCCACGTAGATCGACTCAATGATCGTCCGTTCAAATGGCTTGCCTTTGGCGTCGAAGCCAGTTACTTCTGTGGTCAAGTTATAAACTCCAGGCTCTTTCAAGTCTCCATCGGCAATCTTGCCTGCTTTCACTCCTTTTCCTGCTTCTTTCAGCTTCTTATTCTGATCCTGCTTATAGTGAACCCACTCTGTTTTATAGGTTGCTTTCACATTCATTTTCTGCTTCAACTCCCCACCGAGAGGGCTGTCGATTCTTACGATGAAAAGGTATGCTGCGGCCGGCCCAGTAACATTCCACTTTCCACTTTCAGGCTTGTCGATTTCAAACTGGTGGACCCAGGCACCCTTGAAAAATCCACTTGTGTCCTGGGTTACTTTTACCGGCTTATATTCTCTGCCGTCCGGTCCTTTCAATTTAAGCGAAGGCAGCAGCTTGTCGCTCAGGAACGCGAGCTGGAAGCTGTCTGCTCCATCTTCGACCACAAATCCGTCCTTGATGGCTTTGTCCGCCTTGCCTCCTCTGACAATCTGGCTGGTTTCAGGTTCCGCTGTTACCTTGCTACTGGAAAAAGCGGTAGCGCCAGATGGCTGGGCCGCCATTGTATAAGGTTTAAACACGGAGAAAGTATGAGACCCTTCCCGGATGGTTGTATGGTTCCAGGAGCTCTCTCGGACAATTGTTCCGCCTGGCAAACGGGAGCTTGCGACGGTAACAACCCCATCATTCGCGCCATAGCTGCTCAAATACAGTCCGCCCCAATACAAAGCACTGCCAAACGACCCCCATTTGGTGCCGCCAAGAGTGTAGTAGCGATTCAGCTGGATTTCGGCCCGTCCGTCCGTAACGCTGCGGAAGTAACTCATATTCCCGGTCATAAGTGAACGGGTCGCGTCATTATTGTTGCCAAGCAGCGCTGCCAGCCACCAGGCCGAAGAGCTGTGAGCAAGGTCGGAAAGTTGTGTGCCATGATGAGGTGATGAAAGCGTGATGACATTTGAAACATACTGGTGCGCCCCATAGTGGACGAGCGCGGTCTGCGTGTCGACTCCGCCCTTGCTGTGTCCTACCACCACCAGCTTCTTATTCCCGAAGTGCCGATAGATTTCCTGGAGCTTTCCAGCGAGCATCGCACCATTTTGCCACATATCCTTTTCCGGATACAGGTCAATGAACGCGGTCTGATAGCCATTGGCCAGCGCGGTTTCATACATGTCATTTCCGTCCCACCAAATGGCTGCTGAGCTGTTATAGCCATGGACGAAGACAATCGGCGATTTCGCCGGATCCACCCACGAAGGCTGGGCCCCCACATACCATGTACCTGGAGTGCCGGAGGTTCCTTTTCCCAAATCACCCGCTCTCGCTCCAAGCGGGACCATCAGCAATATAACCAGCAATAATGACATTATTCTCTTGCTCCTTCGCAAACCCATACCCCTCCCATTTTTAGTCATCCTTAAAAAGTATGAAGGTGTGAAAATAGTATGCAGGGTAATTCGGTTCATTTAGAATGGGAAAATAGTATTATTGTGCCAGCTGAAAAAAGATAACCTGCCAGTAACCCGGCAGGCCTCCTTTTATTCTCCAACAATCTTGGCATCTTTCAGCATATCATCCGTAAGGGTAATCCCTTCCTCCTCGGCGGCTTTCTTGTTAATGATCAGCTCGAGGTTTTCCGGGAAGCCAACCGGTATCTCGCTTGGTTTCTTTCCTTTCAAAATCTCCACAGCCATTTTACCCGTCGTGTAGCCAAGATCATGATAATCAAAGCCATAAGACGCAAAGGTTCCGCGTTTAACAGAATCTCCTTCCCCTACAAAAGTCGGAATATCTTTATCATTCGCTACGGTGATGACAGATTCCAATGCCGCAACAACGGTGTTGTCCTTCGGGATATACATGACATCCACACGGCCGACCATCGATTCGGCCGCCTGCTTCACTTCAGAACTTGCAGAAATCGTGGTTTCGACTGCTTCAAGACCTGCTTCCTTGAGGGCTTCCCTTGCATTCTTCACGTTCACGACAGAGTTCGGCTCTCCATTGTTATAGATAATGCCAACCTTTTTCGCATCTGGAACAAATTTTTTGATTGCCGCAATAGTGTTCTTGATTGCATCAGGATGAGTATCCGATGTACCTGTCGCGTTCCCACCCGGTTTTTCCATACTTTCTACCAGTTCCGCTCCCACAGGGTCGGTAATCGCCGTAAACAGGACTGGAATATCCTTAGTCGCCTGGACGACAGACTGCGCGCTCGGTGTCGCAATCGCCAAAATCAGATCATTCTTGTCTGCAACCAGCTTCTGGGCAATTGAAGCATTATTGTTCATATCGCCCTGCGCGTTCTGGTAATCAATCTTCAGATTCTTTCCTTCTTCATACCCGGCATCCTTAAGCGCTTCGATAAAACCCTCCCTCGCTGCATCAAGGGATGGATGCTCCACAATCTGGGTAATCCCGATTTTTACGGTTTTCTCTTTTTCGTCTCCACTTGCCTGGTTGCTGCCGCCCCCGCATGCAGCAAGCATCAGCATTGCCCCGCTCAACAAAACTGCCAAACTCTTTTTCATTCTTCTTCCTCCCCAAATTCATGAAAATGATTGTGTGCATTCTAGGTGAATGAAAAAGCAGACACTCCTCCTCGAGATGTTTTTATATTTTTTATAATATTCTGATATTAACACGTGCAACCAGCTTGGACAATAGCGGATTTTGGAGGCTTTTGACGATTTATCACCTTTTACCATTGGAAATATAGTAAATATATATTTATTAAATGCGAAAATAGCAGTATCATTATACTAAAAATAGAAAGAGGTTTAGCTATTATATGAATGCAGTAACCACAGCAAAAGAATCGACTAAAACAAGAACTTTAGTCATCAATGCACTTTTCATCGCTCTTACCGTTGTAGCCACCATGTTCATTAACATAAGGCTCCCAATCATGGGGAACGGAGGCCTGATTCACCTTGGGAACATCCCTCTGTTTATCGCAGCATTCGTTTTCGGCAGGAAAACAGGAGCCATTGCAGGTGCTTTCGGTATGGGTCTTTTCGATATATTATCAGGATGGGCATTGTGGGCTCCCTTCACCTTCATCATCGTTGGTGCAATGGGCTATGTAGCCGGTCTTCTGGCTGAAAAAATGCCAGGCAAAAAAGTATTGGTCTTTTCAGTGGCAGTGATCGTTGCCATGCTTATTAAGGTCGTAGGCTATTATATAGCTGAAGTTGTTCTATACGGCAACTGGGTACAGCCATTCGGTTCCATACCGGGCAATGTGATGCAGGTCGTACTGGCAGGCATCATCGTCATACCGATTGTTGCACGAATAAAGAAAAGAGTTATTTAGAATTAATATAGCAACGTTAAAACTTCACCCGAAAAGTAGAATCACCTGAAAGATGATCTATTTTATCGGGTGTTTTTTAGTGAGATTGTCACCCAGTCGTTCATTAGCTGCACTTCTATTGATTACGCCGGCGGTTATATTTAACCAAACAACCTTATTATTACAGTTGAGTGGTATATTGCTTATCCTTGCAAACTCGCCTTCCGTAGTCGGTATAGGAATTTCTAGATTGTCGAATTGATATATATTACCGTTCACATGAAACCCAGATAAATATTGATCTCCCTTTTGCCATTGAGGCATACAATCACAAGGGTTTTCATTAACATTTTTGCAGCAGCATTGACTTTTGCATGAATCCTTCTTGTTTTTTTTGTGACTTGAATCATCATAGTATAGAACCCCTTTATCCTTACTAGACATAGTAATCACCTCCTTTCTTTAGTGGATTACTATATTAGATTCGATTAGGAAGCTAAACGACTCGGCACTTTTCCTGCTATAAAAATACAATTCTTACAAATTCAAAAAATGTGTGTCATTGTTGTGCCCCATATAGGGTTATATAAAAGTTGGATTTTTTTAAAAAAACACCCCATAAAGCTAAGCATTTCAAAGAATGCAGCTCTATGGGGTGTTTTATTATTTATAACACCTGATTAAATAAAATAAATCGAATTCAAGCTCGATTTCTAAATTGTTTTTTGTCGATATTTCTCGGGAAATGTTAATTGTTGAGGGAGAAACAGAACAAAAGGAGATTAGCATTGCACTATTTGCCACGCATATCTTTTGTTGGTAATTAACGCAAATGAATTACTCACTGCCCTTCCAATTCACTAAACGTTACAAGCGATTGCAATGCGGTCTGCAAGGGTCCTGCCACTATTTTGAATGGTGATTCTTCGAGCGATATGTAAGTTCTTTATCTCTTTCCTTTGATTGAGCTTAGATCGTCAGGCGATACGCTGTATTAATCATGTAATAAAGCTATACAACTTCATTTATCATTTAACCTTAATGTATAGCTCTATCAGAATATATTTTGAAGCTTAACGCGTTATTTCCTGAATAAAGAGAAAAACCATCCAGTTTTTTGATTTTGGTTTTGGAGCTCTTCTTTTAAACGTTTATTGAATTCATTTTGAGATACCCATTCTTTCTTCTGTTCTTCCTGCATTTTTTGCAATTCTTTTTGCAAGAATTCACTTCTTTCCTTTTCTTGTGCCAGCAAATTTTCATATTGTGTATTTTGCTGCTCCGATAATCTTTCTATCTTAGCGTTCGTCCTTTGCGCTGAATTTCCAATGCTTGAACTTATAACATGATGATCCTGCTGAAGCTGGGCTACCGTCGTTTTAAGTTTTGTTAAATCGTTCGTCAGCTGGACATTCATTTCACGTGTCGCCGCAAGTTCTTTAGCCAAAAACATCAAGACTTCTTTTATTTGATTGGGATCCTGAGGTAATTGTTCATATGTATCGCCTGTCGCTATCTCAGTTCCAGCGTTTCCTTCTAATCTATCTTTTTGCTCTTCCACCAAATCCTTGGCTGTATCGTCCAGCGGCTTGTCCGTATCGCGCAGCGCTATAAGCGCTTGAATATCCGCTTCCACAAAGATGCGCCGATCGCCATCCTTTAAAAACTCATATCCATTTCGTTCCAGTATTTGCCCGTACTTTCGGACGGTGGGAGTGGCAATCCCCACTTCCTCAGCCACTTCCTTTGTAGAAAAAGCCCGTTCATTCGGTCGTATATCGTTTCGCATATCGCACCTCCATTCTTTAAATATGAAGGTTTCTCACCACTTTTGCAAGAGTCATATCGCTCATATAGAGCAAAAAATGGAACAAATGCTCTGCATATGCTGTATCGCCTGACGATTCATGCCTTTACTCTTTTAATAACTTCGTATGTTGGTCACTACTCTCGCAAAAAGCCGATATCACCCCTATATCGGAAAAGTAGTGATAGGCTGACGAATCGCAGTGATTCACAGCAATTTCGTAGTTATGGCAATACGGCGGTACCCTAACTATTTATAACAGACTCCTCGCGAATTTGACCTATACGGCCTATTGCCGCTTATATTCTTCAGGAGAAAAAGAGTCAAATGCTTGTTAGTCTTTTTTCATTTCATGAGTCATATACTCAGTAAGAATGACTTTAATATAGGAGGATATCAATGGCAAACAACGACTTGTTAAGCTTCTATGATCCCTATGTTTATCAGACACTATCAACCATTGTTGGTCAATTAGTTACTGTTCAAACCATAAGAGGCAGCGTTCGTGGCTCTTTGCAAATGGTCATGCCAGATCACATAGTTGTCGAATCTAACGGAACACCCTTTTTTATTCGTACCCAGCAAATTATTTGGGTTTTTCCTGGTTAACAAAAGGGATGTGGAGGGGAAATAATGTTTAAAAGAATAAATAAATTGGCAATTGAACTTCCTACACCTGCACACGGCGATATGAATGCTGCTGCTGCAGTGCAAGAGCTCCTTGGTGGCAAATTTGGGGAGATGTCTACCTTAAATAACTATATGTTTCAGTCTTTTAACTTCAGAAATAAGAAAAAGCTAAAGCCCTTCTATGAGTTAGTGGCAAGCATTACAGCAGAAGAATTTGGCCACGTAGAACTAGTATCAAATACGATTAATCTGTTATCGGTGGGCAATACTTTTCCAGGAGATCCGGATATCACTCCACTTCAGAATGGGCTGGATGCGAGAAACACCCACCATTTTATTTCTACTGCTCAAACGGCTATACCAGGTGATTCAATGGGAAGGCCCTGGACTGGTGATAATGTTTTTAACAGTGGTAATCTGGTTTTGGATTTAACACATAACTTTTTCCTTGAGATTGGTGCACGTACACACAAAATGAGAGTTTATGAGATGACTGATAACCCGGTTGCCAGGACAATGATTGGGTATTTGCTTGTTCGTGGAGGAACACATGTCCTCGCTTATGCGAAAGCAATCGAAATTGCTACAGGGGTAGACTTGACGAAGATGCTTCCAGTTCCAAATCTTGATAACTCAAAGTTTGATTATGCAAGACCATTCATAGAACAAGGCTTAAGCAATGTGCTATATACATGGAGCGAAACAGAATACAGGGATATCGGAATGATTTGGAAAGGAACAAATCCGGAAAATGGGCAACAGCTTGAAGTGAAAATCGGCACTCCTGAAGGCGGGCCAATTCCAGACTTAGAGGAGCTGCCTGAAGAATTTGCTCCTGGTATCACCAGGGACGATTATGAATTAATCAAAAAACGGTTAATGGCAAAATTATAATGAATTTATTGCAGGAAAAATATAAGACCAGATTCTGCGATCGCGGAATCTGGTCTTTCTTCTTTGTTTTGTTTGCATGTTAGGGAGCTTTCATTTTGGCTCTGTTAAAGCTGGTTTGTTGATTTTCGTTCCATGCGCTTCGCTTTCCGCGCGGAAGAATTATGAAAAGCTCAACTGCCGGCTTTTTCAAAGATTAAATTCTTCCTTGTAGTCGGAGAGCCTCTTCGGCGCTTTTTGCGCCTGCGGGGTCTCCCCATGCCTTGCTCATCCCGCAGGACTTTATATTTGCTTCCTCGGACATACCCACGCACGATGGAAATGCGTTAGCATTTTCGGATGAGTCTGCGCGCCTTCCACTACAATCTACAGGGCTTTAAAACAACATTGGGCTTAACAGAGCCTTCATAAAACCCATTTCCTCTAGGAAGCTTATATCAGGAGAACAGCCGTAAAGCTAAATACACGCTCATTTTCTTGCTTTTTGACATGATCGCTGTCACAGCAAGAATCACTTTATAGGCCATACAGATGACTACAAAAAATCGCAAGAAATGAAAAGAGACTTCCCAAAAGTTAATTAAACTAATGAGGAAGCCTCTTTTAATTGCCTTATGATAGCAACCCCTTATATTCCAAGGGATTAAGCAGCTATTACATCATGCCGACCATATAGTTACAAACTCTAATATATTTAACCATAGGAGAAACAAACTACGTAAAATCAACGTTTTGTAAGAACCAGGTGTAATATCTTTAACCAGAAAATAATTCGATTTATTATATTTCCTTAGGAAAATGGTAGCATGCTGTTATCATAACAAAAGCGATGCAATGTATATGCATCGCTTTTGTTATGCATCCTCTCTCATTCCCCTAAGACCGACTACTATTATCGCAAGAGTTCCCCAAATACGCGCCAGACTCAATTTTTGTGCATAATTGTACGAATCTACTGAGCCATTAGCCAACTCAAATTATAGTACTTCTTAATATGATGTAGGGACAACCTCAAGAAGGGAGGAAAAACACAATGTCAACCAAAGATAAAAGCAAAAATTGCAACTGTGAAAAGATGGTTGTACTGCGAGAAGCTTTCGGTGAAATATTTAGACCGTGTGACGGAAACACGTACACTTTAATTGAAGCAACTGCAACACCAATGGAAAACGTAGTTGCAGAGATAGGAAACTTTGGAGATTGCTCTGTTACGTTTCATTTCCTGCAAGAAAACGGCGGAACGATTAATAAAACTGTCCCGGCTAACACAGGAGTTCGAGTGGTTCAAATCCCGGGCCGTATCCTCTTGGTCTCAGTTACATGCAATTGTCCATGTGGAACAGGCAGTCAATGTGACGCTGGCGCATTTGTGACTTTTTCACAGTGTGTTTGCTGCTGTCCTGATGACCATGATGACTAACCGGCTTGACCCGAATATTACATTCTACAGAAGGCAGGTGAATACAATGTCAAGTAAAGATAAATATCTAAAGAACAAAGAAAGAAAATCTAAAACTGGTGAATGTGAATCAGTTGTTCGATTTGGATTTGCTTCGTTTTTTGGTGATTGTGACGGAAATACCCATACTTTGGTGGAAGCCAATATAAGACCGCTGGAAAATCTGATACCAGAGATAGAGAACTTTGGAGATTGCCCTGTTACGCTTCACTTCCTGCAACAAAATGGCGGAACGATTGATAAAACCGTTCAACCCGGAGACCTTATAACAATTTCAATTCCGGGACGGATCATACTCGTAACTGCTACATGTGAATGCCCATGCGGTTCGGGCGAGCCTACAGGTGTATGTGATATTGAAGTTTTCTTCACCTATATAGAGTGCATCTGTTGCTGAGCTTCCTACGATCATTAACAAATAGAATGACAAGATGATGCCTGGCTGGAATAGGAGGTGATTTGAATTGGAAAAATCCGATCTGGGGTTTCTAAAAAGACAGGTCCGAAGCATAAAAATGAGCCGCAGAAAAAAAGAAAAAGTAAATGAGAAAATCGACGAGATGATGAATGCGGTTGAACAATCGTCGATGGATAACGGCAAAATAATGGAACAATTTCAGCAAATTTTAACAATAATAAAATCTGAGAAAAAAGTACCCAGATATACAACAGAGAAATCTAGCCAACACAAATGGGCGCTTTCCAGGATAAAACGATTATACCGTCAACAGAAATCGAACATGGGTTAAATTGAACTTTTGGACCGTTATAAAGATGTTAAGGGAGCATAAACGACATCAAAAAGAGTTTATGATGAAAAATAGGCTGTTCTATCGTGATGAGAATTTTTACTTTCACTGGAGAAGAAGGGTATCCACTGCCGATTAAACTCGTTATGACACGTTTACAACGCTTATTGAAAAAGACGAACATTACTAAACATATTACCCTTCATAGTTTTAGGCACACTCATACTTCACTTCTAATTGAAGCTGGCGTAGATATAAAAGCAATTCAACATCGTGTTGGACATACCGATATAAATACAACCATGAACATTTATGCTCACATGACTAAAAATATGAAAGAAAAGGCCTCTCAAGCGTTCAGTGAACGAATGAAAGGCCTCTCTCAGAAACTTATTTTGTAGTTTAAAACATTAAAATAAGTTTCGATGTCAACAAAATGTTAACAAATCAATAGTCACTTACTCTAAAACCCTTAAGCGACAAGGGTTTTTTCTTTTTATTACATCATGCCGCCCATTCCGCCCATACCGCTCATGTCAGGCATTCCAGCGCCTTTTTCTTCTGGAAGGTCTGCAACTACTGCTTCAGTAGTCAGGAACATAGCAGATACGGATGCTGCGTTTTGAAGTGCAGAGCGTGTAACTTTAGTTGGGTCAACGATACCAGCTTCGATCATGTTTACCCACTCGCCAGTTGCAGCGTTAAAGCCTGTTCCGACTTCTTCGCGCTTCAGGCGCTCAACGATGACAGAGCCTTCAAGGCCTGCGTTGTGAGCGATCTGGCGAACTGGCTCTTCCATTGCGCGAAGGACGATGTTTACGCCAGTAGCTTCGTCACCTTCTGCCTGGATTTCAGATACTTTGTTGTATACATTCAGAAGCGCTACGCCACCGCCTGATACGATACCTTCTTCAACTGCAGCGCGAGTTGAGTTAAGGGCATCTTCAATGCGAAGCTTGCGTTCTTTCAATTCAGTTTCAGTAGCAGCACCAACCTTGATGACTGCAACGCCGCCAGCAAGCTTAGCAAGGCGCTCTTGCAGCTTTTCACGGTCAAATTCAGAAGTTGTTTCTTCCATTTGAACACGGATCTGGTTTACGCGGCTTTCGATCTGAGCGCTGTCTCCAGCACCTTCAACGATAGTTGTGTTTTCTTTTGAAACGACGACTTTAGAAGCGCGGCCCAAAGATGTGATTGTCGCAGATTTAAGATCACGGCCAAGCTCTTCAGTGATCACTTCACCGCCAGTCAATGCAGCGATGTCTTCAAGCATAGCCTTACGGCGGTCACCGAAGCCAGGTGCCTTGACAGCAACTGCGTTGAATGTTCCGCGAAGCTTGTTGACTACTAATGTAGCAAGTGCTTCACCTTCAACATCTTCAGCAACAAGCAATAATGGCTTGCCTTGCTGAACAACCTGCTCAAGAACAGGAAGGATTTCCTGGATGCTGCCGATTTTCTTGTCAGTGATCAGGATATATGGATTTTCAAGAACTGCTTCCATTTTGTCAGAATCAGTGACCATGTAAGGAGATGCATATCCGCGGTCGAACTGCATACCTTCAACGACATCCAATTCTGTAGTGAAGCCTTTGGATTCTTCGATTGTGATAACGCCGTCGTTGCCAACGCGCTCCATTGCTTCTGCAATCAATTGGCCAACCTCTTCGTCAGCAGCAGAGATTGCCGCAACTTGTGCGATCGAAGCTTTGCCTTCGATTGGCTTAGAAATAGCCTTTAACTCTTCAACTGCTGTAACGACAGCCTTTTCCATACCTTTACGGATGCCCATTGGGTTAGCTCCAGCCGTTACGTTCTTAAGGCCTTCACGGATCATCGCTTGAGCAAGAACTGTTGCAGTAGTTGTACCGTCACCAGCAACATCGTTAGTCTTGCTTGCTACTTCAGCAACAAGCTTAGCACCCATGTTTTCGAATGCATCTTCAAGCTCGATTTCTTTCGCGATCGTTACACCATCGTTCGTGATCAGTGGTGAACCGAACTTCTTCTCAAGAACCACGTTGCGTCCCTTTGGTCCAAGAGTTACTTTTACTGCGTTTGCAAGAGAATCAACCCCGCGAAGCATCGCGCGGCGTGCTTCTTCACTGAACTTAATTTCCTTTGCCATCGTAAAAAAACCTCCTCGAAATTTTGTATTCTATATTACTTCAGTGTCCAGCTCCAGCGCCTAGTCCCTCGAGTCGCTTCGGTATGTCCAATGAAGTCAAAGAACGACTTCACCGGCCATCCCTCCAGCGCTTTTCGGGCCTGACCAAGGCGCTTCCGCTTTTCTATTCCACTACAGCAAGAATGTCGTTTTCACGTAGGATCAGGTACTCAGTTCCCTGGTACTTCACTTCTGTGCCTGCGTATTTTGAGAAGATAATGCGGTCGCCGACTGCAACTTCAAGTGCAACGCGCTCGCCGTTGTCAAGAACGCGGCCAGTACCTACAGCTACGACTTTACCTTCTTGAGGTTTTTCTTTCGCTGTGTCGGGTAAAACGATACCGCTTGCAGTTTTTTCTTCAGACTCAACAAGCTCGATAATAATACGATCTCCTAGTGGCTTGATCAAGTGAAACAACCTCCTCAAATTATATGTAGATTTTTTATTATTAGCACTCTCCTCGATAGAGTGCTAACACAATTTATATAATAATGAATCTCGTTTTTTTTTGCAAGCATGAAGTCCAATTTTTTTTGTAAAATTTACCCCCTATTTTCAGAGTGATATCCTGCGACAGAATACGCCATTTTTCACGCTTCTTCCCAACAGCCTGGCTAAAAGGCCACCTTAAAGAGTATGCCGAATCTGCAGATTTTTTAACCTGAAATTTGATCTTACAGCTGATATTTGAACTTTACTTAGGATTACTAGTAAAATGGGTAGATAGCGTGTTTAAACAAGCTAGCATGTATCCGATGGAACATCATAAAAATAGAGGGAAAACAATAAAGGAGATATCCATATTGAAGAGGGAATACTGGTACGTCATTATCGCCTATATCGTCATGCAGCTATCAAGCTTGATCGGCATCCCGCTGGTCGCTGTCATCGGGGCTGCAATGGGAAAAAGCCTTGAGGAAATGGAGACCCTGTCGATTCCATACTGGCTGGTAACCAGCTTTACACTTACCCTGATCATCATTCTTTTCATTTTAAGGAAGGAACGAAAAACAGAGGCCGATTTACGTGGGGCGGCTTCACCAGCAACGTCTGCTGGCTGGGCATTTGCCGGCGTGTTTCTTGCCATGTTTGCCCAATCGATTGCAGCAAGCATCGAAAACATGCTTGGCATTGAGATGGGCTCCGAGAACACCCAGGAAATCATCAAACTGATCGAGAGGTTCCCGATCGTCATCCTGGTCAGCTCGATCATTGGGCCGATCCTGGAGGAAATCGTCTTCCGGAAAATCATCTTCGGCAGCCTGCATAAGAAAATGAACTTCTTCTTTGCCGCTTTGATCAGCTCCGCCATTTTTGCGCTCGCCCATATGGAGCCAGAGCATGTCATTTTATACTCAGCCATGGGCTTTACCTTTGCGTTTCTCTATGTAAAAACAAAACGGATCATCGTTCCGATCATTGCCCATGTTACAATGAATACAATGGTTGTCCTGCTTCAGTCCGTATTCAGGGAAGACATTGAGAGAATGATAAAAGAAGCAGAGAAAATTCAAAGCTTTATTGGGGGATTTTAAGTTATGAAGCAATCGCCTTTATTTTCAGGCATTGTCTACATCTTGTTAGGCAGCTTATTCACCTATTTCGCGGTCCAGAATGTCAACGAGTCAGGCTGGGGATTTTTCAGCTATTTACTGGTCGCCCTTGCCACATTTGATTTCGGCTCCGGCATCCGGATGATTCTGTTCCACTTCAAACTTAAACAAATGCAGAAAAAATAGCTCCTTCATCACGAAGGAGCTATTTTTTATTCTTCTGAATCACTGTCTGTCGGATAATGCTTAAGGAAATAAATCAAGGACTGCAATTCAACCGCCAGGTCAATATGGTGGATCCTGATGGATGGCGGGACATTCAGCCTTGCCGGTGTGAAGTTCAGGATGCCCTTGATATTCGCCTGCACGAGGCGGTCTGTGATCGGCTGTGCAACTGCGGACGGAACCGTCAGGATGGCCACCTGGATATCCTGCTCGACCACTACCTTGTCCAGGTCATCCATATGATATACCGGCACATCGCCAATTTGTGTCCCGACCTTATCAGCGTCCACATCAAACGCAATCTCGATCTTCGTATTATTATTTTTTGAAAAATTATAGTTCAGAAACGCCGTTCCCAGGTTTCCGACCCCAATCAGGGCAACTTTGGTCAGTTCATCCTGATCCAGTGTCTTTCTGAAAAACGAAAGTAGATAATTCACATTGTAGCCGTACCCCTTTTTACCTAAAGCTCCAAAGTAGGAAAAATCCCTTCTGATCGTCGCTGAATCTACTTTTACTGCTTCGCTTAATTCTGCGGATGATACTCGCTGCTTGCCTGAAGAATGCAGGTTCAATAAGAACCGATAGTATAGCGGCAAGCGTTTTGCAGTTGCCTGCGGAATCTTCATCGCATCATTTGTCATTCGCCATCCTCCACCCTGTTCGAATTTTCTATTTTAGTTTTTCTTCTCTCATAAAATCGCCGTTTTTCCCGCCTGTTTTCTCGACCAGGTAGGTCTTGCCGATTACCATGCCCTTTTCGACGGCCTTGCACATATCATAAACAGTCAGCGCGCACGCTGAAGCTGCTGTTAACGCTTCCATTTCTACACCGGTATTCCCTTTTGTTTTTACAGCTGCGCTGATATTTAAAATATACTCTTTCCCATTTTGCTCCCAATCGAACGAAAGGTCAATCCCTGTCAGTGGAATTGGGTGGCACATCGGAATGATTTCCGACGTTTTTTTCGCCGCCATGATGCCGGCAACCTGTGCTACAGCCAGGACGTCGCCTTTTTTCATTTTATTTTCAGTGATCCTCATATATATATCTTCGTTCACAGCGATGCTTGAATGGGCGATAGCCGTACGCACCGTCTCCGGTTTGTCGCTTACATCCACCATTTTTGCCCTGCCTTCTTCATTAAAATGCGTAAATTCTGCCATGTTCAAGCTCCTTTCATCAAAATGATACACTATTTTTTCTAACTTGTGTGTGAACTTTGTTTCTATCTTCACAATAAACTTGATGTTTTTTCCATTGTCCCTTCCCGCACCCTGCAGTTCACACATATTGCCGTGCCTATTGGAATGGGTTACACTATCTCTAAGGCAATAGAGGTGAAAATAATGATATTATTACAGGTTAATCAGCTATCAAAATATTTTGCGGCTGATCTTATTTTATCGAATATAAAGTTTGAAATACAGACCAACGACCGCGTAGCTCTAGTTGGCCGGAACGGTGCCGGCAAATCGACCCTGCTGAAAATTATCGCCGGCTACGAATCTCATGACGGCGGCGAAATCATTCGTCCAAAAGGCACAACGATCGGCTATCTCGCGCAAAACACCGGGCTTGAATCCGAGAAAAGCATCTGGGACGAAATGCTGGCCGTTTTCAGCCATCTGCACAGCATGGAAAAGGACTTGCGCCGTCTGGAGGAGAAAATGTCGGATCCTGACATCCTGTCGAATCAGACAGAGTACGACAGGGTCCTGAAGGAGTATGACCTTTTGCAGGTTCAATTCAAGGAAAAAGGCGGCTATCAATATGAAGCGGATATCCGTTCCGTCCTGCATGGCCTGAACTTCCATTCCTTTGATTATTCCACAAAAATATCCACTTTAAGCGGTGGACAGAAAACACGGCTCGCTTTGGCAAAGCTTTTGCTGACCCGTCCGGATATTTTGATCCTGGATGAACCGACGAACCACCTGGACATAGATACCCTTTCCTGGCTGGAGCAGTATTTGCAGGGATACGACGGAGCGATTCTGATTGTTTCCCATGACCGCTACTTCCTGGATAAAGTCGTCAATCAGGTATATGAAATTTCACGCCATCAGCTGACAAGGTTCCCCGGCAATTACAGCTCGTATCTCGAACAAAAGGCCGCGAATTATGAACGTGACTTGAAATTGTATGAAAAACAGCAAGACGAGATCGCCAAGCTGCAGGATTTTATCCAGCGGAACCTTGCGCGTGCCTCGACGACGAAACGAGCCCAGAGCCGCCGCAAGCAGCTTGAGAAAATTGACCGTATGGACAGGCCTTTAGGCGATGAAAAATCGGCTTCATTCAGCTTCCAGATCGAGCGTCAGAGCGGCAATGATGTCCTCAAGGTCAACAGCTTGTCCGTTGGCTATAATCAAGAAGTCGTGTCCGAAAATATCACCTTCAGCCTTTCTCGTGGCGACAGCAGTGCGCTCGTTGGGCCGAACGGTGTCGGGAAATCGACGCTGTTAAAAACCATCGTCGAAAAGCTGCCTTCGCTTTCCGGCAGCATCCAATACGGCTCCAATGTAAGTATCGGTTATTATGATCAGGAACAGGCAGAGTTGAGTTCCAATAAAAAGGTACTGAATGAGCTGTGGGATGAGTACCCAATGAAAACGGAAAAAGAAATTCGCACCGTCCTGGGGAACTTCCTGTTCTCCGGTGATGATGTGTCCAAAATTGTTTCAACCCTGAGCGGCGGTGAAAAAGCCCGTTTGGCTCTTGCCAAGCTGATGCTGCAGAAATGCAATTTATTGATTTTGGACGAGCCGACGAACCACCTGGATCTGGACAGCAAGGAAGTTCTCGAGAACGCCCTGATCGATTATCCTGGCACCATTCTGTTCGTCTCGCATGACCGTTATTTTATCAACAGGATTTCCACAAAGGTCATCGAGCTGGACCGTTCCGGTGCAACCGAATATCTCGGCGATTATGATTATTATATTGATAAAAAGCTCGAACAAGAAGAGCTCCAGGCATTGGCCGCACAGGAAGCCAAAGCTGCTGGAAACGCTATGGACAACTCGAAGCAGGACAAGACCTCCTACCAGCAGGACAAAGAAGCCAAAAAACTGGAGCGCCAGCGTAAACGCCGTATGGAAGAAGTCGAAGCAACGATTGAACAGCTCGAGCAGGAAGTTGCCGAATACGAGGAACTGCTTTGTAAACCGGAAATCTTTCAGGACCATGAAAAGGCAAGCGAACTTAACAATAAAATAGAAGCCGCCAAGGAAAAACTCGATGAATTGATGGAAGAGTGGGCAGAGCTGGCATAATATACGAAGTTATCCACAAAAACCGGGCAGATGATGCCCGGTTTTTTGTGTGTAAGAATTTTGTGCGCCCGTTCCATCACTACGATTATGCCGTATATCTCTACGAATCGAACAGGAATCATTACTATTTCTCCTCTTTTCACTACGAAAAGAGCCCTTAATCATTGCGATTTTATTGGTCATCACTACTTGATTCAATTCTCTCCCAGCAAATTGTTTCACTTTCAAACAGGAAAAAAAGTCCCGGTTCAAAACCGGGACTTTTTGTTCACATAGTTATTCACATAACAAAGTCTGTATTATAGGTTATCCATAGACTTTTCCACATTATCCACAAAACAAGCTTTTTTTATCCACATTATACACAAAGAAGAGCACATTTCATTTACATATCCACAGAAGAGTCTGACAAAGATATTTTTTATCTGCTACTTTCGTTGTGGATAGTTATCTCCAGGCCCGGGTTTCCATTCAGTGTTAAGTCTGCCCTCTGCCCTTTTTCAAATAAAACACTTCCTGCCGCCGCAATCATCGCCGCATTATCTGTGCATAAAGACAAGGGAGGAATGATAATTTCCACATCCATGTCTGCAAAAGTTGTGGATAAAGTTTCTCTTAACCCCTTATTAGCAGCAACACCGCCAGCCAAAAGGACCTGTTTTACTTCATATTCCTTAACAGCTTTTACTGTTTTCGTCACAAGAACATCAATCACGCTCTCCTGGAAGCTCGCTGCAAGCTCCTCAGGCACAATTTTCTCTCCGCGCTGCTGAGCGTTGTGCACGACATTGATCACGGCTGATTTCAATCCGCTAAAGCTGAAATCATAAGAACCTTCCTCCAGCCAGGCACGAGGCAGGTCGATTGTTGCCTTCCCCTCATGCGCCAGCCTGTCAATGTGCGGTCCACCCGGGTAAGGAAGGTTCAAGGTGCGTGCAACCTTATCATAGGCCTCACCAGCGGCGTCATCCCGAGTCTCTCCAATCACCTCGAAGTGTCCATGCTCCTTCATATACACAAGCTCTGTGTGCCCGCCGGATACGACAAGCGAAAGCAGCGGGAACTCCATTTCTGCTACAAGACGATTCGCATAAATATGTCCCGCTATGTGATGCACTCCAACTAGAGGGATGTTGTTCGCGAACGCCAATGCTTTCGCCGCATTAACACCGATCAATAACGCCCCTACCAGGCCAGGCCCTTCCGTGACGGCAATTGCATCCAGTTCTTTGACATCCACTTTCGCCTGAGCCAGTGCCTCTTCCAATACCATCGTCATTTGTTCAACATGATGGCGTGACGCGATTTCCGGTACTACTCCGCCAAACCGTTTGTGGCTCTCAATCTGGGAAGCCACCACATTGGCGAGGATTTCCCGCCCGTTTTTTACGATTGCCACAGCAGTTTCATCACAGCTTGTCTCTATTCCCATTATTAACTGGTCTTTTATTGTCATTATAAATTCACCCACATTACTATTGCGTCTTCCATATTGTCTGTATAATATTGCTTCCTGATGGCCCCTTCTTCAAATCCAAACTTGCGGTACAGATTCTGAGCCCGTTCATTGCTCACCCTGACTTCCAGTGTTACCCTTAAAGCCCCCAGCTCGCGAGCAAGCTCCATCACTCGGGCAAACAGGGCCTCTCCCAGCTTCAATCCGCGGTATTCAGGCAACAAAGCGATATTCGTGATATGAGCCTCATCGACAATGATCCACACACCACAGTAACCAACCACCGTATGGTCCACTTCCACCACCAGATATTGCGCGAACTGATTCTTGGTCAATTCATTGAAAAAAGCTTCCCTGCTCCAGGGAGTCGCAAAGGAATGCACCTCTATCTCCATTACGTCATTCAGATCATCCACGGTCATATTCCGGAACGTTATCGTCTTATTCATCTTCTCTTCCCACTTATTTATTATTCTCTTGCGCCTTCAGCCAATTAGCCTCTGCTTCCGCAAGTCTGATATAATTCGGCACAAATGTATGGAGGTCCACAGGCTCCTTGTCCCGTCCTAATAATGCAAGCTCAGCAGGCCTAGGGTTATGTTCGGTAATCTCTGCAAAAATGGCTTTGTCACCAAGTCCATCCTTGATCACTTGTTCATGCAGCTTCAAATCATTGCTAGTGAACAGAACCTTGTGATCCATTTCGTTAAGCATCTTAACCCAATCAACCGACAAAACGAGCTGATCCTCTTTCTCCACCAGCAACTTCTGATTTTCAAACTTGTATAAACCTGTATAAATCTGCCCCCGCCTCGCATCAAAAAAAGGCGATACGTATCCATCAAAATACCGGCCAGCCGATGCAGCTGCCACCTCAAGGCTTGAAACCCCGGTTAAAGGAATCTTCAGCGTCCATGCCAGTGTCTTGGCTATGGTTACCCCAATCCGTACACCGGTATACGAACCCGGGCCTTCGGCAACAACAATTTTCGATAAGTCACCCGGCTTCACGCCGCATTCGTCCATCAATGTCTGAATCGCCGGCATGACGCGGACAGAATGGTTCTTTTTAATATTGGATATATATTCGCCCAAAACCGTTTCGCCGTCCAGGAGACCGATCCCTAGGACATAATTGGACGTATCAATCGATAATACCTTCATTTAAAAATCTCCTTACACAATTCTTCATAACGGTCGCCTTTCGGCTCAGCAACGATTCTCCGCGCACCATTTTCCTCAAGATACAGCTGAATCAGCAGCAACTCTTCAGGCAGCTGTTCCTCAATTAGGTGAGCCCATTCTACAACCGTTACACCAACACCTTCAAAGTATTCATCAAAACCAAGATCTTCAAACGCATCCTCCACACGATAGACATCCATATGGTACAAGGGAAGTTTTCCCTGGTATTCTTTAATGATGGTAAAAGTAGGGCTGTTGACATTGCGGGTAATCCCCAAGCCTTCTGCAAGCCCCTTCGTAAAAGTAGTCTTTCCTGCTCCTAAATCACCCTCAAGAGCAATCACGTCTCCCGCCTGGAGATGCTCAGCAAGCCTTTTAGCAAAATCCCTCGTTTGCTCAGGCTGCTCAGTTTTAAATTGATAAGTGGCCATTATTTATCACCTGACTAATTTAATAATACAAAAAAACCTTAGGATACTTCCTAAGGATAAGATTCTATATATGTAGTTTACACGATTTACGTAGGACGGGCAAAAAAACCAGCCACTTTTCCTTTTGAAGCAAATAAAAAAACGAAACCATGTTTCGTCTATCATTCTGCCACTCTATGAAAATGGCGGTCCCGACCGGGATCGAACCGGCGATCTCCTGCGTGACAGGCAGGCATGTTAACCGCTACACCACGGGACCATTATGTAAAAAAGATGGATTATTGCGGGGGCAGGATTTGAACCTGCGACCTTCGGGTTATGAGCCCGACGAGCTACCGGGCTGCTCCACCCCGCGTCGATAATAATAGTATATGTTATAATCCATTAAATTGTGCAAACAGCCCGGCGGCGTCCTACTCTCACAGGGGGAAACCCCCAACTACCATCGGCGCTGAGAAGCTTAACTTCCGTGTTCGGTATGGGAACGGGTGTGACCTTCTCGCCATCGCCACCAGACTATTTGATTGAGGTTTTATTCCCTCAAAACTAGATAATGTGTAAGAAGAATTACAGAAGAACGAATGATCAATTTGGTTAAGTCCTCGAACGATTAGTATCAGTC
>NZ_RSFW01000037.1 GCF_003937825.1 Mesobacillus subterraneus | reverse complement strand
TCATTACGTTTTTATAAGGAAGGCTCAAATACGGGGATTTTCAGTGAAAACGGGTTGGGCCGGATTTATTCCTCGTTGGCCTCACTTTATTCCCCGTTGGGCCAGATTTATTCCCCGTTGGTCACACTTTATTCCCCGTTGGAGACACTTTATTCCCCCCCGTTACCTCAACCCACCCTTAAATCTTCACTTTTTGTTTCTTCGGCACACTGTGAATCGCTTCTCCCTTGAATGCCTCTACCGCTTCGAGCAGAGCTTCGTTCACGCTGGGATGAGGGTAGGACGGGAAGGTAAAATCTTCATCACGGGCGGCCATTTCGAGTGCCTGTATGCCATTCGAAATCAGCTCTACCGCACCGGCACCAATCATATGCACGCCAAGCAGCACGTCGTTTTGTTTATCGAAAACTACCTTTACCAGGCCTTCCTTCTTCCCGAGGATGGCAGCAAAACCGTTAGCGGACATCGAAAATTCGCCAATGCCAACCTCATATCCCTGTTCCGCCGCTTCCTGTTCGGTCAAGCCCACAGTTGCGATTGGCGGCTGGATCCGTGCAATATGCGGGATGAAATTCAGATCATTTTCACTGGCACGCCCGCAGATTGTTTCTGCAGCAGTCTTCCCCTGTTTGATGGCTTTGACCGCAAGTTGTGGTCCTTCGGTCACATCTCCAATGGCAAAAATATTGGAAATTGAAGTCCTGCCTGTTTGGTCCGTGACAATAAAGCCTTCCTGCGAAAGCTTAATGCCTAAACGGTCAATTCCCAAATGATCGATCTGGGGTTTGGTGCCAAGCGAATAGAACAAATGGCTGCCTTCGACGGTTTTGCTTCCTTTTTCACAGGAAAGAAGAACCGTGACACCTACTCCTGTTTCAGCAGGCTCTTCAATGGAATATCCTTTCACCACTGTGATCCGCGCCTTTTTCAAAATTCGGCCCAGCTCGCGGTTAATGCTGGAATCGAACGCATAATCTTCACCTGATAAAACCAATGTCACCTTGGAGCCGAAAGCCTGGAATGCCATCGCCATTTCCAAAGCAATATAATCATCGCCAATGACGACCAAATGCTCAGGAACTGCCGACAAATCAGAAATCGCCCAAATATCAAGGATTCGATCAGATTTCGGTGCACCTGACAATTTTACCGGGGTACCGCCAGTGGCAATGATTGCTTCATTGAACCGGTACACTTCATACTTATCTTCGTTTTCGACACCGATTTTGTCCTCTGAAAGGAAAAAGGCGCTTCCTTTAATGACTTCCACTTTATTTGCCTTGCATAAAGCTTCCACTCCACTTCGGAGCTGGCTGACGACCTGGTTTTTATAATTTAATAGCTTGCTGATTTCGAAGTGAATGCTGCGGGTTTCAATTCCAAGCATCTCATCCTGCCTGGAGGCTGCCATTCTCTCAGCTGCATGAGTCATCACCTTGGAGGGAATGCAGCCCTTGTTCAGGCAAATGCCCCCTAGCTGATCTTTTTCAATCAACGTCACATTCTTGCCGAGCTGAGCTGCCCTGATGGCAGCATGGTAGCCGCCTGGTCCTCCGCCAATGATTACTAAATCTCTTTCATGTGCAAGTTCGCCGACGACCATTTACATCAACTCCAGAAGCATCATTTTCGGGTTTTCGATCAACTGGGCAAAGCGATTTGTAAACGCGACAGCAGTTGCTCCATCAGCTACCCGGTGGTCAAAAGCCATTGATAGATTCATAATTGAACGGATCGCAATCTCATCATTGCGGGTCACAACCGGACGTTTCTTTGTTTTATGGAAGGAAACAAGCGCTGTCTGCGGATGCTGGATGATTGGCGTCGCCCCAATGCTTCCGCCCAACGGCCCCACATTGCTTACGGTGAAAGTTCCGCCTGATATATCCTTGACCGTCAGCTTGTCATCAAGTGCAAGCTTCGTCAGCCGCTTCATTTCTTCATGGATTTGTTTCAAGTTTTTCTTTTCCACATTGCGGATCACTGGAACGATCAGTCCATCCGGTGTATCGACGGCAATTCCGATATTGTGCTCGTGCAGAAGCTGGATGCTTTCGTTTTCTTCATCGAGCTTCGCATTGAACACAGGAAATTCTTTCAACCCGATTGATAATGCTTTAATAAAGAAAGCCGTAGCAGAAATCGAGCTGCCTGACGCTTTGATTTCCTCACGGAACGTGATCAGCTCACTCACATCGATTTCCTCGAAATGTGTGCAATGAGGAATGGTATATAAAGATTGGACCATCTTTTTCGCGATCTGCTTGCGGCGGCCGCGGAACGGCAAGGTTTCTGCCTGTACTGATTCGGAGCCTGCCTGCGAACCACTCGCAACCCCTGTTTCAGAAGCTGATTGCGAACCTTTCGAAGCCTGCAGTTCGGAACCTGCTTCCGAAACATTCGCAACTCCCTCTTCAGAACCTGGTTGCGAAACCATCGGAACCTGTTGTTCGGAATGCACTTCCGAAGGGTTCGCAACCCCAGTTTCTCTAAATTTCACAAACGCCAGTACATCCTCATCTGTAATCCTTCCGGCTGGCCCTGAACCGGTTACTTCTACGATATTCACGTTATTTTCCCGGGCAATTTTTCTTGTATAAGGAGAAGCAAGGATGCGTTTTGACGCGCTATTAGGAGTTTCAGGCATTATCCCTTCAACAGGCCTGTTCAAAAGATTCACTGCTGCCTTAACAGGTTCAGCAATTGCACTTTCTTTCATCCGTTGAGGCTCACTTGCTTTTCCAGCGGCGGAACTGTCTTCCATGATCAGGAGTGTTGTCCCGACTTTTACGGTCTGGCCTGGATTCAGCAACAATTCTTTTACGATACCGGAACGGGGAGCAGGGATCTCCGCGGTCATTTTATCTGTCTGGACTTCTACCAATGGGTCATCGGCTTTGACGAAATCGCCGGGCTTCACCAGGTAGCAGTTGATATCCGCTTCTGTCATCCCTTCCCCTATGTCATGGAGCTTTACTTCAACCATTGGCACGCCTCCTAAAACTTCATCACTTTCTCGATTGCTGCTGCGACTCTTCTCGGGGTCGGCAGATAATGGTCTTCAAACCCAAAGTATGGCACAGGCGTATCATAGCCTGTAACTCTCGCGGCAGGCGCCTTTTGATACAAAAAGGCTTCGTCATTGATCAGTGAGATCAGATCACTGCCAGTTCCGCCAGTCGCATGAGCTTCATGGACGATCACTGTGCGGCCTGTTTTCTGGACTGACTCAATCACCAGATCCTTGTCAATCGGATAGAGCGTCCTCAAATCAAGAACTTCACATTCGACGCCCTTTTCCTTCATATCCTGAGCCGCTTTCATGGCTACAGGCACCATCGCTCCCCAGGCTATGACAGTGACATCTTCGCCTTCAGTCAGCTTTTTGCCTTTGCCGATTTCAACTGTATACTTCCCTTCCGGCACCTCGTCACGGGAAGAACGATAGCTTCTCATTGGTTCTAGGAACAGCACCGGATCAGGGTCTTCAATCGCGGCTATCATCAAGCCCTTTGCATCGTAAGCATTGGATGGACAGACGACCTTCATTCCCGGCATATGGGTAAAAAGGGATTCTGTGCTGTCACAATGGATTTCCGGAGCGCGAACTCCTGCACCATATGGAGCGCGGATGACCATTGGCACGGTAAAATGGCCCATTGTCCTCATTCTCAGCCTTGAAGCATGAGTCATGATCTGTTCGTAGGCTGGATAAATGAACCCGAGGAACTGAATTTCCACTACCGGACGGAAACCGTTAACCGCCATGCCGATGGCTGCACCGACAAAACCAGCTTCACTCAAAGGAGTATCAATCACCCTGTCCTCGCCATATTTTTCCTGCAATCCGTCCGTGGCGCGGAATACCCCGCCGTTCTTCCCGATGTCTTCCCCGAGTAAAATGACTTCCTTGCTTTCACCAAGCATGGTATCAAGTCCATCGGTGATTGCCTGTACTAGCGTCAAAGTCTTAGTCTGAAGCGCTGTATTCATCATGCTTCACCTCCGATCAGCTCGAGATATTCACGTTTTTGCTTCTCGATGGTCCATGTTGGTTTTTCAAATACATAATCAAAAATCACTGCTGGATCAGCTGCAGGGAAGCTTTCCATCTCCTGTACTGCTGCATCAATTTCAGTTGCTGCCTGCTCTTCGATTTCCTTCACCCAGGCCTCATCAAAAATGCCTTCATTCTTCATCCAGCGTTCCAGTCTCAACAGCGGATCTGTTTCCAGCCGCTTCATCACGCTTTCACCCTGGTCACGGTATTTCGATGCGTCATCAGCTGTTGTGTGCGAGCCATATCTCCACGTCATCGCTTCAATAAGTGTCGGTCCCTGGCCGTTACGCGCACGATCCAGTGCTTTTTCAGTTTCCACAAAAACGGCAAATACATCATTGCCATCAATCCTGACACCCGGAATATCATATGCCAGTGCTTTTTGGGCAATCGTAGCAGAGTTCATCTGCTTGCTGATTGGAACTGAAATCGCATACTGGTTATTCTGGCAAAAATAAACGACAGGTGACTTGAAGACACTCGCAAAGTTCAACCCTTCATGGAAATCACCCTCAGAGGTCGCCCCATCGCCAAAGTAGCAAATCGCCGCATTCTTTGTTCCTTTTTGTTTTTCGGCAAAAGCGGCACCGGCCGCGTGCGGAATCTGTGTGGCAATTGGGATTGCCGGCGGGAAGATTTTCTTTCCGTCCGGTGGAACACAGCCTTCATTCCGCCCATTCCAGAACAGCAGAATATTTCTCAGCGAATGGCCAAATACCATGGCTGCTCCGTGATCACGGTATGTCGGGAACATCCAGTCATCGCTTTCAAGCGCGACAGCTGTTCCAACCTGTGATGCTTCCTGACCTTCGAATGGCGCATATGTTCCAATTCGGCCCTGGCGCTGGAGGCTGACTGATTTCCTGTCCAGCGTGCGGATCCTGACCATTTCAGCGTAGAACTTTTTCACTCGTTCTTCCGTCACTAAATCCTTATATTCCTCGGACACAATGTTTCCGTTCTGGTCCATCACTTGAAAAATCGGAAAATCCTTATCCATCGGCTCACCCTTTTTCTAAAAATCTCGGATTCTATTACATTCTCACGGCCCATTTTGGTCGCTTCATGTGAGAGAAGAAGCTATTCCTTCTCGTTCTTGCTTCAATCCGGCTTTCACAGAATTTATTGGCTGCTTCAACGGTCGTGATGCCTTCACTTTCAGCCTGTCGATATACATTTAATAGTGAATTATAGATTGCTTTTGTTTTTCTCAGGACGCGCTCTTTATTCGGTGAATACAGCTCATCTGCAACCTGGATCAAGCCGCCGGCATTGACGATATAATCCGGAGCATAAAGGATCCCTTTTTCCTGAAGGACAAGCCCATGTCGGACTTCCTTGAGCTGGTTATTCGCAGATCCTACCACTGCTTTTACCTGCAGCTGGGGAATTGTTTCATCATTGATGATTCCGCCCATTGCACATGGAATGAAGATGTCTGCAGGCTGCGAATAGATTTCATCGCTGCTTACAACCTTGATTCCTGCGCCCATTTCCTGCGCCTTCTGGACAATCTGGTCGATTGCCTTTTGATTGATATCCGTCACAAACAGGTCTGCCCCGTTTTCAAGAAGGTATTCCGCCACCTTGTACCCGACCTTTCCAAGGCCCTGGATGGAATACGATCTTCCAGATAAATCATCCGTTCCCCAAAGTGCTTTGCTCGTTGCCTGAAGGCCGTAAATGACACCCTGTGCAGTCGGGACAGAAGAGTCGCCGCTGCCGCCGTATACTTCATCCACACCGACAATGCAGTTTGTTTCTTTTAAAGCATGGACGAAATCCTCCGGTTCTGTTCCCATATCAGTTCCTGTATAGAAACGTCCCTGTATCGATTCAACAAACTGGCCGAACGCCCTGAACAATTCCGGGCTCTTATCCTTGGCAGGGTCGCCGATGATGACCGCTTTTCCTCCGCCAAAATCAACATCCGCAGCAGCACATTTATAGGTCATCCCTTTGGAAAGCCGCAGTACATCCTCCAGTGCATCATCCACTGATTTATATGGATACATCCTGCATCCGCCCAGTGCTGGCCCTAATCGCGTGCTATGAATAGCGATAATCGCCTTCAGTCCTGTTGCCTCGTCATTACAAAAAACCACTTGTTCGTGCTCTCGAATTTGTTCAAACATATCCATTGTTCTTTCCCCCTTTATTCCGTTAAACCATGTTAGCGCTTACATTTTTACGCAAAAATTTTTATCTGCCTGTCAGCAATTCTGTTATCTTCGTTTTAGGGAGGATCACTTGCTTCACTTCCCCCACGCCAATCAGTCTTCCACAGCTCTCTGCCCTGACATTCGTTATGACAGTGTTGCCCTGCAGGTCGGTAACAGTGGCTGTCACCTTCACTTCTGCCCCTTCAATACAGGGAGCAATATGCTTTACGGTTACCGCACCGCCCATTCCTTCTTCATGATCCTCTAAATAAGGAAGTATAATTTGTCTAGAGACCCACTCCATGTGATACACCATTGAAACCGTGGAGTATACAGGGTGCACGAGCTTCCCCTCAAAGCGGGCAAACATATCTGGTGTAACAATGACATCGATGGAGGCCGTATGCCCAGCTTTCAAGCCATCACGCATCATATCCCACCTTTCCAAGTTGCAAATATGTATAACGTTTATTTAACGTTATCATAACATTCCGTTAAATAAATGGTCAATAAATTGTAAGAAATTTTGGTATTTTCTTATAAATAATTCTGATATAATTTTATTTTTAATTCAAATGGGTTAATGACAACCAGGGCTCAACTGTTCTCCCACCCTGAACTCTCTTTTTTGCTGCAAGAATAAACAGCGCAAGCCCCTCGTTCAGCCCCGAAATGCGCTGGAGCTGGATTAAGTAATCTTCATTTAGTCATCCACAACTCAATACCTTTATAAATTCCTTAACCACAAAAAAATCAACCAGCTTTCATGAGCTGGTTGATTTTTATCAGCTTAACAATGCCCGGTCGCTTGCCATTTTTGTTCCGCGGATGCGCTGGAATTCATTGAGCAAGTCTTCGATTGTCAGCTTCGCTTTTTGTTCTTCATTTACTTCAAGGATGATCTGGCCTTTGTCCATCATGATCAGCCTGTTTCCCAAATCCAACGCTTGCTGCATATTATGCGTAACCATCAGCGTTGTCAGATGGTATTTATCAACGATTTCCTTCGTCAGGTTGGTGATCAGCTCGGCACGCGCCGGGTCCAATGCTGCTGTATGCTCATCAAGCAAGAGAATGGAAGGTTCGGTGAAGGTCGCCATCAGGAGCGATAATGCCTGACGTTCTCCTCCCGACAGAAGTCCGACCTTGGCATTCAGGCGGTTTTCCAGACCCAGGTGCAGGGACTCAAGTACTTCCTTAAAAAGTTCACGGCGTTTTTTTGTCACGCCGCTAACAAGGGTACGGCGTTTATTTCTTGAATAGGCAATTGCCAGGTTTTCTTCAATCGTCATACTTGGCGCGGTGCCAGCCATCGGATCCTGGAATACACGGCCAATCATTTTCGAACGATTGTATTCCGACATATACGTGACATCTTTCCCGTACAATTCCACTATTCCGTGATCTGGAAGCATGACACCGGAGATGACATTCATCAAGGTTGATTTACCGGCACCGTTACTTCCGATGACCGTAACGAAATCTCCCTTTTTCAATGTGAGATTGATATTGTCCAGGGCGATTTTTTCATCCGGAGTGCCCTCGTTGAAGACTCTATGAATCTGATTTAAGTGCAGCACCAGCCTCACCCTTTCCATCGGCAGGCACAGAGACCATCTCGATATTTTCTAGCTGTCTCTTTACCTTGCGTTTTTTCTCTTTATAGCCGTCAATCATCTTCGGAGCTGTCAGCGCCAGGATGACTATGACCGCGGTAATTAGCTTCATGTCTCCAGGCTCGAGGAATTCGACCCTCAATGCAAGGGTGACAACGATTCGATAGATGATCGCCCCGCCAATAACGGCGAGTGTGGTTCTTGCAATCGATTTAGTTCCAAACAATGCTTCACCAATAATAACTGAAGCAAGGCCGATAATGATCATCCCGATACCCATGCCAACGTCAGCGAAGCCGCCCTGCTGGGCAATCAATGCTCCAGAAAAAGCAACCATCGCATTCGATAGCCCTAATCCAAGAATGATCATCAGATTAGTATTGGAAGAAAAGCTGCGGATCATCCTCTTGTTATCGCCAGTCGCGCGAATCGCCAGGCCAATTTCTGTCTTCAGGAACGCATCTGTAAGAAACTTGATCGCAAAGGTGACAACAATCATGAACAGCAGGATTCCCCATGTCCGCGGAAGGCTGTCGCCCAGTCCAACAGCGGTTAAAATGCCGTTGAAGAAAGTATCGATTCCGGTTTTATCAAAAAAGTCTCTTACAGCCGTCATTGCTGTCTCCGTGTTAAGAAGAGGAACATTCGATTTGCCCATGATTCTGAGATTGATAGAGTACAAAGCAATCATCATCAGGATACCGGACAGAAGTGCGTTCACCTTGCCGACTGTATGAATGATTCCCGTAAGGCAGCCAGCTATGAATCCGGCAACCAGTGCTACCATTGTTGCAGCAAATGGGTTAGCCCCATTTACGATCATGATCGCGGCAACCGCAGCTCCTGTCACGAAGCTGCCGTCAACCGTCAAATCCGGAAAATCTAGTACCCGAAAGGATAAGTATACGCCCAGAGCCATGATCGCATAGATGATGCCTGACTCAAATGCTCCAAATATTGCAGTAAACAAGATGTATCATCCTTTCTTTTATTCTTCGTAAAACTCTGCGTCGTCGCCCCACTCTTCCTTAACTTCGACACCCTGCTCCTCAGCTGCTTTTTTATTGATGGTCAGGGTCAATGATTTTGGAAGTTCAACAGGGATTTCAGATGCTTTCTTATTGCCCGCTAAGATTTCGGCAGCCATCAAACCTGACTGGTATCCGATGTCATAGTAGTTGAATCCGCTTGCTGCAACCGCACCGCGTTTCATCGAATCAAGTTCACCTACAAACAATGGAATCTTCTTGCCATTCGCTACAGAGATGACAGATTCAAGAGCGGATACTACTGTATTGTCTGTTGGTACATAAATGGCATCCACGCGTCCGACTAGTGACTCAGCCGCCTGCTTAACCTCTGCAGATGTAGAGATTGACGCTTCAACAACCTTCGCTCCGTTCGCTTCAGCAAGCTTCTTGACTTCCTTCAGCTGAACTTCTGAGTTCTGCTCACCCGCGTTATAGATGACGCCAATTGATTTGGCTCCGATTTCATTTGTCATGAAATCAATTGTCTTTTTTGTAGCGTCCGGATGGTTATCGGTTGTGCCTGTGACGTTGTCTCCAGGCTTATCAAATGCTTCAACCAGCCCTGCTCCAACTGGATCTGTGACTGATGTGAAGATGATCGGAATATTCTTTGTCGCATTAAGTGCAGCAACTGCACTAGGTGTGGCATTGGCAAAAATCAAGTCTACCTTGTCACCTACGAAGTTGTTGGCGATTGTGGCCGTATTGTTCATATCAGCCTGTGCGTTCTGGAAATCATACTTTACATTCTCACCCTCTTTGAAGCCTTTGTCCTCGAGAGCTTTCTTGAACCCTTCTGTTGCCGCATCAAGTGATGGATGCTCCGCGAACTGGGTCAAGCCGATCTTGTACTGTTTTTTGTCAGATGAACCATTTGATGCTTCATTTCCTCCGCATCCTGCCAAAAGCAATGCACTGGCAAGGACAAGAGAAATAGCTTTTACTGATTTTTTCATAAAAATCCCCCTTGAATATTTATAAACCGGCAGTAAAACTATGTAGACTTAAACTTACAGGCAGCCGGAACGCACCAATTTCAACATGCCTTCTCTCTTGATGGGTAAAAAGCTTGAAGTTTATGAAAGCGATTCCAAAAAGTATGATATTCACTATAGGCACCGTAAATATAACGTTATATTAACACTGCGTAAAAATAGTGTCAATAATATTCGGAAAATTTCGTATGTTGAGATTTCTAATAATTAAACCATCTTTTTATAAAATCGACAAGATGTTTTTTGAAAATAATAAAACTTTTTTGCTTTTAAGCGCGAAAGCAAATGAACAAACTCAATAATATAGGCGTTTTGTGGGGATGACCTGTCTTGATTCTTTTATCAAAAGGTTAAATCCAAAAAATAAAAGCATGCTCCCCTATTGGAACATGCTCTATCAGAATTATAATAAGGCTGCAGCAGCCTTTAAACGTTCGTTGGCCTCTTTTACCATCCGATCAAGTAATTCCTTTACGGTCGGGATATCTGTAATCAGTCCTGAAACCTGGCCGCCATTCATGAAGCCGTATTCTTCGTTCCCTTCCAGTGCGCCTTTTTTATGTAGATCTTCAGTTGTCAGTTCGGCAAACTCCTCTCTGGTTATGCCCTGTTTTTCCGCCTCCAGCAGCTTGCCGGCATATGGAGTCTTCAGCAGTCTGCGGATTCTGCCGACCGACCTTCCGACAATGACGGTTTCATGATCATTCGCCTGCAGTAATTTTTGCTTATAAACATCATGGAACGGAGCTTCCTTCGTAGCGATAAAGCGTGTCCCCATCTGGACACCGCTCGCGCCAAGTGCCAGCATCGCTGCCAGTCCCTTGCCGTCACCTATTCCTCCTGCTGCGACGACAGGAATTCCGACTTGCGCAACGATTTGCGGAATCAGCGCCAATGTTGTTGTTTCCAAGCTCGAGTTTATACCCGCGGCTTCGTATCCCTCTGCCACTAGAATATCTGCACCGGCTGCTTCAGCTTTCTTCGCCTGTTTTACAGAGGCAACGACCGTAATGACTTTGATCCCGGCTTCTTTTAATTTCGGGATAAAAGGAGCAGGATTGCCCGCCGACAGTGTTACCACTTGAACCTGATGCTTAACCGCGAGACGCAGGATTTCAACTGCATCGGGAGAAACACTCAAAGCAACGTTCACAGAAAAAGGCCTGGTAGTCCTGCCTTTTGTCTCGATGATGATTTGTTCCACTTCTTCCGCTGACATCGTGCCAGCGCCAATCGTCCCGAGACCGCCAGCCTCCGAAACAGCAGCCGTCAATACCGCATTACTGATATTTCCCATTCCACCCTGGATGATAGGATATTGTATGCCCAGAACAGAAGTGATTGCATTCACAAAAATTCCCCCTTCGTTAAATTAATGTTATACTAGTTCTAAAATTATGACAATTAGTAAGGGGGATTTTCTTTTGCTTCTAAGCTATTCTGATAAAAAACCTGTTGTGGATGAAACTGTTTTCCAGGCACCAGGCAGCTATATCATTGGAGATGTGAAAATCGGCAAAAACTCAAGCGTTTGGTTCAATGCCGTGCTTCGCGGTGATGAGGACACTATTACCATCGGAGAAAGCTGCAGCATTCAGGATAATGTCACTTGCCATCTGTTCGAAGGCTCCCCGCTAATGATCGAGGATGAAGTGACTGTTGGCCACAATGCCATCCTTCATGGCTGCACCATCCGTAAACGAACCATTATCGGGATGGGCTCCACTATCCTTGATGGAGCTGAAATCGGAGAAGAATGCATCATTGGTGCGAATACATTGATACCCGCCGGAAAAAAGATTCCGCCACGCTCCCTTGTCGTCGGAGCCCCCGGTAAAGTCATCAGGGAAATCGGCGAAAAAGATCTGGAACTGATCCAGCTTTCAGTTGATACATACGTGCAAAAAGGGAAAGAATACCTAGAGTCCATGCAGGAGATTAAATAGGAGAAAGAGCCTGGCAATTGCCAGGCTCTTTCTTCTTATCCCTCTACTAGTTTTATATAGGGTATTTCATGACCATTTACAATCGCAATATAAAATGGTGCGTTCGTCGCGTAAATCCTTGTTCCGACCGGAAGACTGCTGGCGGTCCAATCCTCGAACTCCCAATGGGTATCAGCCTGTTTGGTAATTTCCCCAACTTGTTCCCCCAGTTCATACTCATATTCATTAACCCAATCCACGTGCGATGCGTTAGAGAATACATACCCTTCGGCCACGAAGAGGTCAGCATCTGCATTAAGGGAAAGCATTTCTTTTACAGTCGGATTGTCAGTCCGGGGAGCATTTATCGAATCTGAGCAGCCTGACAATAGGAATAATAAACTAATGAATATATATTTCAGCGCTATCCCTCCCACTATACAAAAAAAGAGTGGAGAACCCACTCTTTTCAATCAGACCCATTTTACGATGTCATCCAGCGGTCTTCTCGTCTTAGGATTTGGATCCTTTACGCGATAGCCAAAGGCACACATGACTGAAATGCCGAAGTGTCCGTCTTCTAGCAGCCCTTCTTCCTCGAGGAGCTTATTCATTTTTTCAAAATTGAACCCTTCGATCGGACAGGAGTCAATTCCGATTTGCCCAGCAGCGGTCATCATATTGGCAAGGACTATGTATGTTTGCTTGCATGCCCAATCAAATAACGGCCGGTCGCCCTCCAGCAATTTAAAATCTGATTTCTGGAATTCTTCAATTCTTTGAAGGTATTTAGACATGAATTCTTCAGGCATTTTCTTTTTGTTTTTAAAATGGTCCTGAAGGTATTCAGAATCATATTTCGTATCCTTTTTGGTTCTTGCGAGGATCACCACAAAATGGCTCGCTTCAGGCAGCTTCCCAAAAGCCCCCCAAGCCGTGTTCTTGATTTTTTCACGGAGGTCATCACTTTGGACTACCAGGAAGCGCCATGGTTCAAAACCAAATGAGCTTGGCGACAGCTGGCCGGTTTCCAGGATAAAACGGAAGTCCTCATCCGGGATTTTTTTATTCGGATCAAACTCTTTTGTTGCATGCCTAAATTGGAAAGCATCAAGTATTTCCTGCTTTAAGGTTTCTTTGTCTCGCAAGTGAATCTCCCCTTCCAGATTTGTTTTTTTAAACTTATCACATTTTTTAAAAATTTGCCTGCAAAAAGGGATAAGCACCCACCATTCTATTTTTTCTCCCTTTTGTGGTTTCAGCCTGTGATAAGGAATTCAGGATTGCTTCCTCGGCTGCTTCTGCTGATGCAGTGAAGAGCTCGTTCATCAAAGGGTGGTCATCCCTAATGTGGATGGATGACTGAATGATGTCATCAGAATAATGAGTTGTTTGATTGGCAGTCGAAAAAGAAATGACAATATCGCCGCTTCCATGGCTGAAGTGGCTGCCGGTCCTGCCAAGGCCAATTCCGCATCTTTTAGCCAGGCGCAGCAGCTGTCGATCACTTAAAGGTGCATTTGTTGCCAGGATGATGATGATCGAACCGTCTGCCGTCTCGGTTATTCCTGTTTTTATTGATTCAATCCCATATTTCCCTGGCATGAATTCTTCTTTTTTGCCAAAATTGCTTAGGACCAGACAGCCAATCGTATAAGAATCTTCAGTATTCACGATTCTTGATGCTGTGCCTATGCCGCCTTTATGACCGAAACAGACCATACCTTTTCCCGCTCCCACTGCCCCTTCTTCTGCCGGTCGGTCGGAAGCCTTTTGAATTGCTTGTTTAGCATGTTCAGGTTTTACAGGAAAAAGGCGAATCGAGTTCAAAAAGCTGTCATTGCATTCACCGACAACAATATTAATCGTACCCGTCGTCTCGCCGATCTCTTCGTTTTCAGCCAGCATATACTCCAGCGTTCCCTGAGTGACAGCAGGTACACCAAATGTATTGGTCAGCATAATTGGAGCTTCGATCGTTCCGAGTTCATTCACCTGGACGAGGCCAGTCGTTTTTCCAAAACCGTTCAGGACGTAGCTCGCCGCTGTAACTTTCTCTTTAAATACATTCCCGCTATGCGGCAGGATAGCTGTCACTCCCGTACAGGCATACTCATTGCCATCCCTATCAAGTGGAAAATCCAACGTTACATGGCCGACTTTTACACCCGGGACATCGGTTATACAATTATGAGTCCCAGGGAGCAGCCTGCCAACCACAATCCCCATATCGCGTACTTTCATCTTCTCCCTCCCCGTTTTATAACTCGATCAAATCGAACAAGTCATGAATAGATACATAATTTAACTTAACCCGGAGTTGCTTCGGACATTTTCTGCTTCCCTCTCGGCTATTTTGTCCGAACGTGCACCTGCTTCGGACATTTTCAGCACTCGTTACGGCTATTTTGTCCGAACCTGACTCCTGTATAAATTCTCCACCTCCCCTTTGTCCAGCCCCCCTGAGAGTCATAACTTCCCCCGCACGCCGCGATGTAAGAAAGCCATCCCGGGTGGATGGCTTTCTACTATTCCAATATATACGGGTGGTCCATCACGTCGTAGTCAAGGTCTTTGTGCTTGAGTTCATTGCCTTCCTTAAAGACGGACTCGAAGAAGCGGGATGCCGGCTCTGCAAGTTCCTTGTAGTATTCGCTGAACAGGGCAGCTGCGTGGCTGCCGAGCCATTTTTCAGGCAGCAACTCTTCTGGCAGGCCTGGATCATAGAACAGGAACTTCCGGTATTCGTGGACGAGCTTGGTCCGTTCAACGAAGCACTCGGCGTCGGACATGCTTCCTTTTTGGATTTTGTTTTTGTCGATGATGTATTTTTGGCTGTACTCGCTGATGAAGTCCTGGTACTTCGAATTGATTTCCACAAGGTCCCAGCTTTTCTCCACCAGTCGCTGGTTTTCATGCGGACCCTTGTACTCAGCTACAAAGAAATCGACATACTGCTCGATTTCATATTTTTCAATCAGATCCCTGACCTGTCTTTCAAGATTATTGGCGGAGACCCAAAAACTGTTGGACATCGAGCCGAACCCGCTCCAAATCAGTTCCTTGCGCAGTTCGTCACGAACATTGCGAATCTCCTCCGGAATCGTGTACATGAGGATTCTCCATTTGCCGTCCCATTCTTCGGGCTTTAGTTTGAAAATACGCTTCCCTGCTTCGTCAATCCTTTTCTGTCCCCTTGGAGTGAGCGAATAGTAACTCTTATTGCCGATTTTCTCGGCCTGGACCCATCCCTGCTTATTCATCCTCGAAATCGCCGCTCTTACAGACTGGTCATTATGGCCGAATTCATTCAGCAGGCGTATCAGGCTGCCAATCCAAATTTTGCTCCCGTAATGGGAGATATAATCGCCGTATAAGGTAAAAATCATTGATCTTGTATTCAAGCTTCTGTCATCCTCATTCGTTTTTGTCGTTCGTGATAATTTCGTTATAAAACATTTTACAGTATTATCATTATTTTGCAAAAACAATTTGCTCAAAAGGGCAAAAAACCATAGGGATTTCTCCCTATGGAAATTATTGTGCTGTAAATACAGGCTTGCGTTTTTCACTGAAAGCATTCAGTGCTTCCACACGATCCTTTGTTGGAATCGTTACCTCATAAGCTTTAGACTCGATCGCCAATCCTGTCTGGAGGTCGGTGCTGCTGCCATGCTGGATCGCATACTTCGCCTGTCTCACCGCAATTGGGGCATTTTGCAGGATTTCCTCTGCAAGGTCTTTAGCGGCTGCCAAGACATTTTCCAATGGTTCAACTGCTGTCAGGATTCCAAGTTCATAAGCCTTATCAGCGGAAATTTTTCTTGCTGTAAAAATCAGTTCCTTTGCTTTCATTTCGCCGATCAGCCTGGAAAGTCTCTGTGTACCGCCTGCTCCCGGAATGATTCCCCAGCTTACCTCCGTCATTCCCATCACTGCTCTGTCAGCGGCAATTTTAAAATCACAGGCCAGCATTAGTTCAAACCCGCCACCAAAAGCAAAACCATTCACAGCAGCAATTGTCGGCTGCGGCAATTCGGCGATCGCACTGAAGACATCGCGGATTTTCTTGACATTACGGCGCACTTCCGCCTCAGTAAGGTGTTTCCTTTCTTTTAAATCCGCCCCTGCACTGAAGGCTTTATCGCCTGCTCCCGTGAAAATTACCACGCGAACATCGGTATCGGTATAAAGGCTGTCGACCAGATTCCCAAGTTCCTCAAGCGTTTCATAATTGAAGCAGTTCAATGATTCCGGGCGGTCGATCGTCACATATGCGATATTCTGCTCTTTCTGGAATTTGATATTGTTCATTTATCTCTCTCCTATATTCTCGATAATCGTGGCGATTCCCTGGCCGACGCCTATACACATCGTCGCAAGGCCGTATTTGGAATCCCTCTTTTTCATTTCATATAAAAGGGTTGTCAAAATCCTGGCGCCGCTCGCTCCAAGCGGATGGCCGAACGCAATCGCCCCTCCATTGACATTCACTTTCGACTGATCCAGACCCAGCTCCTGGATGCAGCCAAGAGATTGGGCAGCGAACGCTTCATTTAGTTCAATGAGGCCCAGATCTTCAATGGACAAATTGACCCTTTTCAGCGCTTTGTTTACAGCGTATACCGGCCCCATCCCCATGATGGAAGGCTCCAGTCCGGCTGTAGCGGAAACAATATACTTCGCCAGCGGCTTAAGGCCAAGCTCCTCCGCTTTCTCCCTGCTCATCAATAGCAGCGCTGATGCTCCGTCATTCACCCCGGACGCATTGCCTGCTGTTACCGTCCCATCCTTGAACAAAGGCTTCAACTTTGCCAGCTTTTCGACCGTCGTTCCCGGCCGTGGATGTTCATCGCGGTCAATCACTGTTTTGTTCCCTTTTTTATCTTCATATACGACAGGAACGATTTCATTTTCAAAGCGGCCAGACTCCATCGCTCGCTGGGCCCGAAGCTGGCTTTCAGCCGCGAACTCGTCCTGCGCCTCGCGTGTGATGCCGTACTTCTTCGCAACATTTTCGGCAGTCTCTGGCATGCTGTCAGTCCCGTACATTTCTTTCAGCTTGCTGTTAACGAACCGCCAGCCAATCGTTGTATCGAACATTTCCATATTGCCGCGCGGGAATTCAGCATTCGGTTTCGCCATCACGAATGGCGCCCTGGTCATGCTTTCGGTTCCGCCAGCAATGAAGATGTCGCCTTCCCCGGCTAAAATCGCCCTCGCTGCATAATTGACCGCATCAAGTCCGGAGCCGCACAAACGATTGACCGTCGTACCTGCTACCTCAACCGGCAATCCAGCCAAAAGCCCGGACATCCGTGCGACATTCCGATTGTCCTCTCCTGCCTGGTTGGCGTTCCCGAAGACAACTTCCTCAATCTGCTCCGTTGGTAAACCAGGATTGCGCTCGACCAATGCCTTGATGACAACCGCGCCCAGATCATCGGGACGGATATGGCGGAGGCTGCCATTGTATTTTCCTATCGGTGTCCTGACTGCATCGACAATTACAACTTCTTTCATCGCCATCCTCCTTTATTTTGTCGTTACCGACTCTCTGTAATCGTACACACCCCTGCCAGTCTTCCTGCCTAGTCGGCCTGCTTTTACATACTGCTCAAGCAAAGGTGCCGGCCGGTATTTTTCCCCAAGCTTTTCATGCAGGTATTTCAAATTGTTCAAGCGTGTATCAAGGCCAACAAGGTCACCCAGCTCGAATGGTCCCATAGGGTAATTCAGTCCGAGCTTGATGGCCTTGTCGATTTCTTCCGCAGTCCCAACGCCTTCCTGAAGCATGTAAAAGGCCTCATTGCCGACAAGTGCGCTGATCCGGCTCGTGACAAATCCGGGGAATTCGTTTACGATGACGGTTTCCTTGCCCATCTGGATCGCTGCATTCTTGATTACTTCTGCCGTTTCATCGCTCGTTTCAAGCCCGCGGATGATTTCAACGAGCGGCATTTTGTGGACCGGGTTGAAGAAGTGCATCGCAATCACGCTCTCTGGACGCTTTGTAAAAGAGGCGATTTCAGTCGGGCTCATTGTCGAAGTATTGGTCGCAAACAGGCAATGTGCAGGTGCATGCTGGTCCAATACTTCAAAAATCGTTTTCTTGATATCTATTTTTTCCGGGACTGCTTCGATGACCAGGTCTGCATCCTTCACATTATCAGCGAGGAAATTTGAGTATTTCAGCCTTGATTTCGCCAGCTCCGCGTCTTCGGGCATGACTTTCCCCCTGGCAACTCCTTTATCAAAAATGCTGTTGATTTCCCGTTCGGCATTATGAAGCTGCTTTTCGTCAATATCGATCAAAACGGTATCAAATCCGCCCAAACTGCTGACATAGGCTATGCCCCTGCCCATTACACCTGAACCGATGACAACTAGTTTCTTCATTAGATGTTTCCTCCCTTTAAGAAAAATGGAAAGGCGAGCACCCGTGATCTGGAGTGCTCGCCTCTTGATTAAACGTTAAACGGGTTTAGCGGGCGGCTGCCGTAATAAGAGACGATACTCTTTGTTTCTGTATATAAATCGAGAGTTTCGATGCTGAGTTCGCGGCCGAATCCTGATTGTTTGTAGCCCCCGAATGGTGTGCCAGGGAATGCTGAGAATGGGCAGTTGATCATGACGATTCCCGCCTGGATCTGTTTTGATACCCTAGTCGCACGGCCGTAATCCTTCGTCCAGATCGCGGAGCCGAGCCCGTACTCACTGTCATTCGCAAGTTTGACAGCCTCTTTTTCATCCTTGAACTTCATGACCACAACAACCGGGCCGAAGATTTCTTCCTTTACAGCTTTCATGCTGTGGTTTGTTTCAGCAATGATGGTTGGCTCATACCAGTAGCCATTTTCATAGCCTTCCAGATTTGCAGCCTTTCCGCCCGTAAGGACCTGCGCTCCGTCTTCTACAGCGGATTTTACATAACCGTCGATGACTTCCATTTGATCCTGGCTGATAATAGCGCCGACATGTGTTTCCTTATCAAACGGATTTCCGAGCTTCAGCTTTTTTGTTTTCTCAACGAATTTTTCAACGAACTCATCGTATACATCTTCATGGACATACAAGCGTGATCGCGCTTCGCATGATTGGCCAGTATTATAGAAGATACCGAATAGCGATCCGTCTACGGCGGCATCTATATCAGCATCATTGAAAATAATGCTCGGTGACTTACCGCCAAGTTCAAGTGTCACACGCTTTAGTGTTTGGGAAGCTCTCGCCATGATATCCTTGCCGATCGGTGTTGAGCCGGTAAAGGCAACTTTGTCTACTTTTTCATGCTCAACAAGGTAATTGCCCACGACAGAACCGGATCCAGGAATGACGTTGACGACGCCTTCCGGAACGCCTGCTTCGATGCAGATTTCACCGAGGACAATCGCTGTCAAAGGTGTAAGCGATGCTGGTTTTACGACAACCGAGCAGCCAACTGCGATAGCCGGAGCAATCTTCCAGGCTGCCATCATCATTGGATAGTTCCATGGAATGATTTGTGCACAGACACCGACTGGCTCTTTCTCGGTAATGTTCTGGAATGCACCCGGCATGCTGTTGACAGCTCCGCGGTGGCTGACGATCGCGCCAGCGTAAAATTCGAAATCCTCGATTGCCTGCATCACCTGTCCCTGTGCAGCCGCAAGGGATTTCCCGGTATCCAGAATCTCCAATTCTACCAGTTCATTGAAACGTGAGCGCATGATGGACGCGATTTTATTCAGCGTACGGGAGCGTTTGTTAACAGGGAAATGGCGCCACTTCCCGAAATCGAACGCATTCCTTGCCGCTTGCACCGCAAGCTCAGCGTCTTCTTTAGAAGCCTTTGCAACTGTGGCTACTTCCTCGCCTGTTGCCGGGTTATAGACTTTGTACGTTTCACCATTGACACTGTCTTGGCGAACTCCATTGATAATCAATTGATATGTCTCGCGTTTTACTGCCATTGCTTCGAATTTTTGCTCTTTAACTGTTGTCACGCGTAACATCTCCTTTTAGTAGATTGATGGTTTCTTTTATTCACCCTTGAAAACTGGTTTTCTTTTTTCCATGAATGCTGTGACGCCTTCCTTATGGTCGGCTGTCTGGCCGGCAATCCTCTGGCTCTGGGCGTCCCTTTCGAGATACTCCTCAAAGCTTGAGTGCCAGCTTGCCTTCAGGTTCCTTTTGATCAGGCCAATTGCCTTTGTCGGCATATTTGCGAGCCTTTCGGCAAATGCTGCAACATTCTCATTCCAGTGATCCAAAGAGTACACTTCTGTTACAAGACCGAGTTCCTTTGCCTTTTCCGCAGGGACTTTTTCTCCAAAAACGGCGAGCTCCATTGCCTTTGCATGGCCAATGATCCGCGGCAGGAAGTATAAATTCCCTGCATCAGGGACAAGACCCACGTGGATGAAGGCTTCCACAAAGCTGGCTTTTTCGGAGGCAATGCGGAAATCGCAGGCAAGAGCCAGGCTCATGCCGGCACCGGCCGCAACTCCATTGACAGCGGCAATCACCGGTTTTTCACAGGAGTCCAATTCAAGAAGCATTGGGTTATATCTTTTTCGGAGGACTTCCCCGTGGTCCATGTCCTCAGACACGCCAGCCAGATCTTCTCCCGAGCAGAATGCCCGACCGGCACCTGTGATGACCAGCGCCCTGACGCCTTTGTCTATGGAAGCGGTCTTGATAGCAACCTGGATTTCCTTGTTCAATTGTTCGGTGAAGGCATTCAATTTATCAGGACGGTTCAGGGTGATGTAGGCTACCTGATTCCGCACTTCATACAAAACGGTTTCAAACACAGCTATGTACCCCCTTATCTCCCCTTGAATTCCGGCTTTCGCTTTTCCTTGAAAGCCCGCATGCCTTCTTTCTGGTCTTCTGTCGCAAAAAGCATATAGAAATTCTTGCGCTCATACTGCATTCCTTCATATAAAGGATAGTCTACCGCTTTCAAAACCGATTCCTTGATCAGCCTTACCGCGATTGGTGCCTGATTTGCGATTGTATCCGCGAATTTCAGGGTTTCTTCCATCAAAACTTCCTCGGCGAAGGTTGAATTAATGATTCCATGGTGGAGGGCCTCTTGAGCAGAAATGCGCTTGCCGCTCAGGATCCATTCCATTGCCTTCGTCTTGCCGACAAGCTTCGTCAACCTCTGGGTTCCCCCGGCTCCTGGCATGACGCCCAGATTTACTTCCGGGAAACCAAACTCTGCATTTTCAGCGGCAAACAGCATATCGCAGCATAGGGCCAGTTCAAATGCACCGCCCAGAGCAAATCCGTGCACTGCCCCGATAACCGGCTTCTTGATCCAGGCAAGCCGGTCCCAGTCGGTGAACTGGTTCAACGTTTCCATGCTGACGGCATCGGCGTCCATCATTTCATCGATATCAGCACCTGCAGCAAATGCCCGGCCCTTGCCTGCGAGGAGAATCACTTTAATGTTTTCGTCCTTGTCATATGCCTCCATCGCGGAAAGTACCTCAGAAACCATTTGCCGGTTCAGGGCATTGAGGACCTTCGGGCGATTGAGTTCAATCAGGCCGACTTGCCCTTTGACAGACGTTTCAATAAGTTCATAGTTATTAGTCATTCACTTCTTCACCGATCATCATCGTGACCAGATCACCTGCAAAGCTCATTACATCCTTTCCAGAAGCTCTTCCTTCTGCTGATTTCATGCCAGCCTTCAGCGCTTCATGGTCATCATAGTACATCTCGCACATTAAATAATACTTGCCTTCTCCACCCATTGGGCTGCCGACAATACGAGTCACTTCCATTTTGCGAAGACCCGGGATTTTAGCTGTAAGTGGTGCATGTGTTTCGAAATAGTGCTTGTCAAATGCCTCTTTGTCCTGAGGATGCTTGTAAATCGCGATTAGTTTTACCATGAAAAATCTCTCCCTTAATCTCTAAATTTGTACACCAGGATGAATATATGCTTCTGCTAAATCTATTATTCTCTCGATATGACATGTTACAGCGATGCTGGCTGTCACATCAAAGTAGAAACAGGTTTCATTGCTTCGAATGGATTCTTGCACGACTTGCAGTACAAAATACTCCGACATGCCGTCGGCCCGAAGAGATTCTCCATCGTTGTATACGTCGAGCCACAGTATGGGCAATCAGCCTGCCATTCGCCGGTTTCTTCAATATGTCTTGGCGGAGGGGCAATGCCGAATTCCTTCAGCTTTTCCCTGCCTGCTTCTGACACCCTGTCAGACGTCCATGGCGGATGGAAGATGAACTGCACATCGACTTCTCCGGCCTCTTCGATTGAAGAAACTGCCTTGATGACATTGCTTTTGATAATATCAAGCGCTGGACAGCCCATGAAGGTCGGCAATAGCTTGATCACAATTTTGTTTGTTGTGATTTCAAGCTCTTCCAGCATGCCAAGCTCAATAATCGAGACGCTGTCGATTTCTGGATCCTTCACAGACTGGAGAGCTTCAATGACCTTTCCCTTCAACATCAGATCACCAGCTCGCTGCCGGGTCAAAAAGATAAACTTCTCCGAGAGTATCAAGGGCGGTTTGCAGGTCTTCTGTGTGTTCCCCATTGCGTCCATTGCCGCTCTTCATTGCGAACTTTTCTGGCATTTTTAAATCTAGGGATTCAAAGACCGGAGACATCAGCTGCAGCCACCTTGCCTTTAGCGCATCCTCTGAATCTATCAACTTATGTTTCGTGAACTCTTCACCCTGTGCACCGTAGGAGAACAGGCCATCCAGCTCTTCAAAGACTTTCTCCATCGCGGCTGCCATCCTTGTCTTCGCTTCACCGCCAGCACTCAACAGCTGAGTGAACCAGGTTTTCCAGTGAAGCAGATGGTAATAGAGTTCCATATTCACTTTTACAGCCGCCTCTGCCAGTGGCTGGTAGGAGGAATTCTTAAGTGCTTCAATTCTTACCTTTTTTGCCTGAGCGTAAAAATAGTTCCTGACCACAGCGAATGCCCAGTCATAGTGCGGCTCTGTCAAATATGTCCCCGGGCCATTCACTAGCTCCAGTAAAACCGCATTCTTCCTTTCAGCTGCCGGCCTGGCGTGGGCAAGATGGTCTGGGTCGCCGGCACCCAGTCCGTGAAGCAATTGATAGAACATCGCTGCATGGCCCATCGTGTCCTGGCTGATCGAAGAGAATGCAACATCTTCTTCAATGTGTGGAGCAAGCCCAAGCCATTCGGACCCTCTGTACGCAAGGATGAAATCATCATCAGCAAGCTGGAACAGGAGTTCAGTCGCTGCATCACGGTATGCTCCATTTTTCAAGGCATCTTCAAGTGCGTATCTCATTTCTCCTGCTTCCCTCCCCATGACAAGATCTCTTTTTCATCAAGCATTTCCTGCTCATAATGCCGCCACTTCTTTTTCAAATAGCCATAGCCTTTCGTGTTGCGGTAATCCTTATTGTCCAGCCTTTGCAGCGTCTGGCGTTCTTCCATCGTCATCTTGCGCACATCGTCACGCTTGACGACCCAGATGTCTGCTACCGGCTCCCGTCGCATGAAGTTTTCCTGTGCCATCACCAGTGCAAGTTCATGGTTCGGTGCCAGCAGTGAGAACTGATATTGCATAGGTGAAGTATCCGTACGCTTGCTGAACACTTCAAATTCCTGGTAAAACCCCTTACCCGACATTCTTCCATCTCCTTTCCCGGAGTTGCTGGGCAGTTATGACCTGCCCAATCCCCTATGCTTTAGCACTCAGTGCATCAATGACCCATTTATTGTTGCTGTATGAAATTTCCCTCAGCCGCAAACGGTCCTTTGATTTAGGTCCATTGTTCTTGATGATTTGCTTGAACTTGCTCCAGTCAGGCTGCTGGTACACCCACATCCCTGATTCCTGGTCGAAGTGCATCGTCTCATCCGGCAATTTCAGGCCAAGAGACAGAACACGCGGAATGTATTTTGTGAAAAAGTCCTGACGCAGCTCCTCATTTGTCTTTGTTCTGATTCCGTATTTGATCGTGGTATCCTGCTTGGAAGTTCCAGTCGTCGAGGCATCCCCCGGTCCGAAGAACATCAGGAGCGCTTCCCACCAGCGATCGATCGAATCCTGAATCATCGCTTTTTGTTCGTCCGTTCCTTCTGCAAGCGCCATAATGATGGCCTCGCCATGCTGGGCGTGGAACACTTCCTCCGCACAAATGCGCTTTAACGCTCTAGCGTACGGACCGTAAGAAGCATCAAGCATATTCGTCTGTGTGATGATTGCAGCTCCATCAACAAGCCAGCCAATCAATCCGGCGTCTCCCCACGTTTTCGCTTCCATATGGAATACATTGTGGAATTTCAAGTCGCCGGAAAGAAGATCCTGGATAATGTTCTCCCTTGATTTGCCGAGAGGTTTCATTAAATCCTCTGCTACCCTTAGCAGCAGCTGACCATGACCCATTTCGTCCTGCACCTTTGCCATGATCCCAAGCTTCCTTTTCAGGGAAGGAGCCTTCGGAACCCATTCCTTCTCAGGCAGCGCGCCCATGATTTCACTGATGCCGTGCATCGAAATCAGCTTGATCAGCGTCATCCGGTAATCATCCGGCATCCAGTCATCTGCCTCTATCTTTTCACCAGCTTCGATCCGTTTCATGAAATGCTCGTATTTTTGCTCTTCGGTCAGCTGGTCGAAAGACAATGTATTTTCCATGCTGTTGACCTCCTTCTGTTTAACTTCCAATTACTTCCTTGGTTTTATCGATAATTCGGACTGCCTTCCCTTCAGAACGCGGAATCGTCTTCGGACGATGCACACGAACCTCCATCGAAATCAGGCACTGGCTCTTGAGCAAGGATTGAATCTGCTGTTCAAGCTGATAGACTGAATCCGATATCGGATCCTCCCCAATCATGGTGAAATACTCCTCATTCATCTCAACATGCAGTTCAAGAACTTTTAACGTCCTTCTTTGTAAAATCTGAATCTGGTAATGTGGTGCAAGCTCAGGAACCGTAAGCAGACAATGCTCAATCTGTGAAGGGAATACGTTAACACCATTAATGATCAGCATGTCATCGATTCTTCCTTTCACTCTGGACATCCGCACTGTCGTCCGTCCGCAGCTGCATTTCTCCCTCGTCAACGAAGCAATATCTCCTGTCCTGTACCGGATTACTGGGAATGCTTCCTTCGTCAAGCTCGTAAAAACAAGCTCGCCTTCTTCCCCGTCAGCCATAGGCTTGAGTGTTTCAGGGTCGATCACTTCGACGTAAAAATGATCCTCCGCAACGTGCAATCCTGCCTGGGCTTCATGGCATTCATTTGCGACACCTGGCCCAATGACCTCACTTAGCCCGTATATATCACAAGCCTTAATATAAAATTTCTCCTCGAGCGTCTTCCTCATTTCTTCCGACCATGGTTCCGCCCCGAAAATTCCATACTTCAATGAAGTCTTCCGAGGGTCCTTGCCCATTTCCTCCATCGTTTCGGCAATATTCAAGATGTATGAAGGCGTTCCGCAAATGACTTCAGGTTTGAAGTCTTCGATCAGCATGATCTGTCTTTGCGTGTTACCTCCTGATACCGGTACGGTCACCATCCCCAGCTTCTCGCTTCCAAAATGAATCCCGAGCCCTCCTGTAAAAAGACCGTAACCATAGGCATTATGGAGGAACTTCCCTGGTTCGCCTCCTGCCAGAGCGATTGCTCTCGCTACAATTTCTCCCCACATCTCGATATCCTTCTGCGTGTAGCCCACTACAGTTGGCTTTCCGGATGTACCCGATGAAGCATGAACACGGACCAGCTCGTGTTGCGGAACAGCAAACAAACCAAATGGATAATTGTCACGCAAATCCTGTTTTTCGGTAAAAGGAAGCGCTTCCAAATCCTGCAGACTGTTTAGCATTTCTGGCGAAAAATTCGCTTTCTCGAATTTCTCTCGGTAAAACGGTACCTTGTGGACGACTTTTTCAACAACTGCCTTCAGTCTTTGAAGCTGGATTTCCTCGATGAACTCGCGACTCTTCGTTTCGATTTCATGTAAAATCAAGATTCCGCCCTCCGCATTACATTAAATTTTATTTATATAACGTTATATTACCGTAACACCATAAATGTGTTATATATTTTAAAACAAAGATACCGTGTATATAGGAAAAAGTCAATTATTTTTCTGAAAATTTTAATATTTGGCGATTAGTTTTATGGGTGGAGATGGTTAAAGTAGTGATAGTTGCGGATTTCGTAGTGAAAGTTGGGAAAATCGTAGTGATAATGGAACATTCCGTAGTGATAATGCTTAAAAGCGTAGTGATGAAGGATAATTTCGTAGTGATAGTCTGAAAAATGCCAGGAATGATTGATGAATTCCTATTGTTTTTAGCGAAGAAGGTTACTGGTAGTGATGATTTCTTAATGATCTTACTGAAAAATGAAGTGGTGGTTAAAACTTTCGCCACGCAAAAAATTCGGCACTAGTCGCTATACCTGCCTCAATCGCTAACCAACCTCTCTATCAGCAGGCACTTCTACATAAAAAAGCCTCTTGAGCGAATCAAGAGGCCTTTTTTCTTCTATTAATACATGCTCATGTACTGCTCGCGCTCCCATGGATGCACTTGCGTACGGATTATGCTCTATACCTATTTATAAGTTCTTGGAGTACCTTATACTCTTATAAATAGGAAGGATTTCAATAATCCTTTCTCCTGCTTGCATATTTTTTCTTGAAATCAGGGGCAATTTTGGGGCAGTTTTGGGGCAAAATTTTATTTTTTTGCCAGGTGGGAAAAACCACTTGGCTTTTTTTAGCCAATTTTTATTTTCACTTCACTATTTATTTTCTTATTTTCTTCCACTCCTTTAGGATCTAGTCTCAGTCTACACAATCAAACATAGTATTGGTGAATATTTCATTTGAATTGCTGTTCCTAAAACGCTAACACCCACGTTTTGTCAAACGAAAAAGTAAAACGCCTGGTTTTTGGCAGCCAGGCGTTTTACTTTTTTTATTCATTTACGGCCTTGCGCTTGAAACCGTTGTCCAGCCACTGTACACCTTTACAGAGCCAACCTTCCTATAGGCTCTTACCTTATAATAATAGGTACTTCCTGTCTTCAAACCTGTATTAGTGTAATACTTAGAAGTTGTTCTTTTGACTAAGCTGTATTTTCCGGTTTTTGTTTTAGCCCGATACACTTCATATCCACTTGCCCCGTTTACTGCACTCCAGGTTGTTTTAATACTTGTTGAACTAGATTTAGATGCCTTAAAATTAGTTGGAACTGATAGGATTGGTTTTGCTGAGATAATTCTAGTATAACCGCTGTATACCTTTGTTTTCCCGACCATTCGGTATGCCCTTATTTTGTAATAATACACCTTATTAGTAGAAAGCCCTGTGTTAGTAAAACTTGTTGTGGTAGTGGTTTTTGCGACTAAGGAATACTTTCCTGTTTTAGAAGTTGCACGGTACACTTCATACCCATTTGCTCCCTTGATTGCTTTCCAGCTTGTTTTAATACTATTATAAGAAGTTGGCGCGGCCTTAGGATATGCGGGAACAGAAAGTACTGGCTTTGCAGAAACTACCGGGCTAAAAGAACCATAAATTTTTGTTCCATCTTCCAATGTATAAAAAGTCTTAATTTTATAGTAATAGATTGTCCCGGTATTCAAGCCTGTATTTAAAAAATTTGTATTAGGCAGACCAACACTGGAAACTTTCGTGAAGGAGCCAGTGGGAGATGTTGACCTGTATATGTCATACCCAGATATACCTGTGGCTGGGGTCCATGTCAGTTTTATGCTATTATACGAACTCGCTGTAGCATTCGATGCAACCACAGGTTCTATGTAGTAAGGATCGGTTGCGAACCACTTATAATTAGTTGAACCTGTAGTCTGGTTTACCCCAGTACCAATTCTAATAAGGGGGAGGCCGGCTGTCTTTTTGACAAGAATACCATACCATACTTTGGACGATGCACCGGGGTATAGACTTACATCGAATTCACCAAGCCCTTTTAATTGTTGGGAAAACACTGCGGTATCAATCGGAGTTATTTTCTGTCCGCTCGTTGTATAAAAGTTATTGCTGCTATATATCAGATCAGAGGCATTTAGGGGTTCTTCAGGTCCTGAAATGTAAGATATATCAAAACCCATTAATATCCAATGTTCATCCGGTTTAGGTACTCCGTTGAAATAATTTTCATTTCGAACAATTTCGTTGGCTTCTTCGCCAACATACATGTCAAATTGCTGCAAATCCACCAATTTAGGTGTTTCGAAACTATATTCTTGGAAATTGAATTTGTGATAATCCCACGTGCTGTAAGGTGTTATTCTGTCCCCAGCAGCTCCAAAAGCTTTTCCTGGGAAAAAGGATACAGTGAGCAACAAGCAAAAGAAAAATAGAAAAATAGCACCATTTTTAATTCTCATGGTTTCCCCCTAGATAGGATAAATTCAATAGATTTACCTATTCTTCTATCACTTTATAGGTAAATCTATCCAATATTTATTTTATAAGAATTTAGTAAATCCGACAATACATTTACTGTAATTTTTTACTGTAGAAATAAATATATTAACTTACCCAATAACTGTCCAATGGTTGAAACTACTTGGCTCTTTCTTTATCCAATTTTTATTTTCACCCCATTACCGAATTTCAGCTTCTCTTCTGCCCCTATCAGCGAGTTTACAAACCCGGAAAAGCTTTGAGTCTGAAACATCTTAAAAGGATAATCTCCGTCAATCGCATAACGCTGATCAGATAGAATCAGGACATGTGGAAATGGTTTTGCTACTATATCGCCATGGTATAAATCCACATACCGCTCCATCTTTTCGCCCATAAGCTTATCAGAGTAAATCGTCCTCTGAACTTCGATGAAGAACCCTGTACCTCGATATACACAATAATATTTTTATTTTAGCACCATTCCACGAATTTCCTTATAAAGGACTAGTCTCGCAAAAATATAGATTAATATTTTTCAAAAAATATTCTATATAAACCAACAATAAGGCACACAATAGTAACAACAAAAGCTAAACCACTTGCAAAAAATAGGACAGTTGCAAAAAATGGTGGAGAATCGGAAAATGAATCACCACTTGCACCGAGGAATAGTGCCCCTCCACGTAAAATAATGCCTAAAATAAGAGAAAACGTACCAATTCTTGCGTTGAGTGACCAATTTTGAATGTTCCCACTACGACTTAAATAAATTAATAAAATAAGGGCAAATACAGCTAATAATGGCATAACTTTAACTCCTTAAATTTATGTTTTAGAACAAATACCATATTTATATCGTCTTTTCGATTGTTAGTTTTAATCTTTTAATAGATTTCTATCTGACTCAATTAAACAGAATGGATAAAAGCCCCACTCGATTGAGCGAGGCTTCTTTTATGGAACTAATTAAAACTTTTTGTATTAGAATTGCAAAGCTGATTCCTTGCCAGTTAACACATTTTTAAATGTTTTTTTACCCATAGCATCTTTTTCAATATCAAAGATTCCATAGCCACTTCCCATAATTGTATAAATATCCTCTGTTTGCTTCACCAAAAATACCGTATATTCTTTACCAATTTTCATCTTATAATCATTATCTGAAGTATAGGATATATACATGTTATCCCTATCTTTTTCTGACAATTTATCAAAGCCCATTTTATTACTTTTTTCTTTATCTATAAATTTCATAAGCTTCGATATTTTAATGTCTCCACCATCAATATATATTGTTTTATTACCCGATAAAGGATTTCCGGAAATTGTGTCTAATATTTCAACTTCAATTGGTGTATAAGGATCTTGAGTGATAAATTCTTCTGTTTGGGGAAGAATTTCAGCCTCTCCCATTGAAAGTACCTTTAATTGAACGACAGAAGTTGCTTCTGGAGTGAATAAGTTTTCAGGTATAGTTGGATTAATTGCCCAACTAAACTCTCTTTCATATTTCCCAAAGATTTCTTTGTGGGCAATGTCTGCCACTTTCTTCTCGTTTTGCTTTGTAACATTATTTTGATTTTCAGATTCAACAAGGGCAACCGTATCGTCCTTTAGGATGTTCAGGGTAACTAAGGCAGCACAAGCTACACTTAGCAACACTACAATAGTTTTATTTTTATTCATATATAAACTCCTCTTGTTAATATTTTGCTTTGAGAACATTATTTGCATCACTTGTTAAAGTGGTAGCTGTACCGTCACTGTAACCATACATAATTGAACTTCTATTTTCATATAAATATAAATCCTTCAGCCCATATACATGGAGCATTTCATGAATAATTACCTTTTCTCTCGGAGTGCTAGTTAGTTGCCCCATCTTATAATCATTTATTTTTATTTCACCGTAAACCCAATCATATGTATCCTTTTCTGATACTGGCATTTGATAGTAAACTCCTGATGAATTTTTCCTAAAAACAGAGGTTGATGCATAAATACCATTATTTACATAGTTTTGGTAAAAATCCATTTTAGAGCTGCTTTTTACCGTGGTTTTACTAATTATAAGTGGATTAGTCATACCAGAGGGATTCATTAATTTATTCACAGCATTAGGAATCGATACTGTGTATTCACATCCAGAATCAATCCAATAAGCGATATTAGTTCCCGATGTAAGTCTTTTGTTCCAATCAATGTCCTCCGCCGATGCAGCAGTTACCAAGCCAGTCCATAACATTACTGCTAAAGTAATAATAAATGAAACTTTTTTCATCATAACTTTTCCCCCAATTTTCCTTTTTTTAACTCGTACCGTAAAATTATAGAATTATAGTATATTAATGTCAAATAAACATTATAAAATACCTAGGAGAAAAGTTGATAAAAAGCCTATTTATATCTGATTTTATTTTAGACTCTTTACCAAAATATGTCGATATCTTTTTTATAGCATAATTACCTATTAAAGACTGTAGGACTCAATGGAGGTAAAGGTTACACTATAATCTATTTAAATATACTGTTGAGATTAAGAAAAACAGGGGGTATATTATTTGATTCTTGGGGGTAGTTGCAGTTTTGGCAGTAATTGAAAGAGAAGGTCCTGAAATCCTCAAATATCAATACATAGTGGTTAAAGCCCCCTCTCGAATGAGACGGGTTTTTTAAATTGTTAAAATTTACATTTCTTTGCCGATAATATATATAAATTAAAAGCTTTACAGAAAGTGAGTGTACTGTATGATGAAATTTTTAAAGGGACTCTTGGTAGCAGTATTGGCATTCGGAGTTCTCTTACCAAACACGTGGAATTTGCCTCAGCAAACGAAGTAGCTCCTGTCAATTGCTCTATTACTATAGAGTCAGATAAGCACCAAAAACAAAATTTTGCGGAGGCAACTGGAGATTGCAAGGGGCAGGTTTACGGTTACTATTCACCAGCAGTAAATACTTTTCATATCATGGGTGCAGCATCATATGTCGTAAAGGATGGACAAACCTTAGAACTTGAGTTGTCGAGGCGTTCAGCAATATTAACCGTTAAAACTGTGCTTAAGTCACCAAAGCCAGCTCCAAAACCAGCTATTCAGGCTCCAAAAGTGTTATATAAAGGAACTGTGACTTCTAAAACACTTAACATAAGGGAGAAAGCTTCCAGTAAAGCGAAGAAAATTGGAACCTTGAAGAAAAATGTCACAGTTGAGGTTGTAGCAAGCAGCAACGGATGGTCTAAGATCAAGCACGGAAAAGGTTATGGGTGGGTTTCAACAAAGTATGTAAAGAAAATAAAAACAGAAAAAGTTCTGTTCAAATCTAAAGTAAAATCTCAAACTTTAAATGTTAGAAAATCTCCTTCCATCAAAGCTACCAAACTAGGAAAATTGAAGAAGGACCAAAAAATTGAAGTCGTTGAGTCTAGTGAAGGCTGGTATAAAATCAAGTATGGCAAGTCCTATGGTTATGTTTCAAGTAAATATACGACCAAAATTAAATAAGATTAAAGTAAACAAGCCCTTCGTTTTAAGAAGGGCTTGTCTAATTTATTTAACTCGAAGCACTTGTCCTACATAAATAGTGTAATTGTCATCAAGGTTGTTCCAATCCTTGATTTGTTGAGTAGTACTTCCATAAGTCTTGCTTAAAGAATATACCGTATCTCCAGCGACAACTGTGTGATAAACAGCTGTGGCCTTCTTAGGAAGATTGAAGCTTTTAACAATACCATTCACATGGCCACGAGCAATGTTTTCAATGAATGTGCTGGATTTTAGTTTGGCTGCATCGTTAGCATTATCAATGAATCCATTCTCGGTAAGAAGCGCTGGCATACGTGACTCCCGGAGCATGTGGAAATTCGCTGTTTTCTTCCCACGATCATAAAAGTCAACAAGGGCAATGATAGCTGCATGAATATTACTTTGGTACGTAGTTGTCGGTGCCCCTACACCAGGGTAAATGAAATCCTCGTACCCTGTTCCTCCACCAGCATTAATATGAACAGACAGAAGGAAATCAGCACCCCAGGAGTTTGCTGCATTTGTCCTTTCCGTAAGGGAAACTGTTTGATCACCAGTACGACTCATTAAAACAGAGACATTGTCATATTCCTGTGTAAGAATGTTTTTGATACGAGTTCCGATTTGGAGTGTTAAATCCTTCTCCCTAAGCCCGTTACCAACTGCGCCTGGATCTGTACCGCCGTGACCTGGATCAATAAATACTTTTACCATGTTTAATCACCTCTAATAATATTTGTTTTCCTCTTTATATTCCTTGCTTGTACACCTGTCCCAGGTCCTTACATGACAATCACCCCCTTTCTGGGAAAAATAAGAAAAGCCACCCTGGAGGGTAGCCTATTTTCGAATCAATCCCTGTGCTTGCAGTGCCTTCTTTTGTAGTTTTGCTTTATGTGAAACGTAGGTGTTCTTCCATACAGACCAGGCATTTACGGCCATGAATATACTCAAGATAATGAAGTTAGCAATATCCGAGGCGAACGGCGTGATGTCCACACCAAATATCCCTTTCAACCCTAGTGCCAATAAAGAAAGCCACCCTGACAAAAGGATGGCCCAGTCTTTCCACGTTTTCGGTTGTTCGTACATTTTAAACCCCTCCTTGCGATTTTAAAGCAGCATAAAAAATAGCCACAGCTCCAGTAATCAATGCAACAATCAGGGCATTGGTGATGGATCTTCGTAGCCATTTAGTGTCTTCTTTGATTTCCTTAAGCGTTTCTTTGATATCGTGGATATCACGATCATGGAAAGCGACGGTTTGTTTGAGTTTATCTATTTCCTCTTTAAGGTCCTTGTCACATTTTTTTAGTTCAGCGATGTCATTCTGAACAGTCTGTTTAAATAAATCCACCGTTGTCTCCTCCAATGCTCACTTCCCCCCTAACGATTATCTCTTTCTGTCCCCAAAAGCCTATTGGTCATCCTGTGGCGTTGCTAAAATCTGCTGGGCTTCCTGCTCAGTGATAAATCCTTTGGTTGTGTAATTATTAACCTGTGTTTCTGTTACTTTGCCAAATACCCACATATTAAGAACGAATTGATACATATTGTTTTCCATCTCCTTCTCCTTTTTACATAAAATCCATAAGTGTAATTGTAGCCAACTCCAGTGCTTCCAGTCTTGCTTTTATCTGTTCTTCAAGACTCTTGGGTTTTACAGGAGGGTTCGCCTGCAAATCGTCCCAGGCTGCCTGTAGCTGGGAATCAGTCGGCTTCGGTTTATCATATTTCCATGTGTGGATGGTCGTTTCCAAGGTTTCCGGGTCAGCCGTAATAATGAAATCCACGTTTGGTACAGCTTCCGGGTATATTTTCAAGATTGCTTTTTCCTTATTCACTTCAGAACCTCTCCTTTCTATCCAATTCTGGTGGCTTTAAAGAAGTTCATCATCGTATTTAATGCGCCGGTAAAATCGTGATATACACGAAAGTCGATTCTTTGGCCTGCTGTTAGCTGCAAAATAGCATTACCTAAAAATAGACTGTCCGACCCTCCTGATGTCATCCTCATGGTCAGACGGGTTTCATCATATAGACTGTTTCCCACAAAAACAGCTGTGAATACTCTAATGCCTGCAACAATACTAGCCAGTTGTACGCCGGCATGAACTTGATAAATCCCTGTCTCTGGTACTATCCATTGGCTACTAGACCAGGTACCCCCACCGACGTTGTCGTTTACAGTAGGGTAGGTCATCATAGTCCAAGCACCTGCAGCACAAGACTGGGCAGCTGAAGCCGATCTGCTTGCGTGGGTGTAGATTTCTCCCGCCGTCACTCGATGCCAGGTAGACCAAGAACCGCTAAAAAACTGGCGTATCTCCATCCTAACTCGTCCATTATAGGAAATTGCAATTTGTACACGGTTTCCAGTTTTCGACGAATAGAAGAGGGTGAAAATATGCCAATAAGCGCTGCCACCAGGACTGTTTGCATGATTCGTGAGAATATACGACTCTTGTGTAGTGTTAGGATCTGCAGTTGACCCAGTGGATATTGAATTCATTGCATACGCTTTAGCCTGATTTACTGCATTATTTACTGCATAGGCCTCAGCTAGGTCCGCTTTTGCTTGGGCGCCATCAGTGGTTTCTAATCTGGTCCAAGCCTGCCAGACCCCATTTTCTTTGTTTCTGGTCCAAGTCACTCCTAACCTTTGAACAACCTGGGTTGCATAGTTTGGGCTGTTTTGACTATGAAAACCAAAATAATTTGATGACCCATTTGGTCCACCAGTTATTCCCGAATAAAATCCTGATTCGCTTACGGTATTCCAGTCTACGGTTTTTGTGTTCGAACCAAGTCCAAACTCTTTGGCCCATGCTATTGCTTCATCATACTGTTTTTCTAAATTGTTCATTAGAAGGGCAGTGAGTGCCGTTCCCGGGTCAATGATCTGCCCTTCAGCAGGGGCTAAGGTCACACTGCCATCCGCGTTATTTTGCATCGTGAAAGTAAGGGGCCGTTCCACAACCCTATCCTTCCAGGCTGTCTTGTTATAGACCATTTAAATACCACCTTTGCTTTCTGTTACGCCTTTCAGATATCCTTCATATTGATATTCCTGCCTGAAAATCCTTGTCTGCTTCATGGCTTGGAAACTATCCTCAACCAGGACCATATCCGCGCACTCCAGGGCAGGATTTTGCCTCCATACCGTTTTATAGATGGCATTGTAGTTACTTTCCTTGATGATCCAATCCGCCACTTTAATCGCCATCTCATCCGTGTTAATGAGAGGGTTATCTATTTTAAAAGAAGAACCGTTTTGTCCGTTGATACTAGTATTAATACGGATAATTTCTCTTGGATCTCCTGGTCCATAAACATTCACTACTACTTCATAGATGGACTTATCCAGGGATATTTCTGGCTCCTCGAAAACATTATCGTATCCGATGTTTTTCATCCCGGAACCGTTGGTAGTCAATGGATAAACGGCGCCGAAGTAATGTAACGGCTGGCCCGCATAGGAAAGGTAGTTGCTGCTGGCGTCCATGGCTGTGAAGGGTTTTATGATGACCTTGCCGTATCTATCCTGGAAAACTGCACTTCTTGAAGCTATCCCGATATGCTGAAGGGCTGTCCTGCTGTCGAGCCTTTCTAAAAAACCATTCGTGTTAATACTTTTCAAACTGTTATCAATTGTAAAATCTACAATGCCAGCCTTTTGTAAGATGTCTGCTGCCAGATTATATAAGTTGTTCCCCGCCGTGTTGTTATAAGAAATTTGGGAAAGCATGTCGAAGTTATCTCGTCCGATCAGTGAAATACTCATGGCTGCAACTTCATTTTTCCACTCAACCAAAAAATAGGTACCCATCGGCACCCACTCGATACTTTCATCTTCATAAACAAGACCGAATTCCATTTGAATCTTAGGCCTGCTTGCAATGATTTCCTGCATCCTTTGCAGATTTAAAATGTTGAATTCTCCATTGGTATTTTCCAATGTGACAATCGCTTCGTTCGATGGCAAGGTTTCATTGATGGTGTTCATTTCTTCCAGGATACTTGCCCGAATGATGAAATCATCATCATAGGTTTTGGTGCTGCCATTCAATGTGAAATGGATCCTTGCTGTGATTTTACGGATAGGTGCATATACTGCCTCTTTAAAAGCATTACTGACGTTCAGCATTATTTGTCACCTATCTTTCAATCAAATCGAATTTAATATCTTTATAACGGGGAACTCCGTCTTTGAAATCCAGCATACCCGCATTTCTGTCACCGCAATAAAAACTTCCGGTACGATATTGGTCTGTTTGTGGATCCAGATATCTTACATTAAAGAAAACAGGTGAGACCGCACTTAATACCTGACTTAATTCTGTCCTGGACAGGTATGAATAAGAGATGTCCAGTTTCCTCTTCGTCGCGATTCTTTCAATGATCATGGTTCCACGTGCATTACGTTCTGCCTTACTCAAGTCCATAATGCCTACCTGGAAGTCTGAAGGGGTGGGCAAATCCACCCCATTGATTTCTATAAGCGCCATTTACCCACCGCCTTAAATGGAATTCATTTTTACATTCGTTCCTATCCTCTTGTTCTCTTTATCCAAGTATGGTTTAACGATCCTCGCAAAAGTTCTGCCATCGATATTTAATATTGTGTCTCCCCCTCCAGCATTACCTGCTGAAGAATTGAATTGCATAGCTGCCATCACTGCATTTCCAACTGTAGCAGCCATCATATCCTGCAATTTATTCAGTGGAGATACTACCTCTTTACCGCCCGGGTTATCACCGATTAATGCTAGGGTTGGACCGGTGGTGATACCGCCTTTTGCAAGGCGAGGGATTGTGTCTAATCCACTGAATGGCCTTTTCCCCATTACGGTAAAATTCTTTAAGGTTAGAATTGGAGCATTGATACCGTCAATTAATTTATTGAGCAGTGTCCTTACACCGTTAGCAAGTCCATTTGTAAAGGAAGTTCTGATTTTATTAAAAGCCGAGGATATCTTGTCTGTTACATTCCTCTTGAACCAACCATAAACATCAGTGAATTTCCCTTTGATTGCTGCCCAAATGTTGCCTGCCGAACTAGCAATTGAGCTTTTCATATTATTTAGGGCTTCCCACGGTTTTCTCGCTACATTGTCCCTAAACCAGGCATAAGCACCCGTGAACTTCCCCTTGATTGCATTCCAGATTTCCAATCCCTTATTTGCAATGATACTTTTCCAGTTGACTAGTGCTTCATAAAACTTGTAGACAACGGTGTCTTTAAACCAACTATATGCCCCTGTAAAGCTTCCTTTGATAGAAGACCAGATAGAAGATGCTTTAGACGCAATATCCCCTTTCCAGTTAACTAGGACTTCGCTGAATTTCTTGACCACATTATCCTTGAACCAATTGTATACATCTTTAAATGGCGCCTTCATGCCTTCATACATTTTGGTGCCGATCCCATTGAACCATTCACCTATTTTTGAAAATGGTTCCTTTACCTTGGCAGCAATCTTGGCAAAATCATCTGTAAAAGTTTTCACTAGTGATACTAGTCCCTTTTTCAGACCGCCAATAAGCGTTAAATTAAAGAAATTCCATATGGCCTGAAAGGCTCCCACAACCATATCCTTTATTCCGGAGAAGGCTGTTTTCCAATCGCCAGTAAATGCCCCAGAAATGAATTTAATGAGCCCTTTGAAGAATGTGATGACTCCATCGATTAAACCCTTAGTGGAATCCCATATGAATTTTACTAACCATGTTACGATGGGCTTTATCCCTTTCCAAATATTTTTCATAGCCTGGATAAACTGCCCGCCGTACTGATTCCAAAACTTCACCAAATCCTTCACTTTTTCCATAAAGTATGAAGATACTTCAGACCAAACCTTTTTAAAGAACTTTACGACAGGAGCAAAGAATTTCTTTACCTTGTTAGCAAAATCTTGAACTTTTTTACTTATTTTTGAAAGTACCCCTTCGGTATGCCCTGTGTCCACCGATGGCATTTCTACTGATCCACCAGTTCCTCCTGCTCCAGCTGAACCAGCTCCTGCACCGGCACCTGCTCCGCTAGAAGGATCCGCCAATTGATTGATTTGGTCAAAACCAGCTATGCCCCGGCTTGCTTTCTTTGCTTCCTTTGCAGCCTTTTTCGCCTTTTTGCCTGCGTTCTCATGTGCTGCACCTAAATTATTTACCGCAGCTGTCTGATTGCTTATGGCAGTTGTCTGCTGGGGGATGTCCCCTTTCTTACCGACTAATGCTCTGACAAACTGAGCCACAATTCCCATAACAGAAGCAATTTTATTAGCTAAAACACTGAGCACTGGTAAGGCGACGTTCAGGATAGGTAAAAAAGCTTGTCCAAGCGCTAGCTTCATATTGTTTAAGGCTTGAACGAAGGTGGCAAGTCGAACGGAAGTGGAATCAGAGATGGTGGTTCCGTATTTTTGGGTAGCCTGCTCCAAAATGGCCATATAACGGATTTGCTGTTGAACCTGGAAACTTAATTGATCCCATGAAGCTCCGTTGGCGAACTGCTTAAATGCATTTGTAGACTCGATCATTGCTACGTTTACGTTAATACCTAAATCTTCTCACTTTGTTATCGTAAAGGCTTTTTATCCTCTACTTCTTACAGTTTCCTGTAAGGTCAGCATACATTTTCACCTTCAACTTAATGGTCAGGTGTCGAGCACTCGTGGGTGCATTATATTCTGTGCAATAAAAAAGCACAGGTTCAGCACCTATGCGTTACGGTGAGCCACACCTTTTAAAGTGTGCTTTACCTCGGTATTAGCCTATTATATTTCTTTGAAAGTATATCCGTTGTACTGTTTAAAAGTACCATTCAAAACCTTATTTATATAAGACCTGGAAGGGAATCCGTTTTTTGCAGCTTCACACTTTGACCCAAAAATAATCTCTTCTTTAGTTTCTAGATTAATCGCCAAAAGTTTCTTTTTTGGTTTTCCTCCACCAGTCCCGCCCCTGTTAGCTTTACTAATTTTTTCTTTAACTTCGGGGCTGTGGGTTCTACCGTAGAAAGGATTCGAATCTCCTGTTCTTTTTTTAGCGATCTCACTCATCCTTTCTATAAATTCAGGCGAGCGTTTCTTGCCAGTATTAGAAGAGCTTCTTTTGATTATTGACTCGGGAGAGTTAACAAACACGTGTGTTTTTTTATAATTCAGCTTGTTTTTTCTGCCGATTTTATCTTTGGTTTCTTGGGCCAATTGTTTTAATAAATTTCCGCCGCTTTCTAGATTAAATCCCTTCAATTTGTTAGTAGAGTCATAAAATACTATCCAAAACTTTTCTCTCTCATCCGCTTGTTCTTTGCTACAAGTCTCTACAACCTCGTGCAAGAAAGATTCTTCCCCATGCTTATTGAAAGCTCTTTGCATATGGGTAGAATGATGGATGTTTCGCCTTAGATGATACTTATGCTCGTCCCAACGCTTCCTTATATTTTTGGTTTGTCCTATATATACTTTTCCGTTAATGGTACAAGTGATTTTATAAATGTAGAAAATCATGGTAATCCCTCCACATATATACTATCACATTGATACCAAGATTATTAGAAATATAACTTAGCCTTCACCGATTTTGCTCGATTTTTAATAACCCATTTCTGAGTTATGCGACAGATAAGATTATCGCTTCCGTGTTTCCAAGTAAACCGCTTCGAATTCTTTCAAAGGTATCGTCCATTGTTCTTCCTGTAGCTGCACTCACAACTGCAGTGGCTTTCATCAATTCTTCCGTCTTCTTCCGTGTATCATCTGCACCTGAAGAAAATGTGCTTAACAGGTTTCCATATGTTGCTCCTGCTTTAGCTGCCTGCAATTTTGAATATCCAAAAGCTGCACCTGTTTCCTCTGCCCATTTGGTAAACTCACCGGCGCTCTGTCCCATAATACGTCTCACTTGATTCATGGAAGTTTCAAAATCCATTGCATCTTTGATTGCAGCTCCAATTGCAATGGTAGCTCCGACTCCAGCTAAAACGGCGTTTAATCTACCTACTGATCGAGTAACCTGTTGGCTAAAGTTCCTAATCTGACCCTGGGCTTGTCTCATACCTCTTTGCAATCCACTAAAGTCCGCCCCAGCACGGACCATCAGGTTTCTTACAATCGCCAAGTTATTCACCCCCTTTTTGTATAGTTCCGCCCAACATTGCGTTTAGCGCCTTAACCCAATTAAACATTTCCTTATCTGTCATCTTCTTTTTAACTGGCTCTTGTCCCAAAACCTGTTTTAGGCTTGGTAGTTTTTCTACCCTGTGCCAGTAGGCGTTCATATAGGCGATTGTCAGCTTATCTTCAGATTGAATTTTTTGATCTTCATTGAAAGCATGAATGCAAAGATTCAACTCATGAGGAGTCATCTCGTTGTACTCAGCTGGTCTGATTCCAATTCGGATAGCAGATTTAAGGGATACATCCCAATCCCATTTCACATTTTCAGGGCTGCTATCCGCTGTTAGTTTTTTTCAACATCCTCCGGAATGCTTCCAAACGCGCTCTCCAATGCTTCCTGAAGCTTTTCCATGGTGTATTTAAAGGATCTTGAGTAATCAAGAAGATCCTCCATTTCTTCCAATTTCAAAGTTTCGTTGTTTTCCTTAGCATCGAACATCAGAGCACAGTACATTACTTTTTCAAGTTCCTCTAAGTTGTTTCCGTCCATTTCAAATTCTTCTAGGCTTTTGCCAGTAAGAGCACTCAACTTTTTTAATGCCTTATGTCCAAAGCGCAACTCACGTGGTCGATCCAACTCAATAATGACTACATCATTTTTATCTGGCATGGTAATATCCTCCGATTAGATTCAAATAAAAAAGAACTAGAGAAATCCCTAGTCCTAAACAGCAGGTGGTACAGTCAATGTTGGTTTTCCAGAAACCTTTATGGTTGCTTCAAACGATATGTTATCTTCCATTTCCGCACTTGTGTTGTAACCGGTCACGATGCCATCAAAACTCCATTTTGCTCCCATTGGAAATTCGATGGTATACGGGCTTTTTGTGCCAGCTACAAAATCAGTGTAGAGGCCCTGATGAGATGTTGGATCGAAGTAACCACTGAGTGAAATATCACCACCGTCCTTAAGACCTCCGGTGTAGGTACGGAACCCGTCTTGTGAATCAAGGGTTGTGGTTTCAATGGTATCAGCTGACAAATCCAAGCCCCCGATACTCGTTAAATCGGCAATAGCTGTCGTGCCTTTTTTCAATTTGGTACCCATAGACGCATATGGCATTTTTCTTTCCCCCTAAAATTTAAATTTCACATCAATCACTGATCGATATTGTTTAATTTCCTTTTCATACAGCTCGAAAGGTTTTTCATAAGATAGGTTCTGGATCCGTGGTCCACCTTCACCAATTGTTCTGCCCTGGAAAGAGAGGATTTTCCCGAGGACGACTTTTGTTAGATCCTTCATTTCTCGGTATGTGGAATGGAGGATATTAATCTCACACTCTACTTCTTTAAATAACAAGTAACCATCAAAAGTCTTATCCTGGAGTCCTTCAGAAGATAGATAAACAATGTAAGGTGGGAGAGTCCCTTCTTTTGCATTAAGGGGAAACACCTTATTGGCCAATCCCTCTATCATTGTTAATTCCGCCGTCAATGCTTCTTCAAAGTCCAAACATCCTCACCTCACCGTAACTTATCTATTTCCGAAGCCAGAACATCCACAGTTGTTCTTTCAATCTCCGATTTGTGCTCATCAATGGATTTCCGTAAAAAACGATAACCCGGCGTGTAACCTCCACCCCGGGTCATAAAACCATATTCCTGACTAGCAGGATAGTAATATCGTTTGCTTCCATCCTTGGACAGCTTTACAAACAAATGATTCATATTTTTGTTGAAAGTAACCTGGAACACTTTCTTTCCGCGAATGCGGGACCGCTCGCCTGTCAGCTTTAATCCCTTTTTCAAGTCCCCGGTATCCACAGGTGCGTCTTTCCTGGCTGCCTTCAGGGCGACGTTAGCGCCTTTTCTGGCTGCCTTGGTGACACACTTCTGTGGAAGACTCTCCAGGCGTCGAATGGTCCGTATGAGCTCTCTCATTCCCTCAATTCGAGTACTGGCCACTAAATCACTTCCTTACAGGTCAATTCAAGGTAGCGATTCTGTTCATTTACATTGATAGGTGGAGAAACAATATCCAGAGTACGATTGAGATATCTGACCCGCATATTGGGCTCTACATCTTTCCGGTACCTTATTAGAATTTTCGCAGTGACTTCATTATGGACCTGACTGGCCTGGAATAGTTCCCGTCCCTGTAAGAACTTCACATCAGCCCATACAGTGACATGATTGACCCAGGTATTATCACTCTCTTCTACTTCACCATAACTATTGGGCTGATGGAGCTGTTGCATTAGAGTGATTCGTTGTTTAAGCCTTGCCGGATTCATCTGAATCACCATCAGCTGCAATCAGACGTTCCAATTCGGCGATGACTGTTTTCCTTTTCTTACCGGCCTTTTCTTCCTCAAGGAGCTGTTCATATTCTTCTTTGCTTAACCCTTCCAGAGAGGAAAAGACTTCCTCCACAGTACCGCTAAGAAGAGAATTGCTTTCGGCCTGGTCTTTAATATAACCGGCTTTCTGCAGTTCCTTAGCACGGTCCTGGCTATCCGTCTCATAGACGGCAGACGTGTCATAAAACACCTTGGTATTTTTATCGATAAAAGGTTTCTCAACTGCATATTTCATTCGTGAATCCCTCCTATGTTTTTAGTTTTAAGATGAGATTTTGATAGGCATAATTCAGCTTATCCATTTTGAAACTAGGATCTCGATTCTCATAATGCAGAGCCACATTTAACATCACCAATAATTCATAACGTTCATCAGGAGTATCAACAGGAGGCTCGCTCACACCGGAATCCTTAAGGTCCTTTTTTGCTGCACCAACAAGAAGAGTGAGGATTTCATCGTCCTCACTCCCATCAATTCTTAGATAATTTTTCAGCTTGGTTAAGTCTTCAGGCATTATTTATGCCCCCATTCCATTACACTGGTGGAGCTACTTTTGCGATACGGAAAGCTGAGTTCAGGGAACGCTTCTGATCATACCAAGCAGTAAGTACAAACAGGTACTCGCCCTTGTCCACATCCTTGTCAGTATCGTATACCAGCTCTCCGTCGTAATTGATCCGGAAGTAATTGAAATCACCAACGATCGGGAACGCAGCTGCATCCATGAATTCGACCGGCTTTCCAAGCACCTGTTCTGCAGGAGTGTTGTGGAAATTCGTCGTTCCATTTGAGAGCGTCTTAAGGATTTTCAGGTAGTCAGAGCGCTTCATCATGATTTTCGCATTCTCAGCGAACTCTTCTGGCAGGTCAGCGATAGCTTCCGTAATTGAAGTATACAAATCTTCACCTGTAACCACTTTGATTTGGTCAGCAGTGTAGAAGGACATGTGCTCTAAACCTGCTGTAGGTGCTGTAGCCAAAGCATCTTTCTTTTCTTTCGCAGCCAGACCAGAACGAAGGGCATTTTCCACATAATTAACCAGGTCAAGGTCTGATCCGTGAAGGACTGTATCAGAAATACGTGCCTTAACCTTGAATTTGTTACGTCCAAAGCTTACCTTGTCACCAGTAAAAGCAATTTCTTTAGCCGTTTGCTCGTCAGTAATGAAGGCATCGTCATCAAGAGTGAAGGAGATCTTAGGGATTTCCAGACCCTTGATATTTGAAACATTCGCAACCTCACGAAGTTGGTTTTTGGCAAATGGTTCGTGTACCAGCTCATTCGTCATGTTAGTCGGAAGGAATTTCTCTCCACCAGAAGCATGGTTTGCCGGAATGGCAGCCAATAGATTACGAGTTTCTTCAGATGGCTGACGGCCGAAGATTGCAGAACGGATCATGTCTGCTTTTGCCGCAATCATGCGCTTTTCATCTGAATCGATTCCTGTAAGTGGGTTTTGCTGTTTAAGCTTTTTAGCCTCAGCCTCTTCCATGGCACGAAGCTCTTCCTTCAGCATATTGAAACGTTCTTCAGTATCGCTCTTTTTCTGTTTCAATGAGCGTACTTCTTCAATACCAACTGCTGGATCTGCAGCTTTAGCACGGATGTCTTCAGAAATACTCCTTAACTCAGCTCCAACTTCACTTACATGCTGCTTCATTTGAAAAATAGTTTTCATTAATGGTTCCCCCTAGGAAAATTGTTTTAAAGTGTTTTCGGCTTCTTCAAGAAGAGCTTTTCGCTCTTCGTCTTCAGCACTGGTTTGCAAATCATCTTTTTCGAGATCTGTTTCTTGTCCAGTAACTGAGCGTTTTTCATTGTTTTTCGTGTCAATTTCTCGTAAATCCACTGAAATAGAGGTCTGTGCATACGCTGGAATAGGAGTGAACGTGATTTCATACAAATCCACTTTCCTGATGATCCGGAAATAATCTCCGTCCTTCTCTTCCCAATCCTGGTCCAAAACTCTAAAACCAATTGAGCAGCCGCCAATAGTTCCGCCGCGTACCAGGTCCATGATCCTGCGATCAAACTCGAAGTTCTTTGGAATCAGTTCAAAATAGAGCCCTTCATCCCGTTTTTCGAGTGTCAGATTATCCACCGTGGCGCCCATAAGGTCTCTCCAGCTGTGGTTAAACAATGCGTAGATTACATGGCCATCAGACAGTGTTTCGTCCATTGAGTCACTGGTGAACTTCTCATGGAAGGTGTCACCCCACCAATCCGCCAACTCAGTGAATTGTTCAAACACGGCTGCATAACCGGTTAACACCTCCACCTGTTTCCCATTGGCTTCACGTTTTTCAACTAAAACATCCTTGGTTTTCAAGGTAAAAGTGCGTTTTTCATATAATTCAACTGAATCCTGCTCAATCACCTGACCGCGCTTTTTATGATGCTGTTGGTTCTTTTTCATTCCCTGCCCTCACCTCCTTTCCAGCCTGTTCAATAGGATACAGGTCACCACTTACAAAGAGTTGATCGCCACCATCCACAGGAGGCAGCTCCTCAAATGCCCTTACCTCATTCGGTTTGAACCATCCGGAACGGATTCCTTTGAAATAGAACTCTCCACGGGTGGTTGTGTCGGCACGCAAAAGAGCGTTCACATTGAACTTGAAATAAAGTCCACGCAAACGCTCTTCTCGAGTAAGTAATTTTCTATTCATTTCCTGTTCGTACTGCCTCACTATCGGCAGCATGGTGTTCTGAGCAAACTCCAAGGACATTTGTTCCATGCTGGAGAAGCTCTGACCCTCAGTTTCCCCTAACATATGCACCGGCATATTGTAGACGTTGGCCACACGGGACCTAGTCACTTTTTCGGCCTGAAAAACCTTTGTGTCGATGAATTGGCTCTGAAGCTTATCGATTTCCACTCCAGCTTCTTGAATGAGCACTCCACCATTTTCAGAATAAAATTGCCGAAAGTTATCAATTATCTCTTTTTTCTTATCCGGACTTAAATTAGAGGCATATTTTAGGATGAAAGAATACTTTGCTCCATCCATCTGATCCAAGCTGAATGTTCGCACCTCCTGATCAAACTCCAATGTGTTCTTTAGAACATCGATTGGACTTAAGCCTTTATATCCGGTGGTGTGGATATGCTTAACATGGATCATATCATGGTTATGAACAAGAGTTTTCCCTTTGTCCCCATCGATTTCATACCATAGCTCCCGCGAATTAGCTTCAATCATTGGCCTTACTTTCAAAGGGTCCAGGATCCACAGGGATTCGACCTGTTCAAATTCATCGTACAATTTCAATGCGTATCCATTTCCCTCTGTATTCCTATGGACTTCCAAAGTCCTGAAAAAGTCGAAGGAAGTCATATTAGGATTAGGAGAATTCATCAGTATGTCCGATGATCCATTCATTACAGGGTTAAATTCCTTGTACAGCTTAAGTGGCAAAGTGGCCATTGAATTAGATAATTTAGATACAGCTGAAAAGATCGTTTCATTGGTTGCCAATTTATTCGCTGGATTTGTCAGGTTAATGATTCTTGGGCTAAACCATCTGGTGAAGTTATACCCACTGCCCTCATAGCTACGTGTCTGGACTCTGAAGATACGTCTTGCCGTGGTCTTTATTGCGCTGAATATATTCAATTAATCACCCCCCTTAACAGCTGGTTAATGGATACAAAGCTAATGTCGCCATTGCCGGCCGGCTGCACAAACTTTTTCATCACTTCTGTATGAGCATTCAGGAAAGCAGCAAAGCCATCGATTTTTCTATATCGACCTTGCTTTGTAGGCAGCTTATTTCGATTTCGGTCTTCAACCATCTTGACGTTGTTGACGTACCATCGAAAAAGCCTGTTATTATTAAAAATAATATTCCCATCTAAGAATCTGTCTTTAACATCATCCACTGCTGGCCCCAATGTTAAATGGCCTTGGCGAACTATTTGGGTTTGGAACCCATAATTCTTAAGTGCTTCATTCAACCCGAACGCTTTTGCCGGGTCATAGGTGATGAGCTCAATTTGGAATAGTTGAGACTTTTCAACAAACCAATCATAAATGAGTTCCTTATTGATGTATTCACTTTTCACAATCGTAAGCAGACCGTCCTTTTCCATTCCTCGGTAATCGATTTTTTCATTTTCCAGAAGCACCTTCTTTTCTGGTACCCAAGAGTGAGAGATAACAAATACTTCACCTGTCTCAAGGATTGGGAACTCCAAGCAAGCACTGGTAAAGTCCTCTGAATCGGATAGATCATAACCTCCTATACAAGGCACCTTAAAGAAGTCCTCTTCATGTCTCTCTTTGTTATTCTTTTTGATGGTATTAAAGTCCAGGAATGCCTGCTCTGAACTGTTGACGAAAAGATTGAATCGCTTGGTGATAAAGTCATTGCGCTCCTGTGGAGTCCGTTTCGCCTTATCCCAATCCTCTATCATATCTGCCAGCTTGATAGAGACACCCATATTAGGGTTTGCTTTAACCCACATTTCCGGTTGATCGAATTCCTTCTCATCGTCCAATTCAGCCAGGTAATAAAAGGTGCGTTCGTCAATAATTAATCCATTAAGCGTGTCATGCCCCTGTTCATAGTAGTTTACGAGTGGACCATCCAGTTGATAGCCGGCCGTAGTAATGTAAATAAGCAGAGGTTGATCACGTGATTGGCGCGAATTTTTTATGACGTTAATGAGCTTATAATCTTTGTACTCATGAATTTCATCAAATACCCCGATATGAGTATTTAATCCATCCAGTTTCTCTGAATCGGATGCCTGAGGCTCGATTTTGGAGAATGTTTTATCAAAATGAATCGCATCCCTTAATGGTCTGAATCGCTTTCTCAACTTTGGTGAGGATTTGATCATTGCCTTGGCTTCATCAAAAAGGATTCTTGCCTGCTTCATTGAGTTGGCCAGTAAAGGAATATCAGCTCCGTTTTCTCCGTCCTTGCTCACCCCATAAAGAGAAACCCCGGAGATAAGAGTGGTTTTTCCGTTTTTTCGACCAACAAAAATAAGGCCCTCTTTGAAGCGCCTTAGACCTGAGTCTTTATGGATCCATCCAAAAAGACTCCCTAATATGAAATGTTGCCACGCTTGTAGGATCAGCTGCTTAAAGTTCCCTTTTGAAGGTTTGCAGTATTTTTCGATGAATTGTATAGGTCGATGGCCTAATTCTTCATCAAAAATGAATGGAAATTCTTCAGTTCCAGCCTTTTCTAAGTCATTTAAGTGGCGTTTACAAGCTAAAATAACCTTTTCACTTGCTATTATATTCCCTTTAACTACTTGCTCAGCGTACCAGGTTGTTAGTAGTTTGGTAGAAGGTTTTGCTAAGACATTTATAATGCCGGTTTTATTAGAAGTCGTCGAAATCGTCTTCATCCGGCTCATCACCATTCTTTAATTTCTTACGCTGCGCAGGAGTTAAGCCTAGGGATTTTAAAAGGTTATTTAGTGTTTGAACAGTCTTAGTCAATTCAATAGAAAGGGGGTTCTTAACCAAGTTTTTCGCCCCTGCCTTATTTGTATATTCGTACATTAAATCCGCGTCTTTTATTTCCTTCTGGAGTCTCCTATAAAACTGATGAGTTTCTAAATACAGCTTTATTAGTTCTTCATCCGATTCTTTATAAGAATCCCCAAGATATTCTCTTATCTTTTTTGCAGTTGGAACAGCCAAGTGTTTACCCCCCTTTCATGAAAACTTTATCCGCGTTGCAAAAGAAGGGGCACAGTCGGTCCCACCAATATCGAAAAATTCACTTCAAGGCAGGGGGGCTATGTCACTTCCGGATTCGGTTTCGATTTGATTACTCTAATCTTATTACTGATTCGCTTTACATTCTTCTTTGCTCGATCAGGATGTCGTTTGTTATGGCATGGATGGCATAGGCTGACTAGGTTATCGAGGTCCAGCGCTTTCTCTGGATGGTCTGCCAGTGCCTCGATATGATGGACCATTTCTGCAGAAGTAATAATATTTTTATTGAAACAATCTTGGCATAAATAATTGTCGCGAGTTAGTGCAAGTTGCCTGCACTTCTCCCATGCTGTGCTCTTATAGAAAGCACGGGACTCTCTATTGCGTTTGTGTTTATCATAAGCGTAATGACTTTTCATAATTTCACTTCCCTCAAAAATAGAAAAAGCACCTTTTTTGAAGGCACTTAAGATGATTTGTCTGTATCTTTTTTTTCATAATTCATAGATTTGAGTATGGCTTCCTTTATAGATGATATTCTCCCAATCGATACTTCTATATCAAATTCTTCGTTTAGTATATACTGTATCTCTCTATTGGAATAACTAGGGTCCCTCTGTAATATTTTTTTGATTGTATAATGTAATTTATACGCTCCCATCAAACCACTACTTGGTCGTGAAATGGACTTTTTATTATTTTGATCTAATTCTATATTCACTTCTTTAGTTATTTGAGTGCTTAAGGAACTTAACATCTCTTTTACTTCATCTTTAGTGTAACTTTCCTTTTTTCCTTCTGCTGTTATCTCCTCAATTGCTTCTTCAGTAACATTTTGAATAAACTTTTCATCTATTCTCCTTAAATTTTCATCAACAGTATTGAGTTTCAACTCTATACTGCTTAATATCCTTGATGTTAAATAATTTACTCTTCTACTTTCACCATCTTGTTTTAATGCTATAAATATAGCTACTAATGCTAGTGCGATTGATACAGAACTCGAGATAAATGAGAATAAATTAATTACATTATGATTATCTCCTAACCTAATAGTAAGTATTAATATGATTATTGAAATCAATACACCTATAACCCATTTCCAATCCCTATCATTCCATTTTAATTTACTATCCTGTTCATTATAATCCATTCTAATCTCCCCCAAAAATAGTCAAGGTCCCACTACTATAAAAAAGCATCCCGAAAGGATGCCCTAATCTAATTGTTCAATTAAGCTCTCTAGGATTCGGCCCTTAACATTTTTATCTGTCTTTGCCGCTTCGATCTCTTCTTCAATACGGTCTAATTTTTGCTCTAATGGCTCGAGGAATAATTCATTAATTTTATTTTTGTAATGACCCTTGTGATATCTATTGTGCACCTGAGCAGCTATTTGGTACTTATATTCCAGTACCTCTTTTTCATTTTCTAGATTTAATAACCTTAACCTTAAATTATCCTGTTCTTGTTTTAATTCTTTTCTCCATTGTTCCTTTGCAATTAGAATATTGCTTTCCATATTATCATCTCCTTTCGCACTACCAATTCGACAAAAGGTAGCAATTTCCTGCAAGAATTTTATAAGGACATTCACTAAAACAGTTCGCAAACCATCCTGATCCATTCGCTAATCAGCTGTGTTACTTTTTCCTAAACGATGCATTTTAAGAAGCCGGGTATGAATTCAAATCTTCGCAAAAATGCTTCATTTTGAACAAAAGTGAAATTTGTTAACCCTAAAAAAAAGCTTCCTTCACTTTTAGGAAGCTTGCTTTATTATCTCAATACCATAATAACATGCGGAAAACGAAATCCTTTGCACTTTTTCTGCCACTATACTGACAAGTTTCTGCCATTTTTTTATTCATTAAAGACGAATAACTTAGACATGTCAGATGTAATTTCCTCATGTAAATTATCCATTTCTAATTTTTCTATATCTACATGAATTTCTTCTAGACCCATAGAATCTAAGACGATTTGCGCAAAATCGTCTTTAGCATTTTTTTGAGCTTCAGGATTTTTCCTCTGATGATTAATTATTCTGTTTAAGCTACCTGTAAAAAGATCAGCAATTTGAATCAGTTTCACATGCTTTGAATCAACAGGAACAAATTTATTCAACTTAATGTTATCTCCGTAATGGATTTTTAATTTATCAACAATTGTGTCCTGGATTCCTTTAATCCTATAAGGACTTTCTCCTTTTTCTTCATCTTTTAAGTAACTTAATTGTTTAGGAAAAGAAATTCTATTGTTCTTTTTTTCATGCTCAATTCCTATTCTAACTATCTGGTAAAATAAATCAGATATTAAATCGTCAATATGTTTTTTAATATTCTTTTTATTAACTGCAATAGCAGTAAAACTAATAACATCTGAAGCGATGGACATAAAATAACTAAAAAACTCTTTGTATATATCAATATTGTTACCGTTGTTCTTAATATCAACAAAGTGAAATTCACCAGGAACCTGAACTCCAGCAGTTTTTTTTCCTTTAACCCAAGTTTCTAATGACCTTACTATTTGTCCATTTCTTTTTTCATCTAAAATCCATAAGCTTCCTACCACGACGAAATCGTCGTTCTTACCTGTTTCGTCAGCGTATATATAGATAATGGGCATTTCAGGTTTTGATTCTATTTGAAATTCCTTTTCCTTTTCCTCTTTGCTCCTTCTAAACTTCCTAACTTTTTCATCAGCTGGAAACAGACCATATTCATTTTGAATCTTTGCTCTTGCCCTAGCTACAGAAGTTAACCTTTCAAAAAAATACATATCTTTTTTCTCAATGCTATCACTTTTATGTCCTTCGAAAACCTCCCAAAACTTCAACATTAATGATACATCTGAATTTCTCGTGTGAGGATATTTATTTAGAATCAATCCTACTTTGTTAAGAATAGTGTTGTTTTTTTCCTGTTCAATTTCATTTATTAATTTATTTGCAAGAACTCGACGTTTTAATTCTCTTTCTAGTTTTTTTCTTTGTTGTTCATCTCCAGAAGGTGTGTTGTTTTGCATTTTTAATTCCCCCTTTTAGATAAACAGGTATTTCGACATTCTTTTTAAAATCCCTTCTTTTAATTATCCTTATCTTATATTTTGTTGAATTCGCCTAAAGGCCGGAAGCCTTGGTATATATATCATTTTACAACTTCCTAAAAATGAATTATACAATTAATTTTTTTGAGTAATTTTTATATGCAAAAAAAAAAATGCCCATTTGCCTCTCAGCAAATGAGCCTATATTTTAAACCTATTCATAGCCTTATCCATACTATCTTGGTTGACGCCAATATATCGCAAAGTAATCTGAGGTGAGCTGTGATTAAATATCTCCTGCAGCATAGCGATATCCTTGGTTTGATTATAGAAATGATAACCGAAGGTTTTTCTAAGTGTATGGGTTCCTATTTCATCCAAGCCAAATTGTTCAGCTGCAATTCTTAATATCTTATACGCCATGTCTCTGCCAATTGGCTTATTCTTGCCTTCTCTGCTCCTGAAAAGGTAATCCTCATCGTCTTTACCTTCAATATAGTATTTCAGCTCTCTCTTCAAGGCTGGTGTGATTTGAATACGCTTCTGTTTACCGGTCTTGGTTTCTCGCAAGCTGAAGTGACTTTTCTTAGCGTCCTTCACCTTCAACGGCAAAATATCCGAAATGCGCAACCCAGAGTTAATGCCGGTAACAAAAAGCATGTAGTTGCGCTCATTTTCCTCTTTCAAATGCTTCTTAATCTCTGCTATGATTTCCGGATCCCTAATTGGCTGCACAAAGTTCATGCTGTCACTTCCTTCTCTTCATAGACTTCAATCTTCAGTGAAAATGCAAGCTTGTAAAAAGCTCTTCCCTTTACTCTGTAATATTTCCGTTCACTCATGCCAATTTCATTATAGATTTCGTAATCAAATACATCTTCTTGATCCATGTATCTCTTTATAATAATGGCTCTCTCCCACTGAGTGAGACCATTTACAGCCTTAATCATACGAGTTAGATAAAGTTGCATTTCCCTCTCTAAATCAGCGTTCATGATAGCTACATCTTCTGTAGTTGAGTGAAATTGATTTGTGTTAGATGGTGGAATAATGGAATATGACTGAGTAATTTTAGGTTTGTTATCAAATTGCCTCAACAAAAGTATTCTGTATTTCTCCAATGCTGATTCTACAGCTTTCCTGGTGGCATTCCGATTAATGGACGGTAAGTTGAAATCCGAAAGATTCCCCATTTTATCTACCCCAATCTTTTTATTTTTGTGTAAGGGCCCCACTACTATCCTCGCGCTTTTGTTCTGCCTCTTTCTTTTTCTTAATAGGCATTTTATTTTTAGCTGCCCATTTCGAAAGTTCTCCCTGGATTGTTCCCATATTAGACCTCCTTCCCAAAGAAATAAGGACACCGATAAAACCAGGTAACTCTGGCAATCAGTGTCCTCACGTTTTATTCTCGATCTCGGACTTTATATTAAGCTGATTTTTCCATCAATAGCCTAAAGGTTTCTTTCCCTTTTGGTGTAATTAATGGCTGGACTCCTGCTTTGCCGTTCCTTTCAAAGTCTTTTAACTTAAACAGTTCTGGCACGTACTTTCCATATGGTTTCAACTTTCCAGTTTGATCACGATAAACGTATCCTTTTTCCAGCAACCAGTTGATGAAAGACCTTTGGCCAATTTCTAATTCCTTTGCAGTATCTCTGAAATTTGTTAACAAGTTTCTATCCACCAATGCATCAAAGTATTCGGCTTTCGGTTGCATGATCGCAAGCTGCTCATTCTGTTTCCGCACCGTTTCCAGGGTAGCCCTGAACATGATTTTTGTCTGATTGTCGGCATGTACCAAGTAAGTATTGATGAACATGTCTTCATTTGATACATAACCACCAGTTTTTCTAATAGTCGGAATAACTTCATGAGTCACCCAACGTTTGAATTGTTTTGCTTCGGGTTTACGACTTCCAAAAATCAAGGTGTAAAGACCAGGCTCGTTAACGATATTTACTACTCCTCTAAAACCCTCAGTTGAAATGAGGTCTTTTTCATCTTCATCCAATCGCTTTAAAGCTTCAGTTGGATTTCCGATTTCCAAGACATCACATACATCCTTTGCAACAAACCAGACCTCTTCACCTTTTGTAATTGTCCTTACTTCATTTCGTTCGTAATTGAAAACCTTCTGTAGTTGGCACAACTCTTACCCCTCCTTCAAAAAAAGAGGACACCAATTAATAGCAACCACATTGCCAATTAATCAGTGCCCTCACGTTTTATTCTCGATCTCGGACTTATTCAATTCCTTATAAGTCCATTATAGAGAGTTTATGATTAATTAGGAAAGACACATTATTTCTTTTACTATTTACACCAGTAAATCTACGGATTGTTCAGTAACTTGGTGTGACTATTACGCAAGGGATTGCTGTGCATCTAATTGTTCACTGCCAATCCTCCTAAACTGGTTTCAAAATTGTCACATTTATCCTCTTATAATTTAATTAACTAATTGGTAAAATTATACTTACGTACGTCTTATTTTTTCTAAATAATGAAGGATGTTGGTAATGTCTGTTTCGAAAAATTTTATTGAAATACAGTTAGAGCTCTTTAGAGAAAGATTGATTGAAATCACACAGACTTATGGTGTTGATAGCATAGAAACGAAACGATTTACCCTTAGATATAATGAACTATTGCGCAGACACCAAAAGTTAAATAATTAATTCCACTATTTTATAAAGAAAAAGTATAGAGGTATTGATATGGAATGTATGAAAATAAAGAAAGAAATTCTTTTATTCAAAATAGAATATTCTAAGAAAGAACTAGTAAACATTGTTCATTTAAAAGGATTTAATGATCCAGAAACCATAAGATTAAGCCAAAATTTAGATGAATTAATAGTTAAGTACCAAAAGTTATTAAATTAATATCTTCCAAGGGAATTCCCCTTGAGTCCTCCAATGGATTGCTTTATTTGACAAGCAAGGTAGCCATTAAGATATGGGTCCCCATGCTTCATGGCTTTTTGGGTTTCAGTTATAGAGATATATGTACCAAAGGAGCAATTCCTTTGGTACGGTTTGTTAAGTTATTATTGGGTATAGATTATTGATTGTTCTTTAACAGAGTTCACTTTCCTCAAACGTAACTCTTTTGGATTTACCGCTTGTTGTTTCAACAATGGTTAGACCATGTAAGACCGCCTCACATTTGAATGCCTTTCCTTTGTTGCCATCCAAAACTAGGACAAGGACCCTGCCTGGTTCTATTTTTTGGCTGATGGACATATCTTGATTATTGATCTCTATTTCCGTTAATCTTTTTTGCATTCTGACACCCCTGCCCTATGGTATAATTAAGGTGTCGATAACTTTTGATTGCCAGACCGCCCGTCTGGCAGTTTTTTTATTTCAGGGAACTTTTCTTCCCACCTTCGCTCCCATTCTATTGATGCTGACTTATTACCAGCAAGACACTCTTTGTTTAGAAGAAACAGTGATATAGTCTGATAGTTTTCTGTCTTCATTCGCGCTCCTTTCTTTTTGGTTTTCATATAAATCATGCTCCATCTCACATAATTTAGAACAAAACATGAATTGCTTTGATTGGACAGTAAAAGTAGCACCACAATTCGAACACTGGCTGTATAACCTGCATTATCCTACTCTCCTTTTCTGACAATCTCTCCTTCACCGACATCCCGTATTAGAACATCTTGGCAGCATGATGGACACTGAATTAGATGCTGTTCTTCAAAAGCTTGCTCGACTGCAAAAGTGACAACACAGCCACCACATTCGTATATATGGACTAATATATTCATGATTAGACACTCCTTGCTAGCTGGCACCTATGGCTTATGTATAGACGCTCCAGTTCGGATAAAGGCAGTTGATTAAGATTTTCTTTATACAGGTCAGATTTCCAGAGTTGATACTCAAGAAACATTCTCCTCTTTTGCACTGCTTCTAGCAGGATCCCCATCTCCATCCCTCACTTTTTAAATTTTTTTAATTCTTGTTCCAGAGCTATTTTCTCTGCTTCAAAGTCAATTTCTTCTGATTGAACTGGTTCAGATTGTTTGGCAGCTGTTTGTTGTTGATGGGCTGCGAACCATTCAGGGGGTTGTTCTCTTCTCAGGGGCTTTCTACTGCCCTTTGGCCTATCTCGTTGCCTTGACTTATGCTCTCTGAATGCTTGTTGTACTGCTTTGGCATCATCAGCAGTTTTAACCTTCTTATCTGCCCAGGACCTTAAAATGCTTTCAACGTAGCTCCACTTTTTAGATCCGTTCTCTACAGCAAGCTTCAAGGCCTCCATGACAACCTCGTCTGTAAGGTCATCACACCATCCGGTTATTTTCTGAGACATATAGCCTCCAATGGTTCCGAAACCATTTTCCTCAAAAAATCGAAACGGATTTTCCTTTTGCACCAGCGCATCTTCTTCAACTTCTTTTAAAATCTCTGAAGTACTCTCTGTAGTAATCTCTGGTATTGGTCTGTTCAAATTGAACACATGGTCTGTCCATTTTGAACAGATGATGTGCTCATTTTGAACAGATGCACTGTTATGCATTTCATCATTTTGAACAAAAGCGCCATCTTGCAAATTATCATCTTGAACAACCGCGTCACTATGCATTTGTTCATTTTGAGCAGATGGTGTGTTCAACCCCTCTAATTCTTCGTAGTTGATTGTGTACCACTTTGTCCTGTCAAAGTTCTTTTTGTTGAAATTTCCACTAATCAATAAGCCGATGCTTTCCAATTTTGAAATGGTTCTCCTAATCGTGCTAATGGACCAGAAAGGGAATTGCTCCTGCCAATCCTCTTGGGTGTTATAGACCCACTTCTTTTCCTCATAGCAATGCTTACTTTCTTGTAGCCAATAATTTAATTGCTGCAGGAATATCGCCTCGTTGAGTCCTACTTTTTCTGCAAGAGAAGGCAGCACAATGATGGGTTTGTCATCCAGTAAAAGTTTGCTCAAGCATTTCTCCTCCTCTTTTTCGTTTTGATTTCTACTAAAACTAAACAAACAGCGAAATGATTTTGACCAGTTCCAGCCTATATTCTGGATATCGAGTTTTCCTAACAAGGATTAAAAAATTTTGCTCCGATAAATCATCGTTCTGGATTAACAACCATTCTGAGAGCAATACATTCGTTGTCTTGGAGGTAAGCAAGGCTTATGCCTCTATGAAAATATGAACATGGTTATTTTGATTGACCGGCAGTTGCTCTCTAACTTCTTCTGCCTGGTCATGGCACTCCAACACACTTTCAGCATCAATAAAAGCCTTGTGGACAGTCTGGAAGCAGTTATTAATTTTGACTGCAAAATCAACCTCAAATAACATAAGTTGTCCTCCTTTTGAATAAAATTTACTGTACCTTTTCTTTCTTCTGTTCTCTGATCAGCGTCTTATATCTTTGATTCACAGCAACTGGGGTACGGTCGAGTTTTTTCGCTAAGTGATCACAAGTAACCAGATGGAAATGGTTTAGCAGATAAAAATCTTCTTCCACGGTCCAAGGCTTTCTAGTAAGACCTTCAAGTGTTATTGATTCATTAAATATTGACGGTTGCTTTTCAATGTTCTGGAAGAGTACTTTAGATAAAGACCGCAACCTTTCCCCAACTGGACATTGAGTGTTGCAAATGCCATTTTGGTTTTTACCATTGAATTCACAGCCCTTGCATTCAATGTCTAAAAGATTGTGTATCTTTTGCCTTATCCTTCGCTTTTCAGTGCGATCCATGTTATCCCTCCTCTCTCTTTCAACGCGCACCGTAATGAGCAGGAGAATGTAAAGGGGGAACACCTAAAATGCCAGATAGATGCACTCCTGGCCATTACGGCAAGAATTGAAGCTTCTTGCCCTAGAATGGGTTCTAGTGGTATAGTGAATTTGGATTCTTGAACATATATTCAAGCAGTGAGTGTTGGAGCACTTGCTGCTTGCTTTTTTATGTGTACCTTTGGCCCGTTTGTCTGTTGGAAATAGATACGGATCTGCTCAATCTCCATAGCAAGTATTCTATAATGCTGTGATTCTACAATTTTATCCGCGTTGCTCAACTTCTTGGCATATGAATTAAGAGACTGTGAGATGTAGATCATCTCCATTCCGTCGAGCTCGACTACACGATTCATCCCCCCAACCTTAATGAGTGCAATGTCAAAAAGTTGTTGCCCAATCCCTACCAAGGTTTTACTGTGATTCCTCATAGCATTCTTTACCATTTCTCTTTGGACTGTTAATAGATATAATCTCTGTTTCACGCTATATCTCCTTTTTCTTCTGAATTTAAATTTATGCCTTCCCCTACTAATAGGTGGCTTTGGTCAACTTTTTTGCACATTAGGTATCTTTTTTACGACTTCTATTTACCACTTATTTATTTAATTTCCTTACCTTCAGACTAAGCTTCCAAGCTTTAAAAACGTCCTTCATAGAAAATCGGTATTCCCGGCAAAGCACCCCTACCAAGTTGATAATGCTTGAAGCTGCATCCAGCAACTCTCCTACAACTCGTTTGATGTCCTCCCTTTCTGCATCTGTTCTCGTATGTATTGGTTTCGACCATGAAACCATGTCTAGTTGTTGTAGTGCTTCAATAGTTTCTTTTTTAACCAAAAAAACCATACTTGCAGGATGCTGATCCACATATTCACCATTAAAATAAGGAATGGCTACTTCACCTGCAGCATCCTGCCAAGTGTTGAAATAAAATTCCACATCATCCAAAGCTTCTGCAATTGGGCGTCTCATATCATTCGGCAGCCGCCTTGATCCTGTTTCATACTTTGCTAAGCTCTCCCGCGATATTGGAAGGTCCATTGATAGTTCTTCTTGTGAGTACCCTTGCCTTTTCCTCGCACTGGCCAGCATCTCCCCGATGGCCATTTAACCGATTCCCCCTTTTGTACCAAAAGTATTGTGTATTTGTGACCGAGAGTTGTTTTATACTGTGGGTAAGCTATTATTGAGGATGTCTCCTAACCCAATTCAGTAAGAAATCTTTACATTCATTCGCTGGAAAGACCCATTTCTTCCCTACTTTGTATTTAGGAAATTCCGGATCAAAGAAAAATTCTTTTTGAATGAAATTCCAACTCATGCACGTTCTTCTCATTAACTCTTTTGAATCCCAAAAAACCAGCTCTGATTCAATCTCCTTTAATTTTTCCTGGAGTTTTTCAAGGTAGAGTTGCTTTACTTCCTGTTCATCAATTTTGATGTCTAACACTTGTATTTCTCCTTTCAATAGGACATTCTAAGGTTTACTATTAACCCTGTTATTTATCTGAGTTTCTTGGACTTTCTCAGCAAAGAATAAAATATTTATATTGGTTTCAAGTATTTCGGATACAACATATGCAACATCTAAAGTAGGTTTAGAATAACCATTCTCCCAGTTACTAATTGTAGTTTTCTGGCACTGAATTTTTTCTGCAAGTTGTTCTTGAGTTAAGTTTTTCGCTTTCCTAGCATTAATTAAATTAATGTTTTTATTCAACCTTATCACCACCTATATCCAAGTAACTTGAACTTTATAACACGATTATAAGTCCAAGAATATTGGATGTCAACAATAAGTATGATTTTTTTGGACTTTTATTTATTTTTATCAATAATAAAGTACAATATATTTGAACTTTATATAATAAGGGGAAATTGCCATGCTTTCAAAAAGATTAAGAATGGCAAGGAAAGCAAAGGATTATACTCAAGAAAAACTTGCTTCTCTTGTTAGTACGAAGAAAACTACAATTTCAAATTACGAAACAGGGTATAGCTCTCCATCTAACGAAATGTTAAATGATTTAGCTGATGTTTTAGAGGTATCAACAGACTACCTACTAGGACGTACTGATGAACCAACAAAAGTTATTGTTCAGAAAGAAGTAGAGAAGCAAGATGAAGAAGACGAGTTAGAAAAGCTACTTAATGACCCTGATGTGGAATTGTGGGCAAAGGAATGGTCGGAATCGACAGAAGAAAACCGCAAGATTGCACTGGATTTGTTAAGGAAATTAAATGAAGTTGAAAAGGGACGCAAACCTGGTGATCGCCAAAAATAATTAATTAAATATAGGCCGTTTTCGGCTTATTATTTTACTCTCCAAACCGAACACACGTTCCTTATAGGAGGACAATCATGGAATACCAACTCACACCATTAGAACAGGAAATTAAAGAGCTTTATCATTCTTACAGCATTTACCGCCCGGATCAAATAGATATGCAAGATCTAGCTTACAAAATGGATGTATGGCTTCACCTTCTCCCTATTAGCAGCAAAGCAATCAGTCGGAGAGGATTGAAAAGTATCATAATCGACAGCCGAAAAACTGAACCTGAACAATGGGAAGATTTCGGGCATGAAGTGAGTCACCTTAAGTACCATGTTGGAAATCAGCTTTGGATTCGTAACGATCTTGTTGAGTATCAGGAAACCAAAGCAAACAATTTCGCCCGTCATTTTTGTGTCCCAACTTTTATGTTGCTAGATTCTGGCCTGCCTGCTACATGGGCAGAAGCGATGTTGTTCGTAATGGAAACATTCAATGTAACTGAAATTTTCGCAAAGAAAAGGCTCGAGCATTTCAACAACCAAGTGATTGGTTTTGAATTCCACGAGGCGTTAAGGCATGAATGGAGGGCGATTAATAAAATGGAATCAGTTTACTGCACCAAAATGAATCAAGAAGTTTTATCATTAATTTTACGAAAGGAGGTGAAATAGATGGCCGACATTTATAAATACAAAAGGAAAGACGGCAAAACGTATTACGAATATCGAATACGATATAAGGATCCTATTACGAAGAAACCGAAGGAAAAGTCAAAAAAAGGGTTCAGGTCCAAACCTGAAGCGAGCCTGGCAGCTGCAGAAATGGAAAAGCAATTACTCGAGGGAATGGAAGTTGGAGATGTATCTCTTAAGATCTTCATGTACTTCTGGTTGGATGAATACAAAAAGGAAAACATTCGTAAAAACACATATGAATTGCATGAGCAGAATATCCGCTTGCATATTCTTCCCTTCTTCCAGAATGCGAATCTTAAGGATGTCAAACCAATGATGTATCAAAGATTTATTAATCATTTGGATGAAAAAGGATACAGCAGACGAACTATAACGATAATTCATGGCACCATGTATTCAGCATATGAAAAAGCTATGATTATCGGGAAAACAGATAAAAACCCCTGTCATGGAGTTACACTTAAAGGATATGTCAAAGAGAAGGAAATGCAGTTCATTGATTCAGAAGACATTCCACTATTTCTGAATACAGCATACAAATACGGTTACATCCACTGGATCTTCTACAAAGTCCTATTGGAGACCGGCTTACGTAAAGGGGAAGCTGCCGCACTTCAATGGACGGATGTAGATTTGAAGGAAAAGGTCATTCACATATCCAAAACATTGGACTTTAAGGAAGCGAGCAAGAATCCTGATAAGATGTTTGGAGATACCAAAACGTATAATTCGAATCGATCATTTAGAATTAGTCAAAGCCTGGCGAATGATCTTCATTTCCATATGAAATGGCAAAACCAAAACAAATTGAACCTGAATGGATTCTATAAACATGACTACAATCTCGTGTTATGCAGAGAGAATGGAGACTACATGCCAAAATCCAGTCTGTATAATTCTTTCTCCAGAATACTGAAGCGTGCTGGCATTGCTTCTATGCCAATCCATTCTACAAGACACACACATGCAGTTCTTTGCCTTGAGGCCGGCATAAGCATGAAGGAGTTGCAGGAACGACTAGGTCATGGAAGTGAACGGATAACTTCGGATGTCTACGCTCACGTTTCGAAGAAGATGGAACAGGCAGCCATCGAAAAGTATGAAGAGCGAACGAAAAATCTTTTTTAAATTCCGGGGCAATTCTGGGGCAGTTTGTAGATCGATAGAAAATCGCCCCAATAAGAAAAACCCTCAATACCAATGGTATCAAGGGTTACACTTCTTAATACATGCTCATATACTGTTCGCGCTCCCAAGGGTGAACCTGCGTACGGAACATATCCCATTCGATTTCTTTTGCTTCGATGAAGTGTTCGAGGATGTGGTCGCCAAGTGCCGCGCTGATGATTTCGTCTTTCTTCAGCTGGTCAAGCGCTGCTGCCAGTGTTGGCGGCAGATCATCGATTCCTTCCTCGACGCGCTCTTCTTTGTTCATTACGTAGATGTTGCGGTCTACTGATGCTGGAGGAGTCATTTTCTTCTTGATTCCGTCCAATCCTGCTGCCAGCAATACTGCCATTGCAAGATATGGGTTTGCTGCAGGGTCAACACTGCGGACTTCAACACGTGTACTCATTCCGCGTGACGCCGGGATACGGATCAATGGTGAGCGGTTCTTTGCGGACCATGCCACATAGCAAGGTGCTTCATAACCAGGAACCAGACGCTTATAAGAGTTTACAGTCGGGTTCGTAACTGCTGTGAAGCCAGCTGCATGCTTCAATGTTCCAGCGATGAACTGGTACGCTGTTTCACTTAGTTCAAGCCTCTCATCAGACGGGTCGTAGAAAGAGTTCTCGCCGTTGCGGAACAATGACATGTTGCAGTGCATTCCGGAACCGTTCACTCCGAATAATGGCTTCGGCATGAATGTAGCGTGAAGACCATGCTTACGTGCGATTGTTTTTACGACAAGCTTGAAAGTTTGGATCTGGTCACATGCTGTCAATGCATCGGCGTATTTGAAGTCGATTTCGTGCTGTCCTGGAGCAACCTCGTGGTGGGATGCTTCAATTTCAAAGCCCATTTCTTCAAGTTCAAGGACGATATCACGACGGCAGTTTTCACCCAGGTCTGTTGGCGCAAGGTCAAAGTAACCGCCGTTGTCGTTTAGTTCAAGTGTAGGTTCGCCATTCGCATCAAGCTTGAACAGGAAGAATTCTGGTTCTGGTCCAAGATTGAAGTTGGTGAAGCCAAGCTCTTCCATTTCCTTGAGGATACGCTTAAGGTTTCCGCGCGGGTCACCAGCAAATGGAGTGCCGTCTGCATTTTTGATATCACAGATCAAGCGTGCAACCTTTCCTTTTTCAGCTGTCCAAGGGAAAATGACCCATGTATCCAGGTCAGGAATCAGATACATATCAGACTCCTCGATTCGAACGAAACCTTCAATAGAAGAACCGTCGAACATCATTTTGTTATCAAGCGCCTTTTCAAGCTGACTGATTGGAATTTCCACGTTTTTAATCGTTCCAAGAATATCTGTGAACTGCAAACGAATGAATTTAACATTCTCTTCTTTTGATAAGCGGATAATATCTTCTCTTGTGAATTTCTTAGCCATTCTTCGTTTCCTCCTACATTTTACTTAGATAATTTTTAATGGAAAAATCTCGACATGTCTCCGCGGTCTGTTGAACGGTTGAACCGGCCAGCCTGCAGGAGTTCTTTGCGAAGCAGTTTGCGCAATTCGGAATCCGAAAGTTCACGCCTTGTCTTTTCGGCTTGCTTCTTCTCTTCAGCACTAATGACTGATTCTTGCTTCACATTAAATATCTTCTTGATGCCTGCCATGTTGACCCCCTGGTCAATCAAATCTTTGATTTCAAGGAGTTTATCGATATCGTTCAGGGAAAAGAGCCGTTTATTGCCTTCCGTTCTTGCCGGAGAAATCAATTCATGCTCCTCATAATAGCGGATTTGCCTGGCCGACAAGTCTGTCAGCTGCATAACAATTCCGATGCTGAAGAGCGGCATGTTCCGGCGAATTTCACTTCCGCCCATTTGATTTCTCCTCCTTCCCTCTTAAGATATTTTCATTATATTCAATGTAAGATATGTTGTCAAACATATGTTAGATTATCTCACATGAAAATTCATAAAAAAAGAACAGGACCGACTTAGCAAGCGTCCTGTTGTATATTAACCTATTTTAAAATAATTAAACCTTTTTCTATTAAAGAATCAAGAGCAATACAGATTGCTATTTTCACATGGGAATAGGTTAAGCCCCCCTGTATATAAGCGACATATGGCGGCCTGATCGGTCCGTCTGCCGTCAATTCAATGCTTGCACCCTGGATGAATGTACCAGCTGCCATGATGACATCGTCCTCATATCCTGGCATGTACGCCGGATGAGCCGTCACATGTGAATTGATTGGTGATGCATATTGTATTGCCTGGCAGAAGGCGACCATTTTATCACGGTCATCAAATTGGACAGATTGAATCAGGTCGGTCCGCGCTGCATCCCATTTCGGCGAGGAATTCATTCCGAGGCGTTCCAGCATTGCCGAAGTAAACACAGCCCCCTTCAGTGCCTGGGCGACAATATGCGGGGCCATGAAAAAGCCCTGGTACATCTCCTGAAGTGCATATAAGGAAGCACCGGCTTCTGCTCCAATCCCTGGGGACGTCATCCTGTATGAACAAGACTCGACATACTCTTCCCTGCCGACGATATATCCGCCCGTCTTGGCAATCCCGCCGCCTGGATTCTTGATGAGTGAACCTGCCATCAGGTCCGCTCCGACATGACACGGCTCCTGCTCCTCGACAAACTCTCCATAACAGTTATCAACGAACACGACAACATCTGACTTGATTTCTTTTACGAATTTCACCATTTCACCAATTTCATTTACTGTAAAAGAAGGCCTGGTCGCATACCCTTTCGAGCGCTGGATGCCAATCATCTTCGTTTCGGGCTTGATTGCCTTTTGGACGGCATCCCAATCGACTTCTCCTCTTTCCGTGAGGTTCACAGTATTATAGGAGATTCCAAATTCCTTCAGCGAGCCATTGCCAGTACCGCGGATGCCAACGATTTCTTCAAGTGTGTCATAAGGTTTCCCCGTAATATACAGGAGCTCATCACCCGGGCGGAGGATTCCGAACAGCGCGATTGAAATGGCGTGGGTTCCGGAGATGATTTGCGGACGGACAAGGCCCGCTTCTGCACCGAAGACCTCTGCGTATATTTTCTCAAGCGTCTCCCTTCCGGCATCATCATATCCATAACCGGTTGTCGGGATAAAATGCGAATCGCTGACACGGTGTTTCTGAAAACTTTGCAATACCCTGAATTGATTGGAATCAATCCGTTCATCTATCTTCTTGTGTATATCGGCAATTTGCTGCTCAATCTCGCTGACAAGCGGCTTCAGCTTCTCGCCATTTTTCAATTGTGTAAACATGCTGCTCTCCTATCTTACTATTTATATCTTGAATCGCTTCAGCTGGCCGGTAATTTGGTGGTCAGCTAAAGAGAACCCTCTGCAAACATAACCTTGCTTATCTTCATCAAAAGCCAGCTCACGCAGTATCGTTTCATTTTTCAGCTGAGCCAGCAATTTGCCTTCATCCGAAGGGACGAGGACATGGAACGGCTCCATCATCCCAATGATGGACTGTTCAATTTTTAACAAAAGGTTTTTCCTGTCGTCTTCGCTGAATGCACTGATAAAAGCTGTCTCATTCTTCGCATTCGGCACAAAATCCTGATGGGCAATATCCCGTTTATTATAGACAGTGATTTGCGGAATCTGGTGAACTTCAAGATCTTCCAGCAATTTATTGACTGTCTGTTCATGGGAAAAATAATCCTGGTTCGACATGTCTACTACATGGAGGAGCAAATCGGCTTCCCGGACCTCTTCAAGCGTCGAACGGAATGCAGCGATCAATGTCGTCGGCAAGTCCTGGATGAAACCGACCGTATCCGTCAGCAACGCAGTGAAGCCGCTTGGCAAAATCGCTTTCCTTGTCATTGGGTCTAGCGTCGCGAATAGCTGGTTTTCTTCAAAGGATTCCGCTTCTGTCAGGCGGTTGAACAAAGTAGATTTTCCGGCATTTGTATAGCCGACCAGAGCTATCTGAAACGCCTTGTTTTTCTTCCTTCGCTCTCTGTAACGGTCACGATGCTGAACAATGACCGACAGCTGGATTTTGATATCATCGATTCGCTTGCGAATATGGCGGCGGTCAGATTCCAGCTTTGTTTCACCTGGACCTCTTGTTCCAATTCCGGCACCAAGACGGGACATTTCAATCCCTTTTCCTCCCAGTCGTGGAAGCAGGTATTGAAGCTGGGCAAGCTCAACCTGCAGCTTCCCCTCCTTAGAACGCGCTCTTTGTGCAAAAATATCAAGAATAAGCTGGGTGCGGTCAATTACCCTCGCCTTCAGTCCGGCCGAGAGGTTCCGATTTTGGCTTGGGGACAGCTCATCATTGAAAATGATCAAGTCAGGTTCAAGCTCTTCCTCCAACGCCTGAAGCTCTTCAACCTTCCCTTTTCCTATGTATGTTGCCGGATGGACCCTGGGCCTTTTTTGCACAACCTGAACCAGGACCTTCCCTTTTGCTGTTTCTGTTAGAGAGGCAAGCTCTTCCATCGAATATTGAAAACGAAGATCATCTTCTTCCGTCGTCTGGCAGCCTACAAGGATCACTTTTTCAAGCAAGTTTTCTTGTTCCAAATAGCACCCTTCTTTCCTTATATATCGCTACACCCATCATACCAAAATACTGCAGCAAACAAAAATTTTCAAAGACAGACTTAAAGTGGTTGTAAATTGGAATAAACATGTTAAAATCAATATGTTTTCAATTTCCTATTTTAGTATTCAGGCATTATTTTAACAAGAGGAGCAAAGCGAAATGACATGGGAAGTACTCAGCATGATTGGAACAATCGCATTCGCGATTAGTGGGGCGATCGTCGCCATGGAAGAAGAGTATGACATCTTCGGAGTTTATATATTGGGAATCGTGACAGCGTTTGGCGGCGGAGCCATCCGAAACCTTCTCATTGGAGTTCCGGTATCGGCCATTTGGGATCAAGGCATGTTCTTTAATTTGGCCCTGCTGTCGATCACGATTGTTTTCTTGTTCCCTGGCAATCTCTTAAAGCACTGGCAGCGTTGGGGTAATTTCTTCGATGCCATTGGGCTGGCTGCCTTCGCGATTCAGGGAGCGATGTACGCTTCAAATATGGGTCATCCATTAAGCGCAGTCATAGTAGCCGCTGTATTGACCGGAAGCGGCGGAGGCATCATCCGCGACCTACTTGCCGGCAGAAAGCCGCTTGTATTGAAGGCTGAAATTTATGCTGTCTGGGCCGTTCTCGCCGGACTTGTAATCGGCCTTGGAATGGCTGACAAAGCGGTCGAGCTTTACAGTTTATTTATCATCATCACAGCTCTTCGGGTGTTGTCATACACATACAAGTGGCACCTGCCCGTCCGAAAGCTTGGCGTTCACTAGAAACTAATATGAAAGCAAAAAAAGCAGAGACATTTGAACCGAACCCAAAAAGTTAGACACAAAATATTAGGCAGCCTGAGGGGCAAGAGTTCGGTATTGTACCGGACTCTTGCCTTTTAATTTTGCCTTAATACGATCGTGGTTGTAATAATAGATATACTTCTCCAATTCCTGTATAAAGTGCTCCATACTCTCAAATTCTTCTAAATAAAGTAGCTCACTCTTTAAT
>NZ_RSFW01000036.1 GCF_003937825.1 Mesobacillus subterraneus | reverse complement strand
TGTTAGGTGTGTCTAACAATTGGGGTGCAGTTCACTCCCTCAGTGCTTTTTTTATGTAAGGAGACCGATACCCATCCAATATATCCTATTTTTTAGCAGTGAGATTATAGTATAAGGTCTTGTCGAATTTTTTTTATTTAATTAAAAGGATAATAATTCCATTTATAGATATTATAGGATATACTATTCAGGACTATTATTTAAGGAGAGTTGAAAATGTTAAAAAAGCCAATATCTTTCATTTTTTCTTTACTATGTCTGCTCTTGTTTTCCAGTGCGGCAGCTGGAGCAGAAGAACTCCCTAAGAAAATCACAAATGTATTTTCAAAGGAAAACTTTACATTAAAAGGTCTGCAATTAAATGAAAAAGAACCTAACAATAATATTTCGTTATCAAACCCGATTTCGCTAGGCGACACTGTTATTGGTGATTTAAACCATGCGGATCAGGATTTTTACCAATTCAACATGAAGACATCAGGGATATTCTCAATTGCTACAATTTTAGGAAATACACCTGAAGATAGCTTTATTTACGGTGGTCACTATAAACTAGCACTCTATAATTCTAACGGTTCCCTACTAGCTACTAGCTCCACTGATTCATTTTATGATCCAGCGGATGGCCTTTCTCTGTATTATCATTATATTGATAAAGAGTTAGAAAAAGGTACCTATTACTTAGCTGTCGAGGCTAATGATTACAGTGATTTTAATCAGCGGTATGTTTTTTCTGCAGTACTAGAGCCTGATTTTGACATCACTTCCTTTACATCAAATTTGAAATCCCCACAAGTTGCCGGGAAAACAATCACCTTCACAACGGGTACCAGCAAAAGTGGTCTTCAATATCAGTATTATGTAAATAATCAGGTTGTCCAAACCTTCAGTACTAATAATTCATTTAATTGGAAACCTGCAAAAGCTGGTAAGTATACAATCAAGGTCGGAGTTCGCAGAGCTGAAAATCCTGAGTCCATTATCTATGAGGAAATCAGTTTTGAAGTAAAAAGTCCTTATGTGAAAGTTACCTCTTTAAAACCAAGTGTTACTTCTCCAAGCCCTGTCTCTAAATCTATTAAATGGACAGCGGCCGCATCTGGAGTAGATTTAGAGTATAAATTCAGTGTAAAACAAAATAACAAATGGGTGACCATTAAAAATTATTCTCGTAGCAAGTATGCATACTGGAAACCAAAATCATCGGGAATTTATCAAGTAAAGGTGAATGTAAGAAGCAAAGCATCAGGAAAATCATCTTATAAGATTACGAAATATACAGTATTCAAGCCATCTGATTTCTCTATTACTTCTTTTAAAAGCAATAAAAAGTCACCTTTAGTCGAAGGGACAAAAATCAAATTCACAGCCAGCTCAAAAGGGAAGTATTTGGAATATAGATTCCGTGTGTATGAAAAGGGGAAGTGGACGACTTATAAGAAATACTCAAGCAGCAAGACATTTTATTGGACACCAAAAGCTCAAGGCAAATACAAAGTTTCCGTTAACGTCCGTCAAAAAGGAACCACAAAAACCAAAACCAAGACGATTGTAATAGATGTTCGAGACATGCCCTCTGGCAGCATGGAGATGAACTATAATTCTGGAAGTAATGTTGGTTATTTTAGCGTCAGCAATAAAGGAGCTAAATCTCTCACAATTACTAAATTTGAATTAGTGAATAAGGGAAAAGTAATTTATTCACACAAACCTAAAAATTGGGTGACCAGCAGTAAAAAAACAAAGAAGTTTAAGTTTCAACCAAACAAACCACTGACCAAATTCAACTCAAGCACATATATAAAAGTTACCTATAAATATGATGGTGTTTCACATACTGTGAAATTGTATGATAAATAGCAAAAAGGAAGTGCCCATTGTATGGGTGCTTCCTTTTCTATTAATTCCCCTGCTTAATATGAAATAGCTCTCTTATTCTGGTTAGTCCAGATTTTAATAAATTTACTTTTACTCATTTTCACATTTTTAGCACCAGTCCAAGGATCGTTAAAATAGAAATTATCCTTATCATATCCTGTAAGTGTAATGGCATGTACTGTAAATCCATGCATTGGGGATACCCATACAACAACTGGTTTATTTTTAGACAAATAATATTCAAGTCTCATCAGGCTGTATCCGCTAAGGTTTTCTGACTTACCTGCGTGTTTTTTCACTAACCCCATTAAAGCAGATGGGTACACGGTCCAGCCTTTTGTAGTGTATGGATTTCCTACATAACCATAGCTTGGATCCCAGGGATGTCTTGGCATTTCATTTGCCAACTGCAATTTCCCAACCTTGGCCCCCTGGTATTGCAACATCATCGTGACAGCCGTGATTTCACAGCCAGTTGGCAGTTCAGGAAGCTGTTTCACTACAGGCACATTGATTTTCCTCTCGCCTACTTGTTTCCATTGATTTCCGTAGGTTGTTTTGGCCTTGAATTTGTATGATACTAATACCTTTTGTGTCCCCTTCTCTCTTTGGGTTCCACTGCTTACATACCCTGAAGAATTAAGATACAACTTGTACCTGATTCCAGTTGCATGTTTTCCATACATTGTTTTTGGATAATACTCAAACCATGCGAGGATTCTTTGTGTACCTTTTTCCCTTTTGGCAGCTTTTGTAACAAAACCAGTTGAATTCAACCAATACTTATACAAAATTTCATTGGTATGAGATCCATATCGGGTTTTCGGATGGTAAACATACCATGTTATTGTCCTCTGAGAAATCTTTTCTTTTTTGGCAGCCTTTGTTACATAACCTGCAGAGTTCAACCAGTACTTATACATAATCTTATTGGTATGTGCCCCATATTTAGTTTTAGGATGATATACATACCAGGCAAGGATTTTTTGTGTGCCTCTCTCTCTTTTGGTTGCCTTTGTCACATAACCAGCCTTATTAAGTATGTATATATACAAAATTTTATCTGCGTGAGCTCCATATTGGGTTTTTGGATGATATACATACCATGCAAGAATTCGTTGTGTTCCCTGTTCTCTTTTGGTCGCTTTTGTCAAAAAGCCATCAGCATTCAGACTATATTTATACTTAATTTGTCTCCCATGTGACCCATAAACAGTTAACGGGTAATATTCGTACTGATCTGTACTTTTTTGGGTTTCTTCATCTAACTTCGATGCACGGACGACATATCCATCGTTTGTAAGGTTGAAAATATATTTTATTCTCTGTTCTGCATTTTCTACTTTAGTATTCTGGTAGTATTCTTGAATTTTCGTTACCTTATCACCTGAATAAACTTCTGCATATAAAATAAACCCCTGTTCATTCAGATAATATTTAGTATCTCCATGGATCTCCAAATTCTCGTCATTAGAAGAGGTGGGAACTGATTTTTCGATTGCTGAGCTTCGCAGTTGATCCTTTTTTTGGACATTTTCGTTTTCTTGAATAGAATCAACTTTTTTGTTATTCTCTATATCCTTTAAATCTGTTGGCGGTTCATTTTCAGTATTTTCAACTGCGCCGTCTTCGACCTCTTGTTCTCCCTCAACCTCTTCATTCGAAATAGCTTCCGAATTTGTATCAGTTAAGCTGCTATCTTCTTCAGTAGTTAAATTTTGACTATCATCAGTCTGTTCTTCCTCCACCTCCATTTCATCAGCGACTTCAACATCTACCGATTCGGACTCTTCTCTTTGGTTGACTGAACTATTGTCCTCCGCTTGGGCCATGCTGCTTCCAAATGACGACAAAGCAAGTACCAAACTCAGGATAGATACAATAAACTTCTTTACCATTCGTTTCTCCCTTCATAAATGTTCTATTAAAATTATGTATGTTAACCTCATTTCCACAACTAAGCCTCATAACCTAGGACTTTACCATCTATGCAGCTAGCAGATTTCCTTAAAAATAACTATTGTAAATAATAATTAGTCAGTGTGGAAAGATTTAAGCACCAAAATCAACGTTTACTATTTTAGCATAAAATATTCCAGAATAGAGAAGAAATCCAATATCAGGGCTATCTGTCAATCAAAAAGCAAGTTTACTGCATTAGGAAGCAATGGGAAATTTTTATTAAAAAGATACTGATTCTATTAATATATCATTTATAATAAAGTAACAATGGAAACTTTTTCATACATCATACGCGGGGGATTAAAATGCAAAAACTGAAGATCAGTGTTATTGCACTACTACTTGTTGTATCAAGCTTTTCTTTTATAACAGTGGCAGAAGCCAAAGAGGCCATCGTAAATCCACACAAAGTCTATACTTATAAACAGATGGTTAAGGATATATACGCCTTAAAAAAGGCTTATCCAGAACTGATAAATGTAAAAACAATCGGCAAATCTGAGTACGGCCGGAAAATATATGCTGTTTCAATCGGAACAGGGAATGCCAACTTATTCGTCAATGGGTCACATCATGCAAGAGAATGGATGACGACAAGCCTGAATATGTACATGTTGGAAAACTATGCTGCAGCATATAAGAAAAAGAAGAAAATTAATGGCTACGACACAAAGAAAATATTAAATTCCACGACAATCTGGTTTGTTCCTATGGTAAATCCAGATGGAGTCACTCTTCAGCAATCAGGCTTAAAGGCATTTCCAAAAAACAAGCATAAATCACTGACAAAAATGAATAACGGCAGCAAGAATTTTAATAGATGGAAAGCAAATGGCAAAGGTGTCGATCTTAATCGACAATATAATGCTGGATGGGAAGCAATCAATAGTCCAAAAAATCCAAGTTATAAAAACTATAAAGGGAAGGCTCCTGAGACTGCAGCAGAAACAAAGGCCATTTTAAAATTTGTAGATGAAATTAACCCTGAAATGGCTGTATCGTACCACAGTACTGGAAGAATTCTATTTTGGAATTATAAACAAACCGGAAAGATTTATAAACGAGATTATAAATACGCTAAACAAATTGGCAAAATGACGGGATACAGTCTGGTATTCCCAGGTAAAAACCCTTCAGGAGGGGGATTCACAGACTGGTTTATCAGTGCTAAAAAGCGCCCTGGTTTTACTCCAGAAATATCAAGAGCTTATTATGAAACCAGTCCCCCGTTATCTGAGTTCCCGGGAGCCTGGCGTGAAAACCAGGCTGTCGGTTTGTACACTGCACAGGAAAGTTCTAAACTCTACCTTGCACGGATGAATGCAGAAACGGCTAAACTAGAGAAAAAATTGATTAATCTATACTCTAAATCTAAAAAGTTGAACACCTATTACTATGCAAATATTAAAACGCAGAGCAACCTTAAGATTGACAAAAATTTACCATCTCTCTATAACTCTGTGACAAAAGAAGCTAAAACTCTAAGAAAACAGATTGCTGTTCTACCAGCCAAGAATCAGAAAAAACTTTCAGGCTACTTCGATAAGGTCAATTATTATACAAAAAACAGCAAGTTGTTTATGGATGGCATTCAATCAGGAGAGAATCTTCTAGCAGCCAATAAACAGCTAGATTATGCACTAACTATTGGAAAAATAGACTCCAGCTTGATAAATAAACATAAATCACTAGCAAATTCGAAATCCAAGACTGAAAAAGTTATCAAGAATATGAATAGGCAACGTGTCAGGTCCCTTGCAACATCCAAGTACATCTTGCCTGTACGATACTCATTGGAAAATACCCAGTTAGACATTGACCGGTATACCCTGTCACTCTCAATAGAAGAATTGATACAAAACGGTAATATTGATGAGGCTGCAACAAGTCTTAAACAGCTTGAGGAAATGGAGCTAAAGAGCCTGATCCTCAAGGAAAAGGATCCTAACAAATTTAAAATGTATCCAAAGGTTGAGGAGCAGCTACAACAAATGAAACAATCCATTTTAGAGAAGCTAAACAATGCTCAAGAAACTGAAGTAGAGAATATACAAGAAGAATAAAAACAATATAAAAGGCTGGATCCGTTATCCAGCCTTTTTCATCTTTCAATCATTACTGTAGGTTTTTATCAGTTGTACGCTTCTTGCCAAGGCTGATTTGCCAATTAAAAAGCAGCTATGAATATAAACAATGGAAAAATCATGTTAACAAAGGTATAAACTTATATAAAAAAGTTCAAAAAATGGGTATAAATGGGGAATCCAATTGAGTTTAGTTGATATTGCATCTAAGATAAATAACTGTGTTGAGAATTTAGAACTTGCCGCTGCAAGGGTATACATTGAAGAGAACCTAAATGTGCTGCAGGAACATAAAAACCTTCTCAGCAAGAATGCCAGAGAGTTACTGGATATTCTTATCGAGCTTCAGGACGAAGGAAACAAACCTTTATCCAGAAAGGACCTCGCCATATTAAATACAATTAATACATACGCTAGGAATTTCGATATGCGCGGATTGAAGGTAATAATAAAGGAAAACCCTGAGTTATTACTAAGGAAAGAAGTGCCAGCATACTTCAATAGTGATGCAAAAATCATATTAGAAGGAATGGGAATTTTTAAATAAGTGCATTGAGGTCTACCTAATTTTAGGCAGGCTTTTTTGTTAATAGGAAAAGAGTGAAAAGGTTAACAAGATAGTTTACAACAACACTTCTTAATTATTATGGAAAATAAAAGATTGCACCGGATAATTACAAGCATATAGGTATAAAAATATCCTATGGGCATACCCAGAGGATATTTATATTTTCACTGTCTAAATACACATGCACAGCAGGTTTCTTATCCCAAATACCACTTTGGTTCTGAGTCCATTATAGATAAAGATTTTCCCTATATCTGAATGCGACCCGCTCCAGGCTGCCTGACTGACATTGCTGTAAATATGGGAAGAACCTGAAGGGATTAGCAAGGAATAGAGTTCATGCCGTCAAAACATCTTGGAAGATTATCAATTAAAGCTACATCCTACAAGCTCATTTTTTTCAAAGCATGCATGTAAGGTAATTTTTTCTAAGGGGAATAGGAAACGAGGAACGAGCACCTCTGAAAAGAGATGCTCGTCATATTATATTGAGAGCTTTCACGGGTTTTCACGAGCTGTCTTATTATGATCTGTCTTCACCCATGTATGCTGCTGCTTCCACTTTAGCAAGCCCATCACCTGGGCATAGATAAAGGTGTAAGCATAATAAAATACAGAGACACTCATACTAAAAAATCGAAATTTATGATTCGTATCCATCTTGATTGCATAATACATACAAATTAATAACTGATATATAAATAAGACAAGAGAAATGAGACTGGCACCAAAAATTAGATATAATAGCCTCTCACCTGCTGTTGACAGCAATTCAGTGTTCCTTGTTGCAAGGCTAAATATTGTTGCAGCTACTATCCCAATCACGACTATAGTCATCTGGACAGCTCTGGCCATACCAAAAAGATAAACAAGCTGATCAAGAATCTTCATCTTTCCCTTTTCAGTTAGTAACTTCTTGAGAAATGGTTTGAGATTGGTGAAAGCAACATACCAATGCCCCTGGGACCAGCGAGTACGCTGCTTGATGCTTACTTTAAAGTCTTCCGGCTTTTCATCATAAACCCTTGCAAAATGATTCCATAAAATTCTGCCGTTATCCTTTACAATTTCCATTTCCAGCTCGAGATCCTCGGTCAATGAATGGAATCGGAAGCCTCCATGCTTCATTAAATAATCAAGCCTTACGATGAAACCTGTCCCTCCAATTGCATTTGGCAGCCCTAATCGGTATTTAGCCAGCTGGAAGAATCTATTGGTGATATAATAGCTCATTGAGTATCCCAATGACAGGCTGTTTGCTGAGTTTTTAGAGTCTAGATAGGTTTGGATAGCTTCAGGTTTTCCTTTTCCAATGTATTGTGAGTTCAACTCCTGCAAGATATGTGGATCCACATGATTATCTGCATCCAAGATCATTAAACAATCGTACTGTTCTTTCAGTTTTTCAAATCCTAAAAACCTGAGTGCGTATTGCAAGCCTGCCGGTTTCCCTACACCTTCCCTCGGAAACTGCTTTTCACCAGTATTGATGTATTTAACCCCTTTTTCTTCACATATAGCTCCTGTCCGATCAGTGCTATTATCATTTACTATATAAATATCAAACAGGTCTTTCCGATATTGTATTTTTTTCAAGTTATCAATAGTCGAGCCAATTACCTTCTCTTCATTGTGTGCGGCAACTAAAATCAAGAATCTTGTCTCATCTTCAATTAACGGATAATCCCGTTTAGCTTTTCCAAATCCGAAGATTGTCAAGACGACATAATACAGAGTGTTAAGATTCACATAAATAGTTAGCAGAAAAAAAAGACCAAGTAAAATTGTAACTAACTTCTCGGAAAATTCCGGCATCCAATCTCCTCCAAAGTAGTATTTTCTTTCATCTTTCTTAGTGTGAACGTAAAAACACCCTCCTATTCAGGCTAACTTTTTGCAGGGAGCCTCGATACACTGATATCTTATACTTTTTTCAGCTCATTGAATCGTTACTTGAGGATAATTAACAAAAAGAAAACAACCTTAACGTAAATTTGACACTGAATTAACATCTATACAGAGAATGTGTAATATTTTCATATAAATTCATTAGAATTTATTTACAATTTTCATAGATACCCCGATAATAGTACTAGTAAATTAGTATATATTTTTACTAGATTCACGAAAAAGGAGCTAGATTAATGAAAAAATTCGGTAAAATAATCCTCTTAACCCTTACCTTACTACTATTTGGATTCACCTCTTCTTCAGAATTTTTATCCATTCAAAAGGTAGAGGCATCCAGTATAGTCATAACAAAAAAAACAACTTATCAAACAACCAGTAATTTAAAGCTAAGAACCGGAGCAAGTGTAAAAAACAAAGCGATCCTCACCATTCGGAAAGGGAAGATTGTTACTACTACAACCCAAAAAGGAAGCTGGTATAAAGTAGCCTATACATACTCCAGCAAAGGAAAAAAGGTTACCAAAACCGGCTGGGTAAGTGGACAATATTTGAAAGAGTACAATAAAATTGTTAAAACACCTGGTACATATTATTTCACAAAAACATCCACACCTTTATACCTTTCACCAGACACAAAGAAGAAAGCCACTATTAGGATTCCAGCAAATAATGGATTGTATTCAAACCAAAAAGTGTTGAACAGCATCGGGAAAACCTGGTATAAGGTATCTTATAAAGGCAAATCCTACTATGTATACCCTTCCTATATTAAGAAGTTCACACCCTTCAAATTTAAGAAAACAGCTTATAAAGCAAAGCGGGATACATATTTATATCAGTCATATGGAACGATATATTCAAAATTAATAAAGATTCCAAAAGGCACAGTAGTATCATCCACATCTGGAGTTGGTTCCTGGTATAAAACATCTTATACCGGTAAAAACGGTTATATCCATAAAAGCAGTTTCATTAAAACATCAGAGCCTGTTGTAATTGAAACAGCGATTTCTAATAAAGTTTTTTTAGTAAATACCAATGTGATTTTAAAATCTGGTGCCTGGGAAGGTGCTGCTACTCTGTCCACCATCCCTCAAGGAAAGTTTATACTTCCTACCCATAAGGTTTCTAACGGCTGGTATAAGGTTAACTATGCGGAGAAAACAGGCTATGTAGCAGGAAGCCATATCCAAGAAGTCCGGACCGGAAGCCAGATCACGAGCAGGTCAGGATATCAATTCATAGACTTGCGCACAAAGTCTCCTGTCACTGCATCACAAATAGATACCTATATTGCTAACTTTGTAAATGCAAACGATAAAAAAAGCGTCCTTACCGGGAAGGGCCAGTCATTTATTGACGCGGGGAACAAATATGGTCTAAACGCGCTTTATTTAGCAGCACATGCGATCCACGAGAGCGGTTATGGCACATCTAATATCTCTTTTGGCAAATACAATCTCTTTGGTTTCGGAGCGTATGATGCAACGCCATATATCGGCGCATTCCGCTTTAAAAGTATTGAGCAAAATATTGATTACATCGCTCGCGCAATGAAGGCCACCTATCTCAATCCAGGCAACTGGAAATATAAAGGAGCCTATCTCGGGTATTCTACCAAAACCCTTTCTAATGCGAGAATTGACTCAAGCAGCGAAGGAATGAACTACTTTTATGCTAGTGATCCATATTGGGGAAAAGTAATTGCCTCTCATATGCAGAAAATCCTGCCGTATGACAAAACATACTACCAGTCAGCGAAACCAAATCTAACTGTTTTCTCAGCCCCACCAATTCCAACAGGGAAAGATACATTCCCTTCTGGCATATTAGCAACAGCTAAACAAAATCTTAAAGTCACAGATGCAGCCGGAAAAGTGAAAACATTAGAAAAAGACACAGAGTTCCTTCTCTTAGAAAAGGCAAACGACTTTAAAGTTAAAATTCAACTTGATGATGAAATCTACTGGACGAAGGACATAAAGTTTGATCGTTACAAAGAATTCATCTCAGTCAAAAATTTAGGAAGAGCATTAACCTCATCCCTAAACGTACGACCTGATCCATCAACAGATAAAGCAGCAATTTCCACCTTAAAACTCAACCAATATGTCCATATTGTCACCGACAAAGAAGGAAATCAAGTAATGGATTCCTCCAAAAACTGGTATAAGATCAAGTTATCAAACGGGACCACTGGCTGGGTAAGTGCATATTATATCGCTAGAGAACTAGAATAAAATAAAAAGGTACAGGACTTTGGATTAACAAAGCCTGTACCTTTTTGCAATCAGGAAACTTCCAGCCTTCTTTCAGCTTCCTCAGATTCTTTGTTGATGAGCATGTTGACCATGAAAATAAATGCAGGAAAGAAAAATGAAAATAACGGGATATTTGATTCTGCAAATTGGAAAGTAATAGACAAATAAATGATTCCGTCAGATACGGTGAATTTTGTTGATCTTTTTCTCATACCCAATATTATAAATAAGATATACAATCCTAATACTACTATTCCATTAAAGTGGAAAAGACTTACAAAGGTATTATGGCCTCCATAACGAGATAAATGAGGTATCCCTTTATCTATGATAGTCCAACGGCCATTACCAAAAAAAATATCATTTATTGAATTAGTAACATTACCAAGATAAAAATCCCATAATTGATTCCGATATGACAGTATATTAGTTAGTAACTCATTACTCATATGTGCGATCAAATAAGTCGATAATATACCTAACAATATAACAATTGTGTATAAACGCCTTGGATTTTTGACTCTGTTAAAAATAAATATAAAAATTGGTAAAAAGGCAAATGAAAGTAACGTTGTATTTGCGTTTGTAAAATAAATCAAAACAATCCCTATAACATATACAATAAACTTTTTCAGAGAATCTTCCTTTTTAATATATAAATAAATTAAAAAGGGAGCTAGAAAATACCCCCAAGTATTCTCATTCAATATTACATTTCTATCTATAA
>NZ_RSFW01000035.1 GCF_003937825.1 Mesobacillus subterraneus | reverse complement strand
GAGGACTTAACCAAATTGATCATTCGTTCTTCTGAATTCTTCTTACACATTATCTAGTTTTGAGGGAACAAATTTTTGTGAAAGTAAAATAACTTTCCTAAAAATTCTCTTGAAAAATGCATAAAAGGCAGTATAATAAATATTGTCTTTGAAAAATTGTCTGGTGGCGATGGCGAGAAGGTCACACCCGTTCCCATACCGAACACGGAAGTTAAGCTTCTCAGCGCCGATGGTAGTTGGGGGTTTCCCCCTGTGAGAGTAGGACGCCGCCGGGCAGGATGCATTTGCATCTTGGACAACCTTCTAAGATGAGGCAAACGGATCATCTGCAAGAGTTATGTTATATTACCACTATTCCGCAGTAGCTCAGTGGTAGAGCACTCGGCTGTTAACCGAGCGGTCGTAGGTTCGAATCCTACCTGCGGAGCCATTATCTCTAAATGACAGAAGTCATTTGAGCTGGCAGCAATATGCTTCCATAGCTCAGCAGGTAGAGCACTTCCATGGTAAGGAAGAGGTCAGCGGTTCGAGCCCGCTTGGAAGCTCTGAAAATATTATTATATGGCCCCTTGGTCAAGCGGTTAAGACACCGCCCTTTCACGGCGGTAACACGGGTTCGAATCCCGTAGGGGTCACTTGGATTTTTTCGCGATAGCGAGAATAATCTTGCTTAATATTCACGCAGTGAAAAGAAATTCCCATAGATAAACGGAGGATTAGCTCAGCTGGGAGAGCATCTGCCTTACAAGCAGAGGGTCGGCGGTTCGATCCCGTCATCCTCCACCATGATTTTTATAAAATAATCTTATTGAATGCCGGTGTAGCTCAATTGGTAGAGCAACTGACTTGTAATCAGTAGGTTGGGGGTTCAAGTCCTCTCGCCGGCACCATTCTTTTCTTTCCCTGAATGATATCAGCGGAATTCATGCAAAGAAGAACTTAGGTCTTCGTAGCATCTATATGTGGAGGGGTAGCGAAGTGGCTAAACGCGGCGGACTGTAAATCCGCTCCCTCCGGGTTCGGCGGTTCGAATCCGTCCCCCTCCACCATTTTAATACATATACAAATTGGACAAGTAATTGATGTCCTTTTTATTTTTCTCATTGGGCTATAGCCAAGCGGTAAGGCAACGGACTTTGACTCCGTCATGCGTTGGTTCGAATCCAGCTAGCCCAGCCATTTTATTTTCTTTTACGCACGCTAACATGCTTAAAAGACGATGGACAGGGTAGATTATATCCTAGGAGCCATTAGCTCAGTCGGTAGAGCAAGTTGCTCACTCCCTGGATTGCTTCTTCGGCAACTTGCGAGAAAGACCGTGAGGACTTTCGAGCAGCGCAGATGCGACAGGATGACTTTATCGGGTGAAGCCAACTTTGTTACACTACATTATTGGGAGCCATTAGCTCAGTCGGTAGAGCATCTGACTTTTAATCAGAGGGTCGAAGGTTCGAGTCCTTCATGGCTCACTCATGCAGGACCTCTAAGAATGATTTTTTCTTTATTTTTAGGGGTCTTTTCTAATATAATGAAATCATGCGGAAGTAGTTCAGTGGTAGAATACAACCTTGCCAAGGTTGGGGTCGCGGGTTCGAATCCCGTCTTCCGCTCCAAAATGGGGCCTTAGCTCAGCTGGGAGAGCGCCTGCCTTGCACGCAGGAGGTCAGCGGTTCGATCCCGCTAGGCTCCACCATCACACTACATAAATACCATATCAGCCATAAATCCATTTGGATTTATGGCTTTTTTGTGTGCTTCAAAGGAATAAAAGGAATAAATTCAGGCTATTCCAAACCGTATATATATTCATGAAATTGTCCAGTTGAGTCATGTGAATGTAAGCGTTTAAAATAGGAGGAGAGACAGAGAAGGCTAGGGGGAGAAGTTTTATGAAGAAGCTATCGATTATCGGCATGCCAATGGATCTGGGGCAGATGAGACGGGGCGTGGACATGGGGCCAAGTGCCATCCGTTATGCCGGCATCAATGAAAGATTAAGAGTGTTATTCGATGAGATCGAGGATTTGGGAGATATCGCGGTCGGAAGGCCTGAAGTGAAAATAGACCCTAACAGCAATCTTCGCAATCTGGAGCTGGTCGCTGAAAAAAATAGTTTGCTGGCGGAAGAAGTAGATAAAATCATCGAGTCAGGGTCTTTCCCGCTTGTTTTAGGAGGAGACCACAGTATTGCAATTGGAACGCTGGCTGGTGTATCCAGGCACTATCAAAACCTGGGTGTCATCTGGTATGATGCTCATGGAGATTTGAACACGGCAGAAACATCACCATCAGGCAATATTCACGGAATGCCGCTTGCGGCCAGCCTTGGTCTTGGCCATGATATGCTGACCCAATTAGGCGGATACGGACCAAAGGTGAAGCCTGAGAATATCGTCATTATCGGTGCCCGTGCACTTGATGAGGGCGAAAAGGAATTGATCAAGGAAATGGGGATCAAGGTTTACACCATGCATGAGATCGATCGCATGGGCATGGCAAGGGTGATGGAAGAAACAATCGATTACTTAAAGGACAAGACAGATGGTGTCCACCTTTCTCTAGACCTGGATGGCTTGGACCCTACAGATGCACCGGGTGTAGGCACACCGGTAATTGGCGGCATCAGCTATCGTGAGAGTCACCTGGCTATGGAGATGCTGGCCGAGGCGAAAATCATCTCATCTGCTGAATTCGTAGAGGTCAACCCGATTCTTGATGAGAAGAACAAAACAGCCATTGCAGCAGTAGCTCTGATGGGATCATTGTTTGGAGAGAAGCTTTTGTAATTTTACCGTTGCAAAGGGAATAGGATAACTATGTGGAAAAGAAAATAAGAGCAGCGGCCAATTGATGGCTGCTGCTCTTTTATCATGAATATAGAACTGTCTTTTATGACGATAAGTGGTAATATTTATTTAGTAAATGGTCGAGTCTTGTACTGATGTCTACCACACGTTGATTGGACAGCGAGGTTTTGGCAGCTAATTCAACCATTTCTTTACGGCAATTTTCAATATCCTTCAGCAACGATTCCGCACACATAAAAAATTTGCCTCGCTTTCAATGAATATAGTCTATTTTTACCCCTGTCCAAAACTTTTTAAACCAATATGGGAATAATTTGTTAAAATTAACTTATCGACTTTTTTCGCATGACATGAAAAACACGTCAGTTTTAGCAGGATTGTGTCAGATACATATATTGTAAAGATTTTTATCATAAAAACGAAACCTTTTCCGGAATCGATTCGTATATCGATTAGCCGCATAAAGCGCGGAGGTAAAATTAATGGAAACGATCGTAAAACACAGAATAAAACAGGTAATCAAGGGAGACCAGAATGCCTATGGAGAAATTGTCGAGGTATACAAGGACAAGGTATTCCAGCTTTGCTACCGTATGCTTGGGAATCGGCATGAGGCAGAGGATATTGCACAGGAAGCCTTTATCCGTGCATATATCAATATCAACAGCTTCAATCAGAACTTGAAGTTTTCAACATGGCTGTATAGAATAGCTACAAATCTATGCATTGACAGAATCCGCAAGAAGAAACCAGATTATTTCCTTGATGCGGAGGTGCCTGGAACTGAGGGGCTGACAATGTATTCACAGGTTCCTTCTGAAACTCCATTGCCAGAGGACGAAGTAGAAAGTCTTGAGTTGCAGGACACGATTCAAAAAGAAATTTCGAAACTACCCGATAAATACAGGTCGGTCATCGTATTAAAGTATATTGAGGAGCTCAGTTTGAATGAGATCAGCGAAATACTCGATCTCCCGCTTGGCACGGTAAAGACAAGAATCCATCGTGGAAGAGAAGCCTTAAGGCAGCAGCTGCGACACGTATAAGGTGAGGTGAACGTAAATGAAATGTCCCGAACAATTAATAGACTATATGCATGAATACCTAGACGATGAAATTACGGAGGAGCACGAGAAGATATTAAGAGAACATCTGCAAAGCTGTACAGATTGCCAGGAATACTTCAGGGAACTGAATAAGGCGATCGCTCTTGTGCAAAGTACCTCCCATATCCATGCACCCGATGATTTTACATCAAAGGTGATGGCAGGCTTGCCGAAGGAAAAGAAACGAACAGGCGTCCAGCGCTGGTTCCGAAGCCATCCGCTGCTGACGGCAGCCTCGCTTTTCCTGGCATTAATGGCAGGCAGCATTCTTACTACCTGGAACGAAGACCATCAGTTTTCGGTCTCCAAACAGCCTAACCTGATCGTGGAAAACGATACAGTCATCGTGCCTGAGGGTGAGGTCGTCAAGGGTGATGTCGTTGTCCGGAACGGCAAGGTGAAGATCGAGGGAGAGGTCCAGGGGAATGTTACCGTCATCAACGGAGAGAAGTATATGGCCTCAGCGGGGAATGTCACAGGAGAAATAACAGAAGTCAATGAAGTGTTCGAGTGGATCTGGTATCATATCAAAAAGACTGTCAAGAACACAGCCAACCTTTTTGATCATGATGAGAAGGAACAGTCATTCCAATAGGAATGGCTGTTTTTTAAAGTGGCCTGTATCATTATTAGTTTGAACAGGCTTATGTTATAATGAAAAAGTTATATTCAATTATAGGCAGAGTGACTTTTGCTTTTTATATTTTTTATAAAAGGGCTCTCCCGCATCCTTTACAGTTGCGGAAAAGCCTTACTAAACTATTGGAGGAAGTGCAATGTCGTTTGCGGAATTCGACTTTATAGAATATCTGGCCAATATTGTTGACGTTCTCCTGGTTTGGTTCGTCATTTATAAGCTGATTGCGATCATCCGGGGCACAAAGGCTGTCCAGCTTTTAAAAGGGATCTTCGTCATCCTGATTGTAAAGTTTGTCAGTGATTTCTTCGGATTGAACACGCTCAGCTGGATGATGGAACAAGTGCTTACCTGGGGATTTCTGGCCATCATCATCATTTTCCAGCCTGAGTTGCGCCGGGCACTCGAGCAGCTTGGCCGTGGACGGCTTTTTTCAAGGTCTGGCTTGCAGGAAGATGAAGATGAGGAGAAAATGGTGGAAGCCATTATCAAGGCGACCGATTATATGGCCAAGCGCCGGATTGGAGCGCTGATCTCGATTGAAAGAGAAACAGGGATGAGTGATTACATAGAAACAGGCATTCCGCTTCAATCAAAACTTTCCTCTGAATTGCTGATCAATCTGTTTATACCGAATACGCCGCTTCATGATGGAGCCGTGGTCATACAGAAAAATATTGTTGCTGCGGCAGCTTGCTATCTGCCGTTGTCCGAAAGTCCGTTCATCTCAAAGGAACTGGGCACGAGGCATAGAGCAGCGCTGGGGATCAGCGAAGTGACCGACAGCATTACTATTGTTGTGTCAGAGGAGACTGGAAATGTATCTGTTACCCGGAATGGTGAACTGTACCGGGATCTGAGCGGGGAAACGCTAAGGGAACTGCTCACCGCCGAGCTGATTTCACCATCACGAATCAAACAGGCAGCTTCTACCCGCTGGAATTGGAGGGGGAAGAAAAATGGATAGATGGATGGATAATCCGTGGTTCATTAAAGCAGTGGCTCTGGTTCTTGCGATTTTGCTTTTCGGATCTGTCCCGAAAAACGAGCCTGGCAAGCCAGGCGATGTAAGTGTCCCATCTGATGAAAAGGTGGAGACGGTTGAAGAAGTACCGGTAAAGAGGATTTATGATACGGATACACTGGTTGTTTCAGGTGTGCCTGAAACGGTGTCGGTCACGCTGCAGGGGCCGAAAAACCTCGTTCAGCAGGCGAAGACATTAAGGAACTTTGAAGTGTTTGTTGATTTGACAGATGCAGAAATTGGGAAACAGCGGGTACCCATCACCATCAAAGATATTTCCGAACGGCTGACGGTGACGATCGAACCTGGTTACGCCAACGTTTCCGTCCAGGAGAAGGTAACCAAAGAATTCAGGGTAGATGCAGAATTCAGCGGCAACATTGTTGAGGATGGTTATATAGCCGAGAAGCCGACAGTTAAACCGAACAGGGTGCAAATAACAGGTGCCAAGGATATGATCGATAAAATCACTTATGTCAAGGCGACGGTTAATTCATCAGGCAAACTGACAGATACCATCACGCGTGAGGCAAGTGTACTGGCACTGGACAAAGACATGAACAAGCTCGATGTAATCATTGATCCACAGACCGTTGATGTGACCATTCCGGTTAAAAGCTCAAGCAAAAAAGTCCCGATTGATATAGTCCGTAAAGGAAACCCGCCTGGCGGGGTAACAATCAATGACATTAAATTAGAAACGAATGAAGCAGAAATCCTTGCGCCGCCTGATGTTTTGGAAAAGACCGAGAATGTCAGGGTCGAGGTGGACCTGAGCAAGATAGATGAAGATACGGAACTCACCCTCCCGGTCATTATCGGAAATGGCGTTTTAAAGGTATCACCTGAGTTGGTGAAAGTATCTGTCGATGTCACAAAGGAATCAGAGAAAACAATCTCCAATATCCCGATTGAAATAGAAGGGGTGGAGGATGACTATGAAGTCGGCTTCCTTAACCCTTCCAATGGGCAGACGAATATAACTGTTGCGGGACCGAATGACCTTGTTTCCCCTCTTGCTGCAGGCGATTTTAAAATCCTGATCGATGTATCCGGATTGGATGAGGGAAATCACGAGGTCGACATGAAGGTGACCGCGCCTCAAAATATTACATGGAAACTGGTGAGGCAAAAAGCCAGTGTAACGATTGCAAAAAAAGACGCTTAATTGACTGTAATTTTTCATACAAGGAGAGATTTTAAGAATGGGTAAATATTTCGGTACTGACGGAGTTCGTGGTGTGGCGAACAGCGAATTGACTCCAGAATTGGCTTTCAAGCTGGGTCGTTTCGGAGGGTATGTCCTCACAAAAGAACATGACCGCCCAAAAGTGTTGATTGGCCGTGACACGCGTATTTCCGGACATATGCTTGAAGGAGCTCTTGTAGCGGGGCTATTATCGATCGGAGCGGAAGTCATGCGTCTCGGCGTCATCTCTACTCCTGGTGTAGCTTATTTGACAAAGGCTCTGGGCGCACAGGCTGGTGTCATGATTTCTGCCTCGCATAACCCTGTTGCCGATAATGGCATCAAGTTCTTTGGCCCTGATGGCTACAAGCTTTCTGATGAGCAGGAAAATGAAATCGAGCAATTGATGGACATGGAAGCAGATGAGCTGCCGCGTCCGGTAGGCGGAGACCTGGGACAGGTGAACGATTACTTTGAAGGCGGACAGAAGTACCTCCAATTCCTGAAGCAAACAGTGGATGAGGAATTCACAGGGCTTCATATCGCACTGGATTGTGCACACGGAGCGACATCCTCGCTGGCAACGCATTTGTTTGCTGACCTGGATGCTGATACTTCCACAATGGGCGCATCGCCTAATGGCTTGAATATCAATGACGGTGTTGGTTCAACCCACCCAGAGGCATTGGCAGCATTCGTCAAGGAAAAGGGAGCGGACATGGGTCTCGCATTTGATGGCGATGGCGACCGCTTGATTGCAATCGATGAAAATGGAGAAATCGTTGATGGCGACCAGATCATGTACATCTGCGGAAAGTACATGAACGAGAGAGGACAGTTGAAGCAGGGTACAGTCGTTTCCACTGTGATGAGCAACCTTGGCTTCTACAAAGGCTTAGAGGCTAACGGAATCCAGAGCGTCCAGACGGCTGTAGGCGACCGTTATGTGGTGGAAGAGATGAAGAAGAATGGTTACAACCTCGGCGGAGAGCAATCTGGCCATATCATCTTCCTTGATTACAACACAACAGGCGATGGCCTTCTGAGTGGCCTTCAGCTTGCCAATATCATGAAGGCAACAAAGAAACCTCTATCCGAGCTTGCGAATGAAATGAAGAAATTCCCACAGGTATTGGTAAATATCCGTGTGACCGATAAGCACCACGTTACAGATAATGAAAAAGTAAAAGCTGTGATCGACCAGGTTGAAGCGGAAATGAACGGAAATGGCCGCATCCTTGTCCGCCCATCCGGAACAGAGCCGTTGGTGCGTGTTATGGCTGAAGCTCCTTCTGCCGAGCTTTGCGAGGAATATGTAAGCCGTATCGCAGCGGTTGTTGAAGAAGAAATGGGTTTGAAAGAATAGGATAGACGATAATATGCATAAGGGTATCCCGCACATAAAGGAGCTCTTATGCATATTTATTTAGGAAGGAAAGTTTTAGCCGGACTGTAAAGGGGAAATGTACGGGAAGGCTGTTTTCCTTTGTTTTCTATTGACGGATGTATCAGTATAATGTATGATAATCCTGTTTTTGTAAAAACAATCTGTGGAAAGGTGGGCAGAGGTTCAAAAATAGGAAAACTTAAAGCGCCAGGGCTAATCCTTGATCGGAATTAGGGTTAGTTGACGAGGTGGAGGTTTATCGAATGTTCGGCGGGTGCCTCCCGGCTGAAAGCACAGCCGCGAATTCCATCTTCAAAACATTAGGGCAACTTAATGCACAAAAAGATGGGGATGCTAAAACTAATGTATAAAATTATATGAGATAAGGGGGCAAGCTGCCCCTGTTTTTAAGAGGCTTCTTGCCCCCTGTCATTCAGGAGGAAAAGAAGTTATGTGTGGAATCGTTGGATATATTGGAAATAACGACTCGAAAGAGATTTTATTAAAAGGCCTTGAAAAGCTTGAGTACAGAGGATATGATTCTGCGGGAATCGCAGTCATGAACGAAAAGGGAGTTCACGTTTTTAAGGAAAAAGGACGCATTGCGGATCTTCGCAACGCAGTGGACAACGATGTAATGGCGAACGCTGGTATCGGCCATACTCGCTGGGCTACTCACGGTCCTCCAAGCAAGGTGAACGCTCACCCTCACCAGAGCACAACAGGCAGATTGACTCTTGTTCACAATGGCGTCATCGAGAACTACGATCTATTAAAGCGCGAGTACTTGCAGAATGTTGAATTGAAAAGTGAGACAGACACAGAAGTCATCGTTCAGTTGATCGAGCTGTTCGTTAACGAAGGTCTGAGCCTTGAAGAAGCGTTCCGTAAAACGCTGACACTTTTACATGGTTCATATGCACTTGCCCTTATAGATGAGCAAAACGAAGATACGATTTTTGTGGCGAAAAACAAGAGCCCGCTTCTTGTCGGCCTTGGCGACAACTTCAATGTTGTGGCAAGTGACGCAATGGCGATGATTCAGGTTACAAGCCAATATGTTGAACTGATGGACAAGGAAATGGTCATTGTCACAAAGGACGAAGTGACGATCAAGAGCCTTGAAGGAGAAGTGGTGTCACGCGCTCCTTACACAGCTGAGCTTGATGCAAGCGATATCGAAAAGGGAACATACCCACACTATATGCTCAAGGAAATCGACGAGCAGCCGCTTGTGATGCGCAAAATCATCCAGAACTATCAGGATGGCGAAGGTGCGCTTGAAATTGACTCTGATGTCGTCGCGGCTATGAAAGAAGCAGACCGCATCTACATTATCGCTGCGGGTACTTCTTATCACGCGGGTCTTGTCGGCAAGCAGTTCATCGAAAAATTGGCGAAGATTCCTGTTGAAGTCCACATCTCAAGCGAGTTCGGCTACAACATGCCGCTTTTATCTGAAAAGCCATTGTTCATCTTCATTTCCCAGAGCGGAGAAACGGCTGACAGCCGCCAGGTTCTGGTACAAGTGAAGGAAATGGGCTACAAAGCATTGACGATTACGAATGCTCCAGGTTCTACGCTTTCCCGTGAAGCAGATTACACACTGTTGCTTCATGCAGGCCCGGAAATTGCGGTTGCTTCCACTAAGGCATATACAGCACAGCTTGCTGTCCTTGCGATTTTAGCTGAAGTAACAGCACGCGGCCTTGGCCATGATGTAGATTTTGACCTTGTACAAGAATTAGGGATCGTAGCGACTGCAATGGAAGCTCTTTGCGACGACAAAGAAGAATTCGAAAGCATCGCACGCGAATACCTGACTGTGACAAGAAACGCATTCTTCATCGGACGCGGAATCGACTTCTATGTAGGCCTTGAGGGCGCATTGAAGCTTAAGGAAATTTCGTACATCCAGGCTGAAGGCTTTGCAGGCGGAGAATTGAAGCACGGAACAATTGCTTTGATCGAAGAAGGCACACCGGTCATCGCCCTTGCTACACAGGAATTCGTCAACTTGAGCATTCGTGGAAACGTCAAAGAAGTCGTTGCCCGAGGAGCCAACCCGTGCATCATTTCCATGAGCGGACTGGAAACGGACGAAGACCGCTTCGTCATTCCAGAAGTGCACAACCTATTAACACCTCTTATCTCAGTCATCCCGCTGCAGTTGATCTCATACTATGCAGCGCTGCACCGCGACTGTGACGTCGATAAGCCAAGGAACCTGGCAAAATCAGTTACAGTAGAATAAATTACAGGCTGTTTCCAAGGTCACAACCACCTCTGAACAGCTGGAAGAATAAATAATCGAAAAGGATTGGGAGACGTAACAATTGTTGCGCTTCCCGGTCCTTTTTTACATTGAAGGGGTAGATTGTTGCATCCGGGAGGTCTGCCGTTTGCTTGTAAGCCCCCACTAAGACTGGCAGGTCTTTTCCATCATAAATTACTCATGTTGAGAGACAATAACTCTGTATAGAACAGAGTTTTTTACGGAGGTATTTGGATGGAAATAGATAAGCAAATGAGCTATGGTAGTGACTATAAATTCATACCTGCCACTTCTATTGGAAGTGGTGTGGGCGTGGAACTCTTGCCAGACCTCTTTAATTATACTGTGCAAATCGTCAATCTTCATTTGGTCGGAAATCCGGAAACAGGGGATTTTGTTTTAGTTGATGCGGGAATGCCGGGATCAGCAGAAGAGATTATTTCGGTGACAGAAGAACGGTTTGGAGCAAACAGCCGGCCGAAAGCGATTATTCTGACACATGGTCATTTTGATCATGTGGGTGCGATTATAGAGTTAGTGCAGCATTGGGAAGTTCCTGTTTATGCGCATGAATTAGAAATCCCGTTCCTCACAGGTCAAAGGAGCTATCCTGAACCGGATTCAACCGTTGAAGGTGGACTGGTTGCGAAAATGTCACCTTATTTCCCGAACGAACCAATTGACCTGGGAGATAATATTGAACAGCTCCCTCCTGATGGAACCATCCCGCATTTGCCGGAATTTAAGTGGATTCATACACCGGGACATACGCCAGGACATGTATCCTTCTTCAGAGAAAGAGACCGGGCATTGATTGTGGGTGACGCATTTGTTACGGTCAAACAGGAATCACTGTATAAAGTATTGACACAGGAATTGGAAATAAGCGGACCCCCAAGGTATCTGACACCGGATTGGAAATCCTCCAAAGAATCAGTCATTAAACTGGAGGCATTGAAGCCTTCGGTTGCCATTACCGGGCATGGACTGCCGATGTCTGGCGAATTATTGTCAGAGAGCCTGGAAAAGCTGGTCCAGGAATTTGACACAATTGCCATCCCGGACTATGGAAAATATGTGGACAGGAATACGCATTAAACCGAAGGCTGTTGCTTTCGGTTTTTTTATGCAATAAAGAAAGTGGCGCTGCATTTACTAGAACTTTTATACCTCAATTCTGGCAAGGGATGATAGCCAGTGAACCCTTATAGATAAAATAACCTGCCGAAGCGCACGGCAGGTTACTTAGATTTAAAAGTAGTGGTTTGAGTACCCGAACTCACTCCTCCACCACGGGCAGCACAATCGATGACGGATACTTTGAGTTTGTTAAAATTGTCGCTATGCCGCCAAGCTGGCTGAGCAGCTGGGGGGCTGGCGACATGGAGTGAGGGAAGTCGCTTGGACCTATAGATACGCGGAGTCTGTGTCCTTCTTTGATGACGAAATTGCTTGGGAAGATCTCAACGTCCAGCTCCATTACTTCGTAAGGGTTGACGTCTTTTACCGCTGCCCTTGTGAATGGGTGCCACGGCTGGATATTCTCTCCATCGAGGAAGCGGCTCTTGCTTTCGTCGACGGCCCGGTGTGAGGCAGCGAGCCAGCCTGCAGTGATTTCACTGGAGCTTCCATCTGGCGCGACATCGGTGACCCTCACAGACAGGACGAGTTCTCTGGCAGTTGTTTTCGCAAAAATCTTAGCGGCGATCGGTCCGGAAACGCGCAGATCTGAATTGGCTGGTGCTGTCGTATAGGTGAGCTCTGTCATTTCGGTCAGGCGGTTGTCCTTCGTACATGGCAGGGCGTCCGGTATGCCGGCCATCCATTGGTTCGTGCTGCCTGAGCAGATGCCATTCAGCGGCTGCTGAAGCATACTGCGCGATGGCTCAATAGAGGATGGGGTATCCTTCGTCAATTGTTTACCGCTGCGCAGGTAAAACTTTTGAGCGGACGTTTGCTGATGAGGCCAGCCAGGCTGGACTTCAAAGGAGTCCTTGCCGAGTACATACTGGGTGACATCAGGGATTTTATTGATATTTGTATTGATGCCCATCAGATATTGGTCAAACCATCTCAACGCAAGCTGGTCGAGTGCAGGGATATTGTCGGCGGGCAAGCCGCTGCCATAGTTTCCGTGCGTCCAGTTTCCCATCAGGAGCTTGGTCGTGACGCCATTCGCTTTTAATTTTTCATAAAGAAGCGGTGTGCCGCGCTGGAACAGGTCATGAAGTCCGCCGGTGAAAAAGGCGGGAGCTTCAATCTGGTCGGCAACCGCCAGTGGAGAGCGCAGCTGGGCGGCTGGACCGTCGTAGGCAAAATCCCCGCCAGTGATTGCGGAGCTCAAGGTGCTGACAGGAAAGCCAAGCAGTTGTCCTGTATGACCTAACAACACCGTCGTGCCCATGATTGGGTCTGATAACGTGTAGGAAGGCGGAAGCAGGCCGCTGCCTGTTACAAGCCCGAGCCAGAGCGGGATGAAGCCGGTGTTGACTAGCCCGCCGGACATGAGGATGTCACGGTACATATCGCCCATCGGCACGATCGGAAAAATGGCTTCCAGTCCATGAGGCTGTTGTGCTGCTGTCAGCAGCTGGTTGATGGCACGATAGGATGAGCCATATAAGCCGACCTTTCCATTGCTCCATTGCTGGCTTGCAGCCCATTCGACGAGCTCCTTGCCATCGGCCTGCTCTGCCTCGCCGAATGAATCCCAGGCACCCTGGGAAGCGCCGGTTCCGCGGACATCGACTGTGACATGCACATAGCCTCGTTTGATGAAATACTCATTGAGATTCTCAGTGCTTCTGACGTTCTTGTTATACGGGGTTTGTGTGAGGATGACGGGGAAAGGCCCTGGTCCATCTGGTCTGTGGACATCGGCAGCTAAAATAACCCCATCCCTCATCGTGATGAAGACATCTTTTTCGGTTATGAAATTCGAAAATGATTCTGCCCGTTCGTAAATGGTTTCTTCCCAGCCTTGCCTGGGCGGGGCGGCCAGTGCAGAAGCAGGACCTGTAAAAAGACTGAACATAATCATGAGCGACAGCGCAGCAGGAAATAGTTTTATTTTCATCGGCATGCCTCCTTAAGTGTTTATAATCCAAGCATACGAAAAGAGGCCAGGTATTTTATATACGATAAATGTCGTGTCCTTGAAAATGACCACAAAAAAGCAGTGTGATCCGCCAGGGAATCACACTGCTGATATGTTTATTCGTCTGCTTCTTCGTTTTGTCTGTTCGTCTGGTAAGGGAGGGTATCCCAGAAGCTTGTGTCTGCTGTTTCAATGGATCCATCAGCAATTGCGCGTACTGTTGAATCAAGGGTAGTGATGGTTTGCTTGATCAAGTAGCCGTTGCTCTTCTGTCCAAGTGCATAGGACTCGATGAAATGGTCGGACATGCCGCGCATTTCGAATAGCAGAGTCGAAATATCATAGCGGACAGCCGCTCCGTTACGGCCGATGTTTTCACCGTCCCCGCCACGGTATTTGCCGATATGGCCCCAACCCTTGCTTTCAAGAGCGTTATACACCACGGCGCCAAGCTTTTTGGAGCCTTCAAGGACATCAGGCTTCACGTCAGGGTTCGTCGGGTGAAGGATGGAGCCGGAAACGAGCTCGCCTTCCGTCTCGCTGAGTGTTCCCTGGTGATGTAAGTCAATCATATAGTCGATTTGGTACTTTTCAAACACATTTTCATGAAGGGCGCGTGCCTCTGGTTCCATCTCGCTTGTTGCCTTGTCATGCTCGCGGTTCAAGTCAACATAGTTTGCATTATAGCGTGTCAGGTGGCGGTCTCCGTCAGCATGGTAGTCTTCGAGGGAGAAGTCGACATCGCCCATGGCTCCGTCCGCGTTCAGCATCGGGATGACCAGGATGTTGACGTTATCAAGGACTCCCTTTGTTTTCGAAGTGCCTAGGTGCTTGATGAACTCAAGAGCGCCTTCTGTCGTCAGCTGCTCGTTCCCATGCTGTTGCGTCAAGAACAGGATTGTCGGGTTCTCAGGGTTTGAGACGTACTTCGCCATGTAAATATCGCGGCCCTTGACGGTCTGGCCGATCACTTCCAGTTCCATAGCGTCCTGTTTGGCATCCTGAGTATTCAGGTATTCTACTAAGCTTTCATATGTATGCAAGATCGAAGTTTGTACAGAACCATTTCCGGCACTCGGGCCATTGCCAACAGCACCTGCAGGCAGGGCCACCGCAGTCACCGCACCCAGAGCCATCATGCTTGATAAAGAGACGGAAAGAACCTTCTTTTTCAAATTCATCATCATTCCTCCTATAAAACTAGTTTCTCAATCATTTTACTGAATTTTTAAACTACATTTAATAGAGTATGCTGCCTATTTTTCAGACAAATTTCGAGCTGCGAAATAAGTAAATAGGATAGAGTTTAAAAGTTGAAAAAAAGGGTTAGATAGGAAAAAAGTAATTAATTTAAGCGGAAATCCAGGAGCCACCTTTATAGTGACACAAGAGATGGGGAAGTAGGCCCAGCGGAGGAGGTAGGCTTTTAAAACTGAACGGTTATTTCGAAAGCACATCCGAGTTTACAGACTTTTTCCAATACGGACCTTGGAAACCATAAAAAAAGAGCAGAGGGACCGTACCCCGTGCTCTAGTTTTTCTCCAGTTCTTCCTCAAAATAGAAGGTGCTTGGATATTCTTTTACGGTATAGGAATACCGCTTCATGTTTTTTACGTACTGGGACTTTGTGATCGTCACAGTTTCCCCGGTTTCTTTGATATTGACCGACTGTCCTGCTTTATAAAGGTTGCTTGCGCTTTTCAATTACCCACGCCCTTTCATTTGTATTCATTATATCACAGTTTCGCCTTATATAACCCGTCTCGCCCTGCACCAATACAATTTCCTGAGCTCCAGGAGTGGCGCATCCATCGCGAAATTTTTTAAAAAAGCAGGATTGGCCTATATTTGCCAAATGCCATAACGCTTGCACTCTGATATCATTTCTGTTATTCTTAGGAAGAATTATTTTTGTTCGGTATGTAAGGGAAGAACATGCACTGCTTGATTCGCCTGGATATCACTGAGAGCAAGAATAGTAACAAATTGTGTGGATATCACACTAGGAGGCAACAAAAATGGAAAACGGTAAAGTAAAATGGTTCAACGCAGAAAAAGGTTTCGGCTTCATCGAGCGTGAAGGTGGAGAGGACGTATTCGTACACTTCTCAGCGATCCAAGGCGAAGGCTTCAAAACTCTTGAAGAAGGTCAAGAAGTTTCTTTCGACGTAGAACAAGGCGCTCGTGGACCACAAGCAGCTAACGTTACAAAACTATAATAACGAATTAGCACATACAAACAAGCTCTGAGTGATCAGGGCTTGTTTTTTTATTGCATAAAATAAAGATCACAATAAAAAACCCCACTCGTCTGAATGGGGTTTTATTGCGGTAAAGCAATGGTTGTTTTCATTATAGCATATGTTTTTCGTTTGCCGTACAAAAATATGCAATTGTAAACGATTAACAGGATCTTTGAAAAATCTGAATTTTCCATTGAAGAATTGAAACAGACAGTAGATAATAAAACTTAGGTAGATCTTCATAATTCTGGTACCCCTGGGGGAAGCAAAATGATAGAGTTCACTAAAGATTTGATCCTGCATTTTTCGATAATATTATCGCTCGGCTTCATGTATAACTTTCTCTGGATGCAGAAGCGTTCGATTTACAAGAAGCAGGTTTTCAAAGCTGCTATTTTAGCTACTCTATTGCTGACGATGGCGCTGCCTGTCAGGTTTGATGGCGGAATTCAATTTGATTTGAAGCTGATTCCTGTCTTCATTGCCTTCTTTTATTTAAGCAGGACCGATGGCTTTTTGCTGGTCGCTGTTCTCCTTTTACTGCAGAGCCTTGTGGGCATTGAGAGGCTTCCGGTCACTGCAGTAAATTACACCGTCATTTTGATTTTGTTTATCTCGATTGAAAGAATATATAAAGACACTACAATCAATAAAAAAATTGCCCTCGGGCTCTTCGTTTATGCATTGATTACCTCCACAAGACTAGCGGCAATGATCAATTCCGGAAATGGCCAGGATTATCTCTATTTGCTCGTCTTTTCAGTCGTTTCTTTCGTTGCATTATCCGTGTCGATTTATATCATCGAAATGACAAACCTGCAGCTGAAAATGATGCATGAACTGCACAAGGCTGAAAAATTCTCAGCCATCAGCCAGCTGGCTGCTTCGGTTGCCCATGAAATACGCAACCCGATGACCACCATCAGAGGATTCATGCAGGTGCTGCAGGGAGAAAGAAACTTAAACGATAATCAGAATATGTTCATCTCTATCTCTCTTCAAGAACTCGATAGGACCCAGACGATCATCGATAATTTTTTATCGCTGGCCAAGCCGAATACCGGCAGCATGGCGAAAGTTAATTTAAGCGGCCTTTTAAAAGAAACCGTAGATTTCATGAGATCCTACTCCCATCTTGCCAATACGGAATTGGTGGAAGGAATCGACAAGAACCTTTGCGTCAAAGGTGATGCCCATGAAATCAGGCAGGTGTTTATCAATATCCTCAAAAATGGCATTGAATCCATGCCCGGCGGCGGAAGTATGTACATCATCGCCAAGCTGGACAGGGATTATGTAAAAGTCCAATTCAGGGATGAAGGAGTCGGAATGAACCAGGAGCAGCTCGATCGCCTTGGCCACCCCTATTACTCTACAAAAGAAAAAGGCACAGGACTCGGAATGATGATTTCCTACGATATCATTCAGAGAATGAGAGGCAGGATCCTCGTCGACAGTGAAGAAGGGAAAGGCACTACCTTCACCATCCTGCTGCCATTCGGGTGATATATGGAGCTAAGTGATTGGATATTAAAAGAGCTATGAAACGATAAATGTGACCACCACAGTACCTAGTGCTGTGGAATTTTTTATGTCAAAAGGGTTTAAGGGAAAACATACGATCCACTTCGGACAAAAATAGAGAGAGCAGCCGCGAAAATGTCCGAAGTTAGGACCACTTCGGACAAAATGAGAGAGAGCAGCCGCGAAAATGTCCGAAGTTAGGACCACTTCGGACAAAATGAGAGAGAGCAGCCGCGAAAATGTCCGAAGTCAGGACCACTTCGGACAAAATGAGAGAGAGCAGCCGCGAAAATGTCCGAAGTCAGCATCACTTCGGACAAAATGAGAGAGAGCAGCCGCGAAAATGTCCGAAGTCAACACCACTTCGGACAAAATGAGAGAGAGCAGTCGTGAAAATGTCCGAAGTCAGCATCACTTCGGACAAAATGAGAGAGAGCAGCCGCGAAAATGTCCGAAGTCACTCCATCGCATGCACGAAAAACGAGATTTCCTACGATTCTTTCGTTTTGGAAGCAGTTTTTAGTCCCTCGAAATACAATCTTAAGCTATAATAATTTTTAAAAGATTTCTATAATTGTTTTTTGGGGAAAGGGGTCAAACCATCATGACAGATTTTAATTCTTATTTTTTGATGAATGCCGATGAGGTTGTTCAATATGTAAAAGCAAAGATGAACTATTTTACAGAGAATGCGGATTTAACATGCGCTGAGATTGGCGACGGGAATTTGAATTACGTTTTCCGTGTGGTGGATGAAAAGTCAGGCAAATCGCTGATCGTTAAACAGGCTGGCGATACGGCAAGGATTTCAGATGAGTTCAAGCTTTCAACAAACCGCATCCGGATCGAATCGAATGTATTGAAGTTAGAAGGAGAACTCGCACAGGGGCTGGTGCCTGATGTGTATTTGTACGATGACGTCATGAATTGCTGTGTGATGGAGGATTTATCTGATCATACAATTCTCCGTACTGCATTGAACGAAGGCCGGATTTTTCCGAAGCTTGCTGATGATCTGACGACGTTCATGGTCAATACGCTGCTGCTGACTTCTGACGTGGTCATGGAGCATAAGGCCAAGAAGGCGCTTGTCCAGGATTATATCAACCCTGAATTGTGCGAAATTTCAGAGGACCTCGTATACTCTGAACCTTTTACCGACCATAATAACCGGAACGATTTGTTCCCGGCCAACAAGGAATGGATTGAAGAAAATATTTACGGTGATGCCAGGCTGCGCTTTGAGGCGGCAAAACTAAAGTTCGCGTTCATGACTAACGCTCAGGCGCTCGTCCACGGTGACCTGCATTCGGGTTCGGTTTTTGTGAAGGAAGATTCGACGAAGGTGATCGATCCTGAATTCGCGTTCTATGGTCCGATGGGCTATGATGTCGGAAATGTGATTGCCAACCTGATGTTTGCCTGGTCACGTGCCTATGTAACCGATGCGGACGAAAAGTATGTTTCCTGGCTGGAGAGCACCATCGTCGAGACAGTGGACCTTTTTAAGGTGAAATTCCTGGCAAGCTGGAAGGAAAACGTAACAGAAATCATGGCGAAGGAGCAGGGTTTCGACCAATGGTATTTGGACAGCGTCCTCCAGGATACCGCTTCTGTGACCGGGATGGAGCTGATTCGCCGTATTGCCGGTTTGGCGAAGGTGAAAGACCTGACGACCATTGCCGATGAGCAGCAGCGCGTACAAGCAGAAAGAACCTGTTTGTCTGCAGCGAAGGAGTTCATCCTGAATGCACAAGGTTTCAGGACAGGCGAACAGTTTTTACAAGGATTAAAGAATTCAGCTTCTAGCCATAATATGCGATAATAAGACGTTCCTGATCTAGATTTTAGAGAAAGAGAGGCGCAGATTATGTTGCTTCTGGAAGAACGGATGAAAGTCGTAGAATACGGCAAGAAAATCATCACGAGCGGCCTGACGAAAGGCACTGGCGGGAATATCAGCATCTTCAACCGCGAAAAAGAGCTGGTCGCCATCAGTCCGAGCGGGATTGATTATTTTGAAACGAAGCCTGAAGATGTTGTGATCATCAACTTACAAGGCGAGGTTGTCGATGGGAGCAGGAAGCCATCAAGCGAACTTGATATGCATTTGATTTTTTACCAGCGCCGCGAGGACCTGAACGCGCTTGTCCATACGCATTCGCCATATGCGAAAACCATTGCCACGCTTGGGTGGGACATCCCACCGATCACCTATTTGGTCGCTTTTGCCGGGCCGAATGTGCGCTGCGCGCCATACGCGACGTTTGGCACGAAAGAGCTTGCGGAAAAAGCGTTTGAAGGCATGGTTGACAGGAGAGCGGTGCTGCTCGCGAACCATGGCTTGATTGCCGGTGCCCATAATATTGAAACAGCCTTTACGGTAGCCGAGGAAATCGAGTTCAGTGCCCAGATTTTCTACCAGGCAAAAGCAATCGGTGAGCCGACCATGCTGTCGGAAGAAGAAATGACAAGACTGGCGAAGAAATTCGAGAACTACGGCCAGAGATGATAGAGAACCCTCTTCTTAGAGGGTTTTTTCTTTGTTAAGGAAATTATAGAATTATTGAGTTGTGGATAACTCCAAGAATTTTTCTTAATCCAGCTCCAGCGCCTAGCCCCTCGAGTCGCTTCGATCCGCCCACTGAAGTCAAAGAACGACTTCACTGATCGGCCCTACAGCGCTTGTCGGGGCTTAACGAGGCGCTTGCGCTTTTTGTTCTTTGGATGGCTCCTATTACTTTCAACCTAAATTATAGGGCACAAAATCAATAGATTATGCTATGATTATTTATAAGAAAAAACTGGGCTGGATGGATAGTTTTACTAAGGAGGACGGGCTGGCTATGAGAGCAAGAACAAGAAAGAGTGAACCTTTTTCGTTTGAGAAACTGAAGGATTTTTTCACCACCGTACTGCTGCACATCAGTTTTTATGCCTTCATCGTTTTTCTCGTCATTTTTTTCATCGATAATTTCAGTTAAAATACATAAAAACACAGCTGCCGGGTATGCAGCTGTGTTTTATTTTTTACGGATTCAACGGGTTATTTTCGTTTCGAGGATCCATAGGATCGTTATCATTTCGCGGATCCATCGGGTTATTATTCAGGTTGTTCATGTTCGGTGGTGTTGCCAGGTCAGGATTCACCGGCTTGTTGTTTTTCATTTTCTGCTGCTGGACTGCAGTTTGATCGATGCTTGTCTTTTCGATTTTTTCATCGAGCTTGGTCAGGTATTTTGAAGCAAAGTTCTTCCCGCCAAGACCAAAGGCAAGTCCGAATGCGAGTGCCAAGCCGCCCAGTGTCAGGATGAACGCGGCATTGACGATTGCCGGAGCAACCCCAAGCTGGTCTAGTGCCATGAATACTGAAATCGTGATGATTGCATATTTCGCAATCGTTGCCAGGACGTTTGAAGATTCCCCTCGTAGAATGCTGCTGAGCACCTTCTTCACAACTCCGCCGAGCCACAGGCCAACACCTAGGATGACAAGCGCAGCGACAACATGAGGCAAGTATGCGATAACGCCTCTTGCTAGGTCGACGAAGAAATCAAGGTTCACGACGTTCAAGGCTTCGGCTACGAACAACAGGACGACGATGACCTGGACGATATAACCGACTAGATCAGAAACGCTTAATGAGGTCGGACGCTTGGCTGCGGTGCCGATGCCCATACCTTTAAAATATGAGTCAAAACCAATTCTTCTTAATAAATCAGCTGTAAAGTTCTTAAGCCATTTTCCTAGCCACAGACCAATCATGACAAGGATGATCGCAACAGCGATGTTTGGAATCATCGTCAGGATATCGTTCAGCATCGCGATGGCTGGACCGGAAATCCCTTCGACATCAAGTCGCTCCAGAGCGGCGATGACTGTTGGAATCAAAATCAGGACGAATGCAACCGTACCGATCACTCGGGACAGGCTTGTACCATCAAATAAGCGGGTCAGCCCAAAACGTTCAACCAATCTTTCCGTTCCAAGGCTCTGTAAAAAGTTCGTCAGAATATCGCGAACGATTTTAGCTACAAAGTAACCGACTAGTAAGATGATAGCGGCTGCGAAAAGTTTAGGGATAAATGCCAGGATTCCCTGAAGCATATTTTCGAACGGCTCAGAAACGCCGCGCAGGTTGAGTGCAGACAATACAGCCGGCAATGCCATCAGCAATACGAGATAGAAAACGATATTCGCCACTTTGTCGACTGCGTTCGTCGTCTGCTGGTTGTCGTCCGTCAGCTTGTACTTGCTCAGTTTCTCATGGACGCCAAGTGTCTTTCCGCCTTTCTGGATGAGGAATTTCAGTCCAGAAGCGATCAGCCAGGCAAATAGCAGAATCAATCCTGCTTTTAAAATATTCGGGATTGCTGAGGTGATCGTTGAAATCATGCCAACGAGCGGCTCAGTCAGAATATATAAATCTAAAATATTCAGGAACATGATGAAGACAAATACGAGAATGAGAATATAGACAATCTTGCTCAGAATTTTTTCTGCAGAATATTTCTTATTGTTCATATTTGAGAAAAGCCTGTTATCGAGGCTCGTTTTCTGAAGCCCTTTGTAAACCGCCTTTTCAATCAGTTTCGCGACGAGCCATCCGACCAGAAGGACAGCGAGCGCAATCAGCACATTTGGCAGTTTGCCAAGGATGCTATTCCAGCCATTATAAAAATTATTGTACAAACTCCTCACTCCTTATTAAAATTGGATTTTATTCAAGTTGTGCTGCAGGTGCTAAAGTATGAGTGCATGGTTCCAAGCTGCAGTAAAAAATCATAGTTAGCCAGCAAGCATACTTTAATCTACCCAAAAGAAATGGAGATAAACAAAGTGGGGCACATCGATAGAATGGAATGAACAGGGAGGGGTGACAATGAGATTCTGAATCTGAAAAAGAAAAAAACCGCTGCTTTTATGCAGGCAGCAGATAAAAAACAAAACCGGGCAAAGGGCCCGGTCTGGTATTCTGCTATTATGCTTTCTTGGATTTCTGCAAGTATACGTAAATAAGGTAGCCGACAATCATGACGACGCCAAGGACGACCGTCAGAAGGGCAAAGTTTTCTTCAATGAATGGCATCGCTCGATCGCCTAGCGCTACAATGATCGCCGCTTCGAGGAAGAAGCGCAAGCCTCGTCCAATGATCGACCAAATAAGCAAAGTAGGTATCCTTACATTGGTGATTCCAGAAAAGATCGTAAATACTTTATATGGAATCGGCGTAAAGCCGGCAATCAAGATGGCCATCGCGCCATATTTTTCGAAGTATGCTTCGACTAGTGCAATTTTTTCCTCTTTTATAAAATATCGAAGGATGGGGCGGCCGACCTTCTTGCCGATATACCAGCCCAAAAGCGCGCCCAGTACAGATCCGGTAGTCGTGATGAACGCGTACCATAGCGCCCGGTCAGAGTTCGCAATCCCCATCGGTATCATCAAAACATCAGGCGGAATCGGAAAAAAGGAAGATTCCAGGAAAGACACAAAGAAAAGTCCCCAAGAACCAAATTCAAGCAGCCATTCTTCAATCGCATGAATCCATTCAGACATGAAAGTTTCTCCTTTAGCTTGTTGTTTCGTTTTTCAGTTGTCTTCTCATGGAAAAGCAACTAGTCAAAAGTATACCATTAATGATTCAACGAGAGCCAACTATTTCAAAAACAGAGGGACGGTTCTCCTGTTTTTGGAAATTAGCTTAAGGAGTTCGAATGAAGCCACCATTTCATTCCGGCACAAAAGTGGTATCCTATTAAAGACGACTAGATGAAAAGGATGTTATACAAATGGAATATATACTTTTTTTCCTGCTGGGAGGACTGATCAGTGTCCTTTCTGGATTTTTCGGGGTGGGCGGGGGCTTTATCCTGACGCCGATCTTGCTATTGATTGGGTTTTCGCCGCTTGAGGCGATTACAACGAGTTTGCTTTTTTCTGTAGGAACGTCTCTTTCTGGAATTGCTGCGCATATCCGCATGAAGAATATTCTGTGGAAAGAGGGGCTGATCATGGGGGCGAGCGGGATTGCTGCGACCCAGCTGGCCCGTCCGCTGGTTTATTCCCTTGAGGAGCGGGGCTGGGATGAAATCGTCATTCCGTTCCTGTACATTCTTCTGCTTGCGTATTTTGCTGTGACAATGATACGCCAGGGCAAAAAGAAAGAGGAAGAGATCACTACAGGTCATACTTTCTCGCTGGCTAAGTTATTGGGAGTAGGGTTCGTCGGGGGTTTTGCTTCGGCTTCAATGGGAGTGGGCGGCGGATTCATCATCGTTCCTTTGCTCATTGCCTTCCTCGGCTTCAATCCGAAAAAAGCAGTGGGTACAAGCTTGTTTGCCGTACTGATGATTGTCACTGTCGGCTTCGTGTCCTATGCGCTTCAAACACCAATCGATTATTTCATTGGCCTGTTATTGATCGGCGGCGCACTCATTGGGGCGCAATTCGGGGCGAGGATGACGAGTTATTTTAGAAACAAGGAAATGAACGCCATGCTTGGAATGCTCTATGTTGCGACTCTGACAGGCGCCGTAATGAAACTCTTCAATCTGAATGAACCGGGGTTGGCCATCATTGGTGTTTTCATCCTCTATTTCTTCATCAGGTCCATTTTAAAGATCACAAGAGCCAGGCAAGCAGCCCGGACCCATTAAAAAAGGAGCAGACTCTTCTGCTCCTTTTGCTTATGCCTCTGAAGTGACAGGATGCTTCACCCCAAAAGGAAAATCCATCCCCGATCCCTTTTTGACAAAAAAGGCTCCATCCCGCTTATAGGGACTAAGCTCAAAATCCATTCCATCCGGAGTAAGATGGAACACGACATCAGCTTCAGCATCTTCCAGGATGTTTTTAAGGTTTACTGGTGTCCTGCTGATGACATCGTAGAGGTGGAACACGTCGTTTTCCTTCGAGAACATAACCACCGCATCCTCTTCGTCATGATAATATAGATGCTCGTTAAAAACGTTGAGGACATGGTACATTGTAATTCCTCCGGAGTTGGCGGTGGAGAACTTCCTCGACACCAGCACTCGCTCATATACAAGTCTTTGAATGAGTTCAATGTCGCGTGCCACATTCAGTTTCCTTAAAGCAGACTCATTTACTGAAGCACCACTTGCTGTATATTGATATTCCTCAACAAGTTCAAACCCGAACTTTGGATAAAATTCGAGCACACTGCTGTTCGCGAACAAATACATGAAATCGTACTTGCCATGATACACATCCAGAACATGGTTCATCAGCCTGGCAGAAAGCCCCTGGTGCCGGTAATCAGGGTGGGTCATGACCGTGCCGATTTGCAGGGCCGTGGCTTTTTCCTTCCATGACCAAATCAAGCTCATTGACGGATACATTCGCAATGATGTTCCCGCCTTCCTCATAGGAAAAGGGGGTGTAGTGCTCTCCCCAATATCCTTTTGCATGCCAGCTTGTAAAATCAACCCCAAACACATTTGCGGCCAGCTGCATGAAGCTATTCCTTAATGATTCATTGTCACGATATTGGCTGACTAGTTTCATATACTAAAACTCCTGTCCTTAGAGGCAAACATATAGGTTTTATGGTGGAAACGGATGCCGTAAATGAGCCCCATCGCGAGCATGTTTCCCATCAATGAACTGCCGCCATAGCTGATAAAGGGCAGCGGGATGCCAGTGATCGGCAAAAGCTGGATCGTCATCCCGATATTCTGGAAGACGTGGAAGGTAATCATGCTGATGACACCGGTGCTGATATAAGTGTTAAAAGGATCATTCGTATCAAGGGCTGTCTTCGTTAAATGGTAGATTAACAGGAAGTACAGGCCGATGACAAAGCTGCCGCCCACGAAGCCGTATTCCTCCCCAATCACGCTGAAAATAAAATCCGTATGGCTCTCGGGAATGTAAACCTCGCTGCCATTGAGTCCTTTTCCGGTCAGCATCCCGGAGCCGATGGCGCTAAGCGACTTTAATAGATGGTAGCCGAACTCAGGATAACTTTCGGGATCCAGCCATGCATAGATCCGCCCAAACTGATAGGTTTTTACATTCAAATATTTCTTGAGAAGCTCAGGCTTCCAGATGACTAGATACAAAATTCCCGCTCCCAGTCCTGCACCGCCGCCGTATAAAGGCAATATGATTTTCCAGCTGATTCCGGACACCAGGATGAGACCGGAGAATATCGCGATCACGACGAGGGAGGTGCCCAGGTCAGGCTGCAACATGATCAATCCGAGCGGCAAGGCGGTCACTAAGCCAAGTTTGACCAGGAGAAGAAAATCGGTTTGAAGTGTCTTTCGTATGTATTTATTATGGTGGGCGTAGATCGTGCTGCTGAGGGCGAGAACGAGAAAGACCTTCATGAATTCAGAAGGCTGGATCGAGCCGAATGGTTCGATGAAGAACCAGCTTTTCGCTCCATTTCTTTCTTCAGCGATGCTCGAAGGTGCAAAGAAAAGGAAGACGAGCAGGAAGACTCCAAAGCCATATAAATACCAGGAAAGCTTCCGGTACTGCTCACTGTCGAACATCATCACAACCCCGATGATCCCCGACCCGACGACATACCAAAAAATTTGTTTATATAAGAAATTCTGTCCATATTGCCCGGTTTTTTGCGCACTGTAAATCGCTACGCAGCTTGTCAGGAAAAATAACAACAAGAGGAATGTCAGCGTCCAATCAAACCGGTCATGTTTTTTCATCGTTTTCGCCATCATTTTGCACCCTGTCCTAAGTGTTTTTACAAATTTATGCTAGCAAAGAAAATTTATCCTTACAATGCCCCTGCAGGAAACAAATTCCTCTTCTTTTATAGACGTAAAAGAGAGGGCTTTAGTTTCTTTTCGGCAGTCAGGATTCTTTTAATAGCGAAGGTTTATAATAATTATGTTTTTAAGATTTTGTGAAGGGATATTTTTGACGATATTTGTTAGAATGGAAAGAGCGTTATTCAGAACGGAAGCGGGGAGCCGTTGACCATATTTTTCAGCCGAGAAACTGTCCGGGAGGTTTTGTCTTTGAAAAAGCACCATCCTTATAGCCGGGATTTACTATATGTCCATTTGAACGACCGCGATCAGTATGTGCTCTCATATGGAATCGAATTCTTTGAGTTTGCAAGGTCATTGACTGACTCGCTCAATAACCTGCTGTTATTGAGGCATCGCTATGAAGATGGCGATTTCAACAGGCATACTTTATTTGACTATGTCCCGGAAGACAGCCTCGAAAAGCTTGTTGCGGACAATGTCCATGCCTACGGCGATTTTTGCTGGATAGATTTCGAGGAAGTGGAGGCGCTGAATGTGCTCTCAGCCCAGGAGATTGCCGAACTTCTATATCTTGGCCACATCAAGCATCATCTGAAGCTGCCTTTCTACAATCAGCTCAACAACCGCTTTGTCTACCTGGCCCATGAAGATGGCTGGTTCAATAAAACGTATTATCGCAATTTCAATGAATTCTTCCGGATGCTCGGGAATGTTTTATCCGGTAAGCTGGGCGAGTTAAAGCCGGAAAAAACGCTGCTTGGCATCAGGAAAAAGAAAGCGTATCCTCCCGTCAGCAAGGAGATTTTAAAATCCCTGACCCCGGCGTTGAAGGAAGGGGCCGTTTTTTCGCTGAAAAACATCCAGCAAAACCGTAATAAAATTGAAATTCCCATCTGGATCATTGGGGATTTCGCCAATATGGACGACATGTATGATGAATACAAAGAAGCGAGCCGCAGCCAGCCGGATGGTCGGATCATTTTTGATAAAAAGCTGAAGGAATGGAGTCTCATTGCCCAATAATGTCGAAACCGATAAAATTTTGAAGCAATTTTTGGCATATCGTGTATAATGGGATTTAGCGGAAAATTACATATCGAAGTGAATAGGTGTCTTTTAAAACAAGACTTAATAGGGAAGTTGGTTAAAATCCGACGCGGTCCCGCCACTGTAAATGGAAGCAAGCTGCACAGTGCCACTGTACAAAGTATGGGAAGGCGCAGCAAGCGATTGACCATGAGCCAGGAGACCTGCCTGTTCATTGCACCATCAAACCTACGAGGATAGGGAGGTGCCGACAGGCTCTATGTCTTTTCATTTTAAAAGTACATTTGCTTTTTCGGACATCTCCCCATCAGGTGGAGATGTTTTTTTATTTTAGTAACATGACGGAGGAGAAGCAGATGAAGAAAATAGTATGGTTAATGATAGCGGCTGCCATGATCCTGGCTGGCTGCGGTACAGAAGCACAGCCTGAGAAAAACGAAAATCAGCAGGCTGTAGAGGAGCAAAAATCGGATTTTCCGGTCACCTTGACTGACGCAATCGGTGAAAAAGTGGTCATTGATAAGAAACCAGAGAAGATTATTTCCTTAATCCCAAGTAACACGGAAGTGGTTTACGCCCTGGAAAGCGGTGATGCCATCGTCGGCGTGACCGATTTCGATAACTATCCAGAAGAAGCGGCATCGAAGGAAAAAATCGGCGGCATGGAAATCAATATTGAAAAAATGATCTCCCTGAAGCCTGACCTTGTCCTTGCCCATGAGTCAACGGCAGATACCGTGAAGGCCGGTCTCCAGCAGCTGAAAGATGCAGGAATCGATGTGGTTGTCGTGAATGATGCCCAGTCATTCGATAAGGTGTATGAATCCATCCAAATGATTGGAAAATCGATTGGTGAAACAGAAAAAGCAGGCAAACTTGTCGATTCGATGAAAGCCAGCTTTGCAGAATTGAAGAAACAGGCTGAAGCCATCAAACCGGAACAACAAAAATCGGTGTTTGTTGAAGTGTCACCTGCACCAGAAATCTATACGGCCGGTAAAAATACATTCATTAACGAAATGCTTGAACTGATTGGCGCCAAAAATGCGGCCGGCGATATGGATGGATGGGCAAAGGTGGACCCTGAAGCCATGGTCGAGCGTAATCCGGATGTCGTTGTGACAACCTATGGTTACTACACAGAAAAACCGATTGAGCAGGTGCTTGCGCGACAGGGCTGGAATAATGTGAAAGCGGTCAAGGACCAGCAGGTTTACGATGTCCACTCCGACCTCGTCACCCGTTCTGGCCCAAGGCTAGCTGAAGGAGCAGAGGAGCTTGCAAAAGCCATTTACCCGGACGTATTTAAATAAAAAGGGATTTGCCTATACAGCTGGGGCATCCTTCCTGGTCATTTCCATGCTGCTTGGCATATCGATTGGAAGTGTTTCCATCCCTGTACGTGCCATTGTTAACATTATTGGTTCTGAGATTTTCCGCTTACAGGGCGAGGGAATCGACCCGATGCATGCCAGCATTGTCATGGAGATCAGGCTTCCGCGCGTCTTACTTGCCGGCCTTGTCGGGGCTTCGCTCGCGATTGCCGGAGCAGCATTCCAGGGACTCCTGCGCAACCCGCTGGCGGACCCTTATACACTGGGCATATCGTCCGGTGCGTCAATCGGCGCGGTGATTACCCTGTTTTTCGGGATTTCACTTCCGGTTGCTGGTGCTTTTACCCTGCCCGTCTTGAGCATCCTGTTCGCCTTCGGAACCGTGCTGTTCGTGTTGTTTTTCGCGCGGAAAGTCGACAGGCTGCTCAAGGTGGAAACGATTATTTTGACGGGAATTATCCTAAGTTCATTTCTCGGCTCTTTTATCTCATTGATGATTGCCCTTTCCGGTGAAGAGCTGCGGCAAATCATTGGCTGGCTGCTTGGAAGCGTATCAATGCGCGGCTGGGAATATATCAAGATTATTCTCCCATTCTTCATCATCGGGCTGCTGATTTTGCTTACGAACACAAGAGAGCTCAACGCGATGTCGTTTGGGGAAGAGCGGGCACAGCATCTTGGCGTCAATGTCGAACGCCGAAAGCTGCTGATTTTATTGTCCGGCTCTCTTTTAACAGGTTCGGCAGTTGCTGTTTCAGGGACGATTGGCTTCGTCGGCCTGGTCATCCCGCATCTGGCACGAACCATCTGGGGACCGGACCATAGGCATTTATTGCCTTTATCGATCTTGATCGGCAGCGGCTTCCTGATTCTTGCCGATCTAGTCTCGAGGACGGTGATCGCTCCATCTGAACTGCCGATTGGCGTCATAACGGCATTGATCGGGGCTCCTGTTTTTGCGCTGATTTTAATGAAAAATCGTAAGGAAAGAAGTGCTGGCTGATGATTACAGTGAAGGACCTGACAGGCGGATATGCAGGAGGCGAGGTGCTGAAGAGCATCTCCTTCGAGGTTGGAAAAGGGGAGCTGTTCGGCATTCTCGGCCCTAATGGCAGCGGCAAGACGACTCTGTTAAAAATGATCAGCGGCGCTTTGAACTCCAGAGAAGGATTGATCGAGCTGGATGGCCGGCCGTTAATCCAGTATTCACCAAAGCAGCTGGCGAGGATGATGGCCGTTCTGCCTCAGCATGCGGACCAAGCATTTCCCTATACCGTCAAAGAAACTGTATCACTCGGCCGCTATGCCCATCAGAAAAGCTGGTTCAACAGCTGGAACGATGAGGACGAGCAGATTGTCCAGAAGGTGATGAAGCAGACAGGCATCGTGCATCTCGAGGAAAAATCGATTGTCGAACTGTCAGGAGGCGAGAAGCAGCGTGTGTTCCTTGCCCAGGCATTGGCACAGCAGCCGAAGATTCTGCTGCTGGATGAACCGACGAATCACCTGGATTTAAGCTTTCAAAAAGAGCTGCTGGATCTGCTGAAAAAATGGGCCGCTGAAGCGGAGTTGACCGTCGTCTCGATCTTCCATGACTTGAACCTGGCTTCTCTGTACTGTGACCGCCTGCTGCTGATGGAAAACGGCGAGGTATTGATCGTTGACACCCCTCTGGAAGTTTTAAAAGAAGAGCGGATCAGGAAAGTCTATAAAACAGAAATCAAGAACCATCCGCATCCGGAAATTGCCAGGCCGCAGCTGCTGTTGGTTCCAGAAACAGACAGCACGGCGCAGGTGAAAATTGACGAACGGTTTCTTGAGATAAGCAAGGAGAGGATTGTCCTTCAGACACCGCTGAAAATGCGCACGATGTCATCGGGAATTACCGGGGCCGGAATTGGCTGGCACCGTTCGTTCGTCAACCGGATTGTGCCGATGGATTATGATTGCAGCGACCATAAGGCAGAGATGGCAGATTACCTGGACTCCTACGGGTTCCAGCCTGGTGAGACAGTGGGGATGATGACAGCTGTTCCTGCCGATACCGCATGCTACCGGTTATTTGAAAATGAGGCACATTCGATTTTTGTCATCGTGTCAGCGGGCAGCACACACCGGGACAGACCGCGTAACATCAACACCTGGCTGTTCATAAATGGGCGGATTTCCGAAGAGGCATTTATCCAGAGCGCAATGACCGCGGCAGAGGCAAAGGCCAGCGTACTCCAGGAGCTTGAAGCGAGCGTCGTATCCTCAGGGGTCCATTCAGCGGGCATCTCGACTGACAGCATCTGCATCGCTGCCACCCAGCAGGGCGAGCTGATTTCGTATGCCGGAACCGCGACCCCGCTCGGAAAGCTGATCAGTGAAGGGATTTACAGTACTACTAAGGAAGCAATCATGAAATACCGTGAAATGCAGACTACATTAATCAGAAGGAATTAGCTGTTTCATCGCGAATGGTATATATACGAGGTGATGAAGATGGAACTGAAGATGGGCTACGTTATTTTATACGTTTCAGACCTGGAAAAAACGAAACACTTTTACGGAGAGCTGCTTGGCCTGAAGCTCCGCAATGAATTTGGCACCTATATCGAATACGAAACAGGAAACACCATCCTGTCGATGAACACCAGGGAAAGCGGCCGCGAAATCACGAAGCTTCCGATTCCCGATGGAGTCAGGAATGACCAGACATTTGAGCTCGGCTTCGTGACAGAAGATGTCAACGGCACTGTCGAAAAACTCCGGACAGCCGGCGTGCCAATTCTGCTCGAACCAACCGAAAAACCATGGGGCCAGGTCGTCGCCTACGCAGCCGACCCCGATGGACATTATATTGAAATATGCACCCCGATTGGGTGAACTAACAAGCCCTGCGCTATTGAACTGCAGGGCTTTTTTTTTTGCTGAGGAGAGCCTTTTTTAGAGTTTCTATAATGCCAAACAGCGAGGGAATTCTCAAAAAGGTCCTAAAAAAGCATTCGCTAAACCAAAACAGTGTGAAATTCTCTAAAATGTCCTATAGAGCGTGTGAAATGTAAATAATCCACTTAAGGCACATCAGGAAGAATAAGATATCAACCACATTCCTGAATATATCAACCACATTCCTGAATATATCAACCACATTTTCGAATATATCAGCGGATCCTCCAATATATTAACCACGTTTTTCCAATATATCTATTGCATTCAGCAATATATCGATCAAATCTAAATTCACGCGAGAGCAATGAGTTTCACTTCAGGGACTGAGGATGAAGGTGACTTCCGCCGTGAAAAAATCAGCAGCGACATATTCGTAGAATCAGGTCTTTTACATTATAAGGGTTTTTACTATATCTATATGAAAAATGGAGGAAAACGTCGATTTTCAAAGAAAAACATCTATTTCATCGCTTACAGTCGGAGTTGCTTGTTTTCGTAAATATGTTATGATAAATCCTGTTTTTATCGGACCCGGCTTGCTTGAGAGTAGGAAGCCACAAAAATATATTAAGGGGTGTTTCTTTGAATACAATGACAATTAAAGAACAATGGTTTGGCAACGTGAAAGGAGATATCCTTGCTGGAATCGTCGTGGCACTTGCTTTGATTCCTGAAGCGATTGCTTTTTCGATCATTGCTGGTGTTGACCCGATGGTAGGACTTTACGCATCATTCGCGATTGCTGTGACAATCGCTTTTGTAGGCGGCCGTCCTGGCATGATTTCAGCTGCGACCGGTGCGATGGCGCTGTTGATGGTGACGCTTGTTGCTGACCATGGTTTGCAATATTTATTGGCTGCTACGATTTTGACAGGTATCCTGCAGATCCTGTTTGGTGTGTTTAAATTAGCGAGGTTCATGAAGTTCATTCCGCGTTCAGTCATGATTGGCTTTGTTAACGCGCTGGCTATTTTGATTTTCATGGCACAGCTTGAACAATTTGTCGGTGCAACATGGGTAATGTATGCGATGGTAGCTGGTGCGCTGGCGATCATTTATCTGTTCCCGCGCATTACGAAAGCTGTTCCATCACCGCTTGTTGCGATTATTGTGATCACATTGATTGCAATTATGACAAGCAGCGGAGTCAAGACAGTTGGCGATATGGGTACACTGACGTCCACATTGCCTGCATTCCTGATTCCTGATATTCCTTTTAACCTTGAGACATTAAAGATTATTTTTCCGTATTCTATTGCTTTAGCGATTGTCGGCTTGCTTGAATCACTGCTTACTGCGTCAATCGTTGATGATATGACAGACACTGCTAGTGATAAAAACAGAGAAAGCCGCGGTCAGGGAATCGCGAATATTGTTGCCGGATTTTTCGGCGGCATGGCAGGCTGCGCAATGATCGGTCAATCCGTCATTAACGTTAAATCTGGCGGCCGAGGCAGACTGTCTGCGCTGGTAGCTGGTACCTTCCTAATGTTCCTGATCATCGTCCTGGGTAACGTCGTCGTCCAAATTCCGATGGCTGCACTAGTTGGCGTCATGATCATGGTTTCGATTGGTACATTTGACTGGTCATCGATCAAAGGAATGGCCAAGACTCCTGTAACCGATTCAATCGTTATGGTCGTTACTACCGTAACAACAGTGTTCACACACGATCTCTCTAAAGGTGTGTTTGCCGGGATTATCCTTAGCGCGATTTTCTTCGTCGCGAAAATCTCAAAAGTGAAGGTAACATCCACTCTCGATGTTTCTTCTGAACGCCGTACGTACTTTGTAACCGGGCAGGTATTCTTCGCGTCCGTTACAGACCTGATTGAATCATTCGATTTGAAGGAAACAGCGAAAGAAGTCGTAATTGACCTGACTCATGCCCATGTATGGGACGACTCAGCTGTCAAGGCTATTGATAAAATCGTCATCAAACTGAGGGAGAACGGAACTGTAGTCCGCCTGCATGGCTTGAATGAGCCAAGCTCTCACTTGATCGACAAGCTGGCTGTCCACAAGCAGGAGGGCGCCAAGCTTTCCGGACATTAATATATTTCTAAGGAGCACGTTGACTTGTCAGCGTGCTTTCTTTATATATAAAAGAAAGAATAGTTGCAGGGGGAAGAGTATGTTCAAAAGAATTTTGCTTGCTGCTGATGGTTCCGGCCACTCAGTAAGAGCGGCGAAAAAAGCGGTTGAGTTGGCTAAGCTTAGCGGTGACAGTGAAATTACAGTCGTTTATGTGGTCGATGGACAAACATCAAAGGAAGATGTTCTTCACAATGCAGATCGCACGGTAGTCGAGGAAAAAAGGAAGATGAGACTACAGCCAGTAACAAATTTACTTGAAGAAGCAAAGGTAAACTTTACATTAGAAAAATTGCTCGGAGAACCAGGACCGGAAATAGTAGGCTTTGCAAACAAGAACGACTTTGATGTCGTGGTAGTCGGCAGCCGTGGCTTGAACGGCCTTCAGGAAATGGTACTGGGCAGTGTCAGCCATAAAGTAGCAAAACGAGTGAAGGCACCGGTGATGATCGTAAAATAAATGGCACTCAGGGTAACCTGGGTGTTTTTACTATATCGAAATTTAAATAAACCGGGCTGCACAGACCGGTTTATTTAAATTTCACCTTTACCGCTGAGTTTGTCCGCGATTACGGTGAGTGCGCCGTCACCGGTGACATTTGTGGCCGTTCCAAAGCTGTCCTGGGCGAGGTAAAGGGCGATCATCAGCGACAGCATGGTGCTGCTGAAGCCCAGCATCGTTTCCAATAAACCAAGTGCGGCCATGACGGCTCCGCCAGGCACACCTGGGGCCGCAATCATCGTGATTCCCAGCATCAGGATGAACGGCAGCATTTCAGCGAAAGCTACTTCCTGTCCCTGAAGGAGCATGACCGCCATTCCGCAGCTGACCAAAGTGATCGTACTGCCGGATAAGTGGATCGTCGCGAGCAGCGGCACGGAGAAATCAGCCACTTTCTCACGGGCGCCAAGCATTTTCGCTTGCTTTAAGGTGACGGGAATCGTCGAAGCAGATGACTGTGTGCCAAGCGCTGTCATGTAAGCGGGCGCCATCGCTTTGAGCATTTTAAAAGGATTGCGCTTTGCCGCTGTGCCGGCAACACTGTATTGGATCAGCAGGTAGATTAGATGAAGAGCAATGATCATCACAAAAACTTTAATGAATACGCTCATGATCGCGGATACCTGGCCGCCTTTGGTCATGTTCGCGAAAATCCCGAAAATGTGGAACGGCAGTAAAGGGATGATGATCTTTTCGATGACCAGTTCAATAATTCCCCTGAAATCAATCAGGACGTGCTGAAGCGCATTGCCCTTGATGTAGGCCATACCAAGACCAAGCGTGAACGCAAGCAGGAGCGCTGTCATAATGCCCATAAGCGGAGGCATTTCCACTGTGAAGAGGGGTGACAGCAACGCTTCTTCCGGATTCTCGAATTCTTGCACGCTTTGTTTTTTCAAAAGAACAGGATAGAGCACAGAAGCGGCGAAAAACGCCAACAACCCAGCGGCGACAGTAGAGACGTATGCAATCGTGGCTGTGATGCCAAGCAGTTTCCCGGCGCCCCTTCCTAATGAAGCAATGCCTGGAGCAATGAAGCCGATGATGATGAATGGAATGGCAAATCCTAAGAAGTTGCCGAACAATCCATTGAAAGTAGCGAATACGCGGACCACTACTTCCGGAAAAATCAGGCCCGCAACGATGCCAAGGGCGATGGCCAGTATAATCTTTGGCAATAATCCAAATTTCCTCATGATGTCCTCCCTGATAAATCCTTTGTTTTATAGATGATCAATTGGTGTTAAATGGTTTTGGTATTCACGGAATGAACACTGAATTCATATGGTAAGATAGGCGGTATATTGGGTTGAATGCCTAGTGATGGCCCTTTTTTTAGTTATTCTTCCCTATGAAGGTTTCATCCAATCAAAACAGGAAATAGTATAGCTGGAGAATGAATATTAAAAATTGATAACAATTCCTTAATTAAAAAATAAAGTGGTAAAATAAAAAGCGGATTGAATTTTATTGGAGGTCTATTTTTATGAAGACAAGAATCGGGCTGCTGTACGGCGGCAAATCGGCTGAACATAAAGTATCGATGCAAACAGCACTGGCTGTAACGAAGGCATTGGATTATGAGAACTTTGAGATTTACCCTATATACATAACGGAGGAAGGAGAATGGGTCAAGGGTCAGCAGTTGAACGCGCCAGCTGAGAGTGTAAAGGCACTGGAATTCGCGGACACTACGAACCTGCCTGCCCCTTCATTCACACCAGCATTATTCCAGGCGGGCAGTGCGGAATCCAGCAAGACTCTTGATGTTATTTTCCCATTGCTTCATGGTCCGAACGGAGAAGACGGAACGGTGCAGGGCTTGCTGGAGCTCTTGAATTTGCCGTACGTCGGCAATGGCGTTCTTGCGTCAGCGGCAGGAATGGATAAAATCGTCATGAAGAATATTTTCGCACAGGCAGGACTGCCACAGGTGGATTACGTGTCAGCTCTTCGCAGTGAGTGGGAAAAGGACAGCGACACCATCTATGGTCTTGTTGAAGAAAGGCTTGGTTATCCTTGCTTTGTAAAGCCTGCAAACCTTGGATCAAGTGTCGGGATCAGCAAAGCCTCCAACAAACAAGAACTGGAAGAGGCCTTCAAGGAAGCGTTCCAATTTGACCGTAAAATCATCATCGAACAGGGCGTCGTGGCGCGTGAAATTGAAATCGGTGTACTTGGCAACAATGAGCCGGAATGTTCTGTAGTCGGTGAAATCGTCCCGAAGAAGGATTTCTATGATTACAAGGCGAAGTACGAAGACGGCGATACGGCGATGATCATCCCGGCAGAAATCACGGAAGAACAATACGAGGAAGTCAAAGAAATGGCGGTCAAAGCGTTTAAGGCGCTTGATTGTTCAGGACTTGTCCGTGCGGATTTCTTCCTGACAAAGGATGGCCAGCTGTTGATCAATGAAGTCAACACGATGCCTGGCTTCACGCCATTCAGCATGTTCCCGCTGCTTTGGAAGCATACCGGCGTCGAATATCCGCAGCTGATCGAGAAGCTCGTGAACCTCGGAATCGAACGCCATGCTGAAAAACAAAAAATTAAATATACTTTTTAACATCAGGTAAAAACCAACCAGAAGGAGAGACATCTCCTTCTTTTTTGATAATCACTCAGGGCCCAGGCTATCTTTTCATAGACGGCATGGGCTTCGGAGCAAATGTATCTCGTTATTTTTAGGAGGATCTCAGTATGATTCAAAAATCGTTAACAGAAATTGCCCAAATGGCCGGCGGCTTGAATGATGTGAGCAAGTTTGCTGACGTGTTGGTCAAGGGTGTTTCAATCGACACGCGTAAAATTGAACAAGGCAATCTTTTTATCCCTTTTAAAGGCGAAAGGACGGACGGGCATAAGTTTGTTGAAGATGTAATCAGGAACGGCGGCGCTTCAGCAGCGCTCTGGCAAAAAGATGTCCCGAACCCGCCGGAGGATTTGCCGGTCATCGTCGTTGAAAACACGACATCGGCCCTTCAGGAGCTGGCGCGAAGCTACCGCAACTCGCTGGATGTGAAGGTTGTCGGGATCACTGGCAGCAATGGAAAAACAACTACGAAGGACATGACAGCGAACTTATTGGCGCAAAAATACAAGGTGCAAAAGACAGAGGGGAACTTCAATAACCACCTGGGCCTGCCAATCACGCTTTTGCGCTTGCGTGAGGATACCGAAGTGGCTGTCCTCGAAATGGGCATGAGTAGCAAAGGAGAAATCGAGTTTCTAACCGAGATGGGCCGCCCGGATGCGGTGATCATCACCAATATCGGGGAATCCCACCTGCTTGACCTTGGTTCAAGGGAAGCGATCGCCGATGCGAAGCTCGAAATCATCAGCGGCCTGAAGGATAATGGGCTGATCATTTTCCATGGAGACGAGCCGCTTCTTCAGGAAAGGCTGAAGGACTACAAAGGAACCGGCGAGCTGAAGACCTTTGGTGTAAGCCATGACAATGATGTGTATCCAGTCAACGTCGAGCCGATGGAAAATGGAAACAAATTCACGACCAATCTTGGAGACCAGGTATTTGAACTCCCGGTCCTCGGGAACCACAATATTTTAAATGCGCTGGCCGCGATGCTGGCAGCGGACTTCTTCAGCGTGCCATTCGATAAAATGAACGACGGCTTCGCTGGTTTGAAGCTGACCAATATGAGGATGGAGCTATCAGAAGGAGCACACGGTGAGAAAATCATCAATGATGCCTATAACGCCAGTCCAACCTCGATGAATGCAGCGATCGACCTCGTTGCCAACCTGTCTGGCTACAGCCGGAAAATCCTCGTGCTGGGCGACATGCTTGAGCTCGGGCCGCTAGAGGAAGAATATCATTACAAAGTAGGCTCATCCCTGGATGCCGGAAAAATTGATTATGTGTTCACCTTCGGCAAGCTTAGCGAATCCATCGCAATGGGAGCGAAGGAGGTGCTCGGTGATGACCGAGTCTTCGCCTACCAGGACAAACAGGAACTGAGCAATGAACTGAAAAAACATGTTAACGCCGAAACCATCGTACTCGTAAAAGCATCCCGCGGCATGGCGCTCGAAGAAGTCGTCAACGCCTTGCAGGAATAGTAGATCCCACAAATAGATGTCCTGCAAATAGAGGGCATCTTTTTGTGTTTAAAAGAAGTGTATTATGTGATTATGTGGGTTAAATGATTTAAAATGGGGAAAGATTAAATACGAGAAAAACTAATGGGTGATAGGTTATGATAGGTTGTCTTTTAATTCATGGATTTACCGGGTCCCCATATGAAGTGGAGCCACTTGCCCAGTCGCTAAAAGAAAGAACCGATTGGAAAATTGTCGTTCCCACCCTGCCAGGCCATGGCGATGAACTCCGTTTGAAGGGGATCAAGCATAATGAGTGGATTGACCATGCCGAAAATCAACTGAAGGCGCTTCTGAAAGAATGCGACACCGTCTACGTCGTCGGTTTTTCGATGGGCGGTTTGATCGCCAGTTTTCTTGCCTCAAAGTATCCTGTACAGAAGCTCGTCCTGCTCAGCGCTGCGGCCTACTATGTCAATCCAAAGCAGCTGGTAAACGACATCAAGGAAATGATGAGGGATACCGTAAAAGGAAAGTTGAAGGAAAATGAAATGTTCAGGCGTTATACCCGCAAGTTCAAGGAAACACCCATGACCGCTACCTTGCAGTTTCGCAGGCTTGTCACCAAGATCAAGCCTATTCTCAACGATGTGAAAGTCCCTACGTTGATTGCCCAGGGAGAAAGCGACGGCATCGTCCCTCCAAAGAGCGCCCGTTATTTATATGAGAATATAGGCGCTGCAGAAAAACGGCTGATTTTTTATAAGAACTCCAAACATCTGATCTGTCATTGCGATGAAAAAGAGCATCTTTTTGACGAGGTGTATGACTTTTTGACCTCCAAGCCAAGGGAAAGGATCAGCAGCTAATCATTTGGCTCAAAAATTGCTTTTCTTTCCTAAAGATGGTATGATGAATATTGAGTGTCTAACTGAGAAAATCCTTTAAGCGGACATACTCCCGTGCTGGAGAATGTCTTTTTTTGCTAATATTTCAGGTTCTGTGCTTCAGCATGGGAACGCGATGCTGATTCAGCCCTGCTTAAAACACAAGGTGCAAACACCTATTTTGCCGCATAGGTACGATAAAATTGACCAGAATCAGAAATGGTTTGGATCCTTAAACAGCCACTTAAAATAAACGAAGCATCGGTGAGAAGCCGATGCGGGATAATAAATGTGAACATAAAGGAGAATGAGCAAAGTTGACAATGTTCCAAGACATGGGCATTAGCCCCGCAACATTAAAAGCTGTAAAGAATATGGGTTTTGAGGAAGCAACTCCGATTCAGGCAGAGACGATTCCAATCAGCCTTCAGAATAAAGACGTGATTGGCCAGGCGCAGACAGGTACTGGTAAGACTGCTGCTTTCGGTATTCCTCTAGTGGAAAAAATCAAGAAAGAAAATCATAACATCCAGGGAATCATCATCGCGCCAACTCGTGAATTGGCAATCCAGGTTTCCGAGGAATTATACAAAATCGGTGCTGGCAAGAGAGTCGGCGTACTTGCAATCTACGGTGGCCAGGATATCAACCGCCAGATCCGTGCATTGAAAAAAGGGCCTCACATCATCGTCGGAACGCCAGGACGACTTCTTGACCACATTAACAGAAAGACAATCCGTCTTGATAATGTCGAAACAGTAATCCTTGACGAAGCAGATGAAATGCTGAACATGGGCTTCATTGAAGATATCGAATCAATCCTTGCGAAAATCCCTAGCGAACGCCAGACACTACTGTTCTCGGCAACAATGCCAGGACCAATCCGCAAGATCGCTGAGCGCTTCATGAAGGATCCGGAAGTTGTTCGTGTAAAAGCGAAGGAAATGACAGTTCCTTTGATCGAGCAATACTATGTTGAAGTACAGGAGAAGAACAAGTTCGATGTGTTGACTCGTCTTCTTGACATCCAGTCTCCTGAGCTAGCGATCATCTTCGGCCGCACGAAGCGCCGTGTTGATGAGCTTGCTGAAGCATTGAACCTGCGCGGATACACTGCAGAAGGAATTCACGGAGACCTTACACAGGCGAAGCGTATGTCTGTTCTTAGAAAGTTCAAGGAAGGTTCAATCGACGTGCTTGTTGCGACAGACGTGGCAGCTCGTGGACTTGATATTTCTGGTGTAACGCACGTTTACAACTTCGACATCCCGCAGGATCCTGAAAGCTATGTACACCGTATTGGACGTACGGGCCGTGCAGGTAAAGAGGGTATGGCAATCACGTTTGTCACGCATAGAGAGACTTCATACCTTCATGTCGTGGAAAAAACGACTAAACGCCGCATGGAAAAAATGACTGCTCCAACCTTGGACCAAGCGCTTGAAGGCCAGCAAAGAGCAGTTGTTGACAAGATTACACAAACAATCGAGTCAAATAACCTTCAATACTACCGCCAGGCTGCAGATGAGCTATTAAAAAATCATGATGCTCAAACAGTTGTTGCTTCCGTATTGAAAATGCTGACTAAAGAGCCTGATACGACTCCTGTTAAGCTTACTGAGGAAAAGCCTCTTCCAAACAGAAGAGACAAAAAGCCTCAAGGCGACCGTAGAAGATACGATAACAGAGGCGGCGACGGACGCAGCAAGAAGCCTTACAAGCCAAGATCTGGAACAAAACGCACAGGTGGCGGCAGCAGAGAAGGCGGCGGCTTCAAATCAAGATCACCACGCTAAAAGAATGAACAAATCCCCGGTTCCGGAATGGAAACCGGGGATTTTTTTGTGCCTGGAGCACCAACTTGATGAATTTGCTGTTTAATGCGCATGAAATAAGGAGATGTAGTTCGCGTTTTGATGATAGATCGACCACATTTCGGAACATATCATCGACTTTTTGATTATATCGACCACATTTCATAATATATCAGCGGATTTTCCAATATTTCGACCACATCCCGCAATATATCGAACAGCCCGAGATTTTCTCCTATGCAAAACGAACTTGGGCATACTACCTGTAAAAGAGGGGGAGTGTGTGCAATGACAATCGTTAGGCTTGGTTATGTAGCGATGAGCGAGGAACTGAAAAATGCCTCTCCTTCGCAGACGATGACCTTTAAGCAGTTCCAGGCAATCAAGGACAGGGAAGGAGCCATCAACAAGCTCGAAAGGATCGCTATTTCCAATCTGGAAAATTGCCTTCGCCTCTTGAGACACAGCAAAGCGAACGAGATTCACTTTTTCAGGCTGAGCTCTAGGCTGATCCCGCTTGCGAACCATGAGGAACTTGCGGATTGGAAGTATATGCGGGCGATAAAAGAACCACTGAAAGAAATCGCCACCTTCTTAGAAGCCAATCCGATGCGAGTTGATTTTCATCCAGATCATTTCGTCCTGCTCAATACCCTGAAAACGGAGACGCTCAATAATTCAGTCAAAACCCTGGCGATGCACCATGCTTTGCTGAAGGGGATGGGAATCGATCCAGAGCATCGATGTGTTCTTCATGTTGGCGGTGTTTATGAGGACAGGGAGAAGGCGCTGGAACAGTTCATCCATAACTGGGGCCTGATTTCGGCCAGGCTGCAGAATATGATCATCCTTGAAAATGACGACACTTCTTTTACATTGCATGACACCTTGTACCTGTGCGAGAAATTGGGTATCCCGCTTGTATTAGATTATCATCATCACCTTGCCCACCATGATGAGATCAACTGGCAGGAACAGTGGGAGCGGGTCGTCGGAACCTGGGAGCATTCCAAATTGCCTGTGAAAATGCATATATCCAGTCCGCGGTCAGAAAAAGATTTCCGTGCACATGCTGAGTATGTTGATGCCGACATGTTCATGGATTTCCTCAACGGTATAAAAGGCTCGGTCCCGGAAATCCACTGTATGATCGAAGCGAAAAAGAAAGATCTCGCCCTGTTCAAGCTGGCTGAGGACCTTTCACAGCTTCCTTCCATTGAAAAAATTGACGGGAGCAGCTTCCTCCTACAATAATCAGTGCACTTTCGCTCGACAAAATTTGGGGATTGTTAAGCACCTGCCGAAATCGTTTCTTTTTCAATTTAATGCCTCATGCTGGCACTGTTGTTGTATACTAGAAGGTGCTATTAATTGGAAAAGAAAACGGGTGGGTGCTTTATGACGATTTCTGAGCCGCAAAAGCGGATTTCGGAGCGGGCGTTGACTGTCTGGAAAATAGCTGCCGGCCTCCATTCCCTTGTAGTCTGGGTTATAGCAGGTGGACTGGTCGCCCTGAAGATACTATTTGATTTTCCTTACTGGGTCATCGCCGCAGCTCTTGGTGCAGCTGCTTTATATAGTTATTTATTCATTTTTTTACTGCCGAAAATGCGCTGGAAACGGTGGCGCTATGAGGTGCGGGAGCAGGAGATTGAGCTGCAATACGGGGTGTTCATTGTGAAGAGGACGCTGATCCCGATGATCCGTGTCCAGCATGTTGATACCCAGCAGGGACCTCTTTTGCGGAAGTATCATCTATCGACAGTGACGATTTCGACGGCGGCAACAGTCCATGAAATACCGGCGCTTGATATGGAGGAAGCGGAGCATTTACGGACTTCGATTTCCAGATTGGCAAGGGTGGCGGATGAAGATGTCTGAGTCAAAAAGACTGCATCCAGTCGCGGCTGTCGTCAATGCGCTTCGCCAGCTGAAAGAAATGATCATCCCTTTCCTGATTTTCGTCGTCTTCGGAAGCAGGGGAACGAACTGGGATTTATTTTACCTGTTCGGCTCGATCGGGGTTGTTGTTCTCGTGCTTGTATATGGCGTACTGGCCTGGTACAGGTTCACCTACCGGATTGAACAAGGTGAGTTGAGAATCGAATACGGAGTGATCGTCAGGAAAAAACGCTATATTCCTTTTGACAGGATCCAGAGCCTGGATTTATCTGAGGGGATTTTACAGCGGCTGTTCGGTCTGGTAAAAGTTAAAGTCGAGACAGCGGGTTCCGGCGGAATGGGCCTCCAGGATGGCGAGGCGGTCCTGACAGCCATATCGAAGCAGGATGCAAAGGAAATCCATGAGTATTTGGTTTCCATCAAGAAAAAGGAAGTGCTTGAAGAGGATCTCAATGAACAGGAGATAAAGGAAGATCTGCTATATAAAATGTCACCTGGGGAACTGCTGCTGCTAGCGTCTACCTCAGGCGGTGTCGGCGTCGTTATCTCCGCCGTGATGGCATTCGTCTTTCAGTTCGAAGAATTCATCCCTTATGAACAGATTTTCGATGGAGTGGAGCATTTCGTTCAAAGTGGCGTTATTTTTGTCAGCATCGTTGTCTTTATCGGATTCTTGCTGGCATGGTTGATTGCGCTGCTTGGTACTATGCTGAAATACGCCCATTTTACCGTGAGGAGGGTGGATCAGGACCTTGTGATCACAAGAGGCTTGCTGGAAAAGAGGCAGTTTACGATCCCGCTGAAACGGATCCAGGCTGTCCGTATCAGCGAGAATCTGATCCGTCAGCCTTTGGGATTTGCATCTGCCTACGTCGAGAGTGCGGGCGGATCGGCGCTTGACCAGGAAAGCTCGAAGGTTATCATCCTGCCAATTGTTAAAAAAAGCAAAATACCAGGTTTGCTTGAACCCCATTTGACGGATTACCATTTTCGGGTTGATGTATCACCTGCACCGGCACGGGCGTACCGCAGGTATCTGCTGAGAGGCTGGCTGTTTGTGCTCCCTGTCATCATTGCTGCCATTTGGTTTTTAAGGCCGTGGGGCTATAGCGCTCTGGTCCTGCTGGCGATTTCGGCGCTCTGGTCATACCTGGTCTACAAAGACGCCGGATGGAGTCTTGATCAGGGAATGCTGACGTTGCGGTACCGGAACATTGTGAAGAATACAGTTTATATGAGGAAAAATAAAGTCCAGTCTTTCAGTGTCAAGGAGGGCTTGTTTCAAAGGAAGAAGAAGCTTGCAACCGTCGAGGCGATTGTGAAATCAGGCCATGGCGGAGCAGGCGGAAAAGTAGTGGACCTGGAAAAACAGCATGCTGGCCTGATTTATCAATGGTACTCACACGAGGAAAAAGGAAAAAGCGCCGAGTAGGGCGCTTTTTCACTTTCTATAGGCGGCGGTCCCGGCAAGAAAGCCGGCGAGCATGCCGAAGATATGGGCGGTAATATTGATGTTTGACTGGACGAAGGTCATGATGACGGCAATGATCGCGATGGTCATGATCGTCTGGGAATTTTCACGCGACAGCATCGCTTTGCGGAAGATGACGATTGAGATATAGAAACCGAACAGTCCGAAAATCGCTCCACTAGAACCGACATGTGTGTACGTCAGCGGTTCTAGGATCAGTGTCGCGAGGTTGGCCGCGATGCCTGTTCCAAGGTACAGCAGGATGAATTTTGTCCTGCCAAGCAGCCGTTCAAGTGCAGGACCGAACAAAACGAGCGAGAAGCTGTTGAACAGCAAATGCGCAAATCCGGCATGCATGAAGATTGGCGTTACGACCCGCCAATACTCGCCGTTGACAATGTACAAGTTCACACCTGACAGAAGCTCGAATGCAGATCGGCTCGGGAGAACTGGCATTGAAGTCAGCAAATATAATAAGATATGAATGGAGATAATCAATGAAATGACCGGATAGAATCGGATGAAATCGCGCAAGCTTTCGGTTCTTGTAAACATGCAAAACCTCCTGGGTACTAATACATAAAGGATAGCCCTATTAGGCAAAAGTTGTACACTATTTTGTATGCTGCATGCATCTTTTTTAGAAGGGAGCTGGAAAAATGATCATCGGAACAGGGATTGATATTGTAGAGATCGGCCGGATATCCAAGCTGGTACAGTCGCAGCCGCGGTTTCCGGATCGGGTTTTAACGGAAAAAGAAAAGGAAGTCTACAGCCGGTTTAATGAACGGAGAGGTATGGAGTTCCTTGCAGGGCGCTGGGCGGCAAAGGAAGCTTTTTCAAAAGCGAGAGGGACCGGGATCGGCAAGGAATTATCGTTCCAGGATATAGAGGTCGAAAACGATCCCCATGGACGCCCGATCATCACCAGACCGTATATGGAAGGGATTCATCTCTCGATTTCCCACAGTGAGCAATATGCGATTGCACAGGTGGTCATCGAAAAAATTTAAAATGCTTGTCAATCCCAAGGGCATATTCGCCCAGGTTGTCTCATATATTCATAATGCAGTAAGGGAGACAAGGTTAGGCGGCGGGAACATGGCTGCGCGGATTACACTTAAAGCAATATTGCAGCCAGTGTCTTAATCCTGTCCTTTCTTTCCCTTTACACGTTTAAATGAGACTAAAAGGGGTTGGAAGAATGAAGAAAAGGTTGTTGCTGCTTCTCGCCGGGCTCATGGTTATTTTTGCTCTGGCTGCCTGCGGTACGAAATCACAGGAATCTGTGGTTAAGGAGTTGGATGGAACGCTCAATGAGTTGAAGAGTTACAAGGCTAAGGCAAAGATGACGCTGCAGATGGGGACGGAGCCGCAAGTGTATGACGTGGAAATCTGGCACAAAGATCCGTCGTTCTACCGTGTGAACCTGAAGAATGCCCAGAAAGACCAGAGCCAGATGATCCTCAGGAATGAGGAAGGCGTATTTGTTCTGACACCTGCGCTGAACAAGAGCTTCCGCTTCCAGAGCGAATGGCCGAAAAACAGCAGCCAGGCGTACCTTTACGAATCTTTAATCACGGATATCCTCGAGGATAAGCAAGCGAAATTCTCGGCCACGAAAGAACACTATGTGTTCGAAACAAAAACAAGATACCAGAACAACAAAATGCTTCCGATCCAGGAAATCAAGCTGAACAAAAAGAACCTGGCGCCGGTCAGCGTCAAGGTAATGGATCCGGACCGCAACTCCCTGGTTACGGTCGAGTTCTCTGAAGTGAAATTCGACGCAAGCTTTGACAAAGACGCGTTTGATATGAAAAAGAATATGACGAGAGCACAGGTTGAGGTACCGGTAATGGCTGAAGTGGAAGATAATGAATTTACCGTTAAATACCCAGTCGCTGAAATCCCTGGTGTGACTTTGGTGGATGAAAAAGAAATCACCACAGAGAACGGCAAGCGCATCGTACTGACATATGACGGGGGAAAGTCCTTCACGCTGATCCAAGAAAAAGCAGACGCCATGCCTGCAATGTCCTCTTCGATCAACATGACAGGCCAGCCAGTTGACCTTGGCTTCACGATCGGCGCCATGAACGGGACATCGATTTCATGGACTCACCTCGGAGTCGATTATATGCTCGCTTCCACGAGCCTGACTCCGGAAGAATTGGAAATGGTTGCAAAATCGGTCCTCTCCGATATGGAAAAATAAGATTCCGAATGCAGGCTCAGTGTAACCTGGGCCTGTTTTTTTATTGCTTCTCGGCAGGAGATTTGGATTTTGGAATAAAAATCGATTTTAAGGAATATATACGGTTTTTACGGAATAAAATCATTTTTTAAGGAATATATTTAACTTTTAAGGAATATATCCATTTTTTAAGGAATATATATATAATTTCACCGTAAAATCAAGTCCGGCGCAAACGAGCATCAGCGGAAACATTGAATTACTGCGCTTCACCAATCAAAGGAAACACCAAACCCGTGCACATCACCAGCGTAAGCACCAAATTCCTGCACATCATCAAACAATAAACCCATTTCATAAACCCGCGCGCAACTTTCACCGACTCGAAATCCACGCAAATATTATCCATTTGACATTGAGTTCTTTCGGTTTGATAATAAAACAATAAAAAATGTTCGGATTGAAGGAAGTGGAGTTTCGTTGGAGGAGCAAGGATTTTTTTACCGTGATACATGGGCGGAGGTGGACATGGATCATATCGGGGCGAATGTGGAGGCGATCAGGTGCCATTTGCCGGAAGATGTCGAATTTATTGCAGTGGTGAAGGCGAATGCTTACGGACATGGGGATTCGCAGGTGGCGGAAGCGGCTTTGAAGGCGGGAGCATCAATGTTGGCTGTCGCGTTTATGGACGAGGCCCTGGCGCTAAGGAAGAAAGGGATCACCGCGTCGGTGCTCGTGCTTGGTGCCAGCAGGCCGGAGGATGTGAACATCGCAGCAGAGGAAGGAATCATTCTTACGGTTTTCCAGGAGGATTGGCTCGTTAAGGCCCGTGAAGTCCTGAAAGCAGATGCGCTTCTTTTGCTTCATATAAAAATAGATACAGGAATGGGCCGAATCGGGATCCGTACCGTAAGAGAATTGAAGGCAGCGGAACAATTGATCAACGAGGATGAAAGACTTCAGCTGCATGGAATTTATACCCACTATGCGACAGCGGATGAACGGGATGACACGTATTTTACCAAACAGCTCGCTCTCTTTAAGGAAATGATTGGCGCATTGGATAAGCTGCCCCCTGTCGTTCACAGCAGCAATAGTGCCGCAGCCTTGATGCACGCGGATGCCCGTTTCAACGCGGTGAGGGTAGGGATCGCCATGTACGGGCTGGCACCGTCGATGGAGATCGCGCCGGAATTGCCAGTCGAGTTAAAAGAGGCATTTTCGCTCCATTCGAGACTTGTGCATGTGAAAAAGCTCGAGAAGGGTGAAAAGGTCAGCTACGGTGCAACCTATGAAGCGCCCGAAGAAATTTGGGTAGGGACGCTTCCAATTGGGTATGCTGATGGATGGATACGAAAGCTTCAAGGACAGGAAGTGCTGGTCGATGGCAAGAGATCGCCGATTATCGGCCGAATCTGCATGGATCAGTGCATGATCAGGCTGCCGCAGGAGGTTCCGGTCGGTACGATCGCGACCCTGATTGGCCATCAGGACGGAGAGACCATCTCGATCAACGAGATTGCCAAGAAGCTAGAAACGATCAATTATGAAGTCCCTTGCATCATTTCGTCGAGGGTGCCGAGACTGTACAGACAGGACGGCGAGGTAGTAGGCCTTAATAATTCACTGTTATAAGCGGAGACTGCGAAGAGATATTTGTTATAAAACACATCCAGTAATTAACAATCCTGTTTATTTCGGCTAAAAACATGCATAAAACCCTATTTTTTTGGCCGATAATACTGAAGAATTGCTGATTTACCTTTGCATCTTGCAGAAATAGTGATAATATTAGTAATGGTAGAGAGATAAAGAATTTAATAACGGTATGTAGTGATGATGGTGGAGGTGTATGTTTGTGTCTGAATCCAGCGCAACAACTGAGATTTTGGTAAAATTACCGCAGCATCTATTGAGTGAACTTGATGGATTTGTCAAGCAGGAGAACGTAAACCGCAGCGAATTTATTTATCAGGCAACAAAAATGTTTTTGCGTGAGAAGAAAAAGAGACAAATTCGTGAATCCATGAGACGAGGCTATATGGAAATGGCCAAAATCAATCTGACTATTGCATCTGAGGCATTTCAAGCAGAATACGAGGCAGAACACACAGTCGAACGTCTAGTCAGCGGAGGATAATCCTTTGATTGTCAAACGTGGTGACGTCTATTTTGCGGACCTATCCCCAGTTGTTGGTTCGGAACAAGGCGGAGTGCGCCCTGTCCTGGTCATCCAAAACGACATCGGGAATCGGTTTAGTCCCACAGTCATTATCGCAGCGATCACAGCTCAAATCCAAAAAGCAAAGCTTCCTACCCATGTAGAAATCGATGCGAAGCGGTATGGTTTTGAACGAGATTCGGTTATCTTATTGGAGCAAATACGCACTATCGACAAACAGCGCCTAACCGATAAAATTACCCATCTCGATGACGAAATGATGGAAAAAGTGGATGAAGCCCTTCAGGTAAGTTTAGGTCTTATTGAATTCTGATAAAAGCACGCTCTATAAAAGAGCGTTTTTTTGTAACCGAAGCAAGCGGCCTGCCAGCAGGCCTTTTACATACCATAAAATAAAAACGGATGTGTTCTGTGTGGAGGCAAGCTAATCGCTTGCCTCTTTTATTTTTTTTGTGGATTGGACGAAATATGAAATCATACTTCGTATAGTATGTAGAAACAAGGGATGGACAGTCGTATCTTTCTTTTGCCAACTTGGAAGGAAAATAAACAGTAATATTCATCCTCTAAAATAGAAAATCGATTTGTAAGGAATATTAAAAATAGCTGGATGCGATTTTCGTGGAAACATGTCGATAAGTTGATTTTATTTGACGAAGAGAAACTGTTATCATTAAATGGAGTTAGATATATACAGGAAATTATGAATATTTATTTACAGTTTTAAAATTGGTTTACAACTGGACAGAAAAGGGTAATGTAAAATTTTGTTGTGATAGAATGGGGAGGATGGAATGAATAAAACAATTTCGAATTACATCCAGGCTCACAAACAGGATATCCTGGATCAGTGGATAGATAGAACAAAAGAAGAAGCAGATGAAAGGGTCATACGCCTTGTATCAGATCGGGTTTTCAATTCGACCAGCAAGGAGTTTATCGATCTGATCATTTCTAATTTCAAGGGCACGAACGAGGAATACACTGAAAGGCTGACGGATTTCGCGGAAAAAGTCGTCCGGCTTGGCTGGCCTCTGACCTTTGTCACAAAGGGTCTGCACACCTTTAACTTGATTGTTTTTGAAGGTATGCAAAAAGAAGGCCTGGTGAATGCCGAGAACCAGATGGACATGGTATATGAATTTGATCGCTGGTCAACTCCGATGAATAACGAAATCGTCAGTGTGTATTCATCAACATGGGAAAGGACCGTTTCCCTGCAAAAGATAGCCCTGCAGGAGTTGTCAGCCCCATTGATTCCAGTGTTTGAGGGGATCACCGTCATGCCGTTAGTCGGGACAATCGATACCGAACGTGCCAAGCAAATCATGGAGAACCTGCTGAAAGGCGCGGTGAAACACCGTTCCGAGGTTGTACTTATTGATATAACAGGTGTGCCTGTTGTAGATACAATGGTTGCGCACCACATCATCCAGGCTGCAGACGCGGTAAGGCTGATTGGAGCCAAGTGCATGCTCGTCGGAATCAGGCCGGAAATTGCACAGACCATCGTCAATCTGGGCATTGATTTGAACCAGTTTACCACGAAGAACAACCTGAAAAAGGGAATTGAAGCAGCGCTAGAGCTGACAAATAAAAAAATCGTTTCAATGGAGGGAGCAAAGTGAGAATACCAATCCTTAAACTGAATGATTGTCTGTTGGTTTCCATTCAATGGGAATTGGACGACCAAACGGCACTTCAATTCCAGGAGGACTTGCTCCATAAGATTCACGAGACAAGCGCCAATGGTGTCGTTATTGATTTAACCTCAATCGATTTCATCGACTCTTTTATCGCCAAAGTTCTTGGAGATGTCATCAACATGTCCAAGCTGATGGGCGCAATCGTTGTCATTACTGGAATCCAGCCTGCTGTAGCCATAACGCTAATTGAATTAGGAATCGGCCTAGATGATGTCCTAACTGCATTAGATTTAGAAAAAGGTTTGGAGAAATTACAACAGGAATTGGGGGAATAGGTGAATGGACATCCAATCCTGCGTTACGATCATAAATGAATGGGACATCGTGGCAGCGCGCCAGCTTGGCCGTAATGTTGCGAAAGAGCTTGGGTTTGGCACCGTTGACCAAGCGAGAATCACCACCGCCATCAGTGAATTGGCCAGGAATATTTACTTATACGCCGGAAAAGGGCAGATTTGCATAGACAAGCTGTATGACGGCGGAAAAGCGGGATTGCGAATCAATGCAGTGGATAGCGGCCCAGGAATTAAGGAAATACGCCAGGTCATGGAAGATGGTTTTTCAACATCAGGAGGACTTGGAGCCGGCCTTCCCGGAGTGAAACGTCTTATGGACGAATTCGAAATAGACTCCTCACCCGGTCAAGGAACACAGATTAAAGCGACTAAATGGCTCCGTTAGGGGGAAACAGTATGGATTTCCGAGAAATGATGGAATCAAAGTATCGGGATATTCTTGACAATTATATTAAAGAGCAATCAGAACAAGCTTTATATGCAGGGCAGAAGTTCAGCCGCAAGTCGATTGAGCATAAGATCGCCCCGGAGGAAATCATCAGCCTGCATAAAAGCATCCTGCTTGAGATGTATCCTGAACTTCCAGAAGATATCATGCATTCCTTTGACATTCTCCTTGAGGTCATGATTGCTTATGGCATTGCCTACCGGGAACACCAGAGCCTGAGGCATATGCAAGAGGAATTGCGATCTGAAATGGAAATCGCCGCAAATGTACAGCAAACGCTGCTCGGGACAAAAATCCCGACAGTGCCTGGCATTGATATCGGTGCGATTAGCGTTCCGGCAAAACATATGAACGGGGACTATTTCCACTTCGTCCAGGATGAGAATAATAATATCAGCGTTGCGATTGCGGATGTTATCGGGAAAGGGATTCCGGCGGCACTCTGTATGTCCATGATCAAGTATGCGATGGACAGCCTTCCGGAAAATCGCCTGGACCCTAGCAGCATATTGGAAAATCTGAACAGAGTAGTCGAGCAAAACGTCGACCCAAGTATGTTCATCACGATGTTTTATGGAATGTTCAATCCTTCCAATAATATCTTCTACTATGCTTCCGCCGGACATGAGCCTGGTTTCTATTATGATTCCAAAAAGAAGGGATTCTCAGAGCTGACAGCAAGAGGCTTGCTGCTTGGTGTAGACAAGCGGACGAAGTATACCCAGTATGAAAAAGAAATTCATCCTGGGGATATGGTGATCCTGATGTCAGACGGGGTAACTGAATGCAGGACGGAAGAGGGCTTCATCGAAAAGGAAACATTAATCGGATATATAAATAAATATATTCACTTAAATGCTCAGGAAATTGTCAATAATATCTTTAGGGAACTCGAAAAGCTTCAGCATTTCCAGTTGCGTGATGATTTTACCTTAATCATTTTAAAAAGAAATGTTTAACAGGGTTCCGAACCGGGTAAATCAAAAGAGCAATTGAATTGTAAAGGGTGGGTCATTTATGAATATTTCGATAGATGTTAAAGAAACAGAATCTATGTTAGCAGTTAAAGTCAGCGGCGAAATTGATGCATATACAGCTCCACAGCTACGTGAAAAGCTTTTCCCGATGTCCGAAAAAGAGGGCATAAAGATGGTTGTCGATCTTTCCGAGGTCAATTATATGGATAGTACTGGGCTTGGAGTGTTTGTTGGAGTGTTCAAGAATGTCCGGGCCCATAACGGGGAGTTCAAAATCGTCGGTTTATCCGAACGGTTGCAGAGACTTTTTGAAATCACCGGCTTGGCCGATATTATCGATATAAACAGCCAGATTGAGGGTGGAGTGCAATGAACCAGTCATTTGACTATATTGAAATGAAAATCCCGGCAAAACCGGAATTCGTGGGTGTCATTCGTTTGACCCTCTCCGGAATCGCAAGCCGCATGGGTTTTTCCTATGACGAAATAGAAGATCTGAAAATCGCTACCAGCGAGGCATGTACAAACGCTGTGCAGCATGCTTATAAAAACAATGAAAATGGCGAAGTCATCATCGGATTCGGTTTATATGAAGACAAGCTTGAGGTAATGGTCGCAGACAATGGCTAAAGCTTCGATTTCCATTCAGCACGTCAGGGACTTGGTCCGTATGATCAGAATAGTTCCGTGGAATTCCTTCGCGAAGGAGGCTTGGGACTGTATCTGATCGAAACTCTGATGGACGAGGTTCGAATCCATCACAAAGAGGGTGTCACGGTCTTTATGACCAAGTACCGAGAAGGAGAGCAGGTGGAGAGAGATGCAGAGACAATCTCAACCTAAGCAACGTCCAAAAGAAGAAATCAATGAATTAATCAAAGCGTACCAGCTCCATGAGGATGCGGAAGCCCAGAATGAGCTGGTTCTTCATTACCAAAACCTTGTTGAAACAATCGCAAGGAAATACTCTAAGGGAAGATCGTTCCACGAGGATATTTTCCAGGTTGGGATGATCGGTCTTTTAGGCGCGATCCGCCGTTACGATGAATCATTCGGCAAAAGCTTTGAAGCATTTGCTGTACCGACCATTATTGGTGAGATCAAGCGATTTTTAAGAGATAAAACGTGGAGCGTCCACGTACCGCGGAGAATCAAGGAGCTTGGTCCGAAAATCAAGACGACCGTCGAAGATCTGACCACCCAGCTTCACCGCTCCCCAAGAGTGGATGAGATTGCAGAAGCACTCCAGGTTTCCGAAGAAGAAGTGCTGGAAGCCATGGAAATGGGCAAAAGCTATCAGGCATTATCTGTCGACCATTCTATTGAAGCCGATTCTGATGGAGGAACAGTCACTCTGTTGGATATCGTCGGAAACATTGATGAGGGCTATGAAAAAATCAATCAAAGATTGGTCCTCGAGAAGGTATTGCATGTCCTGAGCGACCGCGAGAAGTTAATTATCCAATATACTTACCTTGATAACCTTAGCCAGAAAGAGGCGGGTGACAAGTTAGGGATTTCACAGATGCATGTATCAAGACTTCAAAGAAGAGCCATCAAGAAACTTCAGGAAGCGATCCATGCCGAAAACAACAATTCGGAGTACATTACATGATCCAACAGTTCGAAGACAAAATAGAACTTTATGCTTACCAGACAATCAAAGAAGGTAAATTAGAGTGCGGTGACAGCTACTTTTTCACAGCCACCGAAGAATATTTTGTCTGTGTACTAGCTGATGGATTAGGGTCAGGGCAATACGCCCATGAAGCTTCTGCGGCGGTTGTGTCTGTGGTAGAGCAACACCATCACGAAGACGTCGATACACTCATGAAATACTGCAACAACAGCCTGGTGCAAAAAAGAGGTGCAGCCGTATCGATTTTCAAGGTCTACTTCGAGAGCCGCGAATTCGTTTACAGCTGTGTCGGGAATATCCGCTTTTTCCTCTATTCACCCAATGGCAAGCTGACATATCCCCTGCCCGTAACAGGCTATCTGTCAGGCAAGCCGCAAGTATTTCACACCCAGCGATTCGTTTACGAACCAGAATCGAAATTCCTGATCTATTCAGACGGATTTGATAACATTCATGGAGCAAAAACGATCCTGAAGGGATATCGATCCATCGCAGCCATCGCAGAACAAATCAAAAGCGACTATGAAAACTCAATGGATGATGCAACTTTTATTGTGGGAAGTCTACTATAGCCGGTGGGCTTCTTTTTGTTTTGTTAAAAATTGCTGTATAAACTTTGCGAGGGAAAACTTTAGTTGGTCGATATAATCTATGTCGCGGAGTAACGCATTGGAAAAATGAACTCCTGCCCGGAGGTTCTATCCTCACTGTAAAGCTTCCGCCGATTTTGGTACACTGTAATGAGTGACAAGCAATACAATAAAGATTATGGAGGATTGGCTCTTGACTCAAACAATGGAAAAGCAAGATCAATACGTAAAAATCATTGCCAAAGAGCAATCATTATCATCAAAGCAAGTGCAAAGTGTGATTTCACTGATTAATGAAGGGAACACGGTTCCGTTCATTGCCCGTTACCGAAAGGAAATGACAGGCGCGCTTGATGAAGTACAAATCCGTGACATCGTAGAAAGATGGCAATACATACAGAACCTCGAGCAGCGCAAAGAGGAAGTCATCAGGCTGATCGAGGAGCAGGGAAAGCTGACGCCGGAACTGAAAGCGAACATTGAAAAAGCGATCAAGCTGCAGGAAGTAGAAGACCTTTACCGTCCCTACAAGCAAAAAAGAAGAACGAAAGCGACTGTTGCGAAGGAGAAAGGCCTTGAGCCGCTTGCCCAATGGATGCTCGAATTTCCTGTGAATGGCAGCCTAGAAGAAAAAGCTGGCGAATTTTTATCAGAAGATAAGGGCGTCGAGTCTGTAGAAGATGCGATTGCAGGTGCGAAAGATATCATAGCCGAAATGATCTCTGATGACGCAGACAGCCGCAAGTGGATCCGGGCAGAAACTTTTAAAACAGGCTCAATCGAATCCTCGGTGAAAAACGAAGAGCTTGATGAGAAAAATGTATATGAGATGTATTATGAGTATGCAGAACCGGTCAATAAAGTCGTGCCTCACCGGATTCTTGCGCTCAACCGCGGAGAAAAAGAAGAGATACTAAGAGTATCCATTAAGCCGAAAACAGATGTGGTCATGAGCTACATGCAGCGGAAATGGATCACAAAAAGCAATTCTGTGACAGCTTCAGCCGTAATGGAAGCAATTGAGGATGCTTATAAACGTCTGATTCAGCCATCCATCGAACGTGAAATCAGAAATGAACTGACGGAAAAAGCAGAAGAACAGGCAATCCATATCTTCTCAGAGAACCTTCGCAAACTGCTTTTGCAGCCGCCTTTGAAAGGGAAGGTTGTACTTGGTGTAGACCCTGCCTTCCGAACAGGATGTAAATTGGCGGCTGTCGATGAAACAGGAAAGGTACTTTCTATCGGTGTGATCTATCCTCATACCTCCGGCGCAAAAAATACGGAGGCGAAGGATAAGTTCATTCGCTTCCTAAAGGATTACAAAGTAGAGATGGTTGCGATCGGAAACGGAACCGCCTCCAGGGAAACCGAGCAATTCGTATCCGATATCCTGAAGGAACTAAATGAAGAGATTTATTATCTGATTGTAAATGAGGCTGGAGCGAGTGTGTATTCAGCTTCTGACCTTGCCCGAGAAGAATTTCCGAATTACCAGGTTGAAGAGCGAAGTGCAGTATCGATCGCCCGCCGTTTGCAGGATCCGCTGGCCGAGCTCGTTAAAATAGATCCGAAATCCGTGGGGGTCGGGCAGTACCAGCATGATGTCAGCCAGAAGAAGCTATCGGAATCATTGACTTTCGTCGTCGAGACAGCTGTTAACCAGGTTGGGGTGAATGTCAATACAGCTTCGTCTTCCCTTTTGCAATATGTATCAGGCCTGTCAAAAACGGTTGCCAACAATATTGTGAAAAAGCGTGAGGAAGAAGGGAAGTTCACAAGCCGTGCACAGCTGAAGAAAATTCCTCGCCTAGGTGCCAAGACTTACGAACAGGCGATTGGCTTCCTTCGTGTCATAGATGGGAAAGAACCACTGGATCGTACTGGTATTCACCCAGAAAGCTATGGAGAGGTAAAGCAGCTCCTTGACAGCCTCGGTTTCAAGACAACCGATCTGGGAACACCGGCTTTAAAAGAAGCGTTAGCTAAAATAAACATCGACCAAACTGCAGATGAGCTTGAAATCGGTAAACTGACCCTGAAAGATATCATTGATGCACTCGTGAGACCGGAGCGGGATCCGCGTGATGAACTGCCTGCACCGCTACTGAAAAAAGATGTCCTGAAATTGGAGGACTTAAAAGCCGGGATGGAGTTACAAGGAACTGTACGAAACGTAGTCGACTTCGGAGCATTCGTCGACATCGGGGTGAAACAGGATGGCCTTGTTCATATCTCGAAGCTGAGCAACAGATTTGTTAAGCACCCATTGGATATTGTCTCTGTTGGAGATGTCGTAACGGTATGGGTGGACAGTGTTGACCATAAAAAGGGACGTGTAGCCCTGACAATGCTGAAGCCGGATCAGGCATAATGAAAAAAGACTGCAGGGCAGCCTGCAGTCTTTTTATTCATTCAAGCCCTGTTTATTTCTATAAAAGTACCAGCATTGGTTTAAAAGTTTGATTTGATAGCGATTTTTTTCATAGAAGGCTCGTTTCATTTGATTCTGGAACCAGACCGGCATAACAATACCTCCTTAAAATAATGCGTTAAAAGGTAACATTAATATATGCTATAATGGGTTGTCATGTTTCTATAAAAGGCAGGCGAATGACAGATGACGGATCAGGAATTGCATGATCTTGTGGTTAAGATTTCAGATGATTACTTTAAAAAGCCATTCAGGCATAAAGCATTCTTCAATCCTAGGCTTAGGACGACCGGCGGCCGCTATATGCTGAGAAGCCATAATATAGAGATAAACAAGAAATACTTTGAGCAGCTTGGCGAAGACGAACTCATAGGAATCATCAAGCATGAACTCTGTCATTACCACCTTCATATAGAAGGTAAAGGATATAAGCATCGCGATAAGGATTTCAGGGACTTACTAAAAAGAGTGGGTGCGCCCAGGTTTTGCTCGACACTGCCCGAAGAGAGAAAAAGAAAGTCCAGACAAAGAATCATTTTCTATCAGTGCACCAGCTGCAAGCTTATTTACCGACGTAAAAGATCAATCAACACAATAAAATATGTTTGTGGAAAATGCAGGGGGAAACTTGCGAAAGTCAAAGATATGACGGTAGAATAAGCATTCGCAACCGATTTGAAAAGAATAAAAAACTTATCAAAAACATGCTTGACTTTTCGTGGGTACCTCCCTATAATAGTAAGAGTCGACAAGACATCGACGCGAAAAAATAAAGTTATTCCGCAGTAGCTCAGTGGTAGAGCACTCGGCTGTTAACCGAGCGGTCGTAGGTTCGAATCCTACCTGCGGAGCCATTGATTTTTAAGGTATGGGGAAGTACTCAAGAGGCTGAAGAGGCGCCCCTGCTAAGGGTGTAGGTCGGGTAACCGGCGCGAGGGTTCAAATCCCTCCTTCTCCGCCAGGACATTTTAAATACGGCCCCTTGGTCAAGCGGTTAAGACACCGCCCTTTCACGGCGGTAACACGGGTTCGAATCCCGTAGGGGTCACCAAGATATTTTCGCTCCAGCGAAAATAATCATCCTTAATTCACGCCAGCGAAAAAATAAATAACTAAATGGTCCCGTGGTGTAGCGGTTAACATGCCTGCCTGTCACGCAGGAGATCGCCGGTTCGATCCCGGTCGGGACCGCCATTTTATTGGGCTATAGCCAAGCGGTAAGGCAACGGACTTTGACTCCGTCATGCGTTGGTTCGAATCCAGCTAGCCCAGCCATTTTTTGAGCCATTAGCTCAGTCGGTAGAGCATCTGACTTTTAATCAGAGGGTCGAAGGTTCGAGTCCTTCATGGCTCACCAGTTTTTCTTTCTACTTTAATATGCGGGTGTGGCGGAATTGGCAGACGCACCAGACTTAGGATCTGGCGCCGCAAGGCGTGGGGGTTCGACTCCCTTCACCCGCACCATTAATTACCTGTTGATTAATGAAAGTGAATTGGTTATTATATAAACCTGTCATGTTTTTGCGGTCGTGGCGGAATGGCAGACGCGCTAGGTTGAGGGCCTAGTGGGGGTTAACCCCGTGGAGGTTCAAGTCCTCTCGGCCGCACCAAAAAAGTCATTGACATCTTCCGGTGGAAATGATAATATATAAAAGTTGTTATTAAAACATATGCGCCCGTAGCTCAATTGGATAGAGCGTCTGACTACGGATCAGAAGGTTATGGGTTCGACTCCTTTCGGGCGCGCCATTATTTTTTCTCTAGTAACGGGGAGTAGCTCAGCTTGGTAGAGCACTTGGTTTGGGACCAAGGGGTCGCAGGTTCGAATCCTGTCTTCCCGACCATTAGCGACCAATTTTATATGCGGGTGTAGTTTACTGGTAAAACCTCAGCCTTCCAAGCTGATGTAGTGGGTTCGATTCCCATCACCCGCTCCAGTATATTTGCTCTTTGAAAACTAAACAAACAAGCGTCAAC
>NZ_RSFW01000034.1 GCF_003937825.1 Mesobacillus subterraneus | reverse complement strand
CACATTATCTAGTTTTGAGGGAATAAAACCTCAACCAAATAGTCTGGTGGCGATGGCGAGAAGGTCACACCCGTTCCCATACCGAACACGGAAGTTAAGCTTCTCAGCGCCGATGGTAGTTGGGGGTTTCCCCCTGTGAGAGTAGGACGCCGCCGGGCACCAAAAAGGACAGCTGTTATGGCTGTCCTTTTTTATGTGTAGGATTCTCTACTCAGGTTCTCAGAGTTTTCCTGGCATAAGCTCTAGATGAGTGAGTTGGTCGATATATCCGCAAATGTGGTCGATATATGGGAAAATCCGCCGATATATCCCGAAATGTGGTCGATATAATCAGAAATCCGCTGATATATTTAAAAATGTGGTCAAAATATTAATATTTTAATTGGACGTTCAAACATAAAACTTATCAAAATTAATCACTTTTTGCATGCCAAATCAAATCATACCTCATAAGCTTAAGTGTATATCTTAAACACAAAAACCATTTCCCGGAACCAAAAACGCTCAAAAACCATCACCATTGAACCAAAAACACAAGAACCGTCCCCCTGATTCCGGAAAAAATCTCCCACCCTTTTTTTATTTCGAGTTTCCACCTATTCTAAAATGGGTATAATAGCCAACACACCCCTATTGTCATGTTTTGGCATACATAATTTTGGCGAAAATAATTCTGATTGCATCAATTGCAAGGAAAAAAATTTTTTTGTATAATTAATGTCAAATATAGTCAAAGTCAGATAGGGGGAGGTTTAGTGAGGAATATATCGGACATCATAGAAAATTACCTTAAGCAGGTTTTGGAAATGAGCGATCGAGAAATCGTTGAAATCAAGCGAAGTGAAATCGCCGATAAATTTCAATGCGTACCGTCCCAAATCAACTATGTCATCAATACAAGGTTCACGATTGAACGGGGTTATCTTGTGGAGAGCAAACGGGGCGGAGGCGGGTATATCCGTATCATAAAGGTCCAGGCTTATGATCATGCACACTTGATTGATGATTTACTGTCTTTGATTCTAAGCCGAATTTCACAGAGCAGTGCCGAGGATGTCATCTATCGTCTTGTTCAGGAGGATGTCGTTACGGACCGCGAAGCCAAGATCATGCTAAGTGTTCTTGACAGGTCCGTCTTGTATATCGAACTCCCGCAACGGGATGAATTAAGGGCAAGAATGTTGAAGGCAATGCTGATGGCGTTGAAATATAAATAAATCAAAGCTGATGAAGAGGTGAGGGCATGATCTGCCAAGAGTGTAATCAAAGGCCGGCAACGCTGCACTTCACGAATTTTTCAAATGGGGAAAAAACGGAAATGCATTTGTGTGAAAAATGCGCACAAGAAAAAGGCGAGATGTTTATGATGAACAACGGGCCTGCATTTTCGATCAACAGTTTGCTTGCCGGACTGCTGAATATGGAACCTGCTTTTCCGCAGAAGAACGAAGCTTTTCAAACGGAGCAAGTGCTCCAATGCCCCCAATGCTCGATGACGTTTCCACAGTTTGTCAAAGTTGGCCGGTTTGGCTGTGCGACTTGCTATGATGCTTTTCGGGAACAGCTGGCACCGATCGTGCGAAGACTCCATAGCGGGAATTCGGTGCATAATGGGAAAATCCCAAAAAGAATCGGCGGCGGCCTCCACTTAAGGAAGCAAATCGACGATTTAAAGCAAACTCTGAAAGATTTAATCTCGCAGGAGGAATTTGAAAAAGCTGCCGAGACCAGGGACCATATCAGGGAACTGGAAAGGAAATTGTCAGCGGGTCAAGAGGGAGGGGAGTAGCCTTGTCATTGGAGAAGTTCATCAATCAGGCTGTCAGCTCCTGGATGAGTGATGATGGTCCTGATTCAGATATCGTCCTCAGCTCTCGCATCCGGTTCGCCCGGAACCTCGATGAATATAACTTTCCGACGTTGTTTACGAATGGAGAGGCCGAGGCGGTCATTGGCACTATCATGGAGCGTGCACAAAAAACGGCTCTGGGTTTTGGGAAACTCGAACTGGTCAAGATGGATGGGATCCCGCCATTGCAGAAGAGGGTGCTTGTTGAAAAGCACTTGATCAGTCCGCACCTTGCTGAAAATGCTCTGCATGGAGCTGTCCTGCTATCTAAAAACGAAGAGATCAGCATTATGATCAATGAGGAAGACCATATCAGGATTCAATGTTTATTTCCTGGCTTCCAGTTAAGTGAGGCCCTGGAAGCAGCCAATAAGATTGATGATTGGCTTGAAGAGGATGTCAACTATGCTTTTGATGATAAATTTGGCTATTTAACCAGCTGCCCGACAAATACAGGAACCGGGATCAGGGCATCGGTCATGATGCATCTTCCTGGTTTGGTCCTTACTCAGCAGATGAACCGGATTGTTCCGGCGATTAACCAGCTTGGGCTGGTGGTAAGAGGGATTTATGGCGAGGGTAGTGAAGCACTCGGCAATATTTTTCAAATATCCAACCAGATCACCCTGGGGAAATCGGAAGAAGACATTGTTGAAGATTTGAAAAGCGTCGTAAGCCAGATTATATCTCAGGAAAGGTCGGCGCGGGAAGCATTAGCGAAGACTTCGAACATACAATTAGAAGACAGAGTGTTTCGTTCATACGGAACACTTGCCAACAGCCGGATTATCGAAACAAAGGAAGCGGCACGCTGCCTGTCCGATCTAAGACTTGGAATCGATATGGGCTTTATCGAAAACATCTCAAAATCGATTCTGAATGAATTGATGATTTTAACTCAACCAGGGTTTTTGCAGCAATATGCGGGTGGTCCGCTAAGACCGAATGAAAGAGATATCCGCAGAGCTGCTTTAATAAGAGAACGATTGAAAATGGAAACAAAAGAAGAGTCAGGAGGATGATCTTATGATGTTTGGACGATTTACCGAGAGAGCACAAAAAGTATTGGCACTCGCACAGGAAGAGGCGATCCGCCTCGGACATAATAATATCGGCACAGAACACATCTTACTTGGCCTTGTGCGTGAAGGAGAAGGCATTGCAGCCAAAGCGCTTTACGGCTTGGGATTGGGAGCAGAGAAGATCCAGAAGGAAGTGGAGAACCTGATTGGCCGCGGACAGGAAACTTCACAGACAATCCACTATACGCCAAGAGCCAAAAAGGTCATTGAGCTTTCAATGGATGAAGCAAGGAAGCTGGGCCACTCATACGTAGGGACAGAACATATCCTGCTCGGATTGATCCGCGAGGGTGAAGGCGTTGCGGCGAGAGTGCTCAATAACCTGGGTGTCAGCCTGAACAAGGCGCGCCAGCAGGTACTCCAGCTTCTTGGCAGCAACGAGACATCAGGGCATCAGGGAGGCGGAACGGCGAATGCCAATACTCCAACGCTTGACAGTCTTGCCAGGGATTTAACGGCGATTGCCAGGGAAGGCAGCCTTGATCCGGTTATTGGCCGAAGCAAGGAAATCCAGCGAGTTATTGAAGTGCTGAGCCGCCGGACGAAGAACAACCCGGTCTTGATCGGGGAGCCTGGTGTAGGTAAAACAGCGATTGCTGAGGGTCTTGCACAGCAAATCGTCAATAACGAGGTACCGGAAATCCTGCGTGACAAGCGCGTCATGACTCTTGATATGGGAACAGTTGTAGCTGGAACGAAATATCGTGGTGAATTTGAAGACCGCCTGAAAAAAGTAATGGATGAAATCCGTCAGGCCGGCAATATCATTCTCTTCATTGATGAGCTGCATACATTGATTGGTGCCGGCGGAGCTGAGGGTGCGATTGACGCGTCCAATATCCTGAAGCCGTCACTTGCTCGTGGTGAGCTGCAGTGTATCGGGGCGACAACACTTGATGAATACCGTAAATACATCGAAAAAGATGCTGCACTCGAAAGACGTTTCCAGCCGATCACGGTTGATGAACCGACTGCCGAGGAATCGGTCCAGATTTTAAAAGGATTGAGGGATCGTTATGAAGCGCATCACAGAGTATCAATCACCGATGCAGCGATTGAAGCAGCTGTAAAGCTTTCGGACCGATATATCTCTGACCGCTTCCTTCCTGACAAAGCGATCGACTTGATCGATGAAGCTGGCTCCAAGGTGCGCCTGCGCTCTTATACCACTCCGCCGAACCTTAAGGAGCTTGAGGTGAAGCTGGAAGAAGTGCGCAAAGAGAAGGATGCGTCTGTCCAGAGCCAGGAATTTGAAAAAGCGGCTTCTTTAAGGGATACGGAGCAACGCCTTCGAGAGCAGCTTGAAAATACGAAGAAGTCATGGAAAGAAAAGCAAGGCAAAGAGAACAGTGAAGTTACTGTAGAGGATATTGCGAACGTCGTGTCCAGCTGGACGAATATTCCGGTATCCAAGCTTGCGCAAACAGAAACGGATAAGCTTCTGAACCTTGAAGAAATCCTGCATTCACGCGTAATTGGCCAGGAGGAAGCCGTAAAGGCAGTTGCCAAGGCTGTAAGGCGTGCTCGTGCAGGCTTGAAAGATCCGAAACGTCCGATTGGTTCATTCATCTTCCTGGGACCAACAGGTGTGGGGAAGACGGAGCTTGCCAGAGCATTGGCTGAATCTATGTTTGGTGACGAGGATGCGATGATCCGCGTTGATATGTCCGAGTACATGGAGAAGCATTCGACTTCACGTCTTGTTGGTTCACCTCCAGGGTATGTTGGATATGATGAGGGCGGCCAGCTGACTGAAAAGGTCCGCAGAAAGCCATATTCGGTCATCCTGCTTGATGAGATTGAAAAAGCACACCCGGATGTGTTCAATATCTTGCTGCAAGTCCTTGAAGACGGCCGATTGACCGATTCAAAAGGACGTACAGTCGATTTCCGCAATACGATCATGATCCTGACATCCAATGTTGGGGCAGAAGCATTGAAACGCAACAAATATGTTGGCTTCAATATCCAGGATGGAGCACAGGATTACAAGGATATGAAGGGCAAGGTGATGGAAGAGCTGAAAAAGGCATTCCGTCCTGAATTCCTGAACCGTATCGATGAAATTATCGTCTTCCATGCTCTTGAAAAGCCGCATCTGAAAGAAATCGTTACGTTGATGTCAGATCAGCTTGTGAAGCGTCTGAAGGAACAGGAAATCACGCTTGAGCTGACAGAAGCAGCAAAGGAGAAGATTTCCGAAGAGGGCTACGATCCGGAATACGGTGCAAGACCGTTGCGCAGGGCAATCCAGAAGCATATCGAAGACCAGCTGTCTGAGGAATTGTTGAAAGGAACCGTCCTCACCGGGCAAAATGTCGTCATTGATGTGGAAAACGGTGAGTTCGTCGTCAAGACGCCAGAAGGATCTGCTCAGGCTTAAATGCTTAATGATTAACAGTAAGGGGTATACGTACTAAATACGTGTACCCCTTTTTTTACTAAAAATCCCGAACCACCCACACTTACAAGTACATCCCTTTTATATGGTTCCAAACGGACCGCTTTATCAGAAAAATGGAATTGCGGCTTCCTGATGTGAACATAATTTAACAGAAGATAAAATTACATATGTCCTTCAGTCGCTATCATTTCTATTATTCGTCGATTGGCATTATTATTAAGGTAATTACTTTTTACAGAGAGATGCGAGGCAAAGAACATGGCTAAAAGAAAAACTAAATTCATGTGCCAGGAATGCGGCTATGAATCTCCAAAATGGATGGGGAAATGTCCGGGGTGCGGACAATGGAATAAGATGGTCGAGGAAGTCGAGAGCACAGGTTCAACGAGAAGAGGAGCATTTGCGCATAGTGCAAATACGGGTGTTGCTGCAAAGGCCACCCCAATTACAACGATTGAAACGGTCAGCGAACCGCGGATTACGACCGACCTCAATGAACTGAATAGGGTGCTTGGCGGCGGTGTTGTCAGGGGTTCACTTGTCCTGATCGGCGGAGACCCGGGTATTGGAAAGTCGACACTCCTTCTCCAGGTTTCGTACCAGCTGGCGAAAAAGGCCCACTCTGTCCTTTATATTTCAGGTGAGGAGTCGATGAGACAGACTAAGCTTCGCGCAGATCGCCTTGGTGTGACTTCAGAGAATCTGCTGGTCTATTCTGAAACGAATCTGCATGAAATCAGCTTGACGATTGAGAATACAAATCCGGATTTTGTCATCGTTGACTCGATCCAGACGATTTTTCATCCCGAGGTGACGTCTGCTCCAGGAAGTGTTTCGCAGGTCAGGGAATGTACCGCGGAGCTGATGCGGATTGGCAAGACAAAGGGAATCGCCATTTTTATCGTCGGGCATGTGACAAAGGAGGGCTCGATCGCCGGTCCAAGGCTGCTCGAACATATGGTTGATACCGTCCTGTATTTCGAAGGTGAGAGGCACCATACCTACCGGATTCTGCGGGCAGTAAAAAACCGTTTTGGCTCAACTAATGAAATGGGCATATTCGAGATGAAGGAAGCTGGTCTGGAAGAAGTGGCGAATCCTTCGGAGATTTTTTTGGAAGAAAGATCGCAGGGAGCGTCCGGCTCGACGGTCGTGGCATCAATGGAGGGCACAAGACCGGTGCTGGTGGAGATCCAGGCTTTGATTTCACCAACGAGCTTCGGGAATCCAAGGAGGATGGCTACGGGAATAGACCATAACCGGGTCTCGCTGTTGATGGCGGTCCTCGAAAAGCGTGTGGGCCTGCTTTTGGCTAACCAGGATGCTTACCTGAAGGTTGCCGGCGGCGTGAAGCTTGATGAACCGGCAATTGATCTCGCGGTGGCTGTGAGCATTGCTTCCAGTTTCAGGGATAAGCCTACCCGTGCTTCAGACTGTATTATCGGCGAGGTCGGCTTGACCGGGGAAGTCAGGAGGGTCTCAAGGATCGAACAGAGGGTCCAGGAGGCGGCGAAACTTGGCTTTGAAAGAATTATTTTACCGGAAAATAATCTTGGCGGATGGACTCCTCCAAGGGGAGTGGAGCTGATTGGCGTATCATCTGTCAGCCATGCCTTAAAAGTCACCTTAGGGGGTTGAAGGATTGGATCAGAAAGAACTGGAAGAAAAGGAACTGGGTGAAATCCTTCAATTTATCGCTCCTGGCACACCGCTGAGGGATGGGATTGATAATGTTCTCCGCGCCAATACAGGCGGGCTGATCGTGTTTGGTTACAATGAAAAAGTGAAAAGCCTTGTGGATGGCGGTTTTGAGATTAACTGCAGGTTCAGTCCTAGCTTTTTATATGAACTGGCGAAGATGGACGGAGCGATTATCCTGAACGATACTGGCAGCAAAATTTTATTTGCCAATGCTCAGCTTGCGCCTGATTCCAGTGTTCCTTCGACCGAGACAGGAATGAGGCACAGGACCGCGGAAAGAGTTGCGAGGCAGACAAAAGCGCTCGTGATTGCGATTTCGCAGCGAAGGAATGTCATCACTCTGTACCAGGGGAACCTGCGTTATGCCTTGAAGGACATCGGCGTGATTTTAACGAAGGCCAACCAGGCCATCCAGACGCTTGAGAAGTACAAGGTCGTACTTGAGCAGGGAATCACCAATCTTGGAATCCTCGAGTTTGAGGACCTTGTTACGTATAATGACTTGCTGCAGGTGATTCACCGGTTTGAAATGGTTCTGAGGATCAAGAAGGAACTTTTGACGTATCTGAGTGAACTGGGAATGGAAGGCCGTTTGATCCGGCTGCAAATGCAGGAGCTCTTATCAGAGATGGAAAAAGAAGCGCTGCTGGTCATCAAGGATTATTCGGCAGATGCCGAGGTAAAGGCTGAGGATGTGATGGGACGTTTCCAGGAGCTGTCGAGGTCGGGAGTGATAGAGGATTCGACCATCCTGAAATTGCTTGGCCGCCAGGGGTATGTCCACATGGATGAATTCATTTACCCAAGAGGCTACCGGATGCTGAACAAGATCCCGCGTCTGCCGATGATCATCATCGAAAACCTGATCCAGCGGTTTGGAAAGTTCACGAACATGATTGCGGCCACTGTGGATGAATTGGACGACGTCGAAGGCATAGGCGAAGTAAGGGCCCGCAAAATCAAAGAAGGATTCAAGCTGATAAGGGACCAGCTGATGGCAGACCGCCAAATCTAATCCCAAACATTGGCGGCCTGCTTTTATTTGACACTACTATGGCCCGGTGCTACTTTTAAGATAAGTTTTTTCCCTATATGGAGTATGGCAATCTTGTAGCTTTAGCGTTTGCAAATACTCAAACTGCTTTCTGTTTTTTGCGGCAGTATTGATAAAAAAGAGCCGATTAATTTGGACAAATACGCAACCTTTTCACGGGTTGAATCGTATAATCCTTTGTGTAGATTAAAAGGCTTTGTTTTTAGGAGAGTCTGTTTTCTGATTGGAATTGTACGAAAAGAGTCTTAGAAAAATTGTTTCAAAATGCAGGGTTTCAAAATATGGAAGTTGTTTATAATGAGTAAAAGGAGGTGAAAGGATGTTAAGACGTATCATTCAAGCCTGCTTCCTGATCATTGGGGGAACGCTTGGTATATTCTTAATTCCTGATTTATTATCTTTAATGAACGCGGGGGACATGACTCTCATCAATAATCCTTATGTAACTGCTGTTTTGGGCGCACTTATTTTTTATCTTCTTACTTTTTGGGCTGTAGATCCTGTGACCAATTTTGTGAGGTGGGCGGAAGAATCGTTGATCAAAGCCCCAATTACAGATGTTCTATTCGGCAGCGTCGGCCTTTTCTTTGGCTTGCTGGTGGCCTTTTTGGTCGGGTTTGCGCTTAACGCGATCCAGGTGCCGGTTGTGAATACTGTTGCACCGACACTCCTTACCCTATTATTTGGTTACCTTGGTTTCCAGGTAGGGTTTAAGAAGCGTGATGAACTTTTAGGGTTATTTTCAAAAGGGAAGAAAAAGAGCAGTGAAGAAGAGCCGGAAAAAGAAGAACGTCCCAGACAGTGGAAGATTCTTGATACGAGCGTAATCATCGACGGAAGAATCGCCGATATTTGCCAGACAGGATTTCTTGAGGGCGTGATCGTTATCCCGCAATTTGTGCTGGAGGAACTGCAGCATATTGCTGATTCGTCCGATGTGCTTAAGAGGAATCGCGGCCGACGCGGTTTGGACATCCTTAACCGCATTCAGAAGGAATTGAAGATTAAGGTCGAGATTTACGAGGGCGATTTTGATGATATCCAGGAAGTGGACAGCAAGCTTGTCAAGCTGGCAAAGCTGACAAATGGAGTCGTTGTGACCAATGATTTCAACCTGAACAAGGTATGTGAATTACAGAAGGTTGCCGTGCTGAATATCAACGATTTGGCCAATGCGGTAAAACCGGTTGTCCTGCCAGGCGAAGAGCTGAACATCCAGGTGATCAAGGATGGCAAGGAACACAACCAGGGTATTGCCTATCTTGATGACGGTACGATGATTGTCGTCGAGGAAGGCCGTGATTATATCGGTAAGCGGATTGATGTGCTGGTCACAAGCGTGCTTCAGACATCCGCCGGCCGAATGATCTTCGCGAAGCCCAAACTTTTGGAAAAAAGCATAATCAGTTGATCTATCCCCGGATGATCAAGCTTTGATGGGCAGTTGATTCCCGATTCCTTCATCCCTGGAGGAAGGGGATCGACTGCCCGTTTATCTGCAATGGGAAAAATCGCTGCTGCCGGGAGCAGCAGCCACAGTATAGGCTTCTCTTTGAAAAGGGCTGACGTTGAAAATGAACATCAACAGTTAAAAAAGCCTGGGAAAAAAACAGATAGGGAGATTTAATTATGACGTATCAGGTCATTATCCCCGCAGCGGGACAAGGAAAAAGGATGGGTGCAGGTAAAAACAAGCTTTTGCTGACCCTTGAGGGCGTCCCTGTGCTGATCCATACGTTAAAGGTATTTGAAGATGATGCCGAATGTTCAGGTATCATTCTCGCGATCCATCATGATGATGAGGAAGAATTCAGAGCTTTATTGAATACATATGGAATCCGTAAGGTGTCTTCACTGGTAAAAGGCGGAAAGGAACGCCAGGACAGTGTCTATAACGGATTGTTGGCCGTTGGCTCCATGGATGGCATCGTCCTCGTCCATGATGCGGCCCGCCCCTTTATCAAACAAGGAATCATACATGAGCTCGTGGACGCTGCCAGCAAGGAAGGCGGAGCAATTGTGGCCGTACCGGTTAAAGATACGATAAAAAAAGCGGCAGGCAAACTGGTAGCGGAAACGGTAGAGCGATCAAGTTTGTGGTCCGTCCAGACACCTCAGGCTTTCCGTGCCTCAGTATTACTCGAGGCACATAACAAGGCAGCAAGGGAACAGTTCCTCGGTACAGACGAATCAAGCATTGTCGAACGAATCCCGCATCCAGTCAGCATCATTGAAGGAGACTATGATAATATAAAGCTGACAACACCAGAAGACTTATACTTCGCCGAAGCCATCCTGCGCAAACGCAAGGAAACAGGCGTATAAAATGAAATAACACTGTTGATTGTAGTGGAAAGCAAAATCAACAGCCAGTTTATAAGAGTCTTAAAAAAGATTTGAACAAAAGGAGTTATACATTATGTTTCGTATAGGGCAAGGATTCGATGTACATCAATTGACAGAAGGGCGTCCGCTGATCATCGGCGGCATCACGATTCCATATGAAAAGGGATTGCTTGGACACTCAGACGCAGATGTAGTGCTGCATACTGTAGCGGATGCGTGTCTTGGAGCCATCGGGGAAGGGGACATCGGCAGGCATTTCCCGGATACCGACCCTGAATTCAAGGATGCTGATTCTGCGAAATTATTGGAACATGTATGGAAGATTGTGAAGGAAAAAGGATACGAGCTTGTCAATATCGACTGCACGATCATCGCGCAGATGCCAAAGATGGCGCCGCATATCGGGGCGATGCGCGAGCGGATTGCCGGTTTATTGGAAGGGTCTCCTGATCAGGTGAATGTGAAAGCAACCACGACGGAAAAGCTTGGTTTCCCGGGCAGGGGAGAAGGTATCGCTGCACAGGCAGTTGTTTTATTGAAACAGGCAGATAAATAGATTTTTACAGGGCCACAATGGACTTCCGCTTTACCTTTTGAAAATGTTACAATTATGGACAGCTATATTAGAGGAGGATTCACTATGTCATCAGATATCCGTGTGCGTTATGCGCCGAGTCCGACGGGACATTTACATATCGGGAACGCCCGTACAGCATTATTCAACTATTTATTCGCGCGGAACAGAGGCGGGAAATTCATCATCCGCATCGAAGATACAGACAAGAAACGCAATATCGAAGGCGGAGAGCAAAGCCAGCTGAAATATCTTCAATGGCTTGGGATCGACTGGGATGAGAGCGTGGATGTCGGCGGTGAATATGGACCGTATCGCCAGTCTGAGCGCAACCATATTTATGAGCAATACAATCAGGAGCTATTGGATAATGGCCATGCCTATAAGTGTTATTGCACGGAGGAGGAGCTGGAAGCCGAGCGCGAAGAGCAGGCTGCACGCAATGAAACTCCACACTACTCTGGGCGCTGCCGCAACCTGACGCCAGAACAGCGTGAGCAGTTTGAACAGGAAGGACGCCAGCCGAGCCTTCGATTCAAAGTCCCAGCAGGCAAGATCCTGAAGTTCGATGATATGGTAAAAGGTGATGTAAGCTTTGAGTCAGATGGAATGGGCGACTTTGTCATCGTCAAGAAGGATGGCACACCTACGTATAATTATGCAGTTGTCATCGATGACCATTTGATGAAAATTTCCCACGTCCTTCGCGGGGATGACCACATATCCAATACACCGAAACAGCTTGTAATCTATGAAGCATTGGGCTGGGAGCCGCCAATCTTTGGCCACATGACCTTGATCGTCAATGAAAGCCGCAAGAAGCTGAGCAAGCGCGATGAGTCGATCATCCAGTTCATTGAGCAGTATGAAGAGCTTGGCTATTTGCCAGAAGCTTTGTTTAACTTCATCACCCTGCTTGGATGGTCTCCGTCAGGCGAGGAAGAGATTTATTCAAAGGATGAATTCATCGAGATCTTTGATCCGGCAAGACTTTCAAAATCTCCTGCGTTATTTGACCAGCAGAAGCTTGCCTGGATGAACAACCAGTACATGAAGAAGGCGGATCTTGACCGTGTTGTTGAACTTGCGCTGCCACACCTGATCAAGGCAGGAAAAGTAAGCGAGAACCGTACAGAATCTGAGGATGTCTGGGTTCGCGGCCTCATCTCCCTGTACCATGATAAAATGAGCTTCGGAGCGGAAATCGTCGAGATGTCGGATTTATTTTTCCGCGATGAGGTAAACTATGATGAAGAAGCAAAAGAGGTCCTTGCAGGCGAGCAGGTTCCGGAAGTGCTGAAAGCATTCCTTGCAGAAATCGAACAGCTTGAAGAATTCAAGGCGGATGCCATCAAGGCTGGTGTCAAGGCGGTCCAAAAAGCGACCGGCCATAAAGGACAGAAGCTGTTCATGCCAATCCGTGCAGCTGCAACAGGCCAAACGCATGGTCCTGACCTAATGCTTGCGATGGAACTGATCGGCAAGGAGAAAGTGAGCGAAAGAGTCCAAAAGCTGCTGGGCTAATAGCTCCGCTCTGGTGGGAACGACCGTGAAAACGGGCTGATAACTTTTTTAGTTTGTTTTAGTTAACAGATTTGCAAAAATATAATATAGTAAGAGTAATTCCATAAATTTTTTAAAGTGTTGAAGAGGAAAAGTAGAAGGATGACGCTTAGTAGAGAGAACCATCACCGGCTGAAAGTGGTTCAGGCCTCTCATTTTTTGAAATGCGCCTCGGAGCCCCTTTGCGAACGGATTCTTATCTGAGTAGCAATGGGCGGGACCTCCCGTTAACAGGTCAAAGTTGAGGTTGTGTTTTACGGCCTAAACAGAGTGGAACCGCGCATACCAAGCGTCTCTGTCGATCTGCGACAGGGGCGCTTTTTTATTTGTTTGGACCATGATATCCGGCTGGAATAACCGGATTGTCCAGAAAAGGATTAAAGAAAGGGAGGGTTCCTCATGTTTAAAATGCTGAAGGAAGATATAGACGTTGTTTTTGATCAGGATCCTTCTGCCAGAAGCGCGCTTGAAGTGGTTTTGACGTATGCAGGGCTGCATGCGATCTGGGCTCATCGTTTAGCCCATGCCCTTTACAAGCGGAAATTCTTTTTTATCGCAAGGGCGATTTCCCAGATCAGCCGCTTTTTCACCGGGGTTGAAATCCATCCTGGTGCGAAGATTGGAAGACGTTTTTTCATCGACCATGGGATGGGAGTTGTCATAGGGGAAACATGTGAAATTGGCGATAACGTAACCGTGTTTCAGGGGGTCACTCTTGGCGGAACCGGGAAGGAAAAAGGAAAGCGCCACCCGACGGTGAAAGACAATGCTCTGATCGCGACAGGAGCAAAGGTTTTAGGTTCGATCACAATTGGGGAAAATTCTAAGGTAGGGGCGGGATCTGTTGTCCTTAAGGATGTACCGCCGAATTCTACCGTTGTCGGCATTCCTGGCAAGATTGTCATCCAGGATGGCGTCAGAATCAAGAAGGACTTGAATCACCGTGATTTGCCGGATCCTGTGGCGGATCGCTGCAAGGATATTGAAATGGAATTAGATAGACTGAATAAGGAACTCGAAGCAGTCAGGCTGCAAAAAGAACTTGTAGATGCGAAGCAAGGAAGGGGCATGGAAGATGGGAATTAAGATTTATAATACACTGACACGGAATAAAGAAGAGTTTATCCCTTTAGAAGAGGGAAAAGTGAAAATGTATGTGTGCGGTCCGACCGTCTATAACTACATTCATATCGGAAATGCCCGCCCGGCCATCGTTTTTGATACGGTCCGCCGTTATCTGGAGTTCCGCGGCTATGATGTCCGATATGTCTCCAATTTCACCGACGTAGACGATAAGCTGATCAAGGCTGCGAATGAGCTTGGGGTGGATGTTCCTGCGATTGCGGAACGATTCATCAATGCTTATTTTGAAGACGTCCACGCGCTAGGCTGCAAAAAAGCGGATGCGCATCCGAGGGTTACGGAAACGATGGATTTGATCATTGAATTCATAAGCGCCCTGATTGATAAAGGGTTTGCCTACGAGTCAGGCGGAGACGTGTATTACCGCACAAGGCATTTCAAGGAATACGGGAAGCTGTCCCACCAGTCGATTGAGGAACTGAAGGTCGGCGCAAGGATCCAGGTCGGGGAGAAGAAACAGGATGCCCTGGATTTCGTGCTCTGGAAAGCTGCGAAAGAAGGCGAAATCTCTTGGGATAGTCCTTGGGGCAAAGGCCGTCCGGGCTGGCACATCGAGTGCTCGGCGATGGCGCGTGAATACCTCGGGGATACCATCGACATCCACGCGGGAGGACAGGACTTGGCATTCCCGCACCATGAAAATGAAATCGCACAGTCAGAGGCATTGACTGGCAAGACGTTTGCCCGTTACTGGATGCACAATGGCTATATCAATATCGATAACGAAAAAATGTCAAAGTCCCTTGGCAACTTTGTCACAGTGCATGACATCATTAAACAGCATGACCCACAGGTGCTAAGATTTTTCATGCTTTCCGTTCATTACCGTAATCCGATCAACTACAGCGAAGAACTGCTCGAAAAGACAAAGGCTGCTTTCGAGCGTCTGAAGACTTCTTATCAGAATCTGAAGCACCGTCTGGAAGCAACTGCGAACCTTACGGACAACAATCAGGAGTGGCTTGATAAAATCGCTGGGCTGCGCGAAGAGTTCATCAAGGATATGGATGATGACTTCAATACGGCAAATGGGGTATCCAGCTTGTTTGAACTATCAAAGCTCTCCAATTTGTACTTGATGGAAAAGAATACTTCGGAGGAAATCATCATGGCATTCATGAATGAATTCGAAACATTGTTCGATGTGCTTGGTCTTTCCCTGAAGGAAGAGGAGCTTCTTGATGAAGAAATAGAGGCACTGATCGAAAAACGGACTCAGGCCCGCAAGGAAAGGAACTTCCAACTTGCCGACGAAATCCGTGACCAGCTGAAGGAAATGAATATCATCATTGAAGACACACCACAAGGCATCAGATGGAAAAGAGGCTAAATGATGCTGCATTACGAACAAAAAGTAGATGAAAAACAACTGAACAGTCTTGCGCTTGCTTATATGGGTGATGCCGTATACGAACTATATGTCCGGCATCACCTGCTGCACAGCGGCAGAGTCCGGCCGAACCAGCTGCACAAGGAAGCTACGGCCTATGTATCGGCTAAATCACAGGCGAAATACCTCCATAAGCTGCTCGACATGGAAGCATTGTCCGAAGAGGAAATCACCATTGTGAAAAGAGGCCGGAACGCGAAGTCAGGATCTGTCCCGAAAAACACCGATGTCCAAACATACCGTTACAGCACAGCCTTTGAGGCCTTGATCGGTTATTTGTATCTGGCAGGAAATGAGAAACGGATAGAGGAACTGATTACCACTGTATTTGCACTTGCTGAAGAATAGATGGGAGGAACAATTCCACATGAGCCAGAACCAGAAACAAAAACAGAACCGGAACAACAGGCAGAAGCATGAAGATGACAAGAAACGGAAACCAGCTCGGAATCAGGCGCAGAGACAGGATGACAGACCGAAGAGGACAACAGCCAGGGTCCAGGGACAGAAACCAGAACAGAAACGCAGCGACAGCTTGAAGCACAAACCAAGACAGGAAGAGTTCGGCGGCCAAACCGAAAACCAGGATTACATCATCGGGAAGAATCCGGTGATCGAGGCATTGAAATCCGAGCGTGACATCAATAAGATCCTGATCGCGGAAGGGTCGCAAAGCGGTCAAATGCAGCAGGTCATCGGGATGGCGAGGGAAGCCAATGTTATGGTCCAGTTCGTCCCGAAAAAGAAAATCGACCAGATTGCTGACGGCAACCACCAGGGGGTAATTGCCCAGGTAGCAGCCTATGAATACGCAGAAATCGATGACTTGTTCGCGGGAGCGGAAAAGAAAAACGAGGCACCATTCTTCCTGCTGCTTGATGAAATCGAGGACCCGCATAACCTTGGTTCAATCATGAGGACAGCTGATGCTTCGGGAGCGCATGGAATCATCATCCCGAAAAGGCGGGCTGTCGGACTGACGGCGACGGTTGCCAAGGCTTCAACTGGGGCAATCGAATATATACCAGTTGTCAGGGTCACCAATATGGCTCAGACGATTGATGAATTGAAGGGTCGCGGAGTCTGGATTGCCGGGACCGATGCTTCGGCAAAGCAGGATTACCGCCAGATCGATGGAACTCTGCCTTTAGGGCTAGTGATTGGCAGTGAAGGAAAAGGAATGGGCAGGCTTATCCGTGATAAATGTGATTTCCTGTTAAGTCTTCCGATGACTGGACATGTAACATCGTTGAATGCGTCTGTAGCTGCAGCATTGCTGATGTATGAAGTGCACCGTAAACGCCACCCGCTAGGGGAATAGTCATGGACATTCTGCTTGTTGACGGTTACAACATCATCGGTGCATGGCCGGAGCTGAACAGCCTGAAGAAAAAAGAGCTATCGGCCGCCAGAGACAGGCTGGTCGAGATCATGGCCGAATATCAGGCATATACAGGCTATCGTGTCATTATCGTATTTGACGCTCATTTTGTATCGGGAACACAAAAAAAGTATAAGAACTATAAGGTGGAAGTCATTTTTACAAAAGAGAATGAGACTGCCGATGAACGAATTGAAAGGCTGGCAATCGCCCTCAGCAACCGCAAAACACAGATTCACGTGGCGACCTCCGACTTCACTGAGCAATGGGCGATTTTTGGACAGGGTGCGCTCAGGAAGTCAGCGAGGGAGCTGCTCAACGAAACGAATAATATCAGCCAAAATATAGAAAAACATGTGAAGGTCATTCAGCAAGAAAAGCCTAGCGCCAAGATTCCGCTTACAAAAGAAGTGGCAGAAATTTTTGAAAAATGGCGCAGAGGGGAGCAATGACCTGTTGACGCCTTAAAAAAGCCTGCTGTATAATATTTCTAACTGTATGTGCGGGCGGGGGGATCGATATGAGTGCTGACATCGGGAATCGTTTAAATGAAGCTTATATGTTGCTAGAGGATGAAGAAATAGTGGAAGCGGTGCACAGAGGAGAAAGTGACGCGCTTGATTTTCTGATTCACAAATACAGGAACTTTGTCCGGGCCAAAGCACGATCCTATTTTTTGATTGGTGCAGATAAAGAGGATATTGTGCAGGAAGGAATGATAGGTTTATATAAAGCCATCCGTGACTTCCGTGAGGACAAGCTTACGTCTTTCAAGGCATTTGCCGAGCTTTGCATTACCCGTCAGATCATTACGGCCATCAAAACGGCAACCAGGCAAAAACATATCCCGCTGAATTCATACGTCTCCCTGGACAAGCCGATTTATGACGAGGAATCAGACAGAACGCTAATGGATGTATTATCAGGTGCGAAGGTGATGGATCCCGAAGAACTTTTCATCAATCAGGAAGAATTTGACCAGATTGAAGTGAAGATGTCGGAACTGCTGAGTGACCTGGAAAGAAAAGTGCTCGCACTGTATTTGGACGGCCAATCCTATCAGGAAATTTCAGAAGAGCTGAACCGCCATGTCAAGTCCATTGACAACGCGCTCCAGCGGGTGAAGCGGAAGCTTGAGAGATATCTGGAGCTGAGGGAGCTGTCAGTGTAGCTGGAATTGCCCAAAAATAGCCACAAAACTGACTTTTAATCTCAGAACCCCTTATTGACACAATCTATCAGCCATGTTACATTTTTAAAGATATAAGATGGCGGTTTCATAGGATGAAACCAGACTATTGAAGCAGGTGCTGTGTCATGATGAACAAAAAAAGTGACTCTTGCTTGTGGAGAATGCGGTTCGCGCAACTATTCCACCACGAGCAATAAGCAAACACAATCAGAACGGCTTGAACTGAAAAAGTACTGCAGCAACTGCGGTGCCCATACTGTTCATAAAGAAACGAAATAAGGTTTTCAGATAGATCATCATATGGAATTCCGATAAGTTGGAGGTTACAAAATGCAGCGCATCACTAAGTTTTTCAGTGAAGTTGGACGTGAAATGAAGAAGGTCAGCTGGCCTAGACGCAAGGAATTGACTCGTTACACGATTACGGTTCTGTCTACAGTAGCTTTTGCTGCTCTTTTCTTCTCAGTGATCGACCTTGGTATTTCTGAATTGATTCGCTTAATTCTTGAATAACCAATACGGACTCATGGTATAATGGAAAATATAACGCAGGACAAGTTTAAAAGCCCGGATACCGGGTTTTTTATTTGCTTGAAAAAATCACCTGTGCACAGGCAGCGCTCGGCGGGCTGTCAAAGGCAATGACGCTTTTTCGGTGTGCATGTGGAAATGGGGAGGGACGGACGATTTAGTCCTCGATGATGGAAAAGAATTGGTATGTAGTGCATACGTACTCAGGCTATGAGAATAAGGTCAAAACGAATCTTGAAAAACGTGTTGAAACAATGGGCATGCAAGATAAGATTTTCCGCGTGATCGTACCTGAAGAAGAAGAGACGGATTTCAAAAACGGCAAGAAGAAAGTTGTGAAGCGCAAGACATTCCCTGGTTATGTACTTGTAGAATTGGTGATGACGGATGATTCATGGTATGTTGTGCGCAACACGCCAGGTGTAACAGGTTTCGTAGGTTCTGCCGGGGCAGGTTCAAAACCGACTCCGCTTTTGCCTGAAGAAGTCACCTTCATCCTTAAGCGCATGGGCGTGGAGGAAAAGAAAGTCGATGTCAACTTCGAGCTTGGTGAAACAGTCCAGGTCAGCGAAGGGCCGTTTGCCAACTTCACTGGCACAATCGAAGAGATCGACAAGGACAAGGCGAAGCTCAAAGTTCTTGTCAATATGTTCGGCCGTGATACCCCGGTTGAGCTTGAATTTACACAGATACAAAAATTATAATTTGAAATAGCTTGAAATCAACTTTAAAAAGTGTTAATATTTCATAGGTCAGTATGTCTTGGACGATTGACAGATATATGTCAAGTTCTTTATTTTATATAAAGACTTTTAAAATGAGTGGGAGGGGAAAATCCCCTATTACCACATCACGGACTTTAAGGAGGTGTGTCTCGTGGCTAAAAAAGTAATTAAGATGGTTAAGTTGCAAATCCCTGCTGGTAAAGCCAATCCGGCACCACCAGTTGGACCTGCACTAGGTCAAGCCGGTGTTAATATCATGGGATTCTGTAAGGAGTTTAACGCTCGTACAGCTGACCAAGCTGGACTAATCATTCCTGTTGAAATCACGGTTTTTGAAGACCGTTCATTTACATTTATTACGAAAACTCCTCCTGCTGCAGTTCTTTTGAAGGTAGCAGCTGGAATCCAGTCTGGTTCTGGTGAACCAAACCGTAATAAAGTAGCAACAGTCAAGCGTGAGAAAGTACGTGAGATTGCTGAACAGAAAATGCCTGACCTGAACGCAGCTAGCGTTGAAGCAGCAATGCGCATGGTTGAAGGTACTGCACGCAGCATGGGAATCAATATCGAAGACTAATTTCTGCTGCAGAGGATGAATGGGTTGCGGAGCTGAATTAGATTTCACCCGCAACCTTTTGTCTGAAACGGCGCCTTTATGGCGCCTTCGCTTTTCAAGCTCTGGTGCTTTGTTCAAAAGGCACCTCCGCTTTTCGTTGTCTAGCTGCGGCGCCTAACCCCTCGGTCACTTCGGTCCGCCCGTTGAAGTCAAAGAACGACTTCATCGTTCGGCCCTCCAGTGCCTGTCGGGGCTAGACGAGGCGCCTTCGCTTTTCATCGTGGGAGGTTATTCCGTTAAAACCACAATTTAGGAGGAAATAAAAATGGCTAAAAAAGGTAAAAAGTATCTTGAAGCTGCTAAGCTTGTAGATCGCTCTCAAGCATATACAGCTGCTGAAGCAATTGAGCTTGCTAAAAAGACAAGCACAGTTAAATTTGACGCTACAGTTGAAGCTGCTTTCCGTCTGGGTGTAGACCCTAAGAAAGCTGACCAGCAAATCCGTGGAGCGGTTGTGCTTCCAAACGGAACTGGTAAAACTCAACGTGTACTAGTATTCGCTAAAGGCGAAAAGTTGAAAGAAGCAGAAGCTGCTGGCGCTGACTATGTTGGCGATGCAGAATACATCAACAAGATCCAGCAAGGCTGGTTCGATTTCGATGTAATCGTTGCTACACCTGACATGATGGGTGAAGTTGGTAAGCTTGGCCGCGTATTAGGACCTAAAGGCTTAATGCCAAACCCTAAGACTGGCACTGTTACTTTCGATGTAACAAAAGCTGTTAACGAAATCAAAGCTGGTAAAGTTGAATACCGCGTTGATAAGTCTGGTAACATCCACGTACCTATCGGAAAAGTTTCTTTCGAAGACAACAAGCTTGTTGAAAACTTCAACACAATCTTCGAAACAATGATGAAGGTTAAGCCAGCTGCAGCAAAAGGAACTTACATGAAGAACGTTACGATCTCTACTACAATGGGACCTGGCGTTAAAGTAGATCCTTCAACTGTAAAATAATAGTATTTGACAATTAAAGAAGCATTAGATATAATTCTTCTTGTTGTGAAAATAAAATAACATTTGTACCGCAGACAGCAGGGGCTCTTAGCTTAATAACCTGCCGAGGTCATACGATAGATCAACACTTTTACTATTGTATACTTCCTCCGTGTCTGTCCAGATGCGGAGGTTTTTATTTGTTCGGTATAAATGAGAAATCTACAGGAGGTGTAAGGATGAGCAAAGTTATTGAAGTAAAAAAGCAAATCGTTGACGAGATTGCTGGCAAACTAAAAGAAAGCAAATCAACAATCGTTGTTGATTACCGCGGACTTACAGTTTCTGAAGTAACTGAACTTCGTAAAGAGCTTCGTGAAGCAGGCGTAGAATTCAAAGTTTACAAGAACTCTATGACACGCCGTGCTGCTGAAGCTGCTGAACTTGCTGACTTAAACGCATCTTTAACAGGTCCTAACGCAATCGCGTTCAGTACTGAAGATGTAGTTGCACCAGCTAAGATTCTTAACGAATTCGCTAAAAAGCATGACGCTCTTGAAATCAAGGCGGGCGTGGTTGAAGGCAACATCGTTACAGTAGAAGAAATCAAGGCACTTGCAGACCTACCGTCTCGCGAAGGTCTACTTTCTATGCTACTCAGCGTACTTCAAGCTCCAATCCGCAATCTTGCTCTTGCTGCAAAAGCTGTTGCAGACCAGAAAGAAGAGCAAGGCGCGTAAGCTAAAAATAATTACCGTTTAACAATAAAAAATTAACCTATTAGGAGGAAACAAATCATGACTAAAGAACAAATCATTGAAGCAGTTAAAAGCATGACTGTTTTAGAACTTAACGATCTAGTAAAAGCAATCGAAGAAGAATTCGGCGTAACTGCTGCTGCACCAGTTGCAATGATGGGTGGAGCTGCTGGAGCTGTTGCTGAAGAGCAAACTGAATTTGACGTAGTTCTTGCATCTGCTGGCGACCAGAAGATCAAGGTTATCAAAGTTGTACGTGAAATCACAGGTCTTGGACTTAAAGAAGCAAAAGAACTTGTTGACAACACTCCAAAAGCTCTTAAAGAAGGCGTTTCTAAAGAAGAAGCTGAAGAAGTTAAAGCTAAGCTTGAAGAAGTTGGAGCTAACGTCGAAGTTAAGTAATCAACCTTACAACAAAAAGCTCGCTGCTACAGCGGGCTTTTTTTTCGCTTTATATCTAATGGAAGAGTTTGTATCAGGAAAACCTGATTCGGCCCTTCTTGATTAGAACACCTCTGTTTTTTGCTTTTTAAATTTAAAAAGTTTATAATACCGCAGTAGCAATGCAATCCGCAATCGCATTCTTCAATATGTCCCCGTGGAGGTGAGAGATTTTGACTGAACATTATTACTCCCGCAAACCCAGTACTGAAAGCAATCCGGTAAAATGGCAAAGTGAATTGAAAGGGAACAGCTTCCGCTTTAAGACGGACAGCGGTGTTTTTTCAAAGAAGGAAGTTGATTTTGGTTCAAGGCTATTGATTGACACCTTTGAACTGAATAATCCTGATGGGATGATTTTGGATGTTGGCTGCGGCTATGGGCCAATTGGGCTTTCGCTGGCAAAGGCCTATCCTGATGCGACGGTCCACATGGTGGATGTGAATGAGAGAGCGATCATGCTTGCGAAGGAAAATGCGGCAGAAAATAAATTAGATAATGTGAAAATCTATGAAAGTGACCGATTGACCGGAGTAGAAGAAAACGGATTTACTGCAATTTTGACCAATCCGCCAATCCGTGCCGGCAAGAAGGTTGTTCATGAGATCTTTGAACAAAGCGCCATGCATCTGGCAGAAGAAGGAGAACTCTGGGTGGTCATCCAGAAAAAGCAGGGTGCTCCATCTGCGATGGAAAAAATGAAGGAACTGTTTGGCAATGTAGACATTGCGGCTAAAAGTAAAGGATACTTTATTCTCAAATCTGTAAAATGTTGACGTGAGAAAACCGCTATGTTAATATTATAAAATGCCAATATATTAGTTTCCTTTTCATATGCTAATTTCATCGAAAGTTGTATAATTTTGGGCATAAAGGGAAAACTAACAAAATAATTGTTCGTTGCAGGAATTGTGGTTTTTAGGTGAAAACCCTTTTTCTTTTTGTCTTTTGAAATGGAGGGAACTTCATGGACAAGACAGGGATAGATGAATAATAACGCTTGATTTGAGGGGTGAATCAGTTGACAGGTCAACTAGTTCAGTATGGACGACACCGCCAACGTAGAAGTTATGCTCGCATCAGTGAAGTTTTGGAATTGCCGAATTTGATTGAAATTCAAACCTCTTCCTATCAGTGGTTTCTTGATGAGGGCCTCCGGGAAATGTTCCAGGACATTTCACCGATTGAAGACTTTACTGGTAACTTATCGCTAGAGTTTATCGATTACAGTCTTGGCGAACCGAAATATCCAGTGGAAGAATCAAAAGAAAGAGACGTCACGTACTCTGCACCTTTGCGAGTTAAGGTCCGCCTTGTGAATAAGGAAACAGGTGAAGTAAAGGACCAGGACGTTTTCATGGGCGATTTCCCGCTTATGACAGAGACTGGCACATTTGTGATCAATGGTGCTGAAAGGGTTATCGTATCTCAGCTTGTCCGTTCACCAAGTGTGTACTATAGCGGAAAGCTGGATAAGAACGGCAAGAAAGGTTTTTCTGCTACCGTGATCCCGAACCGCGGCGCCTGGTTAGAGTATGAAACAGATGCCAAGGATGTTGTATATGTAAGGATCGATCGTACGAGGAAGCTCCCTGTTACGGTTCTTTTGCGTGCATTAGGGTTCGGTTCTGATCAAGAAATCATTGATCTGATCGGTGATAACGAATATATCCGTAATACTCTTGAAAAAGACAATACGGAAAGTACGGAAAAAGCGCTCCTTGAAATTTATGAGCGTCTCCGTCCTGGCGAACCGCCTACAGTTGACAACGCTAAAAGCCTTCTGGTATCAAGATTCTTTGATCCTAAGCGCTATGACCTTGCAAATGTAGGTCGTTATAAAATCAACAAAAAGCTTCATATTAAAAATCGTTTATTCGGGCAAAAGCTTGCAGAAACATTAGTGGATCCGGAAACAGGAGAGATCATCGCAGAGAAAGGCGTCACCCTTGACCGCCGTACTTTGGATAAGATCATCCCTGCGCTGGAGAGCAATGTTGGCTTCAAGACTTCAAGCCCTTATGGCGGCGTGGTTGAAGAGGACATCAATCTGCAAAGCATTAAGATCTATGCGCCTAATGATGAAGGTGAAAAAGAGATCAATGTATTGGGGAATGCGTATGTACCTGAAGCAATCAAGAACATCACGCCTGCTGATATCATTGCATCCATCAGCTACTTCTTTAACCTGCTGCATGGTGTAGGCGACACGGATGATATCGACCATTTAGGAAACAGACGCCTTCGTTCTGTTGGTGAACTGCTTCAAAACCAATTCCGTATTGGTTTATCGAGAATGGAGCGTGTCGTTCGTGAAAGAATGTCCATCCAGGACACAAACACAATCACACCTCAGCAATTAATCAATATTCGCCCGGTTATCGCGTCCATTAAAGAGTTCTTTGGAAGCTCCCAGCTTTCCCAGTTCATGGACCAGACAAACCCGCTGGCTGAATTGACACATAAAAGGCGTCTTTCTGCATTGGGACCTGGTGGTCTTACACGTGAACGCGCTGGCTTCGAAGTGCGTGACGTTCACTACTCCCACTATGGTCGTATGTGTCCGATTGAAACGCCTGAGGGACCAAACATCGGTTTGATCAACTCACTTTCAAGTTTCGCGAAGGTAAACCGCTTCGGATTCATCGAGACTCCGTACCGCCGTGTTGACCCTGAGACAGGAAAAGTGACAAGCCATTTCGATTACTTAACAGCTGATGAAGAAGATAACTATGTTGTGGCACAGGCGAATGCTCGCCTTGATGATGACGGCTCCTTCCTGGATGAAGAAGTTGTTGCGCGTTTCCGCGGTGAAAACACTGTTGTCAAGCGTGACCGTGTCGATTACATGGACGTCTCGCCAAAACAGGTAGTATCTGCAGCGACAGCGTGTATCCCGTTCTTGGAAAACGATGACTCGAACCGTGCCCTCATGGGAGCGAACATGCAGCGTCAGGCTGTTCCATTGATGCAGCCTGAAGCACCGATCGTCGGAACAGGAATGGAGCACGTGAATGCAAAGGATTCCGGTGCAGCAGTCATCTGTAAGCATGAAGGAATCGTTGAGCACGTTGAAGCCCGTCAAGTATGGGTGCGCCGCGTGACTGAAGTGGACGGACAGGAAGTCAAGGGAGACCTTGATAAGTACCGTATGCTTAAGTTCATCCGTTCCAACCAGGGCACATGCTACAACCAGCGCCCGATCGTAAGCGTTGGGGACCGTGTAGTGAAAGGAGAAATCCTTGCTGATGGTCCGTCTATGGAAAAAGGTGAACTGGCACTCGGACGGAATGTCCTTGTTGGCTTCATGACATGGAATGGTTACAACTACGAGGATGCGATCATCATGAGTGAGCGCCTCGTTAAGGATGATGTGTATACATCGATCCATATTGAAGAATATGAATCAGAGTCCCGCGATACAAAGCTTGGGCCTGAAGAAATCACACGCGATATTCCAAACGTCGGGGAAGATGCTTTAAGAAACCTTGACGAGCGCGGAATCATCCGTGTCGGTGCCGAAGTCAAGGACGGAGATCTTCTTGTAGGTAAGGTAACACCTAAAGGGGTTACTGAGCTTACAGCAGAAGAACGCCTCCTTCACGCAATCTTCGGTGAAAAAGCAAGGGAAGTCCGCGATACTTCATTGCGTGTTCCACACGGCGGCGGCGGGATTGTCCTTGACGTCAAAGTTTTCAACCGCGAAGATGGCGACGAGCTTCCTCCTGGCGTAAATCAGCTTGTCCGTGCTTACATCGTTCAGAAGCGTAAGATTTCTGAAGGTGATAAAATGGCAGGACGACACGGTAACAAAGGGGTTATCTCGAAAATTCTTCCGGAAGAGGATATGCCTTTCCTACCGGACGGTACACCAGTCGATATCATGCTTAACCCTCTAGGGGTTCCATCACGTATGAACATCGGTCAGGTGCTTGAGCTCCACCTTGGTATGGCTGCACGCTACCTTGGAATCCATGTTGCTTCACCAGTATTCGATGGTGCCCGTGAGGAAGATGTATGGGCGACGATCGAGGAAGCAGGCATGGCAAGAGACGCGAAGACCATCCTTTATGATGGACGCACAGGCGAACCGTTCGATAACCGTGTATCAGTCGGTGTCATGTACATGATCAAGCTTGCTCACATGGTAGACGATAAGCTTCACGCTCGTTCTACTGGACCATACTCACTTGTTACGCAGCAGCCACTTGGCGGTAAAGCCCAGTTCGGCGGACAGCGTTTCGGGGAGATGGAGGTTTGGGCGCTTGAAGCATACGGCGCCGCATACACATTGCAGGAAATCTTAACTGTCAAGTCCGATGACGTTGTCGGACGTGTTAAAACATATGAAGCGATTGTTAAAGGTGAAAACGTACCAGAGCCAGGTGTCCCTGAGTCATTCAAAGTATTGATGAAAGAACTTCAGAGTCTTGGTATGGATGTTAAGATCCTTTCAGGCGATGAAAAAGAAATCGAAATGCGCGACTTCGATGATGAAGAAGAACTGCAGCATGCTGAAACATTGACAATTGCTCCGGAAACAGAAGAAATGAATTCTGAAAAAGTAGGAATGAAAGAATAGGTCCATCTAATTGGCACACGTGTACAAACAGTTGAATAACAGTATTGTCCACGTGTGTTCCTCTTTGATGGCCATAAGGGTAAAACCCTAGATTAAAAGGGAGGTAGGCCCCTTGCTAGATGTTAATAATTTTGAGTACATGAAAATTGGCCTCGCTTCACCAGACAAGATCCGTTCTTGGTCTTTCGGTGAGGTAAAAAAGCCGGAAACAATCAACTATCGTACTTTAAAACCAGAAAAAGACGGCTTGTTCTGTGAGCGTATCTTCGGACCGACAAAGGACTGGGAATGTCATTGCGGAAAGTATAAGAGAGTCCGCTACAAAGGCGTTGTCTGTGACCGATGCGGTGTTGAAGTTACACGTGCCAAAGTTCGCCGTGAAAGAATGGGGCACATCGAACTTGCAGCTCCTGTATCACACATTTGGTACTTCAAAGGGATTCCTAGCCGCATGGGACTTGTTCTTGACATGTCTCCGCGTGCACTTGAAGAAGTCATTTACTTCGCTTCATACGTGGTAACGGAAACTGGTGATACTGCGCTTGAGAAGAAGCAGCTGTTATCAGAGAAAGAATACCGTGCTTACCGCGAAAAATACGGCAACAAGTTCCAGGCATCAATGGGAGCTGAAGCCATCAAAAAACTGCTTTCTGATATCGACCTTGATAAAGAAGCAGACATGCTTAAAGAAGAATTAAGAACTGCTCAAGGCCAGCGCCGTACACGCGCGATCAAACGCCTTGAAGTAGTAGAAGCTTTCCGTGGATCAGGCAATGAACCATCATGGATGATCCTTGATGTGCTTCCTGTCATTCCGCCGGAACTTCGCCCGATGGTACAGCTTGATGGAGGACGTTTCGCGACATCCGACCTGAACGATTTGTACCGCCGTGTTATCAATCGTAACAACCGACTGAAGCGCCTTCTTGATCTTGGTGCACCAAGCATCATCGTCCAGAACGAAAAGCGTATGCTTCAGGAAGCTGTTGATGCCCTGATCGATAACGGCCGTCGTGGCCGTCCGGTTACTGGACCTGGTAACCGTCCGTTGAAGTCGCTTTCCCATATGCTTAAGGGTAAGCAAGGCCGCTTCCGTCAAAACCTTCTCGGTAAGCGTGTTGACTACTCTGGTCGTTCGGTTATCGTCGTAGGTCCAAACCTGCATATGTACCAGTGCGGACTGCCGAAGGAAATGGCTTTAGAGCTATTCAAGCCGTTCGTCATGAAGGAATTAGTACAAAAGGGCTTAGCCCATAACATAAAGTCTGCAAAGCGCAAGATCGAGCGTGTCCAGCCAGAGGTATGGGATGTTCTTGAAGATGTCATCAAGGAGCACCCGGTATTGCTGAACCGCGCCCCAACTCTTCACAGATTGGGTATCCAGGCGTTTGAGCCGACATTGGTAGAAGGACGCGCAATCCGTCTTCACCCGCTCGTATGTACAGCTTATAATGCTGACTTCGACGGTGACCAGATGGCAGTCCACGTACCATTATCTGCTGAAGCCCAGGCGGAAGCACGCCTATTGATGCTTGCTGCTCAGAACATCCTGAACCCTAAGGATGGAAAGCCGGTTGTTACTCCTTCCCAGGACATGGTTTTAGGTAACTATTACCTGACTCTGGAAAGAGAGGGTGCAGTTGGCGAAGGAATGGTGTTCAAGGATTCAAACGAAGCATTGATTGCATATCAGAATGGCTATGTACATCTTCATACTAGAATTGCTGTTGCCGCGTCATCACTTGGCAACCAGACACTCACAGAAGAGCAAAATGGCCAGCTCCTGATCACGACAGTCGGAAAGCTGATTTTTAACGAAATCCTTCCAGCTTCCTTCCCTTACATCAATGAGCCTTCCAAGCAAAACCTCGAGGAGAAAACTCCAGAGAAGTATTTTGTGGAAAAAGGTGCGGATGTCAAGGAAGTTATCAAGTCAATGCCATTGGTGGATCCATTCAAGAAGAAAATTCTTGGAAACATTATTGCAGAAGTATTCAAGAAGTTCAAAATCACTGAAACATCAAAAATGCTTGACCGTATGAAGGGACTTGGATTCACTTACTCGACAAAAGCGGGTATTACGGTTGGTGTGGCTGATATCGTGGTTCTTAAAGAGAAGCAGGAAATCATTTCAGAAGCACAGACTAAGGTAGATAATGTTCTTAAGCAGTTCAGACGTGGTCTAATCACCGAAGATGAGCGTTATGATCGCGTAATTTCTATCTGGAGCCAGGCAAAGGATAATATCCAGGCTAAGCTGATGAAATCACTAGATAATTCAAACCCAATCTTCATGATGAGTGACTCCGGTGCCCGTGGTAACGCGTCCAACTTCACGCAGCTTGCTGGTATGCGTGGTCTGATGGCCAACCCGGCTGGACGAATCATTGAGTTGCCGATCAAGTCATCCTTCCGTGAAGGTCTGACTGTATTGGAATACTTCATCTCCACACACGGTGCTCGTAAAGGTCTTGCCGATACTGCACTTAAGACTGCTGACTCAGGTTACCTGACTCGACGTCTTGTTGATGTAGCCCAGGATGTCATCGTTCGTGAAGATGATTGCGGAACAGACAGAGGCTTGTTCATCAAAGCGCTTAAGGATGGCACTGAAGTCATCGAGCCGCTGGAAGAGCGTTTGATTGGCCGTTATGCACGTAAAGCAATCAAGCATCCTGAAACAAAAGCTGTTATCATCCCTGAAAACGGCTTGATTACAGAAGATTTGGCAACTGAAGTTGTCGATTCTGGAATCGAAGAAGTGTGGATCCGTTCTGCATTTACTTGTAATACACGCCACGGCGTATGTAAGAAGTGTTACGGACGCAACCTTGCGACTGGCCAGGAAGTCGAAGTTGGCGAAGCAGTCGGTATCATCGCTGCCCAGTCGATCGGTGAACCAGGAACACAGTTGACGATGCGTACATTCCACACAGGCGGGGTAGCAGGAGACGATATCACACAAGGTCTTCCGCGTATCCAGGAATTGTTCGAAGCACGTAATCCTAAAGGGCAAGCTGTCATCTCTGAATTGGAAGGTGTCGTAGTAGGCATCAACGAAGGAAAAGACCGTCAGCAGGAAATCGTTATCCAAGGTGAAATTGAAAGCCGCACTTACACTGCGCCATATACAGCTCGTCTGAAAGTGGCTGTAAATGACCATGTGGCCCGCGGACAGGAACTCACTGAAGGTTCGATCGATCCTAAGGAACTCCTCAGAGTCAAAGACGTTCAATCCGTGCAGGAATACTTGCTGAAAGAAGTTCAGAAGGTATACCGTATGCAGGGTGTTGAAATCGGCGACAAGCACGTAGAAGTAATGGTGCGTCAGATGATGCGCAAAATCAGGGTGATCGACGCTGGTGAAACAGATGTACTCCCAGGTACACTGCTTGAAATCCATCAGTTTACAGACGCTAACCGCAAAGCACTTTTAGAAGGGAAATTGCCGGCAACAGGCCGTCCAGTTCTGCTTGGTATCACCAAAGCATCGCTTGAGACGGACTCGTTCCTATCAGCAGCTTCCTTCCAGGAAACAACGAGAGTGCTTACTGATGCAGCGATCAAAGGCAAGCGCGACGAGCTTCTCGGCCTGAAAGAAAATGTTATCATCGGTAAACTTGTGCCGGCAGGAACAGGAATGCAGCGCTACAGAAGAGCTGAGCCAATCCTGAAGCCAGAAGAAGAAAATGCCGAAGATGCGATTTCTGTAGAATAAGGTTATAAGCATAATGAAATCCGCGGTGCTTTCTATCATGATAGAAAGTGCCGCGTTTTTAAAGAAAAGGGAAAAAGGACAAACTGACCCAGTGAGGTTAAGAAATAAATCAGTTTAAAACAACAGATCTATGAATAAAGTTATATTTTACCGAAATTATTTTTTTGATTTTGTTGACATCATTCTCATGAGATGTTACTATTTCAAAGGTGCTCCTATTTACCGGTTACTTTGGAGGATATCATGTCTTATGAAAAAGTAGCTCAAGCTAAAAAGATAATAGTAGGATCAAAGCAAACAGTGAAGGCACTGAAGGCTGGCGAAGTAATGGAACTGGTCATTGCACAGGATGCTGATACGAAAGTGACAGTAAAACTTTTGCAGGCTGCCAGGGAAATGAACACCGCTATCACCTATGTCGACTCTATGAAAAAATTAGGGAAGGCATGCGGGATTGCCGTTGGGGCTTCAGCTGTAGCGATAACCAAGTAAAAACTGTTTTTGCAGTAGACTGCAAGAACTTTGTTTTTTGTAAAAAAATGAACCACCTGGATGTGTGGGCTTACACAAAATGTGAAGGGAGGAAAATGATCATGCCTACAATTAACCAATTAGTGCGCAAGCCACGTAGCTCAAAAGAGGAGAAGTCAAAATCTCCAGCGCTTAATAAAGGTTACAACAGCTTCAAAAAAGCACAAACTAACGTTTCATCTCCACAAAAGCGTGGTGTATGTACGCGTGTTGGTACTATGACTCCAAAGAAGCCGAACTCAGCGTTGCGTAAATACGCTCGTGTACGTTTGACTAACGGAATCGAGGTAACAGCTTATATCCCTGGTATCGGGCACAACCTTCAAGAACACAGCGTTGTTCTTATCCGTGGAGGACGTGTAAAAGACTTACCGGGTGTTCGTTACCACATCGTTCGTGGTGCTCTTGATACTGCTGGTGTTAACAACCGTATGCAGGGCCGTTCTAAGTACGGTACTAAGAGACCGAAAGCTGCAAAGAAATAATAAATCAAAACTAACAACCCTTTCTGAAAGGAGGAAATTACATGCCACGTAAAGGTCCAGTTGCAAAGAGAGACGTATTGCCGGATCCGATTTACAACTCAAAGCTTATCACTCGTCTGATCAACAAAATGATGATCGATGGTAAGAGAGGTAAATCACAAAAGATCCTTTATTCAGCTTTTGATATCATTCGTGAGCGTTCAGGCAAAGAGCCTATCGAAGTATTCGATGCAGCTCTTAAGAACATCATGCCTGTTCTAGAAGTAAAAGCACGCCGTGTAGGTGGAGCTAACTACCAAGTACCAGTTGAGGTGCGTGCAGACCGCCGTACAACTCTTGGTCTTCGCTGGTTGGTAAACTACTCACGTCTTCGTGGGGAGAAAACAATGGAAGAGCGTCTAGCTAACGAAATTCTTGACGCTGCTAACAACACTGGTGCTTCAGTTAAGAAGCGTGAAGATACACACAAGATGGCTGAAGCGAACAAAGCATTCGCTCACTATCGCTGGTAGAATTACCTTCAATCTAAAAACACTCATACTAGGAAGGAGAAAGACCAAATGGCAAGAGAGTTCTCCTTAGAAAAAACTCGTAATATTGGAATCATGGCTCACATTGATGCTGGTAAAACAACAACAACTGAGCGTGTTCTATATTATACAGGCCGTATTCACAAAATCGGTGAAACTCACGAAGGTGCTTCTCAAATGGACTGGATGGAGCAGGAACAAGAGCGTGGAATCACAATCACTTCTGCTGCAACAACAGCTTCTTGGAAAAACCACCGTGTAAACATCATCGACACACCTGGACACGTAGACTTCACAGTTGAAGTTGAACGTTCACTTCGTGTACTTGATGGTGCGGTAGCAGTACTTGACGCTCAGTCAGGTGTTGAGCCTCAAACTGAAACAGTTTGGCGCCAGGCTACAACTTATGGAGTTCCACGTGTAGTATTCGTTAACAAAATGGATAAGCTAGGTGCGGACTTCCTTTACTCTGTTTCAACTCTTCATGATCGTCTTCAAGCGAACGCTCACCCGATCCAACTTCCGATCGGTGCTGAGGACCAGTTCGAAGCGATTATCGACCTAGTTGAAATGAAAGCTATCTTCTACGGTAATGACCTTGGTACAGAAATTACTGAAGGTGAAATTCCAGAAGAATACAAAGCACAAGCTGAAGAATACCGTGAAAAGCTAATCGAAGCGGTAGCTGAGCTTGACGAAGAACTAATGGAAAAATACCTTGGTGGAGAAGAGCTTACAATCGAAGAGATCAAAGCTGCAATCCGTAAAGGTACTACAAATGTTGAATTCTACCCAGTTATCTGTGGTTCAGCGTTCAAAAACAAAGGTGTTCAGCTAATGCTTGACGCTGTTATCGACTACCTTCCATCTCCACTGGATGTACCTGCGATCAAAGGTACTCTTCCTGATTCAGATGAAGAAGTTGAGCGTCATTCAAGCGACGAAGAGCCATTCTCAGCTCTTGCGTTCAAAGTTATGACTGACCCTTATGTTGGTAAGTTAACATTCTTCCGCGTTTACTCTGGTACTCTTGAGTCTGGTTCATATGTCCAGAACTCAACTAAAGGTAAGCGTGAGCGTATCGGACGTATCCTTCAGATGCACGCGAACAGCCGTCAGGAAATCTCTAAGGTTTTCGCTGGTGACATCGCTGCAGCTGTAGGTTTGAAAGATACAACTACAGGAGACACTCTATGTGATGAAAAGAGCCTTGTTATCTTGGAATCCATGCAGTTCCCTGAGCCGGTAATCCAGCTGTCAGTTGAGCCTAAGTCAAAAGCTGACCAGGACAAAATGACAACTGCATTGCAAAAACTTCAAGAAGAAGATCCTACATTCCGTGCACATACTGACCAGGAAACTGGACAGGTTATCATCGCTGGAATGGGTGAACTTCACCTTGACATCATCGTTGACCGTATGCGTCGTGAATTTAAAGTGGAAGCAAACGTTGGTGCACCTCAGGTTGCATACCGTGAAACTTTCCGCGAATCAGCATCTGTTGAAGGTAAATTCGCACGTCAGTCTGGTGGACGCGGACAATTCGGACACGTTTGGATCGAATTCTCTCCAAACGAAGAAGGAAAAGGGTTCGAATTCGAGAACGGTATCGTTGGTGGGGTAGTTCCTCGTGAATACATCCCTGCTGTACAGGCTGGTCTTGAAGACGCTCTTGACCGTGGTGTTCTTGCTGGATACCCACTAGTTGACATCAAAGCAAGACTGTTTGACGGTTCTTACCATGATGTTGACTCCTCTGAAATGGCGTTTAAAATCGCTGCTTCAATGGCACTTAAGAACGCAGCTTCTAAATGTAAGCCTGTAATTCTTGAGCCTGTCATGAGGGTTGAAGTTGTTATTCCTGAAGAATACCTTGGAGATATCATGGGTATGATCACTGCTCGTCGCGGACGCGTCGAAGGTATGGATGCTCGTGGTAACGCACAGGTAGTTCGTGCGATGGTTCCACTTTCAGAAATGTTCGGTTATGCAACTGCTCTTCGTTCAAGCACACAAGGACGTGGTGTATTCTCAATGCACTTCGACCACTACGAAGAAGTTCCAAAATCTGTTTCTGAAGAAATCATCAAAAAAAATAAAGGTGAATAATTGATTTTCACCTTTTAATCAAGTATAACTACTAATGTAAGCATACCGCTGTGGAATGGGGGAACCTGTTTCACAGCACATTATAATATACTTAACTTTCAACTATTAAAGGAGGATTTTTCTAATGGGAAAAGCTAAATTCGATCGTTCCAAGCCACACGTTAACATTGGTACAATTGGTCACGTTGACCATGGTAAAACAACTCTAACAGCTGCTATCACAACTGTTCTTTCTAAAGTCGGTGGCGGTGAAGCACGCGGATATGACCAAATCGACGCTGCTCCAGAAGAGCGCGAGCGCGGTATCACAATCTCAACTGCACACGTTGAGTACGAAACTGCTACTCGTCACTATGCACACGTTGACTGCCCAGGCCACGCTGACTATGTTAAGAACATGATCACTGGTGCTGCACAAATGGACGGCGGTATCCTAGTAGTATCTGCTGCTGACGGCCCAATGCCACAAACTCGTGAGCACATCCTTCTTTCTCGTCAGGTAGGCGTACCTTACCTTGTTGTATTCATGAACAAGTGTGATATGGTTGACGACGAAGAGCTTCTTGAACTAGTAGAAATGGAAGTACGTGACCTTCTTTCTGAATACGACTTCCCTGGCGATGACATCCCAGTAATCAAAGGTTCTGCTCTTAAAGCTCTAGAAGGCGATGCTGCATGGGAAGAAAAAATCCACGAATTGATGAATGCAGTTGACGAGTACATCCCAACTCCAACTCGTGACACTGACAAGCCATTCATGATGCCTGTTGAGGACGTTTTCTCAATCACTGGCCGTGGTACAGTTGCTACTGGACGTGTTGAGCGCGGACAAGTTAAAGTCGGTGACGTAATCGAAATCATCGGTCTTACTGAAGAACCAAAATCTACTACTGTAACTGGTGTAGAAATGTTCCGTAAGCTTCTTGACTATGCTGAAGCTGGAGACAACATCGGTGCTCTTCTTCGTGGTGTAGCTCGTGAAGACATCCAACGTGGTCAAGTACTTGCTAAGCCAGGTTCTGTTAAGCCACACACAAAGTTCACTGCTGAAGTATACGTTCTTTCAAAAGAAGAAGGTGGACGTCACACTCCATTCTTCACAAACTACCGTCCACAGTTCTACTTCCGTACAACTGATGTAACTGGTATTTGTAACCTTCCTGAAGGCGTAGAAATGGTTATGCCTGGCGACAACATCGAAATGACTGTTGAACTAATCGCTCCAATCGCAATCGAAGAAGGAACTAAGTTCTCTATTCGTGAAGGCGGCCGTACTGTAGGCGCTGGCGTTGTAGCAACTATTCAAGAGTAATTTTAATAAAGACATTAAAGCAGCTGGATGACGATCCAGCTGCTTTTTTATATCTTTCGTTTCATCTATGAAAATTTCGTAAAAAGAAAATTTAAGTTAATGGATATTCTTGTATTAGAGGACAAAAGAAGCCAGATTTTATTATCTTTAATAATGTGCGGATAAACAGATGGTCAAAGCAAGTATCGTCACATTAGGGCAGATAATGTGCGGATAATGAAGCAAGCAGAGCTATTGTCATCGCATTAAAACCCATAACTTGTGAATTAAAAGGAATTTAGAAGCATTATCTTCACATATCAAGCAATATTTAAAAGTTAAAAAGTAAACAAAATGGACTTATTGTCACACTTCTAATGGCGTCTTCATCAGAATTAAAACACCCATATTCCCAGACACCAATATGAGTAAATGAGCAAGCCTATCAACCCTGCTCGTCCCGCACAGAAAAAATCCTCTTCTAAATCCCAATCAGTTTCTTCTATATAATACTTACACTCCAAAATGCTGCATCTTCTTCTACAAAACTAACAGCGCCGGATACAGGAAGATTTTGCACTGCATCTAAATAGTTAGAAATCTTTATCACCACTTGTAAAATGCCCAAACGACCGCTATAATAGTAAAAGTGTGTTGAACATAATGAAATTGCGGAATATATGTTGCGCTGGCGTTATGTTTTATGTATAATAGACAATGTTGGTCTTTGACTGCGATGATGCGGAAGGTTGCTGACACACCCGGCCGCTTTGCCATGGCGAGTGTGTGGGAAATTTTCGCGGAGAATGTCTATTTTAAAATAGGCGAAAAGGAGGGAAAGTAATGGCAAAACAAAAAATTCGTATCCGTTTGAAAGCTTATGATCACAGAATCCTTGATCAATCTGCAGAAAAAATCGTTGAAACAGCTAAACGTTCTGGTGCGGCGGTGTCTGGTCCAATCCCACTACCTACAGAAAAGTCTGTTTACACAATTCTTCGTGCGGTGCATAAGTACAAAGATTCTCGTGAGCAGTTCGAAATGCGTACGCATAAGCGTCTGATTGACATCATCAATCCGACTCCACAAACGGTCGATTCACTAATGCGTTTAGACCTGCCATCAGGTGTAGATATCGAAATCAAACTTTAATCAATAAACATTACAATTCACAGGAGGTGTGACTGAAATGACCAAAGGAATCTTAGGAAGAAAGATCGGTATGACTCAAGTATTTGCTGAAAACGGCGACCTTATCCCGGTTACTGTTGTAGAAGCTGCTCCTAACGTAGTGCTTCAAGTTAAATCTGTTGAGACAGATGGTTACGAAGCGGTACAGCTTGGCTTTGAAGACAAGCGCGAAAAGCTTTCTAACAAACCAGAAAAAGGCCACGTTTCAAAAGCAAACACTGCTCCTAAGCGCTTCGTAAAAGAATTAAACGGAGTCGATGTAGCAGGATATGAAGTTGGTCAGGAAGTCAAAGTTGATATTTTCGCAGAAGGCGATATCGTAGATGTTACAGGAATCTCAAAGGGTAAAGGTTTCCAGGGTGTAATCAAGCGCCACGGACAATCTCGCGGACCAATGGCTCACGGTTCTCGTTACCACCGCCGCCCTGGTTCAATGGGTCCTGTTGCTCCAAACCGTGTATTCAAAGGTAAATTATTGCCTGGACGCATGGGTGGAGAGCAAATCACTGTTCAGAACCTTCAAATCGTTAAAGTTGACGCAGAACGTAACCTGCTTCTAATCAAAGGAAACGTTCCTGGTGCTAGAAAAGCCCTTCTAAAAATCAAAACAGCTGTAAAAGCTAAGTAATTTTTACAGGAAAGGAGGAAACAAGAATGCCTAAAGTAGCATTATTCAACCAAGCTGGTTCACAAGTTGGAGAAATCGAACTTAACGATTCAGTATTTGGTATTGAGCCTAACAACCACGTAATGTTCGAAGCAGTTGTCATGCAAAGAGCTTCATTACGTCAAGGTACTCATAAAACTAAAATTCGTTCTGAAGTAGCGGGCGGCGGACGCAAACCATGGCGTCAAAAAGGTACTGGCCGTGCACGTCAGGGATCGATCAGATCTCCACAATGGCGCGGAGGCGGTACTGTATTCGGACCAGTTCCACGCAGCTACAGCTATAAATTGCCTAAAAAGGTTCGTCGTTTAGCAATCAAATCTGCTCTATCATCAAAGGTACAAGCTGAAAACATCCTTGTTCTTGAAAGCCTTGCTTTCGAAGCTCCAAAGACAAAGGAATTCAAGAGTGTACTAAATGGTCTTTCTGTTAACACGAAAGCCTTGATCGTAACAGCAGGTCTTGAAGAAAACGTCGCACTATCTGCACGTAACATTCCTGGAGTAACTGTTGTTACTGCTGACGGAATCAACGTGATCGATGTTTTAAATCATGATAAGCTGATCATGACAAAAGCAGCTGTTGAAAAAGTAGAGGAGGTGCTTGCATAATGGATGCACGTGATATCATTAAGCGCCCCGTTATTACAGAACGTTCTTCAGATCTTATGACTGAGAAGAAGTACACTTTCGAAGTTGATACAAGAGCGAACAAAACTCAAGTTAAAGATGCGATCGAAACTATTTTCGGCGTTAAAGTTGAAAAAGTAAACATCATGAACTACAAAGGTAAGTTCAAGCGTATGGGCAAGTTCGGCGGTTACACAAACAAGCGTCGTAAAGCTATCGTTAAACTTACTCAAGACAGCAAAGAAATCGAATTCTTCGAAGTATAATAATTTAACCAGAAGAGGAGGGAAACGAAATGGCGATTAAAAAGTACAAACCTACCTCCAACGGTCGTCGTAATATGACAGCATCTGATTTTGCTGAAATTACAACTGACAAGCCGGAAAAATCCTTGCTTGCTCCGTTGCACAGAAAAGGCGGTCGTAACAACCAAGGTAAGTTAACTGTTCGTCATCAAGGTGGCGGCCACAAGCGTCAGTACAGAATCATCGACTTTAAGCGTAACAAAGATGGCATTCCTGGACGCGTTGCCACAATTGAGTATGATCCAAACCGTTCAGCAAACATTGCGTTAATTAATTATGTAGATGGTGAAAAGAGATACATCCTAGCTCCTAAAAACCTAGTAGTAGGTATGGAAGTTATGTCTGGCCCAACAGCTGACATTAAAGTAGGTAACGCTCTTCCACTAGTTAATATCCCAGTTGGTACAGTAGTACACAACATCGAATTGAAGCCTGGCAAAGGCGGACAATTGGTTCGTTCTGCTGGAACTTCAGCACAGGTTCTTGGTAAAGAAGGTAAATATGTATTGATTCGTTTGAACTCAGGCGAAGTACGTATGATCCTTGCTGAGTGCCGTGCAACTGTAGGTCAAGTCGGCAACGAACAGCACGAATTGATCAACATCGGTAAAGCAGGTCGTTCACGCTGGTTAGGCAAGCGCCCAACAGTTCGTGGATCTGTAATGAACCCTAACGATCACCCACACGGTGGTGGTGAAGGACGTTCACCAATCGGACGTAAGTCTCCAATGTCACCATGGGGCAAACCAACTCTTGGTGCTAAGACTCGTAAGAAGAAAAACAAATCCGACAAGTTTATTGTACGTCGTCGTAAAAAATAACGGGATTGATCTACGGTTCGCGGGAACCGTAGGGCAATCACGAAGGGAGGTTCAATCATGGGTCGCAGCTTAAAAAAAGGACCTTTTGTTGATGAGCACTTAATCACAAAGATCGAAAAGTTAAATGAAACTGAAGCGAAGAAAGTTGTTAAAACTTGGTCTCGCCGTTCAACGATCTTCCCACAATTCATCGGACACACGATTGCTGTCTACGATGGTCGCAAACATGTACCTGTTTATGTCACTGAAGACATGGTAGGCCACAAGCTTGGAGAATTCGCTCCAACTCGTACTTACAAAGGACATGGTAATGACGATAAGAAAACAAGACGTTAAATGAGAGGAGGGCATCCAAATGCAAGCTAAAGCTGTTGCAAGAACAGTTCGTATTGCTCCTCGTAAAGCTCGCTTAGTTCTAGATTTAATTCGAGGAAAGCAAGTTGGTGAAGCAGTTGCTATTTTGAACCTTACCCCAAAAGCAGCTTCTCCAATCGTAGAAAAAGTGTTGAAGTCTGCATTGGCGAACGCAGAGCACAACTATGAGATGGATGTTAATAACCTTGTTGTTTCCGAAGCGTATGCAAACGAAGGACCAACGTTGAAACGTTTCCGTCCACGTGCTATGGGCCGTGCAAGTGCAATTAACAAACGTACTAGCCACATTACAATCGTTTTATCAGAAAAGAAGGAGGGATAATCAGTGGGTCAAAAAGTAAATCCAGTCGGTTTGCGTGTCGGAATCATCCGTGATTGGGAATCAAAATGGTACGCAGGCAAAGACTACGCTGATCTTTTACACGAAGACCTTAAGGTTCGTGAGTACATCACTAAGCGTTTACGCGATGCTTCTCTTTCTAAAGTAGAGATCGAACGTGCTGCAAACCGCTTGAACGTAACTATCCATACTGCAAAGCCTGGAATGGTTATCGGTAAAGGCGGTACTGAAGTTGAAGCACTTCGTAAAGCGCTAAACGAACTTACTGGCAAACGTGTTCATATAAACATTCTTGAAATCAAAAAAGCTGATATCGATGCGAAATTGGTTGCTGAAAACATCGCGCGCCAATTGGAAAACCGTGTATCTTTCCGTCGTGCACAGAAGCAAGTTATCCAACGTGCTATGCGTGCTGGCGCTAAAGGAATCAAGACAATGGTTTCCGGCCGTCTTGGCGGTGCAGACATCGCTCGTTCAGAACAATACAGCGAAGGAACAGTTCCACTTCATACTCTTCGTGCCGATATCGATTATGCTACTGCTGAAGCAGATACAACTTACGGTAAGCTAGGCGTTAAAGTATGGATTTATCGTGGAGAGGTCCTTCCTACGAAGAAGAAAACTGAGGAAGGAGGCAAATAATATGTTATTGCCTAAACGCGTTAAATATCGCCGTCAACACCGTGGCAAAATGCGCGGTCAAGCAAAAGGCGGTACTGAAGTAAACTTCGGTGAATTCGGTTTGCAAGCTCTTGAAGCTTCTTGGATCACGAACCGTCAAATCGAATCTGCCCGTATTGCAATGACTCGTTACATGAAACGTGGCGGTAAAGTCTGGATCAAGATTTTCCCACACAAGCCATATACTGCAAAGCCTCTAGAAGTCCGAATGGGTTCTGGTAAAGGTGCTCCTGAAGGTTGGGTAGCAGTTGTTAAACCAGGCAAAGTAATGTTCGAAGTTGCTGGCGTTTCTGAAGAAATCGCACGCGAAGCATTACGCCTTGCATCACACAAGCTTCCTGTTAAGTGCAAGTTTGTGAAACGAGAAGAAATTGGTGGTGAATCTAATGAAAGCTAATGAAATTCGTGACCTTACCACTGCTGAAATTGAACAAAAAGTTAAATCTTTAAAAGAAGAGCTATTCAACCTGCGCTTTCAATTAGCGACTGGACAACTTGAAAACACAGCTCGCATTCGTGAAGTACGCAAAGCGATTGCTCGCATGAAAACTGTAATTCGTGAACGAGAGATCGGCGTTAACAGATAATTGAGAGGAGGTTCTCACAATGAGTGAACGCAACCAACGCAAAGTTTATACAGGACGCGTAGTATCTGACAAGATGGACAAAACTGTTACTGTTCTTGTTGAAACATACAAAAAGCATCCTTTATACGGCAAGCGTGTAAAATACTCTAAGAAATTCAAGGCTCATGATGAGCAAAACGAGGCAAAAATCGGCGACGTAGTTCGTATCATGGAAACTCGTCCGCTATCTGCCACAAAACGTTTCCGCCTTATCGAAGTGGTGGAAAAAGCTGTTATTATCTAATTGTTCGGATTAAGGTTTATTCCGAAGGGAGGTTACTCGCATGATCCAACAGGAAACACGTTTAAAAGTTGCTGACAATTCAGGTGCTCGTGAAGTTCTTACTATTAAGGTTCTTGGCGGTTCTGGCCGTAAGACTGCTAATATCGGAGACGTTATCGTTTGCACAGTGAAACAAGCAACACCAGGTGGCGTTGTTAAAAAAGGTGACGTTGTCAAAGCAGTTATCGTTCGTACAAAGACTGGTATGCGCCGTACTGACGGTTCTTACATCCGTTTTGACGAGAATGCTTGTGTAATCATCCGTGACGATAAGAGTCCTCGTGGTACTCGTATCTTCGGACCAGTTGCACGTGAGCTTCGTGACAACAACTTCATGAAGATCGTTTCATTAGCTCCAGAAGTACTATAATCATTTCAAATGCCTTTAAGGAGGTGCACACAGATGCATGTAAAAAAAGGTGACAAAGTAATGGTCATCTCTGGTAAGGACAAAGGCAAAACAGGGATCATCCTTGAAGCTTTTCCAAAGCAAAGCCGTGTTCTTGTTGAGGGAATCAACATCGTAAAAAAACACGCTAAGCCTTCTCAAGTAAATCCACAAGGTGGAATCTTGAACCAGGAAGCACCTATCCATGTATCAAACGTAATGCCTGTAGATCCGAAGTCTGGCAAGCCAACCCGAGTTGGTTACACTGTCGAGAACGGTAAAAAGGTACGCGTTGCTAAAAAATCCGGTGAAGTTCTAGATAAATAGTCTATTGAAGAAGGGAGGTACAATCGATGAACCGCCTAAAAGAAAAGTTCAACAACGAAATTACTCCTGCTCTTATGAGCAAGTTTAACTACAAGTCAATCATGGAAGTTCCTAAACTTGAAAAGATCGTAATCAACATGGGTGTAGGTGACGCTGTTGCCAACGCTAAAGCTCTTGATGTTGCAGTTGAAGAATTAGCTACAATCACAGGCCAAAAGCCAGTTGTGACTCGCGCTAAGAAATCAATCGCTGGTTTCCGTCTTCGTGAAGGTATGCCAATCGGTGCGAAAGTAACACTTCGCGGAGAGCGCATGTACGAATTCATCGACAAGTTAATTTCAGTATCTTTACCACGTGTACGTGACTTCCGCGGTATTTCCAAGAAGTCTTTCGATGGACGCGGAAACTACACACTTGGTGTTAAAGAACAATTGATCTTCCCTGAAATTGATTACGATAAAGTAAACAAAGTACGTGGCATGGACATTGTTATTGTAACGACTGCTAACACTGATGAAGAAGCTCGTGAACTATTAACACAATTCGGAATGCCATTTCAAAAGTAATCTCTAATAAGAGGGAGGCGAAAACGTGGCTAAGAAATCAATGATTGCGAAACAAAAACGCACGCCTAAATTCAAAGTACAAGAGTACACTCGCTGTGAGCGCTGCGGCCGTCCGCACTCTGTATACCGCAAATTTAAGCTTTGCCGTATTTGTTTCCGTGAATTAGCATACAAAGGACAAATTCCTGGTGTGAAAAAAGCTAGCTGGTAAAACTGAAAGCTCTGGAAGGAGGTAAATTAAATGGTCATGACAGATCCGATTGCAGATTTGCTTACTCGTATTCGTAATGCGAATATGGTACGTCACGAAAAATTAGAAGTACCTGCTTCTAACATGAAAAAAGAGATCGCTGAGATCCTTAAGCGTGAAGGTTTCATCCGTGACGTTGAATATATCGAAGACAACAAACAAGGTATCATCCGTATCTTCTTGAAGTACGGTGCAAACAATGAGCGTGTTATCACTGGTCTTAAGAGAATCAGCAAGCCAGGACTTCGCGTTTATGCTAAATCAACTGAAGTACCTAAGGTACTTAACGGATTAGGTATCGCACTAGTATCAACTTCAAACGGCGTTTTAACTGACAAAGAAGCTCGCGCGAAGCAAGTTGGCGGAGAAGTTTTAGCATACGTTTGGTAATAGATTTTCTGAATGAATGGAGGTGCAACAAATGTCACGCGTAGGTAAAAAACCAATTGAAATTCCAGCTGGTGTTACTGTTACTCTTGATAACAACCACGTAACAGTTAAAGGACCAAAAGGTGAATTGGCTCGTACTTTTCACTCTGATATCGAAATCAAGGTCGAAGACAACGTGATCAACGTTTCTCGTCCAACTGATAACAAAGAACATCGTGCATTGCACGGAACGACTCGTGCGGTTCTTGCGAACATGGTTGAAGGTGTATCTAAAGGATTCGAAAGAGGTCTTGAGTTAGTAGGTGTCGGTTACCGTGCTTCTAAGCAAGGTAGCAAGCTTGTACTTAACGTTGGATACTCTCATCCAGTTGAAATCGAGGCAGAAAAAGGCCTTGAAATCGAAGTTCCTTCAAACACAAAGATCGTTATTAAAGGAACTGACAAAGAGCGTGTTGGCGCATTGGCTGCTAACATCCGTGACGTACGTCCACCAGAGCCGTACAAAGGCAAAGGTATTCGTTATGAAGGCGAATATGTACGCCGTAAAGAAGGTAAAACAGGTAAGTAATGCCGCATAGGTTAACGAAAGGAGTGACGTAAATGATTACGAAGGCTGATAAAAACGCTACTCGCCGTAAAAGACATGCTCGTGTACGTGCGAAACTTAGCGGAACTGAAGCTCGTCCTCGTCTAAATGTGTTCCGTTCTAACAAGCACATTTACGCTCAACTAATCGACGATGTAAATGGAGTAACTCTAGCGAGTGCTTCTACTTTGGATAAAGAAGTTAATGTTGAAGGCAACAACCTGGAAGCAGCTAAGCAGATCGGTGAATTAATCGCTAAGCGCGCTGTTGAAAAAGGTTACAAATCAGTAGTATTTGACCGTGGCGGATACCTCTATCATGGCCGCATCCAAGCACTTGCTGATGCTGCCCGCGAAAACGGCTTAGAATTTTAATAGAAAAAGGAGGGACACAAAGACATGCGTCGTATTGATCCAAACAAACTTGAACTTGAAGAACGCGTAGTTACGGTTAACCGTGTTGCGAAAGTTGTTAAAGGTGGACGTCGTTTCCGTTTTACTGCTCTTGTAGTTGTAGGAGATAAAAACGGTTATGTCGGTTTCGGTACTGGTAAAGCACAAGAAGTACCTGAAGCGATTCGCAAAGCTATCGAAGATGCGAAGAAGAACCTAATCCAAGTACCTATGGTTGGTACTACAATTCCTCACCAGGTTATCGGACACTTTGGTGCTGGTGAAATCCTTCTGAAGCCTGCTTCTGAAGGTACAGGAGTTATTGCTGGTGGACCAGTTCGTGCGGTACTAGAGTTGGCTGGTGTTTCTGACATCCTGTCCAAGTCACTAGGAACGAACACTCCAATCAACATGGTTCGTGCAACGATCGACGGACTTACGCAACTTAAGCGTGCAGAAGACGTAGCGAAACTTCGCGGTAAATCTGTGGAAGAACTGTTAGGATAAGGAGGGAAATCACATGGCTAACAAATTGGAAATTACCCTCACTCGCAGCTTGATCGGCCGTCCGCAAGATCAGCGCGAAACAGTTAAAGCTTTGGGCTTACGTAAAGTTAACCAAACAGTTGAGAAGGTTGATAACGCAGCGATCCGCGGCATGATCAACAAAGTATCTCACCTTGTTACAGTTACTGAAAAATAAAATATCCTTTTTAAAATAAGGAGGTGCCAACATGAAACTTCATGAATTAAAGCCTGCAGAAGGTTCCCGTAAAGAACGCAAACGTCTTGGACGCGGTATTGGTTCTGGCCAAGGTAAAACTGCTGGTAAAGGTCATAAAGGTCAAAACGCTCGTTCTGGCGGCGGTGTACGCCCTGGTTTTGAAGGTGGTCAAACTCCTTTATTCCGACGCTTGCCAAAACGCGGTTTCACGAACATCAACCGCAAAGAGTACGCAGTTGTTAACCTTGATGCTCTAAACGTATTCGAAGATGGAACAGAAGTTACTCCAGAACTTTTAATCGAAACAGGTCTTGTCAGGAAGGAATTAGCTGGAATTAAGATTCTTGCTAAAGGAAGCCTTGATAAGAAATTGACTGTTAAAGCACATAAGTTCTCCTCTGCAGCCAAGGAAGCGATCAAAGCTGCCGGCGGTCAAACTGAGGTGATTTAATGTTCCAGACAATCTCCAATTTTATGCGCGTGGGTGAAATTAGAAATAAAATTCTCTTCACCCTTTTAATGTTGATTGTATTTCGTATCGGGACATTTATTCCTGTTCCGAACGTAAATGCAGATATTCTCAAAGCACAGGATGACATGAGTGTCTTCGGAGTGCTGAATACATTTGGCGGCGGTGCGCTGCAGAACTTCTCGATCCTTGCGATGGGAATCATGCCGTACATCACTGCTTCAATCATCATCCAGCTCTTGCAGATGGATGTTGTGCCAAAGTTTACTGAATGGTCCAAACAAGGAGAAGTCGGACGCCGTAAATTAGCTCAGTTTACCCGCTATTTCACGATCGTTCTTGGTTTTATCCAGGCTCTCGGTATGTCTTATGGCTTTAACAATATGGCAGGCGGATTATTGATCCAGAATGCCGGTATCGGAACTTACTTGCTGATTGCTACGGTCCTGACTGCCGGAACCGCATTCCTGATGTGGCTCGGTGAGCAGATCACAGCAAAAGGTGTAGGAAACGGTATCTCAATCATTATCTTTGCAGGTATTGTTGCCGGGATCCCGACAATGGCCAACCAGATTTATGCACAGCAGTTTGCGGATGCAGGTGACGCTTTGTTCCTTCGTATCGTGACTGTATTGCTGATTCTTTTGGCTGTTATCGCAATCATTGTTGGTGTTATCTTCATCCAGCAGGCAACACGTAAAATACCTATCCAGTACGCTAAACGCATGAGCGCAGGAAACAACGCGGTTGGCGGCCAGAACACTCACCTTCCTTTGAAAGTGAATGCAGCTGGTGTCATCCCGGTCATCTTCGCGATTTCGTTTATCGTCACTCCTCCGACAATCGCTCAGTTCTTCGGCACAAATGATGTGACACTCTGGATCCAGAAGACGTTCGATTATACACAGCCGATCGGTATGATCGTGTATGTGGCATTGATCGTGGCGTTCACGTATTTCTATGCGTTCATCCAGGTGAACCCTGAACAAGTGGCCGAAAACCTGAAGAAGCAAGGTGGATATGTACCGGGCATCCGTCCTGGTAAAAACACACAGGAGTACTTGACAAAGGTCTTATACCGCCTGACACTTGTCGGTGCGATCTTCCTCTCAGTAATCTCTGTGTTGCCAGTATTCTTCATCAAGTTTGCTGGTCTGCCTCAATCTGTACAGATTGGCGGAACAGGCTTGCTGATCGTGGTCGGCGTTGCGCTTGAAACGATGAAGCAGCTTGAAGCTCAGCTTGTAAAACGCCATTATAAAGGCTTTATAAAATAAGATTTAGGGGACTTTGTTCCCTGAATCTTTAAATAGAGACTGAGGGGGGAAATCTTGTGAATTTAGTTCTGATGGGGCTTCCGGGTGCCGGTAAGGGCACGCAAGCCGATAAAATTGTTGGAAAGTACAACATCCCTCATATCTCAACTGGAGATATGTTCCGTGCAGCCATTAAAGAAGGAACGGAACTTGGATTACAGGCAAAATCATTTATGGACAAAGGAGAGCTTGTTCCTGATGAAGTAACAATCGGGATCGTCCGTGAGCGCTTAAGCAAAGCTGACTGTGAAAAAGGATTCCTCTTGGATGGATTTCCGCGCACAGTTGCCCAGGCTGAAGCACTGGACACAATGCTCGCTGATCTTGGAAAGAAAATCGATTATGTCATCAACATTGATGTAGATCAAAGTATTCTAATGGAGCGTTTGACAGGACGCAGGATTTGTAAAAACTGTGGCGCAACTTACCACCTTGTGTTCAACCCGCCTGCAAAGGAAGGGGTATGTGACCGCTGTGGAGGCGAGCTTTATCAGCGCGCTGATGACAATGCAGAAACAGTTGAAAACCGTTTGGAAGTAAATATCCAGCAAACAAAGCCTCTGTTGAACTTCTATGAAGATAAAGGTTACTTGCGCAATATCAACGGCCAGCAGGACATTAATGTTGTTTTTGCTGAGATCGAAGAATTGCTTGGGGGCTTGAATTAATGATCATCTGCAAAACCCCTCGTGAAATAGAAATCATGCGAAAAGCAGGTCGCATTGTTGCGTTGACCCACCAGGAGCTGAAGAAACATATTGCTCCCGGTATTACGACGAAGGATCTTGATGCCATTGCTGAGGATTTCATCCGCAAGCAGGGTGCCACGCCTTCTTTTAAAGGGTATAATGGTTTTCGCGGCAGCATCTGTGCATCGGTCAATCAGGAGCTAGTTCACGGGATTCCTGGCGAACGGATCCTAAAAGAGGGCGATATCATCAGCATTGATATCGGAGCGAAGTACAACGGATACCACGGGGACTCCGCCTGGACTTATCCGGTAGGCAAGATTGATGAAGAAGCCCAGCGTCTTCTGGACGTGACAGAAGAGTCATTGTTCACGGGATTGAAGGAAGCCAAGCCAGGGGAGCGTCTATCGAACATCTCCCATGCGATTCAAACGTATGTGGAATCAGAAGGCTTTTCTATTGTTCGCGAGTATGTCGGCCATGGAATTGGGCAAGAATTGCATGAGGACCCGCAAATTCCTCATTATGGCCCTCCTAACAGGGGACCAAGGCTGAAACCTGGTATGGTTCTATGCATAGAACCGATGGTGAATGCAGGAAGCCGCTATGTTAAAACGTTAGCCGATGATTGGACTGTCGTGACGGTTGACGGTAAAGTGTGTGCCCACTTTGAGCATACCATTGCGATCACTGAAACGGGTTTTGAGATTTTGACCAAAGCCTGATGGATAGTGTTCGGCCGCCTGATTCTGTTTTTAGTCTTTAAATAGGCGAAATTGAAATTTATATGCGGACGGGATGCCTGCTTTATGATATAATCATAAGGTTGAGTATTTCTCAACGATTTTCTCAATTGCCTTGCTGCTTAGAACGCACACAATTAGGAAGCTGCACTCTGCATCATGCAGGGTATATGATTGAATACACATTGAATCAAGAAGGGAGATCAGTTTATGGCGAAAGATGATGTAATTGAAATTGAAGGCACAGTGACTGAAACTTTGCCGAATGCAATGTTTAAGGTAGAATTAGAGAATGGTCATACAGTGTTGGCTCATGTTTCCGGCAAAATCCGAATGCACTTCATTCGTATCCTGCCAGGAGACAAGGTAACAGTTGAGCTTTCTCCATATGATTTGACTCGCGGAAGAATTACCTACCGCTTTAAATAAACCGTGACTCCGTACTATCAAGGAGGTTAGAGTAATGAAAGTGAGACCATCTGTTAAGCCAATTTGCGAAAAGTGCAAAGTTATTCGCAGACGCGGTAAAGTAATGGTGATCTGTGAAAACCCTAAACATAAACAAAAACAAGGCTAATAATAAAGGAGGTGCGCATCTAGATGGCACGTATTGCTGGTGTAGACATTCCACGTGAAAAACGTGTAGTTATTTCTTTAACATACATTTTTGGAATTGGCAGATCAACTGCTGAGAAGGTTCTTGCTGAGGCTGGTGTTTCTGAAGACACACGCGTTCGCGACCTTACTGAAGAAGAACTTAACAAAATCCGTGATATCATCGACAAGTTAAAGGTTGAAGGTGACCTTCGCCGTGAAGTATCACTAAACATCAAGCGTCTAATGGAGATCGGTTCATACCGTGGCTTGCGTCATCGTCGTGGCTTGCCTGTTCGCGGACAAAACACGAAGAACAACGCACGTACTCGTAAAGGTCCTCGTAAGACTGTAGCTAACAAGAAAAAATAATCCGTAAAGGAGGGTAACATTTAAATGGCTCGTAAAACTAATACACGCAAACGCCGCGTCAAAAAGAATATTGAAAGTGGAGTTGCGCATATTCGTTCAACTTTCAACAACACTATCGTAACAATTACAGACGTACATGGTAATGCTTTATCATGGTCTAGTGCAGGTGCGCTTGGTTTCAAGGGTTCACGTAAATCCACTCCATTCGCAGCACAAATGGCAGCAGAAACTGCAGCGAAGTCTTCTATGGAACATGGCCTTAAAACTCTTGAGGTTACTGTAAAAGGACCGGGCGCTGGCCGTGAAGCAGCAATCCGTGCTCTTCAAGCAGCAGGTCTTGAAGTAACAGCGATCAAAGACGTTACTCCAGTTCCACATAACGGGTGCCGCCCGCCAAAACGTCGCCGTGTTTAATTTTTCTGTATAGAATTTGTAGTCCTGTCTATAATGGGATATGATACAAATATTTTCTAGGTATACAGAAATCATTAATCCAGTTGTTGTGCACAAACGGGAACGTATACATGGGGGAATTTCGGTAAGGTAAAAGCCTGCCGGGGTTTCGACGTTTTGAAGGAGGGTATATTTGATGATCGAAATAGAAAAACCAAAAATCGAAACGGTTGAGATCAGCGATGATGCCAAGTACGGCAAGTTTGTCGTAGAACCGCTTGAGCGTGGATATGGTACAACTTTGGGTAACTCCTTACGTCGTATCCTATTATCCTCACTCCCAGGTGCAGCTGTCACATCGATTCAAATCGATGGAGTACTTCATGAGTTCTCAACAATTGAAGGCGTCGTAGAAGATGTAACATCAATCATTTTGAACGTTAAGAAATTAGCGTTGAAAATCTACTCTGATGAAGAGAAGACACTCGAAATCGACTTGCAGGGCGAGGGCCCAGTGACTGCATCATCCATCACGCATGACAGTGACGTCGAAATCCTTAACCCGGATCTTCACATCGCTACCCTTTCAAGCAAAGGATCATTGCGTATGAGACTGACTGCACGCAGAGGCCGCGGGTATACCCCAGCTGACCAAAACAAGCGGGAAGACCAGCCGATCGGTGTCATTCCAATCGACTCAATCTATACACCGGTTTCACGTGTATCTTATCAAGTAGAAAACACTCGCGTAGGGCAAATGACGAATTATGACAAGCTGGTATTTGACGTTTGGACAGATGGCAGCACAGGTCCTAAGGAAGCAATTGCACTGGGTTCTAAAATCCTGACTGAGCACCTGAACATTTTTGTCGGTCTGACTGACGAAGCTCAAAATGCTGAGATCATGGTTGAAAAAGAAGAAGACCAAAAAGAAAAAGTTCTTGAAATGACAATTGAAGAACTTGACCTTTCTGTCCGTTCATATAACTGCTTAAAGCGTGCTGGTATCAACACTGTCCAGGAGCTTGCTCACAAGACAGAGGAAGATATGATGAAGGTACGCAACCTTGGCAGAAAATCACTAGAAGAAGTAAAAGCTAAACTAGAAGAGCTAGGCTTAGGCTTACGCAAGGATGACTAGTTAACAAGCTTAACTAGGCATTTTACTGTCAATGCACTGAATGCCGGCTTACGACTTCAACAAAGAGGAGGGAAACACTCATGGGATACAGAAAGTTAGGACGCACAAGTGCCCAGCGTAAAGCGATGCTACGTGACTTAACAACTGATTTGATTATCAATGAGCGTATTGAAACTACTGAAACACGTGCGAAAGAGCTTCGTTCAGTTGTTGAGAAAATGATTACTCTTGGAAAGCGCGGAGATCTTCACGCTCGCCGTCAAGCATCTGCTTGGGTTCGCAATGAAGTTGCTAACGCTGAAACAAACCAGGATGCAGTTCAAAAACTATTCGCTGATATCGCTCCACGCTACGCTGAGCGCCAAGGTGGATACACTCGCATTATGAAACTTGGACCACGCCGCGGTGACGGTGCTCCAATGGTCATCATCGAGTTAGTTTAATACCTTTAAACACTCAACAAGGGCGATGGACAGTTTAAACAAACTTGTTTCATCCCCTTTTTTTCTTATACAGGGTTCGGCCCTGTCGAAAATTGAAAAAGCAGCACAAGCCAAAACGAGCGTTATGATGAGCAGGCCATTAGAGAAAGAAGAGTTCACTGGCCCCATCGGCCGGTTACTTCAGGTCTTTCCTGGATCGGTTCGTGATAGGTGGATCATCTATTTTAACCGGAGCTGTTCTGCCTGTCTCGTCTAGCTCATGCACTTCTCCCCAGTCCTTTTCAGGACCCTGCACTTGCGGATCGCTTCCGCCCGGGGAGAGGTGCAGGCTTTTTTTATATCCAGAAATATTTTTAATTCGTTTCAAATAGCAGAGATAGAGAAGAAGAGTCGAGAGGAGGACGGAGATGAGCAAGCCTTTAGTAAGCATAGAAAATGTGTCATTCAGTTATGACGGACAGCAGACTCCGGCCCTGAAAAATATCAGTTTTGATATTTTGGAAGGAGAATGGCTGGCGATTGTCGGGCATAATGGATCGGGGAAATCAACGCTGGCCAAATTACTGAACGGCCTGCAATTTCCACAGGAAGGATCGATTGCAGTTTGCGGAATCACGTTGTCTGAGGATACCATCTGGGAAATCAGAAAAAACGTAGGAATGGTTTTTCAAAATCCTGATAATCAGTTTGTTGGAACAACGGTTAGGGATGATGTGGCTTTTGGTCTGGAAAATCACGGCGTACCTAGAGATGTAATGGTAGAGCGTGTCCAAACCTCACTTGATAAAGTCAAAATGGGAACCTTTCTAAATCAAGAGTCGCACCATCTGTCAGGCGGCCAGAAGCAGCGTGTCGCAATTGCAGGCGTCCTTGCGTTGCAGCCGGCGATCATCATTCTTGACGAAGCTACGTCAATGCTTGATCCGCGAGGCCGCGCAGAGGTAATCAATACCGTACGTGAATTGAAAGAGCGGGAGAATATTACCGTCATCTCCATTACCCATGACCTTGAGGAAGCAGCAAAGGCTGACAGAATCATCGTCATGAACAGAGGGGAGCTATACCGGGAAGGAAGCCCGGAGGAAATCTTCCAGATGGATGAAGAGCTGATCAAACTGGGGCTGGACATTCCTTTTCCGGTCAAAATGAGCAAAATCATGCGCCAAAAAGGTGTTGGACTTTCGAAATCATATTTAACTGAAGAAGAGCTGGTGACAGAACTATGGACATCTCACTCAAAAATGTAGAATATCGCTACCAGGCTGATTCGCCTTTTGAACGTCTCGCGATAACGGATGTGTCCATCGATATTCCATCTGGCACCTATTTGGCTGTCATTGGACATACCGGATCAGGAAAATCGACCGTACTGCAGCATCTGAATGCATTGCTGAAGCCGACGAAAGGCTCTGTCGTGATCGGCAGCAGGGAAATCAAGGCCGGGCGAAAGGAAAAGAACTTAAAGGGTGTCCGCGAAAAGGTGGGGATTGTCTTTCAGTTTCCGGAGCATCAGTTATTTGAAGAAACGGTCGAAAAGGACATCATGTTTGGACCGATGAATTTTGGCGTCTCCGAAAGGCAAGCGCGCGAGAGGGCAAGAGCGGCCATCAGCCTTGTGGGTCTTCCGGAAGAAATCCTTGAAAAATCTCCATTTGACCTTTCAGGGGGCCAGATGAGGCGTGTCGCCATTGCAGGTGTATTGGCGATGGAACCAGAGGTGATCGTATTGGACGAGCCTACTGCAGGACTCGACCCGCGCGGTCGCAAGGAAATCATGGACTTATTTTATACACTTCATAAAAAAAGGAATCTATCAACTGTCCTTGTAACCCACAGCATGGAGGATGCTGCCCGCTATGCGGACGAGATCATTGTCATGCACCAGGGCAAGGTTTTTACAAAAGGTTCGCCTGAACATATCTTTTCCAATCCCAAGGCATTGATTGAATTGGGACTTGATGTACCGGAAGTAGTAGGCTTGCAATTGAAGATCGAGGAAGCCTTCGGGACAAAGTTCAAGAAAATCAGCCTGTCTGAAGAGGAGCTGGCGGAAATGGTTGCCAGGTTCCTGGAAGGAGGCGGTACGAAATGATGGAGAAAATGATCATTGGCCGCTATGTGCCAGGGGAATCCATCCTTCATAAAATGGATCCGCGCTCAAAACTGATCATCGTCTTTCTGTTCGTCTGTGTTGTTTTTATCGCTAATAACGCATTGACGTATGGAGTTTTAGCTGCCTATACGTTCTTGATGGTCGGGATGTCAAAAATCCCTCCACGGTTCTTATATGGCGGGCTGAAGCCTGTGCTTCTTCTTGTCTTGTTTACATTCCTGCTCCATATCTTCCTCACCAAGGAGGGGGAACTTGTATTTGAGCTTGGCTGGCTGAAGGTTTACGAGGAAGGCATCAGGCAGGGGATTTTCATTTCATTAAGGTTCCTGCTGTTGATTCTGATTACATCGTTATTGACGCTCACCACCACGCCGATCGAAATTACCGATGGTCTGGAAACACTGCTGAATCCTTTGAAAAAAGTAAAATTCCCGGTACATGAGCTGGCATTGATGATGTCCATTTCCCTGAGGTTCATTCCGACCCTCATGCAGGAAACCGACAAAATCATGAAGGCACAGACAGCCCGGGGAGTGGAGTATAACAGCGGTCCTATCAAAGAACGGATCAAAGCGATTGTTCCTTTGCTGATCCCGTTGTTCATCAGCTCGTTCAAGCGGGCAGAGGAGCTTGCGGTCGCCATGGAGGCAAGAGGCTACAAAGGCGGCGAAGGACGCACGAAGTACCGGCAGCTGACGTGGGGGCTGCCTGATACGACCATGATCCTATTCCTGGGAGCCGTCACATTCCTGCTAATTCTGTTAAGAGGGTAATGTCCATGTATCGAATTAAATGTATCGTTTCTTACGATGGAACTCACTTCTCAGGCTACCAGGTGCAGCCTGGCAAGAGGACAGTCCAGGGTGAAATCGAAAAAGCCCTTGAAAAGCTGAATAAAGGTGTAAGCATCAGAATCAGCGCATCAGGCCGTACAGACGCAGGAGTGCATGCAAGGGGCCAGGTCATCCATTTTGACACTGCGCTTGATATCGAGCCTCCCAGATGGCAAATTGCGCTGAATTCACTGCTCCCTGATGAGATAGCGGTCAATTCAGTGGAAATCGTCCGTCCCGATTTCCATTCCCGCTTTGATGCAGCAGGAAAGGAATATCGCTATTTGTTGCTTTTATCCAAGCATCGCGATCCATTCCAGCGGAATTTCGCCTATCAATTTCCCTATGAACTTGACTTCGAGGCAATGAAGGCAGCGGCAGGGCAGCTGCTGGGAACACATGATTTCACCAGTTTTTGCTCGGCCAAAACAGAAGTCGAAGACCGTGTCAGGACATTGAAAGAAATAGACTTTTACGAGGAAAATGGCCTGCTGGTATTCCGGTTCGTCGGCGATGGCTTCCTCTACAATATGGTAAGGATTCTCGTCGGCACGCTGCTGGAGGCCGGAACAGGCCGAAGAGACCCAGGCAGCATGCAAGAACTCCTGGCGAAAAAAGACCGCACCCAGGCCGGCAAAACCGCCCCAGGCCACGGCCTCTATCTTTGGAAAGTGTTTTATGATGAGGATGCAATGGAGTCAGGAAGTTAATTTTAAGACCATGTATGGTGTATATAACCTGATGATTGTAGTGGAAGGTGCGAAGACTCTTGCGGAAAGCGAAGCTCCTGGTGCGAAAACCAACTGCTAAGTTTACAAGAGAAAATTTTAAAAAAACATTATGACAACTAATCCTGGTGTTGACAATCTCTCAATCACAGGTTAATATATCATATGTATGTATTTTAAACCCACGATCAGCCCCGGAAGAGCTTTATCGTGTTTGAAAATATACCACAATGAACTTGATTTTTTTTTGACTATTTAGGAGGGAAACTCATGCGTACAACGTTTATGGCAAATGCCAACAATATCGAGCGTAAATGGTACGTAGTTGATGCTGCAGGCAAGACTCTTGGTCGTCTTTCTACTGAAGTCGCAGCTATCCTACGTGGTAAACATAAACCAACTTTCACACCACATGTTGACACTGGTGATCACGTAATCATCATCAACGCTTCAAAAATCGAACTTACAGGTAAGAAACTTACTGACAAGATCTACTACCGCCACACAATGCACCCAGGCGGATTGAAGCAAAGAACTGCTCTTGAAATGCGTACAAACTACGCTGAAAAGATGCTTGAGCTTGCAATCAAAGGTATGCTTCCAAAGAACTCTCTTGGACGCCAAATGTTCAAAAAGCTTCATGTATATGCTGGTAACGAGCATCCACATCAAGCACAACAACCTGAAGTTTACGAACTTCGCGGATAATTAATAAGGAGGTAATTAACTTGGCACAGGTTCAATATATCGGTACCGGTCGTCGTAAGAGCTCCGTTGCGCGAGTTCGTTTAGTACCAGGCACTGGAAAAATTACAATCAATGATCGTGAAATTGAAAACTATATCCCATTCGCAGCACTACGTGAAGTAGTAAAGCAGCCGCTTGTTGCTACTGAAACTGTAGGAAGCTACGATATCCTTGTAAACGTAAATGGCGGTGGATACACTGGCCAGGCTGGCGCAATCCGTCACGGCATCGCTCGTGCATTGCTTCAAGCTGACCCAGAATTCCGTCCAACACTTAAGCGTGCAGGACTTCTGACTCGTGACGCTCGTATGAAAGAACGTAAGAAATACGGTCTTAAAGGCGCTCGTCGTGCACCTCAGTTCTCAAAGCGTTAATTTTACGCTTCGGAAAGACTCTCAACCACTGGTTGGGGGTCTTTTTTTATGTTGATGGAATGGAAAAAAACGCTCGGAATTTCCATTTCGCCAATATATTTTGATTTTCGCCAAAAGCGGGTGGTTTTCGCCAATAAAAAAGTTTTTTTCGCCAATAAAACATAAATATCGCCAATAAAGTTATGAAAATCGCCAATAAGTTTTTTAGCGACTAAAATAGCTCGCTACCTACTTGTGTTAAAACAAAAAAAGCGGAGGCATTAGGCTGCGCCCCGCTTAAATGTTTCAGTCTTCGTATCCCTGCATCGATTCCATGTGGCTGGCGATCATTGCAATGATGGTAGGGGCCTCTTCCTTGGTAAAAATGAAGTTGGTTTCGTCTTTGATCAGCTCGTCATCCTCTGACCATAAACGGTTTACTCGGCGAAGGACGCCGTCGCCCGTTTCCTGGACAAGACCGAACTGGTAGGTAACCTCCACTTCATCCTCTTTCAAGAATGCCGTGACCTCAGGAGTTTCCCACTCAACATCGATTTCCTCAAGGATATCGTCCTCGTCAACAACCTCCGCAACGTAGAGCTCCTCGTCTTCATCGATGTCATCATCTTCATAATAGATGGTATCGTCATCCTCGGTCGCATAGACGATGTCAAGCTCATCTTCATCGTCGTTTATGAAATCGTGAAATCCTTCATGGACCGCGTCGACAATATCATCAATATCGGACAGAATTACACGCGCCGGCTGCTCCAGCTCCTCATCAATGGTTTCCGTATAGAATTCCTCATTATGCGGGTCAAAGTATAGGATATAGAAATACTCGCGCTCCCCATCATCATAGTCCACGAAAAATTCGATTCGTGGATGCTTTGATCCCCGCTCAACAGCCATCTGGCCTTCCTGGTCATATTTCTCACAAATCGATTCAAGATGATCCTGCAGCTCCCCGACAACACGATCAAACCATTCCATAGACATAGAAATCCATCCCTTCATCTTTATTCTCGATTAGCTTGCCCTGAAGGGGGCCGTAATCGTAATGGTAAATTGCAGGAAATTACTGCGCTTTATAAGTAAAAAATAATTACGGTTTTTTAGCGGCAGACGTGGTATCGTGTGTGGTGCTCTTTTACTCAACGGGGAATATCTTTGCTTCAACGGGGAATAAATCTTGGCTAACGGGGAATAAAACAGACCCAACGGGGAATAAATCGCCATCAACGGGGAATAAACAGAACCATTTACGAAAAACCACTTTTGAAAGACCCAAAAATTAAAAGGAAACTCCGGCAAAAGGTGAAAAAGCAGATAAAACTGCAAAGAAAAGCACCTGTTCTAACCAAAAAGCCAGCAAAAACCACGAACACACACAAAACCGCCTGGATAATTCGAGCCCAGGCGGTCTTATTTTACAACCCTAACATGCTTTCAGCCCTGTCCGCAAAATCAATAAATGGATTTCGATTTCCCTGAAGTTCCTGTATGGCGGCATTTCGGTGTTTTTCGTATCGTGTGACCGGGTGGTCGTGATGCCATCCGAGCAATACCGCGAAATCCATCTTGTCATCTACCCTAATGACGTCCAAGTATCTTAAGGCGAAGTAAAACACGGCTCTTGCGACGATTCCTTTGCCATATTCAGGCTCAAATTTGCCCGCTTCCACCATGCCGCAGCCTGTCCTGATTCCAACAGCAGCAAATTCGGGTTCATAGGACTGGAAATCATGATACGGGAGATTGCTCCTCATGCTGTTGCAGCCTGGTTCACAGGCGAACAAATGATGGAGATCGCCGCGCATAGGCTCTTCGCCATCGAACCATGACTGGGGCACGACATGCTCGGTATTAAAAAGAACTTTGGCCAAGCCACTTTCTCTCAAAGCTTCCATCATCCGCAAATCTTCCTCGATCACCTCCACCGGGTCAAGTGCTTGCCCGGAGTAAAGGCTTTTTAATTGAAGGTCCTCCTGCAGATCGACCCAGGGATAGACATAATCATGCGGCGAATACTTTAAATGGGTGGTATGAGTTTCTTTTAGCAGCGAATGGAGCCCATCTGGGGTAAAACAAGCATTCCGATAATACAAATCACTCTCTACAGCATCATGCTCAGCGTCAAAATAGTTTTTATGCTCGATGTTATGAATATAGGCCGCCCATGCTGATAGGATCATACCGCATCCATGACCCTGGCTTTAAAGCTTTGGTCAAGGATTTCTGCCAGATGCTCCGGCACGGTCAGGTAAACCAGTCCGTTGCCTTCCAGCTTAGGAGAATTGCCAAGCGGCACGGTCCGTTTGACCAACTGCGCATACAATTCAGGTTCAGTCAGATCTCGTTCAAACTGGGCGTTTGTATAGGTCTTGATCAAGGCCAGAGCGCCCGATACGTGAGGAGCCGCCATTGAAGTTCCGCTCAAGGTAGCATATTTCCCGTTCAAGTAGGTGGATGTAATGCGTTCACCTGGAGCGACTACATCAATTTCATTATGCGAATTGGTAAAATCGGAGGATCCTCTTTCCAGATTCACCGCTCCGACACTGATAACCTCATTATAAGCACCCGGGTAGGCAAATTCATTGGTGGAATCGTCGCCATCGCCCTCATTGCCTGCGGCACAGACGACAAGGATATTGTTATTCACCGCGGCCTTGATCGCCTCATGAAGTTCAGGAACGTCAGCCGGTCCGCCCAGCGACATTGAGATAATATCCACTTCCTGCTCGATGGCATAATGGATTCCTTTAATGATCCACTCATACTTGCCAGAGCCAGCTTTGTTCAGCACTTTTACAATCAGCAGTCCTGCCTCAGGTGCAACCCCGATTACGCCTGCCTCATTTTCCTCTGCGGCAATCGTTCCTGCCACATGGGTGCCGTGGCCATTATAGTCCGTATAAAGATCAGGATTGCCGCGGTCATCATCTGTAAAATTCCTGCCGCCAATGATTCGGTCCTTCAAATCAGGGTGAGTCGTTTCACAGCCTGTATCCAAAACAGCAACCTTTATTCCTTGTCCTTTTGTCCTGTTCCAAAGCCTGGGTGCCTGAATTAACTCAACACCTTTTGGCACCTCTTTGATTTCCTCAGCCTCGTCAATCACCGTATAAGGAATAACACGAACACCTTGCTCCATTTCTTTCCCTCCTTGGAGATAAAATTGAAGCGAGTTCTAGTTGTAATAATTAGTCTAACAATTCTGACTATTATTGAACAGGACCGATAGTAGGGTTATTTACTAGAAATGAATAACCAGAACTGGGCATTTAATCCTAAAGGGAATTATACAGTAAACGTCTGAGAAAACTGGAAGAGGAAAGGTCCGGTCAGCTTGCATTACACCCCTCCACAGGATGAACACTATTTCCTAAGGGGTGAGATTACTTTGAACGTCGTAACGACATTTATAGATAAAAGAAAGCAGAAGCAAGTCAAATACGAGCGATCGATGCTCCGTGAATTATCCATTAACATCCTGCAGGCCAGGGTGAAACAATATTTTGGCTCATCAAGGCTGACCTCGAACCTCGTGATGAACTCAGGGATTGAAGAGGCCTGTTATGATGTAGCGATAGAGGCGTTCCTGCTGGGCGCAAAATTCAGCCGTTTTGGCTACTACGGCGAACCAATCGAAGCAGTAAAACCGCGATGTGAAAAAGAAGAGCGGCATTTGATCGACACCTTATACAACTTCTTCCTCTTTTGGGGGAAGGGTGAAGAGGGAGCTGGTTCAGAAGAGCTCTACTACCTATGTGAGCGGTATGTTGACAGCTGGTGGCGTGACGGATTTTCAAAGGGAGAAAAGAAATATAAGCTAAGGCTTCATTAGGGGAAAAGTTCTAAACCACTGACCTGTCCCATATAGTTTAGTATCAGGGACTAGCTGGGAAGGATGGTTTAGAATGCTTAAAAAGTTGAAGATTGTACTATTTGCAGCCGGCCTTGCCGCGTTGTTCCTCATATTGCAGTATGATTTTGCCGAAAATGATTCGTGGGAATCATGGAATCTGCCTCTCTCCGGAAAAATCATCTATCTGGACCCTGGGCATGGAGGGGTCGACCCTGGGGCAGGGGAGGATGATCCTTTTGAAAAAGAAATCGCTTTGAACGTTTCCCTCATCCTGCGGGATTACCTCCAGCAGCAGGGGGCGCTCGTCATCATGACACGGGAAACAGATATTGACCTCGCCGATAAGGGGCTGAAGGGCTATAGCAAGCGGAAGGTCCAGGACTTAAAAAGGCGTTTGGATTTAATTAATGAGTCAGAAGCGGATTTTTTTGCGACGGTTCATTTGAATGCCATTCCTTCTTCAAAGTGGAGAGGAGCCCAAACTTTTTACTCAACGAACTTTAAAGAAAATAAACGGGCGGCCAAACTGATCCAGGATGAGCTGCGCCGCAACCTTGAAAACACAGACCGCGATGCAAAAGCGGCAAACAGCATTTACCTGCTGAAGCATACAAATAAACCGGGGGTCCTGGTTGAAATCGGCTTTTTGTCCAATCCTCAGGAAGCAGCGAATCTAAGGGATGAAGCCTATCAAAAAAAAATCGCAGCCTCCATCTATGAAGGAATGCTCAGGTACTTTACCGACGAACAAAAATTCTGGGAAAAGTAAGAAGGGTCATCGATCCTTCTTATTTTTTGGTAAAAATATCTTTCAGAAATGTGTGATAGGTTTAACACTTAGGAAATTTATCAATATGGTATACTGTGGTAGGAGACAAAATTCACAGAGGAGGGTGTCATTATGTTAACAGAAGCTAAGGTACGTGAACTTTTAAAAGACCTTAAAGAACCATTTTTACATAAAACACTCGAAGAGATAAATGCGATCGATGAAATCAAGATCAAAGAAGAGAAGAATCATGTAAGCGTTAAAATAGGCATTGCGAAAACGGGTACTGCCGAACAGCTGCAGCTGCAATCGCAAATCGTCAACATCCTGAAGGAGGCTGGAGCGGCATCTGTAGGCCTGCGTTTCTCTGAACTGCCTGCTGAAATTCTTTCAAAATTCCAGACAGCGGCTCCTCAGGAAGAAGAAGGTCTGCTTTCTCCTAATAGCAAAACAACCTTCATCGCGATTGCGAGCGGAAAGGGCGGAGTAGGGAAATCGACTGTTTCGGTCAACCTTGCTGTTTCTCTTGCACGTCTTGGAAAAAAAGTCGGGCTGGTTGACGCCGATATTTACGGTTTCAGTGTTCCGGATATGATGGGAATCACAAAGCGACCTGTCGTAAGAGGAGAAAGAATCATTCCAGTCGAGAGGCACGGAGTAAAAGTTATCTCCATGGGCTTTTTCGTGGAAGATAATGCGCCGATCATCTGGCGTGGCCCAATGCTTGGGAAGATGTTGAACAGTTTCTTTAATGAAGTCGAGTGGGGCGAGCTTGATTACCTGCTGCTGGACCTGCCTCCGGGAACAGGGGATGTGGCGCTGGATGTCCATTCCATGCTTCCTGCATGTAAGGAAATCATCGTAACGACTCCGCACCCTACAGCGGCCTTTGTCGCTGCGCGTGCTGGGGCAATGGCCTTACGGACCGAGCATGAAATCCTCGGTGTTATTGAAAACATGGCTTATTTCGAAAGCGAGCTGACAGGAGAAAAAGAATTCGTCTTTGGACAAGGTGGCGGCGAGAAGCTGGCAGATGAGCTGAATACGAAACTTTTAGGCAAGCTTCCTTTAGGACAGCCGACATGGAACGAAGAAGATTTTGCTCCATCGATTTACCAGGAAGATGACAAAATCGGGGCCATCTATACAAATATTGCCCAGGAAGTTGTCCAAATGCTTGAGAAATAATAAGAAAGAGGGTGTCCCAAAAGTATGAACTTTGGGCACCCTCTTTATTTTTAGGATAGCTTGTTAAATGGGTCCGTTGATTTCCGTTCCAGGCGCTTTGCTTTCCGCGGGGCTGGCGGTGAGCCTCCTCATCGCTTCGCGCTTGCGGGGTCTCACCTGTCCAGCTGATCCCGCAGGACCTGAAGAGCTTCTCCGAATAGACCCACGCACGATGGAAATGCGGTAGCATTTTCGGAGGAGTCTTCACGCCTTCCACTCCAAACAACTCACGCTTTATATTCATTTTTTTATACAAAAAACAAGAAAATATATGGATGATACAATTAAGAGGCGACTCATAAGTCGAATTTATCGATCTTTTGAGTCAGCCCCTGCTTTAATGGTTGCTGTTATTGACCTCCGGAACCGCCGGCTTCGCCAGATCCGCCGCCACCGCCGCCACCGCCTCCTCCTTGATCAGAGCCGCCTTCTTGTTTCTGTGTAGGCAGTTCTTCGGCTGCTTTGACGATCAAGGCCTGCAGTTTTGCTTTGAAAAGCGGGCTTTCAAATGTTTCGGTCATGACCTTCTGCAAGTGTTCACGGTATTCCTTGCTTTTGAGAACATTCGTCAGTTCTTTTTCCAGTTCAGGGTCCTTCATGACTTCAATCATCATGCCTTTATATTCTGGATCCTTCATCAGATCTTTAAGCAATTTTTCATTTTCCTTTTTCATGCTCGTTGCGACGCTTTCCGCAAACTTAGGATCTTCAAAGGATTTCTTCCAGAATTCCATGCCTTTGTCTGATGTCAATGTCTTTTCGACTGTATCAATCACGACCGGCTGGTCCATGATCAATTTTTCCTTCATACCGTCGTCGCCCATCACTTCCTGGATGGCTTTTTTGCCATCGTCAGTTTTCAGGATGTCGACAACCATTTTCTTCGTTTCTTCGTAATCAACCTGTCCCCCGCCCGACTCGGTTGGAGCACAGCCGGCAGCTAAAAGTAAAAAGGTTGCGGGGAGTACAAATCGCATCAACTTTTTCATTTTCCAATCCCCTTTCACATAGACAGCCCTAATTTTAGGATGAGTAATATGACAAATTGTTATACACGAATACGAGCACCTAGATTTTTCAAACCTGCATTGGTACAATCAAGTAGTGTAATTTATTATTGTTTTGGGGGAAAATATCTTGACTAGCCGTAATTGGGTTTACTTATTTTTCACCACCCTGGTTGTAGGGGCAGTAACTACAGCTCTGGTTGGTTTTATTGTCCGCTGGGGTGAATTCCAGCAGCTGTTAAGTGATTTCAATATCATTGAATTCCTTTCAATTTTAGTATGGCTAATGGGTGTCGGACTTATTTTTAGCATTCTTAGCCAAATGGGTTTCTTTGCTTACCTGACCATCCACCGCTTCGGGCTTGGCATTTTTAAATCATTGTGGAATCCCGTGCAGATTCTCCTGATTGCCTTTGTTCTGTTTGATCTTGTGTATCTGCGTTACAATTCGTTTGCTGAAAGCGGAGAAAGTATTCTGCCTTACATAGGGCTTGCGGTGATGATCCTGGTTGCCGGACTGATCGTTGCATTATTGAAAACAAAACAGACGAACAAGGAAGCCTTCATCCCGGCTCTGTTCTTCATGATTGTCGTTACCGTCATCGAGTGGGTCCCAATATTGAGAGTAAATGAGCAGAGTTGGATCTACCTCATGATCTTTCCATTGATCATCTGCAATGCTTACCAGCTCCTGATCCTGCAAAAGCTCAATCAAAAATCCCAGGCCGAGCGCCAGGCTCTGCAAGAGAGGCGCCAATCGGCAAAAAAAGTACAAAAAAAACCGTCCAAAGCATAATTGGACGGTTATTTTATTTCAGCTGATTTTGAGTCCCCGTTTGCGATCATCTCTGAGACAGTGACCATTTTTAAATTCTTGCCCCTGATGTCCTTCAGTACAAGGGGAAGCGCCTCTGCCGTTTGCTTGGCAGAATCAGAAGCGTGCATTAACAGAATGTCACCCTTCTTGGCTTTAGCTGCATTTTCCGCAATGACCGATGTACCAGGATTTGTCCAGTCTTTCGTGTCCAAACTCCAGTGGACGACTGTATAACCAAGGCGTTCAGCAATTTTCAGCGTCCGCTGATCAAAGTGGCCTGTTGGAGCGCGCAGAAGTTCTATGTTCTTTACATTGAGCTTTTTAAAAGCCTCCTGTGCTTTGAGGATATCACGTCTGATTTTGTCTTCCTCAAGATCCGCATAGTCCTTATACTCATAGCCGAGCATCCCGATTTCATACCCTTCTTTCACCATTCGTGCCACCAGGTCCGGATGCCTTTCAGCCCAGGACCCGGATAAGAAAAAGGTGACCGCTCCTGCTTTCTCCTTCTTCAGGACATCAAGGATTGGTTCGGCTTTCTCGTCCCCCCAGCCAATATTAAAGGTGAGAGCGAGATCTTTTTCACCTTTATAGATCGCTTTCGGACCATCCTTAGCTGAGAAGGCAGGAATCTGGACCATGTTTTCCATGTAAAAGAACCATGCTGTAAAAAAGGCTGCAACCATGATGACAAAAACCGTCTTAATTGACTTAGCATTCAACACATAAAAGAAATTCATTATCTCACCACCTCGTCCAATGCACTCCTTGTCTAATTTTTATTCGTGTTTTGAAAAGTTATGATAATAAAAATGAGATTATAAAATTTATGAAATAGGATAAGACTACAATCACTATGAGAAAATGAACAGGAGTTTATGTATGCTTGGTGTTCTGATCAATGAAAAAGAATTGAAAGAGCTGGAATACTTAATCAAAAGGGAAATGGATGAGATTCTTTTTGATCTGAAGGACGAGCGTATCGATCATGTCGTGAAGCGGTCAATGAAGGAAAGGTATCAAATTCTGTTTTCACTGTTTAAAAGAGTGGCTCCTCCCAAAGAATGTCTGAAGTATATGCCAGCCAAGAAGAGCATGTACAAAGGGTAGGAAATATACGCAGAAACTTTTTTGAAAATGTAGTTGACGGGAATTTAGTATCCTGTTATATTAATAAACGTCGCTGCTGAGCGAACGGCTTTGCCGAAGAGATACAGCGGTGAAAATAATAAAAAATGTGGTTGACAATAAGTTGAGCACATGATATATTATGAAAGTCGCTTCTGAGCGGCGCAAGCAATAAAATTGCTCTTTGAAAACTAAACAAACAAGCGTC
>NZ_RSFW01000033.1 GCF_003937825.1 Mesobacillus subterraneus | reverse complement strand
GGGCTCGGAGATGTGTATAAGAGACAGCCCATGAGCATCCCGCCCCCGCCGCTTCCTCTGCGGTCCTCTACATTACTGCTTGCTCTTCTGCCTTTCCATTGCATGTGATGGTTCCTCCCTGCCTATAATGAACAACCTATTATTTTTAGAATTTCTTAGTGTTATACCCGCTATTGATCGATTTATTTGCTTTGCCAGGAATATTTTTTTGGTAAATGCTCATGACGATGGACCTTTATTATGTTTTCGCTTTACTTTTACTGAAAAATATATAAAAAACAGGACAACCAGAAAATCCGGTTGTCCTGCCCGCTTCTTTCATTGCCTAGGAAATAGTATCGCTTATGGCGCCTGATACATCGTACAGATCGAGGTCCAGTTCAACGCTTTCGCCTGCTGCCAGTTTGGCAAGCTGGGCACCGAGGTAAGGTCCCACTGTCAGGCCTGACGCGCCAAGTCCATTTGCCAGTAACAGGTTTTCGTAACCTGGAACGGATCCTATGATCGGAAGGAAGTTTGGTGCGACTGGACGGAATCCCACTTTTGTGTCGAGATAGGTGGCATCTGCCAGTCCCTGTGCCACTGTCAATCCTTTATCAATGATTTCATGCATCCCTCCCAATGTCGGCCGGCGGTCAAATTGCTTCTCATCTTCATGCGTTGCTCCGATGACCACCTTGCCTCCTTCAAATGCAAGGATATACTGATTATTGGGCGGCATGACGACTGGCCAGCTTCCAGTCTCTGTATTTTCAAGCTGCAGATGGATGATTTGTGCCTTTTGAGGGGAAATGCTAAGGTTCAGCCCTAGCGGTCTCAGGAGCTCAGGCGCCCATGCCCCTGCGGTCAGGATGATGCTGTCCGCTGCATATTTTGCCTCTCCCACTTTAACAGCTTCCACTTTCCCTCCAGAGGATACTAACTGAGCATCTCCTTTCACATATTCAGCACCATGTTTTAGCGAAGCGTTCAGCAGAGCAAGCTGCAGCAGCCTTCCGTTCACTCGTGCGCCGCCGCTAACATGTACGGATGCATATTCTTCTGATAATGGCGGAAAAAGTTCACGTGTTTCTTTGGAATCCAGCCGGGTGATGCCACCGATTTCCGGTGCATCCTCACGCCTCACCATCGCTCTTTCTTCCATTTTTGCAAGTTTATCCTGGTCGAAGTGAAGACTGACGGCTCCTACACGCTGATAACCTGTGTCGACTTCCCCGTCCTCTTCCAATTGGCTGATCAATGACGGGTAAAAGGCAGCCCCATTTTTCGCGAGAAAATACCAGGCCTTATTCCGACGCTGGGTCAGCCAGGGACAAATGATTCCAGCGGCTGCACCCGTCGCCTGCCCTGGCTCTTCCCGGTCAATGATCGTGACGTGTTTTCCTTCCTTTGCTAGCTGATAGGCAGTGGAAGTCCCTAATATTCCAGCTCCAATGACAATATATTTTTTCATCATTACACCTTTTCGTAAAAAAATTCTTGTAATCATTCTACAGAATTTTATTAAGAGACTCAAAGTTCCCGTAAAAAAAAGAGCTCTTATTCTACTTTAATAACAGTACGGTAAGCTATTTCTTTCCTGCCTGCGAACAAGACTCCATGGTTGTTCGCATTAAGCGTGACTTTGATTTCATAGATTCCTTTTTCCAGTTCACCGAGATGATAATAATTGCCATACAGGCGGTTTACCTTTTTCCCATTCAAATAGATATGCGCATGGCCTTCATGATAGCCTTTCCCACTCGAACCGGCTTTTTCCGGTGCGAAGGTGAAATTTTCAACCCTGACATGAAGCAGCCATGAGCCAGAAGGATCCTGCTTTACGCTGCCGGCAATCGAAGAGCTTGTACATCAGAGGGGATCTCGATTCGCTCATGCCCATGGGTATCCTTGTGCCATGATGCTTGAAAATGTCCATTTTGATTATGAAAATATAACAACACTGAAACAAAACTAAAGATGACAATAAAACTGATCTCCCTGTACATAAGCTTCCTCCCCTATTGAATCTAGGTATTTTTACACCTTCTTCTGACTGCCTCGCCGATGATCAGCAGCAGCAGACCGGATGCAAGAAAAGCAAGGTCATACATAAGCGCATTCGGATCCCCAGGTTTCACTCGATGGATCTGCAGAATATGGTGATTCACAATCCCTTCAAGCAGATTAAAGATACCTGCACCTGTCAAAAAGCCGGCAAGCAACTTTCTCACTCCTTGGGAAATGTCAGAAGGCTTCCCTGCAAGCCATAAAATGATCCCTCCCGCGACCAGGGCAACCGTGACGCTAAAATGAAACAGACCATCACTGAAGATTTGTCCAGGCCTATCGGTGTGCATATTGACACTGTGCCATTGAAGCAATTGGTGAAAAATAACCCCGTCCATCGCTCCCATAAAACCAAAGCCCAATATGAAGCTCCCTATCTGCAGGAATTTCCTTTTTGTTTTTGGACTCAATCATCCCACTCCTCTTCGTGAACTTCTGATTTATATATCCTCAAATTAGAGCTGCTAATCTTTTCTCGAGAATGAGTTTTCACTATAAATGCGGGGTTTTTGAAATCTCTTTTAGGTATCCTGCAAAGGTTTCTGCTATAATTTTGATATTGCAATTTTAAAGTTTGATCAGCTGAAGCAATGGAGTGATTGTATAGATGAATACAAAAAAGGCGCTGCCTATTTTATTTTTGGTCATGTTTCTTGTCATGGTCGGTTTCGGAATCATTATACCTGTCATCCCTTTTTATGCGGAGGAAATCGGGGCCACTCCTACACAGCTGGGGCTATTGATGGCTGTGTACTCCTTGATGCAGCTTCTATTCGCGCCAATGTGGGGACGCATTTCCGACAGGATTGGAAGAAAGCCTGTCATCATGATCGGAATTTTAGGGCTTTCGCTTTCGTTTTTCCTGATGGCGCTTTCTACGGAGCTCTGGATGCTGTTCGCGGCAAGGATTATCGGCGGGCTCCTATCCTCAGCCAATATGCCGACTGTCATGGCATATGTCGCTGATATCACTTCCGAAGAAGACAGAGGCAAGGGCATGGGCATCATCGGTGCTTCGGTGGGACTTGGTTTCATTTTCGGTCCGGCGATTGGAGGCATTTTTTCACAATCAAGCCTGAACACACCTTTTTACCTTGCAGGAGCCACTTCACTTATAACATTTTTGCTCGTCACCTTTGTTTTAAAGGAATCGCTTTCTCCTGAACAGCGCAACAGCGAGGAAAGAGAACGAACGTCGTTGCTTAAGGCCTTTAATGGCCCACTATCCATGTTGTTCGTGCTACAGTTGTTCGTTTCGCTTTCACTGTCCGGACTTGAAGCTACTTTTGCCTATTTCGCGGCACAAAAAGCGGGACTAGGTACTGTCGAACTTGGTTATATTTTTATGATCATGGGGCTTGCGGGTGCTATTGTTCAGGGCGGCCTCGTTGGGAGGATGACGAAAAAGCTTGGTGAAGGTGCAGTCATTCAACTGGGAATCGTCATCTCTGCGATTGGCTTCGGTCTAATCCTCTTAACCGAGGGGTTCGGAACCGCCGCGCTCTTCCTGACGATTTTCGGAGTGGGGAACGGCTTCATTCGTCCTAGTGTATCGTCTCTGTTGACAAAAAAGTCAACAGCAGGACACGGAAGCACAACCGGACTGCTTTCCTCTTTCGATTCACTTGGCAGGATCATCGGCCCTCCATTAGGAGGCTGGCTGTTCACGATCGCGATTGGTATGCCTTATATATCCGGCATCATCCTTTCCGCCATCGCCTTGGTTCTATACCGTATATATAGTGCCGGTTCAGTTGGCACTGCAAATTATTAAGACGGCAAATGTGCCGTCTTTTTTATTTTTCTAAATATTTCACTAATTTACTAACAATACTTCGGGATTCGTAGTAATATGAAAAGATAAAGGAGGAGATGCAATTGAATAAAACAGTAGAGAAACGCCTGGCACGATCGGAAGTCCCTGCTGAGCTGACATGGAACCTTGACGATTTATTCCTGTCTGACCTGGCATGGGAAGCTGAATTGGCCGCAATCGAGGAAGAGATGAAGCAATTCTCCAGCTTCAAGGGAACTTTACATACAAGCTCAAAGGCCTTGCTTGAGTGCCTAAAATTGCAGGAAGAGTTGATGAAGAAACTGGTCAAGGCACGCACATACGCCAGCCTGAAACAGTCTGCTGATGGAACAGATCCCGTTAATCAAGCAAATTCTGCAAAGGTAGCTGCTGTCAGCACCAGTGCATTTGCCGCTTTATCTTTTATTTCTTCTGAAATCCTCGAATTCGAGGAGAGCACGATCGAAAAGTTCATTCAGGAAGAACCGGAATTGGAACCCTTCAAAAACAATCTTGCAGATCTGCTCGAAACCAAACCTTACAAGTTATCGCCTGAAACCGAGGAAGTACTGGCGGCACTCGGGGAAGTCCATTCAGCCCCATATACGATTTATGGAATGGCAAAGCTTGCAGATATGGAGTTCGATCCGATCCAGGATGAAGCTGGCAATGAGCTGCCTGTATCATTTGCTTTGTTTGAGAGCCGCTATGAGTTTTCACCAGATACGGATGTGCGCAGGAAAGCATATGGATCGTTTGTTTCCACATTAAAACAATATAAAAACACGATTGCTGCTACCTATGCAACCGAGGTAAAAAAACAGGTTACCCTGGCAAAGCTGAGAAACTATGAATCTGTTACCCATATGCTCCTCGAGCCGCAGCAGGTCACACTCGAAATGTACAATAACCAGATTGATATCATCTATAAGGAGCTGGCACCGCATATGCGCCGCTTTGCCCAGCTCAAGAAGAAGGTCCTGGGTCTTGATAAAATGATGTTCTGCGACTTGAAGGCTCCTTTTGACCCGGAATTCGATCCGAATATCACCTACAAGGAAGCAGAAGAACTGATCACCGAGTCCTTAAAGGTAATGGGTCCTGAATATACCTCCATGATTGAAAAAGGTTTCAAAGAACGGTGGGTTGACCTCGCTGATAATGTCGGCAAGTCAACAGGAGCATTCTGCTCAAGTCCATATGGCTCGCATCCATATATCCTGATCACCTGGGCAGACAATATGCGCGGCTGCTTTACGCTTGCACATGAATTCGGGCATGCAGGACATTTTTACCTGGCGAACAGCAACCAGCGCATCATGAATGTCCGTCCTTCCATGTATTTCATCGAAGCACCATCTACCATGAATGAGATGCTTCTGGCCCAGCATCTTCTTAAAAAAAATAAAGACGATGCACAGATGAGCCGCTGGGTCGTCCTGCAGCTTTTAGGAACGTATTATCATAACTTTGTCACCCACCTGCTTGAGGCAGAATACCAGCGCCGCGTTTACGCGCATGCTGAAGCCGGGAAGGCCCTGACAGCAAAAACACTCACTGAGATCAAAACAGATGTCCTCGAAGGCTTCTGGGGCGATACAGTGGAATTAGATGAAGGAGCAGGCCTGACCTGGATGCGCCAGCCTCACTACTACATGGGCTTGTACCCATACACGTACTCAGCCGATTTGACCGCATCAACTACTGTATCACAATTGATCCAGGAACAAGGGCAGCCTGCCGTCGACCGCTGGCTCGAGGTGCTCCGCGCGGGCGGCACTATGAAGCCGCTTGAGCTGCTGAAGCATGCAGGACTGGATATGTCGACACCTGAACCAGTACGCAAAGCGGTTGCGTATGTAGGCTCATTGATCGATGAGCTGGAGCAATCGTATCAATAAAAACGGAAAGGACCCATGGGCAATACGCTCCATGGGTCCTTTTCTGGTTACTTATTCATTTTAGCGAGGAAATCTCCGAGAATGTCGTCCAGATCCTCTTCCTTCTCTTCGGTTTCTTCTTCTGGCTCCTCGGTTTGCCTGATGGATTCCCAAACAAATGAATCCAGGTCATCATCCGCTGATTCCTCAGCAGCCGAAGCAGTTTCTTCGGTAAAAGATACATCCTCTTCTTCGGAAATAACTGGGTAGTCAATGTCCTCCTGAAGATACAGGGCCTCGTCTATTTCCGTTGACTTGCTGTTCAATGATGCCAGGAGTGCCGTGGATCGAACAGGATCCGTCAGCAGGTGATACACAATATTGCCAAGCAAGGCTTCTGAATGCTCATGCTTCATCCAATCCCTTTGCGATTTACTGAGATTGCGCGGAAGAGGGATGGTAATCGTTTCCCGTTCCCTGGAGTACGAATTCCCCACACCCTGCATGACAAATTCAGCAATTTTACTGGAGAAATTCCTTCTCTCGGTTTCTTTCAATTTTTGAAGTTGCCTCAAAAGATGGTCCGGAGTATCAGACGGGACACGGAACGACAGGGCCTGTCCTCTCTTAATCTCGTTTGGGTTGGTTTTTTTCATGGGATCACCTTACTTTAGCTTTTGACAGTCTCGGACTTAGCGCTGCTTTTCTCTGATTTTTTTACAAAATCCATGATGAGCTTATAATACGCATTAGCCATCATCCAGATGCTCTCTTTTTCATCCTCGAAGAATTCAATATTGTAGCCATCCAGATTATTGTTCAATGTCTTGATATATTCCTTCAGAACGGTTGCACCGCCGCCGACAAAGTAGCAGATTTCTGTCTGGGAGTTCTTTGCCCACACATTGCGAAGCAGACGGTATTGCTTCTTGGCAAGTTCAAGCAGGATGCGGTCTGTGATATCATGCACGCTTGTCCGGCTTCCTTTGACCATGATATGATTGCGGTCATTTTTGCGCGTAATGATTTCAACCACATCTCTGCGGCTGTCCAGTTCCACTCCGTGCTTGCTGCGGATTTCTTCCCTGATTTGCTCCAATGCTTCGGAAACTCCCAGATTGAAGCCCTGTGCTTTGTCATCATCCACATTGCGGTTCTTGATCACCGCGATATCTGTTGAAAGACCGCCGATATCCTGGATCAGGATTCTTCTATCAATTAGATCCTTGTTAATGATCTTCAGGCTGTTGTCCATTACCAGATTGATATAAGCCGCGAATCCCTCTGGATATACTTTCACTTCATCAAACTTAATATTGACCTTGATTCCCTGGTATTTAGGAGTGACAAGGAATTCTACCTGGTGTACAGAGCCTACCAACTTAGAACGGTAACCAGCGTCTTTTCCTTCCTTGACTTCGCGGAGCGGAAGTCCAGTACCGAGCGTATAGTTCGCATCGATGACATTTTTGTTTTTCGGGAAAAGTTTGCCGTTCTCGTCCTTGACGGCATCGAGCGCAAGGGTTGCAAACAGCATGATCAATGTTTGGTCTTCCTCAGACTTGCTGCTGCCCGGATCCAATTCAGTCGCATTATCGCTCTTAGTAGCCAGATTGCCGACACGATAAATGACATTATTCTCTTTCAGGGCAGGGGAGTGAACGCGGACGTGGATTCCATCAAGCGGATCCTTAGAGTCAAGTTCCTCGATTCCAATAACAGGACGGTCTTCTGTATCTCTTGCCACGATATTAGGGATATTCAATTCATTATCAAAATCTCCGAAAATAGCTTTAATAGAATCGTTACCAACATCAACTGCTGCAATTCTGGATTTCGTCATTATAATCATTCCTTTTCATTGATCTAAGTAGATATGTATACTCACTTACTATTTTAAAGGTAAAGGGAAATAATAGATACTGCAATAAATTCACGAGAAAAGAAATATAATTGTAAACATGTAAACGAGCTGTAACTCCAACCCTGGAATGTATACATTATTGTACACAATGAATACAAAGTTGTATACACGTTGGTATAACAATATGTTTACAGGATTGTATACAAGTATACGTTTTTGTACACGTAATGTTTACATTTAGTATACATGTACACAAAATTGTATACACCGCCTTTTGTTTCCATAAATTGGTGGAAGACTGCCTTGGTTTCTTCTATCTCTCTCCTCCCCTCTCGGAAGACTTCGATCCCTTTTTTATTGAGATGCTCCAAAAAAGGATGGGATTAAAAAAGCGAAGTGGAAAAATGTTGTTGAATTTTTCAAGGAGGGTTTTATAAAGTTTACAAAGTATAGACGTTGAGAAATAAATAAGGGAGTTTTCGACTTAAAGGTTCGCTTTCGAAAATCCACATTTATTATCGTGGCACTACTAGCCCCTGGACATTGAATAGTGCCTGGTGCTGACTGAACAAAACTATTCAATATAAGAGAGATCGTAATAAAAAGAATATGATTCTAAGGTTGTTAGTGGATCGAGTCCCCTCCCCTGCTTACTTTATTGGCAGCAAAAAAGGCGTCGAAACTTGCTGAAAGAGGAAGAAGAAGATAAAAATGCAAAAAACAAGCCAGACAAATGCCTGGCCTGAAGTGTTAGATTTTCTTTACAAATTCTGACTTGAGCTTCATTGCACCAAAGCCGTCTATTTTACATTCAATATCGTGATCTCCTTCAACAAGGCGGATACCCTTAACCTTAGTACCAATTTTAATGACTGATGAAGTGCCTTTCACTTTTAAATCTTTAATGACTGAGACTGTGTCACCATCGTTCAGCGCATTTCCATTTGAATCCTTCACTACCTTTGGCTCATCACTATGATCGGTTCCATCAGATGGATTCCACTCGTGTGCGCATTCTGGACAAACGAATAATAGACCGTCTTCATATGTATATTCCGAGCTGCATTTCGGACAATTAGGCAAGTTAGACATCATAATCCTCCAAACATTATCGTGATCTCTTTATTATATCGATTTGTGCAGGTCAATTATATAGGGGATAGTAACATACTGATAAACATAAAGAAGCCCCGGTGGACGACTAGTCATTCACCAGGGCTTTATCATTAATTTTCTATAACCTCTTTGCGATTTTTCTTAAAGACTTTGGAAAGTACTTCATATACAATCGGCACGATAATCAGTGTTAACAACGTCGAACTTGTTAAACCACCGATAACGGTAATTGCCAGACCCTTGGAGATCAGTCCGCCTCCACCTGAGCCTATTGCAAGTGGAATCAGGGCACCGACAGTAGCAATCGCTGTCATCAGGATCGGGCGCAGACGGGTTGCCCCTGCTTCGAGAACGGCTTCCCTCATTGTCAATCCCTCTCGCTCCATGTGAATGATTCGATCTACAAGAACGATGGCGTTTGTTACGACAATGCCAATCAGCATTAAAAGACCCATCATGACAGATACAGAGATCGTTTCACCTGCTATAAGCAGTCCGACAAACGATCCGATGACTGCAAATGGAAGCGAGAATAAGATTGCGAATGGAGCCACACCCTCCCTGAAGGTAACAACGAGGATGAAGTAAACAATCGCAACAGCCGCAAGCATAGCTGCTCCAAGCTGCGTAAAGGTTTCTGTCATATCTGCCTGCACACCGGCCACGCCTACTTCCACACCCTTTGGAAGGTTTAACTCATCAATCGCTTTTTCAGCTTCAGAGGTCGCTTTTGACAGATCGTCGTCAATGACTTTTCCAGACACTGAAGCATAGTATTGTCCTTTGCTCCTCGCAAGCGTGTTCATGGTGGTTCCTTTTTCAACACTGACTAATTCTGACAGCGGCATCGTTGTACCAAGCGCTGTTTGCACCTCAACGGCAAGCAGGTCCTCAATCGATTCAGGCTGCTTCTCTTGCTCCTGCTGTACAATCACATCAAGGGTTTCGCCATTTTTCTCAACAGTGGTCAAGACCTCTTTTGTCTTGTTAGGGCTCAACATCATGACAATCTGACCTGCCGTTAACCCGTATTGCAGCAATTCATCCTGCTCAACTTTAAAGGTATATTCCACATAGGCATCTTCCGCACTTGAAGATACATCCTTCAACCCTTCAATACTTTTCAGTTCTTCTTCTACCTTTTTAACAGCCTGGTTCAGTTTGCCTAAATCCTCGCTGTAAAAGGTGTAGCTGACTTCATTTTCCGGCATCGACATGACGAAATTCTGGCTTTTCCACTCGCCGCTGTGGCCAATGTTAAAGACATATTCCTCCAGTTGGTCTCGCACCTCAGAGAAATTGTCGGTATCAGGATCGAAGATGAGGTACATTAACGCTCCACCTGCTCCTCCGCCCATCATAGCCGCCATCTGGTCAGCTTCCTCGTTAATCGATACTTGCACAATGTCAATATCATCACGCTTCAGCATTTCTTCTTCTACATCTGCTACATTGGCGATGGTGTCTTCCTTAAGGTCACCTGCCTTTGGAGTATAGGTCAAATACATGACCTTCTCTTCTTCACTGCCCATGAAGCTGAAGCCAATCAGCGGTGTCAGGGCTAGACTTCCAACAAGCAATACTACAGCAATCAAGGAAGTAATAATTTTGTGGTTCAGCGACTTATTAAGGACGCCTTTATACCATTCAGCCAGTTTGCCAACTTCTTTGTGGCTGCTTTCTGTTTTTTCACCATAAAGCTTCTTCCTAAATAAGAAATGCGACAACGCTGGTACAATCGTAATCGCAACAATCAGCGATGCACCAAGGGCAAATGACATCGTCAGCGCGAATGGAGTAAACAGCTCCCCTACCATTCCGCCAACGAAAATCAGCGGTGCAAATACTGCAACCGTAACGAGCGTCGAGGACAAGATTGGCTTGAACATTTCAATGGTTGCTTCCCGTACAAGCGCCCTGCCTGTCTGTTTTTCTTCTTTTAAATGCAGGCGGCGATAAATATTCTCCACAACGACAATGGAATCATCAATGACACGTCCTATCGCAACGGTAATCGCACCGAGTGTCATGATGTTCAGCGTAATATCCATCCAGTTCAACAGCAGCAACGCCATGAAAATCGAAACCGGGATGGAAACAATCGATATAATCGTAGATTTGAAGTCACGCAGGAAAAGAAGGATGATCAAGACCGCAATCAAACCGCCGAATAACGCTTTTTCGACCATCGTGATGACAGACTCTTCAATCGGTTCCCCCTGGTCAAGTGTCACATCAATGGCCAGGCCGTCAAATTTTGCCTCTTCTTCTTTGACCAGCTCTTTAACTTCATTGACTACATCAACTGTGTTAGCCTGCTGTTCTTTAACTATTTGGATGGCAATCGCATCTTCCCCATTCTTACGGGAAATGGATTGCACCTTGCCGACTAATTCAATCTCGGCAATCTCACTTAATTTTACAAAAGGAGATGGCTGGTCCGCTGATGGAGTGACCGGAATCAGCATATTCTTTAACTCATCCGCTGTTGTGAATTTGCCATCGACCGCTACCGCCTGCTCCCCTTCTTTGAATTCAAAAAGCCCGAGGGAAACGCCCAGATTGCTGGCCTGAATCATTTCCTTCACTTTCGTTTCTGTTAATCCATATTGCGCAAGCTTGGCTTCGTCATACGTTAGATTCACTTCCTCAATATGCTGTCCAGTGATCGTGACAGAAGCAACACCGTCAATCTTATCAATTTTCGGAAGAAGAATTTCCTCGACCGTGGATGTAAGTTCGACAATATCCTCATTTTCACTGCTGACACTGAGTGCAGCGACCGGCATCATGTTCATGCTGATTGAAGTAATCGTCGGCTCCTGTGCCCCTTCAGGCAATTTGACCGTGTCCAACGCTGATTGCAACGCACGCTTGGCCTCATCCATATCGATGCCATACTCATACTCAATCTGGATATTGGCCATGTTGGAGTAAGAGTTTGAATAGACGTATTTAACATCATCCAGACCATCGACTGCTTTTTCAATCGGGATGGAGACCTCCTCCATCACTTTCTCGGGAGTCGCCCCCGGGTAGACATCCATTACCATTAAGTAAGGAATCGAAATGTTCGGGATAGTCTCCATATTCATCCGGGTCCCTGAATAGATTCCTGATACAGTAATAATAATGGTAAGCAGCCAAACGGCCAGTTTATTTCCCAGTACAAAATTGACTAAATTTTTCACTATCGCACCTACCTCAAAATGACTTTTCCAGTACATAATCATGTTACTGACTGACCGGTCATTTGTCAATGATAGACGTACAATATAGAACCCGAGGGCAAAAAAAATCCCGCTTCAGATTAGAAGCGGATGGAAACTTTATTCATCATCAATTTCGCCGTCACCAATTTCATCCTCTTCCTCGACATCTTCCAGCTGTTCGCCTTCCTCAGGAGGCGCGTCATTGCCGCAGCCTGTCACGGTGAACATCGAAATAGCCAATAAAAACATAAACAATAGCTTCTTCATTTTCAAAACCTCCTTTGAAAAAAGTTTTTCCAAGGGATGGTTTTCTATGTACTCTCTTTGATATATTTTCAATTATTGTAATAAAACCCAGGAAGAAATGAAAACTAATAGCAAAGGAGTGACTCGTCAAATGAGTGGAATAAATGTAGACCTCACATCAACGGAGATATCGAATATCTGGTCTTCCTACTTAAAAAGCAGTATGGAGTTGAGGTTCTTTCAATATTTCTATGCAACTGCAGAAGACATAGAGGTTAAAAATATCGTCGAGAAAATGATGGAGTTTTCCCGGAAAAGCCTTGAAGACCTGAAGGAAATTTACACAAAAGAAAACCTGACAATTCCTTTAGGATTTACCGAAAAGGATGTCCGACTGGATGCTGATAAAGTCTTTTCCGACACCTTTATTCTATACATTTGCCATGACATAACGATGCTTTCACTAAGTACATACCCAAGCGCTTTACCCGATTGCACCAGGAAAGATGTCCGTGATTATTTTCAGCATGCGATAGAATTCACGTTGCAAATACAAAACGAAATTACTGATTTAATGTTGTCACAGGGTGTTTACCTGAAATCGCCTCAAGTTGCCATGGACCATACGATAGATTTAGTCGACAACATGAAGTACCTTAATGGTTTGTTCGGTGGGTCAAGGCCAGTCAATGCAGCTGAAATCGCCAACCTCTCAAGAATCATCCACCGGGCCCGTTTTTCAAAAATGGTCCTAGTGACCTGCAGTAAATTGGCTTCACACTCAGAAGTAAAGCAGCATTTCAGTAAAGGAAGGGACGCGCTGGATAAAGTCCTGAATTCCCTTGAAGAAGTTCTTGAAAAAGAAAATATCCCATTTTCAGCATCCGGAGATTTCAATATTTTCGACGTAAAACATTCGCCCTTCTCTGATAAGCTGATGTTATTCTTTGTAAACACCTGCTTAGGGATGTTCTGCTTTACATGATCAATCAGGCACTGACCTCCAGTTTGAGATCAGATATCGTCACTAAATTCACGGTCATCTCCAACCAAATGAAGAAATATTACGGAAAAGGCCTGCTGCTATTAATTAGCGAAAAATGGCTGGAGCAGCCGCCACAGGCGTTGGATCGGAAGGTGTAAATAAAAAAGGATTCCAGCTGAGCCAGGCCAGATGGAATCCTTTTTTATTTCTATTCTTTTGTTACTAGATAGGCTTTGTACTCAGTGACGCCTGCTTTTTCTACGTATACAGCTATTACCCATTGGCCATTAGGTAGATTGATGCCGTTTAGTACGGTGCCATCCCATTCGAATTCATGGAATGGAGCAAGTGCATTTTCAAATGATCCAATTGTGTCCACAAAGCCGCCAATTGTTCCATTAGGATTGAAAACATAAACATCATATTCAAGTACTTCCGCACCACCAGGAAGATACGCGCCCACATAGTATCCATTATCTGCTTTCTCCATGAACGCGCCCGTTACCCGAGGGTAATCCGGCTCACCAACGAACAGGATGGTCGGAACATCGATTGTCTGTGAACCATCGCTAATTTTAATTGTACCTTCGTAATAACCTGGTTCCAGTTTAGAAGTATCCACCTGGACATTGAAGTTCACTTGCTGGGACTTGCCAGCTGGAACCTTGAGATTTGCACTAGTCATTACCTTGATGCCATCTGGATCTCCAGCCAGCTCTACATCAAAGCTATATCTCTTGCTTTTTTCGGAAAGGTTCTTGATTTCAAAGCTATTTTTTTCTACTTGCTTGCCGCCATCCTTCACAAACTTGCCAAATGAATGGCTTCCAGGAGCGACGAGAGTTTTTGTATTCAAAGCATCAACAACACGGATGCTGCCTGCCCCCTGAGAATTATGGGCATAAGCTTCATCAGTAGCTGGGTCAATTACATCTACAGCAGTGTTCATTAACGCCGCTTTCACGTCCTCAGTTCCCCATTGAGGATGCTTTTGCAGAAGCAATGCTGCTGCACCAGCAACGTGTGGAGATGACATACTAGTACCTTGTAATGCCGCATATCCTTCTCCAGGGAAAGTACTTACAATGTTCACGCCAGGTGCTGATACATCCGGCTTGATCATCCAAGTGTGCGTAACAGGACCTCTAGAAGAGAAAGAAGCCATTGATTCGCCAACTGCTTTGTCAAACTCGATATTGAAAGATACTTCGTTGTTGCCTGCCTCTAACTCAGCTAGCAACTTCTGGCCATCTGCCAATGTCGTCTTTATAGTTGGGACTGCTAATCCAGGAACATCTGCATGCTCCCCAGCAACATTGTTGAAAATGATGGCTCCAACTGCACCAGCCTCTTTTGCATTTTCAGCTTTATCTACGAATGCAAATTCACCACGGCTGATCAGAGCAATTTTCCCTTCGAGATCTTTGCCTTCAAAATCACCTTTTGCACCTAATCCAACGTAAACGAACTCAAACTCTTTACCATTTAGTGCAAGTAACTCATTATCACTTGGAAAACCTTGAACTTTTGCTGAAGGGTATTCTACACCTTCAGATGTTGAAATTACTGATTTGTACATATTGTACGGCAGCTGTGTAGCCCCTACAGAGATCGCGTCACGGGAAGTTCCCGGAGATCCAACTGTCCAGTTGTTTGGACCTGCGTTTCCGTTTGAAGTAACGGCTACTACGCCTTCAGCCATAGCCCAATCCAAAGCAATTGAAGTTGCCCAGTCAGGGTTATTCAACGAGTTTCCTAGAGACAGGTTCATGACGTCAGCGCCGTCTTGAACAGCCAATTCAACACCTGCTACTACATCTTCTGTCGTACCGCCGTTAGGTCCAAGTACACGGTATCCTAACAATTTAGCCTCTGGAGCTACCCCTTTGATTGCTCCATTCGCTGCAACCGTACCTGATACGTGAGTACCGTGGTATTGTCCAGGACCTTCCTGTGGATCATTATCATCATTTACAAAGTCATATCCTTTGTAATCCCCGAATGCATGGGCAAGGTCAGGGTGCGTGTAATCAACACCAGTATCAATGACTGCTACTGTCACACCTTCACCTGTAAATCCAGCATCCCAAGCTTCATTCGCACCGATGAATGGAGCACTTGCCATCATGTTCGGGCTGAATGATTCTGCAGAGATTTCTTCAGCAGAAATGACATCAGCTGTATAATGGACATTCGGGTAGACTGCCTTTACGCCCGGCAGCGCTAATAGTTTAATAATTTCATTTGCTGGTAGTTTCGCAGAGAATCCAGAGAATACATAGTCATATTCCCTTTTAACCTCTGCTCCTTTCACAGAGTTCTTAAATGCACCAATGACTTTTCCTCTTTCGGCTTTAAGGTTAGCCTTTGATTGCTTTTTCCCTTTATGCTTCGCTTCTACAATCGACTCTGCTTTTAACTCGACAATGACCGAAGTCGGCTTGCTTGAAGAAAGTTCAATATCCCCGAAAATTTCCGCTAAAGGCAATTCAGTCAATTTTGTTTGTGAGGTTGCCCCTCCATTTGCTGCTGCCCCAAAACCAAACGTTGAAAAAATCAGTACAAATGCTACTAAAGTAAGTAAAACTCTTGGAAAATACCTCTTCATTCCTTCGCCTCATCCTCTCTCGGAAAAATAATAATCATCACCCTCACTCTTATGTACTGAATTGACACCTCCTTAGGAAAAAAGAGCGAGTATGTATCTAAAAAACTCTTACCTAATACTAATTAACTAATGTTTAACCTTTTCCTTTATAAAGTTTTCCAAAAATTCCGACTAATTTATACAGCGAGATTCTTATTAAGAAAACATATTCTGATACCTGTAGAGAATCTTCAACAACAGTTGATAAATAACGATAGATTAAGACCGTTTATCTTCGACAGTATTATTAAATGGATCGCGATCTTGTATAAAACTCATTGCCCAATTTGATCGTCATTACCCCCTTCCCTAACTTCTCTGCCCTAAATGAAGTTCATTAAAGAGAATTCCCCTTGTACAATTCACTATTGTTTCTATCCCTGAAGAAGTGTAGTTTATTAATAAGTGGAAGTTAACACCAGTACCCTAGAGTTAACTTAAATTTACTAGATAAGTAGAGGCGATTTTAGAAGTGAGCTTATGGACTAAATATAAAAATTCATCTTTCATCTTAAAAATGACCACGGGCTTTGTCCTGGGTATTTTAGCCGGTGTGATTATGGGACCCGACACAGAGGTTTTCAAGCCGCTTGGGACGCTGCTGATCAAACTGCTCAGCCTCATTGCGACCCCTGTGGTATTCCTGACCGTTGTGCTTGCCGTCAACCAGATGAACCCTGCCCAGTTAGGCAGGACGGGTGGCAAGCTGATTATGTATTATGGTTTGACGACGGCTGCTGCTGTATTGATCGGTCTGGGCCTGGCATTGTGGATCAGCCCGGGAAATTCGCTGTCACTTCCGGATGCAAAGGTTGAGAAGCCTGCCACACCATCGATTTCAGACGTGATTTTTAATATTGTTCCTGACAATTTCTTTGCTGCTTTTACTTCAGGGAACCTAATGGCAATCCTGTTCCTTGCCATCATTATTGGTTATGCCATGTCAGGGATGAGGTACTCGAACGAGGAGAAAATCCAGAACTATGGAACACAGCTGCAGACTTTTTTTGAAGCGGCAAATGAACTTTTTTTCCGAATCTTGAAGGGAATCCTGCTATACGCACCGATTGGTATTTTTGCGATTGGCGCTACGACATTCGGAACGCAGGGATGGGATACACTGACATCCTTGCTGGAGTTTACAGCTGTCTTTTATCTCGGCATCATCCTGCTTTGGATTTTTGTGTACAGCGGGACTCTGAAACTTTTCAACATTCCGGTGCTGAAGTTTTACGCGAACACAAAGGATGCTTTTACAACGGCCTTCTTCACCTCGAGCAGTATTGCTTCCTTGCCGGTTGCAATCGAAAGTGCGAAAAAAGCCGGAGTCTCTGATAAAATGGTCAATTTCAGCCTTCCGCTTGGAGCTGTCTTCAATTCTGATGGCGGCGCGCTGAGAATGGGAGCCTCCATTGTCTTCGCTGCAAATGTCACGGGAGCCAACTTCTCGCTTATGGATTATTTCACCATCATCCTTGTTGGTACACTCCTTTCCATCGGGACAGCTGGAATACCGGCGGCAGGGCTTGTCACGCTGTCCGTCGTCTTGACAATGTTTGACCTGCCACTTGAAATCGTTGCCCTGATCGCAGGCGTTGACGCACTCATCGGCATGGCCGGCACAGCCTCCAATGTGGTTGGAGACGTCGTCGGTGCGGCCGTTGTCGACCAATCCGAAAAGAAAGCCGAAATGGCTTGATAACGAGAAAACCGCATCTCAAACGGATGCGGTTTTCTTTTGTGCTATAAATCCAGCACCAATCTTCCCTTCCCCCGGGAAACGCAGCACAGCATCGTATGATTTGAACGCTGTTGGTCTTCCGTCAGGAATGAGTCATAATGTTGGATGTCTCCTTCTTCTACCTTTATTTCACATGTCCCACAGCCCCCTGCTCGGCAGGAATAGGGCACATTGACTCCAATTTCGCGAAGTACTTCCAATAAGGTGGAATCGGCGGGGACATCTAAAAGTTTCCCGCTGTGTTTGAGAGTCACTTCAAATGGTTTCCGCTGCAATTGGGCAGGGGCTGCAAAACGCTCGAAATGCACGTTGAACGAAGGGTACCCAAAGTTCTTGGCAGCTGTTCTAAAATCCTCAATAAATCTTTCCGGCCCGCAAAAATAAACATGGGTGCCAATAGGGTGATCTTCAAGCTGTACCGGTGATAGGCGTTTGGCTGGCTCGCCTTCTGAAAAATAAAAGTGGCACTTGCCAGGATACGCTTGGTTTAAAAAATCATAAAAAGCGCACTGCTCCTTAGATTTCGCTGCATAATGAAGTTCAAATGCAAAATTCTTCTCCGCCAGCTCAGCCATCATTGACAAAAATGGCGTGATTCCAATACCCGCTGCATAAAAAACATGATGTTTTGCCTGAAAGCTCAACGGAAAAGAATTTTTCGGGTAGCTGACGGTAATGACATCTCCCTCATGGACATGTTGATGCCAATAGAGCGAGCCGCCTGATGAATTCTCTGACAGACGCACAGCGATTTCGTATACCGCAGATCCAGAGATAGAAAACAGCGAATAAGGCCTTTCCGTTGTGCCAGAAGGATGCGGCAAGAAGGTAGTCAGGTGGGAACCTCCGCTGAAAGACGGAAGCTTTCCATCAGTGACTGCCTCCAATGTGAATCTTTTAATAGCATCAGTTTCTACCGTTATTTGTTTTACCTGTACTTTGAGAGTTGGTTTTCGTTGCAAATGGCTGCCCTCCCGTATTACTTGATTGACACATAGCCCAAATACCCACCCAGGCGGCGCGAGTAATGGGTCGACCCTTCCAGCTGCTGCCCGCAATGAGCGCAGACAATTTCATCCTGGTCATCCCACTCATTCATCCCGTGGCACGTACAGCACACTAGCCTCTTCCTGACAGGTCCAATGATGGCTGTCTGCATTTCATGTTCAGAAAATCCTGCCTCCATTGCTCGGACTTTAACCTTTTCAACGAAATCACCCTTGCCTGATATGTATAAATACGCTCCCATTTTTTGCATGCTGAACCACTGTTGAACAAACGCTTCGTCACACTCTTTTAAAATATGAAACTCAAATGGAACGTTCTCTTTCCTTGCCTGTGCTGCCAGACGATGGCATACCTCCGCTCCCTCTGGGTCAGCGCAGAATAATAATTTCCTTTTACCATGGATAAATGAGAGCTCACTCATGTTTTTTCAGTTCCTCTTCTAAATAGTCCAGGACAGCCCCCCGGTAGAGGGAAATCCCTTTATAGTCAGCAATGAATGGAGGAAGTTCCTTCAAAATGGCATGAAATTGCTTCAGCCATGGGGAATGCTGGACGAATTGTTCAAGCGGCAGCATATGTGTATGGATGGAAAACAAGATCGCATTGCTTTTGGGCAGGCGAAAAAGCCTTTGGTCCTCCACTCGAAAATGAACCAGTTTACCAGCGTTCTCTTTCGTAACTTTTTTCCGTTCCTGGCCCCATTTCGCAAATGTTTCAAGCGATGTATCCAGCCTGCTGCCAGCCATTAGCGACCAGTTCTTCCTGCCCCATGGCGCGCCCGCTTCAATTCTCATTAAAAATTGCAGGATGCGGGCATCAAGAGATTCTTTGTGGAATCCAGGAATGGGGGCATGTATCTCTTTAAAAGACATGCCCGCGTCAAAGTACAGCGACCAGTTGGCAGGAAAACAGAGCTGGCCGGCATCCAGAAACAAATCCCCGTCCCGCTGCATCATCAAGATCAAATCCTCCTGGACATGCCGTCCGATGAAATCCAGAGGCTCCAGACTGAGCGTCGTGTTTTCACCAAAGAGGAATGAAATTTTTTCATCGGTTTGTAGATTCGAGAACTCCCAGTTGTCACCCTGCTTATTTAGCATAAATTGATCTGGGTAATTTTCAGCAAGGTGATGGGCGATTAAGTCGACAATCTCCCATTGAGCATCCAGGGTATGGGGAGATGAATAATAACAGCGTTCAGGGTGCTTTGTAAGCAGCTCTCTTTTCAGTTTAAGTTCACCTATATACGTATCGGTGATCTCCACCGGATGAGGCGGATTTAATGGAATAGCATTATTAGAATACCGATATGAATCGCCATCACCAAAGGGATACGGAAAAGACAGCAGATTACCTGTTGTATTCATGCCTTCACCACTTTTCAGAATTTTTCATTTACTTATTACTATACAGAAAAACAGAAATGAAACAATGGTTTTATCAGCTATTATGCGCTTGCCATTCTCCCCAGGGGCCCATCTTCATCGATGAGTCCCTCTAGTTCATAGACCGATATTGGAAACATTGGAAACCCGTAGGCGTAAGGGGTGAGTTCATACAGTTGGAAGTAGAGGACGAGACTTTTATCGGCGATGTAAAAATCCTGGTCTTCACTGATTCCTTTAAAGTCTTCCAGGAGCGGGATGCTGCGGTTCTTTATTTGGGCTTCTACAATTTCGGAGAGCCTTTTTACATAGTCGCTTCCAGGCTTGAATAAATCCTTCAGCTCATACATCCTTCCGCTTTTCATGTCAAACGTCAGTGATTTTAGATAGGTCATTCCATGGGCGGCCTGGCGATGATACGTATAATTAGATTGAGTCAGGCTGAGGACATCCCTTTGGTTATTCTTGATTTCATAGGATCCCAGCATTTCTTCAACCGTCTCCGGCATATTTCCAACCTGTTGATTGATGAGCTGTTGTGCCTGTAATACAATGTTTTGATTGATTGACTTTTCAATATCTCGATTTGACAATCCAACTACTCGTGGAAAGTAAACTGTCCTTTTAGGTCCGCCGCTGACTTTTAGCGTCTTGATGGCAACAGGGAAAGTGACCGGCATGCTCACACATCCTTTATGATTTTTCTAGCCATTGTATTCATAATTGGAGAATGTGAGCCTAAAAAAACGGCTGATCCACATGCGGATCAGCCGTTTCCTTATTTCAACAGTTTTGAAAAAATATCTTTTAAGGATTTCCCTTTTTTATAATAAATCTCATCCCGGACCTTTTCATTGATGGCCTGCCACAGCATAATTTCCACATCGGTAAGAGGCTCTGAATCCTCCTTCTTCAGGAAGGCAGCAAAATAGTCCAGGGGAACCCCATAGAACCTTGCAATATCCGCCATGATTTCAAAAGAAACCGACTTTCTGGCTCCTTTTTCAAGCATGCTCAAGTACTGCAGCGTAATGCCTGTGCCATTAGCCACATCCTCAAGCCGCAGGCCCCTTTCCTTTCTCAACCTTCTTAATTCCTGTCCTAATGGCGTGGTCATAGCAACTCTCCCTTTTTCTTATATGAAATAATATAGTACCAGCTGACAATCGCCTCACATAATGTGATGATCATTTCCACGAAAACATCCGGCAATTTTAGAAAACGATTCGTTTGATGATGGAGCAATTCATGGACAATCGTCTGCAGCTGCTCTGGATAATCCAGTTTCTCATCTATGAAAATCAATTTTTTATCATGATGGTATATTCCTTTTATAGAATCCAAATCCATAAAATATACTTGAACGCCAAATCTTTTTTGGATCCTGTCAGTCAATGATTGAATGTGCAGATGGTTGACACCCATGAACTTCCTGTGCATGAAGCCAATAAATGTATAATAAGAAAGGAACAAGATGAGAATCAAATTTACATCCAGATGGTCATAGAACGCAAGGATCGGAAAAATGATCAACACTTCAAATGTCATTGGCCCAAACCTTTCGATGAACATCTTGCTGGTCACAGCCCCTGTTTCAAGCCACACAAAGACGTATTTCAACATCATACTCAGGAACACCATCAAAATCAAGGTGAGATAACGTGCCCCGTAAGTCTTATCCGTATAACCATTATAAAATTCATTACAGGCAATGATAATGATGATATACATCGCCAACAATGCAATTGTTGATTTCAGGCTCCCTCTTTTCTTTGAAAAAATAGCAAACAAGCTATCTACCAAAAGATAAATGAACCCATAAACAACAGAAAATCGGTCAAAAATTATCAACGATAACATCACATGAAAAAACGAGTACCGAAACCCAGAAAATACCTTGAGGTTGATCCTGTCGAAAATCACCATGATACATAGAAAGAAGATCACATTCCATTCCAGTTCATGCGGGATATTAATGTGTAAATATACTAAAAACAATGCAGGAAGAAGGAAAAACAAATAAAAGGCTTTTTGACTGAAATTCTTAATGATGCAACCTCCCCATCCACATTCTGTATATTCTAACTATACTTTATTACAGAGCGTTCCGAGAAGGATATTTTTTGTTTTAGACAATTTTTTCAGACCGATGCGGAAATTTGTCTACTAAAAACAGTTTATTTCCACTAATGTTTAATATACAATTTTCATAGGAGAATATATCATTCTCTTTTAGTTCCTCCTGATTTTTTTGGTACTAACCGCTGTTAGTACTATTTTTTTATGACTTAAGACCGAGAAAATTGTCGATTAAAAATACTACTATTTAACTATTGTTTAATATAAAATAAACCTATAACGATGGTAACATTTAGTGGCCACTATGATCATCCATCGTGAATGCAATGGGAAGCGTTGAAGTACAGTCTTTATCTGGACACTTGGACTGTATGGAGCTACTAGTGTAACCGGCCCTCTTAGGAATACATAAAAACTAAGAGGAGAGATGAAAAATGAAAAAAGTATTAGCAGGATTAGCAGCAGGAGCACTGGCAATGGGGATTTTTGCAAGTACGTCGTTTGCGGCCGTAACAGTAGATGAGTCAGGTAATGGATTTGTAGGTAAAGGTGATGTACAGCAGGCTTTGGGGTGGAACAATGCTCAGTTGCAGAAAAACGCTGAAAGTTTGTTATTTACTTATGAAACTGTAACAGCCTATGAGGTTACTGTCGAATGGATTACTGGTGAAGGAACTAAAGGAGAGAAAAAACACATCGTAGAACATAAACACACCGCAAACCTTTCAGCAACTGTTGACTATAATGCAAGAAAATCCAATCAATTTACAGGTTTTTATTTAAATGGCCATAAAGATGCGTTCGAAGGTAAACAACCTGCCGTTGGTGACGAATACCCTGGCAAATCAGGCCATATAGTTACAAGTGTTGAGCTAGTCTCCAGCACAAGCACTTTATATGTAAATGGTGTAGCATTACAATAACCTTTCCAGCCATGAACTTTATGTTCATGGTTTTTTTATGTAAAATTCCTGTACCATATTTTAAGGTCATTTATATTAATAAACCCCTCTATTATACGAAATTTTTCTGCTTATTATTGGCATTTTATTTAAGATACGGTCCATAATAGATATAGCCTGTGTTATTAAACATCTTTTATAAATCAATCATATCGCTTGACAAAATAATCACTGCTATATGATAATTATTACCGAATTAGAATTATTCTAGTTAATTGAATAGTTGACTGAATAGAATCAGTTAAACTATCTCATAAATAATTCAACCAAATTTAAGGAGGAACTTAATCATGGCATTAATCGGCACTCAAGTTTTACCATTCACAGCAAACGCATTCCACAACGGAGAGTTCATCACTGTTTCTGAAGAAAACCTAAAAGGCAAGTGGAGCGTAGTTGTATTCTACCCTGCTGACTTCACATTCGTTTGCCCAACTGAGCTTGAAGACATGCAAAACGAATATGCAACATTAAAAGAAATGGGAGCAGAAGTTTACTCTGTTTCTACTGATACTCACTTCACTCACAAAGCTTGGCATGACCACTCAGAAGCTATCAGCAAAATCGAGTACATCATGATCGGCGATCCTTCACAGAAGATTTCTCGCAACTTCGATGTATTGAACGAAGAAGATGGACTTGCTGAGCGCGGTACTTTCATCATCGATCCAGACGGCGTTATCCAGACTGTTGAAATCAATGCAGGCGGAATCGGCCGTGACGCTAGCCAAGTTGTTAGCAAGCTTAAAGCAGCACAATATGTACGCAACAACCCAGGCGAAGTTTGCCCTGCAAAATGGCAAGAAGGTTCTGCAACTCTTAAGCCAAGCCTTGACCTTGTAGGAAAAATCTAAGGAGTCCTTCCCATGTTATTAGATGCAGAAATTAAAGCACAATTAGCCCAATATCTTCAATTGATGGAGGGCGATGTGCTGCTTAAAGTAAGTGCTGGATCAGATGAAGTATCACGAGACATGCTTTCTTTAGTAGATGAGCTGGCGACCATGTCTTCTCACATTAAAGTTGAGCATGCCGAACTGGAAAGAACACCTAGCTTCAGCGTCAATCGTATTGGCGAAGACACTGGCTTGACTTTCGCAGGTATTCCTTTAGGACATGAGTTCACTTCATTGGTGCTTGCTTTGCTGCAGGTTAGCGGCAGAGCCCCTAAAGTTGACCAGAAAGTCATCGATCAGGTGAAGGCAATTAAAGGTGAGTATCGTTTCGAATCTTATATCAGCCTAAGCTGCCACAACTGCCCAGATGTTGTACAGGCATTGAACCTGATGAGCATCCTGAATCCTGGCATTTCACATACCATGATTGACGGCGCAGCTTTTAAGGATGAAGTAGAAAGCAAAGAAATCATGGCTGTTCCAACGGTTTTCCTTAACGGGGAATCCTTCGGCAGCGGCCGTATGTCTCTAGAAGAAATCCTTGCGAAGATGGGCTCTGGCCCGGACGCAGCAGAATTCAGCGATAAAGATCCATATGATGTTCTTGTCGTCGGTGGCGGACCGGCTGGTGCTAGTGCGGCCATTTATGCGGCTCGTAAAGGCATCCGCACAGGTATCGTTGCAGAACGCTTCGGCGGACAAGTCATGGACACTCTCGGCATCGAGAACTTCATCAGTGTCAAGCACACGGAAGGTCCAAAGCTTGTCGCAAGCCTTGAAGAACATGTTAAAGAATATGGCATCGATATCATGAACCTGCAGCGTGCGAAGCGCTTGGAAAAGAAAGACATGGTTGAGCTTGAACTTGAAAATGGTGCTGTTCTTAAGAGTAAGACAGTCATCATCTCTACTGGTGCCCGCTGGCGCAATGTTGGCGTGCCTGGTGAAGCTGAGTTCAAGAACAAAGGTGTGGCTTACTGCCCTCACTGTGACGGTCCATTGTTCGAAGGCAAGGATGTTGCTGTCATCGGCGGCGGAAACTCCGGCGTAGAAGCAGCCATCGACCTTGCAGGAATCGTCAACCATGTAACAGTGATCGAGTTCAATCCAGAGCTAAAAGCAGACAAAGTCCTTCAAGACCGTCTGCACAGCCTGTCTAACGTGACTGTCGTCATGAACGCGCAAACAAAAGAAATCACCGGTACTGATAAAGTAAACGGAATTACTTATGTGGACCGTGACAGCGGCGAAGAACATCACGTAGAATTGCAGGGTGTATTCGTTCAGATCGGACTTGTACCAAACACTGACTGGTTAGGCGACACACTAGAGCGTACACGCTTTGGTGAAATTGTAGTGAACAACCACGGTGCTACAGACCTTCCAGGCGTATTCGCCGCGGGAGACTGCACAAACAGCCCGTACAAACAAATCATCATTTCCATGGGATCAGGTGCAACCGCCGCATTAGGCGCATTTGATTATCTGATTCGGAATTAATGCAGAACCGCTTTACCGCCTCTTGGGTGGTAGAGCGGTTTTTTTATATACGGAAAAAGTTAACAAAACATTCACAATATTCGTTTGGCTAATGAATTAGAATTAGCTTATAGAAAGGATGTGGAGTATGCTTTTAAAAGAACGTACGGAACCCCATGATTTAGTCGTTTTGCGATACTTGAATAATCGAATGGAGTTGTCTGCTAAGGATCAGTTCCAACTCTCGACCTTGGAAAAAGGATATGCGGGAGAAGTTATGTTCGACCAGAAGACAGAACATCTCTCGGAAGAAAGATATATCATCGACGACCTTCTTCTTCAGGTGAACAACTCTTTTTTCCAACTGGATAAAGTGATCATTGCCAGGGATGCCATTCATCTCATTGATGTAAAAAACTTTGTAGGAGATTTTTATCTTGATGGGGACAAGTTATATGCAGTTAAAAATGGCCGCGAGTACAAAAACCCAATCACCCAGTTGACACGAAGCGCCACCCTCTTTCGCCAGCTGCTCCAAAACCTCAAGTTGAACCACATCGTCCACGCCACGACCATCTTCATCAACCCTGAATTCACCCTCTACCAGGCCCCAATGGACCAACCAATTATCCTACCCACACAAACCAATCGTTACATCAAAGAGTTACAAAACACGCCATCCAAATTGGAACATAGTCACCAGATACTCGCCCAAAAGCTGCTATCACTGCATCAGGTCAAAAACCCATTTTCGAATTTGCCTGATTACGATTATGAACAGTTGGAGAAAGGGATCTATTGCAAGAATTGTTATTCATTTAATACCTATGTACAGAAATTCGACCTAGTTTGTGGTAAGTGCGGTACGCATGAAAAAATTGGAGATGCTGTGCTCAGGACTACAGAGGAATTCAAATTGCTTTTCCCAGAATATAGGATAACTTCTGCGAATATATACAAGTGGGCAAATTCAACCTTCAGTAATAAAACAATCTCCAGGGTTCTACAGAAAAATTTTGCAGCGATAGGAAAGAATAGACATACTTATTATGAATAGTATATCAGCAGGTCCTGTCCGTTTGAGGCATTCTCTCGGACAGCTTTCTTCCTAAATCCTTGCAACCTGTCCGATTGGAGCGCGCTCTCGGACAACTTTTCTTCTTAATCCTTGCAAGCTGTCCGATTGGAGCTTGCTCTCGGACAACTTTTCTTCTTAATCCTTGCAACCTGTCCGATTGGAACGCGCTCTCGGACAACTTTTCTTCTAATTCCTTGAAACCTGTCCGATTGGAGCGCGCTCTCGGACAACTTTCCTTCTAATTCCTTGAAACCTGTCCGATTGGAGCTTGCTCTCGGACAACTTTCCTCATGTATCCTGACAAACCTGTCCGGTTGAGGTAATTGCGAGATTTTCTTGTTCGTAAACATCACTACTGTTCTAGTGATTATACGCAAAACAAAAAACCCCCAATCCAATCAGGATCGAAGGTTCAAGAACAATTAGTTATTTAAGCTGTACACCGGTTGTTTATCGCTCAACCCAAGTGTCGCAGCGGTTGATTCATGGATTTCATGGAACAGCTCTGGATGATCAACCAATGACACTCCGTAAGACGGTATCATTTCCTTGATCTTGGATTGCCATGTAAACATTTGTTCCGGGAAGCATCTTTCCAGTACTTCGAGCATGACGTGGACGGCTGTTGACGCGCCTGGTGATGCGCCGAGCAATGCTGCTACGGAGCCGTCAGAGGCACTGACCACTTCTGTGCCGAATTGCAGCGTTCCCTTCCCTGATTCCGTATCTTTGATTACCTGTACACGCTGGCCAGCAACAACGACATTCCACTCGTCACTCTTTGCGTTCGGAATGAATTCACGCAGCTCTTCCATGCGCTTTTCATGGGATAGCATGACTTGCTCAATCAGGTATTTCGTCAACGCCATTTCCTTCGCACCTGCAGCAAGCATAGTCAGGACATTATTTGGTTTAACTGACCCAACCAAATCAAGGTTCGAACCAGTTTTCAGGAACTTAGGCGAGAATCCGGCAAAAGGTCCAAACAGCAAGGATTTCTTGTTATCGATATACCTTGTATCCAAATGCGGAACAGACATCGGAGGAGCGCCGACTTTAGCTTTACCGTAGACTTTCGCATGATGCTGCTCAACCACTTCTTGATTGTTGCAGACCAGGAAGAGTCCGCTGACCGGGAAGCCTCCAATGCGTTTTGACTCTGGAATGCCTGTTTTCTGCAGTAAAGGCAAACTTCCGCCGCCGCCGCCAATGAAGATGAATTTCGCAAAGTGAGATTCGGTTTTACCGCTATCCAGGTTCTTCACCTTGACTTCCCATGTGCCATCGCTGGCACGTTTGATATCTTTCACACTATGCTTATAGTTAATCTCGACATTTTGCTTCTGTAAATGGTCGAGTAACATTTCAGTTAAAGCACCAAAATTAACATCCGTCCCGGAATCAATCTTAGTTGCTGCAATCGGTTCAGTCGAGGTCCGGCCATCCATCACTAGCGGCAGCCATTCCTTCAACTTTTCAGGATCCTCGGTGTATTCCATTCCCTGGAACAAAGAAATACCTGAAAGCGCTTTAAATCGATTTTTCAAAAACGTAACATTCTTTTCCCCTTCTACCAAACTCATATGCGGGATTGGCATGATGAACTCATGCGGGTTACGAATCAGGTTGCTTTTTACAAGATAAGACCAAAATTGTCTTGAAATCTGGAATTGCTCATTTACTTTTATGGCCTTGCTGATATCGATGGATCCATCGGATTTTTCGGGTGTATAGTTAAGTTCGCAAAGCGCAGCATGGCCTGTCCCAGCATTATTCCATACGTTAGAGCTCTCTTCCGCTGGAGTTGCGAGTTTCTCAAAAACTTTGATTTCCCATTCCGGTGCAAGCTCTTTCAGTAATGATCCCAACGTTGCGCTCATGACTCCGGCACCAATTAAGATAACGTCTGTTACTTTCTGTACGTTGCTCATTATACCCTTCCTTGTCCCCTTTATTTGAGTAGGCGCTCCCGCATCGATCTCACCTGGGAACACACCTTTTCCGCCCTTGTTCAAACCATAACATAATCTATTATAATGACTTATACATTAAAATATCTAGTATTTACAGATAATTATAAACTATTTTTCCACTGTAAAAAAGTGAGAAGTCCTCCCATAGAAATCTGTAAAGGACCGCAAGGATTAATATTATCAGCAAGACATGGTTAAAAGATCTACCCGCCCTGCTTTAATCTACTTTCACCAAGGCTCGCTGCATTCCATATTAATTAACGTTTCTTATAAAAACAAACCTGTCATGCGCAGGTTTGAAAATAATCATTGCGGAGGATTCCCCTCACTCCCGCCACTGCTTGGCGGTGTGTAATAGGAATACCTGGCTAACTCGGACTCTGCTCCATGTTTCTGGTGAGGTTCATCAGGAGGGGACATCCCTTTTCTTTTTTCGAGATACAACGCTACAACAATCAAAAGGATTAATGGTGAACCAATCAATAACCAAATCAATTCCATCACCTCAAACTGACTATAACGGAATTGGATTAAACTGTAAACATGAATTTCGAATCAAATAATCCTTTAAACTTTTATTCATTAAATTACTTAATCCCGTGATTTTTTGCTAAATACTCATCAAATTCTTTCCATGTCAACACTGTATACGGAGGTTCCATATCTGAGTGAATCCTTACCTCTTCGGCGACGAATTTTATTCTCCTGGTTGGATCATCTCTTTTTCCTGCCGGGAAAATAGCCAACTTATTAATCCTTTCTTCAAAGGGCTCTTTTCTTAATTCCAAATTATTGATATGTTCCTTCATTGGAATTTCTCTTCCGACCCAATCACACATTTCAAAAAGTGGATATCTGTCACCAGTCCATTGTTCAATAATCCCTATAACTTTAAAAAGAAGATAATCCCCCGATATTAATTGATAGCTTATCGCATCTCCGGCTTTTAAGAATGTATCAGCTACAAACCTTGCTGGCACCTTTTTAGCAGGCGGCTGCGGAGAATTTAATTGGTCTTTTAGTTTAAGAAGAACAGCTTCACGCTTCTTCCTTAATTTTGGATCATCTGCCCACCGTTTAAGATCCGTGCCATCTTCAATGATTTGTATGGCCTTATTCTTCACATCTTCTTGCTGTCTGCCTAATTTCCATTGAATCAAGGCAAATGATAGCCAAAAAACAGTGATTTCATCCTCATCCAACTCACTGGTGTACTCTTCAATGATCATTTTACTGGCTTGTTCATTCGTATAATTAGCACCCAATAAATCCTTGTATCTAAAGCTAACCTCTTCCGCTAGATCATCAGATAATATAGCTACTCCCCAAGTACCCATTTTCCTTCTCCTTATAGGGCTGTTAATTAACTGTCTATAACAATACGCTAACTTAAAAAACGGCTAACAATGAAGCCGTCTTTGAGTAAAAACATCACTTGTTATTCATAAAATTCTGCCTCTCCAAGTATTTCAGCACTGTTTGAGAAAACTCGAGGTGAGATTCCTTGGTATACTTGGCGATCGTGTAAATTTGGGCAAGGTTTTTTAAACCTAACTGCTCTGTCATTTCCTTTAGTCTTGGATTGTCCATGTAGCGATTCCATCCATTAATATTTCTTTCTTTGTAGATTTCGAGAATGTCTTCATCAGCATAATCATTATACTGCTCGTAGTGGACAAGTCCATGCTTTGGCAAGCGGTCACGCGGAGCAGGGTTCTCTGCTGGGTACCCTAATGAATAACCAACAACTGGTACAACGTTTGACGGAAGATTTAGCAGTTCGCCAATTTGATCACAATTTGCCAGTGTTGAGCCCATATAACAAATGCCCAGACCAGCATTCTCTGCCGCTAAAGCGCAGTTTTGCGCTGCCAATGTGGCATCAATTGCTCCGATCATAAAGCTCATGAAATTATCAAAATGTACAGGTGCTTCATTGACGGAAAGCCATTTTCTCATTCTATTAAAATCTGCGCAAAATGTTAAAAGAATAGGAGCATCTATAACCATCGATTGCTCCATATGTGCGCTGTATAACTTTTTCTTAAGTTCTTTGTCTTTTGTAACGATAATTGAATACGTTTGCATATTGCCGCTAGAAGAAGCACGAATGCCCGCATCCAATATTTGATCCAGCAGCTCTTGACTTACTTCCCAGTCTTCATATTCCCTTATTGATCTATGACCATGTATTACATCGTTAAATTCCATAACCGTCACCCCTAATAAAAACTATAACACTTATAATGAATTTTCTGAATAATACACTTCAATATATTATCCCAAACTGAAAATGTCTCAGCCTTCTACTTTGCCACTTGTGGTACGCTTCACCGTAATTTACCTTTTACAATTTCAAACTTATCTTTGTTCTATAATATATAAATGTTTAGCAAATACTATATTCATCTTGTTTTCTGATGGAGTGATTTGAATGTCACATAAAAAAATACATTTTTTCTTTTTATTTGTTATAATACTTTTTCTTATTTGGTCCCTGATTAAACCTGAAGAAGGTTATATGGTTTTGTTGGTGGAGGTTTTACCTTCAGTTTTAGTTTTGATATTTTTAGTCTCAACATACAATAAGTTTCGCCTTACCACTGTTTCCTATGTCATCATTACTCTTCTTGTCATTCTAACGTTTATAGGAGGACATTATTCTTATTCCAAAGTTCCTCTCTTTTCATGGGTGAAAGATTATTTTGATTTACAAAGAAACCACTATGATCGGTTCGGTCATTTCCTTAAGGGGTCTATTGTGATAGTTATAATCGAGATATTATTAAGGAAAACAGTATTATCGAAAAGTAAGACCACAAATTTTATTGCTCTATGTATAACACTAGCAATCGGGGCTTTCTACGAAATCATTGAATGGGCAAGTATAAAAATTTGGAAAGAAGGGAAAGTCACAGAAGATTTTTTAGGTATGCAAGGAGATATATGGGACGCCCAGTGGGATATGGCTCTTTTACTATTAGGTTCCATTCTTTCGCTTTTTTTCACAAAGATTCTTTATAAAGCATTAGAAAAATCTGGATAATAAGCAGATATCTTTTTAAAAGAACTTAATTACAAAATTTAAAAACCAGGATAGATGACAAATTACCACGTTATTATTCATAACTCGGTAATTTGGCTCATAATTATTTTCATACATCTAAAACCTCATTTACCTATAATGATTCCCCGTTATATGCAAAAATCAGTTTTATCCTTCTGATTATTCGCCTGGCAATCATTTTTTTCATCAATCATGATTCCTTTCTTCCAAACCTTTTTTTATATTGCCGTTTTATCAAATTTTGTCGATAGGTATTTATTCCTATTAAACTTCAGTTTATTATATAATAGGTCTAAGGAACGATTTTTAATAATTTAGTGGCCACTTTCCTATTGAACAATCGTTACCAGTGAGTGGATTGGTTGGTAGTGATCCTTATCATTCAAGTATATTTAATGGTTTAAGAAATGACTGAAGTAATCAGGGAAGCATTGAAGTATGGCCTTAATCTGGACACTTGGGCTATATGGAGCTACTAGTGTAACCGGCCCTCTTAATTAAAAAATTTTTATTTAAGAGGAGAAATGAAAAATGAAAAGAGCAAAAAAAGTATCTGTAACAGCATTAAGTTTAGTATTATCAATTAGTTTTGCATCTGGAGCAATGGCGAGCAATGGGAAAGCCAAAGGCTTAGAAAATGCTCCCGGACAAAGTGAAAACTTTTCAAAAGGTATCACCACTGAAGTTCTTGTTACTAAAAATGTGACTGAAGAGGTGCGAGTTGATGTAGAGACTTCTACTAATTCTACTACTGAACCTAAATCTTCTTCCTTAGTAAAAATTGTTGAAGAGTCTGTAACTACAGTTGAAAAACACCCTACTAAGAATGAGTATAGAGATGTAATCACTATCACTATTAAAGAAGTAACGACTACTTCAACTTGGGATGAAACTACAACTTTAACAACAACAACAACAACTGAGACACCAGTTACTATTACGGAAACGATTGAGACCACTATTCAACATCGTGGCGCTCCAGGTAGCAATGGTAAACTATTACTTAGTGATAGTGTTGTTATTGGTAAAGATGAAGTTAAAGGGGACCCGCTGGTTAGCGAAACTTCTGAAACAACTGTTACTGAAGGAGAAGTTACTTCTCAGACAACTTCTAAAGTGATTGACACAAAAGTAGAACGCAGTGGCTGGAAGATCGGACATAATAACTAGTTAAAGAAAGTTTAGCATAAAAAACGCCTCTAATTATCTTTTCGATAATTGAGGCGATTTTTTATATCTAAACTTTAGGTATTAACTAAGCTACTTAAAAATACCGTTTTACTGATTAACCGTAACGCCCTATACACTTACTACAATAGAATTAACCTCACTAGTCTGTTCAAAGAAGTCATATAGAACCTATTTTATCAGGGTATGTATATGGATTTTTTCTCCTGACATCAAATTTTTCTACTTATGGTACGGTTCTCCCCGATTAATCCTGAACGCCCGGTAAATCTGCTCGACCAGGATCAATCGCATCATCTGGTGCGGGAATGTCATTTTAGAAAAAGAGAGCTGTTCGTCAGATCTTTTCAAGACTTCGTCGCTCAGACCCAGTGATCCGCCGATGACGAAGGCGATTTTGCTTTTTCCATAGGTTGCAAGTTTGTCCATGCCTTCAGCGAGTTCTTCTGATGATTTCAGCTTTCCGTTGATGGCGAGGGCGATGACATGGGTGTCTGGGCCGATCTTAGCAAGGATGCGCTCTCCTTCTTTTTGCTTGACCTGGACCATTTCCGTTTCGCTTAATTCTTCTGGTGCTTTTTCGTCCGGGACTTCAATTACATCTATTTTTGCGTAGCTTCCCAGGCGTTTCAAGTACTCCTCAATCCCCTGTTTTAGATACTTTTCTTTTAATTTGCCAACCGTTACGATTGAGATATTCACAGTCATCCCCACTTTACAAACAGATTACAAACAGTTTACAAACAAGCTATCCACAATAGTTATCCACATATTCACATCGATATCCACATTTAGTATGCGATCATTCGTTCGCCACAATATATACAGCAGGTTGTCCACAGTATCCACAGACAAACTCCGACTTATCAACAGAATCAAGTTTCGTTAACTGGGGTGCGACCTCGAACTCATCCACCGCTTCATCCAGCGCCAATTCTACATGTTCACTGCAGCAATACTTCATAACTTTCATCCCTTCAGCATCTTTTATATACTTTTAGTTTTGCCAAAATCCGTTTTTACATTATCCACAGGAACCATTTTAACATAAAAAAACAGGAAGCTTTCGCCTCCTGCTGTGACTATAAGGATTCTCCGCCTAATCTAATAGTTGTTTCTTCCAACTGGCCGTTTCGATAATACTTCACTTGCATGTCATCGCCAACCTTCTTTTTATTGTAAAGATGCTTACGTAAGTCAACGACATCCCTGATTTCTTCTCCATCCATCTCAACAATGACATCATACTCTCTCAAACCAGCTTCAGCAGAAGGTGAGTTCGGCTGGACTGCTCTGATTGCGACCCCATAGTTGATTTCCTTAGGCAGTTTCAACGTGTTTTGCTGGTGATGGGATGAAATTTCATGTACAGAAGCTAATTCCACACCCATGAATGGCCGCTTCACATCTCCCGTTTTTTCAAGGTCATCAATAATCGGTGCAGCATAATTGATTGGAATTGATAATCCGATCCCTTCGACAGCACTCTGGGCAATTTTCATCGAGTTGATGCCAATCACCTGGCCCTCAATATTAATTAGGGCACCTCCGCTGTTTCCCGGATTGATGGCCGCATCTGTCTGCAGGACTTCTGCCTGCCAGTCTGGCGTGCCATCCTGGTTTATATCAACAGGAATTGCGCGCTCCAATCCTGAAATGATTCCCTGGGTCACAGAACCTGAAAAAGTAAGGCCAAGCGGGTTTCCAATCGCAATGACCGGTTCACCGGGCTTCAGCTTGTCAGAGTTGCCAAATTCCGCAACGACCTTGATCTCGTCCGCCGGTACTTCCAATACAGCAAGATCCGTCCAGATATCGCTGCCTAAAAGCTTCGCAGGAATTTTTGTGCCATCACTGAGGCTGACCTCCAGGCCTGAAGCATCTGCGACAACATGGTGGTTCGTTACGATATATGCCTTTCCGCCTTCCTTCTTATAAACGACTCCAGAGCCTGTTCCCCCTGACTCCTGTGTCTGGCCCCAAAAACCGGTGCTTTCCTGGATATTGATAATCCCGACAACAGCATCGCCCGCTTTATCAACCGCTTCCGTTATTTGTGTATACACATCAAGTGATACATTTTTCCTTGTTGTATTCTCTTCTTCAGAATCAGCTGGCTCTTCATCGGTCACAGCTGTTTGATTATTTGGTTCAATTTTATATGGCAGCACATCAAATTTGGATAATACGGGGATCGAGAAGACCACCAATAAAGCCCCAATGAGCGCGCCTGCCATACTGGCCAGGAAAAAACCGCCTTTCCTGTTGTTCTGCGGTTTATACCGGCTTTGATAATCTTGATCATAGTAACCCAATGTCCACCAATCCCTTCATTGAACAATAGATGCTATTTATCACTCTTATATGGAGTATTATACTACCTGTTTTGCTAATTTCTAAAATATAAGCCCTTTTACACGACGAAAAAAGGAGCAAAAGCAGCCTGGTCGGTTGCTTTTACTCCTATTCCCTAAAACAATGGCCGTAATCTAAATGGCTGTCAATGCAGTCGGAGACTTCGGATCGGTGTCGATCAGTTCGAGCTGTTCTCCTGCCCTGATTCCCCTGCTTTCAAGTGTTTGGGCAACCGACATTCTTGCAAGGTCCTTCATATTGTTATCAAGGCTTAAATGGGCAAGATAAATTCGTTTCGTGTTGTCTCCTGCCACTTCACTCATTGCCACGGCTGCATCTTCATTTGAAACATGGCCGTAATCGCTCAGGATCCGGCGTTTGACGCTCCACGGGTACCGCCCCATCCTCAGCATCTGGACATCGTGGTTGCTTTCAAACACGTACGCATCAGCATTGGAGATGATTCCTTTCATCCTGTCGCTGACATAGCCTGTGTCTGTAATCAGCACCAATTTCTTGCCATCTTTATGGAAGACATAAAACATTGGTTCAGCTGCGTCGTGAGAGACACCGAATGACTCGATATCCAGTCCGCCAAAGGTTTTCACCGTTTCCATATCAAAGGTGAACTTCTGGTCGAGCGGAACTTCCCCAATCAAGCCGTCCATTGCCTTCCATGTTTTTTCATTCGCATAGATTGGCAGTTTGTACTTCCGGGCAACGATTCCTATGCCTTTTATATGATCGCTGTGTTCATGCGTCACTAATATTCCAGAGAGGTCTTTCATTTCGCGGCCAATTTGCTTGAATAAACCCTCCATTTGCTTGCCGCTCAATCCGGCATCCACTAAGAAGGATTGGCCCTCCGTCTCCACATAGATCGCATTTCCCGTACTCCCGCTGGCGAGAACACTAAAATGCAAACTCATATCTCTTCACTCCGTCACTTTATTTTCTCCGTCTGTCAACGGGATGACCCGCCCTTCGAATGCGTGAACAAAAAGGTTTTCCTTGCCGTTGACTTCAATCCTCCACGTTGGTGTCACCACATGGGATGCTGTCAGCGAGACGAGCGTCGAATATCCCAGTTTGACATCGGTGATATTGCTCTTTGGCTTCAGCAAGCCTTTTTTATAAAGAGTTTCCATTGCCCTTAATGGCGTGATCGTCTCTTCTTCATCCGAAAGCTCATCGATGATTTCCAAATACGTCTGCTTATACGAAGACACTTCATTGTTTTCGTTAAAATAGAAGGTTAATTTGGCATTGCTGTTATAATAAAAGGTTTTATTATCATGTTCCTGATAATACGTTATGGTCCCGGCCTCATCGTTCTTGCTCCAGAACTTGTATTGTTCACCAGCGTAAATATTTCCTTTTATAAAAGTGGAAAGCTCTGCTGGCTGGAATTTGCTCGACAGCTTGAACGGCTTTTCCAAATTAGCCTCAATCGATGTACCATCACCAAGGCTGACAGACTGCCCTTTGATTTGCTCGAGTTCTTCAGTCGTAAATACCTTCGTCCTGACACTCAGATAATGCTCTTTTTCTTTGGCCTCCGGCAGGTCATTATACCGGATGTCATCATTCTTGAGCCTTTCTTCCAGTGTTGCTTCCTTGACGACTTCATACTGGGCAGCATCCCTTGTATTCATGAACTGGTACACAAGGTAAACGTCCAGGACAAGGAAGGTCAGAATGAAGATCGTTTTGATTCTACTCCAATCCATTCTTCAATTCCTCCTCCCATATCAGCTGCCGCCATTCACGATCATACAGGTAAAACCAGCCTGGCTCCAGGAGGATCAGCGAATTTTCCGGACCCTGGGTCATATAATATCCAGGCATGATATTCTGCAGCAGTTCAGGCTTGAAATCCTTCTTCTGCTGAAGTTGCTCAAGTGCCTTGTAGCCAGAAGGCAATGTCTTTGTAATCACATCCGGATTCAATGGAAGTTCGAGATGGAAACCAGGACGAATATACCGGCTGATTTCCGATTGTCGCCATTGCTGATAAATCTCGGACATACCAGACTGGTTGAATACAGGATATCCTTCCTTGCTGTAAAGCCGGAACAGGACATTCTGGTTAAAATCATCCTTGTAAACATAGCGATATGCCTCTGTCCATCCCCCATGGCCGTTAACGAACTCAATGCTCCGCTGAAGGACATTGGTGGTGCCGATGACCGAGTCACGGTCCCGGACAGGGTTCACGTAAGAGATCATGTTCGTCCGTGTATCCACAGTCATTTTGCTGGCGTCATCGGTAAACTCCTCAATCCCGTCCGCAAAGCTCCGCTGCACAAAGCTCGGGTCCTTGAACAATGCTTCCTTGAACTTATCGGAATCAAGCGGGTTCTGGTAGTACGTGTACTTCACCATTTCCACATCTTCAGAAGGAAGGTACATTCGCCTAATGTCAGAAGCAACGTGCAAGAAATATGGTGTAAGTCTTCCAGCTGATTTATAAAACTTATTGGTAAATTCATTGATATAAGAGGGACTCACATTGCTTTCATAAACTTCCTGGTTTTTTTGCGAGTAAAAATAAACCACGCCTTCTTGTTTTTGCTGGGTTTCCGTGTTGATGATCATCCGGTCAAAATCAAACTTTGGCATATCTCTCTCATCAATATTAAGCACCCGTTGATAAAGCTCAATCGGCACTTCGTCAGGGAAAATGATTTCCGTATTCCCGCCCGCTGCGACCTTCTCACTGAAATCAGAAACCCTACCCGGATACTTTTTCACATCGAAGTACTTCCACTTCGAAATATTCGCCACAACATCATCGATATACCCATTGCTTACGGTTCCATATTGCTTACCGCCAAGATGGTAAATAATCTGGTGTGGTTTGACAACCTTCTTGATTTCCCGCTGGGTCGCAATGTTGACCATGTCGATGGTTTTCTGATTGCCGACATTTTCATAGTCCGGCTGATATGTCCAAATATTCCACGTTAAGAATCCGCTAAGGACAGCTAGAAATGTTAAAATGACAGTTTTAATATTTTCATATGTCATGACCAATCATCCTCTGCACTACGGTCATATAGGAGGGTGAAACGGATGGTCGTCCCTTTGCCCTCAACGCTTTCTGCCCAAATCCTTCCCCCATGGGCATGGACCATTTCCTTCGCGATCGCCAGTCCCAGACCGGTACCGCCCAGTTTGCGTGTCCTGGCTTTGTCCACACGGTAGAAACGGTCAAAGATTTTATCCAAGTTATCTTTTGGAATGCCAACGCCTTCATCAGAAATACTGATCTCAACCTTGTCATCCATTTCCTTGACCCGGAACGTAATGGTCCCTCCCTCAGGAGAATACTTCATAGCATTCGAGATAATATTATCCAGAACCTGGGTGATCTTATCTTCATCAATCTCCACGAAAATAGCATCCTCAGGAATGTCCCTAATAAACATGACGTTCTGGTTCTTGGTCATCTCGAAACGGTCTATGATTCGATTGAAGAAGATAGGAAAGTCAACCCATTCTTTGGACAAACGGTAGTCGACACTATCCATCTTTGAAAGCTGAAGTAAATCGTTGACGAGACGGATCATCCGCTCCGTTTCTCCCCTTGTTGTTTCAAGGAAGTTCGGAGCAATCTCCTCATCTCTCCATGCCCCATCTGCCAACGCTTCAAGATAGCTGCGCATCGTCGTCAAAGGTGTTCGCAACTCGTGGGACACATTCGCCACAAATTCGCGGCGTTCCAGGTCGATTTTTTCCTGCTCCGTAATATCATAAAGAACCGCAATCAACCCGTTCACGAACCCGCTTTCCTTTTGAATGACCGAGAAGTTTGCGCGCAAAATGAACGGCTTGCTTTTCGTACTGTAATCCAGGACGATCGATTCTTGTTCCTGAAGAAGATCTTCAAAGGTATAGTTTTCATCCAGTCCAAGCACTGAAACGAGAGGCTGTGAAAGGATTGTTTCACGTGAAACACCCAGCATCTGTTCAGCCGGTTCATTGATTAGGATAATGCGCCCCTTCCGGTCGGTAGAGATGACCCCATCCGTCATATAGGAAATGACAGAGCTTAGCTTTCGCTTCTCACCTTCAGTAGTCGCCTGGGCTTCCTGCAGCTTCTTTGTCAGGTTATTGAAGGTGATCGCCAGCTGGCCAATCTCATCATATCCATATACCTTAACTTTCCGTGAAAAGTTCCCGCGGGTCATCGCCAGTGCCTGTTTACGCATATCTGAAATCGGCCTTGTGATCGTCTGTGCCAGGAGCACACCTAGAATAGCAGTAAAAATAAGCGCAATGGCCGTACCGGTTGCGAGGATTTTATTGATGTCTTCCATCTGATCAAAAATATCCTCTATTTTTGCAACAATATAGACTGCACCGATGGCTTCACTATTGTGCATGATCGGGGTTGACAGCACCCATAGCCTATTTCCTGTCTTATCATCTAACTGGATGATGTCTTCATCTTCCTCAAAGACAATGGAACGCTTGATTCTTAGATCCGAGGTCCTCTGGCCAACAATTCCCTGGTTGCTGGAACTCGAGGTTCCAAGAAATTTGAAACTACCTCCATCGATCACCCTGATCTCTGAAATATCAGAGGACTTGGATTTATAATCTCTTAGTATCTGCCTGATTGCCTCTTCTTTGGTCGGATCCTCTTTTCCCCGCTCCTTGATCAGTTCCTCCTGAATATCGAATACCAGAAGGTCCACTCGGGATTTTACAGAATCCTGGAAATTAGTCATCAACGTCGTTTCGAGTTTGCGTACGAAATAGACGCCGATGATTTGCATCGCGACTAAAATCAGCAGGACATAGATAATGACAAATTTAAGGTGTATAGAGCGAAAAAAACCTACTTTTTTCATTCAATCGTTACTCCTGCTCAGAGTTCCTTAAATAGTAGCCTACTCCTCGTCTTGTCACGATCCAGGTCGGATGGCTCGGGTTATCTTCGATCTTTTCACGGAGACGTCTCACCGTAACATCCACTGTACGGACATCACCGTAATAATCATATCCCCATACCGTTTGCAGCAAATGCTCCCTGGTCATGACTTGTCCAATATGCTTCGCAAGATAGTGAAGCAGCTCGAATTCACGATGTGTCAGTTCAATCGTTTCTCCTCTTTTTGAAACGACATACGCATCCGGATGGATTGTCAGTGAGCCAACCGTGATTTCATTGGACTCCTCTTCCTCATCCGCTTTCACAGCGCTTTGCTGGTGGCGGCGAAGATTCGCTTTCACCCTCGCAATCAATTCTCTCGTACTGAATGGCTTGGTGACATAATCATCAGCACCCAGTTCAAGACCGAGGACCTTATCAATCTCTGAGTCTTTGGCAGTCAGCATGATGATCGGCATTTCATATTTTTTGCGGACCTCACGGCATACCTCCATGCCATCACGCATTGGCAGCATGATATCGAGCAATATCAAATCAGGCTGCACTTCCTCGACCATCTCAATGGCCTGGTTACCATCATAAGCACAGTACACATCATAGCCTTCTTTTTTCAAGTTGAACTGTAGAATATCTGCAATTGGCTTTTCATCGTCAACAACCAAAATCTTTTTCTCCATACCAATTCTCCTTTTATAAGCCAGAATATAGATCGTATATAAATGATTCTTTTTCTTTTTAAAAATGTTATCTTATCTATTTTACTTTAAATCAGGGAAAAACTGAATTTATCTGTTGAATCCCTCCTATTTCTTCTCTTCCCAATTGTACCAATCCTGCCCAGAACAATAAAATATGAGGATTTTGTCTTTAAATTAAGATCCTCCGATTGAGTACTTGCTGCGAATAAAAAAAGTCTCTAGCTGATCTAGAGACTTTTTTACATTTAATTAGCGACGGCTTAATTTGGACATTGGATCAATCACTTTACCATTTTGGTACACTTCAAAATGAAGATGGATACCGGTAGAGTTTCCTGTCCTGCCCATTACGCCGATTTTCGATCCGCTCGATACTGTCTGCCCGGAAGATACCGTAATCGATGCTAGATGAGCATACATCGTTTGATAGCCATTACGGTGGTCGAGGATGACTTTATTTCCGTAACCATCACCCTTGTTGCCAGCGTAAACAACAACTCCGTTATCTGCTGCTTTAATCGTGTAATCACTTGGTCTTGCGATATCGATTCCTTTATGCATCCTGTTCCAGCGGTATCCTTGCTGGCTGGATACATAACCGCCATTTGTGGGCCATACAAACGTGCCATCACCGCGTGAAGGGACCACTTTTGTTCCTTTTATTGTAATATCTGTTACAGGTTCCTCTAAGACAACCTTGTTTATAACTTCCTTTTTTGTCACTTTCCCATTTTGTTCAGAGATTGAAAACGTGACTCCATTCATTCCTGCTTTGCCTTCTTGCTTTTTCTTTGTATCGCCCTTGAACATGGAAGAATCTTCAACGACTTCTCTTTCGAATGGAACTTCTTCCTGAGCATATACCTGACGATTAACAATGATCTCAACAAAAGGCTTAAGAACCGTTACGTTAATTTCCTGGCCTGGCTTTAGAACAGAGTCTTCCTTCAGACCTTCGTTCAAAGTTAGCAATTGAGTCAGCTTCAAATCATGTGAGTTCGCAATGTTGCCTAACACATCGCCTTCTTTGACCTGGTATTTCTTCTCCTCTAATGTACCTTTTTTAAGGAGCTGGACTGCTTCCTCAACTGTAAGGATTTTTTGAGGCTCTACTTTTTCTTCAATTTGTGAAACTTCTTCTGTGAAGCTAACGTCTAATAGACGAGTTTCATTTTCTTTCACTTCGGGTAATGTTAGATTAGGAGATTTCTTTTGATTCTCCACTTCAGCCAATTCTTCTTCAGTGATGTATTCAAGCATTAAAGTCTTAAGGACTTCCTTGGCAGCTTCTTCATCTTTCAGATAAGCCACTGGCTTTCCGCCTATGACAAGGGCAGAAGCTTCAGCCTGAACAGTCATCTCATCCTTAAGAATATTCAAAACTTCGTTAGTGTTCGCATTGACAGCTGAGCTGAACACCTGCTCAGGAACAAACGAGACATCCAAACCAAGCTCGACATCGAGATCCTTGTATTCCTTTTGGACAGATGCAAGCTTATCTTCTACAAGCTTCTCTACTTCCGTTTTATCGGCAACCGTACCTACGAATTTATCATTTACATAAACATAAAAAACAGTCGTTAACTTAGAATCCTCAGCAAATGCTGTATTTCCTGCACCGAAAGACAACGCAGCCACAGTAACTGCAGCCATAATTGACTTTTTGATTGCTGGCTTCATCTCTCTAGATGTTTTGCCGGCAAGAACGGATAGCTTATGTTTTAAATTATTCATCCTGATCCTCCTACAACGGTCAAACACTATTAGTCTAGTACATTATAACTATTTTCTGATAATTGTACCTTTCTACTTTACCATAAAATGTATCAATAAGAAGACTAGTCTTCATTATGTAACAAAAATGTATAATAGCTGACATTTTATTACGATTTTTGTCAGATAGATGGTAAATAACCTCGGAATATTTTCCTATTTCCTCTCCAAAAATAATTCAAAAACCTAGGAATATCAGGGTATTCTCATACTTTCAGCCGAATTTCCGTGAACATTCCTGCTATTTCTCACACAAACCTGTTAATAATAGGAAGATTACCAGTTATGTTACAGTGGTGTTACAAAAAAAAGGAGCATGTCATATGACACGCTCCCTTTTTTAATGGCTCAGGACGGAATCGAACCGCCGACACAAGGATTTTCAGTCCTTTGCTCTACCGACTGAGCTACTGAGCCGTAATAAAATAATTACGGTGTATGTAAGTAAAAGTGACCCCTACGGGATTCGAACCCGTGTTACCGCCGTGAAAGGGCGGTGTCTTAACCGCTTGACCAAGGGGCCGTATTTTCTAAACTTTGCTTTCACTTTCACGAGGCTAAAGAAAGTTCTTTTTGCTACCGTGAAAAATTCAGGACAATTCTTTTCGCTACCGCGAAAAAATTTTGGTGAGCCATGAAGGACTCGAACCTTCGACCCTCTGATTAAAAGTCAGATGCTCTACCGACTGAGCTAATGGCTCGAAATACAATATGATACCCTAAATGGGTTCTATTTGGATCCTGTGCTCAAAAAACCTTCGGTCTTTCTCGCAGGTTGCCGCTGAAGCAGATTCGATGAGGATAGCAACCCTCTACCGACTGAGCTAATGGCTCGTATCTTATCAGTTTTTGTCGAATCGGTGACAACGTTGTTTATATTACCATAGCATTTTACTGTTTGTATATGTTTTTTTGAATTTTTTTTTGCTTTTTTTCTTTTATACGGTATTTTTTAAAATTTCGGTGCTTGGAAATGGATCATCTTTAAAAATCGGTTCATTCCGCGAACTGAAAACTGAAAACAACTGGTACTTTATATATCAAAACCAAAAACAAAACCCCCAATTCGGTGGATTGGGGGTTGGTTTGATATAGATTATGATCTCCAAGGGCTGCGGACTACGTTAGTCTGTGTGCGGTCCGGTCCGACGGAGAAGATGGATAATGGAATGCCTGTGAGCTGGGAGATGCGCTCTAGATAGTGTCTTGCGTTTTCTGGCAGCTCATCAAGTGATTTGACGCCTGTGATGTCTTCTGTCCAGCCTGGAAGCTCCTCGTAAACTGGTTCGCATTCTGCCAGCATCTTCAGGCTTGCCGGGAACTCCTCAATTAATTCGCCTCTGTAGCGGTAAGCCACACAGATTTTGAGTGTCTCGATTCCAGTAAGGACATCGATGGAGTTCAAGGATAGATCAGTAATTCCGCTGACACGGCGGGCATGGCGGACGACGACGCTGTCGAACCAGCCTACGCGGCGCGGACGGCCTGTTGTCGTGCCGTATTCACGGCCAACTTCGCGGATTTGGTTTCCGATTTCGTTATCCAGTTCTGTCGGGAATGGTCCATCCCCTACTCGTGTCGTATAGGCTTTTGAAACACCGACGATATGAGTGATTTTCGTTGGACCTACTCCAGAACCGATGGTCACCCCGCCTGCGACTGGGTTGGATGATGTGACAAATGGATATGTTCCCTGGTCGATATCAAGCATGACGCCCTGTGCGCCTTCGAAAAGCACGCGGCGCCCTTCATCAAGAGCATCATTCAACACAACAGATGTGTCGACAACATAATCTTTGATTTGCTGGCCATATTCATAATACTCGTCGAGGATATCCTCAATCTTGAAGCCCTCTGTTTCATAGATGCGCTCCAGCAAGCGGTTTTTTTCTTCAAGGTTGCGGGTAAGCTTTTCTTCGAACACTTCACGGTCCAAAAGGTCTGCAATCCTGATGCCGATACGTGCTGCCTTGTCCATATATGCTGGGCCAATTCCTTTTTTCGTCGTCCCAATCTTATTAGCGCCCTTGCTTGCTTCCTCGACCTCATCGAGCTTCAGGTGATATGGAAGAATGACATGTGCTCGGTTGCTGATGCGGAGATTGTCTGTAGAAACTCCTTTATCATGAAGATAAGCCAGTTCCTTCACAAGAGCTTTTGGGTCCACTACCATTCCATTCCCGATAACGCTGACTTTTTCTTTATAAAAAATCCCAGATGGAATTAAATGCAGTTTATATGTTTCACCATTGAACTTAATTGTATGTCCGGCGTTGTTTCCTCCCTGGTAACGGGCAATCACTTCGGCATTTTCTGATAGGAAGTCCGTGATTTTCCCTTTTCCTTCGTCTCCCCATTGTGTCCCAACTACTACTACTGATGACATATAAAAAGCACCTCCAAAGGTATACGGTTAATTTTTTTCCGTTTCAAACATATAAAGTTTACCAGCTTATGTAGTTATAAGTCAACAAAACACGAACATTAAATTTATATAACAATTTATTCGTTCGTATAATTAGTTTTAGTTTTAGCCCATTCAAAAAAAGAGAATCAATCCAAGAAGGATCAATTCTCATTATGCCCCTGGTGGAGCGTACGATTCATCATATCTATTCTCGATATTGACGAATTTATTGTATTCTTTCACAAACGCCAGTTTAACGGTTCCAACTGGGCCGTTACGCTGCTTGGCAATGATGATTTCGATAATGTTCTTGTCTTCGGACTCCTTGTCATAGTAGTCATCACGATACAGGAACGCAACGATATCAGCATCCTGCTCGATCGAACCGGATTCACGAATATCGGACATCATCGGACGCTTGTCCTGACGCTGTTCTACACCACGTGACAGCTGTGACAGGGCGATGACCGGCACTTGCAGTTCACGCGCCAGCTGCTTCAGGGAACGGGAAATCTCGGATACTTCCTGCTGGCGGTTTTCGCCGGCACGGCCGCTTCCCAGGATTAGCTGCAAGTAGTCGATCATGATCATGCCAAGGCCATGTTCCTGCTTCAGACGGCGGCATTTTGAGCGGATGTCGGTGATTTTCACACCTGGAGTATCATCAATGAAAATACCTGTATTGGACAGGCTTCCCATGGCCATTGTAAGCTTTCCCCAGTCCTCATCGGTCAAAGAACCGGTACGCAGTCTCTGGGCATCAATGTTTCCTTCAGCACAAAGGACACGCATGACAAGTTGTTCTGCACCCATCTCCAAACTGAAGATCGCAACGTTTTCTCCTGTCTTCTTCGCGACGTTCTGAGCAATATTCAAGGCAAAGGCCGTCTTACCTACGGAAGGACGGGCACCCACGATGATCAAGTCGTTTCGCTGGAAGCCAGCAGTTATGCGGTCAAGCTCGGTAAACCCAGTCTCCAGCCCTGTGATATCACCTTTGCGGTTATGCATCTCTTCAATATTGTCATATGTCCTGACCAGGACATCTTTTATATTATGGAAGGCGCCTCCGCCTTTACGCTGGGCGACCTCCATGATATTCTTTTCAGCTTCTGCAAGTAAAGCTTCCACTTCATCTTCGCGCATATAGCCATCTTCGGCTATGCCTGAAGCAGTACGGATCAGCCTTCTGAGCAGCGATTTTTCTTCTACGATTCTAGCATAATACTCTATATTCGCAGCCGTCGGTACGGATGCCGCCAATTCACTTAAATAACTGACCCCGCCAACGTCTTCAATCAGCTTGGACGAAGCCAGCTCTTCTGTGACGGTTACAAGGTCGATCGCTTTTCCTTTATCATTCAAATCCAGCATGACGCTGAAGATTTTCTGGTGTGCTACACGGTAAAAGTCTTCTGGTATAAGCAATTCCGAAGCAAGAGTTAAAGCTGATGGCTCTAAAAATATTGCACCAATTACGGCTTGTTCCGCTTCCATATTTTGTGGCGGAAGTCGATCCGCGAATAACTCACTCATCTGCCAGCCCCCTTACAAAGTGACTCTCTCTTTTTGAACAGAAAAAAGTGACCAGCAGCACCGATCACCTATTTTCTGTAACTATATTATTTTATCATGTTTATGACTATATGGAACTGTAAATTATTTACCTTCTTTTACATGAACATTCAAAGTTGCCTGGACTTCTTTGTGAAGCTTCACAGGAACCTTTGTATAGCCGAGTGTACGGATAGCATCCTGAAGCTCGATCTTACGCTTGTCAAGCTTGATTCCGTGGGCTTTTTGCAGTTCTTCGGCAATCTGCTTGCTTGTGATAGAACCGAAAAGACGGCCGTCTTCACCTGATTTTGCAGATAATTCAACGGTTACCTTTTCGAGTGTTTCCTTCAATACCTTCGCATCTTCCACTTCCTGCTGAGCAATTTTCTCTTCTTTTTTCTGCTGGGCATTCAAGGAACTCATCGCAGCCTGGTTTGCTTCGACAGCAAGTCCCTGCTTGATCAGGAAGTTGTGCGCGTAACCATCTGCCACATTTTTGATTTCGCCTTTTTTGCCTTTTCCTTTAACATCCTTCAAAAAGATTACTTTCATTCTTTTTGTCCCCCTTCTAAATAGTCATCTATTGCATTGTGTAAAAGAGTCTCCGCTTCCTCAACTGAAATGTCATACATTTGTGTAGCGGCATTGGTTAAATGACCGCCTCCCTCGAGGTTCTCCATGACAACCTGGACATTGATCTCGCCAAGAGACCTTGCGCTGATCCCGATTGTATCGTCTGCTTTTTTCGAGATGACGAATGAGGCGGATACTCCGTCCATCGTCAAAAGTGTATCAGCCGCCTGAGCAATAAGCACCTGATCGCAGTATTCATTTTCATTGTTTTTTGAAATAACGATGCCATCCCGGTAAAAATAAACATTTTCAATGATCTTTGCTCTTTTAACATACGTATTAATATCTTCCTTCAAGAACCTCTGGACGAGAACCGTATCTGCACCATGGCTGCGCAGATAAGATGCTGCATCAAAGGTACGTGCGCCGGTCCTTAGCGTAAAGCTCTTCGTATCGACAATAATCCCTGCCAATAAAGCAGTTGCCTCAAGCATCTGGATCTTTCCGTTTTTCGGCTGGTATTCAAGCAGCTCGGTCACCAGTTCTGCTGTAGATGAAGCATATGGTTCCATATAGACGAGCAGCGGATTCTTGATGAATTCCTCACCGCGGCGATGATGATCAATCACGATGACATTCTCGATCCGGTTCAGCAGCCTTTCATCAATCACCAGTGACGGTTTATGTGTATCGACGACGACAAGCAGAGTATCGTCTGAGGCAATTTCATATGCCTGTTCTGGTGTAATGAAGCGCGAGTACAATGTCTCATTCTGCTTGATTTCATCCATCAGGCGCTGTACGCCCGTATCAATTTCATTCTTATTATAAACAATGAAGCCTTCACGCTTATTCATTTGGGCGACCTTGAGAATTCCGATTGCTGAACCGATGGCATCCATATCAGGATGTTTATGGCCCATAATCAGGACCTTGTCGCTTTCACTGACCAATTCCTTTAAAGCATGGGAAATAACGCGCGCTCTGACCCGTGTCCGTTTTTCAACAGGGTTCGTCTTGCCTCCGTAGAATTTCACCTTGCCGTTTGGCTGCTTGATAGCCACCTGGTCTCCGCCGCGTCCTAAAGCAAGGTCGAGGCTGGACTGCGCCTGTGTACCAAGTTCCGGCAAAGATGCATACCCAGTCCCAACGCCGATACTCAGTGTCAGTGGCACATTTTGCTTGGATGATGTTTCCCTTACTTCATCAAGGATGGTGAATTTGCCTTTTTCTAGCAGATGGAGAATATGTTCACTAAAGACCGCGATGAATCTTTCGGAAGAAACCCTCTTGAGGAAAACGCCATTATTGGTTGCCCATTTATTTAAAATGGACGTAACGAGGCTGTTTAAGCTGCTTTTCGTCTGATCATCCATTCCCTGCGTCAATTCTTCGTAATTATCAAGGTAGATAATTGCAATGACCGTACGCTCATCATGGTACATCTTTTCGATTTCCGCCTGTTCGGTCACATCGAAAAAGTAGAGCAGACGCTCCTCGGGCTTATGGATGACCCTGAATTTCCGGTCGTGCAGCGTGATGATTTCCGTTTCCACTTCTTGCTTGATCAATGGAACAACCGCATCAGCCACGTCATACAAAGACCTGCCGACCAGCGTGTCTTCATTGAAGCAGGAAGCAATGAACGGGTTGGTCCATTCAATGTAATAATCATCGTTGATCAGCATGATCCCGATCGGCATTTCCATTAACGCTTCTTCGCCGACCTTTTTAACCCGATAAGACAGCGTCGAAATATACTCCTCTGTCTCCTGCCTTATTTTATGGTTCACTTGAAAAATGAGATATATCAACAGGCCAGTGAGAATGAACCCTGCTGCTCCTATAATCCAGTTATAGTAAGACAGAAATCCAATTAGCACCAGTGTTACGGCCATCAATCCATACAATGGATAACGTATTTGCCGCCTCTCTAAATAAGAAGGCATGTGCTCAGCTCCTAAAGCGTTAGTTTCTGATTACTTCTTCTCCCCAAGACGTTTTCTTAAGTCAAACCCTAAATCAATTATACCTAATATCCTCACAATATAAAGAACAAATGGGAAGAGGAAGAGAAGGACAACTACAATAATAGGAATAGCCTTGGAATACCCTTTCAGGTGGGTAAAATAAAACACCAGGGAGAGCCCTTGCAGGACCATCAGCATTTGCAGGATGAACGTCAGATTGGAAATGGCCCAATACCAGTAAGTCCCCTCTTCCGGCTGCATGATCAATGCTGCGACCATTGCAATGAGGTAATACCATAGGATGCTCTTAGGAAATTGTAATTCCCTGAACGGACGCCAATTCGGCACCTTCACACCAAAGCGTTTTAGGAATGGAACAGCAGCAAGCTGAAGCAGGAACGTGATACTAAAAGCCGCCATGACGAACATGCTCGGCACGAGTGTTTCAACCATGTCCACCATTAATGCTAATTGATCGACGACCTTTTGATCAGGAGCTTGGCCCAATTGTTCCATCAACTTGATCGACTGGTCAACGGAAGCGCGTAAGATTTCCACCATTTCTTCAATCGCATTGATATTAAACAAGACAATAGACAATGCATATTGTGCCACAATATTAACTAGAAACACGACTGAACCGGCAATATAGGACGCTTCCCTGCTTTTCCCTTCCCTCACCATATAGCCCATTACAGCACCAGTAGCGCCAAATGCCAAAGCCATCGGTATGGCAAGGAACGAACCAAGAATCAACGAGATCAACACCGCTGCAATTGTAAAAACAGCCGTGCTTTTTCCATCATATTTCGCCCCGAACAACATGAACGGCAGCGAAAGGAAAAACAATACTACCGTGCCCAGCACGGGAACATAAAGTGTAATCAATAATAAAACAGCAAAAATCGCTAACAGGACGGCTCCTTCTGTCAGCTTATATGTATTTTTCATAAGTCACCTCAAAAAGTTACGCTTGCTTCTTGCAATTTCGGTTCCGAACAATAAAAGAACCGATAAGAACTATTTTAGCTTCAAAACATCGGACAAGCAAACGAAGTGCCAAATGCTAATATAAAAGGCAGCGGGAAGCCCCGCTGCCTTTTAAAATCCGATCATTATTCGCCTGAAACGTATGGCAGTAATGCCATTTGACGAGCACGTTTGATCGCAACTGTCAATTTACGCTGATACTTAGCGCTAGTTCCAGTTACACGGCGTGGTAAAATTTTACCGCGCTCAGAGATGAATTTTTTCAAAAGATCTGTTTCTTTGTAATCAATCTTAGTGATTCCGTTTGCTGTGAAGTAGCAAACCTTACGGCGTTTTGCACGTCCGCCTCTGCGTCCACCCATTGCCATGGTCATTTCCCTCCTTGTGTATTTTATTATACGTCCGAGTATATATTAGAATGGAAGATCATCATCTGAAATGTCGATTTGGCCGCCACCTGCAAATGGATCTTCATCTACTTTTGTATAGCTGTTTTGGCGTTGATTCTGATTCCCGAATGCGGAACCTTGATCATTTTGGCGGGAATAATTGTTATCCCCTCTGTCCGAGGACTGTCCTTTTGGCTCAAGGAACTGAACACTCTCAGCAAGGACTTCAGTCACGTATACACGCTTACCATCTTGTCCATCATAGCTGCGAGTTTGAACGCGGCCATCTACACCTGCAAGGCTTCCTTTCTTCAGGAAGTTAGCAACGTTCTCAGCTGGACGGCGCCATACCACACAGTTAATGAAGTCCGCTTCTCTTTCCCCCTGCTGGTTGGTAAATGCACGATTTACCGCAAGAGTGAAAGTAGCAACTGCAACTCCATTCGGTGTGAAACGTAATTCAGGATCCTTAGTCAAACGGCCGACAAGAATGACACGATTCATCATCAGAATCAACTCCTTCCCCCCAGATCGAATGTTTCATGTGAAACAAATTCGGCTGAAAGTTTATATTTAAATCTATTTATTATTCTTCTTCTTTGATTACGATGTGGCGAAGGATATCTTCGTTGATTTTAGCAAGACGAGAGAATTCCTCAACTGCTGCCGGAGTAGCGCTTACCTTAACAAGCTGGTAGTAGCCATCACGGAAATCATTGATTTCATAAGCAAGACGGCGTTTGCCCCACTCTTTAGCTTCTGAAACTTCCGCACCGTTTTCTGTTAGGATACCACTGAAACGCTCAGTAAGAGCCTTCTTAGCTTCCTCTTCAATATTTGGGCGGATGATGTACATAATTTCGTACTTTCTCATCACTGTCACCTCCTTTTGGTCTAAACGGCCCCACAGGGCAAGGAGTAATTGTTTAATTACTCACAAGATGAAATTATATCACAGAACATTTCCAAAAGCAATGCTATGTAAAAACGATTCTGTTCTATCACTTCCTATAAATAAATACTAACATATGTTCGTGTTTTTGTCCAAGCATATTAGTTAAAAAATAAAGCCCTGCAATTTTGGCAGGGCTCACTCATTTCTTTATTATACGTTAAAGCGGAAGTGGATGATGTCTCCGTCTTTCACTTCGTATTCTTTTCCTTCCAGGCGTACCTTTCCGGCTTCCTTGGCAGCTGTCATCGATCCGGCTGCAAGCAGGTCATCGTAATGGACCGTTTCGGCACGGATGAATCCGCGTTCGAAGTCTGAGTGGATGATTCCCGCACACTGTGGTGCCTTCATGCCGCGACGGAAAGTCCAGGCACGGACTTCTTGTACACCAGCTGTGAAGTAGGTGGACAATCCAAGCAGGCTGTATGCAGCGCGAATCAGCTGATCAAGACCAGATTCTTCGATGCCAAGCTCCTCGAGGAACATTTGCTTTTCATCGCCTTCAAGTTCAGAGATTTCCTCTTCGATCTTCGCACAAACCACAATTACTTCCGCATTGTCCTTTTCAGCGAATTCGCGAACTTGCTGTACGTACTCATTGCCGCTTGGATCTGCAACATCATCTTCGCCGACATTGGCAACATACAGCATTGGCTTGATTGTCAGCAAATGCATATGCTTAACGACTTTCATTTCTTCTTCCGTGAATTCAACAGTACGTGCTGGCTGCTCAGCTTCAAATGCCTCGCGAAGGCGAGTAAGGATTGGCAGCTCGAAAGAAGCCTCTTTGTCCTTTTGCTTGGCAAGCTTTTCAACACGGCCGATTCTTTTTTCAACAGATTCAAGGTCAGCGAGGATCAATTCAAGATTGATGACTTCAATATCAGAGACAGGGTCAACTTTACCTGCAACGTGAGTGATATTGTCATCTGCAAAGCAGCGCACTACCTGACAGATCGCATCCACCTGACGAATATGTGAAAGAAACTTGTTCCCGAGCCCTTCACCTTTGCTCGCACCTTTAACGATCCCAGCGATGTCAGTGAATTCAAAAGCAGTCGGTACAGTCTTTTTCGGCTGGACAAGCTCAGTCAATTTAGTTAAACGATGGTCAGGAACCTCAACGATTCCGACATTCGGGTCAATCGTACAGAACGGATAGTTGGCTGATTCGGCACCAGCCTGTGTGATCGCATTAAACAATGTTGATTTCCCGACGTTAGGAAGTCCAACAATACCTGCTGTTAAAGCCATCCATGTCACTCCTCTATTTAAAAAAGTATCTATTCAAGCAAGAATCACCTAAACGATTTTTTCCTCTCACAATTATAGAGATTACAGCAAGAAAAGACAAGCTTGTAAAAGGAAGCTGTCAGACAGAGGGAAATTCAAATACATAGATGGGCTTTGATAACCAAGGTCCCTTCGTTCGTAGGTTTACCATCCAGATAGGCATTATTGGTGACCTCTTTTTTGGATTTCCATAGATTTTGGTCATCAATAGCCTTTATTGGTGACCTCTTTTCTATATTCCCATGTTTTTTGGTCACCAATAGCCCTCATTGGTGACCTCTTTTCTATATCCTCCATGTTTTTTGGTAACCAATAGCCCTCATTGGTTACCTTTTTTTCTCAGAACCTTGATATCAGGGCGCCAATGATCTTCATTGATGACCAATTTCTTCTGCACCTCGATTTTGGGGTTTCAATCAGACCCCTAACACAAAAGAAAACCGCACCCAAAAGAAGTGCGGTTACCAAACTATTCATTTTCAACTTTTTCAATATTGACCAGGCAATCGTAAAGTGTGCTTCCAAGGCCATTGTCCGATTCCCTGCTTGAGGTCAGCTGGTTGACAGACCCTCCGAACCTGGCGCTCAATCCTTCGTCGATATTGACGGTTCCCGGATGGGCAGCCTTGAGGATTGAAACTCTTCCATGAATTTCCCCTCTGTCATTCCAGACACGGACATCATCATTTTCCTGCAGGCCTTTTTCAGCAGCCACACTTTTGGCCATTTCCACTTTCACATAAGGTTTTGGCTGGAACAGGTGGAAATGCTGTGAATGGTTGGATCGCAACGGGTGGATCGTCAGCAATGTATATGGATATTTTTCCGCCAGCTCGGGATTGGTCCATTTTGTCTCGGTTGGCAGCGAAAGCTTGATTGAGCCGTCAGCAACTGAAGATGAAGTGAATTCATATTTCCTGCTTGGCGTTTTGAAGTTCCGGTCTGCCCATGGAACTTCATCCACTGGCAGCTCGGCAAATCTTTCTTCACGGATTTTATCGAGAGTAATGCCCTTCTGTGTCAGGGAAGCAAGACCCATTTCCATGAATTCTTCTCTCGTAAAATCAAACTCTTCACCAAAACCTAATCTCTTCGCCAGTTCTGCCCAAATCCAGGCATCTGGCTTCGCTTCTCCTGGCGGGTCAACGAGCTTCGGGCCATGGTTCACGTAATGATGGTACATTGAAGAGTAATATACATCCTCCACCTCGAATGACGTCGCTGCAGGAAGCACGTAATCTGCAAGCTCCGCCGTGTCCGTCATATAATGGTCAATGACCACGAGCGTTTCAAGCGATTCAAAAGCTTCTTTCACTGTGTTCGTGTCCGGTACCTGTGTTAGCGGATTTCCGCACGTGACGATCCCCATTTTTATCTCCGGGTCAACAGCTGAGAGGATTCCCTCTGCCTGCCTCATCATCGTGAAGGTTCGTGCAGAGCTTTTCCGCTCAGGCAAGGTCATGTTTTGATAATCAAAGCTCTGTCCAACCTGCTTGTTCGCATAGTTGGCACCGCCGCCAGGAATGCCGATATTGCCGCTGATTGCCACTAATGCATCCAGAAGCCTGATCGTATTTCCGCCATTTTTATACCGCTGCATGCCAAGGCCCATGATCGTGGAAACAGGACGGTCAGCATACACATCGGCAAGGTGGCTGATGGTTTCTACTGGAACTTCAGTTACTTCACTTATATAGCCCAATGTCACGCTATCCAACAATGCCTTTAGGTCTTCGAAGCCGACAGAATGGTTTGCCAGGAACTCCTCATCCTCCAGGTTCATCCTCAGCATTTCCTTCATGATCCCCGCTGCCAGAAGACCATCGAAACCTGGCTTGATGGAAATATATTCGTTCGCCAGCTTGGCCGTGGCGTTATAAATTGGATCGATGACATAGATCTTTGTTCCATTTTTTTTCACATTCTGCAGGTTTTGAAAAAGGTGCATATTGGTCCGTGCGACATTCCTGCCCCAGATGACCACATGGTTGCTGTTGGCCAAATCCGCTGGTGCATGGCTGTATGCATCGCCAAAGTCCCAGTTCTGCGCTTCAATCCCGGCTCCCCAGCAGATCGATCCGGTCAATTCCGTAACTCCGCCGTATAAATTGAAGAAGCGGCTGTCCAGGTTTGACAGAAGGCCGCTGTTCGCATAATCATGACTGTGCAGCACAGAAGCCGTTCCAAAAGTTTCTTTATAATATGCCAGCTTTTCAGCGATCTCATTGAGTGCCTGTTCCCATGAGACCCTTTGGAAGCTGCCGTCCACTTTTTTCAGTGGATAAAACAGTCGATCTTCGGCATTCGTCCTGTTCTCAAGCATCCGGCCACGGCTGCAAATTTTCCCCTGTGTGATGGGATGCTCCGGATTGCCTTCAACCTTTGTCACCTTTCCGTCCTCCACGGTAACAAGGAACCCGCAGCTGTCCCAGCAATTCAACGGACAAGCTGAATGATATACTGTCGCCACTTCCTCATCTCCCCACGTTGTCTCTGTAAGTTTTACTAATAAGAATAATACATTTGAAGTAAAAAAAGAAGCAGGATTATTCCTCCTGCTTCGATAAAACCTTCTTCACTTTCCTCGTAAATTCTTTTCTTGGAATTAAGACACTGTGCTGGCAGCCTTCACATTTGATTCGGAAGTCCATTCCAAGCCGGATGACTCTCCACTTGTTGGTGCCGCAAGGATGTGGTTTTTTCATTTCAACAACGTCATTAAGTTGAAATTCGTGCTCCAAATTCAAAACCCCCTGTTTATTTTCCGAATTCTTTTTGTGCCCCGCCTTCCTGGCGTGAGTACATCACCATTCTTGGGAATGGAATCTCGATTCCGTGTTCATCGAGGACAAGCTTAATATCCTTGCGCAGCTTTCTCCCCATATACCAATGCTTCATCGGAAGAGTTTCCGCCACGATCCGCAGAACGACCTCTGACGCCCCGAATTGCTGTACCCCTAACAGTTCCGGTGTTTTAACGAGCTCAGGGTACTTTTCAGTCGTGGTTTCGAGATACTCCTGGATCACCTTTTCCGCGTATTCAATATCCCCTTCATAAGCAATTCCAATATCAAGTACGGAAACACTGTTGTAAAGTGAGAAGTTCGTAACCTCTACAATGCTGCCATTTGGAAGAATATTGATTTCTCCCGTAAAGCTTTTAATCTTCGTCGTCCTTAGCCCGATTTCCTCCACAGTTCCTTCAAATTGTCCAATTCTCACATAATCTCCTACCGAGAACTGGTCTTCAAATATAATGAAGAAACCGGTAATGATATCCTTGACCAGACTTTGGGCTCCGAAACCGACAGCCAGACCAACAATCCCCGCCCCAGCGAGCATAGCTTGGACATTGATCGTTAATGCCGAAAGAATCGACATGATCGTGATAAAGTAGACCACGTATGTCAGGATATTTTCAAGCAGCTTTTGCAGCGTCGTTTCACGTCTCTCTGAAACCCTCATAGGCGCCTTCGTTCTCATCCTGAAAAAATTATGGATCGCAAGCTTGCCAATCCGGATCAGCAATCCGGAGATGATCAAGATTGCGACGATTTTCAGGACACTTTCGCCAATGGCAAACCAAAGATTTTCGTCCAGCAGCTTTTGGCTGAATTTATTATAGAACGCTTGCGTTTTGCTTATTGTCTCTTCTGTTTTAGTCATATTTTCACCACCAAAAAGGATTCACCACATAATGTAACAAAGTAGAACCATTCTTTAAAACACAATCATTTTATCAAGTTTTATACTATAGATAAAGAAGGCTGTTTACGTTTAATGAGATATTAACAGTCTTCACATAAGATTTCTTTTGTAAAATTAGACCTGCACGAGACCGCTTTTCTATTTTACAATAACAATAAAGCTTTTTAACAGAGACCATACCCGTATTTTACCCTGCTTCCGAAAATAAAGATTTCATAGGTTATTATTCCTACAAAATTATTCCCGTGCTCCTAAAGACCCTGTTTAAATGTTTCTGTTTACAGGTATGTATAGATTACAAAAAAAGTCCGTATACTGATAGTACGAATTTTTAAGGAGTGGAGCCAATGAATCTCAAAAACCATTTTTTCGAGCGGAAAAACAGTGTGGCAAAAATTAACCATGAAGATGATCTGGCAGCTGAGAAGCTGGCAGCGGAAATCCTGGACCATTTGCCTAATTACAGCGCTCGTCCCATCGTTTTTGTCTGCATTGGAACCGACCGCTCCACTGGTGATTCATTGGGCCCGCTAATCGGTACACTGCTTCATGAAAAGGAGATTTCCCCCTACCATGTGTATGGGACACTCGATGATCCCATCCATGCCGTCAATATGGAAGAAAAACTGGCGGAAATCAAGCAAAAGCACTTCAATCCTTTTATCATTGGCATCGATGCCTGCCTTGGCCGTCTAAAAAGCGTGGGTTCCATCCAGGTCGGCAATGGACCTGTAAAGCCAGGTGCCGGCGTAAATAAAGATCTTCCTGAGGTGGGCAATATGCACATTACCGGAATCGTAAATGTCAGTGGTTTCATGGAGTTCTTTGTCTTGCAGAATACAAGGCTGAATCTCGTCTTAAAAATGGCGAAGACGATTGCAAATGGCATCCATGAGAGCTGCGTCCAGCTACCCAAAAAGCAGGAATGGCCAAAATTGAGCTGGGACCTTGAAGCCGACCAGCCGACTGTTGCGGAATGAATATAGCTGGAGATAATCAAAACGCCTGGAATCCCGTCCAGGCGTTTTTCTATTTGCAAACCCTTTTCGTTTATAATTTTTCCGAGCCATAAAACGCCAGCAGCCCAAGCACTTTTATATCCCAATCATATAATGACTGATCGTGACAAGCACAGCGGTCACCAGGATGCCCGGGAGCAGGTTCGCAACCCGGATTTTGGTCAAACCGATCATGTTCAGCCCAATGGCAAAAATCATGACTCCGCCAGTTGCTGTCAACTCGAGGATAAAGCTGTCCATCAGGGCCTGTGGAATCAGTTTATCGATTTGGGTGGCGAATAAAGCAATCGTTCCTTGATAGAGCATGACTGGAATCGCGGAAAAAAGCACTCCAATCCCCAGCGTTGTAGTCAGAATTAGAGCGGTGAAGCCGTCAATGATTGCCTTCGTGTACAGAACATCATGGTCACCGCGGATGCCGCTGTCGAGAGCTCCGATAATCGCCATCGCCCCGATGACAAAAATCAGCGTAGCAGTTACAAATCCCTGTGAAATGCTGCCTTCTCCTTTTGACCCAATCCTCCGCTCAAGCCAATCCCCGGTTGCGTTCAGCTTGTCTTCTAGCTTCCAGGCTTCGCCTAGCACTGCACCAATCACGAGACTTAGTATGACGATCAGGAAATTCGCGCTTTTGAAGCCCATCTGCAAGCCCAGCACCATGACGGAAAGGCCGATCCCGTGCATAACGGTTGTTTTCATATTTTCCGGGATCCTCGTGAGCATCCTTCCTAACAAGGTTCCTATGATAATCAATAATCCATTCACGATGGTGCCAAATAAAAACATATCGTTCACCTTTTTATTTTTAGTTATGTAAAAAAAGAAGCCATCGAGTTGATAGCTTAAGATTGTTGCTGATCTAATAATTCAAGGATCCGGTCCAGATCATCTTTCGAGAAAAATTCTATTTCAATTTTCCCTTTATTTTTAGATTGCTTGATATTTACAGTAGTGCCAAAGCGTTCACGAAGCGATGTTTCGCGTTCACGGATGAACACATCCTTCGCCACTTTTTCTTTTTTTGTTTCACGTGGAACAATTTCGTTCATCTGCTGGATCAGCTGTTCAAGCTGGCGGACATTCATGCCCTCCTTAAGAATCTTATCGACCAGGATTGGCAGCTTGTCTTTTTTTCTTAATCCAAGCAAAGCGCGTCCATGTCCCATCGAAATCTTCCCATCAGAAATGAGCTCCTGGATTTTTGGAGGCAGTGACAGCAAACGGATGTGGTTCGCCAAATGCGGCCTACTTTTGCCGAGTCTCTTTGCCAGCTCCTCTTGAGTGAGCTTCAATTTTTCCATCAACGTCTGGTAAGCGATTCCCTCTTCAATTGGGTTCAGATCTTCACGCTGAAGATTTTCAAGGACTGCGAGCTCCATCATTTGCTGTTCATTCAATTCCCTGACAACAGCCGGCACCGTTTCCAGCTTTGCTGCTTTCGCCGCACGGAAACGCCTCTCGCCAACGACGATTTCATAGCCTTTAATGGTTTTCCTGACAATAATCGGCTGCAGGATGCCATGCTCCTGAATCGAAAGTTTCAGCTCTTCAATTGCTTCCGGCTGGAAAACCTTTCGAGGTTGATAAGGATTCGGCCTTATTTCCTTGATGCTGATCTCCTGGACTTTTTCTTCTTTTTCAGCTTCCATGTTAAAGAATGCATTCAATCCTTTTCCTAAGCCTTTAGCCATTTGCAACCACTTCCTTTGCAAGATCTAAGTATACCTCAGCCCCGCGGGACTTCGGATCATAAATGATAATTGGCTCTCCATGGCTTGGAGCTTCACTTAGACGGACATTCCGTGGAATAACAGTATGATACACCTTGTCCTGGAAGTATTTCTTCACTTCCTCAATTACCTGCAGACCGAGATTCGTTCGCGCATCAAGCATCGTCAGCAGCACACCTTCAATTTTCAAATCCTGATTCAAATGCTTTTGGACCAGGCGCACCGTATTCAGAAGCTGGCTAAGGCCTTCTAGCGCATAATATTCACACTGGACCGGGATGATGACAGCATCCGAAGCAGTCAATGCGTTCAGTGTCAATAACCCGAGAGACGGCGGGCAATCAATCAAAATATAATCAAAACGGTCCTTTACTTCCTCAAGCGCCCGCTTTAGACGGACCTCACGTGAAATAGTCGGAACCAATTCAATTTCCGCACCCGCGAGCTGGATGGTCGCAGGAATGACATACAGGTTCTCCACGGAAGTCGGATGGATCACTTTCATCGCTTCAACATCATCTACAAGCACATCATATATACACTGTTCGACGTCCGCTTTTTCAATGCCCACACCGCTAGTGGCATTTCCCTGAGGATCCGTATCGACAAGAAGCACTTTTTTTCCTATGTATGCAAGGCATGCCCCGAGGTTTACTGAGGTCGTCGTCTTGCCAACTCCACCCTTTTGGTTCGCAATCGCAATGATTTTCCCCACATTGTCACCTACTTTCAAAACCCGTAAAATAACTTATTCAGCTCTTTTAAGCAAAAAATGCAATAAGAATAACGCTCCCTCTTAAAATCAACGAGAGCAAAAAAGCAATCATGTATTCTATTTTAGCATGAATTAAGAGAGTTGATAGAATTTTTATTAAAAAGAAATAATGCGGTAATATAGGAGTTTATTAATCTAAAAAAGTGGCGGACGCATAGTCCCCCACTTTACACTATTTCTTTTTAGGTATCCGGATTGTGAACTGGTAGAATTCATCGAACTCTTCTTCTTCCGAATCGAGTTTGATGCCGCTGTCGGAAACCATCGTCAGCGATTGGCGAATCGTATTGACGGCGATCCGCATGTCTTTGCTGAATGCTTTTCGCTTCGGCTTCGGTTTTTCCTCATTTTGGCTGAGCAGCTTGACGACGCGTTCTTCCGTTTGTTTGACGTTGAGAGATTTCTCAATGACTTCTTCCAACAACTGAACCTGCAGCTGTGGATTCTTTAACGGAATCAGGGAACGGGCATGACGCTCAGTGATTAATTTATTTAAAAGTGCATCCTGTACTTCCTGTGGTAGCTTCAACAAACGGAGCTTATTTGCGACCGTCGATTGTCCCTTGCCCAGTCTTTGGGCCAATGCTTCCTGGGTAAGATTATGGATTTCCAGCAGTTTTCCATATGCGATCGCTTCTTCAATCGGAGAAAGCTCCTCACGCTGGAGGTTTTCAATCAACGCAACAGAAGCTGTTTCGGAATCAGACAGATTTTTGACAATCGCCGGAACTTCTTCCCACTCAAGCTTTTTCATTGCGCGCCAGCGGCGTTCCCCGGCAATGATTTCAAATCGATCCTCGTCAAATTCACGGACGACGATTGGCTGGATTACTCCATGTATATGAATGGTACGCGCCAATTCTTCGATTTTTTCATCATCAAAAACAGTTCTTGGCTGGTATCTATTTGGAATAATATGGTCAATCGGGATTTTCTTAATTTCTTCGTTTTCTACGTTGTCAATATCCTCAACCGTCTGCTCTTCCACTTGGCTCCGTTCTTTTTCCTTTTCCCCAAGGCCAAAAAAGCGCGAAAAAGAAGGCTTCATCACCCTACACCACCTTTATGAACTCCCTATTACATATTCTCTATAAAAATGACAAGTTCCTGCCTATAGACTCTATTATAAACTAAAATTCATCTTCAAAATAGGACAAAAAGCGCAAGCGCACCAATCATGCCCGGACCGCCCTGATGCATAGTCCAGGCTGATAGTGCTCAGGAAACTCTATTCGATAGGCGTTTTGTTTGGAGTTCCCGGTTTTCTTGGGTATTTCTTTGGTGTTGTTTTTTGTTTGTTAATGATCAGGATATTCCGTTCACTTTCTTCTACAGGAAGCGTAAAGGAATGGATGGAATCAAGCTTTCCTCCAAGAATTCCAATCGCTTTTTCGCCAACCTGAAGCTCTTCGCCAGCCTGGTTGCCCTTCATTGCGATGAATGTGCCGCCAACCTTTGCTAAAGGTAGGCAAAGCTCGCTTAAAACAGACATTCTCGCAACGGCCCTGGCCATGACGACATCGTATTGTTCACGATGAGCCGGGTTTTGCCCGAATGTTTCTGCCCGGTCATGGATGAAAGTCGTGCCTTCCAAACCTAGTTCTTTCGCCAGCTGCTCCAGGAAAGTGATCCGTTTATTCAGGGAATCAACGATGGTCACCTTCAGTTTTGGAAAAGCGATTTTGATTGGGATACTCGGGAAACCGGCACCAGCGCCAACATCACACAAATTGAGCGGCTTATTAAAGTCAAAATAGAAGGCTGCAGAAACAGAATCATAGAAATGCTTCAAATACACTTCCGGTTTTTCCGTAATCGCAGTCAGATTCATTTTTTCATTCCACTCGACAAGCATGTGGTAATACTTTTCATACTGGTCCATTTGCTGCTGAGAAAGCTCGATTCCCTTCTCGGCGAGCATTGCTTTAAATTGATCTGTATTCATAAGCCAACCCTTTCTGTCCAAGCTGTAGCTATTTCACTATATCCGAGCGATCCGTCCCTGTTCCAGATACACCAGCAAAATGGAGATATCGGCTGGATTGACACCAGAAATACGCGATGCCTGTGCCAATGTCAGCGGGCGGACTTCTTTCAGTTTTTGACGCGCTTCAGTCGCCAGCCCTGAAATGGCATCGTAATCGATGTTTTCCGGAATCTTCTTATCTTCCATCTTCTTCAGCCTTTCGACCTGCTGAAGTGACTTTTCGATATACCCCTCATATTTGATCTGGATTTCTGTCTGTTCTTCCGTTTCGAAATCCAGTTCAACCTCGGCTGGAACCAGCTGCTTGATGTGTTCATAGGAAACTTCCGGACGCTTCAATAGATCTGAGGCGCGGATGCCATCCTTCAATTCACTTCCGCCGAGGGAACGGATCAACTCCTGGACCTCTGCTGTAGGCTTAATAATAATGGAACGCAAACGTTTTTTTTCCGCCTCAATGGCTTCTTTTTTCGCTAAAAACTTATGGTAACGTTCTTCGGTAATCAAGCCGATTTCATAGCCTTTATCTGTAAGGCGCAGGTCAGCGTTATCATGTCTCAGAAGCAGGCGGTATTCGGCACGTGAAGTCAGCAAACGGTATGGTTCGTTTGTTCCTTTCGTTACCAGGTCATCGATCAGCACACCGATATAGGCATCGGCACGGCTCAAAATCACTTCTTCTTGCCCCAGCGCTCTTCGTCCGGCATTGATTCCAGCCATGATTCCCTGGCCGGCCGCTTCTTCGTAGCCAGATGTACCATTGATTTGCCCTGCTGTATAAAGGTTCTTGACCAATTTTGTTTCCAGAGTCGGCCACAGCTGTGTCGGAACGACCGCATCATACTCAATCGCATATCCGGCACGCATCATCTGGACTTTTTCAAGTCCAGGAATCGTTTGAAGGATCTTGTGCTGCACTTCCTCCGGCAAGCTTGTGGAGAGCCCCTGTACATAAACTTCCTGCGTATTCCTTCCCTCAGGTTCAAGGAAAATCTGATGGCGCGGTTTGTCATTGAAGCGAACCACTTTATCCTCGATTGATGGGCAATAGCGCGGTCCTGTACCCTTGATCATTCCGGAATACATCGGTGACCGATGAAGATTCTCGTCGATCAATTGGTGCGTTCTCTCATTTGTATAAGTCAGCCAGCATGGCAGCTGGTCTGTGATATATTTTGTTGTTTCATATGAAAATGCTCGGTGGACATCGTCACCAGGCTGGATTTCCGTCTTTGTATAATCGATCGTATCGCTATGGACACGTGGCGGTGTCCCTGTCTTAAAGCGGACCAGGTCAAAGCCAAGCTCCTCAAGATGCTCGGAAAGCTTGATCGATGGCTGCTGGTTGTTCGGACCGCTGGAGTATTTTAATTCGCCAAGGATGATTTCCCCGCGCATATACGTACCAGTGGTGATGACAACCGTTTTTGCAAGGTATGCTGCCCCTGTTTGGGTGATGACACCACGGCATTCGTCGCCTTCCACGATCAGGCGCTCGACCATCCCCTGTACCAATGTCAGGTTCTTTTCATTCTCAAGTGTCTTTTTCATTTCTGACTGGTAATCGAACTTGTCAGCCTGCGCCCGTAATGCACGAACGGCAGGACCTTTGCCAGTATTCAGCATCCTCATCTGGATGTATGTCTTATCAATATTGCGGCCCATTTCGCCGCCAAGGGCGTCAATCTCCCGTACGACAATCCCTTTTGCAGGTCCGCCGATTGACGGGTTGCACGGCATGAACGCAATCATATCGAGATTGATGGTAATCATCGCGGTTTTCGCACCCATGCGCGCCGCCGCAAGGGCTGCTTCAACACCCGCATGGCCGGCACCAACTACAACCACATCAAAATTTCCGGCTTCATAACCCATCCTGCTGCCTCCTTATCTTTTCAAAACTACTCGAAAAGAACTAGTTAGTATAATTGAAAGTCTTCATTATAAAAGAAGACTGAATGTTTTTCTGAAATACTAATATTATTTCCCTAAACAGAACTGGGAGAATAATTGGTCAATCAAGCTTTCGTGGACACTTTCGCCAATAATTTCACCGAGAAGCTCCCAGGAACGAGTCAAATCAATCTGGACAATGTCGATTGGTGTCCCCATCTCCACTCCGCTTATCGCTTCTTCAATTGAATTTACCGCCTGGTTGAGCAAGGCAATATGCCGGCTGTTCGAAACATACGTCATGTCGCCTGCCTCAATCGCTCCGGAGAAGAATAAGCTTGAAATCGCTTCTTCCAGCTCATCCACTCCCTTGTCCTCAAGCAATGAGGTCGTTACGAGCGAATAATCCTTCGCAAGCTCCCTCACTGCCTCCAAATCGATTTTTTGCGGCAGGTCCGTCTTGTTGACGATGACGATGACATCCATCCCCTCAACCGCTTTGAAAATATTCCGATCCTCTTCTGAAAACTCATCCGAATAGTTCAGAACCAGTAAAATCAAATCTGCTTCCTTCAGAACCTGACGTGAGCGTTCCACTCCAATTCGTTCGACGATATCCTCTGTCTCACGGATTCCGGCTGTATCAAGCAGCCTTAATGGAACGCCGCGTACATTGACGTATTCCTCGATCACATCACGGGTCGTACCAGGAATATCTGTTACGATCGCCTTATTCTCATGGACGAGACTGTTCAGCAATGAAGATTTTCCGACGTTCGGACGTCCGACAATAACGGTCGACAAACCTTCGCGAAGAATTTTTCCCTGCTGTGAGGTTTGCAGAAGCTTTTCCAGCTCACCTTTTACATAGTTCGCTTTTTCCAACAGCATCTTATGCGTCATTTCCTCAACGTCATCATACTCCGGGTAATCGATATTCACCTCGACATGCGCAAGAATTTCAAGGATTTCCTGGCGCAGCTTCTGGATGAGCCTCGATAAGCGCCCCTCCATCTGTCCAAGGGCAAGATTCATCGCCCGGTCCGTTTTCGCGCGAATCAAATCAATGACCGCTTCAGCCTGCGAAAGGTCGATTCGTCCATTTAAAAAAGCCCGTTTTGTAAATTCACCGGGCTCCGCCAGTCTCGCACCCTGATTCAGGACGAGCTGGAGCACACGGTTTACAGAAACAAGACCCCCATGGCAGTTGATTTCGACTACATCCTCTTTCGTGAACGTTTTTGGTCCTCTCATCACAGAAACCATGACTTCTTCGGCAACTTGTCCAGTCTTCGGATCAATCAGATGGCCATAATGAATCGTATGCGACGCCGCTTCACTAAGCTTCTTGCTTCCTACCCCTCTGAATAGTTTGTCAGCAATGTCAAAAGCTTGATCCCCGCTCAACCGGACAATCGCAATCGCCCCTTCTCCCATCGGCGTTGAAATCGCCGCAATCGTATCGAATTCCATTTGCTTCACCCCGCTTCCTTAAAAAAAGATCTATATCGTAAAATCAAGAATATTTGTTTTCTACAAATTACTAGAATACCACATCGCTATAGCGAAAAAAAGAAAGGAATACTTTACACCCTTAATTTATCCACAACTATATAAATAAACTGATTTAATTTTAACTTATCCACATGTGAATAACAATAAAACCACCGAATCATTTTCGTGAAATGAAAGTGTCAGTGAAGAAGCAGATGGCAGACTTAATCGTATGCTTGCAAAACTGGTAAAAATCTATGATATTTTCCAGTTCGCCAATAAGCCTCTTACTTTCGCCGATAAAATCAAAAATTCGCCATTAAATTCGCATTTTCGCCAATAACCAGACCGTTATCGCCAATAAACCATTTTTGTTGCTCTTCTCAGCAGTTTTTTCGCAAAAAGAACCCCGGATCTGCCCAGATCCGGGGTTCTTTCTATCATTTTGATGGCGATATCACGATATGACGGTGTGGTTCGGTGCCATCTGAATAGGTTTTGATTTTTTTGTTTGACATCAATGCAGTATGAATCACTTTGCGTTCATACGAAGGCATGGGTTCAAGCGCGACGGTTTGTCCGGTTCTGACCGCTTTCTGTGCGAGACGTTCGGCAAGCTGTACGAGTGTTTCATTCCTGCGCTTGCGGTAGTCCTCGGCATCAAGCACGACAGTCGTGTACTGATCAGAATAACGGTTCATCACAAGCTGGGTTAAAAATTGAAGGGAATTCAGCGTTTGACCTCTTTTACCGATCAGCAAGGCAATTTTTTCCCCTGACATCGTAAAAAGGATCGTCTTCCCTTCTTTTTGCACGTCAACTTCGATTGGCGCGCCCAATTGTGCTCCAACGGCTTTCAAATAATTGACGGCTTCTTCTATAGCATCGATCTTCACTGTCACTTTGACGACAGCTGGACGTGCGCCGAAAAGTCCGAAAATCCCCTTTTTCCCTTCATCAATTACATCAATTTCTGTGCGGTCTTTGGTTGTGTTTAATTGAGCTAAAGCGGATTCTACTGCTTCGTCGACATTTTGTCCTGTAGCAGTTACCTGTTTCACTTTTTTGCTCCTCCCGCATTGCCGGCAGCCGTAGCTTTCAAGTCCGGCCCTTTAATAAAGTAAGTTTGAACAATCATGAATAAGTTACCGACTACCCAGTACAATGAAAGTGCCGCTGGGAAGTTGATCGCAAACACAATGATCATGATCGGCATCAGCCAAAGCATCATGGCCATTTGCGGATTCGCTTCCTGGCCAGCCATCATCATTTTTTGCTGGATGAAAGTCGTTGCACCTGCTACAAGCGGCAGAATGTAATATGGATCCGGTGATCCAAGGTCGAACCACATGAAGTTATGCTCGGCAATTTCCCTCGTTCTTGAAATCGCATGATAGAAACCAATCAGGATCGGCATCTGAACGATCAACGGGAAACACCCTGCAAGCGGATTGACGCCATGCTTCTGGAAAAGCGCCATCGTTTCCTGCTGCAGCTTCTGCTGGGTTTTCTGGTCTTTTGAGCTGTATTTTTCCTTCAGCTTCTGCATTTCCGGCTGCAAGGCCTGCATTGCTTTCGAGCTCTTCGTCTGTTTGATCATTAACGGCAGGATCGCCAATCGAATCAAGAGCGTTACGGCAACGATCGATAAGCCGAAGCTGCCTCCAAGCCATTCAGCCATTTTCACGATCAGCAGCGACAAAGGATAAACGATGTATTCGTTCCAAAAGCCCTTGCTTTCAGGAGTGATCGGCTGGTCGTATTCCATACAGCCAGTCAGCAATGTCGTAACCAAAAGCAAGCTTATGATCAATAATATTCTTTTTTTCAAGCTTCTTTTCCTCCTAACTTCCCGAAACATTCATCTATTTCAATGGTTTGTCCCAAATTTATGTACACTTCACCTTTCTGGCTTAATGCAATCATGTGTATTTTACCATCTTTTATAGGGAAGCGCTTTTAAAAAATGCAAAATCACTAATATTTCTGCCTCATTCATTATTTCCAGCTTTCGGCTTCTTCAAAACCTTTCCTACCTTCAAAACATGCTCCAGGCTTTTCTTGATCTCATGCATCCCCATTTCAGCAGTCGGCTTACGTGCGATGATGATATAATCGTTCCCGTTATGGACCCGGTCCTGCAGCTCATGAAAGGATTGGCGCACATATCGTTTAATCTGGTTCCGGACAACGGCATTGCCGATCTTCTTGCTGACGGACAGCCCGATTCGGAAGTTCTCCTGGTCCGGTTTTTTCAGGATATAGACGACAAACTGCCGATTGGCTACCGATCTGCCTTTTTTAAAGGCCTCCTGGAATTCTTTATTTTTTTTTACTCTGAAATCTTTTTTCATTATTAAACACCTTCAATTCTCTATGGATCCGATCTTTTCGTATGGACCATGCTTTAATAGGGATTTATCTGCATCATTATGGCCAAAAATAAATCCCTTCAAGCCGCTCTTCAGCCCAAAAATAGTATTGCCCAAAGAGAAAAAAGACCACTGACATTTCAGTGGCCTACGCTGATAATACTTTTCTTCCTTTGCGACGACGGCGAGCAAGAACCTTACGGCCATTTGCACTGCTCATGCGGGCACGGAATCCGTGAACTTTGCTGTGTTTACGTTTATTTGGTTGATAAGTGCGTTTCATATATGTTACACCTCCCTGAGGAATAGCTGTTACAGACAGTCTTTGTAATTATAAGGAGGGTACCTATAGATTGTCAAGTGCCTATTCAGAAATCCCTTCTTTTTCCCCGCAGAAAAAAATTTCCTTTTCAGTTGATCGATCTGGATGCTCACCCCTTATCCTTGTTCTTTTATAGAGGGCGTTGTTAAACCTGGTTGTTGATTTTCGTTCCAGGCGCTTCGCTTCTGCTTTTCGCTGGGACCTGCCCACAAACGATGGAAATGCATTAGCATTTTCGAAGGAGGCTACACGCCTTCCACTACAAACATCAGGTCTTGAAACAACATTCGGCTTAAACAGAACCTTATAGAAAAGCCTATTTAAAATTCAGCTGTTGATCTTTGATCGTAAAAAATACCATCGAATTAAAACGACTCGATTCAAAAGAATAATTTCTGCAGCAAAAAGAAAGGCTGATAATTAGATTTTTCATTTATTCAAATGGTGTATTTTAGGGGCCTGTGGACAAAAATCGACACGCATTTTATTATCCACAAGCCTTTTTGACAGCTTTTACACAAGTAAGACACCTGTGGACAATTATACTCCACAGTGATATGGTATTGTGGATAATGTATGAAAAAGCGTTGCGCCATGCTGGATTATTTGATATTATATTTGTGTTTTCACTCTTAATAATTCGATGATGGAAATATAATTATCCACAAAATGTGGATAAGCTGTGGATAGGTTATTAACGCCTGTTGTAAAACTTTGTCCACAGAAAGTGGATATTGTCGAAAAGCTTGTTTCTTTCCTTATTATATATTTTTCCACATTAATAGTTTCGTATATTTATGAATTCAGGGGTTGTACAGCTTGTATAACCCATGATTTGCTTTTCGAAATGTTCTTTAAAATGGCAGATTGAGTGCAAAAAGCAACAAAAAATAGGAATGAGCATAAAAATGACGAGAAAAGGAGGGATACTTGTTGGAGAATATTGCAGATCTCTGGAACAACGCTCTCGCTAAAATCGAGAAAAAGATCAGCAAGCCAAGCTTCGATACATGGCTGAAATCAACAAAAGCGCATTCCCTGCAAGGTGATGTACTGACGATTACAGCTCCGAATGAGTTTGCCCGCGATTGGCTGGAGGAACGCTATTCCCAGTTAATCAGCGGTATTTTGTATGAAATCACTGGTGAAGAGCTATCAGTGAAATTCATCATCCCCCAGAACCAGAATGAAGAGGATCTCGACATTCCTTTGCCTCCTAAAAGGGTGAAAAAGGATGAAGATACGCCAGATTTGCCGGTCAGCATGCTAAATCCGAAATATACTTTCGATACCTTTGTCATTGGTTCAGGCAACCGTTTTGCTCACGCAGCTTCACTGGCTGTGGCTGAAGCGCCGGCAAAAGCTTACAACCCATTATTCATTTATGGGGGCGTAGGGCTTGGAAAAACCCACTTAATGCATGCAATCGGGCATTATGTACAGGATCATAATCCGAATGCGAAAGTGGTTTATTTGTCATCCGAAAAATTCACGAATGAATTCATTAATTCAATCAGGGACAACAAAGCAGGCGATTTCCGCAATAAATACCGCAATGTCGATGTCCTGCTTATTGATGATATTCAGTTCCTGGCAGGGAAAGAACAAACACAAGAGGAATTTTTCCATACATTCAATACTTTGCATGAGGAAAGCAAGCAGATTGTCATTTCGAGTGACCGTCCGCCAAAAGAAATCCCAACGCTTGAAGACAGGCTGAGATCCCGCTTTGAGTGGGGATTGATCACGGATATCACACCGCCTGATCTCGAGACGAGGATTGCGATCCTCCGCAAGAAGGCGAAAGCGGAAGGCCTTGATATTCCGAATGAAGTGATGCTCTATATTGCCAATCAGATTGACTCCAACATCCGTGAACTTGAAGGTGCTCTGATCCGGGTAGTCGCTTATTCCTCGTTGATTAATAAAGACATCAATGCGGATCTTGCAGCAGAAGCCCTCAAGGACATTATCCCGAGCTCCAAACCAAAGGTGATTACGATTCTGGACATTCAAAGAATTGTCGGGCAGCACTTCAATGTGAAACTGGAGGATTTTAAAGCGAAGAAACGAACCAAATCTGTCGCATTCCCAAGGCAAATTGCCATGTATCTCTCAAGGGAGCTGACTGATTTCTCACTGCCTAAGATTGGTGAGGAATTCGGTGGCCGTGACCATACCACGGTCATTCATGCCCATGAAAAAATTTCAAAGTTGATTTCAGTGGATCCTAATCTGCAAAAGCAGCTGAAAGACATAAATGAACAATTAAGGGTTTAGGAAAGTGTGAATAACTCTCCTATAGTTGCGCACAGTCTGTCCACATGTGGATAGGCTGTGTTTCCTTTGAGAAATCACACTTATCCACAAATCCACAGGCCCTACTAGTACTTCTACTATTTTTTTAAAACATATTACTATATGCATTAAGAAAAAAAATATTCCTAAACGGAGGCTTAAAAAATGAGATTTATTATCCAGCGCGATTCATTACTGCAAAGCGTCCAGGACGTAATGAAGGCAGTAACGAGCAGAACAACGATCCCGATTCTAACTGGGATCAAGATTGTTGCGAACGATGAGGGAGTAACTCTTACTGGCAGTGATTCTGATATTTCGATTGAATCTTTCATTCCTAAAGAAGAAGCTGGGGATGAAATCGTAGAAATCAAACAGCCAGGATCCATTGTTCTGCAGGCGCGTTTCTTTAGTGAAATCGTTAAAAAGCTTCCTACAGACACAGTAGAAATCGAAGTCCAAAACAATCTCCAGACCGTGATCCGTTCTGGCAGATCCGAATTTAACCTTAATGGCCTTGATGCAGAAGAATATCCACATCTGCCTCAAATTTCAGAAGAACATGTTTTCAAGATTCCAACAGACTTGTTAAAAGGCTTGATCCGCCAGACTGTCTTTTCAGTGTCCACCTCAGAAACACGCCCCATCTTGACAGGTGTAAACTGGAAGGTTGAAAACAATGAGTTGACCTGTATTGCAACAGACAGCCATAGGCTTGCATTAAGGAGAGCCATGCTGGAAGCTGAAAACACGGGAAGCTACAATGTCGTCATCCCAGGCAAAAGCTTGACTGAATTAAGCAAAATCCTGGACGACAGTTCTGATGCTGTTGATATCGTCATCACAGAAAACCAGGTCCTTTTTAAAGCGAAGCATCTGCTGTTCTTCTCCAGACTGCTTGAAGGAAATTACCCTGACACAGGCAGACTGATCCCATCAGAGAGCAAGACAGACGTTGTCGTCAATACTAAGGAATTCCTGCACGCGATTGACCGTGCATCACTTCTTGCCAGAGAGGGAAGAAACAATGTCGTCAAGTTTTCCACAATTGAAGGCGGCTCAATCGAAATTTCATCCAATACACCGGAAATCGGTAAAGTCGTGGAAGAAATCCAAAGCCAGTCAATCGACGGCGAAGAACTGAAAATTTCATTCAGCGCGAAGTACATGATGGACGCCTTGAAAGCATTGGAAGGAACAGAAATCCAAATCAGCTTCACAGGCGCAATGAGACCATTCGTCATCCGTCCGCTTCACGATGACTCCATCCTGCAGCTGATTCTGCCGGTTAGAACATACTAAATCCAAGTCACCACCAGTTTTATAGCTGGTGGTTTTTTCTTATAGATTCTAAAAAATGCTGAATAATTGGATTGTAGCGGAAGGCACGGAGACTCCTCCGAAAATGCTAACGCATTTCCATCGTGCGTGGGCAGGTTCTCGGAAGTCGCTCAATGTCCTGCGGGAAAAGCGAGTCTTGGGAGACCCCGCAGGAGCGAAAGCGACGAGGAGGCTCCGGGACCGCCCGCGGAAAGCGAAGCGCCTGGAACGGAAATCAACAGGCTAAGGTCAAAAGCAAAAAAATAAGAAAATTTGTTTCTATGGAAAAAATTTAGTAAAATAAAGTATTAAGTCCTTTTGGAAGAAAAGGGTGAGACACGTGAATGAGGAAATTAAAATCGATACGGAATATATCACGCTTGGGCAATTCCTGAAATTAGCCGATGTCATTCAATCGGGCGGAATGGCCAAGTGGTTTTTAAGTGAACATGATGTTTTTATCAATGGTGAACAAGATCAGCGAAGAGGCAGGAAGCTTCGTTCCGGAGACCAGGTATCGATCCCCGGGTTTGGCGAGTTCAGCATAACGCAATAATCCAGAGGATGAACTGTTCATGTATATAGAGGAACTGCAATTAAGGAATTACCGCAACTACCAGGGGCTGGAGGCCACATTCGAAAACAAGGTCAACGTAATCCTCGGGGAAAACGCCCAGGGAAAGACGAACGTCATGGAGTCAATTTATGTGCTCGCGATGGCGAAATCACACCGGACCTCCAATGATAAAGATTTGATACGCTGGGACGAGGAATATGCTAAAATAGAGGGACGGATTAAAAAAAGCAACGGCTCCCTGCCCATGCAGCTGGTCATCTCGAAAAAAGGCAAGAAGGCCAAGGTCAACCATCTGGAACAGCGGAAGCTCAGCCAGTATGTCGGCAATATGAACGTCGTCATGTTCGCACCGGAGGACCTTAACCTTGTAAAAGGCAGCCCTCAAGTCAGGCGCCGCTTTGTCGATATGGAAATAGGCCAGGTTTCGGCTATCTATCTGCACGACATGGGCCAGTATAACAAAATCCTCCAGCAGCGCAACCATTATCTGAAACAGCTGCAAATCAAAAAAACGAGTGACCAAACAATGCTCGACATCCTGACGGAACAATTCATCCAGGCGGCTGCGAGAATCGTTGTGAAGCGGTATGAGTTCCTGCATCTGCTCGAACAATGGGCTTTGCCGATCCATCAGGGGATATCCAGAGGGCTGGAAGAGTTGAAAATCATCTATAAACCTTCTGCCGACGTATCAGAAGAAGATGATTTGTCGAAAATGATAGCAGTGTATGAAGAAAAGTTTGCTAAAATAAGAACTAGAGAGATTGACCGCGGGACCACCATGTTCGGACCGCATCGGGATGACCTGCAATTTTTCGTGAATGGCCGGGATGTCCAGACATTCGGTTCCCAGGGCCAGCAGCGAACAACGGCACTATCGGTAAAATTGGCGGAAATTGAGTTGATCAATTCTGAGATTGGCGAATATCCAATCCTTCTTCTTGATGATGTTCTGTCTGAGCTCGATGATTATCGCCAATCCCATTTATTAAATACCATCCAGGGGAAAGTTCAAACATTCGTCACCACAACAAGTGTGGATGGGATTGACCACCAGACACTGCGCGAAGCTGCTGCTTATCGTGTGAAGACTGGTGAAATGTCAAGAATCCAGTGAGGTGGAACCATGTATTTGCATGTGGGTGAAGAAGTCCTTGTCAGGACGAAGGATATCATTGCAATTTTAGATATTGAAAGCTCCAGTGCTTCGCCTTTTATGGAGGAGTTCATCACGCGCCAGGACAAGGAGATCATCCACCTGGCAAAAGGGACGGTCAAGTCGATCGTAGTGACAGGCAATCATATTTATTATTCTCCTCTTGCATCAGGAACTTTGAAGAAACGCTCCCAAAAATTATCCGTCCAGGAATTTTAATAGATCGGCGTATTCGCAAAAAATGTCGAAATCCAACGATATATGCGGAAAAAGCCATATATTTTTTGCAAAACAAGAGTCAAGGAAAGAGTAGGTGATCGATATGGCAATGGATCAGCAATCCATGCAGGGACAAGCGTATGATGAAAACCAGATACAAGTGCTCGAAGGCCTGGAAGCAGTACGTAAACGTCCGGGGATGTATATCGGTTCAACGAGTGTAAAAGGCTTGCACCATCTAGTATGGGAAATCGTTGATAATAGTATAGATGAAGCCCTGGCCGGCTACTGTGACGAGATTAATGTCATCATCGAAGAAGACAACAGCATTACGGTCCAGGACAATGGCCGCGGTATACCGGTCGGAATCCACGAGAAGATGGGAAGGCCAGCAGTTGAAGTAATCATGACGGTTCTTCACGCCGGGGGTAAGTTCGGTGGCGGAGGCTACAAGGTTTCCGGCGGTCTCCATGGCGTAGGTGCGTCTGTCGTGAACGCGCTGTCTACTTATCTTGAAGTATTTGTCCACCGGGATGGAAAAATTCATTACCAGAAGTTCGAACGTGGCGCTGTAGGCGATCCATTGAAGGTCATCGGTGAAACAGACCGCACAGGGACGACTGTTCACTTCAGCCCGGACGCCGAAATCTTTACAGAGACATTAGAATATGACTACGACACCCTGGCAAACCGTCTGCGTGAACTTGCCTTCCTGAACAAGGGAATCAAGATCACGATCGAGGATAAGCGTGTTGAAAACAAGAAAAATGAGTACTACTACGAAGGCGGAATTAAATCCTATGTAGAGCATTTAAACCGCACGAGAGAAGTCCTGCATGAAGAGCCAATCTTCATTGAAGGGGAAAAAGAAGGCATCACGGTCGAAGTGGCGCTTCAGTATAACGACAGCTTTACTGGGAATATTTATTCCTTTGCGAACAATATCCATACGTACGAGGGCGGAACGCATGAATCGGGCTTCAAGACAGCTTTGACCCGTGTCATTAACGATTATGCCCGTAAAAATGGGATCTTCAAGGAAAACGATGCAAACCTTTCGGGTGAAGATGTACGTGAAGGTTTGACAGCCATCGTTTCTGTCAAGCATCCGGATCCTCAGTTTGAAGGACAGACAAAAACAAAGCTTGGAAATTCGGAGGTCCGTGCTGTAACGGATACGCTGTTCTCTGAGCACTTTGAAAAATTCATGCTTGAAAATCCTACGGTTGCAAGAAAAGTCGTAGAAAAAGGATTGATGGCGGCAAGAGCAAGACTGGCGGCGAAAAAAGCACGAGAATTGACGCGACGCAAAAGTGCGCTTGAAATCTCAAGCCTTCCAGGCAAGCTTGCTGACTGCTCTTCGAAAGATCCATCCATCAGCGAAATATATGTCGTTGAGGGTGACTCAGCGGGCGGGTCTGCAAAACAGGGCCGTGACCGCCACTTCCAGGCGATCCTTCCGTTGCGCGGTAAAATCCTGAACGTTGAAAAGTCCCGTCTGGATAAAATCTTGTCAAATAACGAAGTAAGGGCGATCATCACGGCAATCGGAACAGGGATCGGCGAAGACTTTGACCTTGCCAGAGCTCGTTACCAAAAGATCGTCATCATGACAGATGCCGATGTCGACGGTGCCCATATCCGTACTTTATTATTGACGTTCTTCTACAGATATATGAGAAAGATCCTTGAAGCGGGCTACATTTATATTGCCCAGCCGCCATTATATAAAATACAGCAGGGCAAAAAAATCGAGTATGCTTACAATGACAAGCAGCTCGAACAGATTCTCGCAGAGCTTCCACAGCAGCCGAAGCCAGGCATACAGCGCTATAAGGGTCTTGGAGAAATGAATCCTGAGCAGCTATGGGAGACGACGATGAATCCGGAAACGAGGACATTGCTCCAGGTAAGCCTTGAGGACGCAATTGAATCCGATGAAACCTTCGAAATCCTGATGGGTGACAAGGTAGAACCACGCCGGAACTTCATCGAGCAAAATGCACTGTATGTTAAGAACTTGGATATCTAAAATATGTTCCCAGGATAGAAGGTATGGCCTCCTATCCTGCTTTTTCTGAAACGGTAATAACGAGACGGGGCACCATGCCCCTGCTTGATCAATAGATTTGCATGGATTTGATCTTAGATCAGTGACTGGCACCAGCATCAGAGCTTAATTGGTGCTAACGCGCTTGCGCTTTTCTACTAAAGGAGGTTTCTCTTAAATGGCTGAGACACCAAATTCTCGAGTGAAAGAGATTAATATTAGCCAGGAAATGCGATCATCCTTCCTGGACTACGCGATGAGTGTTATCGTGGCACGTGCACTTCCTGATGTGCGTGACGGCTTGAAGCCTGTTCACAGAAGGATCCTGTATGCGATGCATGACCTTGGCATGCATTCGGACAAGGCCTATAAAAAATCGGCAAGGATTGTCGGTGAAGTTATTGGTAAGTATCACCCGCACGGTGACTCTGCCGTATACGACACCATGGTCCGTATGGCACAGAATTTCAACTACCGCTACATGCTTGTTGACGGACACGGAAACTTCGGTTCTGTCGATGGAGATGCAGCGGCAGCGATGCGTTATACCGAAGCACGCATGTCGAAAATTTCGATGGAACTTTTGCGTGACATCAATAAAGACACAATTGATTATCAGGATAACTACGATGGTTCTGAAAGAGAACCAATTGTTATGCCTTCCAGGTTCCCGAACCTGCTAGTCAACGGTACATCCGGTATTGCTGTAGGTATGGCGACAAACATTCCTCCGCACCAGCTGGGAGAGGTCATTGATGGCGTGCTGGCGATCAGCAAGGATCCTGATTTGACGATCCAGGAACTGATGGAAATCATCAAGGGGCCTGATTTCCCGACTGCAGGCTTGATTCTTGGCCGCAGTGGCATCCGCAAGGCATACGAGACAGGACGCGGATCGATTACACTACGTGCCAAGGTGGAAATTGAACAGAAATCCAATGGCAAGGAAGTCATCATCGTAAATGAGATTCCTTACCAGGTAAACAAAGCAAAATTGATTGAAAAAATCGCAGAGCTTGTCCGCGACAAGAAAATTGATGGTATAACGGATTTACGAGACGAATCAGACCGAAAAGGAATGAGAATTGTCATCGAGGTTCGTAAAGATGCGAATGCAAATGTCCTTTTAAATAATCTATATAAACAAACTGCATTGCAGACGAGCTTTGGGATCAACCTTCTTGCCCTGGTCGATGGACAGCCTAAGGTTCTGAACCTGAAGCAATGTCTAAGGTATTATCTGGACCATCAGGTTGTCGTGATTCGCCGCAGGACCGAGTTTGAGCTAAAGAAGGCTGAAGCACGGGCCCATATTCTTGAAGGCTTGCGAATTGCCCTTGATAACCTCGATGCAGTCATCAGCTTGATCAGAAGCTCCCGTACAACTGACATTGCCCGTGAAGGATTGATGACTCAATTCAACCTGTCTGATAAGCAGGCACAAGCAATCCTTGATATGCGTCTGCAAAGGCTTACTGGTTTGGAACGCGAGAAAATCGAAGAAGAATTCCAAAACCTTATGCAGCTGATTGCGGAACTGAAAGCCATTCTTGCCGATAACGAAAAAGTGCTGGAAATCATCCGTGAAGAGCTTACAGAAATCAAAGAGCGCTTCAACGATGAGCGCCGCACGGAAATCGTATCAGGCGGTCTTGAAATGATCGAAGATGAGGACCTGATTCCTCGTGAGAATATCGTCATCACCCTTACTCACAACGGCTATGTCAAGCGTCTGCCTGTATCAACATATAGAGCCCAGCGCCGTGGCGGCCGCGGAATTCAGGGAATGGGAACGAATGAAGATGATTTTGTAGAACATCTCATTACCACTTCGACCCATGATACGATTCTTTTCTTCACAAACAAGGGGAAGGTATATCGTTCGAAGGGTTACGAAATCCCAGAGTTCAGCCGTACAGCAAAGGGAATCCCGATCATCAACCTTCTTGAAATCGAGAAAGGCGAATGGGTCAACGCAATTATTCCGGTTGAGGAGTTCGTTGATGACTGGTCCTTGTTCTTCACAACGAAGGAAGGGATTTCGAAGCGTTCACCACTTTCGTCATTTGCGAACATCCGAAACAATGGTCTGATTGCACTCAACCTGCGCGAAGGCGATGAACTGATTTCTGTCCGCCTTACAGATGGCAGCAAAGAAATGATCATCGGCACCAAGAACGGCTTGCTGATCCGCTTCCCTGAAACGGATGTACGCTCTATGGGCCGTACTGCCACTGGTGTCAAGGGAATCACCCTTTCTGATGATGATGAAGTTGTCGGCATGGAAGTGCTCGAAGAAAGTGCTGAAATCCTTGTCGTCACCAAGAACGGTTACGGAAAGAGGACGCCTTCCGAAGAGTACAGAAGGCAGGGACGAGGCGGAAAAGGAATCAAGACATGCAATATCACCGACAAGAATGGCGATCTTGTAACGATGAAGGTTGTTACAGGTGAGGAAGACCTCATGTTGATCACCACAGGTGGTGTCCTGATTCGAATTCCAGTCAGCTCGATTTCGATGACTGGCCGGAATACACAGGGTGTAAAATTGATCAGCCTGAACAAAGCTGAAAATGAATATGTAGCGACAGTTGCCAAAGTCGATAAGGAAGAAGAAAAGCCGGAAGACGCGGAACTGGATGAAAGCGCAGTTTCAACCCCTGTCGATCCAGAGGAAGTAGGCAGTGAGGAAGCAGAAATGCAAGAATCACCTGCAGAAACGGAAGAAGAATAAAACTTTTCAAGAGGAACACAAAATTGTGTTCCTCTTTTTTGGTAAAATAAAGTAAAATAATTGTAAGAAAATTAAAATTCCGGGGTGGATAGCCTTGCGCGTACTAGTAGACAACCTTAAAGAGGGCTGTATCCTTACTGATGATGTTCTAGGTAAAACAAATAGACCCATCATGAGCAAAAAGACAGTGCTGTCAGATTATTTAATCGAAATCCTGAAAACCTTCCTGATCAAAGAAGTCGAAGTTGAGAAGACACTGGTGAACGGAACACCATTTTATGCACCTGTTGCAGGGGAAGATAAGAAAGCAGCTTTGCAATCCAATGATTCTGAAAGAAACTTTATCGACCTTTTTTTGCGTGCAAAACAGGATTTTAAAAAAGAATTCATTTCCTGGCAATCCGGCATGCAAATCGATATTGCAAAAGTAAGAAGCATCATTGTTCCTTTAATCGAGCAGACGGACATGACGTCTTCCGATATTTTCAATCTCCATCACTATTCGTCAAAGTCGGAGTATCTATATGACCATCCACTTGCTGTAGGCATTATCAGCGCCTTCATTGCCAAAAAGCTTCAATACAGCAAAGGAGATGTGACACAGATTGCACTCGCAGGCTGCTTATCGGATTGCGGGATGGCCAAAATCAGTCCGTCTATCATTAATAAAAATTCAACTTTGACAGTAGATGAATTCGAAGAAATCAAGAAGCATCCTACATACAGCTACCAAATGGTCAAAAATAGTCCATTGCTGAAGGAGGCTACCAAGATTGCGATCCTGCACCATCATGAAAGAATGGATGGCAGCGGATATCCTTTTGGTGAAAAGGCTAACAGGATCCACCCATTTGCTAAAATCCTGGCTGTTGCGGATTCCTTTCATGCTATGACATCGGAACGAATCTACAAACCAAAGCACTCGCCATTCAAAGTGCTCGAAATGATCAATGAAGAGTTATTTGGAGAATTTGATATTGCTGCTTTGAAGGCATTGAGCGCTGCCATCATGAATTATTCGATTGGGACAAAGATCCGTCTGTCAGATGGTCAGGCAGCGGAAATCATCTTCGTCGAAGAAAAAAATCCAGCAAGACCGCTGGTGAGATTGCTTGAATCAGATCAAATCCTTGCATTAGTAAAAAACAGGCATTTGCATATCGAAGAAATTATCCAATGAGCTGGTCCTGAAGGCCGGCTTTTTTTGTTCTTGCTTGCTAAATAAGAAAGTACTGATAAGGTATTGCATTATGATTGTTATCCTGATATAATCTTCAAAGTCAGTAACGAAACAACAACTTTAACTTAATAGTTTTTGAAAAAAGTTATTGACTTATACAGCAAGTAAATGTTATATTAATAAAGTCGCTTACGGGCGATGCATTAATTAAATTGCTCTTTGAAAACTAAACAAACAAGCGT